>DATHOJ010000119.1:0-64965 GCA_035485055.1 Bryobacteraceae bacterium
CTCGGCATTTGATGAAGGATCGGCCTCTGTGGCTGACGGTGATTGGGATTTCGTACTTCTGGTTTTTGGGTGCGCTGTTTCAGACCGATCTGCTGGTGTTTGGAAGCGAAGTGCTGAAGGTGAATGAGACGCAGGTTTCGCTGATGGTGGGTTGTCTCGCGGTCGGGATCGGGATTGGTTCAATGCTGGCGGGGAGGCTGTCGGGCGATAAGGTCGAGATTGGATTGGTGCCGCTGGGGTCGGCGCTGATGACGTTTGCTAGCGCGGCGCTTTATCTTTCGAAGAGCTCGTATGTGATGAGCGTGTTGTCGCTCGCCGTGATGGGAATTGCCAGCGGGTTGTTCATCGTTCCTCTAAATGCTTATCTGCAGCAGCGCAGCGGGGCGGGCGAGACGGGGCGGGCGATTGCTACTAATAATTTTACAACACGCTGGGGATGCTGCTGGCTTCGGCGGCTCTGTACAGCTTGCACGACAAGCTGCACTTGTCGCCGGCCACGATCATTCTGTTGTCGGGTGCGCTGACCATCGGCGTGACGATTTATATCGTGATGCTGGCGCCGGAGTTTCTGGTGCGGTTCCTGTTGTGGTTTGCGACGCACACGATTTTCAAGATTCGCATTGTGGGAACGGACAACGTTCCGCGGCGCGGGCCTGCGCTGCTGGTCGCGAATCATATGTCGCATGTGGATGGAATGCTGATCGGCGCGTGCTTGCAGCGGTTCGTGCGGTTCATGGTGTGGAAGCCTTACTACGACCTGAAGTGGTTTCACTGGTTCTTCAAATTGTCGAAGGCGATTCCGGTGGGGACCAGTGGGCCTCGGGATATGGTGCGGTCGATTCAGGATGCTCGCGCGGAGTTGAAGGCTGGGCATGTGGTTTGCATCTTTGCGGAGGGTGCGATTAGCCGGACGGGGAATTTGTTGCCGTTTAAACGGGGGCTCGAAAAGATTGTGGATGGGTTGGATGTGCCGGTGGTGCCGGTGCATCTGGACCGGCTGTGGGGGAGCATTTTCAGTTTTGAGGGAGGGAAGTTTTTTTGGAAGTGGCCGAAACGGATTCCTTATCCGGTTACGGTTTCGTTTGGGGATCCGATGGCTACGGTGGAGGCGAATGCGCACTCGGTGCGGCAGGCGATTGCGGAGTTGGGGAGTGAGGCGGTTGCACATCGGAAGAGTAAACGCGATTTGCTGCATCTGAGATTTGTTAAGACGGCGAGGAAGAATTGGTCGCGGATGGCGGTGGCGGATAGTACGGGTCGCGAGTTGAGTTATGGGCAGGCGTTGATGGGGGCTTTGTTGGTGCGGGAGTGGGCTAAAAAGCAGGCGCGTGCTTCCACACGAGTCTCAGGACCGGCAGGGGACAGACAGCCTTTTTCGCCTGAGGAATTCTCTGATGCGCGCGATGTCCGGGGCGAAAAAGGTAGTCAGTCCCCGAATGTCGATCATCACCGAGCGGATATGGTCGGGGTTTTGTTGCCTTCTTCGGTGGCGGGGTGTTTGGCGAATTTGGGGATCACTATGGCGGGGATGGTGCCGGTGAATTTGAATTTCACGGCGGGACGGGCCGCTATGGAGTCGGCGGTGGCGCAGTGTGGGATTACTACGATTCTCACTTCGAAGGTGTTCCTGGCTAAAGCGAAGCTTGAGGCTATGCCGGGGATGGTTTTTGTTGAGGATGTGTTTCAGGCTGGCAACAAGGTGCGCGCATTTATTACGGCGCGGTTTGCGCCCCGGTTTATGCTGCGGGCGGGGAGGACTCCGGATTCGCTGGCTACGGTGATTTTTTCCAGCGGTTCGACGGGCACTCCTAAGGGCGTGATGCTGTCGCACTACAACATCCTTTCGAATATCGAGGCGGTATCGCAGGTATTTTGGCTGGGCGAGAAGGATCGGATTATCGGTGTGCTGCCGTTTTTTCATTCGTTTGGATTCACGATTACGATCTGGCTGCCTCTGGTGACGGGGTGTGGCGCGGCTTATCATCCGAATCCTACGGACGCGAAGGCCATCGGGGAACTTGTTGCTAAGCACAAAGGCACGTTTTTGTTGTCGACGCCGACGTTTTGTTCGGGATATGCGCGGAAGTGCACCAAGGAGCAGTTCAGCACGCTGCGATTCGTGCTGGTGGGCGCGGAGAAACTGCGGGAGTCGATTGCGAAACAGTTTGTCGAGGCGTTCGGGGTGGAGCTGCTCGAAGGGTATGGGTGCACGGAAATGTCCCCGGTGGTCGCGGTGAATGTGCCGAACTTCGAAGCAGGCAGGGACACGCAGATCGGGAATAAGTTTGGGACGGTAGGGCATCCTTTGCCGGGCGTGGCGGCTCGCGTAGTGGATCCGGAGACTTTGGAATTGAAGGGTGCGAATCAGGAAGGGCTGCTTCTGGTTAAGGGCGCTAACAAGATGCTGGGTTATGTGGGCGGAGCGGCGCATGCGGAGGATTGGTATCGGACCGGGGACATCGCGGTGCTGGATGACGAAGGATTTTTGCGCATCACGGACCGGTTGTCGCGGTTCAGCAAAATCGGCGGAGAGATGGTGCCGCATTTGAAGATCGAGGACGCGATTCTTCGGATTTGCGGAGACGCGCCTTGCGCGGTGGTGGGCGTTCCGGATGAGAAGAAGGGCGAGAGGCTGGTGGCGCTTTGTACCGGGTCGATGACGGCGGCCGAGGTATGGAGCGGGTTGGGGGAGACGGATCTGCCGAAGTTGTGGATCCCCAAGCGGGAGAACATTTATTTCGTCGATGCGCTGCCGACGCTGGGGACGGGGAAGCTCGATTTACGAGGGGTTCGTGCGCGGGCGGAGGAGTTGGCTGGCGCGATGGATTCGCAGTCGGCTTGATGGGGGGACATTATGGAATATCTAATTGTTCTTCTCATTATCGGAATGCTGGTGGGATGGCTGGCGCTATCTTCTCGATTTAAGGATTTGGAGGAGAGGCTGGCGGTTCTGGCTAAGGAGCGCGCGGCCGGGGATGAGCAGATTTCTAAGTTGACGCAGAGGGTGCATCGGCTGGAGGGTGCGGGCGTTCGGGCCGAGGAGGCGCCCCTTGCTCCTGCGGTTGTACCTACGGTTCCTACGGTCATGCCTCCTGCGCTCCCGCGACGGCCTTTTGCGGATAGTTGTCAGTTTTGTGGGCGGTCGATTGTGGCGGGGGTGGCTCGGTGTGCTTGTGGGGCTGTGTTGCGGGCTGAGAAGCCGACTGAAAGCCGGCTGCCGCCAGAAATGGCCGCCCCACAAGAGGCGGCGGTCGGCGAGGTGGTATCTCACTTAGTGGCAGCTAGCCAGGTGGTGAGTGACCAGGTGGTGGGTGACCACGCGGTGGCCGAGCAACCAGCTAGTGAGGCGGCTCGGCCTCCGCGGTTGCCGGTGCCTGTGGTTCCTCGGGAGAGTTTTAGCGATCGGCTTCGGCGGCAGGCTGGGGAGCAGGAGTGGGAGGCGCTGGTTGGGGGGAACTGGCTCAACAAGATTGGCGTGCTGCTGTTTGTGGTCGGGATTGCGCTGCTGCTGGGGTATGAGTTTGCGCATGTGGACGCGGCGGGGCGCGTGGCGATCGGGCTCGGCGTCAGCTTCGCGATGCTGGTGGGCGGAGTGGTGCTGGAACGGCGTCCTTTGTATCGGATCTTTGCGCGGGGGTTGATCGGAGGCGGGTGGGCGGCGCTTTATTTCACGACCTATGGGTTGTATGCGTTGCCGCAGATTCGAGTGATCGATAATCCGGTGCTGGCGGCAGCGTTGTTGCTGGCGGTGGCGGGCGGGATGATTGTCCACTCGCTGAAATATAAATCGCAGACGGTGAGCGGGCTCGCGTATTTTTTGGGGTTCGCGACGCTGGCACTGGGTGAGAATACTACGTTCGCGGTGCTGGCTCTGATTCCATTGGCTGCGTCGATGCTGGTGATCGCGCATCGATTCGAGTGGACCAAAATGGCGGTGTTCGGGGTGCTGGCGACGTACGCGACTTGCGCGTCGCGACCGGATACGGGGGCTTCACTCGCGTCAACGCAGGCTCTGTTCGCTACTTACTGGTTGTTGTTTGAGGCGTTCGATTTGATGCGCGTGCGGAGGCGCGTGGCGGGGTTCACGGTCGAGTCACTGATATTGCCGTTGAATGCGCTCGGATTTCTCGGATTGTCGGTGGTGAAGTGGCACCGCATGGCGCATCCGCTTTTGTGGGCGGCTTTGGCGGCGGGGGCTTTCGCTTATTTCGTGAGCGCGATGCTACGAGTGCGGTTATCGCCTGAGAGGGAGGGCGGCGATACCTTGACGCGGATGGCGGAGGGAGGTTATGAGGGTCCGATCACGCTGGCTAGCGCGTTGGCGGCGGTGAGCATTTTCCTGAAGGCTCCGGGGGCGTGGATTAATGCCGGGTTGCTGATCGAAGGGGAAATATTGTTCCTGGCGGGATTGCGATTCGGGCAGACTTATTTGCGCCAGTTGGCGGGCGGGATTTTCGCGGCGTCGTTGCTCGATTTGATGGCGGTGGATGTTCCGGCGGGAGGGACGTTCCGGCTTGCGAATCGGGAGTGGTCGCGATGGAGTCCGGTGATGGTGCTGTCGGCGGCGGTGTTCTACTTCAATCGCTGGAGGCGGGTGATTGAGGGGGCGGTGTACAGCACGGCTGCTGGGGTGTTGATCACCATGGTGCTGGGGTTCGATACATATTCGCCGTACCTGTGCGTGTCGTGGATGCTGTTCGCGGCGGTGCTGTTCGAGTTGGGATACCGGACGGAGAAGAGGGAATTTCGATACCAATCGTATTTGCTGGGAGGGTTGGCAACGGTCCTTCAATTGGTGGTCGCCTTTGGGCCGGATCCTAAATGGCACTTTAGGGAATGGGTGCCGATCGCCGTGGTCGCGGCGGTGCATTATGCGGTGACGCTGCGTATCCGATTCGGGGCGCGCAAGGTCGAGGCGATGGTGGAGTGGATGGCGTCGGCGGCGACGATCGCGTTGTTGATGGAACTGATCTGGAAGGTCGTCCCGGGCGAGTATCTGGGGGTTGCGTGGCTGGGACTGGGAGCGGTCGCGTTCGAAATGGGGTTGGGAAGACTGCCGGATTATTTCCGCCAACTATCGTACGTCGCGTCGGCGATGGGATTTTTGAACCTGTTCTATTTCCACGTGGCGCAGGTGCATAAAGGGTCGCGATGGTCGTTGGGCGCGGCGGCGGTGATTTGTTTCTGGTTGAGTGCGCGGCTTTTCCCGGCGGTGAGAGCGCGCGTTTCGGGCGAGGAGAGGGGGTGGGCTCGGGACTTGAACGCGGCGGCGGGGACTTTGTTCGCGATGACGCTCGCGTGGCTGATGCTGCCTCCTCCGCTGGTCGCGCTGGCATGGGCGGCGATGGGGATGGTGCTGCTGGAGGTGGGATTCACGTTCTCGATGGCTCGGTTCCGGCTGTTGGGGAATTTGACGGGCGTGATTTCGTTTGGACGGCTGTTTCTCGCGAATTTCACGGACCTGGGCAATACGCTGCGGATCTCGCATCGCCTCTTGACGGTGGTTCCGATTGCGGTTTCCGAATATTACGCGTGGTGGCGCTATCAAAGAGCGGAGACGGATGCGGACGAGAAGCTGGTGGCGCGGGCTTATTTGTGGGCTCCGGCGATTCTCGCGGTGGCTCTGATGCGTTTTGAGCTGGGCAGGTCGATGGCGGTGGTGGGGTGGGCTTTGCTGGTGGTCGCTCTCTATCGAACGGGGCTGGTACAGAAGATCGCCGATTTGAGATGGCAGAGTTATCCGATCGCGATCCTGGCTTTCTGGCGATGCTGGAACACGAATTTTTATATTCCGGAGAGCTTGGCGGGGATTCGCGGGCGGCTGCTGACGGGTGCGATGGTGATCGGGAGTTTTTATGCGGCTCAGTTGCTTTCGCCGCGGGAGGAGGAAGGGAAGAGGCTGGACCGGCATGCTCGAGCGTTTTATTCGCTGCTGGCTTCGGTGTTGCTGGCGGTGCTGCTGTTCTATGAAGTTTCGGGAGGGGTGTTAACGATGGCATGGGGCGTCGAAGGACTGGCGCTGCTGGCGGCGGGGTTTCCTTTGCGGGACCGGTTGCAGAGGTTGTCAGGATTGTTCTTGTTCCTGGTGTGCGTGTTGAAGCTGTTCTTCTACGATTTGCGGCAGTTGGGGACGTTCAATCGGATTTTGTCCTTTATTGTTTTGGGGGCGATTCTGATTGGGGTTTCTTGGATTTATACGCGGTTTCGGGATCGGATTCAGAGGTATTTATAAATGTCGCGGAAACCTTTTTATGCGGTGCTGGTTTTGATGGCCGGATGCGGGGCGGCGGCTTGTATGGGTACGCGCGATCCGAATGTCGGTCTCGAGTCGGCGCGGGAGATCTGGTCCGATGTTTTGCGCGATGTGGATGAGGTCGGGCTCCACGCGACGCGGGTTCCGGTTCATGAGGAGATGGAACTGGGCGCGACGCTCGCGGCTCAGGTCAGTTCCTGGGGCACGGAGAATGCAAAGGATTCGGAGTATGTCACGGCGGTGGCAGCGGGGCTGGTGCCTCATGTCAATCGCAAGGGGATGCGGTATCAGTTTCACGTGATTCAATCCCCGCAGGTCAATGCGTTCGCGCTGCCGGGCGGACAGGTTTACGTATTGAGCGGCTTGATGGAGTTTCTCACTTCGGAATCGGAACTGGCGGCGGTGTTGGGACATGAGATGTCGCACGTCGATCTGCGGCATTGCATAGAGCGGTATCAATACGAGATCGCGCTTAAAAGGGTCGGCGCCGGGGACGCGGCGGGATTGGCTTCGCTGGCGCATGGTTTATTCGCGATCGGATACAGCCAGGATCAGGAATCAGATGCCGATGCTTCGGGCGAACGGCTGGCGATTGAAGCGGGCTACGATCCGGATGCGGCCGCGGCGGTGTTCGACCGGATGAAAGTAAAGTTCGGGGAGCAAGCGGCTCCGCGGGCGGAGACACCGATTGGCGAGGCCGGGCAGGCGGTTTGGGAAGCGCTGGGGTCGTACTTTCAATCGCATCCTCCATCGGAGCAGAGGGCGAGGCAGCTTCGCGAAATGGCGGCTAAGAATCGGAGCACGATCGGTGGGCAGGTGATCTATCGAGGGGTGAGGAATTTCGAGGAGAGGGTTCCGCGGAGCGGGCAGGAGTTTGCGGCGGAGAGGCATGTTTATTAAGGAGAATCGATAACATTGCTTGCTGCGCCCCCTTGCGACCCAAAGCTAGCGATTGAACATTACTGCTTCCCAAGGAATGCGGGTTGTTAAGCAGTACGGGGCGCGAGGTCGAGCGTGCGCAAGCACTTAGGAGTACTTTCGGTCTAAGACAATTTTCCATTCGACGAACACGTAAAGGAATGTTACGCTGGGGTTGTTCCGAATTCGGAACAGAAACACCATCCAGGACCCCGTTTAGCTTCGTACTATTAACAATGGCCACAATGAGATGCGATAACCGTGTTCGGTTTTCAGAACAAACATGTGCCAAACAGCCTATGTCCCCCCGCGATCAGCTTATCGAGCGCGCGCTCTTTCGCGATCAGGTGCAAACTGCGATTCTCAACTTGGTTCGTGGTTATGAAGCAACGACCGGTCTTACCGTTACGGGGCTGGATTACGATGCTAGCGAGGGCCGGGTTCATCTCGAAGCGCTTCCTCTCTAAAAGACCGATTCTTTGTTAACTAAAGTCGCGGTCCGCCGTATTAATGGCTATGGACGCCATCCTTAAGGACCTGCGGTTTGGGTTGCGGCAACTGCGGTTGAACCCGACGTTTACCATCGTGTCAGTGCTATCGCTGGCGCTCGGCATTGGAGCCAACACCGCTATTTTTCAACTGATCGACGCAGTCCGGCTACGGACGCTGCCGGTTGAAAAGCCGCAGGAGCTGGCCTATATCGAACTCTCTAAGGACTCGCAGCGTTCGGGCTGGTATTCGACGCGCAGCGCCCGGCTTACCCATGCGTTGTGGGAGCAGATTCACCAGCGTTCGGAAGCGTTCAGCGGGACGATGGCGTGGAGCGCCACGCAGTTCAATCTGGCGCCTGGCGGAGAGGTGCGTTTCGCCCAGGGATTGTACGTCAGCGGAGATTTTTTCTCCGTGCTGGGCACGCCTGCGCTGCTGGGTCGAACGATCAAGGCTGAGGACGATCAGCCGGGCTGCGGCTCGCCGGGCGCGGTGATCAGCTATTCGTTCTGGCAGAGGGAATTCGGAGGCGAGGCAGGGGTGCTGGGGCGCATCGTCAAGCTGGATGGCCACCCGTTTCCGATCGTAGGGGTCACGCCGGCCGGTTTTTTCGGCGTCGAAGTGGGGCATCGCTACGACGTCGCCGTGCCTATCTGCGCCGATCCAATGTTCTCCGACGACGGCAAAGGGAGGATTCCGTTCCGCCACGCGTGGTGGTTGTCCGCGATGGGGCGGTTGAAGCCTGGCTGGACGATTGAGCGCGCGAATGCCCAGATGCAGACGATCTCGCCCGGAATTATGGAAGCGACGCTTCCTCCCAATTACCGGCCGGATGGCGCGAAGAAATTTCTGGCGAATAAGGTGACCGTGACTTCGGGGGGCACGGGCGTATCGAATTTGCGCGACCAGTTCGAGAATCCTCTATGGATCCTGTGGACGACCACGGCGCTGGTGCTGTTGATCGCGTGCGCGAACCTGGCGAATCTGCTGCTCGCGCGAGCCAGCGTGCGGGAACGGGAGATCGCCGTGCGGCAGGCGATTGGGGCGTCGCGCGGCAGGCTGATCCGGCAACTATTATCTGAGAGCATGCTGCTGGCGCTGTTCGGCACTGCCTTGGGAGCGCTGCTGGCACAGGGCTTGAGCCGCGCTCTGGTGGCGTTTCTCAGCACAGCGGGAAACACGGTGTTCGTCGGCTTGCAGCTCGATCCGCGCGTGCTCGGCTTCATGGCGGGGGTCGCGGTTTTAACATGCCTGCTGTTCGGTCTGGCTCCGGCGATTCGGGCGACCAATATCACTCCGGCGTCGGCGATGCGGTCCGGCGGCAGGGGGATCACGACGGGACGAGAGCGATTTGGATTGCGGCGAATTTTGGTGGTGGCGCAGGTGGCGCTTTCCCTGGTGCTGCTGGTGGGGGCGTTTCTATTCGTGCGCAGCCTTCAGAAGCTGCTGGACGTCCAGCCCGGGTTTCGTCCCGAAGGAATTATCGCGGTGCAACTGGATCTCAAGCCCGGGCATTATTCCAAGGAGCGCACGCTGGAAGTGTATCGCGAGGTTCGGGAGCGGCTCCAAGCGCGGACGGGAGCGCCTTCTGTCGCGCAGGTCGGCTGGACGCCGGTGAGCGGCGCCGGCTGGGATGAGACGGTGTGGGCGGATGGATCGAGCAATCCGCAGCGCACGGACGTGATGTTCAACCGCGCGGGTCCGGAGTACTTCAAGACCATGGAAACCAGCTTCCTCGCGGGCCGCGATTTTGACCAGCGCGACAACCTAACATCGCCCAAAGTTGCGATCGTCAACGAAGCGTTCGCGAAAACCATTTTCGGCGGCGAGAATCCGGTGGGGCGGCTGTTCCGTGTGCGAGGCGACGCCGGCAAACCCGATCCGGTGTACCAAGTGGTGGGTCTGGTGCGCAATACGAAATACTACGAACTGCGCGAGGATTTCAGGCCCATCAGCTTCCTGCCGATCGCGCAGAGCGACGATCCGTGGTCCGACGCGGTCTACGTTCTACGGACCAGCGCTCCGGCCGGCGGAGTTCTGCGGGCAGCGACGGCAGCGGTGGCGGAAGTGAATCCGGCGTTGGCTATTCAGTTCACCATTCTGAGCACGCAACTCAAGGAATCGTTGATGCGGGAACGCCTGATGGCCGCGCTCGCGGGCGCGTTCGGGTTGCTGGCCGGATCCCTCGCGGTGCTGGGACTTTACGGCGTGGTCGCGTATATGGTGGCGCGCCGGCGAAACGAGATCGGAGTGCGGATCGCTTTGGGCGCGGGCCGGGGACGCGTGATTCGCCTGGTGCTCAAGGAAGCCGGCCTGCTGCTCGGGATCGGACTGGCGGCCGGCGTCGGATTATCGTTATGGGCGGCGCGGGCGGCGACTGCGATGCTCTACGATTTGAAGCCGTACGATCCGGTAACGCTGTGCGGAGCTGTGCTCCTGCTGGCGACCGTGGCGTTGATCGCGAGCTATGGCCCGGCATACCGGGCGTCGCGGCTGGAGCCGATGGACGCTCTGCGGGAAGAGTAGCTTACCGAACCGCGACCGCAGGAAGCGATCTCTTTTAGCCTGTTATGATCCGGTCATGACCGATCGCCGATCATTTTTGCTCGCCGCCCCGTTTTTCGTCCGCGAGCTCTTATCGAAACCTCCTTCGAGCACGGTGCGGCTGGCGGCATTCGGAGCCAACGGCATGGCGTTTGAAACGCTGGACAGCATCGCATCGCACCCCAAGGTGAAACTCATCGCAGTCGCGGAAGTGGACTCGAACCGGCTCGATAAGGTCAAGCAGAAGTATCCTGAAGCGCGCCTGTATCAGGACTGGCGCGAAATGCTCAAGAAGGAGCGCGGGCAGATCGACGCGGCCTCGGTCGGCACGCCGGATCACATGCACGCTCCGCAGGCGATCAGCGCGATGCGCATGGGGTTGCCCGTCTACGTCCAGAAGCCACTGGCGCACGATATCCACGAAGTCCGCACGCTGATGAAAATGGCGCGCGCGAAAAAACTGCCGACCCAGATGGGCATCCAGATCCATTCCTGGCGCGAGTATAAGACGGCCGTGAGCCTGATCCAAAGTGGAGCCATCGGCAAAGTGAAAGAAGTCCATACCTGGAGCGAGAAGAAGTGGGGCGACACCGCCATGCTCCCCGCCACGCCCGATCCGGTGCCTGACGGCTTCAACTGGGATCTGTGGCTCGGCGTAGCTGCGGTCCGCCCGTTCCTCAAGGATGCTTATCATCCCGGCAACTGGCGCAAGCGGCTTGACTTCGGCACCGCGACCTTCGGCGACATGGGCTGCCATATTCTGGACCCTGTATTCGGCGCACTCCAGCTCGGCTCGCCCATTACCGTTCGCAGCGAAGGCGCGGCGCCGAACACGGAAAGCTGGGCGCTCGACACGCTGATCCGCTATGTTTTTGCGGGGACTCCGTTCACGTCGGAAAAGACGGTCCCCGTCACCTGGTACGACGGCGACCGCATCCCTCCGGAGGAGATCCGATCGCTTCTCGGCGCGGTGAAATTTCCGGGCCAGGGTTCGATTTTCATCGGGACAAAAGGGCAATTGCTGCTGCCGCATATCAAAATGCCGGTGCTGCTGCCGGAGCAGGATTTTTCAGGATTCGCGATGCCCGAGTTTGAAAGAACCAACCATTATCACGAGTTCGCCGAAGCGGTGCTGGGAAACGGCCAAACGTCGGCCGGGTTCGATTTCGCAGGTCCTCTCACCGAAGCGGTGCTGCTTGGACCTCTGGCCACGCACTTCCCGAATACCACGCTCGCCTGGCACGGACCGAAGGCCAAGTTCGCGAACTCCGCCGAGGCGAATGCTCTGTTGCGGAGAAAATATCGCGCGGGATGGTCCGTGCCGGGGCTCGCTTAAGGAAACCCCACTTCCTTAGTTCGACAGGCGAAACCGCCTGTCCCACAGTCCTGTAACCGCTTTGTTGTGGTGGGGCAGGCGGTTCCGCCTGCCAAACACAAATCCCACGGTCAGGGTTCGACCGGACCCAGCTCCCTCCGCAGCCACGCCTGCGCCAGCTTCATTTGCCGGTTGATCTTATGCAGAGGCACTCCGAGCAGTGCCGCGCTGTCCTCCGCGGTCATTCCCCCGAAATAGCGCATTTCGAGCAGCCGGGCCTTCTCCGGATCCTGCCGTTCCAGATCGCTCAGCGCGTCGTCCAACGCAACCACCATCGCCGCGCGCTCTCCGGTGAAAATCAGGTCGTCGTCGAGGGGCACCCGCGCGCCTCCCTGCCGTTTATAGGCGTTTCTGGCGCGGGCGCGATCCACCAGGATCTGGCGCATCACCCGCGATGCGACACCCAGAAAATGGGCGCGGTTTTGAAACTCGGGATCGGAGTCTCCGACCAGGCGCAGGTACGCTTCGTGGACCAGGGCCGTAGGGTCCAGCGTCTGGCTGCCGCTTTCGCGATGAAGATGCGCTGCCGCCATGCCGCGCAAATTGGAATAGACCAGCGGAACCAGCCGATCGAGAGCAGAGCGATCGCCCTCCCGCCAGGCATGCAGCAGATCCGTGACAGACGGACTCTCGTTCAAATCGATTCCCAGTTTATCATGCGCTAACTTTTCGCCCGCTTGCCGCATATCAAGGTAAGTGAGATCAATTAGCCCGTGATCTGCTATCGGAGGATTACGGCGAAATAAAGAGCGCTGAGTTGGGCAGGGCTATGACTTGTCAAGGACCTGCCCATTTTTTGGCGACGGCATCCGCCTGCCCGCAACGCGATTGTAATCAGCATTTCCCACCCCTGTCTAATGCAGAAAACCGAGGTCTCTCAGTAACAGACCGTAGAGTAATAGGGACCTCTCTGACCCTATGATGGCCACGTGAGACCACTTCACCTCTTTGCCTTCTGTTTCCTGTCCGTTGGCATAATGCCGGGCCAGGCCCTGATCACCACCATCGCCGGAGCCAAATACGGAACCTGCGCGTACTCGGGAGATAACGGACCTGCGGCAGCGGCGGTTTTGTGTAATCCGCAAATGGCGATTACCGATAACGCTGGAAATATCTATTTTTCCGACGCGGCAAACTGGGTGATCCGCATGATCAATCCGGCCGGGATCATCTCGACCATCGCCGGGAACGGCACGCGCGGAACGGCAGGCGATGGTGGCCCGGCGACGAGCGCGAACCTTGGAGCTGTCTACCAGCTGGCCTATGACGGCGTGAACAATATCTGCTTCGGTGATTTCCTGGCGTATAAGATTCGCTGCGTCTCGCTTTCCACTGGAATCATTCAAGGATACGGAACCGGAAATCCGGTGTCCGCGGGAGACGGCGGTCCCTTCGCCAGCGCCAGCTTCTACATGCCCACCGGAGTGGTCTTCGTGCAGCGCGCCGTGCCGCCCGCCATTTATAACGACCTCTATATTTGCGACATGGCGGCCAGCGTCGTTCGAAAAGTCGCCGGAGACACCGGAATCATTACGACCGTCGTCGGAACAGGTCTATCCGGTCCTTTGGGCGATGGCGGACCCGCCACTTCGGCCACGCTTCAAGAGCCATATTCTCTCGCGTATTTCAATGGGTCTCTCTATATCGCGGACTCGGGGAACGACCGCATTCGCGCCGTGAACCTCTCGACCGGCATTATCACGACCGTGGCAGGCAATGGCGTGCCCTATTTCGCCGGCGACGGTGGACCCGCCACTTCGGCGCAATTGTCGCCCCGGGAACTTACCTTCGATAACGTTGGCCAAATGTACATCGGCGATGCGGGACGTATTCGCAAGGTAGATCTTTCGGGCATCATCACCACCTACGCCGGCAATGGAAACTCCGGGATCGGTCCCGACAACGTTCCTCCGTCGCAAACCTATTTCTCCGGCGTGGATGGCGTTTACTGGAACGCGCCGGCCAATCAGCTACTGATCAGCGATGGCGTAAACAAGATCCGGCAGGTCAGCTATCAGGGAACCACGACGACAGTCGCGGCGACGCCGACCTCGGTACCTCCGGGCGGGCAAGTCACGATAACCGCGACGGTTTCCGCCTCCGCAGCCACCGGAAACGTGGATTTCATAATCAACGGCGTGCTGGCCGGGACCGCTCCGGTGAGCGCGGGGCAAGCCGTGTTTAGCTGGACCGCGACCGGCACAACCAACACGGTAGGCGCGATCTATGTGGGCGATGCTACCTACGCGCCCAGCAGTTCGGGGATCGTCGGCGTCACCGTGCAAAAAAACACTACCACTACGACGATCGCAGCAACTCCGAATCCGTCCAATCAAAACCAGACTGTGACGCTGACCTCTACGGTATCGCCCGAAACGGCCACCGGAACCATCCAATTCTACGGCGCGGGAGCATTGCTCGGCAGCGCGACACTGTCGAACGGAACCGCCAGCTTCAGTTATTCTTTCGCGAACGCCGGCCCAGTCGTCTTGTATGCCACTTATTCTGGCGATGCGAACAATGCGAATAGCACTTCGACGAACCTGACGCAGACGGTCCTGGCAAACACGGCGGTAAGCCTTTCCTCGGGGCAGAATCCTTCGGCGGTCAACACCGCGGTTTATTTCACGGCCGGCGTGACTCCTTCGACGGCCACGGGAACCATCCAATTCTTCGACGGAGGATCGTCCCTGGGTTCAGCTACTATTTCCGGTGGATCGGTGTTGTTCAGCGCTACGTTCACCACGCAGGGAACCCACTCGATCACTGCCGTCTATAGCGGCGATGCTAACGACGCAGGATCGACCTCCGCGACCTTGTCGCAATCCGTCAAGGCGATTACGGGCTTGAGCCTAGTCTCGAGCCTCAATCCCGCGGTCGTCGGCCAATCGGTTACTTTCACGGTGACGATCAATTCGGCTGCGACAGGCACGATACAATTTTCGGATGGAGCCACGGCCCTGGGGACGATCACGGTCAGCGCCGGTGTCGCGGCCTATTCGACGTCGAGCCTGGTGCAGGGGGCGCACGCTATCAGCGTGATCTACAGCGGCGACGCGAATTACCTGAGTTCTTCCTCGGCTCCCCTAAGCGAGACGATTAATCCCAAGGCCACCACCACTACCACCGTGGCGTCGTCGCCAAATCCTTCGAACAGCGGATCGAACGTCCTCATTACGGCAACCGTGAGCCCTTCGACCGCGACCGGTACGATCCAGTTCCTGGATGGAACCACGGTGTTGGGCAGCGGAGCCATCGCTAGCGGCGCGGCCTCATTTAGCACTTCGGCGCTCGCCACCGGAAAACATTCGATCACCGCGGCTTATAGCGGAGATTCGCTGAATCTCGCCTCCACCTCGGCGGCGATTACGCAAACGGTGCTCACTACGACGACGGTGTCATTGTCTTCCACGCAGAATCCCTCACCCGTCGGCGGAGCGTTCAGCTTCCTGGTGACGGTCAGTCCTTCAAGTGCGAGTGGGACGGTCCAATTCCTGGACGGGACGACGGCAATCGGCAGCGGCACGCTGAGCGGCGGAGCCACATCTCTGAATATTTCCACGCTCACGCAAGGGACGCACATCATCACTGCCGTCTATAGCGGCGATGCGAACGATGCTGGATCGACGTCCGCGCCTCTGTCCCAAGCGGTGAAGCTGAATACCGGTTTGGGCTACACTTCGAGCCTCAATCCTTCGATCGTCGGGCAGAGCGTCACTCTCACTGTGACGATCGCTTCCGCTGCGACCGGAACGGTGCAGTTTATCGATAGCGGCACACTGCTCGCTACGGTCACGGTTGCCTCCGGTGTCGCGCAATATTCGACCGCGAATCTGGCTCAAGGGACCCACGCCATCACCGTGATTTATAGCGGAGATGCCAATTATCTGGGCTTCCAATCGGCTCCGTTGAGCCAAGTCGTAAATGCGAAGGCGACCAGCAGTACAGGCGTATCGTCCAGCGTGAACCCGTCGACGGTAGGCCAGAGCGTGAAGTTCACGGCGTCCGTAACGCCCACATCGGCGACGGGAACCGTTCAGTTCCTGGATGGCGCGACCGTAATCGGGACAGCGACTCTCAGCTCCGGTAGCGCATCGATCACCACGACTTCGCTCGCCCAGGGCGCGCATTCGATTACCGCGGCCTATGGCGGCGACGCCGCGGATACGGCCTCCAGTTCTTCGGTGTTGACGCAAACGGTGAACGCGGTAGCGCCGTCGGCTCCGTCCAATCTCACCGCAACCTCGGCTGGGACCAGTCAGATCAATCTAGCGTGGACCGCCAGCACAACCAGCGGCGTCACCTACGATGTTTATGAAAGCACCACTTCCGGCTTCACTCCGTCGGCGGCCAACCGGATCGCGAGCGGCATCACGACGACCAGCTACACGGCCACTGGCCTGACCGCTTCCACGACGTACTACTATCGCGTCAGCGCGGTGAACTCCGGCGGAGAATCCGCCGACACCAACCAGGCGAGTGCGGCGACCTCCGGCGCGATGGCTTGTTCGGTCAGCTACAGCGTGTCGAGCCAATGGCCCGGCGGCTTCGGCGGAACTTACTCCATCAAGAACACAGGAAGCACCCCAATCACCGACTGGGTATTGACCTGGACATGGCCGGGAACGCAAGCGGTAACGCAGGCGTGGAATGCGAACTACACGCAGACCGGAGCGAACGTCAAGTTCACCTATGAAAGCTACAATGCGACCATCAGCGCCGGATCGACCTTGAGTGGGATGGGCTTCAACGGAACCTGGAGCGGCAGCAACATAGCGCCAACGGCGTTCTACGTCAATGGGACGCTTTGCCACTAAGACGCACTTAATTGACCATAAGTTCGCGCTTAAGATCGCCAACAACGCCTTATTTGACCTTAAAAGTGGCGCTAACATTTGAATATGCGATATGCGTTTCGGATGCTGGCCAGGAGCCCCGGATTTACCGCGGTCGCGATTCTCACCCTGGCGCTGGGGATCGGCGCGAACACCGCGATTTTCACTATCGCTAACGCGCTATTGCTCCGGCCGCTCCCTTACCAGGATCCCGGCCGGCTGGTTAGGATTTCTAGCGAGCGCGGTCAAGCCGGGTATCTTTCGCTGCCCTATTACACGGCACTGCGCGATCACAGCCGATCGTTCTCAGGTGTTGCCGCGTATCAGCAGGAGTCGTTCAATCTGACGGGACGGGGTGATGCTGAGCAGATTGTCGCGGAGCGGGTTACCTGGAATCTTTTCGAGGTGCTGGGTGTAAAGCCTGTCGCCGGGCGAGCATTCCGTGCGGACGAGGACCTGGCCGGCGGAAATATGGTGGTGATGATCAGCGCGGAGCTTGCAGCGCGTCTGTTTAACGGCGATGCGGTGGGGAAGAATCTTTCGCTCGATTCGAAGGACTACACGGTGATCGGCGTGCTGCCCCCGAAATTCAGTACGCCGCTTCTGGGGCGCAAAGTGGATATTTTCGCGCCACGTTTGATGGAGACCAGCATTGTCACGCCGGCGCGGATTCAGGTGGGAGGGATGTACTTCGAAGGGGTCGGGCGATTGAATCCGGGTGTTACGGCGGAGCAGGCGCAAGCGGAAACCGAGGTGATTTATCAGCAATACAAACATGACAAGCCCGGCAACTTTGACGCCACCGTTTCCGTAAAGATGACGGTGTCGGGGTTGCAACAGAACCTGGTGGCGAATGTTCGTCCGACGCTGCTGATTCTTTCGGCCGCGGTGGGATTCGTATTGCTGATCGCATGCGCGAACGTCGCAAGCCTTTTGCTTTCGCGGGCGCTGGGACGCCGAAAAGAGTTCGCGGTCCGCAGTGCGCTGGGAGGGTCGCGCGGGGCGCTGATCCGGCAACTGCTGACCGAGAGCGTGCTGCTCGCGACGATCAGCGGCGCCGTAGGAATTGTACTGGGGCAGGCTGGGACGCGTCTGCTCGCGAACTATAGCACCAGCAATTTTCCGCAGATGGCTGAGGTCGGCATGGATTTGAGGGTGCTCGCGTTTACGCTGGCGATTTCGATTGCTAGCGGCGTGTTGTTCGGTCTGACGCCTTCGCTTCAGCTCTCGCGGCCCGATTTGAATTCGATGCTGCGCGATGAAGGGCGGGGAAGCACGGGGAACCCGCATCGCGAGAAGGCTCGTGGTTTGCTGGTAATTGCACAGGTGGCGCTGGCGATGGTGCTGCTGGTGGGCGCTGGTCTGCTGGTGCGAAGCTTCGTGCGCATGCGAACGGCGAGTCCGGGTTTCGAGGCTCGGGGAACGCTGACGATGCAGACTTATCTGCCGGTGGCTCGCTACCCGCTGGCGCGGCAGAAAATTGCCTTCTATGACGCGGCGATCCGGAATATGCAGAGCGTGCCAGGCGTGGAGGCCGCCTCGATTTCGACGGCGCTTCCAGTGCTGGCCAATCACGGCACGCCGTTCCTGTTCGAAGGACAGCCGGTGGTGCCTTTGGGGCAAAGGCCGGTGGCGCTGATTCAATCGATCAGCCCGGATTATCCGAAGACCATGGAGATCGCGATCGTGGCAGGGCGCGCTTTCACGGAGCATGACGATGCGGACGCGGCTCCGGTTGCGCTGGTGAATCAGACGGTAGTGCGAAGGTTCTGGGCGAATCAAAATGCAATCGGGCGGCGGATTTTTGTCGGGAATTTGCCGAAGCCATTTGAAGTGATCGGAGTACTGGGGGATGCCAAGAATAGTGGGATCGCAGAGGCTGCCGGGCCGGAGGTGTATTTGCCGTATCCGCAATTGGCGTCGCCCTTGTTGTATATGAGCGTGCGGACATCGCTCGAGCCGCATAGCCTGGCGGCGGCTTTGCGCGCGCAGATCGCGGCGGCCGATCCGGATCAGCCTGTGACGGAAATCGAGACCATGGAGGAGAGGCTCGAATTGGCGAGCGCGCCGCCGAAATTCACGATGCTGCTGATCGGCGTGTTTTCGGCGACGGCGTTTATTCTCGCGGTGGTGGGGATTTACGGAGTGATCGCTTATTCGGTGGCGCAGAGGACGCAGGAACTGGGGATTCGCATTGCGCTGGGCGCCGAGAAGCGCGATATTTTGCGGCTTGTGATCGGTGGGGGATTGGGGCTGACTCTGATCGGGATTGCGATTGGGCTTGCTGGTTCGTTTGCGTTGACTCGGGTGATGGCGGCGATGTTGTATGAGACTAGCGCGACGGATCCGTTGATATTGGGTGGTAGCGCGGTGGTGTTTTTGGGGGTTGCGGCGGTGGCTGGGTATGTGCCCGGGCGGAGGGCGGCTCGGATCGATCCGGTGGAGGCTTTGAGGGGTTAGGGTCTCCGCCGAATGGATTCAATGGTAGCTGGCTCTCAGTGGCTTGACACGCCGGCTGAAGCCGCCGCTGCAAGCTGAAGCTCGCGCCACAGAACGCGGACTTCAGAGATTTAAAAAAACGAATTAGCCGCTGATAAACGCTGATTGGCCGCGCAAGACCTTGTTTTTATGTACGCTATAGGCATTATGAAGCTGCTGATTTTGATCGGGGTGGCCGGCGTTGGATTTGCCGCGGATTGCGACCGGGTGGGCGGGACCGTGGTTGCGGCGGGGGCTTTTGCGCCTGCTTCCGGGCCGAAGGCGGCGATTTATAAGATTACGCCAGAGTTTTGCAGGGTGTCCGGTGTGCTTACTCCCGCCGCAGATTCGCATATTGAATTTGAAGTGTGGATGCCGGTGAAGGGGTGGAACGGGAAATATCTGGGCGTCGGCAATGGGGGATTCGCGGGGTCGATCGGCTATCCCGCGCTGGCCGACGCGGTGGCGAATGGGTATGCCGCGTCCTCGACGGATACGGGCCACCAGGGAAATGGGATCGACGGGACCTGGGCTTTGGGGCATCACGAGAAGATGGTGGATTATGGGCATCGCGCGATTCATGAGACGGCCGAGAAAGCGAAGGCGCTGGTGGCGGCGTACTACGGAGACGCGCCGAAGTGGAATTACTTTAGCAGTTGCTCCAACGGAGGGCGGCAGGCGCTGATGGAAGCACAGAGGTACCCCGCGGATTACGACGGCATTATCGCAGGGGCTCCGGCGAATGATTTCACGCATGTTGCGTTTGGATTTGTGTGGAACCAGCAGGCATTGGACGGCGAGGGAAATATTCCGCTGGCGAAGCTGAAGGCGATCGAGAATGCGGCGCTGGCTTCGTGCGACGCCGAGGACGGGGTGAAGGACGGCGTGATCGACGATCCGACCAAGTGCCACTTCGATCCGGCAGTGCTGACGTGCAAGGGCGAGGCGTCCGATAGCTGCCTGACGGAGGCGCAGGTGGCGGCGCTCAAAAAGATTTATTCGGGGCCGAAGAATTCCAAGGGCACGACGTTGTTTCCGGGCTTCGAGCCGGGCGGAGAAACGGGCCTGGGAGGGTGGGGCGCGTGGATCACCGGGTTTTCGCCCGGCAAGAGCGCAGAGATGGCATTCGCAAATGGATTTTTCGCGGACATGACGTTTCAAGACAAGAACTGGGATTTTCGCAAGATGAATTTCGACGGCGACGCGAAGGTCACAGACGATAAGATGGCGCACCTTTATAACGCGACCAATCCGGACATGAAGGCGTTCAAAGCGCACGGAGGGAAGCTGCTGCTCTATCACGGATGGAGCGACGCGGCGCTTCCACCGACCAATACAATCCATTATTACGAGAGCGTGGTGGCAAAGATGGGACGCAGGGAGGCGAGCGAATTCGTAGAGCTGTACATGGTCCCCGGGATGCAGCATTGCGGAGGAGGGCCGGGACCGAACGAGTTCGGAGCCATGTCGCCGGCGGCTGCCAGTGCGGACCACAGCATGATGAAATCGATCGAGCAGTGGGTGGAGAAGGGGACTGCGCCGGAGAAAATTATCGCGACGAAGTATAAAGCGGATGGGAATCCTTCGAGCGGTGTGGCTAGGACGCGTCCGTTGTGTCCGTATCCGATGGCGGCGAAGTATTCGGGGTCGGGCAGTACGGATGAGGCTGCGAATTTTTCTTGTGCGGTGAAGTGACTGGCAATCGGCGCGCAGAATGCTTTTCACAGGCTGAAGCCTGTGCCACCCAAAAGGCAAAGCCAATTTAGCCGCTGATGAACGCTGATGTACGCAGATCGAAAACAATTAGTGGGTTAGCAGGGGTTTTACGGCTCTTAGGACGGTGCCTGCTACGATTTCGCAGCCTGCGGCAGTGGGGTGGATTCCGTCGCGCTGGATGTAGCGGAGGTCACTGGTCACGATATCGGCCAGCAGAAATGGGATCAGGGGCAGGCTGTATTTTTTCGCCAGGTCGCGATAGATGTTTTCGAACTGGTGGATGTATTCGGGGCCGTAGTTGGGAGGAAGGGTCATGCCGGCCAACACGACTTTCGCCCCGGATTTTTGGAACGCCACAATCATCGTCTCCAGGTTTTGGCGAGTGGTTTCGAGGGGCAGGCCGCGAAGGCCGTCGTTACCGCCTAACTCCAGAACGACGATTTCCGGTTTCAGAGCCGTCGCGGCGTCGATCCTGGCTACTCCTCCTTCGGTGGTGTCGCCGCTGATTCCCTGGTTGACGACCCGCCAGGGATATTTTTCAGCGTCGAGTTTCTTTTGCAGGAAATCCGGGAAGCTGAGGCCGGCTTCGAGGCCGAATCCGGCGCTAAGGCTGTCGCCGAAGACCACCAGCACGCGGCGATTGTCGGGTACGGGAGCCGTCGTGGGAGGGGGTGTGGGGATGTTTTGGATCTGCTGCTCTTCATGCTTCGAGCAGCCGCAGAGAACAAGAATAATTACAAAGAACAGAGAAGAACGCATCTGCTGCCATTCTAAGATGGTTGTAGATGACAATTCTGTCGACGCATGCCCTTACGAAGACCATCGATACGGGCACGCACACGGTGAACATTCTGCGAGGGGTCGATTTCGAGGTTCCGAAGGGGCAGTTTGTAGCGATCATGGGCGCGTCGGGAAGCGGAAAAAGCACGATGCTGGGATTGCTGGCGGGGCTGGACACGCCTTCTTCGGGAAAAGTCGTGATCGCGGGCGTCGATATTACCGGGTTGAGCGAAGACAAGCTGGCGGTGGTGCGCGGGGAGAAGATCGGGTTTGTGTTTCAGTCCTACCAACTGATCCCGACGCTGACGGCGGAGGAGAATGTCCTGCTGCCGCATGAGCTGGCGGGGAGGGATGTACGGTCGGGGACGGCTAGGGCTCGGGAGTTGTTGACGAGTGTGGGGTTGGAGGATCGGATGGATCATTATCCGGTCCAGCTTTCCGGAGGGGAGCAGCAACGTGTTGCGCTGGCACGGGCGTTCATGATGAAGCCTCCGATATTGATGGCGGATGAGCCGACGGGGAATCTGGATAGTGTGAATGGGGCGCATGTGCTGGAGTTGCTGATCTCTCTGAATGAGAGGGAGGGGACGACGCTGGTGCTGGTGACGCACGATCCGGCCCTGGCGACGAGGGCGGATCGGATTGTGACGTTGAAGGATGGGGTGGTAGTGAGCGATGAAATGCGGACGCCGGCTGAAGTCGACGCTGCAAGCTGAAGCTCGCGCCACCACTGCTGAGTAGGAAGCGATGAGAAGAGTCTGCGACACAACGAAAGTGAAAGCTAAGGGACAGACAGCCTTTTTCGCCTTGGAGGCGTCTTCGTTTGTCGAGAGTGGAGCGGCGAAAAAGGTAGTCAGTCCCCTGGGCTTATTCATCAGAGATCAGGGTTCGGACAAGTGGATTCTATGAATCTTTCTTTGAGGACGGCGGGGCGGATTGCGTGGCGGGAAACTCGGTCGTCGCTTACTAAGTTTCTGTTTGTCGTGCTGGCGGTCGCGGCGGGCGTGGGGGCGCTTTCGGGGGTTCGGGGGTTTAGCCAGAGCTTCAAAGGGATGTTGACCAAGGAAGCTCGGACGGTGATGGCGGCGGATTTGACGGCTCGGCAGTTTGCGATGCCTAACGAGCAGGAGAACGCCGCGCTCGATGCTATTCCTCATGTCGAGCGGACGCTGATTACCGAAACGTTCTCGATGGCTTCGACGACGCAGCCGGATGTGACGCCGGTGCTGGTATCGATCAAGGCGGTGGATCCTGCGAAATATCCTTACTACGGCGAGGTGAAGCTCGCGCCGGAGATGCCGCTCGCGTCGGCGTTGACAGCGGATTCGGTGGTGGTGGGCGAGGACCTGCTGATCCGGCTGCATTTGAAGGTCGGGGATACGATTCGCGTGGGCGGGCAGGATTTTCGCGTGGCGGCGGCGGTGGTTGCGGAACCGGACCGGATGTCCGGCAGCATGAATATCGGACTACGGCTGATGATGTCGCGCGATGCGTTTGCGCGGACCGGGCTGATCCAATTGGGGAGCCGCGCGGCGGAGCGGGTCCTTTTTAAGATGAATCCGGGGGCGCCTGGCGTGGAGGATTTGCGCAAGGCGATTAAGACGGCGCTACCGGAATCGCTGGTGGCGGATTTCCGGCAGTCGCATCCGATCATTACCAACGGCCTGGATCGGGCCACGGTTTTTCTGAGCCTGGTGAGTTTGATTGCGCTGATTGTCGGGGCGATCGGCGTGGGGATGGCGATGCACGCGCATTTGCAGCAGAAGCTCGACAACATTGCGGTGATGAAGTCGATCGGCGCTACTTCGAATGAGATTATTCGGATTTATACTTTGCAGACGCTGATGCTGGGAGTGCTCGGCGGGGTCGCGGGTGTGATTGTCGGACGCGGCGTGGAGGAAGTTCTGCCGCGGTTGATCACGAAGTTCTTTTCGGTGGCGGGGGCGATGGGGTGGCACATCGCCGCTTCGGCGCAAGGGATTGCGGTGGGGATGCTGACCACTCTGCTGTTCACTTTGCCTCCGCTGCTCGCGATTCGCAAGGTACGCCCGGCTCTGATCCTGCGCCGGGATATGCCGGATGCGCGGCTGGGATGGCGGAAGCGCATTGCGGAAGGGCGCGAGGCGTTGGCGGTGGGGGGCATCATTCTGATTGGGATCGGAGGGATCGCGACGTGGCTGGCGGAATCGCCCAAGGTCGGCGGATATTTCGCGGGAGGGCTGGTTACCAGCCTCATCGCGCTGACGGGGGTCGCGTGGCTGCTGCTGCGGGTGATCCGGGTGTTCCTGAAGAGGTCCCCGTGGCGGGTTCCATCGCTGGTCCGGCAGGGGTTGGCGAATTTGTACCGGCAGGGAAACCAGGCGCAGGCGATTCTGGTCGCGCTGGGGTTGGGCGTGATGTTCACTTTGAGCGTCTACCTGATTCAGGATTCGCTGGTGGGGCAGATTGTCCAGACGGCTCCCCCAGGGATGCCGAATGTGTTTCTGGTGGGGATCACGCAGGCGCAGGTCGAGCCTCTGCGGGAGCTTCTTTCGAAACAGAACGGAGTGCTGGGGACGCCGGAATTCGTGCCTAGCGTGAGCGCGCGGCTGATCAGCATTAATGGCGCGAAGCTCGCCGATATGAAGCTGCTCGGGATGTCCCGGCGGTTCGCCTATTCGCGGTCGGTGATGTGGGAGAACGAGATCCCGGAGCAGACGAAGGTTCTGGAGGGTGCCTGGTGGAAGCCGGGGACTACGGAGCCGGTGGTTTCGATTGCGGAAGACGCGTCCCGGACGCTGAATGTTCACCCGGGGGCGTGGATCGAGATGCAGGCGGCGGGGCGGATATTTGGGGCTCGCGTAGTGGCGATTCATCAGACCGAGGCGATCCGGGTTAGCGCGGCGAATGAGTTTGTGTTCAATACCAAGACTCTGGAAGGGCTGCCGGTGATTTTTTATGGAGGCGTTCGCATGAAGCCTGCAACGGTCGCGGCGCTTCAGAGAAACTCGTTTGAGAAATTTCCTACGGTGACGGTGGTGAATGTCGCCGACGCGTTGGAGATCGTGCAGCAGGTGGTGGATCAGATTGCGCTGGTGATCCGGTTCCTATCAGGGTTCGCGATTGCGGCTGGGGCGGTAATTCTGGCGGCTAGCATTGCGGGGACGCGATTCCGAAGGGTTCGGGAAGTGGTCATTCTGAAGACTCTCGGCGCCACCAGGCGGCATGTCTCGCGAATCTTCTCGGTGGAGTTTATTACGCTGGGGGCGGTCGCGGGGTTAATGGGGGCGCTTCTCGCTGCGGTTTTCTCGAGCTTAGTTTTGAAGAGGCTGCTGGGGGCGCATTTTCACTTCGATCCTAAGGCAACGGGGCTGGCAATCGTCCTGACCGCGGCGCTCGCGAACCTTTCCGGTTGGCTCGCGAGCTTCCGCATTTTGGGTCAGAAACCGCTGGAGGTCCTGCGGGACGAATGATTTACCGCCGATTCGCGTAAGTATCCTGCGGCACAGTGGGGCGGTTCGGGCTCGAGGCCTCACCGGTCGCGGCGATGTCCTCAGCGCCTGTGTTTTTGAGCAGTTCCTTGGCGCGGGTGATCTCCTTCGAGGTATTGCAGTGAACGGAGAGGAGCACGCCGCCGTCCTTCACGCGTCCTTCATAGCGCTTGGCTTCGTATTCGGGAATACCCATACCGGCCAAGGCGCCAATGATCCCTCCCGCCGCTCCACCGGCGCCGACACCTGCGAGCGCAGCGATGATCGGACCGGCGGCGATCAGCGGACCGACGCCCGGAATCGCCAAGGTTCCGATTCCAGCCAGAAGGCCTAGAGTGCCTCCAATAACCCCTCCGGCTGCGGCGCCTGCTGCCGTACCTTCCGGGGCTTTCGTGTTCTTTTGATGCGCAAAATCGTGAGACGTCTGCGCGTCGGTGAGTAGGACGGAGATATCGTTGTTCGCATACCCCGAGGAAGTCAGAACGTCCACTGCACGTTCAGCTTGAGCGACAGATTTATAAATCCCGAAAACTGCTGTATTTTTATTAGCCATTATTGGCTCCTTTGATTTGTTGAGCCGATTCGAAACAATCTGTTTCAGCGCGTGTGATGATATGATCATCATGATGCTGACGACTTCATGAGAACCACGGTCAATCTTCCCGACGATGTATACGCAGCGGCGCGGTCTGTTGCCATGGTGAAGGATATTTCGCTTGGCGAGGCGATTGCGGACCTTGTACGCCAGGGCTTGAGGCCTCCTTTGTCGATCGAGACGGAGAACGGTCTTCTGGCTCCGTTTCTACCGAAAGATTCTCCTATCGTTACGTTGGAGCATACGCTGGCCATAGAGGACGAGATTCCAGAGGAAGAGGGGTAAGCCGGGTTGAAGCCCTACCTGTTGGATGTGAACGTTCTCGTAGCGTTATTTTGGCGCACGCATGTCCACTATCGCGCAGCGAACCGGTGGTTGCGCGACCATCGGCACGCCGGATTCCGCACTTGCCCGATCACCCAGGCCGGATTTGTGCGGATCACAAGTCACCCCCGATTTAGCGCGGATCATATGACCGTCGCGGAGGCGCAAGGCGCTCTGAACAGCCTGTTAATCCAGCCGCAGCACGAGTTCTGGCCTAACAACTTGCAGCTCGCCGAAGCCGTAGAACGTGCCGGCCCGATTGTGAGTCATCGACAGATTACAGACGCGTATCTGGTGGCGCTGGCGATTGTGAATGACGGGACGGTGGCGACGTTCGACCGTGGCGTAATGGCTCTGCCCGGTGCCAAAGGGAATGTCGAGTTGCTCGGGTCCTAAAGCTCTATGTGTCATTTTCGCGAAACTTCGCTATAATCAAATTGTTCGCAGACTAACGAATGAAGACCAGGAGACCATGGTGAAGCGTGCTGGCTCCGACGATTCCTTGCGCTGTTCGTTCTGCCAAAAGAGTCAGGACGTTGTAGGGAAACTGATTTCCTCGCCGTCCGATTACCCTCGCGCGTATATTTGCGACGAGTGCATCGGCGTTTGCAACTCGATTCTGGAAGACGACCGGCATGAGCAGCAGTACGGTGCTCCTCATAAACTGCCTAAGCCACTGGAATTAAAAGAGTATCTGGACCAGTACGTCATCGGTCAGGACGGCACGAAGAAGAAGCTTGCGGTTGCGGTTTATAACCACTACAAGCGGATCCAGATGAACAAGAATCGGACGGGCGAGGTGGAGCTGTCCAAGTCGAACATTCTGCTGATCGGCCCAACTGGAACGGGTAAGACGCTGCTGGCCCAGACTTTGGCGCGGATCCTGGATGTGCCGTTCGCGATCGTCGATGCGACCACACTGACCGAAGCCGGGTATGTCGGTGAAGACGTCGAGAACATAATCCTGAGGCTGCTCCAGAATGCGGATTGGGATGTGCAGCGCTGCCAGTCCGGCATCATCTATATCGATGAAATCGACAAGATCGGGCGGAAGGACGAAAATCCTTCGATTACGCGCGATGTTTCGGGCGAAGGAGTTCAGCAGGCTCTGCTGAAGATCCTGGAGGGGACGATCGCCAATGTTCCCCCGCAGGGTGGGCGCAAGCATCCTCATCAGGAGTTTACGCCGGTGGATACGACGAACATCCTCTTTATTTGCGGAGGGGCGTTTGTCGGGTTGGAGAAGACGATCCAGCGCCGGGTGGGTACACGGACGATCGGGTTCTCAAATCAGGACGAGGCGGCGGTCGCGAGCGAGAAATTGCGTCGCGGCGGATCGAGCGGACGGCGGGATGTGAGCATGCTGGAGCAGGTGCAGCCCATGGACCTGATTAAAAGCGGGTTTATCCCGGAATTTATCGGCCGTCTGCCCGTGGTAGCCGTGCTGGAGGACCTGAGTAAAGAAGCCCTGGTCCAAATTCTGACTAAACCTAAGAACGCAATCAGCCGACAGTATCAGAAGCTGTTCGAGTTTGAAAATGTTAGACTGAAGTTTAGCGACGACGCCCTGGAGGCGATCGCACAGCTCGCGATGGAGCGCAAGGTTGGCGCACGCGGCCTGCGAATGATCCTTGAGGACCTGATGCTGGACCTGATGTATTACCTGCCATCGTATAAGAAGGTCCGCGAGTTTTTGGTCACCAAGGAAATGGTGATGACGCAGAAGATCAATATTTCGCTGTTAGAAAAAGCCGGATAAGCGCGGTTCGACACAACCGCCGAGTTTTACAGACCATCCCTCCAAAAAATGCTCTCTTCGAAAGAAAAATCAGATACACGCAAGCTACCGATGATGCCCATTCGGGACGTGGTCATCTTTCCGCACATGATGACGCCGTTCGTGGTGGGGCGGGAATCGAGCGTGCGCGCGCTCGAAGAAGCGCTGGCCGGAGACAAAAAGATTTTTTTGGCCACGCAGCATGACGCGAGCGTCGATGAGCCGCGTCCGGACGAGATTTTCTCGGTGGGCACGGTTGCCAATATTGTGCAGAGCGTGAAGCAATCCGACGGGAACATCAAGGTCCTGGTGGAGGGCGTAGAGCGCGGCAAGATTCTTTCGGTCACAGAGGAAGAAGGATATTTTCGCGCGACGGTTAAAGTCTTCAATTTCAAGGTGGAAGCGGGACCGCAGCTTGACGCGTTGACCTCCCGCGTGACCGGACTTTTCGAGCAGTATGCGAAGCTGAGCCAGAACGTGAACTACGACACGATGGTAGCGGCGATCCGCGGCGACGACCCGGGCAAACTGGCGGACACCGTAAGTGCGAACTTGCAGCTCGCCATCGAAGAGAAGCAGGAGCTGCTGGAGATTTTCGATCCCATCGACCGGCTGACGCGGATCGCGGAAATGCTCGATATCGAGATCGAGAAGCTGAACGTGGATCGCACGATTCAGGGCCGCGTGAAGCGCCAGATGGAGAAGGCGCAGAAAGAGTACTACCTTAACGAGAAGATCAAGGCGATCCAGAAAGAACTCGGCCGCGGCGAAAAGAGCGAGTTCGACGAGCTGAAGAAAAAGATCGACGCCGCGGGCATGACCAAGGACGCGCATGAGAAGGCGATGGCCGAATTAAAACGGCTGGAGAATATGCCTCCCATGTCGGCCGAGTCGACGGTGTCGAGAAATTATCTCGACTGGCTGCTCGCGGTGCCGTGGAAGAAGAAATCCAAGGAAATTCGCGATCTTCCGCACGCCCAAGAGGTGCTGGAGAGCGATCATTACGGACTCGAAAAGATCAAGGAACGCATTCTCGAATTCCTCGCGGTGCGCCGGCTGGTTAAAGATCCAAAGGGTTCGATTTTGTGCTTCGTCGGACCCCCCGGAGTCGGGAAAACCTCGCTCGGAATGTCGATCGCCAAGGCGACCGGCCGTAAATTTGTCCGGTTATCGCTGGGCGGCGTGAGGGATGAGGCGGAGATTCGCGGTCATCGGCGAACCTACATCGGCGCGCTGCCGGGCCAGGTTTTACAGATGATGAAAAAGGCCGGCGTTCGCAATCCGGTCTTCATGCTCGATGAAATCGACAAAATGTCTACGGATTTCCGAGGCGATCCGTCTTCGGCGCTTCTGGAAGTGCTGGATCCGGAACAGAATTTCATGTTCATGGATCACTATCTCGACGTCGAATACGATTTGAGCCAGGTGTTTTTCATCGCGACCGCGAACGTGATGCATACCATTCCGGCGGCGTTGATGGATCGTATGGAAGTGATCCGGCTATCGGGGTATACGGAGCTTGAGAAGAAGGAAATCGCCAAGAAATTCCTGGTGCCGAAGCAGTTGAAAGATACCGGGCTTTCGGACGAACAGATCCAGTTCGAAGATACGGGTATCGATGAGCTGATCGGGCATTATACGCGCGAAGCTGGCGTTCGCAATCTGGAACGCGAAGTGAGCAACATCTGCCGCAAGGTGGCCCGATCTGTGGTGAATGCGCAGGGCGATTCGAAAAACGGCAAGAAGAAGCTGCCCAAATCGGTAGTCAACGCGGCGAAGGTGAATGAGCTGCTGGGGCCGCAGAAGTTCCGCGATCAGGAACGAGACAAGCAGAACGAAGTGGGTGCGACAACGGGCCTGGCGTGGACCGAAGTCGGCGGGTCGATTCTTACGACCGAAGCGGCGATCATGGAAGGCCGCGGTAAGCTGACCACGACCGGCAAATTGGGTGACGTGATGCAGGAATCGGCGCAGGCGGCGATGAGCTATCTGCGCAGCCGGTCTCACATCATGGGATTGCCGAAAGATTTTTACCGGCATCTGGACATTCACCTGCACGTGCCGGAAGGCGCGATTCCCAAAGACGGACCGTCCGCAGGGATTACCATCGCGACCAGTATCATCAGCGCGCTGACCAGTATTCCGGTGCGCGCGGACATCGCGATGACGGGTGAGATCACTGTGCGCGGACGTGTGTTGCCGATCGGTGGGTTAAAAGAAAAGCTGATGGCGGCGCATCGCTACGGGATTCGGGAGGCAATCCTGCCGGCCGATAACGAAAAGGATCTTCCGGACATTCCGGAAATCGTGCGAAACGATATGAAGCTGCACTTCGTCAAGTCGATGGACGAGGTTTTGAAGATCGCTTTAGAGCGCGAGATTGAGAGGACGACTCTGGTGGGGATGCTGAGTGTCTCCGAAATTATCGCGCGGTCGCGGGAAGAGAAAGTAACTCACTGATAACGTCAGGCGCCGGGCGCCGGGCGCGAGAGAAAACAAGAAGGGCTGGCGTCTTGCGCCTCGGTCTGTGCCAAGGTTTATAATAAGTGCAGCCAGACCGGATCAGTTTCCGCCGGAGCCGGACTCGGGAGCTGTCGCTGAGGTTGCATTTTTGGGCCGCAGCAACGTCGGCAAATCCAGCTTGTTGAATGCGCTGATGGGGGTATCGGGACTGGCCAAAACCAGTGCCCGGCCGGGCTGTACGCAGTTGATCAATTTCTATCAGATGGACGAAGATCTCCGCTTCGCCGATCTGCCTGGATATGGTTTCGCAAAAGTCCCCAAGGAAATAACGAATTCGTGGAAGCAGTTGATCGATCATTACCTGACGGGGCGCGGTTCGCTGCGGCTTTCGGTGATCGTGCTGGACGCGAGGCGAGGCTGGATGGAGAAGGATCGCGAGCTTCGAGACTGGCTCGAATGCCACGGCAGGCCATACATTGTGGCCGCCACCAAAGTGGACAAATTGAAGTCTCAGAAGGACAGGCATCAGAGCCTGAAGGATCTTCGCGAAGGATACGCGGGTGAGATCTTCGAATGCTCGGTCGTAACAGGCCGGGGAGTGAGGGAAATTTGGCAAGCGATATCGAAAATCAAGACATGACTTCGGGGAACGAAATGGAAGCTCCCAAGGTGGAGGCTCCCAAGGCAGAGACGCCCAAGGTTGAGGCTAAGCCGGAAGTCGCCAAGAATGACGTGGTGAAGGAAGCTCCGCCAAAGCGGGCGAAAGCGGAGAAGCATCACGCCGAGCCCAAGAACTCGACGGAGCCAAAGCCTCCCGCGGCTGAAGCTGCCGCGCCGCAGGAAACGAAGCCCGCTGCCCCGCCGCCCGCTCCGGCAGCCGAGAGCAAGGCGCCTGCGCCCGAAACAAAGCCAGTGGAAGCAAAAGCTCCCCAGCCGGAGGTGAAGGATGCAGAAGCGCCGCAGGCCGCGTCCTCCGGTATGTCCGCCGCGCAACAGCCGCAGGGTATGCCGCAGCCGGCTGGCCGCATGTTCGACCAGAGGCGCCGCGCGGCCGGGAATCAAGGACCGAAAAACGGCAGCGCGCTCGACCTGGTAGAGCTCAAGGACATGAGCATCCAGAATCTCAACACCATCGCCAAGGACCTGGGCGTGCAGGGATTCGCGGGTCTGCGCAAACAGGAGCTCATTTTCAAAATCCTGCAAGTGCAGGCCGAGAAGAGCGGACTTATTTTCTCCGAAGGCGTGCTCGAATGCCTGCCCGATGGCTTCGGCTTTCTGCGCGCGCCCGAATACAACTACCTGCCCGGACCGGACGACGTCTACGTCTCGCCTTCGCAAATTCGCCGGTTCGATCTCCGCACCGGCGACACGGTCAGCGGGCAGATCCGGCCTCCGAAAGAAGGCGAACGGTATTTCGCGCTGATCAAAGTGGACGCCATCAACTTCGAGCCGCCGGAGGAAGCGCGCAACAAGATTTTCTTCGACAACTTAACTCCGCTTTATCCGCAAGCCAGGCTGAAGATGGAGACGGTGCGCGATAACTACTCGGGCCGCGTGATGGATCTGCTCACGCCGATCGGGAAGGGCCAACGCGGATTGATCGTCGCCGCGCCTCGGACCGGCAAAACGATGCTGTTGCAGGCGGTCGCGAATTCGATTACGACGAATCACCCGGAAGTCTCCCTGATCGTCCTGCTGATCGATGAGCGTCCGGAAGAAGTCACCGACATGCAGCGGTCAGTGAAAGGCGAAGTGATTTCGTCCACGTTCGATGAACCGGCGTCCCGCCACGTGCAGGTCGCCGAAATGGTGATCGAAAAAGCGAAGCGCCTGGTCGAGCATAAGAAGGACGTCGTGATCCTGCTCGATTCGATCACGCGATTAGCGCGCGCTTACAACACCGTGGTTCCTCCGTCGGGCAAAGTGCTCTCGGGCGGTGTGGACTCGAATGCGCTCCAGCGGCCGAAGCGGTTTTTCGGGGCGGCTCGCAATATTGAAGAGGGTGGTTCGCTGACCATCGTCGCCTCGGCGCTGGTCGATACCGGCAGCCGTATGGACGACGTGATTTTCGAAGAATTCAAGGGCACCGGCAACATGGAAATCCACCTTGACCGGAAGCTGATGGACAAACGAGTCTTCCCGGCCATCGACATTTCGAAGTCCGGCACGCGAAAAGAAGAACTGCTGCTGCCGAAGGACGAATTGAACCGCGTGTGGGTGCTGCGTAAGGTCCTCAACAACCTGTCGCCGGTCGAAAGCATGGAACTGCTGATCGACAAGTTGTCAAAAACGCGCTCGAACGGCGAATTCCTCGCTGCAATGAGCGGCTAATAGCAAATAAAAATCAACACTTTCCAGGGGTCGCGGCGTCTATAGTTGTTATGACGCTACGTCAGAAGCACGTCGCCATAACTCTGCTCATTTTCGGATCCATCGCCAGGGCGGGAGACGACTATCCGTTTTTCCCGCAACCCAACTACTTCAGGAAGTATCTCGCGCGAGCGGTGACCAGCGTCGAACTAGGGCCGCCCGTGCTGCTCGAGAACTACGTGGTGGATTCCAAGCTGGAGCTGTCGGTCAAGGCCTATCTGAACCTGGTGATGGCGAATAATCCCAACGTCAGCATTCAGAAACTAACCGTGGCGCTTTCCGACGACGCGATCACGCGGGCTTTCGGTATGTTCGACCCGCTCGCGACCGCAAGCTTTTCCGCGACTCGTACGCTCACTGGCACCACCTCGGCGGTTAACGGCGCGACCACGCTCAATTCGCTTTCGCAGCCCTTGAACCTGGGCGTCCAGCAACTGCTTCCCACTGGCGCCACCTACAGCGTCAATTATTCCGATTTTAAGTCCTCAACGAACAGCGCATTTGCGACCTTCAACCCTTCTTATAGCTCCGGGCTGATCGCCAGTTTCTCCCAGCCCCTGCTGCGCGGGCGCGGGTCGTTCATCACGAAGCTGCCGATCACCATCGCGCGCAGCCGCCTGAAGGCCGCGCAATACACGTTTGAGGATCAAGTCATCCAGATTGTACTGGCGGCCGAACAGCAGTATTGGGCGGTGGTGGGCGCGCGCGAAAATGTTCGCGTCGCCGAGGAGGGCCTGAAGCTCGCCGACACCGCGCTCAAGCGGGCCCGGCGTGAGCTCGAACTCGGCGCGTCCTCACCGCTCGATATTTTTCAGCCGGAGCAGAGTTACGCGAATGCGCAGTTGTCGCTCACGCAGGCTCGCTACGGGCTGGAGCAAAATGAAAACGCCCTGAGGATGCAGATGGGCGCGGATCTCGACACGAAATATCGCGAGATGCCGATCGTTTTGACGGAGCCAGTCACGCCTCCGCCCGCTGCGGCGATGGATAAGGACAAGCTGGTTCAGCAGGCATTTCAAAATCGCCAGGATTTGAAATCAGCCCGGCAATCGCTCGATGTGGACGATCTTTCGATCCGCCAGGCGAACGATAATCTTCGGCCGAACTTGTCGCTATCGGGGCAATTCGGATCCTCCGGGACGGGCGGGCCACAGTATGTTTTACAGAATGTCTTCACGGGGGGCGCCGGAGTGGTGACCGTAGTTCCGGGCGGGATCACGGACGCGCTGTCGCAGATGTTCGGATTCGGGCTGCCGACCTATGGATTCGGGTTGACGCTGAGCCTCCCGATTAAAAATCGCACGGCGGCGGCCAATCTCGCGGACGCGGCGGTCAACAAAAAGCTCGACGCCTTCCGATTGCGTTCGGCAGAGCAGGGAGTTCGATTACAGGTGCTGAATGCGATCACCAATCTGGACAATAGCCGCGCGAGCGTAGAGCTGGCAAGGACGGCGCGGGATCTGGCGCAGAAACGCGTGGACGCGGAGCAGAAGAAGTACGAGCTCGGCATCGACACGATCTTCTTTCTGCTGACCGCGGAAACCGATTTGACGACCGCCGAATCGCAGCTTGTGAATCAGACCATCAACTACCGCTTGAGCGAGCTCGCGCTGCTGAGGTCGCTGGGAACGCTGCTGGAAGAGCGGGGCATCGCGGTACAGTAAAGAAGGCTAGCACCTTCCTTCATGGGCCGCATTCGCATTCTTTCCGATAACGTTGCCAACAAGATCGCTGCGGGTGAGGTGGTCGAGCGTCCTGCCAGCGTGGTCAAAGAGCTTCTTGAAAATTCTCTCGATGCGGGAGCGACGGAATTCCGTCTCGACGTCGAAGCCGGCGGCCGCAGATTGATTCGGCTGGCCGACGACGGCACCGGAATGATGCACGATGACGCTCTGCTGGCGTTTGAGCGTCATGCGACCAGCAAACTTTCCGACGTGAAAGATCTCTTGTCGATCTCCACGCTCGGCTTTCGCGGCGAAGCTTTGCCGTCGATTGCATCGGTATCGCGGCTACTGCTCGAGACCAAGGCTCGCGAAGAGCGCGTAGGAACGGTTGTCGAGATCGCTGGCGGCAAGATGTTTCGAGTGGAGGAACTCGCGCATTCGGGCGGCACCACGATTACCGTGCGCGATCTCTTCTTCAACGTCCCGGCCCGCAAGAAATTCCTGCGGTCCGAACAAACCGAAATCGCGCACATCGCCTCCCTGGTGACGCATTACAGTCTCGCGCATCCTTCGAAGAGCTTCACGCTACGGCACAACAATCAGGAGCTTTTGGCTGTCACGCCGGTCGCCACGCTGCGCGAGCGCGTATTTCAGGTGTTCGGCACGCAGGTCCTGGACGATCTATTCGATCTGGGCGATCATGCCCGTGATTTGAAAGTGCCGGTCGAAGACGACGAACCGATCTCGAAGCACTTCCGGTTGCGCGGATTCGCTAGCTCGCCCGGAGTTCAGAAGATGAATCGTAATTCAATCTATCTGTTCGTCAATGGCCGCCTCATTCGGGACCGCCTGCTTCTTCACGCGATCTCCGCCTCGTATTTCAACCTGATGCCGCCCGCGTGTTATCCATTCGCCTTGCTGTTTCTCGATTGCGATGCCGAGGAGGTCGACGTGAATGTGCATCCTTCGAAAACGGAAGTGCGTTTCCGCCACGGATCGCTGGTGCATGATTTCGTCCGCGATACCATTCGCGAGCGTCTGATGGCGGAGCGTCCCGCGTCAAGGATTCCGATGCAGAGTCCTCCCCAGCCAGCCGCAGCGCTCCCCTATTCCGAATTCAGCCAGGGGGTCGAGAACATGACCTTCGATTCCATCGCGCCGGAGATGCCGGTGGGCTTTCAGGGCGTCCCGGCCGGTCCAGGAGCACTACCGGAGTTCACTCTACAACGGCCGCCTTCGCCGTTACCCCGTTTCGATTTTTCGGAAGTGCCGAGACCGAGCGGTTCGGCGATGCCCGATACCCACGGGCCACTTTTTGAAGGCGCCGCTCTTCCCGATTTGCAGAGTCTCGATTCCCTCACCGATCTGCGGCCCTTGGGCCAGATTCACGATAGCTTTATCATCGCCGTGGGACGAGACGGGTTGTGGATCATCGATCAACACGTTGCGCATGAGAGGATCTTGTTCGAGCAGGTCTTGGCGGCGCGCGAAAAAGGCCATGCCGAAACGCAGAGACTTTTGGTGCCGCTGGTGATCGGGCTGAGCGCAGCACAACAAATCGAATATGCGCGCATCGCGGAGGAACTGGACGCACTGGGGTTTGAGACGGAGCCGTTCGGCAATCGGACCATCGCCGTGAAGTCGGCTCCGGCGGGAATCGGAGCTGCGGATGTGGAGCGCGTGCTGTTTGAGATTTTGGAAATTGCCGAGAGCGAGCTGAGAAAAGCTTCGCTCGACGATTTGCGCAGGTCGATGGCGGCGTCCATCGCCTGCCGGGCTGCGATCAAGATCAACATGCGTTTAGAGCCGGAGAAAATCGATTGGCTGCTGCGCGCACTCGCCGCGACATCCTGTCCGATGAGTTGCCCTCACGGACGCCCGATCGTGCTGCGCTATTCTACTCGCGATATCCTGAAATCCTTTCACCGGATCTGAACATGGAAAAATACCTTCTCGTGATGGTTGGCGCGGCGGTTGGCGGTTTAGGCCGTTATTTGCTGGCGACCGCTGTCAATACCCGCTTCCCTTTGCGCGGTTGGTACGGCACTGTGATCGTGAATATCACGGGATGCTTTCTGATCGGGATCGTGCTGACGATTCTCCAGGAGCGTAACGCAAATCCGAATTGGCGATTGTTGCTGGTGGTGGGCTTGCTTGGAGGATACACCACGTTTTCGAGTTTCGCCTGGGAAACCTACGCGCTGGTCAAGGACGGCGAGTTCGCCAAGGGGTTCGCGAACGTCGCGGTAAGCGTAGTGGCCGGCTACCTGGCGCTGTGGTGCGGAGCGCTGCTGGCTCGCCGATAGTCAGGCCGGCACGGCCGAAGTCAGAGCGTCGTTGGGGTAAAAGTGATCCACCGTCTCCGGCGTGATCAGGTGATGCTTGATGAACACCGCGGGCGGAACCGCTCGCCGGCTCAATAGGTCCATCGCGACGCGGACCAGCTCTTTGCCATAGCGTTCGGGGAAATACCCGACCGACCCGATCATACGCGTCGCCGGTTCGCGCAGTTCGGCGCGCGCCTCGGGCGATGCGTTTTGCCCCATAACTGCGCAATCTTCAGCGCAACCCGCTTCATGAAACGCCCGCATTGCGCCCAGTGCGCTTGCGTCGTTAATCGCACCCACCAGCACCCGGGAAGGCCTCTTCGACCGCAGAAATTTTCGCACGATCTCAAAGCTTGCCCCGAATTGTCCGTCGCCGTCGAGGTAGGTGACCGGACAGGATTCGAGCGTAGGCAGAGTCTCCTTCATGCCAACCACCATTCCAGTCAGCCGCATCCGAGGCAGGCTTCCCGCGCGCGGCAGCTCCAGCAGAAGAATCTCGTCGACTGTCGCCTGCCAGTGCTGGGCGGCCCATCGGCCCAGATATCGCCCGCCGATCAGACCGGCTCCGTAGTTGTTGGCCCCGAAATAAGTGGCGCCCGGATGCGGGATGTCGATCGCGATCAGGGGAATATTCGCTTCTCGGAACCTCGCGGCAATGATCGGCGCGATCGCCTCATCGGTTTGAAATTCGATCATCAGGTCGACCTTCTCGCGAATCAGCAGTTCCGCGTTCCTCTGCGCCGTCACGGCATTGTAGCGATTATCGACCGAGATAATCTCAATCCCTTCAGCTGCAGCGGCAAGGCGCAGCCCATCGGCAACGTCTTTCGAAAAATGATAATCCGTTCCCTGCGCCGCGTATCCCAGCCGGTATCGCTTTTGCTTCACTGGCCTGACACAGGATTGATATTGATTTTCCCCGGTTTTTTCGACCATGCCGCACTTCTCCAATGTGTAGAGAAGCCGGAAAACCATCCCTTTGTTCAATCCGGAACGCGAGGCAATATCGCGCAAACGTAGCGTTTCGCCGGAGAATTGAAACACCGCCAATACCTGGGAGGCGTGAATCAGGCTCTTAACGAGATAAGGGTCGCGAGTACTAATCGTGGTGCTCATAACCACCGAGAACGATATCACATTGTTACGCAGAACGAAACCAGTCCTGCAATGGAATGAGCGATGGGAGCGTCCTCAGCCAGGGCCGGGTTTCGTAGAGCAGAACGATATGGCGGGGAACGATCGAAACGTGTCCGAGGCGGCGTGATAAATATGCAACTTCGGGAACAATACTATTTGATGAAAAAGATAAGATAGCTGCGGAAACATGTCAGCGCAAATAGTCATTTCAGATTTGAATAAACAAGCTGCCTTTTGAGCATTGCCGCGGACCCCAATCGCAGAGTGGAGATCCTGACTAAGTAGTGTGGGATCTATTATATACGGGCAGTTGGTTACAATCGCTTACAGTCAAATATCGCCTGCATAGAAATTATTGATTTGATCCTCCGGGACAAATCCCGTATGCTTGGATTGTAAGCAGGTAGCCCAGCTAGCTCTGGTAAATCAGTCGTCCTCGAAGACGTCTTGTTTCCTCGCAGAAGTTATTTGGCGTATGCGCAATGCGTATGCGTGAGGAAAATGCGTCGCTAATTTCTGTAGTTGCCGCGTTGCCGGTGTGCAGAGGATTAGTTTGTTCAGACACTGTAAAACATCACAAAGGACCCTTAAATTAACATGAAACTCTTCAAAGCCACAATCCTGTTCGGCGGTCTCGTCGCCCTTGCGACGTCCTTGAGCGCCGAATCTGCTCTCATCAACGTCACGATCCCGTTCGAGTTCGTGGCGGGCAGCACGGTTATGCCCGCGGGCACCTACACGATCGACGAACCCACCATGCACGGCGTCCTTTTGCTGCGTGGTACGCAGTCCAATTCGACCGCGATGGTTCTGGCCGTCAACGGCGGACCTTCCAACGCATCGCACGCGGGCGTCACGTTCAGCCGGCGCGGCTCCGCCATCGTGTTGTCACGAGTCCTGGTACCAGGCGGCGCGAGCTACACGCTGGTTGCCCCGGAACACAAGACCGCAGCTGCAGTGAATGTAGCCCTTCCGCGCAAGTAATCGAGTCATTTCGTTCCAATGCGCGGTCTGGGTCATTCCCGGATCGCGCTTCTTATTTTGGCTTCGAGGGAACGACATCCTTCAGGTCGATCGGCTGGCCGGACTCATCCACGCCTCCGACCTTATGATCGTCGCGCATCTGAAGCACCTTCTGATGCGTCCGCCGCGCAATCGCGAGCGCCGCTTCATGCGGATATACGAACAACCGTGCGTATTGATCGCCGTGGCAAAATAATGCTTTGATCGCTTCGGGCGTATCGCTCGGCCGCTCCTCGAACAACACCACCGTCTGGTCCGCCGGCTTCATCCGGTAATCCGGAACCGTCAGAAAGGTCGCAAATAAATGCGTCTCGTTTTGATCGAATACCTGCACAATCCGGTTTGTTGTGCTCGAGTCAATTAGTTTGAAGATATATGTGCCAGCCGGCAGGGCTTGTCCGGGGATCTCCACTGGCGCAGCGAATGTAACCTGCGTCTTCTGATTAAAGTCACCCGCCCTACATGTGTCAATTGCCCAAAGGGCCAGGATAAGTGCTGGAACTCTCATTGAAAACCAACGAAGTCGTTGCATAGAATCACCGCGAAAAGAGCGTGCAATTAAAGGTCCGATCCAGAGATCTTAAGCCTTGCAATGGGAAACGTAACCGATTGAAACCACAGCATCTACGAGCGGGACACTTTGGGTAGACGCCCGGCCTTTCGCGGGCCGGCAAAATATGCGAATGGAGACGCAATAAAGACATAAGTCTTTATTTTTGAACCGAACCGTCTGTGGCAACTGCAACTTCCGATTTTTTCAAACCTTTCGCGATAACCGCCTCATAGGTTACGGTCCGGCCTTTGGTCACCGATTCGACGCTCTTTATCTTTCCGCCCGCGGCCAGCTGCTCGATCGACGCTCTCGCTGCGGCTGGAATTGCATCGATCGCGACCGGCTCCTCCACGGAAACCAGGGCGCCCGACGCGTCGAACAGCAGGTCGCGTGACTTGCCGTTCACCAGCGTCTCCACCTCATACATCGTGATTCCCTTTTCGATTTCCTTCGAAAGGCCCTTGATCTGCGCCCCTTTTGCCTGCTCCGCGACCGCCTTTTGAACCGAAGGCGGCAGATCCTTCATCTTCACTGAAGTTTCGCCGGCAACAGCAACCCCGACACTGACCCACGCAATACAAAGGAGATTTGTCATGCCATTCATATTGGACCCGCATACTGAAGGCCGCCTGAAAATTCACACCTGCGCAAAAATCAGGTGACCGAGATTCCCGCGAATCTCGAGTCCATCCCGCCGATTCGCAAAGTACCGCCCGTTAATCTCCGCGGCGCCCAGATCCTCGACGTGCTGAAAACCAGCCGCTCGCAGGGTCTCCGCAAGCTCACCGGGTTCGAAAAACAATTGAAACGGCTCGCCCGCCCGTGCCACGCGCCTGGAAAGCGCGTCAAGCGCCGTACGCTCCAGGAAACTTAACGCCGTCCGCGCAATGGCGTAGTCGAACACTACTGCCGTACCCGATGGAAGAGATCCGATCCACCGCAGCGTACCGAGCGCCGCATCGCGTGTCAGGTAGGGCACCACGCCAAGCCAGGAAAAGAACGCCGGTTCCGTCGTCTGGAATTTCGACCGGCTCAATTCAGCCCGCAGCGTCTGCCTAGCGAAATCGACCGCAACAAAGCTCATGGAACCCGGAATCGCGATACCCGCCTCTGCCAGCAGATCGCGCTTCCACGCCTGCGTGGCTGGATGGTCCACTTCGATCACCTCAAGTTTTTCGAATGGATTGCGATACGCGAACGTATCGAGCCCTGCGCCTAGCACGACGTACTGCCGCACGCCGTCCTCGACGGCCGTTGCGAGCTGATCCTCCGCGAACCGGCTGCGCGCCGCCACAAACGCCCGTAAGTTCGCGGTGCCCAGCCTTTCGAATTGCTCGGGCGACGCCTTCAGCGCGGACGCGGTTTCTCCTCCGAGAATTGCCACCGCTAAGGGGTCGTCCAAAACCTTCGGATCGTCGATGAGCTGATGCACCGCGCGACGCATCGCGACGCGGAAGGCGGTTTTGCTGGGTATGTTGTCTTGCATGGGTGATGCTAAACTGACAGTGCGCGCTCTCCGTGGCCGAATGGCGGAATTGGCAGACGCACCAGACTCAAAATCTGGCGTTCTTCACTGAACGTGTCGGTTCGACCCCGACTTCGGCCACCACAATACACGCAGTCAGGAGGTTGCATGGGCCTAATGGAACTGTTCGTGTTGGTCGCCCTTGCGGGTCTGGCCTTTTGGGTCTGGATGATCGTGGACTGCGTGACCAACGAACCGAGCGTCGGCAACGACAAGCTGGTGTGGATCATCGTGATTGTCTTCGCGCAGGTCATCGGCGCCTTTATCTATTATTTCGTGCGCCACTGCAAACGGCTGGAAGAAGCCTAGGCGGTCACAGCGTTCGCTTCATCTCCTCCAACTCCTCCAGCGTTCGCGGCCAGTCCTCGCGCAGCAACCGGCTCAACGCGCGATCGGCCAGCAGCTTTCCGCTCGTCTGGCATACCGCGCAATAGTTCGTCTCATTCGATGCATAGCGAATCCGCTGCACCTTGGCGCCGCAGCGCGGACAAGGCAGACCGTAGCGCCCATGAACGGCCATTTCAGGGCGAAACGCCGTGACGTTCTCGGGAAACTTCACGCTGGCTTCATCGCGTAAGCGATCGGTCCATTCCATCAGCGTAGCGCGCGTCGCCAGGCGTAAATGCTCGATCTGTTCCGGCGTCATCTTCTGCGTCAGCAGAATGGGCGAGAGCTGAGCCCGATGCAGAATTTCGTCCGAATACGCGTTGCCGATGCCGCTGAACAATCGTGGATCGGTGAGCGCGCGTTTCAACGTATGATTCGCCGCGGTCAGCCGAGCCGCGAATTGCTTCGGCGTCGCGGACAGCGCATCGATGCCTCCTGGAAAGAGCGCCGCGATCCCTTCTTCGCCCGCCACCATATGAAGCGACGCCCGTTTCTGCGATCCCGCTTCCGTCAGAGTCAGCGTTCCCGCATCGAATTCAAAAGCCGCCAGAGTCCTCCGGCCGTCCGGCTTCACCTTCTTTGTCACCCAATGGAGACGGCCCGCGATCATCAGGTGCAGTACGAGCCACACGTCGTTATCGAATCCGATCGCGATGCGCTTTCCCAGCCGTCGCAGCTCCCGCACCTTGTGCTCCACCGCTGCGCTCACCGGTGGATCGATGGAGCGAAGCAGGAAAGGACTGGCAATCAGCGCATTCTTCAGAGTCGTATCAAGAATGCGCCGCTCCAGCGCTTCAATATAAACAACGATATCCGGCAGTTCCGGCATCTACGGCTGAGGTTTATCGGTCGGCGCGGCCGGAGCAGGCTCGTTCTTCACGATCTTGCCGAACAATTTTCCGCCATGCCCGTTGGCTCCCGCGCTGCCCCAGGTTCCCGCATACGCGCCGTTGTACATCACTACCCGCGCCGTGAACGATCCGAATCCAGGCACCGCGAAATTGGTCAGCGAGATCACCGGCGTATCGCCCGCGAATTTCACGGGCAAAGGCATCGCAACCTTGAAGTCCTTCTTGTTGTACTGAATCCGCGCCTCGAATTTCCATGTGTCTTCTTTTACTTTGGTCACGCGCTCGATCACGTATTTGTCTTCCGTCAGTTCTTTGCCGTCGCCCTGCGTGAAGTACCCGGTCAACGTCACGTTGTTGAGCGATTCCTGGAATTGCTTCTCCGCCGCATTCAACTCAAGCGGAGGCGGTGGCGCGGCATCCTGTCCGAATACGAATGCCGAAATCAGCAGGAAGGTGGCAAGCTTCATTGAAGATCAGACTATCAAATATGCGGTATAAAAGTTCAATCATGCGAATTTTCGCTGCTCTTTCGCTGCTGTCCCTTCTGGCGTGTGCCGCGGGCACTTCTTATCTGACGGAGCCCTCGTTGTGCCCAACCCGTCCGGAAATCGCGTTCGTTTCCGGAGGCGACATTTGGGTCGCTCCAGCAGCCGGCGGCGAAGCCCATATCCTCATCGCGCACCCCGCCGAAGAGTCGCGTCCGCTCTATTCGCCGGACGGAACCAAGCTCGCCTTTATGTCCACCCGCACCGGAGGCGGCGATATCTATATACTCACGCTCGCCACGGATGAGCTGAAACGCTTGACCTTCGACGATGGACCGGAGCAGCTCGACGCCTGGTCGCGTGACGGCAAGTGGATTTATTTCTCCACCGGCGCGCACGACGTGGGCCGTAAGAACGATATTTATCGCGTGAGCGCGGAAGGCGGCACGCCCATGCCCGTCACCGCAGACCGGTTTACGAACGAATTTCAAGCGGCGCCAGCGCCCGACGGTTCTACCATCGCCTTCGCCGCCCGAGGAGTCGGCGATTCGCAGTGGTGGCGCCACGGGCACAGCCATCTCGATGAATCGGAAATCTGGCTGCGAAAAGAAGCTGGCACGTACGACAAAATTGTCGATCTAAACGGCCGCAACGCGTGGCCCATGTGGACGCCCGACGGGCACTCGCTCTACTTCATGTCGGACCGCGGTGGAGCGCAGAACATCTGGTCACTCGCTCTCGGTGCGAAGCCGAAGCAGATTACGAAATTCACCGACGGCCGAGTCTTGTGGCCCTCCATGAGTTATGACGGCAAGGCGATCGTGTTTGAGCGCGATTTCAAAGTCTGGAAGCTCGATACAAAAACCGGCGAAGCATTTCAGCTCCCTCTTAAATTGATGGGACTCGCCGCCGGTCCCGGCACCACGCACATGACCCTGACCACGTTTACCGATCTGGCGCTATCGCCCGACGCCCGCAAAATCGCCCTGATCGCTCACGGTGAAGTTTTTGCCTCTGGCGCGAAAGAGGGCGGGGAAGCGATGCGCGTTACGCACACCCCCGGACCCGAAGCCGGCGTTTCCTGGTCGCCCGACTCCACCAAAATCGTTTTCGTCAGCCAGCGCAACGCTGTCAACCACGTCTTCGTCTACGATTTCGCGAAACACGGCGAAACACAGTTGACGCACGACGCTCTACCCGATAATTCCCCCCGCTACTCTCCCGACGGAAAACTGATCGCGTTCGTACGCGAACGCCGCGAGCTGCGCGTAATCGATCCCGACAAGAAAGAAGAAAAATCCCTGGTAACGGGATCGATCGCCGGAGGATTCGCCGGCGGAGCCTTCGCGTGGTCGCCCGATAGCAAATGGCTCGCCTACGCAGCCGCGGGCGGCAGCGGTTTACGCAACGTCTATGTAGTCGAAGCCGCGGGCGGCGCTCCTCACCAGATCAGTTTCCTCGCGAACAGCAACGTGAACTCCCTCCGCTGGAGTCCCGATGGCACCTACATCCTCTATGAAACCAGCCAGCGTACGGAAACTCCGCAGGTGGCTCGCATCAACCTGATCCCTCCGCCTGCAAAGTTCACCGAGGAACGTTTCGAAGAGTTGTTCAAACCCGAACCGCCCGCCCGCGGCCGCGGTAACGCACCAGCGGAAAAGGCTCCAGTGAAACCCGTCGAAATCGTCTTCGAAGGTATCCGCGAACGAATCTCCTTTCTTCCAATCGGCCTCCCGATCAATAACCCGACCATCAGCCCCGATGGAAAATCCCTCCTTTTCGGAGCGCAAGTCGGCGGACAAACCAATCTCTATCTCTATTCGCTCGACGCCACAGCCGGTCGCGGAGGACGAGGCGGCGGCCGCGGCGGTGAAGGCGGAGGCGGCGCTCGCCAGCTAACCTCCACGCCAGGACAAAAATCGTATCCCCAATTTTCGAGCGATTCAAAAGAAGTCTTCTACCTCGAAGCCGGGCGCGTCGAGTCGATCCCCGTCGACACCCGCGTTGCCCGCGCCGTCAACGTAACCGCTGAAATGGACGTCGATTTCGCCAGCGAGAAAATGGCCGTCTTCGAACAAGCCTGGGCCGGCCAACGTGACCAGTTCTACGATCCCAAATATCACGGCCACGATTGGAACGAAGTCCGCGCCCAGTACACTCCTCTAGTTGAAGGCGCACAAACCCCCGACGAGCTGCATCGCCTCCTTAGGATGATGGTGGGCGAGCTAAACTCCTCCCACTCCGGCGTCACCGGTCCCGCCGGAGGAGGAGGCCGCGGCGCTGTTACCGGACAACTCGGCCTGAGCTTCGATCGCGATACCTACGAGAAAACCGGCAAACTGAAAATCACCGAGGTAATCCCGCAATCCCCAGCCGAGCTCGCGAAAATCAAGGTCGGCGAAGAGCTCCGCTCCGTCGACGGTGAAGCCATCGGACCCCGTGTGAATCTCGACGAGCTCCTTCAGCATAAAGTCGACAAACGAGTCACACTCGACGTCAGCGGCCACGAAGTCATCGTCCGCCCCGTCGGCTCCCTGGCCGAGCAGATCTATCGCAAGTGGATCGAAGACAACCGCGCCTACGTAGCGAAAATCAGTAACGGCCGCCTCGGCTACGTCCACATCCGCGACATGTCGGAACAGGCTCTCACCCAGCTCTATATCGATCTGGACGCCGAAAATCGCGCCCGCGACGGCGTCATCATCGACATCCGCAACAATAACGGAGGCTTCGTCAACGTCTACGCACTCGACGTCCTCGCCCGCCGTCCTTATTTGACGATGACCGGCCGCGGCGCCCCTCCCGCCCCCGCGCGAACTTCTCTGGGCCAGCGCTCCCTCGAACTGCCCACCATCCTGGTGGTCAATCAGCACTCCCTCTCCGACGCCGAGGATTTCACCGAAGGCTACCGCACGCTGAAGCTTGGAAAAGTGGTAGGCGAACCCACCGCCGGCTGGATCATCTACACCGGCGCCATGGAACTAATCGACGGCTCCAGCATGCGAACCCCCGGCACTCTGATTCAGGGCGCCGATGGCAAGAATATGGAAAATAATCCCCGCCCCGTGGACATCGCCGTGACGCGTCCTATCGGCGAAAGCTACCTGGGCAAAGACTCGCAGCTAGACGCCGCCGCAAAAGAACTCCTAGCCGAACTAGGTCCCAAAAAGTAGGTCACCGAAAAGTCCGCAACTCCGCCGTCTCCACGTGCGGCAGCGAATTAAACGAATCGAGCGACAGCCGGTCTTTAGAAAAAGTAAACTCGCTGATGGAGCAATTCCGCACCCGCCAATTCACCTCCAGAAAGCTCCGCTCCGCAGCGCCAATTGCCGCCTGCACCAGCACGCTGATCGGCCCCCCCGATGTAAACAACACTACCGACCGGTTCGACCCCCCGTCCTGCAATCTCCGCAACCCCCGCAGCACCCGCGACCGAAACGCGCCCCACGTCTCCACCGTCGCATGCTCCTCTGCGGCGAGCCACGCCAGCATCGCTGGCTCAAATATTTTCTGAAATTTCCGATTCCGATCGGCCGCGTCTTCTAACTCATAGGGCGGCGCGAAGTTGTGCAAAATCCCGTTAGCGTCATACTCATTCCAATCCTCCGAAGCCACAACCTCGGTCCCAACAGCCAACGCCGCCGTCTGCCTCTGCCGATAGAGTGTCCCGCTCCAAACCTCATCGAACGCGACCCCCAGCCGCTTCCAATATTCCGCCAGCGCCCGAGCCTGCAACTCCCCCAACTCCGACAACTGATCCGGGTTCGGATCGAATGGACGCGCCTGCCCATGCCTCACCACCGTCAGCGTGCTCATTTCGCCAATTCGAGTTTCGCAATCGACTCCATGTGCACTTCATCCGGCCCGTCAGCTAACCGCAGCGTGCGTGAATTGGCCCACATCGCCGCCAGCTCGAAATCCTGTGAAACCCCCGCCGCCCCATGCGCCTGAATCGCCCGATCGATCACCCGCAGAGCCACATTCGGCGCGATCACCTTGATCATCGCGATCTCCGCCCGCGCCTCTTTATTGCCGACGGTATCCATCATGTGCGCCGCCTTCAACACCAGCAGCCGCGCCTGGTCGATCTCCATCCGGGATTGCGCGATATCCGCGCGAATCGTCCCCATCTCCGCGATCGTACGCCCGAAAGCCACCCGGCTCTTCACGCGCTTGCACATCATTTCCAGCGCCCTCTCCGCCTGCCCCATCAGCCGCATGCAATGATGAATCCGGCCCGGCCCCAGCCGCCCTTGCGCGATCTCGAACCCTCGCCCCTCGCCCAATAAAATGTTCGACGCCGGCACCCGCACGTTCGTAAACGTCATCTCCGCATGACCGTGCGGAGCATGATCGTAACCGAAAACTCTCAGCATCCTCTCGATCTTGATCCCCGGCAAATCGAGCGGCATCAAAATCATCGACTGCTGTTTATGTTTCGGAGCCGACGGATCGGTCTTCCCCATGAAAATCGAAATCTTGCACCGCGGGTCGCCCGCGCCCGACGACCACCACTTCCGCCCATTAATAACGTAGTCGTCCCCCTCGCGCACAATGCTCGATTGGATATTGGTCGCGTCCGACGAAGCCACATCCTTCTCCGTCATCGAAAAACACGACCGGATTTCCCCCGCCAGCAGAGGCTTCAACCACTGCTCTTTCTGCTCCGTGGTGCCGTAGCGCGCCAGCACTTCCATATTTCCGGTATCCGGCGCGGAGCAATTGAAACACTCCGAAGCCATCGCCGACCGCCCCATAATCTCGCATAGTGGAGCATACTCCAGGTTCGTCAACCCCGCTCCATTCTCGTCATGCGGCAAAAATAAATTCCAAAGTCCCGCCGCGCGAGCCTTGGGCTTCAACTCTTCAATCACCTTAACCGGCTGCCAGCGATTCTCCTCAATTTCGCGATGATACCGAGCCTCATTCGGATAAATATGCTCGTCCATAAACGCAACCAGGCGCGTCTGGAAATCCTTCACCTTGGAAGAATGCTCAAAATTCATAAGGGTTGAATCTATCATACAGTGCCCAAAAACAGGCATGCGTAAGGCGGCACAGGCTTCAGCCCGTGAGGAACCGCCATGCGTAAGCATGCGGACAAACTACCGAAAAGTCCTCAACTCCGCCCCACCCAAATGCGCGATCCCGTTCAAAGTAAATAACCGAACCTCATCCAAATGCACCCGCAGCGTAGTAACCGAAGTATTGAACATGACCGCCGCCAGCCACATAGCCCGCCCGTCCTCAATCTCCAATGTCCGCGCCGCCGACACTCCAATCGGCGTAGCCGAAGTAAACACCGCGACATTCCCCTCATGCGCCGCACCCACTACCCGCCCCAAAGCCGAGTGAATCCGCGAAACAAACCCGTTCCAGGATTCCCCCGAGTACGAATAGCGTCCCTCCACCCAAGCCCGCACGCATTTCTTATCGCAGTCGTTCCACTTCCGATGAACCGCATCCCCATGCGCCCCGCGGCTCACCTCGATGTCCCTCTGCATCGCCTCATACTCGACTCGAAACTGCTCGTCGTCTCGACTCAACATCGGAGCGTATTCTCGATACACCTGAGCCAAATCAAACTCATCCCACCCGGAATCGACCGTAATCTCCGCATCCGGCAACACCTCGCCGGCAGTAGCCTTCTGCCGAGCCAGCGATCCCGAATAAGCCGCCGCGAACGAAATCCCCTGTGCCCGAAAATGCTCGCCCAGCAGCCGGGCTTGCCTCCGCCCCAATTCCGAAAGCGAATCGTAATTCTCCCGAGTCCCCGCCTGCCCATGCCGAACCAGATAAAGAACGCTCATTCAAATCCCAAATAACGAAGAGCTAAGTAGGGCAGGTTCCCGACCTGCCCATCCCAAACCTGTCACCTCACCCAACCCTCTCCACCATCCCCGAAGCCAACCCCGTCAGCGCCTTAACTCTCTCATCGAACCTGCTAAATCTCTCGTCCGCAGTCTGTCCCTTCCAATACCGGAAATAAATCTGCTGCAAAATCACCGCCAGCTTGAACACTCCCAGCACCTCATGCCATCTGAGCGCCGACAGATCGCGACCCGTCTTCACCGCATAATGCGCCACAAACTCATCCCGCGTGTACCACCCCGGACCCGCCGTCAAAGCCTCGTGACCGGTCCCCGGCACCACCGCCGAACTCCAGTAGCACAGCGTCAACCCCAGATCGCACAAAGGATCGCCAATCGCCGTCATCTCCCAATCCAGCACCGCTTCAATCCGGTCCGGCGACCCCTCGTCCAGCATCACGTTATCCAGCTTGAAATCGTTATGCACCAACGTCGGCCGCCCCGAAGGCGGAATCGTCGAAGCCAGCCAAGCCATCACGCGATCCATCTCCGGACTAGCCTCCGTCCGCGCCCGCTCCCACCGCTCCGACCATCCCTTGACCTGCCGAGCCACAAAGCCCTCCGGCTTCCCCAGCGAAACCAGCCCGGTCTTCTCCACATCGATCGCATGCATCTCCACCATGCAATCGACGATCGCCCGGCTAATGCGCCGCGCGTAATTATGATGCACCGCGACCTTTGGCTCGATGTGATCGCGCAGCACAATCCCGCGCCGCCTCTCCATCAGAAAAAATGGCGCGCCGATCACAGCCGCGTCTTCGCAAATCAGATAAACTTGCGGCGCAGGTCGAAAGTGCGGATGGACCGCTTCCAACACCCGCGCCTCCCGAACCATATCGTGAGCTTTCGGAGCCACCGGCCCCAGAGGCGCGCGCCGCAGCACCATTTCGCGTCCATTAATCCTTAGTAGGTAGGTCAGATTCGAATGCCCTCCACGAAACTGTTGAATGACAATTCCGTGTTCGATCCCGTCCACCCTCCCCGCAAGATACGCGCTAAGCGCACTCGCATCGATCTCTTCACCTGCGCGGACTGACGTGGTCTCGGTGAGCATCGAGTTCATTCTACACTGGCTTTATGCGCCCTCTCCTAAAAAGGGGACAGACCCCTTTGTCCCCGGCCATCTTCGCAACCAGCGAGAACAAATCGCACGCAGAGACAAAGGGGTCTGTCCCCTTTTTCCGCATCCTGCTATTGCCCCTAATTCTGTCCGCCGTCCTTTCGGCGGCCGATATCGAGTCCAAAGTGACTCACGGCTATGCCGATTCGAACGGGGTGAAAATTCATTACGCCAGCCTCGGACAAGGTCCGTTAATCGTCATGATCCACGGTTTTCCCGACTTCTGGTACACCTGGCGCGATCAGATGGAAGCGCTTTCCGACAAGTTCCAATGCGTCGCCATCGACCAGCGAGGCTACAACCTCAGCGATAAACCGCAGGGCGTAGAAAATTACAACGTGCGGCTGCTCGTAGGCGATGTAGCGGCCGTCATCAAATCCCTCGGCCATGATAAAGCGATCATCGTCGGCCACGACTGGGGCGGCCTCGTCGCATGGCAGGTAGCTCTCAACCTTCCCCAGATGACCGAAAAACTGATCATCTTAAATCTCCCTCATCCGCGCGGTCTCTCGCGCGAACTCGCCAACAATCCCAAGCAGCAACAAGCCAGCGCCTACGCCCGCAACTTCCAAAAGCCCGAAGCGACTATGACCCCGGAGCAGCTAACTTTCTGGGTCAAAGATCCCGAGGCGCGCAAAAAGTATCTCGAAGCATTTAAGCGTTCGGATATCCAGGCCATGCTCAATTACTACAAAGCCAACTATCCGCGCGAGCCTTACGTCGAAGACAAATCGCCCGTCGTCAAAACTAAAATGTCTGTGCTGATGATTCACGGCTTGGGCGACACCGCATTGCTCTCCGATGCGCTCAACAACACCTGGGATTGGATGGGTCAGGATCTCACGCTCGTAACCATTCCCGGCGCAGGCCATTTCGTGCAGCAGGACGCGTCGGAGCTGGTTTCAAAATCGATGAGAATGTGGCTGCTCCGATGACTCCTGAAGAAGTCCGTCTGCACATTTCCTATTCCGGCTGGGCCTCGCGCAAATTGCTGGACGCAGCGCTCCAGTTGCCAGAAGAACAGCAGCACCGCGAGTTCGGAGTATCTCATAAAAGCCTGTTTGGAACGCTCGAACACATTTTTTTGGCCGACCGTATCTGGCTTTCGAGAACGGTCGATCCTTCAGTGCTGGAATCCGAGGAAACATTCACCACAGCCTGGCCTCAAATTCAAAAGCGATGGGAAGACTGGGCCGCCGGATTGACCCCGGAAGACCTCCTACGAGTTATTGATTATAAGGATCTTAAAGGAAATCATCATTTCACTCCCGTATGGCAGATTGCGCTCCATGTGGTCAATCATGCGACCCTGCACAGGGGACAGGCGATGTCGCTCTTACGGCAATTAGGCGTCCAGCCGCCGCCCACGGACCTGATTTTCTACTATCGCGAAATTAAGGTCAAATAAGGTCTCCAAACGATGCGTATTTTGATACTTTTTGGTCTTTTAAGCGCACTTAGCACCGCACAGAACCCGGAAATAAAGCTCCGAGTGGACGCAACGGACGCCCCGCGTCACCTTTTGCACGGGTCGATGAACATCCAAGTGAAACCCGGTCCGATGACCCTCCTGTACCCCGAATGGATCCCTGGCGAGCACGGCCCGACCGGTCCCGTAGTGGATCTGGTGGGTTTGAAAGTCACCGCCGCTGGAAAACCCTTATCATGGACCCGCGACGCCGTGAACATGTACGCGTTCCATATAACTGTGCCCGAAGGAGTTAGCTCACTCGACCTGATCTACGATTTCATCACCCCTCCCGAAGCCGCCGGCTTTACCTCCGGTGCCTCCGCGACCACAGAACTGGCAGTTTTGAACTGGAACCAGATGCTGCTCTATCCAGAAGGCATTCCTGCGGATCAGATCCGTTTACAGGCTAACTTGAAAGTCCCAAATGGTTGGAAATACGGCACCGCCCTGCCAATCGCCAGGGAATCGGGCAACGAAGTCGAGTTCCAGCCCGCACCTCTGACCACGCTGATCGATTCGCCGGTTTCAACTGGGGCGCATTATCGAACAATTGAACTCGCTCCAGGCCACTATTTGCACGTCGCGGGCGATAGCGACCGGTCGATCGAACTGAGCGATGAACTCATTGAACACTATAAGAATCTTATACTTGAAACTGGCGCGTTATTCGGGTCGAGACATTATCGCAGCTATCACTTTTTATTGACCCTAAGCGATCACGTAGCGAGTTTTGGCCTGGAGCACCACGAATCGAGCGACGACCGCATCGCCGAGCGCGGCATGATCGACGACGTGACGCGCAAAGTGAATGCCGACCTTTTGCCTCATGAGTTTACGCATTCCTGGAACGGAAAATACCGGCGTCCCGCAGGCCTCGTGACCCCGGATTATTCCGAGCCGATGAAGGGAGGATTACTTTGGGTTTATGAAGGTATGACGCAGTATCTAGGGCAGATACTGACTCCGCGGAGCGGCTTGCTGTCGGCGGACGAATTCCGCGACGAGCTGGCAATCACTGCTGCGGCGCTGGATCACAAATCCGGCCGCCTCTGGAGGCCCCTCGAAGATACCGCGGTCGCAGCGCAGCTTTTGTATAACGCCCGTGACGATTACGCAGGGTACCGGAGGGGCGTCGATTATTACGACGAGGGCACACTAATTTGGCTGGAAGTCGATGTGTTAATTAGAGATCTCAGCAAGGGGACGAAATCGCTCAACGACTTCTGCCGGTCGTTTGAAGGAGGGCCGGGAGGGGTTCCCGCGCTCAAAACATATACATTCGAAGATGTTGTGTCGGGATTAAACACCGTACAGCCATACGGTTGGACGGATTTCTTCAACCAACGACTTAATTCCGTCGGACCGAACAGTACTCCGCTGGGTGGAATCGAAAACGGGGGGTGGAAAGTAACTTATAATTCTGCGCGGTCCGAAATGTGGAGGAATCACGAAGAGGACAGCAAAATCTACAACCTCAGTTATTCGATTGGGCTGAAGGTGTCCGATGAAGGCAGCATTTCCGATGTTGCTTATGGAGGGCCGGCGCAGAAAGCGGGGGTTTCTCCGTCGACGAAACTGATCGCGGTGAATGGCCGGCAATTCAGTCCGATCGTTTTGCGAGAAGCGGTGCAGAGCGCGATGACGAGGACTACTCCGATTGAATTGCTGGTGAAGAACGGGGAGTATTTTCAGACCTTCAAAATCGATTACCACGGCGGGGAACTCTATCCGCACCTGACTCGCGACGATTCGAAACCCGATGTGCTATCGAAGATTATCGAGCCGATGGTGAAGAAGAAATAGCGTTTAGCCAGATTTTCGCTTCATCGGGAGTTGTGATTTTGCGACTCAAGATTGCTTCCAGCAGGGGCTTGGTCACGACGGTGCGGAGTTCCGGGTGGTAGATCGATCCGGACGTTTGCGAGGGCATTTTTAACAGGAAGGGGACGCGCGGGTCGGCTTTGCCATCGACCGACATGGACATTCGGTTGGGATGGTCGGAGCTGACCAGCACCGCGGTTTTGTCCCAAAGGCCCGCGGCGGTCATGGCTTCTCTTAGGTCGCCGAGGTAAATGTCCGCGAGCGCGAGATTGTCCAAATAGGTGCTGGCACCTGAATAGCGTTTGGAGAAACGATCGTAGAGATAGGGCGCGTGCGGCACTGGAAGGTGCAGGTAGACCAGATTCAGGGATGGGTCCGCAACGTTGCGTACGGCATCCGCATGCATGGACTGGAGTGTTTGAAGACGAAATTTCACGCGCGGTGATTCGCCGAGAAGAGAGCGGTATCCATACGCCACTAACGACTCCAACTCAACGGTGAGGCTGCGGGCAAACGACGTGCCGGTCTCACTCAATTCGTTTTCCAGATTGTGAGACGAACAGGCGGCGAGATCCTGCGCGAACAGACGGCAATAGGGAAGGTGCCAGCCGACAATGGCGACGTTCGCGCCGGCGGCGTGCGCGCTCGCAAAGACGGTTTGGTCGTGGAGAAGCTCCGCTTCGAGCGATGGATCGTTCGGCAAAACTTTTCCGGTGATCAGCGACGGCACCGAAGGGACGGTATCCGGCGCGGGCGAAAAGGCTTGTTCGGCGAACAAGGATTCCCGGCGCAGGCGGTCGAACTCCGGCATGGGCACGTTCGAGGGGCGATCCGGAAAGGCCAGGCGATAGTCAAGCTCGTCGAAAACGATCCAAACGATGCGCGGCGGCGACGTGGGCAGGCGCGGCGCGAGAGGGGCGCGCGCAAAGCCGGGTAGGTTCGCCGCGCGGAAGTGCGGAATGGAAAGAATCGCTTCGATCAATATCAAAGGAGAGATGGTCACCAGCGCGGCCGACGCGAACGTGAAGAAGCGCTGCCTGAAGACGGCGGCGGATACGATCACCACCAACGCCGTGACGCCGACGATGAGAGGGACATTCCAGTCCGGCAATCGATCCATGAGGAGGCGAACGGTGGATTTGGCGGCGGGTAGAACAACGAGCAAGAGAATAGGTAAAGACCCGAGAAAAAAACCGGTTGCGCCGTAGCGCGCGGCGATCCAACGGGCGAGACGAATCAGGGCAAAGAACAGCAAACCGAGAAGGATCACGTTCGCGAAGGCGGCCGCGTATTGAGGGGGCGCCGGAGGGGTCTCCATGAAAAATGCCTGGGAAGGTGTGTAGTTGAGCAAGCCGTCCCACAGGGCGATGAAACTGAGATTGGCGAGAGAAAGAGCTGCGAGCAGGTCTTGCCCATCCGGGCTTTTCAAATGTTTCTCCGCAGCAGGTAGAGAGTGCGGCTGGAACCGGCGATCGGCTGTTTGCGGATAATTTGGAACCAGGGCTGGGAGGCCGACTCGAAATGCGAGGCGGTGAGATGGGCGTACAGAGCATCGCGGCCGCGGGCGAGGCGACGAAACATGGGGTCGGCCGGCTCGACGAATTCGAGGAGAAGGAAATCGGTGGTGAGCTCAGAGGCGAGCTGAAGAATTTCTTCGAGAGGCACGCGTTCAGTGACCAGCAGGTGATGAACGACGGCGAGCATCATGACCAGGTCGAACTCGCCGGACGCGCGGTCGAGGAAAGAACGCGACTCGCGATTGCGCCAGCCTAACGCGGGGGTCGGGCGGCTGAGATCGACCACGAGAGGGAGAATATCGAGCTTCTTCTCCACGGCCCTTTGCCAGAGTTGCCCCGCTGCTGCGGAGTCGGAATCGATGGCGACGACGCCGGCGCCGGCGAGTGCGGCGCGCTCACTGAAGTGTCCAGTATTGGCGCCGATATCGAGGACGCGGCGCGGCGGAAAGTCACTGAGGACGGAGTCTACGAAGGATTCCTTGGCCGCGAATTGCTGCGCGGTGTAGTGTGTCTGCGTGTCGAGATATTTCGACCAGTGCGAAACGCGATGAGCGGAAGCGAGGCGGTGGAGCTGGCGGCGCAGGCGGCGGAGCATTGCTCCGCGAGTGAAGGAGGCTCGTGCGGGGTCGGTCGTGCGAGGGAGGTAGAGGCTCGGGTCGGATTCCGCGCGGCTAGCGAACCAGGTTGGAAGAGACGCCAGGGACAGGCCGGGAAAGCTTAGCCGGCGGGACCATGGAAGGGAGCGGTAGACCTGTTCCGGCTCCAATCCGTCGCGGTGGGCGAGCCACAGGTGGGGTGTGGGCGAGGAGCTGAGCGCGAGAAGAGGAAGCAGGAACGTACGCTCGAATTGCGCATAGGCCGGCCAGATGGCGTTCTGTGGATCGCGCCGCTCAAAGGAGAGAACGTCGACAAAGATTGGAGAGGGTCCGCGGAACAACACATTGTAGGGAGTCGCATCCTTCAATTGCCAGCAATGAGGAAGGCACTGTTCCGCCAAATCGAGCGTGAGAAACCCCGCGGAAGCGAGCATGTCGATCGGCCATTCGGCAGGGAAGCTAGGGAAGGCGACGGCTTCATGTTCCGCCAGCTGATAATCCTTCGGGATATTCGACGCGAATTCGTGAGTGTCGGGAAAGTTTGTGGCGACGAGTAGCCGTGACGCGACGAAATCGCGGCCAGGAGTTGAAGCCAGGAATTGTTTGAGAGTCTCAAAAGCAGATGGCTCGACGGCGCGCAGGAGGCGGGGGCCGTTTCGAAAAACAAAGCCGCCGGGATCCCGGAAGGATCGCTCGCGAAAGACGAGCGTCCGGTTCATTTCGACGGTGGTGTTAAACCGCCGTCCCTGAAGGGAACAAATCCCGCTGCTCCCCTATGACTCTTTTGACGGCGGAAACGGTTAATAAAGCTGCGAATTCGAAAAAGACAGCCTAGAATGGCGGCGACCGCGATCTGAACAAACATAGCTCCAGAACCGGGATCGGCATATGCCATTAGACGCTGTTCGGTGGCCAGGCTTAAGAGAAATATGGCAAAGATAAGGGCAGCGACACGATTAATCTTCAGCATAATTGGGCGCAATTAGCTCTATCGTAATTCTTAGAACACAATGTCTGTGACGGAAGTTGCGGGAAATGTTTTACACTGCCTGCAACAGCACGGCGGTGACGTTATCGGGCCCGCCGTGGGCACGCGCGGACGCGATCAGTTGTTCGCATTTGGATTCGAGTGAATCCTTGGAGTGCAAAATATTCGCTATTTCATCCTCGGGAGCTACGCCATGAAGGCCGTCGCTACAGAGGAGAACCTGGGAACCGGGCGCGAGGTGAAGCTCATAGGTATGGACGCGCAATTGTTCGGAGACACCGATGGCCATAGTGAGCACGTGGCGCATGGGATGGGTTTTGAGGCTCTCTTCTTCAATTCCCAGGCGACGGCCGACTTCGTTGACCCAAGTCTGATCCTCGGTGACTAACTTCAGCTTGTCATTCTCAAAAACGTAGACGCGACTATCGCCGACGCTGGCGACGATGACACCTTGATCGCTCTGCATGGCGGCGATGAGCGTGGTTCCCATGCCTTCGAGGTCGGGATCGGAAGACGCGGCGTCCATTACGCGGCGGTTGGCTTCTTCAAAGGAATTGACCAGCGCGTCGGACACAGTGTCGCTATCGGCGACGGAGGGGTCGAGTTTCTGAATGAGCTCGAAGACAGTTTCGACGGCGAGTTTAGAAGCATGCTCGCCGGCCTGCGCGCCGCCCATACCGTCGGCAACCACATACAGGCCGATCGTGGGGGCGACCAGAAAATAGTCTTCATTGTTTGTGCGAACGCACCCCACGTTGGACGCGCCGTAGGCTTCGATCATGAGCTTTCCGATTATACCCGGTTCGCTGGGGGGCAATGCTTCAATCGCAGGCAGGGTGTCGGACGGGGGAGGCTCGGGTTCGGGTTCCGGGGGCGGCAAGGGCTGAGGCGACGAATCGGGCTTAGCGTCCGGAGTGCGCGATCCCCAGCGAAGGCGGAGCTTCATGGGCGGTCCGATTTCGGAGTTGCGGGAGCGAGGAGCGACTTCAATTGCATGTAAGCGCGCTCTTCAAAGTTGGTCTTCAATCTTTCCAGGTTATCAAGACGGGGGTCCTGGCTGGCGCGCGGTCCTTGTTTCTTGAGGCAGCGCGCGAGGAGCGAGGGGGCGGAAGGATCGCCGGGCGAGAGCTCGAGCAGAGCACGGAAAGATTCGGCGGCGGCGCTGAAGTCGCCTTTTTTCCAGAGCGCGTATCCAAGATTGAAGCGGTACACAGGATCATTGGCATCGCCCACGAGGGCCCTATGAAAATCCTCGATGGCGGCTTGCGATAGATTGGCGCGACTTTCGGCGGCGCCTACATTGTTGAACACCTCGCTGAGAGGAACGGCAGCGGCGATCATTTGAAAAGTCTGCTGCGCGCCCTTGAAGTCGCCGGTTTGATAACGGGCGAGACCGAGCAGGAAGCTCGCCTCATGGGAGTGGATGTCGCCCAGGCCGACTTTATCGAGCCACACGACGGCTTGCTTATAATCCTTGCGCTGATAGTAGACCTGGCCGAGCTGATAGCAAGCGTGCGCGAAATGCGGATCGAGGCGCGCGGCTTGGGTAAAATATTTTTCCTTTTGCTCACTGGACCGGGCGAGCAGGCCGCGGATGTAATTTTCTTCGGCATCGATACGGACCTGGGTGCGCAGGGAACGAAACTCGGCTTCGGCGGGAGCCATGGTAGGGGCGATGAGGGTGAGCGCCCGCCAGGCGAGATGGGCTTCAATGGTGCCGAGGTCTTCGAGGGCGCCGGTTTCGGAGAACTCCGGGCTTGCGCGCATACGGCGGCGGTCGAGGACGCGGGCGGTTACGTGAAGGGAACCAGAGGTGAGCGCACCCGATGCGGGGCGCGTGAACTCGAACGATCCGTAGACGACGTGTTCGGCGTCCAGGGCTTCGCCAATTTTCATGACCGAAGCCTCGGTCAATGCGATCCCCTGGCGCAGGCTGAGTCGGCGATAGGCTTCCTGCACTTCATTGCGGTCCAGGGTCATGATGCCGGTCATACCGAAGGCTTCGCGCAGGGTTTCGGGGATGCTTTCGCCGATCCAATCGAGGTTCGGGGCGTTGGCGGTCTTATTGAGGAAGGGAAGAACGGCGGCCGAGTCGGCGGCAAGGGGACGAAGCGCAGCGAATCCTAACACACTTACCGCGAGCCATCGCTGCATTTAAATCGATTGTAGCAGGGGTTTAAAAAATAGGCCGCGAAAAGGTCACGCAATTCGCGGCCTCTAGGACATTAGCGCTTGAAGACCAGCGTGGTGGTGGTGCCGCCGACATGAATGTCGTCGAGCACATTCTGGCCGCCCAGAGTGCGGCTTTCGACCGAGGTGTATTCGAATTTCTGTGTGCCGGTTTCGACCTTCACGGGGACTTCGAGGCTGTGCTTGCCCGAGGTCAGTGTCGCTTTATCGCCATTAATCACGATCCGGTAGTCACCCGCTTTGACGACGGAGCCGGCAATTACCGCGGGCGCAGTCAGAGTAACTTTGTAGGCCGGTGCCGCACTCGCCAATAAAGCGAGCGAAGCGAAGGAAAGAGTAAATCGAAAAAACTTCATAAACTAACAACGGTTGTACGGGGGTACTTTGTTACGCAGATTCCGATAAAAAGAACTAATAGGGTCGATGGAGAAAGAAAAGGCCGGAAGGAACGCTCGCGCATCTCTTCCGGGCCGGTTGGACAGCGGGTACTGAAGTACTAATTGTTAAACACTAGTTTGGTATGCGTTCCGCCGAGGCGGATTTCCTGCACCATCATCTTGCCATTGGCGGTCGTGTAACGCACCGACGTTTCGGAGAACTTCTCCGTGCCGTTTTCCACCTTGACGGCGGCTTCGACGGTCTGCTTACCGACCTTGATGAGAGCTTTATCGCCATTCAATTCGATTTTGTAATCGCCGGGCTTCAGTTCCTGGCCGGCAACAAAGGACGGCTCAAAAATCGAGAAATGATAGCTGGAGGCGGCGCTCGCAATTGCCAGGGCGAGCGTGCCGAAGGACAACATCAGTTTTTTCATTGTGGTTTCCTCTTGGTTGATCGTCTTGTGCAACGATGCAAATGTTCGTGGAGCGAGCGTGACTCACTCTGTACAAATGTAGGGCGTGCGCGGCTTTTGTTCCGTTACCTCATAAAACAAAATTTATAGAAAACGTCGTAGCATATCTAAGCACTGTTCGATCACGGGAACGTCATTTCCAAATCCGGACAGCCACTTGATTTCGAGGTCGCGGCGAAACCAGGTCCATTGACGCTTGGCGTAATGCCTGGTCTCAAGCTGGGTTAAGTAAACAGCGCGTTCCAGAGTCGTTTCGCCACGGATATACGCCAAAGCCTGGCGGTATCCGAGCGATTCAAAAGGTTTTTCATTCCCTGTACAACCTTGTTGCAGCAATGTTTCGATTTCCTGCACGAGGCCCGCTTCAAACATTTCACGAGTTCGCGCGTCTAAGGCTGTGTAGAGCAGCGCGCGATCGGGATCGACGCCGATTTTTAATATCCGGTAACCGGTGAGCGGCTCGGTTTCGATGGCGGGAGGCGCGGATTGGCCGCTGAGTATGCGAATCTCGACTGCGCGCATCACGCGTTGCGTGTCGTGCGGATGAATGCGCTCGGCGGATACCGGATCCAGGCGGGTGAGCAGGCGGCGCATGCTGCCGGGCTTTCTTTCTTCGCGATCCATCAACCGTTCGCGCGTTGCCTGGTCGCTTTCGGGCAACACGGGAAGGCCTTCGAGTAGTGCGCGCAGATAAAATCCGGTGCCTCCCACGACTACCGGCAGGCGGCCGCGCGCGGCAATCTCGCCGATGGCGCAACGGGCGACGCGAGCGTACTCACCGGCGGAGTAACCGCCTGAGGGGCTCAGCACGTCCAAAAGATGGTGGGGTATTCCGCGGCGTTCGGACTCCGGAGTCTTGGCGGTGCCGACCTGGAATCCCCTGTAAAGTTGGAGGGAATCGCAATTGACGATTTCGCCCGAAAATTCTTCGCATACGCGCAAAGCGAGTGCGCTTTTACCCGCGCCGGTCGGGCCGGCGATGACGAGCAGGGGGGGCTTTGCGTGTTTCTCCACTCATTCGACATCGTACCCCGAGACACCGAACAAGCCGATATACTAAGGTTGGGAAGAGAGACATAGAATGCTTAAGGCATCGCGCATTTATAAGGCAGCCCGGACGTGGACTACGGTCGCCCTCGGGGGAGCTTTGACGTTTTCAACGGCCGTCGCCCAGACGCCGGCCGTGGATCATGCGGCGGCTTATTATCATTACTCCCTGGGTCATATGTACGCCGATCTGGCGAGCATCAATGGCAGTCCTGAGTACATCCGCAAGGCGATCGAGAACTATAAACTCGCCATCAAGGACGATCCCGAGACGCCGATGTTGAGCGAGGAACTCTCCGAGCTTTACATCCAGACGGGCCGTTTACGCGAGGCGCAGGCCGATGCCGAGGAAGCGCTGAAGGCGAATCCCAACGATGTGAACGCGCATCGTATGCTAGGCCGGATTTTCACCCGCCAGATTGGCGACACTCAGGAGCATAAGATCGACGAAGCGATGCTCAAGAAGTCGATCGACGAGTATAAGAAGATTACCGAGCTGGACCCAAAAGATACCGATTCGTGGCTGATGCTGGGACGGCTCGAGAAGGTCGCCCAAAATTCGGTCGAGGCGCAGAACGCCTATAAGAAAGCCCTCGAAATCGATCCCGATAGCGAAGACGCGCTCACCGGACTTGCCATGGTTTACGCCGACCTGGGCGATAGCACGGCGGCGGCAGATCTGTTGAAGAAACTCGCAACCAAGAATCCTACGCCGCGCAGTCTGCAAGCGTTGGCCGCGGCCTATGAGCAGATGCGCGAGTATGCGCTGGCGGCGGAAACTCTGAAGCGCACCTTGGAATTGAATCCTCCGAACGCGGTGGAGCTGAAGAAATTCATGGCAGCGGATCTTCGAAGGGCGAAGCAGTATCCGGCGGCGATCAACGTCTATAAGGAGCTGGTTACCGAAGAGCCCAGCGACGCCGAATCGTATCTGCGCATGTCCAACATCTATACCGAGCTGCGGGATTTTAGCAAAGCTCGGGAGGCCCAGGACAAGGCGCGCGCGATCGAGCCCAACAATCTCGACGTCCGCTACAACGAAGTGAGCATCCTGCAAGCGGAAGGCAAGACACAGCAGGCCATCGACCGGCTGAAGGAAATCCTGGACACGACCGCCAAGAAGAATTACAACAAGGACGAGCGCGGCAACCGCATCGAACTTCTGGACCGGCTGTGGACTCTGAACCGCCTGAACGATCAGACCGAGCCCGCCGTCGAGGCTCTGCGGCAAATCGCGGAACTGGATCACGACAAAGACGCAGTGGTGGCGGCGGAGATTATCGACACCTACCGGCTGGGTAAGGACCTGCCGAAGGCGCAGAAAGAAGCCGAGTTGGCCCTCAAGAAATGGCCAGACGATCGCACACTGCATATCACCCATGCGTCGCTTCTGGCCGATATGGGACAGACCGATGCGGCCGCGGCCGAGATGAAGAAGCTGCTCGACGGGAAGAACGATCAAAACACTTATTTCGAGCTCGGGAGGCTGGTCTACGACCGGTCTCGCAAGTTCGATGAAGAAGCAAAAGCGCTGGACGCGGCGGAAAAGCTGTCCTCGACGAAAGAAGAGAAACAAGATATCTGGTTCCAGCGCGGCGCTATGTACGAGCGGATGAAGAAGGTGGATCTGGCCGAAGCGGAGTTCCGTAAAATTCTGGAGGTCAATCCCGACAACGCGCCGGCCTTGAATTATCTCGGGTACATGCTTGCGGATCGCAACATCAAGCTGCCGGAAGCGCTCACGCTGGTCACCAAGGCGCTGGATATCGAACCGAACAGCGGCGCGTATCTGGACAGCCTGGGCTGGGTCTATTTCAAACTAAATCGTCTGCCGGAGGCGGAAGAGAAGCTGCATCAGGCGCTTCTGCTGACGCCGCGCGACGCGACGGTCCACGATCACATGGGCGACGTGCTGTTGCGCGAATCCAAGGTGAAAGAAGCGATCGCGCAGTGGCAGATGTCGCTCCAGGAATTCGACAGGAGCCTGCCCGCCGACGTGGAACCGGGGGACGTGGCGAAAGTGAAGAGCAAGCTCGAAGGCGCCAAGGTTCGTCTGGCGAAGGAAAGCACTCCGAATAAGTAATGGAGCTCGCCGTGCGCAAGTTCGCAACGTTCGAGGAAGCCGAAGCGGCAGATCGGGCTTACTACCGGTCGCTGACTCCGGCAGAGCGGCTTTCAATCATGATGGACTTGATTTATCCAGAAGGCGGCGATGCGGCTTCCGCGCGATTTGAGAGAGTTTATCGGATTGTTAAACTCGGAGAGAGTTGAATATGCCATCGCCGGCGGATGGGCTCTTGGTTTTCATGGGCGCCCTCGGTACACGCAAGATATCGATATTCTCATTCGCACGACGCCAGCCAGCGCGTCTCGCCTTGAAATCGCGATAGAACGTTTTGGATTCGGTTTAGTCGGGCTCGCCGCGCAAGATTTTCTGTCGTCCGGTCAGGTGATACAGCTTGGCCATCCTCCGAATTGGATCGATCTCCTTATCGGGCGGGGAGCGCTCATTACGAACAAGAGAGCAACAGATCGGCCACGGGATCGGGCTGATGTCGAAGACCTTGGCGAAAACTGAGGCGTGATTCGGCTCCAGTTGCTAGACTATAGAGTCCATGCGCAACTGGATTCTCGCCCTTTTTATCACCCTCCCCCTTGGCGCGCAGGCGCCTAAGCCTCCGCAGCCGAGACTGGTTCTGGCGATCGTGATCGACCAGTTTCGCTACGACTATTTGACTCGCTACCATTCCGAATATAGCGGTGGATTCAAGCGGTTCTTCGATCATGGAGCGGTCTTCACCAACGCCCATTTTGAGCACGTGCCAACTGTCACCGCCGTCGGCCATTCCACGTTTTTGAGCGGCGCGACGCCGGCGCTGAGCGGCATTATCGGCAATGAATGGTGGGATCGCGCGTCGAAGAAACGCGTGTCGAGCGTCTCCGATGAAGAGACCAAATTGCTCGGCGGGACGGGCGAAGGATCGTCGCCGAACCGGATGCTGCAATCCACGCTCGGCGATGAAATGAAGATGTCAGGCAAGGGCGGAAAAGTGATCGGCATCTCGATCAAAGACCGCGCCGCGATCCTGCCCTCCGGTCATATGGCCGATGGAGCTTATTGGTTCGACGGTAAAACCGGCAACTTCGTCAGCAGCACATTCTACTTCAGCGCGCTTCCGGAGTGGGTCGCGCAATTCAACTCGTCCCGTCCCGCTGAAAAATACTTGGGAAAAGCTTGGATGACCAAGACGATGGCCTCAACCGCGGACGCAAAGTTCTACGCGGCGCTCGATGCCACGCCGTTCGGCAACGAATTGATCTTGCAGTTTGCCGAGAAGGCCATCCTTGCGGAGAAGCTGGGGGCGGGGTCGAAAGTGGACTTGCTGACGGTAAGCTTTTCGGGGAACGATTACGTCGGCCATGAGCTGGGTCCGGATTCTGAGGAAGCGCACGACATGGCCGTGCGCGTCGACAAACTGGTGGGGGAACTGATTCGCGCGGCGGAAGCGCAGGCGGGCGTGGGCCGCGTGCTGGTGGTGCTCACCGCGGATCACGGCGTGTCGCCGGTGCCCGAAGTGAATCACAAACGCAAAATGCCCGGCGGAAGATTCGACGATCGGGCTGAGCTTGATACCGTCGAAAAGGCGCTGACCGCGCGATTCGGAACGCCTCCGGCGGGCGGCAAGTGGATTCAATATTCCGGCGAAGGCTCCCTGTTTTTCGCGCCGCATCCTACTGCCGACATCGCGGAGGAGGAGCGTGTGGCTGCCGAAGCGGTTCGCGGGCTGCCGCACGTGTTTCGGGTGTACACACGGACCCAGTTGATGAACGGCCAGATCCTGGCGGACCCGGTGGGGATACGCATGCGGAATGGATTTAACGCCGCGCGGTCTGGAAACGTGATTGTAATGCTAGACCCGTATTGGATAGTGAGCCGCAGCGGAACCACGCATGGCGCGCCGTTCGATTACGATACACACGTGCCGGTTTTGTTCCTTGGACCACAGGTCCACGCCGGACGCTATAACGCCAACATTATGGTGAACGATATTGCCCCTACGCTGGCTACGATACTCGACGTCGAGACGCCCAGCGGCAGCGTCGGGCGTGTGCTCGACGAGATGCTGTTAAAATAGGCTGCTAAAATAGAAACACAAAAGGAGTTTGATTCTAACCATGTTCCGTTCTCTCGCGCTCGCGGTGTGTGCCGCCGGGCTCTTTTCCGTTCCGTCTGCCATGGCGCAGGTGAAGGTGGGCGTTGTCAGTCTGCAAAAGGCGATCCTCGACACGGCAGAAATCAAAAAAGCCGGGACCGATATGCAGGTGAAATACAAGAAGCGGCAGGATGACCTGGACAAAGCGCAGCGCGAGTTGACCGACATCCAAACGCAGCTCCAATCGGCGCAAGGCAAGCTGAGCGCCGCGGGCGAAGCGGATCTCACGGCGCGCGGACAGCGTAAAGAACGCGAAGTGAAGCGCCTGGACGAGGATTTGCGCGCGGACGTCGAACGCGACCGGACCGATATTCTGAGCCGCGCCCAAACCCGCATGTTGGACATCGTGAAGAAACTTTCCGACGAAAAAGGCCTGGACCTGGTAGTGGAGGCGACGGCGGTGATTTCCTTCAAACCGGCGCTCGATATCACGCCCGACGCCGTCAAGTCTTACGACAAAGCGTATCCTCCGAAGTAGAAATGTCGGGCTTCCTCGATCCCACTTACGGCGTAACCGAAGAGCGGCGGGCGCGGCGACTCAAGCTCATTGCCGTAAGTAGCATCAGTGTCTTGATTGTCGCGGCCGTGCTGTTTTTCACTTTTCGGAACTTTCGGCAGGAGCGGGTGGTGAAGCAGTTTATCACCTTCTTGAAGGACCAGAATTACCAGGAAGCGTACAAGCTGTGGGGTTGCACGCAGGAGACTCCCTGTAAATACTATCCGCCGGAAAGATTCAATGAGGATTGGGGTCCCACGGGTCAGTATAAGGATGCGGGGAACGCGAAAATCGAAAATGAGGACGTGTGCGGCAGCGGCGTTATTTTCACGATCGACGTCCCGAAAATAGAGCCGTTCGGGTTGTGGGTGGAGAGCAGCACTAACATTTTGGGTTTCGCTCCGAATGGCTGGGCGCGCTGCCCGGGTGCGCATTTGCATCTT
>DATHOJ010000120.1:0-101008 GCA_035485055.1 Bryobacteraceae bacterium
ACTGCCACGTAGCGGCGATTCTGCTCGCGGTAGATGTCGTATGCGCCGTCCTTGACCTCTACGTTCGTCAACTGCGCTAGCGACACTCGTTCTCCGCTAGGAGAAAGCAGCCGAACTTTCGCGATGGCCCGCTGCGTATCGCGGTACGGCGCCAAGTAGCGCACCACGACGTCATATCGCTGCTCTTCGATCAGAACCTGACTAACCGCGTTACCACCCACGGCTGTCTGAACGGCGTCTTGGATGTCGGTCACGTTGATGCCGAAGCGGGCGGCCTGCCGGCGATCGATGGTCAGGTCCAGATTCGGCTGTCCGAAATCGCGCAAGAGTTTGACGTCGTGCATGCCGTTGACGCCCGACAAAACGGCAGTTACTTCTTCTCCCTTTTGCTCTAAAAGCTTCAAGTCATCGCCAAAGATCTTGAGTGCCAGTGAACCCTTGGTGCCCGTCAACGTCTCGCCTACGTTGTCCTCGATCGGCTGAGAGAAGTTCCAGATCGCGCCAGGATATCTCTGGAGGGCGCGGTTCATGGCGGCGATCAGTTCCTCTTTGTTCTTATGAAACACGGGGCGCCATTGGTCGTGCGGTTTCAGGTCGACGAAATATTCGGTGTTGCCAAAACCCCCGGTGTCGGTTCCGTCGTCGGGCCGCCCGACCTGGGACACAACTGTACTCACCTCCGGGAATGAGGCGAACACCTGGCGGCAGCTATTGGTGAATTTTTCGCCCTCCGAAAGACTTGTGCTGTTTGCCAAAGTGCCGCGCGCCCAAATCGCCCCTTCGTCCAAGTGCGGCAGGAATTCCGACCCAATCACGCCGCTAAATCCTAAATAGATCGTTCCCGCTAGAGAGGCAAGAGCTATGCCCGCGACGACCCAGCGATGCTGAACCGCCCAGCGTAACTGTTTGCGGTATACATCCGCCAGGAAGTCCATCGCGAAATTACGTCGTTCGCGGACGCCGCCGCGGAAGAACGCCCCTGCCAGCACAGGTGCGATGAGAATTGAGAACGTCATGGCGCCGAGTAGAGCGAAGGCAACCGTCCAGGCCATGGGTCGAAACAACCGGCCCTCCACGCGCTGCAGCGTGAAGATAGGCATATAAGCAGTGATAATGATGGCGATGGCGTAGAACACGGGGCGCTGAACTTCGTGGCATGCGTCGCGGATCGCTTGAGCGGGCGTTTGAGTGCCCTTGCGGTGGCTCAGCTGCCGGATAATGTTCTCGACCATAACCACTGTTCCATCTACGACCATTCCGAAATCGAGCGCTCCCAGGGACAGAAGATTTGCCGGAGTGTGACTCAAATCCAGCCAAATCGAGGCAAAGAGCAGGGAGAAAGGTATCGTGAGAGCCACAATGAGAGCGGCGCGTGCATTGAGTAGAAAAAGAAACAAGATGACGCTGACAAGGATCATTCCTTCAGTCAGGTTACGCATCACCGTATTCAGGGTGAACCGCAGGAGATCGCTTCGATCCAGCATGGGCACCACTTTCACGCCGGGAGGCAGGATGCCGTTGTTGAGGTCCTCAACCTTCTTGTGAATAGCATCCAGGGTGGGCTGTTCCTCCGCCCCTTTGCGCATCAGCACGGCGCCCTGTATGACGTCGAGCTCGTCGATGATGTGCCCATCTACCATGTGGTTGGCTCTCGCCATGTGACCTAGCCGAATCTTGGGGCCTTGTGACACCTCCGCGATGTCCTTGACTCGAAGAGCCGTACCAGTCTGGGTCTTTAACATGGTCTGCTCGATGTCGTGCACATTCGTGAAAAGCCCAAGGGCGCGAACGTTCATCTGCTGCATGCCGACTTCGACGAAGCTGCCGCCGGCATTGATGTTGTTGTTGGAAAGTTGCTGCTCCACCTGCCCGATGCTCAGTCCGTAAGACACCAGTTTGGCCGGATCAACGCGGACCTGATACTCCCGCACAGTGCCTCCGAAGTCGGACACATCGACGACATTGGGAACCGATTTAAACTGTTTGAGGAGAACCCAGTCTTCGAGAGACCTTAGCTCCATCAGATCATACTGGGGATTCGTGCTTCTAAGTGTGTACCAATAAATCTGACCCGTTGTGCTCCAGTCCGTGCCGATTTGAGGCTGGAGGTTTTGCCCGTTGGGCAAATTGACCTGTGTCAGCCTTTCCAGCACCTTCTGTCGGTTCCAATCGTTGATCGAGGTGTCGTCAAAGATCATAATCACGAATGACAAACCAAAAATGGACTCCGACCTGAGATAGGTCATATGTGGCATTCCGGCCATCTGAATTTCGATCGGAATCGTCACTTGCTGCTCCACTTCCTCAGCGGAACGCCCCGGCCATTGTGTGATGACAGTCACGTAGTTGTCCGCGATATCGGGATAGGCTTCCACGGGTAGGTTGTGAAACGAGATCGCCCCCCAACCGAGCAACAGGACCGCGATGGCGATAACTACGAATTTATTGTTCAGCGCAAAGTCAACCAGCGTGCGAATCATTTCACGTTTCCTGTCTTTGTTCAGCTGGCAGCGTCACTGAACGAGTACGTGGTCCAAAACCAACGCGTTCGTCACTACTTGCTGGCCTGGCTGGAGTCCGGACTTCACCTCTTGAAGGTTGGCTGGTAGAACATCGCCGCCAACTACTTCTACGCGGCGGAACCTGTTGCCCGGTGCAGGCACAAACACATAGTCGCGATCGTGCATGTGCATGATCGCCGTAGCCGGAACTTCGGTATGCATTTCTTTGACTTGCCCGCGAAACGAAGCCTTTACAAACATTCCCAAGCGCATCAGTCCGGAGTTTTGCATTTCGATACGGACTTTAGCCGTGCGGATGTTCGGATCCATGATCGAGCCGATGTTGCTGACTCTCCCGCGGAATACCTTGTCAGGATAGGCGTTCAAACGGACCTCGGCGGTATCGCCCATGTGAACGTTGACCAGGTCATTCTCATAGACATCGCAGACCACCCAGGTCGCCGACAGATCGGAGATCGTGAACGGGTAGGGCGTATTATAGGCCTGCACTAGAGACCCGGTGGCAACTTGCTGATCCGTGATAACTCCGGAAGTCGGCGCAAGAATATCCACCATGAAACTCTGCTTATCGGGATCGTTGCCCAACAGACGCAGATGCTCCGCGGAGGTATCCACCGCTACTTTGGCCTTGTCTTCCGTGTCCAGCGCGACCTCGAGATCGTTCAGGGCGATGGCGCCGTGTTGGTAGAGATCCTTGGCGCGTTCGTATTGTGCCCGGGCGAGAACTTCATCCGCCACAGCCATTTTGTACGTCGCGTAGCCGCCGGAAACGTCGTCGCTCCGAACGGTCATCAGCAACTGGCCTTTTTGAACGCTGTCGCCCAGCTTTGTTTTGATCGCAACTACGCGGCCCGAGGCCAGAGAGACGACGGGAACGTTGCGGGTGAGGTCGGGCGTCACAGTTCCAGTCACAATCATCTCGGAGGCTGATGGATGCGCGGTCGCTGTAGCCAGCGGAAACTGCTCCGGATGTTCCACGGTAAAGAGGGCAACGTCCGAAAAAGGGACAACCTGGGCGGCGGGTGGCGCTCCCGCTTGCGGATCAGCTTGCGCCTTGCCGCAGCCATCCATTACCAGAATCAAGGGAACCGCTACCAGCAACGGGGCATATCCCACCACCCCGAAACGCGGCATTCGTCGCCCGGTGCTCACGGCAGCGACTGCATTCCGGTCCGCGAGCCATGCTCCGTCTTGCGAGCTACGGCTACGGCGAACGACACATCTCATGATGACCTCCCTAAATCCCGACCTCGGTCTAATCAGCTTAATGGGATGCACGCAAGGAAGCCATAAAGATCGGCTAAGAAACTTATTAGCGCGTCGACTGCTTTCTTGATTGAGCCCTATAAAGGATTTTTATCGATGCTTTGTTTTTACTCACACCGCGATACGGATGGCGCGCTAGCAGGATTGTTCAGAGGGTCCAATCCACGTACGTCGAAACGGTAGCCACGGTTCGGTAAGGATGTATCGGGCCACTGGTTCGATTTTCTTCCGTCATTGGTTCACGAACACTCTTAAGTACTCGACCTCGTTACCATAATCCGCTCCCCAGACTGCTCGTAGAGTTTGTCATGAGGCAACACTTCGTTCGGATGGGTAAGAAAGTAGTACAGCAGATCAAGCTCCGTCGCCGTAAGGCGCGAAACACACCCATTCGCTCTCACCTGGCGATCGCGAAAGCTGACTTCCCGGTCCGGCAAGCGAAGTACTCGTGTTTCGCCGAAGGCAGAGACCGGAGCTCGGGGGAGCGTTGCCCGAATGCGAGCAGGCAGGTCATTGACGTCGAACGTTGTGGTAACATAGCCGTTCGCGCCCGAATCTAGTGCTTGTATCTTATCCTCAGCTCGGTCCCGGACTGTCAACCTAACGTCGGATCTCGCCCGCATAGCGCGACAAGCCTCCAGGCCATTGAGGCCCGGCATCTTGACATCAAGCAGGATAAGGTCGACTTTCTTCCACGGACTCTCTGCAGGATTGCCTGGATCGTCAGAGCAGTCCAACAGCAAGACCTGTCGAGCCGCCTGATACAAGCGCGCCGTGTCACGGCTCTCGGCCGGTGCCTCTTGAGTCTTGAGCCGGGCGCGATTCGAAAGCCGAGTGATGACCAGAACTGTTAGCTCGAAGGCACCCAATTCGATCCGGGCCGATACCTGCCCTGAAACTAAAACTCAGTTCGCTGAAGAAGTAGTCAAGACAGGTGACGGATAGAAAAGAGAGCAGTGTGGCCCGCCAGAATCCGCCATATATTGCAGCGAATACGACAAAGACGAGGTACAGAAATCCCACGGATGCCAAGCTCTGACCGAAGCGGAAGGAAATCCACGAGCAACCCAGCATTCCGGCTACAAAAAGAATAAAAGAAAGTAGCGGAGTACTCTTCACGCGCACTCTCCGGATCGCGTTCGCCAAGCTGCGTTTCGGCAGCGCACACTTGAAGGGGGTTATTTCCGCAATGCAGGCCGCGCCCATTGTCTTGCTCCCTCAGGGTGCCGTTCGGCCCGGTAATATCTCGCCTGAACCAAGGGTATCTGAAACCGATATCCTTCCGAGCGCTCGGTAAGAATATATTGGGGCTTCTCCTGGTCTGGTTCGAGTTGTTTTTCTGAGTTGGCGGATTACGATGCGAACATACTCGAGTTCGCCTTTTCCATCTCGCAGCCAGATCGTCTGCGCGAGGGCCTGAGTTGTTCTTGGTTCATTGGCGTGAGGGACCAGGTATCGCAAAACGAGAAACTCCTTGGGAGTGAGGTGAGCTACTTGGCTGCCGAGACGTTTGATCTCGTAGGACTTTAGATCGACCTCTCGACCTTGAAGGATAAGGGCACAGTGGTCGTCAAGCCGCCTCACGCGCCGGAGTATAGCGCGCACGCGTGCAAGCATTTCTGCCATCACAAAAGATGCTGGAATGAAGTCGTCGGCTCTCGCGTTCAGAGTGTCAAGCGCTGCGGTTCCAAGGTTTTCGCCCCAGACAACTATTCCGAGTGTCGATTGGGGCCGAATCTTTTGACACACGCTACGGGCGCAGGTTCTGTCCACCACCGATCCATGACCAGCACATCATAGTGTTCGGCACAAGCGCGTTCGGCACAAGCGTTTTCAACTTGAACGGTTGTCGTCACATCAGCGACGTCGTACCCCTCGAATTCCAATGCAGCCAGCTGATCTGGCCTGCGGCTCGCGACCAAGATTCGGGAATCGCTCATTTGCTCAAAGCTCCAACTTTCCCACAAACTCCATCTCACTCAGCTCGAAGTTGTGCGCGAAGACAATCCGGCCTATCTGCGCCTCAAATTGGATCCGCTGATCCTTCTTCGTGATCTCTGCGGACAGGGGAAATACATAGACGATGACAACCGCGCCTTCGCGCTGAAAGACCTCTACCCTGATCGGTTTCACATCTTTTTTACCCTCGCGCTTTAGCGCTGCCAGATTCCTCAGAGGGTCGCCCAGATGTTTGGGATCGCCCTTGAAATCACCGCCCGGCACGCCGTAGACAGCGAGGTAGTAGCCATCGCCGCCCAGCGTGGGAGGTTCGATCTCGTGCGATTTCAACTCGGCGAGGCGGACTGGCAGAGCGCTTTCCCAGCGCAGTTTCAATTTGATGGGCTGGGAATAGGACCTCGCGCTGCGGTCGTCGCCTCCACGCCCGGTGATCACATTCGGCGATACCTTTGGCCCGCTGTCCTTCGCATCCACGTTCTCATTCCCAACCCCTCGGGGCTGTCCCATCTGTCCGCCCTCTCTGAGTTGGTCCTCCGTCAGTCGGCGCGTTACCGTCGCGCTAATATCCCGCGCCCAAGGTGATGAGGACAGCACAAGCATGGCGTCCTCTTCCGTCCATTCGGCGGCCGGTTTGGTTTTCCAACCCGGATCTGCGGCCCCGAGGTAAGTCGCAGCTACTGTTATACAGAGAGATGAAATCAGGAATTTGCGCATAACACACTGGCCCTGCTAGAACTTCACCATTATGCCAACGGAGAGCTTTGTCTCGCTACGCCGCAAGTCAGGAAACCAGACACTGCTGAGTCCGCCGCCGCAGGCTGCTTCCGCGGCCGAGAGGATGCCGGTTCCAGCCGAACCACCGCCTGCACAGACGTACTGTGACGGAGAGCCCGTGTTTCCGCCGGGAGGCGTGATCCCCCCGCGGCCTGTGAAGTACGGAATATCCGAGTGGCGGTAGCCGGCCTCCATCCACCAGGTAATGTACTGCCTGGGCATGTACTGGAGAGTCACCGTGCTATCCCACATATGAGCCTTCTGTCCCGGGTTTTCCGTGAAGTAGGGCGAACCTGTCACGGCCGTGGCTCCGTCTATCGGCGGGAGAAGGGTCAAATAGCGGCCATAGTTGCTCATTTCTCCGCCGCCAAGCGTCAAGCCGAACAAGTCCCTGTGGAACCACATCCGGTCGTAGAGCATCCACCCCACGAATGATGACTTGTTGTGGCTTGGGGCGCCCGTGCAGGTAATCCCGCCACCATATTGGCACCCAGCGTCTCCGGTAAGAGAAAACGCCATCTTGGAGAGGTTCAGGCTGGTCGGATTGCTGTAGTACCGCACCTCAATACTATCGTCCGTGTGAATACGTTGTGTCTTCGGAAGGCCCAGATTGTCCTGTCCATAACCATACTGGTTCGCGACAAACTTTAGCCATTCTTTCGGCATCCAGAGAAGCTGTCCTCCCAGACCGGGATGGCTGTTGTACTTCGCATAGGATTGCCAACCGTTGATGAACCATGGCTCAATTTTTAATTTCGCCGTCGGGAACCACTGAACACGGACACCGTTGAAGAACCAGGGAGTGTTCGAGGACACATACGACGGCTGGTACGTCCAGTTGTCAAAATTATAGTAGCTGAACAGCCCAATGTACGATACGAAAATTCCTGCGTCAACATTGAGTCCGTGATTGACGTTAAAGTGATACCCGCCGTACGCCTCCGAGACGTACTTGTAAGCACCTTGAAGATCCCACTCGCCGACCCCGGCGCTTGCGTCATTGCGCGGTGTCGTAGTGGCAAACAAGCCGTCCATAAACAAGATTCGGCCACGAACACCCTGCCAGTGGAAGTCGCCGCCGACGCTAGCCTGCTCTACTTGGACTTCACCTGAGCGGAAGGATTCGGTCGCCCCTCCGATGGTATGATCGATGGGCTGATTGAAATCCTCCATGTAATGTGTGTCGAATCGTACTTCAGGAGTGAAGAATTTCGTATCGAGTACGGTGTCTTTGTTGCGAGGGCTTCCATTGAGCCACGTGAAGTCGCCAAACGCGAAAGGGGTGTAGTTGTCAGCGGCAGGCGGTGCGTCTGGGGCTTGTAGAGCCTCTGGAAGTCTGTGATCGGGAGGCGCGACAGGTGTTGCCGGCGTTGCAACCGGGCCGGCCCTACCCCCGGATTGTTGCGGCGTCGGAGTCTGGCTGGGGCCGAGGGCTTGTGGAGTGTAAGTCGATGGTATCGTTGGAGCCGCGGCTGCAACGGGATTCAGCGAAGCCACCAGTGGCAATTGCGTCGTGTCCCGGCGATCGCTCTCCTTTGCCACCGTCCCCGATCCTGCGATCGCACTTCCTGGGACCGCCGCCTTCATCTGCTGCAGTTCCGCCTCGAGTTGCTCCATGCGTTTCTCCATCGATTCGAATCCTTTCAACAGCGCGGACTCGACGGAACTTCCGGCTAATTGCAACGGAAACTCAATGTGCGTGGTTTCGTGCGCGGACAGGTGCACGGTGACCGGCAAACTGAAAAATCCTGCCTTACTTGTTGAAATCCGGTACTGACCCGGTTTTAATTCATCAACCGCGAACGTGCCGTCCGCTCCGCTGGTCACAAGGCTGTCGCTGTTATCTTCGACTCGATGGGCAGTGATGTGAACTCCCGGGATAGGAAGTCCATCGACACTGCGAGTTGCTCCACGAAGCGAGGCCAGCGCGGTCGAGTCGTCTCCGGCCCACGCGGACACTCCAGCTACAAATAAAGCCATGAAAACACGCACGTTGTTTTTATACGCGATCATAATCCTACTTTCCACCCTCTTGGATACTTACGACAGCCGTGTCGAGCGCAATTGTATGGCTAAGTTAGGTCAATTGTGACGCGTGGTCCATGAAAAACCCATGAAAGCGATGATAAATTGATTCTATCGAAGCTATAAGAGCCGTCCGCAGACGCAATGACAGGCTGTGAGCTAACCCTTCACGAGCCAGTATATGCGGGAACACATAAAGAAAACGAGCGGAAGATCATAAAGAACCTATCAGCGTTGTCTCAAGGGCGAGCATGGCTTTCATGCCTCTTTCACGCGCCCGCACAGATATTCAGAAATGTGCTACAAACCTCGGAGGATCCTGATGCCGCGGATCCGAGATACATCACGGGAGTCGGATATTGCTAGGCTCTCTAACGAAACGTTTACCCAATCCTTGTGACTTCTTAAGGCTTACGTTCTTACACTCAACTGTTATGCGCTTTCACCAGCCGTATTAAATAACTCTGTCTCTTTAGGGGTCGAAACGTCGGAGTCGCGATCGGGTTTATGTTTTGGTTCTTAGGAGAATCTTCCGGAAAGAGCCAGGGTCGTCTTGTGCACAGGCTGCTCACGATTTCCGTCGATGTGAATAACACTGTTGGTATGTTTCTGCTCGATACGGGTTCCGACTGCACGATCATTGACTCGGCGTTCGCGCAAGGTCTTGGATTGAAGTTGTCCGGTGCGGCCTCTGTAGAGCGAAACTATTCAATTGACGAGCACACTACGACGATAGCTGAGCGCGTTCGTATTGGCCCGAAGAATTGGCCCACTGTTCCCCGAGTGATGCTTGACCTTTCGATACTTTCAAGAATCCAGATGACAGCCATCTCCGGAATCCTGGGAACTGATTGATCGAAACGACGGCAGTGTGGCTTACATACTCCACAGGAATTGCCGAAGTGATTGACGATGTCGAAAAGAAAGGGTTTCGGGTCGCATTAGACAAGGTACGAAAGGGGTGTTTTGTTCCGGTCTCCATCGGCACAACGACATTGGAGATGCTTCTCGATTCGAGCACATACATGACCGTGATGTCCTCCTCCGGTTGGCAACTACTGCCGTTATCATCGAAGGCCAATCGCACAATCGAGGGGATTCAGTCGAGTGGAGGTTTCGCCGCTGCTCTGATTGCGTGTATTCCTTCGATTCAGGTTGGCGATACCGCTCTGCGAAACCATCCAATACGGGTGATCGCTCCCCTGCCTTCTGGCAGCTTTGCGGATGCGTCGTTTGCCGGCATCCTTGGCGGCGATATTCTGGAACGCTTTGAGTTGACACTCGATTTGAACCACTCCGCCATGTACTTGAAGGACGACTACGCATTCCGTGCAGACCCCTACGAGCTTGTGACCATTGGAATTCAATTTTTCAAATCGGGCGCGGATGCCTTCTCCGTCGTGACCGTGGAAAGGCTCCCCTGCCGAACGAGCGGAGTCATCGTCGGAGATCGGATCATCTCGGTCAACGGGCACGCATATGCGGACTTGGAAGAGAAGGAGTGTTCGAGGCAGCTATACGGCGCGACTGGAACGCCCGTTGCCATCGATTTCGAACGGCTTTCGGAAAAGGCAACTCTACGGATGGAGACTCGGCAACTCGTCTGCGAATGCAGAGCGGGACGTCTGTGACTAGGCTCGTAGGTATTGTCGCCATGTATGGCCTAATGTTCCTGGGCTGGACTGCAATCGGCATTTTTATGTTGATCGCGCCCGCACGCTTCGGAAATGCGATTCACCAGAGTTTTGGATTGTTCCCCGCGGTCGAGCCAAGAGACACCGGAAAGAAATTGCTCGTTCGCATTGCGGGTTTAGCGCTACTGGGCTTCGCTGCACGCTTTCTCTTAGGTGTCTTGAGACTGCTCAGTTAGGGTAAAACGCGCGAATCGCATTTGTTGGATCCTTGTGTTTTCCTCCAAGAAGCGGCTTGGAATCCAGGCGCGGGCAACGTTGTAGCGAGTGCGCGCTCAGACTTACTCGTGAGGGACTGCGGGCACGGAAAGCTGGGGCTGGCGCGCGTCGTTTTTGCCGCCGATGCCTATGCGCGTATTGTGGAAGTTGTGTTCGGGAGTTGTGCGCCCACAATGGAACGGAGACGGTGACGTGTCGTTGTGGAGGGAGTATCCGATGAGGGATACCATCTCCTATCTTTTGACGCTGTACTACCAGGAAACCGCAGTGGGCGCAAAGTGCGCACCCGTCGAAAACATATGTAAGTTTCGGCGATAAGCCAACGCCCGGTCAGTTGGCCAGGAACTATTCGGCGCCCCGGAATTTGTTGCTCCCTGGATGGATTCGAGCGGCGATTCAACACGGCTCGCAATTTCTTGCTTCTTCTTGAGAATCGCCCCGTTGGACGCACGGGCCGGCAGGACCCTGAGCCGCGCCACGTAGGGAAAGCGTGGCCGGCGAAAGCAACCAACTTCAAGCACTGTCTACTAACTTCAACAGGCTGATTGGATCTTGCGTATCCCTAAGTAGTTTGGAAGCGAACTCTTGTTTGCGATGAAGCATTCAGTTTGAGGGCAAGGGTTCTGGGTCATTGTGCCCGGGAATTGAGGTCCAAAGCCTGCGGGTGAAATCGAAGGCTTGGATCTCCACAATCCTCCTGCAATTGCGTCCGGTGATCCAGATGTCGCCGACCTCAGGGTCTTCAGCGAGGATCTCACCTCGCCTTCGTGGGCGTCGTTTCGTGCGCTCCGTGGCGATTTCTTCTTCGGGGTGGCCTTCTTGGCCGCCCCCTGGCGGGCGCGGCGTAAGCCATGGGAGGCCTTTTGGCGGCTTCGTCTCGGGCGCCGTTTCTGTTTTTTCGATGTTTGATGTGATGTTTTTTCTCGTGGCCCAAGATTACCGCGATCATAGAAATTGCTCCGCCGAGTGAAGGAAGCAAGAGAAACCGATGTTGACGAATGTTCAGCGATGGGCTGGCACCAGATTCTGAATACCCTTGACGACGGCGTTCGGTGGGTTCACTATTGCAAGTAGGAGGACTGTTATGCTGTCTGTCAAAACTCCCATTGAAGCCGAGATCCATCTTGACGAGCCGGTTACTTACCTGCTCCGGATGAAGGGCTCGGGCGTATGGTCCATTTCGCCCGACTCAACCGTCTATGAAGCCATCGAACAGATGGCGGAGAAAAGAATCGGAGCGTTGGTAGTGCTACACGAAGGAAGACTCGAAGGCATCATCTCCGAACGCGACTACGCCCGCAAAGTGATTCTCAAAGGCAAGCAATCGCATGAAACGCGAGTGCGCGAGGTGATGAGTACCCCAGCGCTCTTCGTCAAGCCTGAGGATTCTATCAGCGAATGTATGCGCATGATGACAGCGCATCGGGTACGTCACCTGCCAGTGCTCGAAGGCGAACGCGTCGTCGGGATATTGTCGATCGGTGATTTGGTGAATTGGATCATCGGATCCCACGAACAGACGATTCAACAGTTGCAGAGCTACATCACCGGTGTGTACCCCGGTTAGTGATGCAGCGAAACTGGAGCGACTTAAGGGCCGATGCCCACGGTCGGACGCTTCTTCGGTGTCTTGTATGGCGATCTCGATGGCACTCGGCTGGCGAAGGATTACTCACGGTAGAGGGTCCTGAACAACGTCTCGGTTCCACTCAGAATCTCGGGCAGCGCTTGCGCATTGCCGAGACCGGTGATCGAAAATGTTGGTAGCGGGTCTATTTCAAATAGACCCACTACCAAAATGTTAGATCGCGGAATTCAAATACCGCGCGATGACCGTTCCAAGTTCTCCCTGAGGCGGTAACGAAACCCGCGATCAAGTCTGGAAAGGACGCCGGAAGAATTGGCGCGCCGACGCTGGACGCTGGGGGGCCGCAGGCGGGATTCTCAGAGGAAGGATTCGAAAATAAGATCCCGGTCACGCTCTGTCTAGGATTGGGTCAGCATTCCATGCGAGTGATCGGCTTCAGGTTACGCAGTAGAGGCATGGAAAGTCATTTAAAAGACATAAATTGTTTGTAAGGGCTTATCCTATCAATACTTTGGCGAACAGTGCCCTCCACGACTTTTCCACGCCACCCTCCTGATAATTCCTACTATGATCAGAAAATTACTAATCGCAACAATCCTGTATGCTTGTTTCGCGGTACAAGTGCGTGCGCAATCTACTTTCGGCGATCTACGCGGTGTAACGCGCGATCCAAGCGGCCTACCGCTTCCTGCTGTGGCCGTAACGATACACCGGCTCGATGACAATAGCGATCGCGAAGTCATCAGTGGAGACGACGGGAGCTTCCTGGTTGAGAATCTTAAGCCCGGACATTATCAGTTGACGGCGACTAAGGAAGGCTTTCGGAATTCTGGCGCAGTAAATGCTGAATTGTCAGCGAGACAGAGCCTGCGCGTTGACTTCACCTTGGCTTTGGCCAGCCAATCCGAAACGGTTGAAGTCAGTGAGGCGTCCGAGCAGGTGAATACGGAAAACGGTACCATCGGTGATGCGAAAGTCACATCGCAGATCGTCCAGTTGCCGTTGAACTTTCGCGCTGTAACCACCAGTCCGCTGGCTTCTTTGTCCACTTCCCCGAATGCAGAACAGGACAGCCAGGGCAACGTGGCCGTTGGTGGCGCGACTCCGAGCATGATTGGTTATTCTGTGGATGGAATCTCGACGGTGAATGTGTTTACGAGCTCCGCCGGAACCAATCCGTATCCTTCCTCGGAAAGTATCGCGGAGCTTAAAATAACAGCTTTCAATAATAATGCCGAGTTTTCTCAGCTCGCCGACGTCACTTTCACAACCAAGGCTGGAACAAATATATTCCATGGAAGCGCGTTCGAATATCTGCAAAACAACGCCTTGGATGCAACCGTGCTCAACTTTAACATCAAAGCCCCGAAGCGCTTCAACACGTTTGGCGGAAGTCTGAGTGGTCCGTTGTCGGCGCCAAAATTGTACAATGGCCGCAATAAGACGTTTTTCTTTGTCGATTACCAAGGCAACCGTAAGGTCACTTCCCAGCCGGAACAATATCTGGTGCCCACTGTCGCGGAGAGAAGCGGAAGTCTCAACGGCCTCTCACTTCCCAACGGTGTGCTGATTGACCCCCTCAATAGCTCCCCTTTTCCGAATAACATGATTCCCCTCGCGCGGCTCAACTCATCCGCCCTTACTCTCCTGAACAATTACTATCCAATTCCTAACGTCTCAGGAAACGGCTACAACTATGAGAACCTTCAGCCGATCCCCTCCAATACGGAAGGGTTCGATGGCAGAATCGATCACATCATTAATTCGAAACAGCAGATCTACGCGCGTTTTAACTGGAAAAACCTGTTAGTGAACACAGTCAATCCACTCCTGCCAAATGACGTCGACGCTGAGCATGACCGGAGTCTCCTCGTTTCACACAACTATGTTATCTCGCAGAGTCTGCTGAACGCGTTTCGTTTTGGATTTACGAATTCACTGCTCAGCCCGAACTTTCCGATTGAGGGTGCCGCGGCGATCAACCAACTGGGACTTCAGAACGTAGATGTAGCCAATCACCCGGCAGATGGCGGACTTCCGACCGTTAACTTTTCGGACGGTACAGGTTTTACATCGATCGGCAGAGACCACGTCGGTTCTACGTATTCGACCACCAAAGAGATCACCGACAATGTCACTTACACGCGCCGCAAGCATACCTTGCGCGCCGGTGCGGACTTTCGGTGGGTTCGCTTTGCCGTTCCCGAAATTGAAACACCGTCAGATGACTACGGTTTGTTTACCTTCAACCAAAACGCATTCACTGGCAACGCGTTCGGCGACCTGCTGCTGGGGCTGCCGAACAGCAGTTACTTTGCGGTCACCGGACCGAGGAACAATGCTGGGAATCTTCAGTCCGGCTTTTACGGTCAAGATGAATGGCGTGTAAACGGCCGCCTTACGGTCAACATGGGTCTTCGATGGGAATTGCAGCCGCCGTTCGTGGACGAGCACGGAATTCAAGCAAATTTCGACCCGCGGACCAACAATGTCATCGAAGAATTCGTGGAACATCGGCAGGTCGCGCGCAACGGGATCGGACGGGCCGATGAAGCCTATTTTTCGCGAGTCCGGATTTAGCATGCCGCCACGCGCTCGGCTGACGAGCCCTGGAACAAGACTGGCAGGCTTTTGATTGACGGGCCCGGAGGTGGCAGCTTCTTCAATGAGCTTGGCTGTTTCGTTCGGGTGAGATATGTAGGCCACGTGGCAGGAATTCACTTCGATCGTCTTGGCATTGGCGCGCTTCGCCTTCATGCGCTCCTCATCAGGATTGATCGACCGGTCGGCGGTGGCCACCATGTACCAGGTGGGTTTCGACTTCCAGGCGGGCGTCTTAAAGGAGGTGAACGAGTCAGCGGAGATCAAAACCTGCGACTCCGCCACGAATGCCGCTTTGGCCTCCGAAAGGTCCGCCGCGAAGTCGGCATGGAAGACGGCCGGGTCAAAGTAGAAGTAGCCATCGTCGGTTTGCTTGGTCCCGTGCTGGCCGGCGGTAAGCCTTGCACTGGCGCGGTGCAGCTTTCCTAGTGTCCGGCGCAAATGCGGCAAATATAGACAAGCGCCGCAACGTTAAGATGATTGCCGGCTTCAGTGATGACAGCCCCGCCGTAGCTGTGACCCACCAGAACAACCAGCCCGGATTGCTGGTCAAGCACGGAACTTCACGTCCTCGGCAAATGCGGTCTCTGGATGTTGTACCACCGCCAGCGTGTATCTGTCTTTTTTGAGGATGTTAAAGATGACTTGCCAGCCAGAGCCGTCCACGTTCTTAATAACCTGATTCATGACCACCCGAGCGCGCGAGTTCCGCAATGTACCTCGGATCGCCATCGGATAAGCGCTGGAACCCCTGCACTTGCGAGCTTGCTCGGCGGCGGATTAGGCATCATCGGGATGTGTTGAACTTCCGTTTTTACTTGAAATACGTCCTTAGAGTTTGGGAAAGGCTAGTAATCGCGAGAGCGTGCGAATCGCGATTCCGAGCTGACTGGCGATGTATTTTCGGGTGGCGAAAATCGGGCGATTGTTTGCGGCTCCCCTGACCGTGTCATGGTGCGACTGGGGGCAACGCTTCAAGAGCGATACAACTCTGATCCAACATTCGCCTGCGATTCGCCATAAAAGAGCGAATGCAGGCTCTTCATCAGAAACGGGGGCAGGCCATGAATTCTGATTGATAAAACATTCTTGGAGGAATTGTTTTGATCAGATCAGAGCTCGTTTTAGGACTGCCCGATTACGAGTTACCGATATCCAGGTCCGCGGTGGGGCGATCCACATCTCCGCCGGATACACCGGGCCAATAACCGTGTCCGTACTGCGGCCACAGCCGGCTGCGCAACAAGGGCCGCTATGGGCGGCGCGTGCGGCATGAGAACTGGGGCCTCCGGCACTGCATCGTTGAGCTGGAGGCCTCGAAATTCCAATGTTACGGCTGCGGACGCTACTTCCGCGAGGGTTTCCGGGGATTCAGCCGTGCCAGCGTTCGAGCGAGGCCTTCCAGGCGATGATCTTCCGCCAGCACCTGGACGGCATCCACCGCAGCCGCCTGGGCCGCCGCGAACGCATCGGCGCGGCCACCGTGGAACGCTACTTTCAACGTGGACTCCAGCGCCAGTTTGGCCAGTGGCATTCCACGCATTGCCCGCAGCTGCTCGGCATCGATGAGCACTTCTTCACGCGCCGCTCCGGCTACGCCACCACGCTGTGTGACTTGCGCAATCACAAGCTCTAGGACGTCGTCCTGGGCCGGAGTGAAGCGTCGCTGGAGGCCTATTTTCAGCGCCTGGAAGGCAAAGCCGAGGTGCGCGTGGTGTGCATGGACCTGGCCGCCAACGATCGCGCGCTGGTCCGCCTGCACTTCCCCCACGCGCGCATCGTCGCCGACCGGTTCCACGTGATCCGCATCATCAACCATCCCTTTCTGGCCTGTTGGCGAGACATCGACGGCGCCGGCTCCAGGAACCGCGGATTGCTTTCGCTGATGCGCCGCCATCGCCACAACCTCCGGGCCGATCAGCAGCTTCGCCTGGCAGCCTATCTCGCCGCGCATCCGGCGCTGGAGACCATCTATCGCTTCAAACAGCGGCTGTGCTACTTACTGCTGAAAAAGCATCGCACCCGCCGGCAGTGCGAGCACCTGGCGCCACGCTTTCTGCGGGCGATCTACCAGTTGCGTCAAGCCGGTCTCGCCCCACTGGTCCAGCTCGGCCAGACACTTGCCTCGTGGTCCCAGGAAATCGCCGCCATGTCGCGCTTCACCCGCAACAACGGCATCACCGAAGGCTTCCATAACAAAATGGAGCTCATCAACCGCCAAGCCTACGGCTTCCGTAACTTCCAAAATTACAGACTTCGCGTGAAGGTGTTCTGTTCTTAGAAATCAGTTCAGAATCGGGGCTTGCCCCCGTTGTTGGCGTAGAACCTCCGGCGCGAACTCAGAACCGATTGGAAGGTCGGCGGTTTTCGCCTAAATTATTGGAGGCGCGGATCGGAGTCGAACCGACGAATAAAGGTTTTGCAGACCTCTGCCTTACCACTTGGCTACCGCGCCTTCTGCGGATGGCTACTCCACTGATACCGCGCCTCGGAGTGTAAAGTCAAATCAGTTCTGCTGCTGTGGCTGCGTGATTGGGCCCGTGCTCTTCGTAGGAGGACCACCGCGCCTCCGGCCGCCCCCATCGGGACCACCCGGCCGGCCCGGACCGGCCCACCGCGCCCTCTTCTTCAATTCCTGCCACTGCTCATCCGTCAGCACGGCGCGGATCTTGAGATCCATCTGCGAGGTCGCCCGAAATAGATCCGACCGCGCGGCCGTCAGATGCTCGATCGCGTCATTCGACTTATGTTGGTCCACTGGAGACTCGTCGAAAGCGGCCTGCAACTCTGCTTCCGCCTTCCTCCACGTCTCGCGAAGATCGGAAACTTTCTTGAAAGACTCCTGGCAAATACCCGAGATCTGTTTCTGCTGCGCTTCCGTTAAATTCAAATCGCGCGCCCGCCTTCCCTGCCCGCAAACCTCCCCGAAGGGCATTTGCGCGCACAACAAGCCCGGCAAAAACGCAGCAAAAAAAATCGCTTTGAACATAAAATTACTGTTGCTGATCCTGCTCAAACAGAGCGTCAATCGGTTTCGCCGCCAGCGGCTCCATCGATTGCTCCATCGAGTATACATCTGCGAATAACTGGGGATCCACCACCACCGGCTTCGTCGCTGGCGCCGCGTGATTTGCTTCCGGAATGCGCACAATCACCCCTACAGCCAGTAAGCACGCAGCCGCAGCCAGCGCCGGAACCCACCGCATCCGAGCCTGCGGTTTCTCGCCCATCCGGGCATAAATACTCCTGCGTTGCGCTGCCAGGAACCCGGGCGACACCGGAGCCGGCTCAGCCGTCATCTCCCTCCGCTCCCGCAATTGCTGAAAACGCTCCGCACACTCAGCGCAATCATTCAGGTGATCGCCAGTGCTAACTCCGTACAGCCTGTCCACTAACTCGTCAGTCGTTAAATGATTCATACATGGGTCCCTTCATAAAGGTCGCGCAACTCCGCCCGCAGCTTCGTCACCGCCCGGAACATGTGCGCCTTCACCGTTCCCACATCCAGTCCCAGAAGATTTCCGATCTCCTCCAGGCTCATATCTTCATAATGCCGCAAAGTGAATACCGTCCGCTGCCGGATGGAGAGTCTCTCGATGGCCGCCGCCAGCCGCTCCCCGATTTCTCCCGCGAAACACCGGTCTTCCGCCTCCGGACTCCTCGACGGAGCCATCGCCAGAATCGCAGCCTCATCCTCCGACGACGGCCTCCGCCTCCAGAATTGCCATTTTCGCGACCGCAGCCGGTCGAGACACGTATTCACCGCGATCCGGGTAACCCAACGCGCAGGATCGTCCAACTCCTTCGCATCTTCTCGAATTAAGGCCTGATACGCCTTGAGGAAAACATCCTGCGTCGCCGAGTCCGCCTCGTCCCGATCCTGAAGAAATCTCTGGCAAAGACCATAGATGCGCCTCTGCTCGGACGTCATCCACGCCCCGAAGTCTCGCGCCAGTATCGATTCAGCCTGTTCGGCCAACAGAGGCTCGGCCATTAGCCCTATCATATCCCGTCCGTCTTTAAAGACGTCTCGATTTTAGAAGGGTTTACAACGCTAAAGTGTGGCTACTGCGCCCCGAACGCCGCGAAAGGAGTGGCTACTAAGACCTTTGATTCTTGCCGGTTGCGGTGGCCCGTCCCCACGTCGTCCAGGAACTTCGAAATCGTCAGCCGGTCTTCCACCGCAGGAGCCGCCGGGGGCGGTGCGATCGTCGTGGTCGTGATCGTCGATGTCGCGAATACGGATTCTTTCGGCAACTGGTCCAGATCCGTCCCCTCTTCGACAATCATTTCGTGCTCGATCCAATTCGACAAAGGGATATTGCGAAAAAACAGCCGTTCCTGCATCACCATGCTCTTCTTCGATGCCGTAAGCGATTTGCTTTCACGGGCGTAGCTGCGTTCCTCCACTCGGAAATCGTGCATAAACTCGTCCATCGCCAGGCGTTTCGTCGCCTCTTCCGTGGCTTTGATCCGCTCTTCCATCGTCACTTTCTGAGACGTAATGGTTGCCCTCGCCTCTGCCAAAGACTCGCGCTCCTTCGCCAACGCTACTTCCATCCGTGCCTGCATGATGTAGAAAGACAAGAGCGAGCTCCCTCCGGCCACGAAGACCGGCAGGAACATCCACAAGAATGCTTCCATGTGCATACTGTGAATCTATCGGAAGACCATGGGAAGAAAGTTAGGGTAATAGGCTAAAAACCCTAGCCTAGCTAGGGCGAGCCTGCTATTTCGCGGTCGGCTTCACCGGTTCCCATCCCTTTTCCGTACAATTCAATGTCAAAGCTCTGCCTGCCGTCACGGGAACCGTGGTTTGCTGCGTACAAGCCGGCGGAGCCGAAAGACTCACCGTGTGCGTGCCCGGCGACACGTAGTAGGTGTAGTTCGTCGGCCGTTTCATGAGTTGCCCGTCGATCGTGATGGAAGCTCCCGCCGGAGTTGATTTGACCGTCAATTGCCCCGGCTGCGGAGGCCTCTGCGATGCCAACCACGCCGGCAACAAAAGCATCCCGCAAACCGCCGTGCTAAGCCTTGTCAACATGCGCGGGGCGTTCATGCGAATCTTCCTTCGTAAAATCCAGAATCAAAAAAATCGCGAAGAAGAAAACGCCGGCTAAGATCGAACAACCCTGCATTCTCTTTGGCCATTGTAATTTGGGAATGTCCAGACTGGGATAACCGCCCTCGATCGCCCATTCCACGTTTTGCGACGAAATGTACCCCCAATAGATCGAGACGCACACACACAGAGCGCTGGCGAAAGCGAGCCACAGCGGACCTCCATCGTAGCGCTGCTTGCGATTGCTGGTCAGAAACAAACCCATCGCCGTCAGCAACCCGGTACCGAGCGTCGTGAACAGATTCGTAACCGCCGAGTACGCGTCGAACGCCTTGCTCAACCCCGCCGCTGCCTCCGGATCCCATGCGGTAAATGTAAAGGGCAGACCGTTGATGTAATTGGTAAGCGCCCTCATCGCGAACAGGATCACGACGCAAGCCGCGCAAAACCCCAAAAAGAAAACGACCCGCCGATTCTTCATCGCCTTGGTTTCCCGATCAGTATATATCGATTACCCTCCCTGGGACCCATCGATTTTCTGTCCGCTGGCCAAGGCAACCAGTTGTTTAAAATCGAAATGTCCCAAGGCCCTGAAAATCGCGCCGATCCGAAACCCTAAACCTGCCATAAACCCGTGATATTTGCCGATAAACGCCGCCGCGCCGCCTGCCCGATCCGCTGCCAGCAGGCCTTTCGCGGCGTCCGGCGAAGTATCGGCATGCTTCACCGCGCTTATAGAAGGATACAGGCGGATTTTTTTGAGCCCCCGCCGAATTTGCATCGCCAGATCCGCGTCGGCCCAATATTCGCCGTATCGCTCGTCAAAATAATTCATCCCTTTGACGAATTGCTTACGTACCAGCACTGCGTCGCGCCCCGGATATTCCACATTCACGCTTTCCCGGTTCACATCGATCGGGACAGTCGGCATCTCTCCTTTGAACGATTCCTTGACCGGCAATTTGTAAACTCGCGACGCAGGCTTCCCTTCTTCATCCACCAGCAAGGGACAAACCGCCGCCGCATCCGAATCCCCTTCCAGCTTGTCCGCCAGTTTGCTCACGGTATCCGGAGCAACCTCGACATCGGGCGACAGGTAAAATACCAAATCCGCCTTCGCCGTCCGCGTCCCGATGTTCATTGCCTTCGTCGCGCCGAAATTATGCGGCAGCCGCAGGATCACGATCGCGGGAAACTCGCTGTCGAGTTGAGCGCTCCCATCCTGGCTCCCCAAATCGACCACGAGAATTTCCAAACGCTCGCGATCGATCGACCGTTCGAGCGCCGCCACCGCCCTCCGCAGCGGTTCAACTTGATTCCAACCCACCAGGATCGCCGACACTCGTGGACCTAACGGTTCTTCTACAGGAAGATTTTCTGCCATGCCTGATCAGCTTACCAACGTTAATCGTGTTGGAGTTGGTCTCTGTTATTTGGGTTTATACGCGATGCAGTCGATCTCAACGCGCATCACGGGATTGGCGAACTGCGCTTCCACCGTGGTCCGCGCCGGCTTCTGATCGCCGAAAAATTCCGCGTAAACTTCGTTCATTTGTGAAAACTCGCGTCCGTCTTTTAAGAAGACGGAGCACTTCACGACATCCGCCATAGACGCGCCACTGCCTTCGAGAATCCGTTTGATGTTCCCGAGTACCAACCGCGTCTCGTGCTGGATGTCGCCGGGCGACAATTGATCGGTCGCCGGATCGACCGGTCCCTGCCCGCTCACGAAAATAAAATCGCCGGCCCGCACCGCGGGAGAATAAGGTCCCCGCGGCGTCGGCACGGATGCTGGGAAAATCCGTTCAATCGACATGATTACGAGTTACCGTCGCTCTTCTTCCGCGGACGTGGAGGACGTCGCGTGCCCGATCCGCCGCCGGGACCTTTCGAAGGCGTACGCTTTCGCGCTGGCGCTCTCTTCGCTTTGGCGGGCGGAGGATTGGGCTCGAAAATAGTCGGCTGGCCTTCGACGTAAGGCTGTGGCTCGTCTTCTTCTTCGACCTCCGGCGCCGCTTCGGGTTCCGGCTTGGGCGGCTCGGCGGGCGGATAAAATTCCGCACCCAGCGAGACGCACATGCCCTGATCCTCATGCGGCTCCAGGCGCACCACCGTCTTATCCTGCGCGTAATTCAGGAATTCGACGAAGGACTGGAAGCCATAAGCGCTGACGTCGAAGCTCGGCTGCTCCGCCTTGAACCATCCGGCGAGATCCTCCACCGGACAGTTGTTTTCGAGTTCCAGGCGATGATTTTCGAGCACGTCGCGCAGAGGCGGCAGCAGATCCTCCGGCTTGAGGTTCGCTCGTTCCGGCGTCGAGGATGTTTTGCGCTCGATCACATAACGTCCGCCGGTGCCGGTGACGTTCACCAGTTCGGCGCGTTTCAGCTTCTCAACGAAATCGGAAAAGCTGGACGCTCCGTAGGCGCGTTCATTGAAGGCCGGGTCGAGCTGTAGCATGGTCGATTTCAGCAGACCGAGTTGCGGCTGCACAGCGCGGCGTTCGAGCACCTGCAACGCTCGCTCGACCAAAGGAATGGCCTGCTGTAAATCGAGCGGCGCGGGACGCTGACGTCCGCGGTCAGGCCCGGGTCCGCGATCGGGACGAGGACCCCGGTCGGGACGGTCGCCTTGACGCTCTGGCGGCCGGTCTGTGCGAACTTCCGGTCCGCGCGGCGCGCGAATCTCGCCGGGCAAGGTGATCGGGCGATCCGGCGCATCCGACATCAGCGATTCGAAGCTGATGAACTCGTGGCAATTCTGTTGCAGAATCGTCGAGGTGAACGCCTTCCCGCCGACCACGAATACAGTCTTGCCGTATTCCTTGAGCTTATTCACCAGCGGAATAAAATCGCTGTCGCCGCTGACGATGGCGAACGCGTTCACATGGGTGTGCGTGAACGCCATCTCCAGCGCGTCCAGAGCGAGGTTGATGTCCGCTCCGTTCTTATCGCCGCGCGGCGACGGAATCCGCTGCACCATCTGAACCGCATTTTCCGCCATCTGCCGGGTTGCGCCGTCCTGGCGGCCCCAGTTGGCATAGGCGAACTTCGCGACGATGTCGCCCCGCTCCTTCAGCGCGTCGAGCGCCAGCGATACGTCGAACTCGCGGCGGAGCGTCGACTTCAGTCCGATCTCGATGTTGTCGTAATCGACGAACACCGCAATATTCAGTTTGTCTTGCATTCTATCTTTCTTGATAATTTTCAAATGCGGTGAAGTAAAAGCCATCAGGCCGTCTGCTTCACCGAGCTGCGGATGAAATTCACTATTGTGTCGAGCGATGCGCCTGGTTGATACACCTGCGCTACGCCGAGCAATTTCAGTTGTGCGGCATCCTCATCCGGAACGATGCCTCCCACAATGACGAGCACGTCGCTCATCTGTTTTTCCTTCAGCAACTCCATCACCCGGGGCACGATGGCGTTGTGGGCTCCCGAAAGGATCGACAGGCCGATGACCTGCACATCCTCCTGAAGCGCCGCGTTCACAATCATCTCCGGAGTCTGCCGGAGACCGGTATACACCACTTCCATTCCGGCATCACGCAACGCGCGCGCGATTACTTTCGCGCCGCGGTCGTGTCCGTCGAGGCCCGGTTTTGCCACCAGTACCCGGATCCTGTGGTGATCCATACTTTGCTAGAGACTTTGTCCGCCGTTTTCACAAGGAAACCGGTGGAACACCTCGTACTCAGTATAGACCTAATATTGACTGCGCTACCAACCGATCCTACACTTAGGCCATGCCGGAATCCGAACAGCCCGAACAGCTGCCGTCTGTGGACGCGCTGCAATTCCGCCGCGCCCAGCCTACTGTTACCACGGAATCGCCCGAATCCCGCACCTGCGCAGCGTGTAAACAGTTGATTATCGGGCAACATTATCAGGTAAACAATCATGTGATCTGTCCGCAGTGCGCCGCGAAAGTCAGCGCGGGACAGCAGTCACAGAAACCTGTTCCGTTATTTCGCGCGGTGATTTATGGCGTTGGAGCCGCAGTGGCCGGGAGCATCCTCTATGCCATTCCGTTAGCGAAGGGATTTCAAATCGGCATCGTGGCGCTCCTCGTCGGGTGGATGGTCGGTAAGGCGATTCGGGCCGGGTCCTATGGCATGGGCGGACGCCCGCAGCAGATTCTCGCCGTAGTGCTCACGTATTTCGCGATCAGCGCGAGCCTGTTCCCCGCCGCGTTCTTCATCGGAGCGATGCGCGCGGTCGAAGCCAGATCCGCGGCAAAGACTCAGCCGGCCAGTCAGCCTCCACCGCAAAGAGTCAGGCCAGGCCTCACGCCTGGCAGAATGATCGCCGGCCTTCTGGTGGTCGCAACGATCTCACCGTTTCTACAATTAAGAGTCTCTCCCGTGGGCGGACTCATTTCGCTGTTCATCCTCTTTATAGGATTGCAGCGCGCCTGGGCTCTGACGGCCAGACACGAGATAATGGTTACAGGACCGTACTCGTGACCACTGTAGCCTGCTGGGATTGCGGAGCGCCCATCGAAGAATCGGCGCTTAGTTGCCCATCGTGTCATTGCTTGACGCATGCGAAGGAGCTGGAGTCGCTCGCGGCGCAGGCCCAGGCGGCTACGGTTCGCGGCGACCTTGCGGCGGCTCGTGAATTTTGGCAGCGGTCGCTGACCTTGCTGCCGCCGGACAGCGTGCAGTATCGCTCGATCAAAGCGCATATCGAAAATCTGAAAACCGCTCCGCAGGGCAACGGCTGGAAGAAAGGCGCAGCCGGAATCGGGCCCATGATCCTGCTGGCGCTCACCAAAGGCAAACTGCTGCTGCTCGGGCTGACCAAATTGAGCACCCTGCTCTCCATGCTGGCCTTCGCTGGCGTCTATTGGGCTCTCTATGGATGGAAGTTCGCGGTCGGGATGGTTTTCTCGATTTACATTCATGAGATGGGCCACGTGCTGACCCTGCGCGAATACGGCATCCCGGCTAGCGCGCCGATGTTCATCCCGGGCTTCGGCGCATTCATACGGCTCAAGCAGCTTCGTATTACTCCGATTCAGGATGCGCGCGTGGGGCTCGCGGGTCCGATCTATGGACTGGGCGCCGCAGCCTTCTCGCTCGCAGCCGGATACCTGACCGGAGCTAAAGCGTGGGACGCAATCGCTCACTTCGGCGCGATCATCAATTTGTTCAACCTGATTCCGGTCTGGACCCTGGACGGTTCCCGAGGATTTACTTCACAGACGCGCCAGCAGCGGCTGATCATTCTCGTGAGCGCGGGAATTCTATGGTGGGTCACCGGCGAAGTGATGCTAGGACTGGTGACGCTTGGCGCTGGCTATCGGCTGTTCACGAAGGACGCAGCGCAGGAACCGGACAACGTCGGCATGGCGCAGTTCTTAGGTCTGCTGGCCGCGTTATCGACGGTCGCGATGCTGGCGGAGCGACACGCGCAGTAAGAGATCGCTCCCTGTGGTCGCGGCTCGGAATCGGCGATGCGTAGAGTCAATCGCTTACCGAGCCGCGACCGCAGGAAGCGATCTGCCCGACCTTTTTCAGCATCTCTGAAGCCTGTGCCACCTTGATCTGAGCTGGCACAGACTTTAGTCTGTGTTTGACTACAATACGCTCGTCTCCGTATAACTCCCAAAAACCTCTCCCATCGCCGCCGCAATCTCGCCGACTGTCGCATAAACGCGCACCGCGTCGAGAATGAACGGCATCGTGTTCTCCGTCCCTTCCACGGCTCGTTTTAAGTTGGCTAACGCCTTCTCGACCTCGTTCCCACTTCGCCGAGCCTTAACTTGGCGAAGCTTCTCCACCTGCCGCCGCTCCGCTGTCGCGTCGATTTGCAAGAGCTCGATGGGCTTCTCGTCCTTCTCCGTGAACTTATTCACACCGACGATCACGCTCTCGCCCGTTTCCACTGAATGCTGAAACTCGTAGCTCGCATTGGCGATTTCGGTTTGCGGAAACCCGCGTTCGATGGCCGGAATCATGCCGCCCATTTCGTCGATCTGGCGAATGTACCTGTTCGCCGCCTCCTCGACATCGAGCGTTAGTCTCTCCAGGAAATAACTCCCGCCCAAAGGATCCGGTTCCGCGGTAACGCCGGTTTCGTAAGCGATCACCTGCTGCGTGCGCAGTGCGACTGTGACCGCATGTTCGCTCGGCAGCGCATATGCCTCATCGAGCGAATTGGTATGCAAAGACTGGCATCCGCCAAGCACGGCCGCCATCGCCTGTACTGCCGTCCGCACAATATTGTTTTGAGGCTGCTGCCAGGTGAGCGAACAACCGGCCGTCTGCGCATGAAACCGGAGCTTCCAGCTTTTTTCGTCTTTTGCGCCGTAGCGATCCCGCATGGCATGCGCCCAAATCGACCGTGCCGCGCGATACTTCGCGATCTCCTCGAAAAAATCATTATGCGCGTTGAAGAAAAAGCTGAGCCGTGGCGCGAACGAATCGATCGGCAGTCCGCGCTCCAGGGCCCAATCGACATATTCAATGCCATCACGCAGCGTGAACGCCAGTTCCTGCACGGCCGTCGATCCGGCTTCGCGAATGTGATACCCGCTGATCGAAACCGGATTGAATCGCGGAGTATGTTTCGCTGCGAACTCGATCGAATCCGTCACCAGGCGCATGGAAGGGCGCGGCGGATAAATATATTCTTTCTGTGCGATGTACTCTTTCAGGATGTCGTTTTGCAGAGTGCCGGAGACGCGATCCCAGCTCACTCCCTGCTGCTCCGCCACGGCCAGATACATCGCCCATAGAATCGACGCCGGCGAATTAATAGTCATCGAAACCGTCACATCGCCCAGCGGGATCCCTTGGAACAGAGTCTCCATGTCGGCCAGCGAAGAGATCGCGACGCCGCACTTACCAACCTCGCCTTGTGAAGCCGCGTGATCGGAATCGTAGCCCATCAGCGTCGGCAAATCGAAAGCGACGGAAAGTCCGTTTTGCCCCTGCGCGAGCAAATAATGATACCGGGCGTTGGTGTCCTCGGCAGTTGCGAATCCCGCGAACTGGCGCATGGTCCACAGCTTGCCGCGATACATAGTTTCGTGAATGCCGCGCGTGTACGGGAACTCGCCGGGCTTACCCGAGTCGATTGGTTTCGAATAAAGGGGCTCCAGCGGCAGCCCGCTGAGCGTCCGGTACGATTTCGCGGCGATAGTTGCCATGTCATCTTCATTGTACGCCCCTCGTTTCCGCTGGCTGGCGAAACCGCTCGCCTGACCCCGCTTTTGAAATTGCTAGTCCGTCTGGTGGCGCAGGCGGTTCCGCCTGCGGCTTTTTGAGCGAACATAATAACGTGGACGACAAAATATTCGACGACCCCCGCCTTGCACTCAATCGCATCTACACCAAACGCGGCGACACCGGAGAAACCAGTCTCGCCGGAGGCCAGCGCGTCGCCAAGGACTCAGCCCGCATTGAAGCCTACGGCACCGTCGATGAGCTGAACGCGTTCACCGGCCTCGCCGTCATCTCCTGTGAGGAGATGGTCGCGCGCGATCCGCGCATCGGCCTGCTGCTGGTGATCCTGCGCCGCGTTCAACATGAGCTTTTCAACCTGGGTTCGATTCTCGCCACCCTGCCCGAAGACGTGCACGCCAAGCAGGCGCGGATCACGCCGGCGGAGATCACGCAACTGGAGCGCGAGATCGACGGCATGAACGAATCGCTGCCATCTCTGCGCAGCTTCGTGCTTCCGGGAGGCACGCGCCTCAACGCCGAACTGCACGTCACTCGAACCGTCTGCCGTAGAGCCGAGCGTCTGTTAATCGCCCTCGCGCGCACGGAACCCGTCCCTCCCGAAACGATTCAGTATCTGAACCGCCTGAGCGACGCGATGTTCGTCTGGAGCCGTTGGGTGAATAACGCGGTGGGCGCGCCGGAAATTCTGTGGCAGCCCAACGAAGCCGCGTCAGCCCAAAATATCAAGTAGCGCGCCCTCGAGCTTTGGGAAACGGAATCGATAGCCGGCCTGACGCGCCGCTTCCGGGAGCACGCGCTGGCTCGCGTAAACGATCTGCGCCATCTCTCCGAATAGCAGGTGCAGCGCAAATTTCGGAACGGGAAGCATCGCCGGCCGATGCACTGCGCGTCCCAGTTCGCGGGTGAACTCGGCATTGGTCACGGGATTGGGCGCCGTCGCATTCACTGCCCCGCGCAGTTTCGACGAGGAGATCGCGAACTCAATCAGGCCTACGGTATCGTCGACGTGAATCCACGCCATCCATTGCTTGCCGTCGCCGATCTTACCGCCGACTCCGAGCTTGAACGGCAGCATCATCTTATCGAGTCCTCCGCCTTTCCCCAACACCAGACCGTTGCGAAGGCAGACTACGCGGACCCCGAACTCCTCGGCTCTCAGCGCCTCGCGCTCCCATTCCACGCAAACGTCCGGCAAAAAACCGTTTGCCGGCGGCGACGCTTCGGTCAATTGTTCGTCGCCGCGCGACCCGTAATATCCAACCGCCGACGCACTCACCAAGACCTTCGGCGGTCCGACGCGCATGGCGTCGACAAGCCGGCGTGTGCCGTCCACGCGGCTCGACCGAATCTTTTCGCGGACTTCTTTCGTCCAGCGCTGCGCGACAGGTTCGCCCGCCAGGTGAACCACGACGTCGGCGTCCGCGATCCGGTCCAGATTCCCTCGCAAGGAAACGGCGCACGCGTCTTTTCCAAGGCGCGCCATTAGCCGTTGCCCGATAAACCCCGAAGCTCCCGTAACCGCGGTGATCACAAAAGCGACCCTCGCATCGTCGGCTTGATATAACCCTCCACGTCTGTCTTCCTCTTCATGCCATCGAGCGACATATACCGCACCATTCCGAAAATCGGCCGCTCCGACCATGGCCGGTCATGCAATCCGAAGCACCAGAGAATATTCGTATATGTATTCGGGTCGCGCCCATCGAGGGCGTACTTGTCGTGGAGATAAATCATGGTGTCCAGCGCCTGCTGATGCGTGGCCGACCACTCGATGATCTTTTTGCCCCAATACATCCGGTAATAGCCGTGAATCTTCCCATCGTGCAGCATTTCGCGCTGCGCAGCGTTCCACAACGGGTCGTGAGTCTCGGCGCGCTCGAATCGATCGCGCGTATAGACTTGATCACGCTTGTCCTTCGCATGTTTCCGCAATGTTGCGCGAGCCCACGCCGGCAGTGCGGCTAGCGTATCCGGCCTCGGACCAAATCGGGCAAAGTTAAACGCCAGTTCTCTGCGCACGATCAGTTCTTCCAGAAACTCATCCACGATTAGCTTATGCTCCGCTGCATATTCCTTGACCACCAGCGCGACTTCAAGTGACGAGATATGCCCGAAGTGGAGATAGGGGCTCAGGTTCGACGTCGATCGTTCCGAAGGCTGATTATTCGTCTTCGCGTAGCGTCTGAGGTTGTTTTCCAGAAAGTGCTTCAATCTCCGCTCCGCTTCCTTGCGCCCGCCGCGAAACTCCATCGAAGGCGCAACCGAATGATCGATCTCGCAATCGGCGACGAGCCTCGGAATGTCCGTTGCTTCACAATGCATCGAAGGGACCAGCCCGTCCCACTTTTTCTTAATCCGAATCGGTGCCACAGGCACCAGATACCGCGCCAAGGCGTTCTGGATCTTCGGCCGGATCGTGTACCCCGCGTACTCCTGCTTCTCGAAATGCGACATCGGTACGATGCAACTGGAGTCCACCGCGTAATAAGGAATATCCAGCCGAGCTGGAACACTGCGATTATGCTCGGCCGCGATGAATGCCGGGTAATCGTCGGTCACCACCGCCGCTGCATCGGCCGCCAGTTTGTACAACGTGTCATTGGGATCATCGCGCCGCTTCCGGAGATGAAACAAGTACCCGATGCCGAGCTTAGCCAGCCTCCGGGCCGTCTCTGGCACTCCCTCCAGCAGGAATGTGTGTAGCCGATCATTGGCAAAAGGATACGCACAGGTCAGGCCTTCGTAAAACAACAATGGCAATCCCTGCTGGTTCGCCAGGTCCACTGCGAAAGCCAGCGCATGGTTCGATTCCACGCGCCGGTTCATCTGCGCCCAGTAAAGAACGTACTTCGCGCCCTCCCTCGGTTCCCGATCGTTCAATTTCCGGACGCGTTCCATCATGTTAATGAGATGATAAAGGAGCGCATGCGATTTCTAAATCGCGCCAAACTTCTGTGGTCGTATCTTCTCCGCCGCGAGCGTGTGCCCGCGCTGCCGGTGGAGTACATCGTCGAGACCACGGCGAAATGTAATCTCTACTGCCCGATGTGTCCCCGCGAGACGCATCCGCAACCCAAAGAGGACATGAACGATGCGGTGTTCGACGCGCTGATCAAAGGCGCCGCGCGCACCGGCGAGCACATGATGTTGATCGGTCTGGGCGAACCCTTGCTCGATCCCAAGATTTTCGACCGCATCGAATACTGTGAACGCCACGGAATCTCGACGCTGCTCTCGACCAACGGCGTTCTTCTCGATGAAGCGACCGCCGAAAAGCTGCTCGCCACTCCGCTCGCGCATGTCACCCTCAGCTTTGACGGCGCCTCGAAAGAGTCATTCGAGATGTATCGTAAAGGGGCCAAATTCGACCGTGTAAGAGCCAATTTCGTGCGTTTTGCGACCTTAAAAGACCAAAAAAAAGTCAAGATGCAGATTGTCGTGCAAATGGTCCGCATGCAGAACAATGCGCACGAAGTAGACGAATTCAAGCGCTTCTGGAGCACTGTTCCTGGTGTCGATCAGGTCCGAATCAAAGAGGATGAGACCAACGTTCTGCAACCGGAGGCCGCGCGAACCGGCGCAGAATCAAGGGCTTGCCATTATTTGTGGCGTGGCCCGGTTTATGTCAAGCACGATGGCCGTGTATTTCCATGCTGTCAAAGCTACATGCTTGATGGCGACCCAATCGGCCGGCTGCCGGAACAGACACTCGGCCAGATCAACAATTCAATAGAAATGCGCCGGCTGCGCCGTCTTCATGCGGAAGGCAGGGCGGGCGAAATTGACATGTGCGCTCGCTGCTGCGTAGCGATTCCACATCCTCTACTGGTCGCCGGAAGCCTGATGCTGCATGGGAAATGGGTGCGCCGAGCCGTCCCGGTCATCGAACGTTTGGTTTATGGCGCAAGGTTGCCGAAGCGGTTGCTCGCCGCTCAAAGGGATACTCTCGTCCAGATTGAGCGTGAATAAATCGTGACGACGCGGTAGAATGGGGAAACGGCTGATCCATATATTTTATGAAAGAAGCTCCCATGGAGAAGCAGGCCCAAAACATACAAGAAGCATTTCTCAACAATGCTCGTAAAGACAAAACGTTCTTGACTATCTACTTAATGAGCGGGGTGAAGCTTTCGGGTCGCATTAAGAGTTTCGATAAGTACTCCGTGATTCTGGAGACGAATAATCAGGAGCAACTGATTTTCAAGCACGCCATTTCGACGGTCGTAGTGTCGAAACCATTTCATTCTCCTGCGCATTCGAACTCGGCATCGGTGGGCGCGCACGCAGCTCCGGGTGTTCCAGTCACGGATTCCGAATAGCAAGCATTTGCCCACTGGCGAAGAAGTAGCGATTCTGGTCGGCTTGCATCTGACAAGCCGCGCCGCGCCGGGGCTGATCAGCGCCGAGGATTCGATGGAAGAACTCGTTGCGCTGGCAACCTCGGCCGGCGCGCGCGTTGCCGAGAAGCAGATCCAGTCGCGTCCCAAGATCGATTCGGCGACGTTCGTCGGCTCCGGAAAAGTGGAGGAGCTGAAGGCGCAGGTTCTCTTTCACGAAGCGACCACCGTGATTTTCGATCGCGAGCTGTCGCCCACGCAGCAGCGCAATCTCGAGAAAGCGTTGGACGTGAAAGTACTCGACCGGACGCAGTTGATCCTGGATATTTTCGCCCGCCGCGCCCGAACTCGTGAAGGCAAGCTGCAAGTCGAACTGGCGCAACTGAACTATCTTCTGCCCAGACTCACCGGCCACGGTGCAGCGATGTCGCGTCTTGGCGGCGGCATCGGCACAAGGGGTCCCGGCGAAACGAAACTCGAAACCGACCGCCGCCGGATTCACCAGCGCATCGCCGCCATCAACCGGTCGCTCGACCGGGTGCGCGGCGGCCGAACCACGCAGAGACAGCAGAGGCAGGCTGTTCCGCTGGCCACGATTGCCCTGGTCGGCTACACCAACGCCGGCAAGTCGACCCTCTTCAACCGCCTGACCGGGGCGGAGGTTCTGGCCGACGCAAAGATGTTCGCCACACTCGATCCGACCGTGCGCCACGTAACGCTGCCATCGCATCGCAAGGCCCTGATGAGCGATACGGTCGGCTTCATCCGCAACCTGCCGACCACGCTGGTGAAAGCGTTTCGCGCAACACTGGAAGAGGTGGTCGAGGCCGAGCTGCTGCTGCACGTGGTCGATGCCAGCTCGCCCGAAGCGGCTTTGCAAACAGCGCACGTTCTCGCGACTTTGAGCGAAATCGGCGCGGCGAGCACTCCGCAAATCCTGGTGCTGAACAAGATCGATAAGATTGCGGGCGAGCCTGACACCGCTTCCATTGCCCGCCGCATTCTGAGCGATCCGGACCACCAGCCCGCAGGCGCGGTCGCGATTTCGGCGCGCACCGGCGCGGGATTCGACGCGCTGCTTCAGAAAATCGATGAGACTTTGTCTCTCGATCCTGTTTCAAAGTGTGTGTTTCATTTTCCGATCGCGGAAGGCGCTCCTCTGCATCTGCTGCATGAACACGGCCGCGTGACGGCGACCCGCTACACCGGAGAATCGTGCGAAGTAGAGGCGATGACCCCCGCCTCCATCAAGCGCAGACTTGAGAAATTTCTGGTACCTCACACAGACTAAAGTCTGTGCCACCCCAAAGCAAGATCTTTATCAGGCATAGGTCTTTTCGACAATCCCAAGACTCTGTGCCACCCGATAGCTGTAGAAAAGAAGGTGGCACAAGACCAAGGTGGCGGAGGCTTCAGCCTGTGAAAGCTTGACCTCAGCTACAATGAGCCATGTTTCGGGCTCAAATCCGCGCGGATCTCTATTTGCAATTGCTGCAAGAACGCCACGCCCCGCAAGTTTTCTCGCTGGTGGATCGCGACCGGGCCTATCTTCGCGAATGGCTTCCCTGGGTCGATTCCACGGAAACGGTCGACGACACCTTGAGTTTTATCCGCTCGTCACTCGAACAATTTGCCTCGAATAAGGGCTTTGTCGCCGGGATCTGGTGCGAACAAAAGTTCTGCGGCGTTATCGGCACCCACAGGCTCGATTTGCTCAATCGAAAAGGGGAAATCGGTTACTGGCTCGGCCGATCCTTTCAAGGGCGAGGCATCATGACCGATGCCTGCCGCTCCGTGGTCGCGCACCTTCTGGGCGAAATGGACCTGAACCGGGTGACCATTCAATGCGCCCGGGAAAACGGAAAAAGCTGCGCAGTGGCCCAACGCCTGGGATTTACCGAGGAGGGATCGGCCCGCGAGGCTCAGTTCCTCCACGGCCAATTCCACGATCTTCGCCGTTTCGCTATGTTGAAAAAAGATTTTAGGCTATGATTTTAGAATCGGGATGAATCTGCCCAATCTACTCACGCTGGCGCGAATTTTCCTCGTGCCTCTGCTGGTCGCCGCCCTTTTGGCGGACGGAGCCAGTGTGAATTGGGAGGATTGGATCCCGGTCTCGCGGGAGATTTTTGCCTTGGGCGTATTTCTGGCCGCCGCGGCCACCGATCTTCTCGACGGCTATTTGGCCCGGCGCTTGGGCCAAGTGACCACGGTGGGAACTCTGCTCGATCCCATCGCAGATAAGCTGCTGATTTCAGCGGCTTTAGTGTCGCTGGTGGACATTCATCGAGTGCCGGCCTGGATGGTCATCCTTATTATCGGCCGCGAATTCGCGGTCTCCGGCCTGCGGTCGATCGCGTCATCCGGCGGCTACACCATCGCCGCCAGCGACCTGGGCAAATCCAAAATGGCGGCTCAGGTCATCGCGATTTCTTTGGTCATCGGCAGCATCCGCTGGACCTGGCTGGCCGAGCCCGCGACCATCGGCATGTGGGCCGTGATGCTGTTCGGCATCGTCTCCGCTGTAGATTATTTCCGCACCTTCTGGCGCCGCGTGGACGATTCGGTGAAACTGCGCAGACGCCGCGAACTGCTGCGGCTGGAACGCCGGAAAAAGCGCAGCGCAATGGCGTCCGGCCAGCAGGCGGTCTAGGTCAGGCTGAAACCGCCTTAGCCTCCGGCAAACCGCACGCGAGCCAGGCATCGAATCCGCCCATCACGTTCACGACATTCTCATATCCCGCCCGCTGAATCAGGCTGCACGCAATCGCACTGCGATAGCCTCCCTTGCAATGCACCGCGATCGGACGATCGTGATCCAGGGTTGAAACCAGCGATTCCAGCTTATGCAGAGGCATCAGCTTCGCGCCTTCAATATGGCCCGCCGCAAACTCGCCCTCGCGGCGCACGTCGACAATCTGCACCTCCGCAGCCTCCCGCCGCAGATCTTCCACCGAGATTTGATGGATCTCCGCGACCGGCCCAGTCCATCGCTGCATCCCGCCTTTCAACGATCCAACGATATTCTCGATGCCGACGCGCGCCAGCCGCATGCGCGATTCTTCCAGATGCTCTTCGTCTTCGGCGACCAGAACAATCTCCTTATCCAGCCCGAGGATAGTCGCCGCGAACGAGGCATACTGCCCGCCCAGCGCGATATGCACCGCACCCGGAATATGCCCGGCAAAGAACTGCTGTGACGGCCGCGTATCGAGAACGGTCGCTCCCTCCGGAATCTCAGTGAGTTCCGGCAGGGCCTTCATCTCCGTCAGCGATGGCGCCCCGCTTCGATTCAACTCCGCATCCAGCGCGAAATATCCGGGCCTCTCCGGCAGCTCCGCCGTCAGCAATCGCACGAACTCTTCCTTCGTCTGCGGCCGCAGAGCGTAGTTCAGCGCGCGCTCCTTACCGATGGTCGATTGCCTCTCCGGACGCATCTGCTTCCCGCACAGCGACCCTGCGCCATGCGCCGGATACACTTCCACATCGTCCCCCAGAGGCAGCAATTTCTGATGCAGGCTATCGAACAGCATTCCGGCAAGCTGCTGCGGAGTCAGATCCGGCGCAAGATCCGGACGCCCCACATCGCCGATGAACAGCGTGTCCCCGGTCAGCACCGCGCAAGGAGCTTCCCGCCGGTCCAGATCCGTCACCGCGATGGAAATGCTCTCAATTGTGTGGCCCGGAGTTTCGAGAAACCGCAGAATAACGCGCCCGAACCGGATCTCATCGCCATCCCGCACATCGACGTGCGGAAACGTCGCGCCCGCTCGCGCGCCCAGATAAATTTTCGCGCCCGTCCTCTCCGCCAGCTCCCGATGCCCGCTGACGAAATCGGCATGCAGATGAGTCTCGATCACATGTTCGATCTTCAGCCCCTGTTGCGCGGCCTCATCGATATAGAGCGACACATCGCGCTGCGGGTCCACCACGACGGCGACGCCTTCGGAACCCAGCATGTACGAAGCATGCGACAGACACGTTAGATAAAACTGTTGGAAATACATCCTTACCGATTATAAATGTGAACCCGGAACATCGGCTTCGCTTTTTCCGCCGGCTCCTGTTCATATTTTTGTTCGGACTTGTTCGGATCATAGTCGCGCCACAGCCAGGAAAGCGACATCGGCAATTGCGCGTTCGCATCCGCTCCGTTATGCGAGCCGTTTCCGAACTGCAAATGAAAATCGTAGTCCATCATCTTCAGCGAATTGGCAAGCTGGATATTCTGCAAAGGCCAGCTTCCATGATTGTTTTCCAAATCCTCGCTGCCGTCCTGCAAATAGACCCGAATATTCCGCTTTGGCTCCTTGCGAACTTTATTCGGATAAACATTCCCGCCGTCGATCTGCCCCGGATGCCACTGGATGCTGGTATAGCTGCCGATGGTCGACAGCACGCGCGAAAATTCCTCCGGATGCGTCCAGGCGGCATTGAACGAACAGATGCCTCCCGAAGATTCGCCCGCGATCCCGTGGCTGTAAGAATCCTTGCGAATGTTGTATTGCGCGTAGACGCCGGCCAGCAGTTCGTCGAGGAAACGCACATAGGTGTCGTTCATAGTGTCGTACTCGATGCTGCGCATGGCCTTCTCGGCCACCTTGCCGGGCGCGATGAACACACTGATCATCACCGGAATACGTTTCTGATACGTAAGATTGTCCAGCACATTCAGCGTCCGCCGGCCGTCCCGCGCGATGTGTCCCTGCCCATCCTGCCAGATCATCAGCGCCGCGGGCTTAGCCGGATCGTATTGCGCGGGGACATAAATCCAATATTCGCTCAGCATTCCTTCATACACTTTGCTGGTATGCAGCAACTTTTCCGACATCTTCCCCGGCGGCGCTTCAGGCTGCTGATACGACGACGGCATGAATGCCGGAATGTCGAGCCTTCCTCCGAACGCCGCGCCATCGATCACGTAATGGAATTGATGGGAGCGTCCGGGCGTAAGCCTGACCACCGCGGTCCATAAATGATCTCCACTGACGCGCGACATCGGCACCGGCTTGTCATCGTCAGTCACCAGAGCCGGAGTCTTTTCCGTGTCGATCGCGAACAATACCCGCTCGTGATCGCCCTGGTATGCGAGCCCTTTCGTCAGATCATCCGCTTTAAATGTGGAGCGAAGCTTCGCGGCGTCGTGTGCCAGGTCGGTCAGCTTCGGGTCGGCCGCGAACGCTACGGCGAAAAGGCTGAGGAGAACAAGATATCTCATGCTGTACCCATTTTGGATTCGATAATGTCGAACAGTCGATCGATGTCCGAAGGCCGCGTGTGAATGTGCGACGAAAGACGCACCTGCTGGCCTCCACTTACAAAAATCTTCTGCTTCGCGGTCTCCTGCCACACGGCACCCGAGTCCTTCTTAAATTTGATGCAGACCAGCGACGCGAACATGCGATCGTCGTTCGGCGTCAGAAGTTCGATGTACGGTAACCGGGCCGCGCGGTCATAGGTCCTCCGCGCAAGCTGATGGATGCGCGCGTAAATTCGGTCCGGTCCCACCGCCTGCGCGAAGCGTAAGCCCGCGATCATGCCTTCGAAAATCGCGCGATTATTCGTCCCCTGCCGCATGAATCGTCCGGCCTTCAGAGATTTGTTGTCCCAATCTCCGGTCACGTTCAGAGGCCACAGGCGGTCGAGATTCTCTTCGCGGATATATAAGAAGCCGGATCCGGCCGGCGCGAACATCCACTTGTGCGGACTGCCCGCGAAGAAATCGCAATGGAGATCGGAAATGTTCAATGCCATCTGCCCGTGCATGTGCGCGCCGTCCACCAGCGTCAGCACTCCCTTGGCGCGGGCCGCACCGCAAATCTCGCGAATCGGCATGATCAACCCGGTTGGGCTGATGATCCCGCTGAAACTCATCACCCGAGTCTTCGGACCGATCGCGGAAATCATCAAATCGGCGAGCTGCGCGGGGTCTTTCGGAGGCAGCGGAATCGGTACCTCCCGAATCGTGATGCCGTAGCGAGCCCTCTTCGCGTGCCATCCGGCCTTCCCCGAAGGATGCTCCAGATTCGTCATTACCACTTCGTCGCCCGCATTGAGATCGAGGCCGGAAGCGACCGTGGTCAACGCCTCCGTAGCGTTATGCATCAGCGCGAGTTCGTCTTTCTTGCAGCCGAGATATTTCGACAATTCCTCGCGCTCTTCGTCCAGCGTCTCGTAGCCCCAGCGTGGATATGGATACGGGGTTTCGAGCGCGGCGGCCTTCTCCATATATGCCGCGACGGCCTGATAAACCGGACGCGGCAGCACGCCCAGGCTCCCGTTATTCAGGAAGGAACGCCACTGCGGCAGGAAGAATTGCTCCTCTCTCATTCGCGTCCAGTACGTTTCCGGATCGCGTTTAAACAGCGCGTCGTCGGGCAAGGAATTGGGAGGAGCGCCCATCACCTTTTGCCAGGGCATCCCGAAAATGCTCGCTCCGCTGAGTAACGCGTGGCGTCGATTCATGAGAATTAGTCTACTTCTCCGGGCGAATGGTATATACTTTGATTTGACGAATCAAAATGTTCTTCGGCAGATCGCGACGCTGATGCAGAGCTACCCGAAGATCTATTTCGCGTGTCACACCCGCCACGTCCAGGACGAAGAAACCGGCCAGCGGCTCAGCGCCCATCAGGCGAGCATCCTCGATCATCTCGATGAAGTGGAATCCACCAGCATGTTGATGCTCGCCGGTCACATGGGGGTCACCGCGTCGACCATGTCGCTGACGGTCGATCGCCTGGTCCGCGCGGGCTACGTGACGCGCGACCGCGACGCTATTGACGCGCGAAAAGTCGCCCTGCGGCTGACCAAAGACGGCGCGCGCGTGAAGGAGCGCAAATCGGTGCTCGACCGCGAGTTGGTCGCGGCCATGCTCGGCCGCATGAAGCCGAAGGATCGCGCGGCGGGGCTCGCCGGGCTCGAACTGCTGGCGAAGGCCGCCGCGGACTTTGTCGAATCGAGGCGTTTTAGGGAGTTAACGAGGAGGATCGCATGAAGTGGCTGCTATTTGGGGTGCTGGCGGTTGTGTTTGTCGCCGGAGTCATTGTGGTGATCGGAGCGGCGCTGCCTAAAGCGCATGTTGCCAGCCGGAAAATCGTGGTCCACGCGGCGCCACACGATGTATTCGCGTTGGTCGCCGGTCCCTCCAACTGGCGCGGGTTCAAATATGAGTTGTTAGCCGAGTCGCCCCTGAGATGGCGTGAGACGGATACTAGCGGCGATACGATCACCTATGAACGCGTCGAGACCAGCGAGCCCAAACGCATCGTGAACCGCATCGCGGATCCAAAACTTCCCTTCGGAGGGAGCTGGGTTTATGAAATCGCGCCGACCGGCAGCGGTTCTGAGCTCACCATCACCGAGAATGGCGAGGTCTACAATCCTCTGTTCCGCTTCGTCAGCAAGTTCATCATGGGACACACCGCGACCATCGAAAAATATCAGCGCGATTTGAGCGCCCACTTCAAGGAATAATCGCGAAGCAGTTACGCAGGTAGATACTGCTTCAACGTCGAGAAGAAAGACCGCACGAAATCGGTCCCCGTCTTAGTCGCCGTATCTTCATCAAGATTACGGATGCCAACCATCACGCGCACCAGAGCCGTATCGGTCCGGTTCAGGCGCATCGCGTCGGCGACCACCCAAAATTTCGCTTTAAACTCGTCCGCCACCACGCGATCGCGGGATTGATACCAGTAGAAAACCAGTTGCCTCTCTTCGCTATGCACGATCACGTAGCGGTTTACAACGATCGGCGCGGCCAAGCCGACGTCGATCGGATAGTTTTCAGAGCTCAACTGCGTCCACCCGGATCCGGGCATACAGTTTTTCGGAGAATGGGGCGCTTTGCCGTTGCGCTGAGTACGAAACGCCGCCACGAAAAGGCTCGCATCGGCGCCCGTCGAAGTGTTCCTATAGAAACGGGTCAACGTGTCGTCGGCCTTCAGCACTTCCTGCGTTTCCTTATCCACATAGCCTTCCGCAGCCATGTTCCAGGAACCGAACTGGTGAGGAACTTCGGCGAGAGTCCGGCTGGGAGGAACGTATTCTGCGCGAATGGAGCTGTACAGCACCGCCGTCTGGACAATCAACAGAAGCGTTACCACACGCGCTGGAGTGGAATTCAAAAATTTAAACAACAGGAGCCTCCTTCGCGAACTTCCATTTGTACACCCAGTTTATCAAGAGGTGCAAGACAAAGATCATGGCGAAGGCGATGCCAAAAATGACGAACCCCTCCATTTCATGGAACACTCCTTGCGCCAGCTCGGTATTGTGCTCGCTCAAAATTCCCGTGATCGTCACGCGTCCTGCATTCGCGAGAATCGCAATCGGCACCACGGCGATAAACAGAGCCCAGCGCATCCATACTTTGCTGTCGAAGAAGTAGGCATAAACCAACGCCAGGAACGTCAGCGACAGCAGACTGCGAATGCCGCTGCAAGCTTCAGCGACGGAGAGCGTCTGGCTCGCCAGCACCAGGACATTCCCTTCGCGCAGCACTGGGATGTTGATCAGACCGAGGAGAATCTCCGCTACCCAGCTCGCGAATAATTGCAGCGGAAATGTGATCTGGTTGTAGATCACCGTGGGAATCGGAATCATGAACGGCAGCAGCAGCAAAGGAAAAGCGAGTTCCTTGAGCAGAGCCCTTCCGCCCAGCACCAGAAATAACCCGACCAGTGAAATCAGGAACGCGCTTCGCTGAAGGAACTGCTCCGCTCCCAGCATGCCGATATAGGCTTGCAGGAAGCCCCAACCCATCAGTCCGAGCCCCCACCAATCGGGCTTCCAGTCCAAGGCCATCAATTTCTCGCGCCTGCCCCAAACGATGTATCCAAACACCAGAGGAACAAAAAATCCGTGTCCCACGTCCGGATCGTAGGACCACTGCTCCACTAGATGTCTCAAGATGGGATAGTACGCGATGATCAGTAAAATGCTGAACCACGCGATGGCCGCCCATGGCAATTCTTTTCGTTGAGCCGGGGCTTCGGCGGACTGCGGCTCCGGCAATGGGCGTTCTACGAGCGACATAAATGTCGAAACGAGATCAAAACTTCAGTTAAGCACACTAAGCGGAGCTATGCCAGCATGCAGAAGACCGGTCAGCTTCAATTCACAAGCGGCGGCACATCGGGTTTGAGGCGCTGAGTCACGCGTCCCACCAGGCGGCGCGGGTCGAGAAGATGCTGTGGCCTGAAATGTCGTTGGGACCAGCGGTTGCCCGGTTCGAATTCGACCCCCAGAAAGTAACCAATTTCGCGAAAAACACAATATTTAACTACGCCGAGCAATTCGCCGTTGGGGTAGCTCATCCGTAGAGGCGTCCCCTGCGGAACCGGCCGATCGACTTGCAGGCAGGCGCCCGACAGGGAGATATCTTCCAGATTGGCGACACCACGCCGGGTCCGCCCGCTTTGGTCCTTCCATTGCACGTCCACGAGATCTGCACACAGCATCCGAGGTTCAACACGCCTATCGAGCATTTTGTTCGTTAATTCCGTCTCTGTCTCTTTAATCGGTTGAAAATTAAAAACTATGCGGGTCTCCGCCTTAGACAAAATTGCCCTAATCGCCGCATAGGGCGACTCCCTATGCCTATTGGAGCACCCACGATTGGTAACATGTTTCAGACGAATCCGCAAATGGTAACGCTTTCCACTGAAATCCGGCTTTTTTTATCCCGAATTGGAAGTCTACGCTCCGTCTTGCCCCATCTGGCGCTTTTGTTCGTTTTCGGGTTTATGGTTCCGAATATCAAGGGTGTGGACTTTCTCGATTCCCAGATTCTGGGCGCCTATGCCTGCCTGGGGATCATTTTCGCCGCGCCGGCGACGGCGCAGGCGTTTCCCGCCGGAGCCGGAACCTCCTTTCCGCAAGCGAGAGCTCGCATATTCGTTAGTGTGGCGTATGGCGAGATCGTTTCAATCACGCTGCTGGCGGCAGGCATTGCGACCGTCTATCTCACCAATCGGGGCCGCTACGTGCCCCAGCCAGATTGGGAAACGCTGGCCCGCTGCGCGATATTCGGATTAGGAGCCTCCGCAGTGCTCGCATCGCTGGCCGCTCTTCTCACTGTTCGATTCTCTCGCAGCGCGGCGATAATCTTTCTGCGGGTCGCGTTTTTCGGATTGCTCGTCCTCTATTTCTATCGGGGACAGTGGCTGGCCGACGTCGGTCTGGTTGGCGCGGGCGCATGCCTCGCAGTCGCGGGATCGTTAATCGCACTACTGAAGAAAGCTTGCGGATGATTGCGGTCCCGTATCATCTGGGACGCCGCGGAGCAGAGGTCGGGCGCGGTCCTTTAGTCATTCTCGAGGCGGTTCCCCAACCTTGCGTGATAGTGGAGGGGACAGGCGGCAATGGCGGCATCAATTCTCAACTGACGGAGGCAGTGGCGGCTCACCAGCGCCCGGTCCTTATATTGGCCGGGAACTGCAACTCGTGCCTGGGGACGCTCGCGGCGCTCGAAGATCCAGGCATTGTGTGGCTCGATGCGCATGGCGATTTCAACACTCCTGAAACAACGATCAGCGGCGCGCTCGAAGGGATGTCGCTCGCGATTGCAACCGGTCATTGCCACCCGGAGCTGATGGCGAAGCCGGTTCGGGAAGAAAACGTGGTGCTGGGCGCGACCCGCAGCCTCGATCCTCTGGAACAGGTGCGCCTGGTCGAAAGCAGGATTGAACTTGCTTCGATCGAGACGCTTCCGGAGGCAGTGAATCGTCTCGCGGCACGGGTGAAGACGATTTATCTGCACCTCGATCTCGATGTGCTGGATCCTGCGATTTCTCCCGGCGTCAATTTTTCCGAGCCCGGTGGGATTTCAGCGGAGCAACTGCTTACCGTTGTGAAGCGCGTAATTGCGACCGGCAAGCTGGGAGCTGCGACGATTGCGAACTTTAATCCGGATCGCGATCGAGAGAACCGAACGTTGCGGATTGCGCAGCAATTGATTGCGATTTTGGGAGATCCCCGCCCTGACGGGACGGGTTGTAGCCCCTGACGTGAGCCAGGGGCTTCGTCGCCATTGCTATCCTAGGCGAAGTTCGCATGACAGTTCACTCCCAAGCTCCTTGCCGCGTCGATCTTGCCGGCAGCACGCTCGATATCTGGCCTCTCTATCTGTTTCACGAAGGCGCGGTTACGGTGAATTTTGCGGTGGACCGCTATACCCTCGCCTCCATCGAGCCTCGTGCGGGAACAAGAATAACCTTCCGCTCCACGGATCTCAATCGCGACGCGGCTTACGATTCGCTCGATCAACTGAATATGGCGAAGACCCATGCATTGGCGTTGGCTGCTGAGATCGTCCGATTCTTCCAACCGGAGGGAGGTTTTCATCTCGAAACCGGTTCCGAGGCGCCGGCCGGGGCGGGGATCTCCGGTTCCTCCGCGCTGATCATCGCCACGACCAACGCCTTTAATAAGTGGCTGAAGCGGGGCTATACGCTCGAAAAACTGCGCGAAATATCGCAGAACATCGAAGCCCGGCTGATTCGCGTGCCCACCGGGTGCCAGGACTACTATCCGGCAATGTACGGAGGCGTCAGCGCGATCGAGCTTGGCTGCGCGGGGATTCGAAGAGTGGCTCTGAACGTCGATCCGGAAATGCTCGAGGCGCGGGTGGTGCTGGCCTACACAGGCGAGCCGCGCAATTCCGGAATTAACAACTGGGAAGTGACCAAGAGCCACATCGACGGGAACAAGCAGGTTTTTAAGAATTTTGCGACCATCGCCGCGATCGCGATCGCGATGCGGCACGCGGTTGAAAAGCACGACTGGGCGGAAGCGGCTCGTCTGCTGCGGGAGGAATGGTCGCATCGGAAGAGAAATGCCCCCGGTATTTCGACGCCTCTGATCGACCGCATGATTGAGGTCACCCGAAGGAAGGGCGCGTTGGCCGCGAAGGTCTGCGGAGCGGGCGGCGGAGGATGCGTCCTGTTCCTGGTTGAACCTGAGGCGCGCGGACGCGTCGCGTCGCTCATTGAAAAAGAAGGCGCCACCGTGCTTCCCGTGAAGGTCGCTCGCCGCGGCGTGCAGGTCCGCGTTTCCCAATGACGGAAGAGGTCAAAAAGCCGGACTTCACCGGTCTGATCCTGCGCGCGGGCCTGTTCACGCTGATCGGGTGGTTGAGCCTGATTTTCTTCGCAAACGTCCTCTACTGGATCACCGGCAGCAATCTCATCACGGCCACCATGTCGGTATTCGGCGCGGCCTGTCTGGCCAATGCGATTACGGTGCGGATTTACGAGCGCGGACAACTCTCGGCGCTGGGATTGGGCTGGGGAAACTCGTCGTCGCGGGAATTCCTGTTGGGGCTCGGGAGTGGGGTGGTGGCTGCCTGCGTGGTCCTGTTGTTGCCGCTGGCGGCGGGCGCGGCGTCGTTCGAAAAAGTGCCGGGATCGGAACATGTCTGGGCGAGTCTGGCCTTCGTCAGTTTCGTGCTGCTCTTCGGCGCGTTCGGCGAGGAGATGATGTTCCACGGATATGCGTTCCAGTTGCTGGTGCGGCGGCTCGGTCCGTTTGCGACGATCCTGCCCGCGGCGGTGATCTTCGGACTGGCGCATATGGACAATCCGCATTCAAGTCTGCTAGGGATCGGCAATACGATGTTATGGGGCGTTTTGTTCGGTTATGCGTATCTGCGGACCAATGCCCTCTGGCTGCCGATCGGGCTGCATTTTGGGTGGAACGTGGCGCTGCCGATGTTCGGGGCGAATTTAAGTGGGTTTACAATGGGTGTTACCGGATATGCGCTTCATTGGACGGCCGGCAATCTTTGGAGCGGAGGCGATTACGGACCGGAAGGCAGCCTGCCGACCACGGCGATTGTGGTCGTGCTGTTTTTCGTGCTGCATCGCTTTACGGTGGAACAGAATCCGGAGTAGAGGTATTTATGGCCCGAATTTCTCCTCGAGTCCTCGCGGCTTTTATAGCCGTTGCGTCCTTGAAGGGCGACCAGAAGAAGCTCACGATGGATCAGCGCGTGGAACTTCTACGCGGGCTGAACAGCGAATACGCCACCGTCAAGGCTCCCCTGCCGCGTTCGAAAAAGCCGCTCGAATTTAACTCCGACGGGACCTGGGATAAAGCGCAGTGGCTCGCAGTGGGAAGGCAGATGGGGCCGGCGGCGCGCATCGGCGACCTGGTGCAGATCACGCATGTCAGCATCGAAAGCGACAGGATTCTTTTTGAGATTAATAACGGATTGAAGAATTCGGGATCGTGGAAGGATCACGTGCAGGTGGGCATCGGCGGCGCAACGCAGCCGCTATCGCGCAGCGATGCCAATGCTCCTGGCGGGACCAATATCGTTTTGAAATTTCCCGATGCGATCGGAGAAATCACATCGGCCGACGTCAAAAAGATGCTCGCGCCGGTGCTGGATTTCGAAAAGCATAGCGCGACTGAGAATTACGCCGACACGCTACCGCCCGAAGTGAAGCAGGCGATCGCGGAGAAGAAGCCGATTGAAGGGATGGATCGCGACCAGGTGCTGCTGGCGCTGGGGCGTCCGCAGAGGAAGACGCGCGAGAACAAAGACGGCGTGGATTACGAGGACTGGATTTACGGACAGCCGCCCGGACGCGTGACTTTCGTAACGTTTGCCGGGCCTAAGGTTGTCAAAATCAAAGAAACCTACGCCGGTTTGGGCGGAAGTATCGCGGACACGCCGCGGCAGCCTTAACGTCGACACGAAGGATTGGGTTCTCGGCTATCGATTTCCCCTGAAAAACCTCACAAATTAGTATCGGGTGCACCCTTTAGCCATTTATTTAGCCCGCAATGGCGCGGGATCGGTCGTGTACCGACGGACATCCAATGCACAAACGCCAATCAGAGCTTGTTCCGGAATTGCCCCAACTGGCGGGTCCTGCTCTCCATTGGCAGAGCACATGAACTCCTTGCCTATAAACTAGCCGAGTGGTTTTCGAACGCAGGTGGATGAAAGTGCGATCTTATTGAAAAGGACCGTGTTTCCTAATCCTCAATCCGCGTTGCCGCTTCCTGAGCGCCCCAGCCTGGAACATTACCGGAAGCTTGCAAAGGACCTGGTGAAGGCCTTCCGATCGGGCTCCCTCCAACCGGACGATCCGATCCGGGAGTTTGCGCTTCGCAAGTTTTCTGAACAATGCACGCTTACCGCCGCGCAGCTCGTGATCGCGCGGTCCTACGGTTTCGAGAACTGGCCTAAGTTTACGAAGCACCTGGAAAGGCTCGCGAAAAATTCCCCGGTATCGCGATTCGAAGAGGCCGCGGATGCGATCGCCGGAGGGGACATTGTCACGCTGAAGCGATTGCTGCGGGAGGATCCGAAGCTGGTGCAGGCCCGATCGACGCGCGAGCATCGTGCCACGCTGCTGCATTATGTCTCGGCGAATGGCGTGGAGAGCTACCGGCAAAAGACGCCCGGGAATATTGTCGAGATCACGCAGGTGCTGCTCGAAGCCGGCGCGGAGATCGATGCGATAGCGGAGGTGTATGGCGGGAAATGCACCACTTTGGACCTGGCGGCGACCAGCATTCATCCAGTACGGGCAGGGGTGTTGGAAGAATTGCTTCAATACCTGCTCGACCAAGGGGCTGACATCGGGCTGGCTTCGGTGAGAGGGTGTTTGGGAAACGGACGGCCGGCGGGGGCGGAATTTTTGGCGGCTCACGGGGCGCGGCTGAACCTGGCCGAGGCAGCAGGGATCGGGCGGCTTGACCTTGTCGAGGAGCTGTTTGAACACGCTCCAGTCGAGCTGCGGAATGAGGGATTGATTTATGCCTGTGGATATGGGCGCAACGATGTGGTTGAGTTCCTGCTACGGAAGGGCGTGAATTTATCGGCGCACCGGGCCGACGGCCAGACTCCTCTGCACATGGCCGTAATCGGAGGGCATCTCGAAACGGTGAAGCTGCTGCTTCGACACAACCCGCCACTGGAGGCAACGAATGTTTACGGGGGAACGGTCTGGGGACAGACGCTGTGGTCGGCGGCGCATGGAGGCGATGCGGATCGCTACATTGCCATTCTGGAGACGCTCGCTGCCGCGGGCGCTAAGATCGGGGAGCGACATACCCCGGTCAATGCCCCGGTAGATCGATGGCTGGCCGAGCACGGGAGTGCGGCGGAGCCGGGTTGGTATTGGTTTGGCGAGAAACCTTGATTACTCATACCTCAGCGCGATCATTGGATCCACACGCGTCGCCCTTCTCGCCGGAATCAGCGACGCCGCCAGTGCGACCGTCGCCAGCATGATCGCGATACTCGCGTAGGTCCACGGATCGCCGGGCTTGACTTGAAACAGCAGGCTCTCTAAATACTTTGACAACCCGAATGCCCCCGCCGCGCCCGCCGCGATTCCCACGGCGACCAACACCATCGCGCGCCCGATCACCATCTTCAAAATTCCTCCGCGCGTCGCGCCAAGCGCCATGCGAATTCCGATTTCCGGCGTCCGTTGCGAAACCGAGTAGGAAATAACCCCGTAAATTCCGACCATCGCCAGGATCAGTGCGAGCGAAGCGAATAACCCCAGTAGCATCGTTTGGAACCGGCGCTCGGAAACGGATTGCGAAACCAGCTCGTCGTAGGTTCGAACGTGCGTCACCGGCAGATCTTTATCAATCGCCCAAACTTGCTGCTGGACTGCGGCGACCAGTTGTTTCGGATCGCCGGCGGAGCGAAACGCAAATTCGGAAAGCCATACCGGATAAAGGGTCGTTTGCGCGGCCGGAAAATAAACCTGCGGATTGATCTTTCCCGCCTTTCCTCCGCGCCGGACATCGCTCACCACGCCGATAATGGTCGTCCAAGGAGTTTGATCGTTTCGCCGGAACCGATGCCCGATCGGGTCTTCATTGGGGAAGAAGAGACGCACCAGCGCGGTGTTGACTACGGCGACCAGTTCGGAGCCGGCGCGATCGGCAGGCGTTAACAGGCGGCCGCGTTCCAGCGATATTCCGAGCGTCGAAAAATATCCCGGGCTCACCGCCTGGTAATCGGCGTCCTCGCCGCGATCCGGCTGGTTCTCCGGACGGAAATTGCTGGACCATCCGCCACGCAACGGAAAATTGTTCGCGAACGCAACAGACTGGATACCAGGCAGGCCCCCAGCGCGTTCCGCCAGATCCTGATAAAACGCCAATCGGCGTTCGGGCGTGGGATAGCGCAGCTCCGGCAGAGTGATGTCCAGATTGACGACGTGCTCCGTGGCGATCCCGAGCTCGACGTGATTCAAGGTCATGAAACTCTTCAGCAGCAGCCCGGCGCCCACCAGAAGAATCATCGAAACAGCCACCTCCGCGATCATGAACATGTTGCGCCACCGCATCACGGAGCTGCCCGCCAGGTGCCGTTCGCTGGCCCGCATCGCTTCCACCGGCCTCGATTTCGACGCTTGCCACGCTGGGAAAATTCCGCAGATCAATCCGGTCACCGCCGAAAGAGCGAGCGTGAACAGCAACACCCGCCCGTTCAAATTCGCGTCTTCCAGGCGAGGAAGATGCGGCGCGAATCCCGTGAGCAGCCTTTGCGTCCAGTATCCGAAAACCAGCCCGCTGCCGCAGCCGAGCGCCGCGAGCACCGTGCTTTGCGCCAGCAGCTCGCCGATCACGCGCTGGCGGCTGGCTCCCAACGCGAAGCGAATCGCAATCTCGCGCTGCCGTCCAATCGCCCTCACCAGCAGCAGATTCGCCAGGTTCGCGCACGCGATCAGCAGAATCAGCCCGACCGCGCCCAGCAGAATAAACATGGATGTGCGAACTCCGCCGGAAATATCGTTCGCCAGCAGATCGCTGCCGGTCTTCAGGTTCTTGCAATACTCCGGGAACCGCTGGGCGAGGCTTTGCGAAATCGCATCGAGTTCAGCCCGCGCGGCGCCAATCGAAACGCCCGGTTTCAGCCGTCCGATCACGTCGATGCCATGGTCGCCGTGATGCGCCAGCAAATCGGCCGAATACGCAGCGGGGATGTAATAGAGCACCGGCAGCGTCATGTTGAACTGACTTGGACTACGAAACCCGGGCGGCATAATCCCGATAACCGTGTACTTCTCGTTATCGAGCGTTATCGAACTCCCCAAAAAATTCGGATCGCCTCCAAAACGCGAATGCCATAACTCGTCGCTCGCGACCACCACTTTGTTTGCGCCGGCCCGGTCTTCTTCCGGCAGAAAAGCCCGCCCATGCACCGGCAAAACGCCGAGAGTGGAAAAATAGTTCGCGGTCACCTGTTCGCCAAACAGACGATCGGGCGGTCCGCTCTCGGTAATGTTCATGCCCGTGACAGCGAACCCTGCCAGGGAGAGGAAAGAACTCTTCTGCGTGCGATAATCCATCAGATTCGCCGCCGAAACCGTCCAGCGACCGGGGGCGGGGCCGCTCCGCAGGTGTCGGCCGCTGGTATTCGCGCTGTTCGGCCCCTCCCCGATCTTTTGCTCCCATAGCGATACCAACCGGTCCGGCTCCGGGTACGGAAGAGGTCGCAGCATCACCGCGTCCACCAGGCTGAAAATCGCGCTATTGACGCCGATTCCCAGCGCGAGTGTCAGAATCGCCACCAGCGCGAATCCGGGAGATTTAAGCAGCAGGCGAATTGCGTAGCGAAGATTATTCATAGTGCAGGGCCACCATTGGATCGACGTTCGTCGCCCGACGCGCGGGGATCAGGCATGCCGCCAGTGCGACGATAACGAAAATACCGCCGACTGCTAAGAAAGTGACGGGGTCGTACGCCGAAACGTTAAACAAAAAGCTCGCGATCACGCGCGTGGCGGCGAGCGCCGCGAGCGCTCCCACGGCAATTCCCATCAGAACCAGCTTCAACCCGTTCCCGAGAACCATCTTCAAAACATCGGATTTGAGAGCCCCCAGCGCCATCCGGATGCCGAGCTCCTTTGTCGATTCCGTGACGCTGTAGGAGATCACGCCGTAAATTCCGATCGAGGCGACCAGCAGCGCGAGTCCCGCGAAAAGTCCCACCAGCGTAAGCGCGAATCGCCGCGGCGCGACGTCTTTTTCGATCAGTTCCTCCTCCGTTCGAACATCGTAAATGGGGAGGGTCGGATCCATAGTCCGCAGTTCGGCGCGCACCGCGGGAATCAGCGAGTGTGGGTCGAGCGACGTCCTTACGGCGAGCGTCACTCGCGTAATCGGATACTGGCGGTAGGAAATATAGACCTGCGCTTTCGGATCCGTGGTCGCCCCCTGCTGCCGCACATCCGCCACTACTCCAACAATGGGCCAAAATGTTTTACCCTCGTCGAAGCTGATGCGATGCCCAATCGGATCTTCGTTCGGAAAATTGCGGCGGGCCAGTCCTGCGCTGATCACGGCGTGCGGCGATTGGGCGGAATCCTCCGCTGCCAGATATCGGCCGGAGCGGAGCGCGATTCCCATGGTGCGAAAGTAACCGGGCGTGACTGGATCGAGAATCGCATCCTGTAGAAGATCACCCGGAGCAGGCGTCTGTCCCTCGATGATGAACAAGTTGTGTCCCGCCGCCGTCATCGGGGCGCCCGCGCAGGCCGCGGCCGAGATGACTCCCGGCATCTTCTCGATGCGCTGCAGCAAATCACCCAGGAAATTCGCCGCGCGGGGGCGATCGTCGTACAATCGCACCCCGGCCGTCAACAGGCGCGACGGTTCGAATCCCAATTCGATGCTTTGCACCCGCCAGAAGCTGCGCAGCAGCAAGCCCGCCGCGACCACCAAGACTAGAGACAACGCGACCTCCACTACCACCAGCGCAGCTCTCGCCCGCTTGCGTCCCGCGGTCGCCCCGCGTGATGAAGACTTAAGGGCGTCGTTCAGATCGGCCCGCGAAGCCTGTCGCGCGGGCAACACTCCGAACAGCACGGCTGTGATGCAGGATGTAGCCAGCGCGAACAACAGCACCGGCACATCCAGCCGCACTTCCTGCGCCCGCGGAATGTAGGATCCGCCCAGCGCGAGCATCGCCCGCATCGCCCAATTGCCGAGCAGAAATCCCGCCGCGCCGCCCAACAATCCCAGCAACAGGCTCTCCGTGATCAATTGACGAAATAGCCTCGACGCACCTCCGCCCAACGCGGTGCGAATCGCGAACTCGCGGCGACGCTCACCGGACCGCGCGAGACTGAGATTCGCGACATTCGCGCAGGCGATCAGCAGCAGCGCCGCCGCCGATGCCAGCAGCAGCCACAATGCCCGCCGCGCATATCCGGAGATGGCCTCGTCGAGGGAATGCAATTCGATGGTCCACGGAGCATTGTCCGCCGGGTATTCTTTCTTCAGATTTTCCGCGACCCCTGTTATCTCGGCTCGCGCCTGACCGATCGTTACACCCGGTTTCACTCTGGCGACGACACGCAGAAAGTCGGAACGTCGCCCGGGTCCGAAATTTGCGGGATTGAGCGGCATCCACACTTCAGCCGCGGAGCGAAAAACAAAATCGGCATCGTGAAAACGCGGAGGCATTACCCCGATCACCGTGCTCAAATAGCCTGTCAAACGGAGCTGGCGGCCAATAATATGAGGATCCCGCCCAAACCGGCGATCCCAGAACTCATCGCTGAGCAGCACCACGCTGGCATTCTGGTCGCCCGGCAAAATCGCGCGTCCCAACGCCGGCTCCACGCCCAGTAGATCAAAATAATTCGCGGTGACGTATCCGACATCCAGCATTTCCGCCTCGCCCGAATCCGTAAACGGAGACCACCCCAGCGTATACGCGGCCATCCCGGTGAAGGACCGGCATTGTTCACTCCAGTCCTTGAGATTAGGCGGCGAGGACGGTTCGCGCTGGACGTTAGCCTTCAGGTTCGATTCCCAAATCGCCACCAGGCGAGAAGGATCCGAGTAAGGGAGCGGCCGGAGCAGGACGCCGCGAATCACGCTGAAGACGGCGGTATTGGCTCCAATGCCGAGGGCGAGCGCGAGCACGGCAACGGTTGTAAAACCAGGACGCTTCACAAGCATCCGCAACCCGAATCGCAAATCGGTCAGGAGGGTCCGCATGCACATCAGACGCACGCGGAGAGGAAATCGTTGGCTTAGTTTTTAGCCTGCGGAGGCTGATAACCGGGAGGAAATGCGGCGCCTTCGCCGAAGAAATAATCTTCCATCTGCTTCAGGATGAACTCCTGCGCCTCCGTGGTGCCCAGGTTCAGCCGGTACTCGTTCATGATCATCTTCATCTGCTCCAGCCACAACTTCCAGGCCGCGAGCGAAACGTTGTCATAAATTCGTTGACCGGCCGGGTTATCGAATGGAACTTCGTCCAATCCCGGCATTTCCCTTTGAAACTTGACGCAGAACACCTTGTGCCCGGTCCGGTTTTGCTCCTCGGGCGCACGAGGATTCATCGCACCGCTGCCGCAACCCATGTGTTCAGAATAGCAGTTCGGCAAGCAACTGATTTTACGGGTAACCGCTTCCGAGCCGCGACCGCAGGAACGTCAAGCAATCCGGAGGGGAGTATTACAGCGGCGTCACGGAAGCCGGAGCCTGCGCCGCCCGCTTCGCTTTTACCGCTTCCATATATTCCGACAGTTTCAGAGGCAGCCGGGCACCCTTCTCCATATGGCGTTGAACAGCCTTCTGGTACCGGCGCAACGTCTCCCGCTTGGACGACTCGCGCAAGTTACAGCTCTCGATATCCAGGAGCAATTCAACCTCCCAGGGCCGGAAGGTGTTGCGATGCATATTACCGCGAAGCAGTTCCTGAATAAGGCGGTTAAACTGCGCCAAGACTGCGTCGCTGTCAGGTAGGGAATCGTGCACGTATCGTCCCGTTCGTTCTGAATTCTAACACGACTGACAACCCGCGCGCACGATTATCTTCTTTCCTTAGCGAGCTTTGCGCCTTTACCTGAAATGGCCCTTTACTTCTTAGGCCGCCGAGCCTCGATCACCGGTATCAACGAATAGGCCGACTCCGATGAACTCTGCCTCGACCGCTGCGAAATCTCGTTGTTCAAACTCGAAACGAACTGCTCGATCTGGTGCTGCATCTCCGCCATGCGCTCCCGCATGTTCAGGATAATCTCCACCCCCGCCAGGTTCACGCCCAAATCCCGCGTCAACTTGAGAATCACTTCCAGCCGTTCCAGATCCTGATCCGTATAGAGCCGTGTATTTCCCTCGCTCCGCGAAGGTTTCAGCAATCCCTCGCGCTCATAAAGACGCAGCGTCTGCGGATGAATCTGATACTGTTCGGCCACCGCCGAGATCATGTACGCGGCTTTGTTTCTTTTTGCCATGTCAGACTTTCGCCCACAGTTCAGCGCGCGGATCTTCCGGATGCAGCGTCGCGTATTCCCGCAGCAACTCCTTGGTCCGTTCGTCGTGCACCACCGGAGCCTCCAACGTCACTTCCACCAGTTGATCGCCGCGCGCACCCGTCCGCGAATTCAGCACGCCCTTTTCCCGCAGCCGGAACTTCTGTCCGTTTTTGGTGCCCTGCGGAATCTTCAGCAAGGCCCTTCCATCGATGGTCGGCACTTCGATCTTGGTTCCCAATCCGGCTTCGTCGATGCGCACCGGCACCGTAATTTCGATATCGTCGCCGTCGCGCCGGAAAATCGGATGCGGCTCGACGCGAATCGTTATATAAAGGTCGCCCGAAGGCGCTCCATGCGTCCCCGAATTTCCTTTCCCCGCCACCCGCAGCCGCGACCCCTGCTGCGCGCCCGGAGGAATGCGGACATCCACCGTCTCGGTTTTCGAAATCAGCCCGTCGCCGTGGCACGTCGAGCACTTATTGCGCAAACGCCCCGTCCCGTCGCATTTCGGACACGTCAGGCTGAACTTCATCGCCCCCGCCGTCTGCGTCACGCTGCCGCTGCCGTTACACTCCGGACAAACTGCATTCGCGCCGGGCTTCGCCCCCGTTCCATTGCACGTCGGACAGGTCTCCTGGCGCGTAATGTTCAAACGAACCTGCGTCCCTTTGATCGCCTGCCAGAAATCGATACTCAACCCGTACTCGAGATCCGCGCCTTTTTCCGGAGGAGCCGTGCTCGCATCGGTAGCCTTCCCTCCCCCGAACCACTGGCTGAATATATCCTGAAAGTTAGAGGAGCCTTCCGTCGCCGTGTGCCGTCCGCCGCCTGCGCCCTGGTAAGCGTCGGTAAAATCGAATCCCCCAAACCCCATGTTAGGGCCGCGCTGCGCGCCCCCTCCGCCGGCCCCGCTCTGCGGCATCCCGTTCTCCGAATAGAAGCCGTACTGATCGTACATCTGCCTCTTCTTCGGCTCGCTCAGGATGTCGTAGGCTTCCTGAACGTCCTTAAAACGGCCTTCCGCAGCCTTATCGCCGGGGTTGAGATCGGGATGGTGTTTACGCGCGAGTTTCCGGTAGGCCTTGCGAATTTCATCCGCATCGGCGTCTTTCGACACCCCGAGCGTCTTGTAATAATCTGCTGCCATAGCTCAAGTCCATGGCGCCAGACGCGTCAGTTTTCACTGGCGTCTGGCACCCGGGCGCGTCGCCTACTTCTTGTCTTCGACGTCGACAAACTCGGCATCGACCACATCGTCCTTCTTCTTCTCAGACGTCGCGCCGTCCTGCGGTGGAGCACCCGTCGGAGGCTGCGTCGACCCGGATGACGACGTCTTATACATCGCCTCCGCCAGCTTATGGCTGGCCTGCGTCAGGTTGTCGACCGCTTTATTGATGTCTTCCACAGACCCGTTCTGCATCGTCGTCCGCGTCGACGCCAGTGCGTCTTCCACCTGCTTCGCGTCCGTGTCGCTGATCTTGTCGCGATGGTCTTTCAGCATCTTTTCGACCTGATACACCATCGAATCCGCCCGGTTGCGAGCGTCGATCTCGTCCTTGCGCCTCCGGTCGTCGGCCGCGTTGGCCTCGGCGTCCTTCGCCATCTTATCGACCTCTTCTTTGCTCAAGCCCGAAGAGGACGTGATGGTGATCTTCTGTTCGTTGTTGGTCGCCTTATCTTTCGCCAGCACATTCAAAATGCCGTTGGCGTCGATATCGAACGTCACTTCGATCTGCGGAATCCCTCGTGGAGCCGGCGGAATTCCCACCAGTTGGAACACTCCCAGCATCCGGTTATCCCGAGCCAGCGCGCGCTCGCCCTGATACACCTTGATCTCCACCGAAGTCTGACTATCCGCCGCCGTCGAGAACGTTTCACTCTTGCGCGTCGGAATCGTCGTGTTGCGTTCAATCAGCTTCGTGAACACTCCGCCCATCGTCTCGATGCCCAGCGACAGAGGCGTCACATCCAGCAGCAGAACATCCTTTACTTCGCCGCCCAGAACGCCGCCCTGCACCGCCGCGCCGATCGCCACCACTTCATCCGGATTCACGCTGCGATTCGGATCTTTTCCGAACAGGTTGCGGACAATCTCCTGCACCTTCGGGATACGAGTCGATCCGCCCACTAGCACCACTTCGTCGATTTTCGAAGGATCCAAACCGGCATCGGCCAGCGCCTTCTTGCAAGGTTCCACCGAACGGTCCAGAATATCGGCCACCATCTGCTCGAACCGCGCGCGCGTCAGTTTGATCGCCAGGTGCTTCGGCCCAGTCGCATCGGCCGTCAGGAACGGCAGGTTGATTTCAGTCTCGAACAGCGTCGAAAGCTCGATCTTGGCCTTCTCCGCCGCTTCCTTCAGCCGCTGCAAAGCCATCATGTCTTTCGAAACGTCGATGCCCTGATCCTTCTTGAACTCGGTAATCAGCCAGTCGATAATCCTCTGGTCGATGTTGTCGCCGCCCAGGTGCGTATCGCCGTTGGTCGACTTCACTTCCACCACGCCGTCGCCCACTTCGAGGATCGAAACGTCGAACGTGCCGCCTCCGAAATCGTACACCGCGATGGTCTCGTTCTTCTTCCGGTCCAGGCCATAAGCCAGCGCCGCCGCCGTCGGTTCATTGATGATGCGCAGAACTTCCAGGCCCGCGATCTTGCCCGCGTCCTTCGTCGCCTGCCTCTGCGCGTCGTTGAAATACGCCGGCACCGTGATCACAGCCTGCGTAACTTTCTCGCCCAGATAAGCCTCAGCCGCTTCCTTCAGCTTGCCGAGGATCATGGCAGAAATCTCCGGAGGAGAATACTTTTTGCCGCTGATATCGATCCACACCGAATCGTTGTCGCCCTTCACTACCTTGTAGGGCATCAGCTTCATCTCTTCCCCAACTTCGCTGAAGCGGCGTCCCATGAAGCGCTTGATTGAATAGACCGTGTTTTCGGCGTTCGTAACTGCCTGACGTTTCGCCACTTGTCCTACGAGACGTTCTCCGCTCTTGGCGAATCCAACCACCGAAGGCGTGGTCCGTCCACCTTCTTGGTTCGGGATGACGACCGGCTGGCCGCCCTCCATGACAGAAACAACGGAGTTCGTGGTGCCAAGGTCAATCCCAATGATCTTGCTCATAAATCTTCCTCTCGACGAGTAACTTGAGGCTCCTATTAGCCTGTTAGCAGTATGCAATATTAGTGTTGCGTTGTCAAGTTTAGTTTGTCTTGCGAAATGTACATCATAATTGTAGAATATGTACGTGGCAGTCAACATCACCGAATTCCGCCGTAATCTCTTCCAGTTGGCCGATCGCGCCCTCCAGGGAGAACCCGTTGAATTCGTTCACAAAGGGATAGTTTTTAAGCTGGTTCCAGAGACGCGGGCTTCCAAACTTTCCAGGTTGACCAAAGAGGCGGTCGTCGCCCCCGGAGCCAGCCTCGACACATTCGAGCTACTGAAGGAAATGGAAGCCGAGTGGCAACAGGACTGGTCTGAGATTTGAGCCTCTACATCGACACCCATATCGTGATTTGGCTGTGCGAAGGCCTCACCGAAAAACTGACGCCCGATGCATCTCGCGCCATCGAATCCTCGCAAATTGAAATCTCGCCGATGGTGCTGGTTGAGCTGCAATATCTCTTTGAGATAAAGAAAATATTAAAGCCTCCCATGGCGCTATTCGATCAATTGCAGACGTTAATCGGATTGCGAATGAGCGAGCATCCATTTACGTCGGTAGCTCAAACAGCCTTGTTTGAAACCTGGACGCGAGACCCCTTCGATCGCATGATTGTCGCGCAGGCGCGATCCGATGGATATTCCGGATTGGTTACCGCCGATGCGAAAATTCACGAGAATTATTCAAAAACAATCTGGAATGTAAAGTCTTCTTAAGCCCCGTAACGACGGGCTTCCGGTTTACGTTTCTCAATCATAGACGCTGACAAAATTCAGACAGCGATCGACAATTCGAACAAGGAGACTGGACAAATGAAAAAGACTATTTTAGCGACGGTAGTGTGCCTGGGCGCGGCGATTGGCTCCGCGCAGACGATGGAAAACCTGAAGGTGACCCTGCCCATAGCGGCGAAGGTCGGCAATGTATACCTGCCCGCGGGCAATTACTCGATTCATGAGCTGAACAGTTCGGTGATCGAGATTTCCTCCGACGACCGCAAGGGCCCGAACACTTTCGCCACGGTGAATACCATCACGGGCTCGAAAGCCGCGGATCACAGCAAAATCGTCCTCCGCAAAGAAGACAACGAATATCAGGTTGATCAGATCTGGATCGAAGGTCAGGACCTGGGCTTCGAACTGACCACTGCTGAGTAATTAGCGCGCGATATCTTTCCAATCGCGTTCGTAATACCGGACCAGCACCTGATCGTTCAGTCGATTGACCTCGGCCTCGACCGGAGTCATATCGGCGGGAAAGTTGAACAGTTCGGGAATTGTCGCAACAGTGAGGAACCGCAGACCCTCCGGCAGATGGGCCGGCGGTTCCCAACTCTCTCCGGCAATCGTGAAACCCCACTCCCCGAAACTGGGAACGTAAACGTGATAAGGCCAGGTTTTAAAGCCGGCCTGCTTGAGCGTATCGACAATGCACCAATAGGACTGGCGGGCAAACATAGGAGACGTGCTCTGGACAACAACAAGACCTCCTGGCGCCACATGACGCTTCAGGAGGCGGTAAAACGCACTGGTATAAAGTTTGCCCAAGGAATAATTGGTAGGATCGGGAAAATCAACCACCACGAAATCCCAAGTCTGTTTATTTTCGTCGAGCCATGGAAAGGCATCCGCATTAATCACATGCACCCGCGGCGCGCGAAACGAATAATCGTTGAGTGGCGCGAGCATCGGGTGTTCCGTAAATAACCTGGTCATCTCCGGATCGAGATCCACCAGCGTGATGCTTTCGAGATTCGGATACTTCAACAACTCCCGCACCGCTAAGCCATCGCCCCCGCCGAGCACCAACGCCCTCCTCGCATTCGGCAGCGACGACAAACCAGGATGCACCAGGCATTCGTGATAGCGATACTCATCGCGCGAAGAAAATTGCAGGTGTGAGCTGAGGAACAGCCGCAGATCGTCCTTCCACTTGGTCACGACAATCCTCTGATAGCGCGTGTTCCGCTCAAAGATGATTTCGTCCGCGTAAAGCTGATTGTCAGCCGTCGCTGAAATCCAGTTGGACGCGAACATCCCTCCACCCAGCAGCAGCAGCACCGCAATGCACGACGACCGGACCCGCCACGGCGAATGTAACTGGTCTTCAAATAAAAAGGTCGACCACAGCGCGACTCCGGCATTGATGATCCCGAACATGATCGCGGCCCGCACCAAGCCGAGCTTCGGCACCAGCCACAAGGGAAACGCAATCGAGGCGGCCAGCGCTCCCAGATAATCGAACGTCAGGACATGCGAAACCAAGTCGCCGAATTTGAATTTTCCCTCGAGAATCCGCATCAGCAGAGGAATTTCGAGTCCCACCAAAGCTCCCACCGCGATCACTAATAAATACAGGCAGAGCCGGAAACTGTGCGTATACGCGAACGCGAGAAACAGCGCCGAGGAGGAAAATCCACCGACCACTCCCACCAGAAGCTCGATCTGCACAAACCACGCGACCAGCGACCCTTTGAGATATCTTGAGACCGCGCTCCCGATTCCCATCGCGAACAGGTACGTCCCGATGATGGTCGAAAATTGCAGGACGCTATCGCCCAGCAGGTAGCTGGCAAGCGTCCCGGCGATCAGCTCATAGATCAGTCCGCACGCGGAGATGAGCAGGACCGAGAGAAAGAGAACTACGGGCATTCACCACGCATTAATGGACCGCCGCGGCGATGATGATGCACATCCCCAGCGAAATTGCGCCGATCAGAATCGCCAACGCGATATTCTTGTCCTCGACAATCTCCCGCCACAGATGATAGGGCGTCATCTTATCCAGAATCGCGAAGCAGAAAATAAAAATCACGATGCCGAGAATCGCGTAGATCGCGGCGTTGAGCAGATTGCCAGGATGAAAATCAGCCATGGTCACTTTCCTCCGACGTATCTTGGATAAAACGCATAGTGCGAACGATACGCGCCGGGATTATCGCGCACCGTCTTCGGCGCAACCTTCGTCTGGTTGACGCTCGACATCGTCCAGCCCCGAAATTCGGCGACGGTCGCCGCTGAGAGCATCATCATGCTGTAGATCAGGTAGCCAGCATAGCGCATTAAGTTCAGCCTCCTCCAGTTGTGGGTGGATAATCGCTGGTCGCCCAGCGGCGGGTCTCAAAAGCAACGGAGCGAATGCTCACCCAGATCGGAGGAATCAGCAGCAGCAAAGCCGCCAGCCAGAACCATCCGTAAGTGGGCACGTCGTGCCGGATCGTGATTTCGTAATACACCGATTTGCCGGCCACCGGAAGCGCGCGCGGCCGGTTACCGGACCCGAACTGCGCGGCCGGCTTCGGAGTTGGAGTGGGCGTCGGCGTCGGCGTAGGCGTAGGTTTCTCCGGAGGCGTCTGCGACCCCTCCATTTCCGGCTCGACGCGCAAATAATAGCGGCCCGCGGGCACGTGAGGAATAATTGCGGTCGACGACTGGCCACCCTCCGACCACGACCCGTCGCCATCGGAGCCCGCGTAATAACTCACCTCGCGCCCGAAATCGAACGCGTCCCCGGTGCCTTCATTAATCAGAGTGAGGTTGAAATAGGCCCAGTTATTGATCAGATTCGTTTGAATCGTCAGCTCCAGGTTGCTGGTGCGGCCCGCGACATCGAAATCTTTAGTAACGAAAGACGGCTCGCCTTTGTCAGTCGTGGAGTAATGATAGTGCTCGTCGAACACCGTATCGCCGTGGCTCAGCGCTCCGAACATCCCGGCGATCACCGCCAGCGCCAGCAGCATCAGCGCGAAGAGTCCCCATGTCCCTCCGGCTTTTCCTTGATAAGGCGACGGCTGGTTGAGATAGACCCCCTGTGGACGCGGCGCGCTCCCCGGAAGCGAGAACGCCTTCCAGAGATCCGCTCCCTTTATGTACTCGCCCTTCGACCAGGTGACTTCGTCGCTAGTGGTCTCCGAGGAAAGCACGAACGGCGGGTAAATGAAATCGTCGGCCAGCACTTCTTCGCCGACCTTCACGCGCCAGGGAAATTCCCCGATCACAAAGGCGGTGGTCGCCTGCGCCCCTGTGAAGTGCCCGTACAAAGCGCCTTCGAAATAAACCGCGGGCCGGGCTCGATAGGCCCTTCGCACCGGCAGCGACTCGACGGGCGTAACAAAATTCCAGTGGCCCTGATAATTGGTGAGATAGCGGAATCCTTTATAAGGATTGAAGAGCAGATATTCTTCCCATTCGTAAAGGATGCCGTCCTCTTCCACGCTGCGGGTTTGAAATCCGATGACTTCCCAGGTAGCGCCGGCCCATTTTCCACGCTGTCCCAGCGGGATAAGCGGCGTCCTGCGGGATTGCGCATCTTGTGCCTCCTGCACAATTTGGAGCAGCGGAGAAGACGCGTCGAGCACCGAAAAGCACTGCGGACAAACCACGGTGAGCGCGTGCCCAAACCCGCGAAATTCAACAGGTCCCCCGCAGTTCGGGCAATACATCGCCTTAGCTTTAACAACCGGAGGCCCAACCAGAGGAGAAGCCATCAGAACCTTGCCCTCATGACCACCCCTCAAACTGCCGCACATTCTGAAGCTGCAATGCTTCGTAAGGGACAGTCTTGCCGATAAACAACATTGGCGCCGCTTCATCGCTATAATCGAGCGTCCCGAAATCGTCCGATGCCGTCCGCAAGTCCGCGAACAGCATGTTCGACTTGCCGTAAAAAGGAAACGGCAGCTCCCCCTCAACACCCTTGTAAGTCGCGATGGTCATCGTCGAAACTTCAAACTCAATATGGTTAAAGGTAAGCCGGCCGCCGCGCTGGACCTGTTGTTCCGGAGGCAGAGGAATGCTACTCGGCACTAAAAACGACACCGCGTATTGAAGCTGCGCATCGGACAGCCACCCGCTGGTGCCATCGGAGAACACGATGTGCCACTCATTCCAGCCGCCCTGCTCGTATTCATAAATGATGCGGCCGATCACGTCGAATTTCTTGTTGTGATAAGTCCCCGTGGTCAACAACTGGATCGGCGAAGGATCGGGCGGCAAATCCGCCACCTTGCCCACGTTTTTAAGAATAAGATCGTCGCGTACCAGAATCGAGTGGCAGAAAGGACAGACCGTCTGCACCGCGCTCGACCAGCGGAACGTCACCGGTGCTCCGCAACTGGGGCAGTTCGTCTGGGGCTGACTCATTCGCTATAAGGCCGGTCGAGACGCCGCACCTCAACCGACTTGGCTCCGAATTCCCTTCGCAAACACGCGTCGAAATCCCAATCGGGACGCGGCCGGCAACAGAATACATTCAAGCACAATGAGCGATGCTCCGGGAAAGTATGGCACGCGATGTGGGATTCCTGAAGCAGAGCGAGCCCGGTAATCCCTCCGCCCGGAAACTGATGCCACAGCGTTTCCCCGATCGGATGTAGGCTCATCTCCTCAATCAAACGCTCAAACAAAGCACGCAGAACTTCGAGGTCCGAAACCGACCCCGCGTCGCAATGATGCGCCTCAACAATCCACTCGCACCCGGAATTTGTGTGGGGCGGGGCCATGCCCTGCCTCAAGGCTGCGCAGTCCCGCATTCCGGACAAAACTTGGCCACCCGCGCAATGGGCTTCCCGCAATTGAAGCAAAACTTCGTCTCCGCGCCCGCCGCCGGAGCCGCTCCCGTTGGCGCGGGACCTGCCGAAGGAGGAGGAGGGACGGCAGGCCCCGCAGGTGGCGTTCCGGGATTTTCTCCCGGACGCAAAGCATTGGTCATCACGTTCGCCATGGTGAGCCCCGCGCCCAGCCCCGCGCCAATCCCAGCGAGCCCACCGCCTTCATTCGCAGCGGCGATCGGCAGCGAATTCGCGACTTGATACTGCGTGTACTTATTCATATCGCCGAGCATATTCATCCCGACGCGCGTATCCAGCATCTTCTGCAACTCTTCCGGCAGCGAGAGATTCTCGACCACGAAGCTATCGAGCGTCAAACCGAGATCCGTGAATATCGGGTTCAGCCCCTCGGCGATCTTTGTCCCCAGCACTACCTGATTCGCCGCCATATCGAGAAACGGCACGTTGCTCTGCGCGAACGCATCGGTCATGCGGCCAATAATCGTGTTCCGAAGCTGCCCTTCAATATCGGCGACGTGATAAATCTCCCGCGTGCCGCTGACCTTGGTGTGAAACGCCTTTGCGTCGCTGATGTGCCACGAATAGATTCCATAGCCGCGCAGCCGCACCATCCCGAAATCCTTATCGCGAATGGTGATCGGAGTGGCCGTACCCCACCGCTGATTCGTCTGGATGCGGGTCGAAAAAAAGTACACGTCGCTTTTGAAGGGCGACTGAAATTTCTTGTCCCAATTTTGCAGGTACGTCAGAATTGGCAACGTCTGCGTAGTCAATTTATAAAGGCCAGGCCCAAAAATATCGGCCACCTTACCCTCATTGACGAACGCGGCCATCTGCGATTCACGAACGGTTAAACTGCCCCCGTTCTGAATCTCCATGTCCTGCATCGGATAGCGGTAGGCGAGCACGCCATCCTCCGACTCGGTCCACTGGATGACATCTATCCACTGCTTTGCGATAAAGTCGCGAAGCGACATTGCGATCCTCCACTTCCGTTCAACTAATATAACGCCTAAGCCGGGCGGGTTGTTCCGGTAAAGTAACCTTATGGCGTCTTGTCTATGGCTCATGCGTCACGGGGAAACCGAGTGGACCCTCACCGGCCAGCACACCGGCTCCACCGATCTGCCGCTGACACCGGAGGGCGAACGGAAGGCCTCCGCAGTCGGTAACCGCCTTGCCGGCAAGAAGTTCGCGGCCGTTTATGTGAGTCCGATGACGCGTGCCCGGGAAACCTGCCGCATCGCCGGCTACGGCGACGGCGCCATCGTGACCCCCGATCTGTGCGAATGGAACTATGGTTCCTATGAAGGCCTCACCACCAACGAGATCCATAAAACCGCCCCCGAGTGGACCATCTGGACCGCAACTCCCCCCGGCGGAGAGACCATAGACCAGGTAGCCGCCAGAGCCCGTCGCGTGATCCATTCGACTCCGGATGGTGATGTAGCTATTTTCGGACATGGGCACATGCTGCGCGTCCTCACCGCCTGTTGGCTCGAAGTGGACCCGCACATGGGCCGCTGCTTCGCGCTCTCCACCGGCTCGATCAGTGTGCTGGGGCACGAACGGGAAACTCCGGTGATTCAGATGTGGAATCAGACCTCATAATAGAAATGTGGAAAGAGTCTGGCTATGGCCGAATCTGCTGAGCCTCGATGCGCCAATCGTGGCCCTGTTATGGCAGATCCTGTTCGCCCGCTGTTTCCACGCCCGGGTGGATTTACTGCCGTCAGTTCTCCTGGTACTGGCAGTATGGCTGATCTACGCCGCGGATAGAACATTAGATGCCTGGACCGGATCAAGCCTTCGCCCCCGCCACGAATTCTATCGCCGTCATTGGCGAGCCTTGCTGCCGCTCTGGCTCCTCGTACTCGCGGCAGGATCGGCGCTCGCGTGGCGGCTTACGCCCCAGTTACTTTTGAGCGGAATGGCACTGGGCGCCGCAGTTCTGACGTACTTCGCGCTGCTGCACCACGGAATCTTCCAAAAGACCAAGGAAGCGGCCGTCGCTCTGCTATTCGGCCTCGGAGCGACGCTGTCGGCCTGGCCGAACGTCCGCACGGCAGCCGACATTGAAGCGATCGCACTCTTCTCCTGCCTGTGCTGGATCAACTGCGTCGCCATCGAGCATTGGGAAGGCGAATCGGAGTGGCCCATCGCCGCCGCTGCCGGATTCGTAGCGTTAGCAGCTGTGCTGCTCCTGCTATTTTCCAATCGTCCCGTACTAGGCGGAGCCGTCGCAGCCAGCGCACTAGCCTTCGTGCTGCTCGACTGCGCCCGCCGCCATTTCTCGCGCGACGCCCTCCGCGTCCTGGCGGACGTTGCCCTGCTGAGCCCCCTGTTTTTGCTGCCCGTCGCAGGAATGCATTTTTGAACTGCGATTCGATAGCCCGGTGGTATCGATGGCTCGAATACGCCGCGTTCGGCAGCGCTCTGCGGAAGCGCCGCGAAGCTTTCCTGTTCGAGCTGGGCAACCCCCAAAAAGTTCTCGTGCTCGGCGACGGCGACGGCCGCTTCCTCCATTTGTTCACAGCCCTCTATCCCAACGCGCGCGTAGACGTAGTCGACGTCAGCGCCCGCATGATCGAACTGGCCAAGACTCGCGTACCGTCGGCTACCTTCCATCTCGCCGATGCTCGCGAATTCCCATTCGAGCAAAACTACGACCTGGCAGTCGCCCACTTCTTCTTCGATTGTTTCGAAACCGCGGAGCTTCACGCGCTCCTGCCCCGCATCCCTACAAACACCTGGCTGGTATCCGAGTTCCGGAACAAGCGCTGGTCCTGGCTAATCATCCGAGGCCTCTATTTTTTCTTCCGCCTGACAACGGGGTTGCGCGTAACTTCCCTGCCGGACCATCGAGCCGTGCTATCCGGCCTCGGCTACCGGATCGAGAAGGAACAGTCAGGCCTCGCAGGGTTGGTGGTATCGGAGCTATGGATGCGAGTGTAATATTCAGCCATCGCCGGTTAGGTTTTAAATCAGCGTTCGTCGGAGTTCATCAGCGGCCAATGTTTCTTTCGCGCTGCCTCATGCGGCGGATTCCGAGCGGTGATCGTAGGCTTCTTCAGCCAGACGTTCGCGGTTACGGGCGCGTCTGGCTGCGCTGATTTGCAGTTCTGAAAAAACGAAGCCATCGGCGGAGTGGTCGTAGATTTCTCCTGTGTCCTCATGCATTTCGACGATGTCGAGAAGGTCGTTCAGATCGTGTTGTTCCTGGGCCCGGCGGATTTTCTGGAGTTCGCGGAGCTGGATGACGGTCCTTTCGAATTGACGGGCCAGGCGCTGGCTGTGCATGCTCAGGTTGGCTAATGCTTTGGACTGGCTTTCGAGAGCGGCGACGATGGACATGGCGTCCTGGACCTGTTGCGGGGAATCGGAGAACGGGTTGAGCCGGCTGGCAACTCCGAGGGTAAGGAGATTGGTTTCCAGGGCAGCGACGCGATTGAGGCGCCAGGAGGCGTCGGCAAGGGCTTGGACTAGATGTTGTTCGGTGGCACCGCTGGGATGGTACTCGTCGGCGAAGGATTTTAGATGGGACTGGTACGCGCGCAGGTCTTCTGTCGGCATGACGACGATTTGACCGGTTAGTCCGTGGCGGAGGGCGTTTAGGGAGGATTGCTTCTTGCCTTCCTCGGTTTTGGGGCCGGTGGAGTGTTGGGCATTCGCCCGGTTGATTTCGATGCGTGATGGAGTTGACATGGTTTCCTTTACGCTTGTTTGTAGCATCGGAGGGGTTCGGGAGTGCGCGAGTGGAAACGGGAGGTGGTTGAAAAGGGTGGAGTTGGTAATGTGCGTCGGTTGGGAAAAAAGGTTGCTTACGGGAGAAAAGTAAAGAATAAATGGCCGCTGATGAACGCTGATTAAGAAATTACAGCAAGTGATATTTCACCAAAAACTCACGAGTAGCCTGGTGAATCCTCACCCTCTCCTCCGGCGTGAAATTCCCGTGCTTCCCCCCAGGGATCGTCACCAATTGATTCGGAACGTCGGCCTTGTCCAGAGCCTCATGCAACCGAACCGAGTGAGAGTACGGCACCGTAGGATCCTGATCGCCCTGAATCATCAAAATTGGAGGCAGACCCGGGCGCACATACTCGAGCGGCGAGACTCGCTTCGCGATCAGTTCCCGATCCGGCCTGCTCCCCAGCCATTGCACGGCGTAGGCTTTCTGATTCGGACCATCGAGAAGATCCACCACATCGGTAATGCCGTACCAATCGAGAATCGCGGCGACCTTCGGCAGATCCGGTCCTGGACACTGATGGTCCAGACCCGCAGACTGCGGGATCATGCCCGTGGTCAGCGCCAGATGTCCTCCCGCCGATTCGCCGGTGACCACCAGTTTCGTGGGATCGATATTGTAGTCCCGCGCGTGCACGCCGATCCAACGCAAAGCGCACAGGCAATCCTCGACAGCCGCCGGAGCCGGCGAAATCTTCTCCAAACGATACTCTACGTTCACCACATTCCAGCCCATCTCGAAATATGGAAACAAGGGAAAGACCGATGTCTCCTTCGATCCTCCGGTCCAGCCTCCTCCGTGAATGAAAATGATGGTCGGCTGCGGACCTGCCGCATCGCGGCGCTGGTACACATCGAGCTTGGTCTCGAAATTGTTCTGCATGCCGTAGACGATGTTCGGCTTGACGATGTAGCGATTCTGCGCCTCAGCCGCCCAGGTGGCTTTTTCAGACAGTTGCGCATTGAGCGTGACGCAAGCAAGAAAGAGCAGCGTTGCCTTCAGAGTCTGTGTGAAAAGTCGTTCGACAGGCGAAACCGCCTGTCCCACCGTTCCGTAACTGCTTGCTTTGTCGTGGTGGGGCATGCGGTTCCGCCTGCCAATCACAGATCCCAGCGACTTTTCACACAGACTCTTCAGCATGAGGCTCACGATATCAGACAATGGAATTTCATGAAAGCCCTCGTCAAGAGCAAACGTGAGCCCGGCTTGTGGCTCGAAGACATAGAAGCGCCCAGCCCCGGAATGAATGACGTTTTGATCCGCGTGCACCGCGCGGGCATCTGCGGAACGGACGTCCATATTTATAAATGGGACGACTGGGCCCAGCGAACGATTCCAGTGCCGATGGCCATCGGTCACGAATTCGTCGGCGAAGTGGTCGAAGCCGGATCGAACGTCGCCGATTTTCACCCCGGCGATATCGTCAGCGGCGAGGGTCACGTAGTGTGCGGACGCTGCCGCAATTGTCTCGCCGGCCGCCGTCATTTGTGCGCCCACACCATGGGAGTAGGCGTGAATCGTCCCGGCGCGTTCGCCGAGTATATCGTCCTGCCGATGACCAACATCTGGCGTCACGCGCCCACGGTCGATCTGGATATCGCCGCGATCTTCGATCCCTTCGGCAACGCGGTGCATACCGCTCTGTCGTTCCCGGTCTTGGGCGAAGACGTGCTGGTTACAGGTTGCGGACCCATCGGATTAATGGCCGTCGCGGTCGCGAAGCATGCCGGAGCACGATTCGTAGTGGCGACGGATATAAATCCCTTCCGTCTGGAGCTTGCAAAGAAACTGGGTGCGACAGTCGCGCTCGACGTATCGAAAGGCACGCTGACTGAGGTGCAGCAGCAGCTTGGGATGAAGGAAGGCTTCGACGTGGGCCTCGAAATGTCAGGCAACGGACAAGCCTTTCGCGACATGCTGGCCAACATGAGCCACGGAGCGAAAATCGCTATGCTCGGCATTCCCGACAAAGACATGTCGATCGACTGGCGGACCGTGGTGTTCAACATGTTGACCATCAAGGGCATTTACGGCCGTGAAATGTACGAGACATGGTACAAAATGACGGTCATGCTCGAATCGGGTCTGGATATCAAGCCCGTGATCACCCATCGTTTTCACTACACCGAGTTTGAGAAGGGTTTCCAGGCGATGATCGGAGGAAATGCGGCTAAAGTGGTCTTGAATTTTGACTGAAACTAATCATCTTTCTAGGCATCATATGTCGTGTAGCCGACATTTGTTGCATAGGAGATCTTCTCATGAAGTACATTGCTCTGCTGGGACGAATTCTGTTCGCTTTCATCTTTGTGATCGCCGGAGCTGCGCATTTCACCAAGGCGGACATTGGATACGCGGAATCCGCCGGCGTGCCGATGGCCTCGATCATCGTGCCTTTTTCGGGATTGATGGCCGTGGTTGGCGGATTGAGCATCGCGCTGGGATACAAAGCGAAGTGGGGAGCGTGGCTGATCGTACTGTTCCTGATTCCCGTAACGCTGACCATGCACGCGTTCTGGAAGGCGACCGATCCGCAAATGATTCAAAATCAGCAGGTGCACTTCTTCAAGAACGTTGCGATGTTGGGAGCGGCGCTCATGATCACGCAGTTCGGCAGCGGTCCCGCGAGTCTGAAAGACTGATCGGCGATATACTGATCGACAATGCGGCTTGTCGCGTTTATCGCCGTAATGTCGGTCAGTTTTGGAGCCGACTTCGATTTCTTCGAAAAGAAAATCCGGCCGGTGCTGGCGGAAAAATGCTATGGGTGCCATAGCGCGGCGGCGAAGAATCCGATGGGCGGACTGATGGTGGATTCGGGCGCCGGGTTGCAGCATGGCGGAGCCTCGGGTCAATCCGCGGTGATCCCCAATTCGCCCGAAAAGAGCCTTCTGCTCGCGGCCATCAAGCGCGAAGGAAAACTCAAAATGCCTCCCGGCGCCGCGCTGGCTCCTGAGGTCGTGGCAGATTTCGAAACCTGGATCAAGATGGGCGCCCCCGACCCTCGCCCCGAAGTTTTGCCGCCTCCCGCCTATAACTTCGAAGAAGCGCGAAAATTCTGGTCGTTTCAACCGGTGCAGGAGCCGGTTGTGCCGAAAGTCCGCGATGCGGCTTGGTCGAAGAATGCGATCGACCGATTCATCAAAGCGAAGCTTGATGAGAAAAAGCTCGCGCCGGTGGGGTTGGCGTCGAAGCGCGCTTTACTGCGGCGCGCCACGTTCGACTTGACGGGGCTGCCGCCGACGCCGGAGGAGATGTCGGCGTTTCTCGCCGATCAATCGCCCAAGGCGTTTGAGAAAGTGGTCGACAGGCTGCTCGCCACCCGTGCTTATGGAGAGAAATGGGGACGGCACTGGCTCGATCTGGTGCGCTACGCGGATACGTCTGGCTGCAATTCCGACTATCCGATGCCGGATGCGTATCGGTATCGGAACTGGGTAATCCAGGCGTTCAATGACGACAAGCCTTACGACCGGTTTCTGCGGGAACAAATTGCCGGGGATTTGCTGCCCGATGCCGGTAAAGATGGGATTATCGCGACCGGTTATCTGGCGATCGCGCGCCGCTTCGGGTCGCGCAACAACGAATTTCATTTGACGATCGAGGATACGATCGACAATGTCGGCAAGACGATGCTCGGCCTCAGCGTGGCTTGCGCGCGCTGCCACGACCATAAGTTCGATCCAATCCCTTCGCGCGATTACTACGCGATGTACGGAATTTTTCAGAGCACGAAGTATGCGTTTCCCGGCACCGAGATTTATCACCACGCGAAGGATTTCACGCCCCTGGTCGATGGCGCGGACGCGGCTCGACTGATCGCATATCAGAAGGACACGTCGCAGATCGACGAACGGGTGGAGGACGTGATGGCCGGCCGCGTCGGTAAGGATTGGGGCGAGGCCGAAAAGCAGAAGGAGTATCAGGCGCTACGGGAGCGCATGGCCGTGCTCGAGAAGAATTTCCCTGCGGTTCCGAAGGCTTACGCGGTGAGCGAAGGCACTCCGGCGAACGCGCGGGTGCAGCGCAAAGGCGAACCGAAGAACCTGGCGGAGGAAGTTCCACGCGGGTTTCTGACCATCCTTGGCGGCGCGAAATTGCCTCCCGAGGAAAAAGGCAGTGGGCGGCGCGAGCTCGCGGATTGGATCATGGACAATCCTTTGATGGCTCGGGTGATGGTCAATCGGATCTGGCAATATCATTTCGGCAAAGGGATTGTCGGCACTCCCAGCGATTTCGGGGCCCGCGGCGACCGGCCGGTGAATCCGGAGCTGCTGGATTATCTGGCGGCGCGGTTCAAGGAGTCCGGGTATTCGGTCAAGGCGATGCACAAGCGGATGATGTTGACGCGCGCCTATCGGCTGGCGAGCGACGGCGCGAACTATCCCGGCGATCCGAAAAATCTTTATCAATGGAAGTTCGATCGAAGGCGGCTGGACGCCGAGGAGATTCGCGATGCGATTCTGGCGGTGGCGGGGGATTTGGATCCGAAGATGGGCGGTCCGCACCCGTTTCCTGCGGAGACGAGTTTCCAATACACGCAGCATCAGCAGTTTTTCGCGGTCTATGACAATCGTCAGCGCAGCGTCTATCTGATGCAACAGAGGCAGAGGAAGCAGGCTTGGCTGGACACATTCGATGGCGCGGACCCGAACGCGAGTACGCCGAAGAGGTCGCCGGGAGAGACTTCGTTGCAAGCGCTGGCGATGTTGAATAGCTCCTTCTTGAATGAACAGGCGAATGTTCTGGCGGCTCGGGCCGCGGCGGCGTCCTCGACAGAGAAAGGGCGGATCGGCTACGCGTACGGGCTGTTGTTTGGGCGCGCGCCGGCGGCTGATGAGGTCCGTGATTGCGTTAAGTTTTTGGCGGACGCTCGGGCGGAGATGAGGGATGGGGCGTTGGCTGGTTTGATGCATGTGTTGCTGGCTAGCGATGAGTTTTTGTTTGTTGATTAATATGATTACGGAATACTTACAGCGGCGACACGAGTGTCGACGCGGCACGCACGAGTGCGTGCGCCACAAGCGGGGAGAAATGTCATGAGTTGCGATTGTTCTCGCCGGCAAGTGGTTCGGAGCCTGTTTACGGGCTCATTGTTGTTTCCGGCTGTGCTGCAGCAGCTTTTTGCCGATGGAGACGACACGCTGCCGCGCGCGCCGCATTTTCCGGCGAAGGCGAAGCGCGTCATTTTTATGTACATGCCGGGCGGCGTGTCGCATGTCGATTCGTTCGATTACAAACCGAAGCTGATCGCGGCGGCGGAGGCTAAGGAAAAGGCTCCGAATGGGAAGCTTTATCTACGGCCCGTGTGGGATTTCAAACCTCGCGGGCAATGCGGGATTATGGCCAGCGATTTGTTTCCGCATGTGGCCGACTCGCTGGACGACATTTGTTTGATCCGGTCGATGCGCGGGGATCATAGCGATCATTTTCAGGCGGCGCTGGGGATTCATACCGGGTCGGTGACGGTGGCGCGGCCGAGCATCGGGAGCTGGGTCAGTTACGGTCTGGGAACCGTGAATCAGAATCTGCCGTCGTTCGTGGTGCTGGCGCCGAAGCTGCCGTACACAGGGGCGCAGGCGTGGTCGTCGGATTTTCTGCCGGGGTGCCATTCGGGGACGCTGGTGAGCTCGGGTCCGGACCCGATTCCCAATCTCGCGCGGAGTGCGCCGACGCAGAAAATGGAAGATCTCGAACTGGGGTTGCTGGGGCGATTGAACCAGAGGCACCAGATGTCACGGCCGGAAGATCCTGCGCTGGCGGCGCGGATTAAGACCTTCGAGACGGCGTACGGGATGCAGATGCAGATGCCGGAGGTGCTGGATCTATCGAAGGAAACGGATGCGACGCTGAAGCTCTATGGCCTGGAGCGCGGCAGCACCAAGGGGTTCGCGTGGCAGTGCATTATGGCCCGAAGGCTCGCCGAGAGAGGCGTGCGGTTTATCGAGTTGATCGACGTGGGCGCGTCGGATAACTGGGATGCGCACTCCAACATAAAGTCGCACGAACCTTTGGCGCGCAACGTCGATCAGCCGATTGCGGGGTTGTTGAAAGATTTGAAGTCGCGTGGAATGCTCGAAGACACGTTGGTGGTTTGGACTACGGAGTTCGGGCGCAGTCCGTTTGTGGACGGGCCTGACGGGCGGAGTCATTACAATAAGGCGTTCTGTTCCTGGATGGCGGGCGGAGGCGCGAAGCCAGGGATCGCTTGGGGACAGACGGACGATTTTGGGGCCAATATCGCTGAAAACGAGGTCCACGTACACGATTTCCACGCGACGATCCTGCACCTGCTGGGGTTCGATCACACCAAGCTGACGTTTCGATATGCAGGCCGGGATTTCCGGCTGACGGATGTTGCGGGGAACGTCGTCAAGGGCATGCTGGCTTGAAAAGAAGTAGCCAGTAGCCAGTAGCCAGTAGCCAGTAGCCAGAATACGCGTTAATTGAGTTTCAGTGGCGTGATTATGCCGTTTTTCTTTACGCCGAGTTGGATTGGCCTGGGAGGGCCTTTGCGCGGCACGGTCACTTCGGCCCACAGCTCTTCGTCCGCGGAGCGCAGCGATGGATCGGGAACATGCTCGGGAATAAAGTAGGCGATTTGCACCGGGGCGGTGCCGTTGCTGACGGTCACGCCGGTGCCATCGATCGAGGCGGGGCGCGCCACCAGTTTGCCCTCTTCCACCGAGTATTTCGCTTGATCGTAGACCGTTCCGTCCCGGAAACCGCGGGCTTCGGCGTTGAGGGTTAAGGAAACGTAGCGGCCGCGGATCGGCATATTGGGATCGTACGGGCGCACGCGCACCCACAGGCGAGGAAGCGTCGCGCGGTCAAGCAACAGTTTGCCGCCGATCGAGAGGACCATCGCGGTTTGCACACCGCACAGAATCAGGCCTTTGGTGAGAGCGGTCATGCCGATTGTCTCATCTGGGCGACCAGTCTGCGGCGCAATTTTTCAAGCGCCCATCCGCCCGCCAGGAACAGGACGCCGAGGCCGATGAGGCTCTCCGAACGGCCGAGCTTATCCATGACGGTTGAGAAATAGAAGCATAGAACAGTGATGGCGAATCCGGCCATGCCGAGGTTGATGCGCTCGCTGCGATGCTCGTGCATCCCCCAGGCGACGAATCCGGCCGCGCCGAGGCCACAGACGAGATAAAGCAGGGGGCTGGCGGACTGATAGGCAGTGAGGTTCAACAGAAACACCCACACGGCGGCGACGACATTGATCCAGGCTTTTTGGCGGCGCAACAGAAACGCGACGGCCAGCGGCAACGCATACGCACCCGCATAGGCGAAAAATTCTTCCTTATCGCGCGACGCGCCGAAAAACTGGTGGTCCAGAGCGAGCGCCAAGGCCCAAGGTAGAATTGCGAGACCTCCGATCCACCGCAGCGCTTTCGATTGCGGGGCGGTGAAATAGGCGATGGACAACAGGAGCATGCCCTGGCACAGGATACGGAAGACGAACTGGTCTGAGGAGGAGTGCGCGTCGACCCATTCGGCGGCGACCCAGGCGGGCGCGAGGATCGCGAGGAAGGTGAGCTGGAGCCAGTCGCGACGCAGAAGCCAAGCAACCATCGCTCCGACGGCCCACATGAGGATCGCGGAGGGCCAGTGCTCCGACATGTTGAAGATTTGGCCGGACAGGTAGATGCCCGCGCCTAATGTCGCGGTGCCGATGCCGTGCAGAGCGATGGCCAGAGCATCCATGCGCGGTGCGGCGTAGGCTCCTGCGGCGTGGAAAATCGCGACCATCAGCACGACCATCGCGAATCTGGTGGAGGGCGAAATCTCATCCCAATGGGCGGAGACGAACAGCAGGACTCCGGCGATCAGCATCATGGCGCCGAACGCGATGGCCGCGATGGCGGGCCAGCGCAGCCGGGCGGAGCCGGAATCGCGACCTTCAAAATCGCGAATGCGCGCAGCCGCTTCCGGATCGATCAACCCGGCGTCTTGCCATTTCGCGAGGGATTGTTCCCATCCAGCAGGCATTGTTCTGAATGATACATTAGTCGAATGCAGACGACGAAGTGCCGCAAGTGCGCGAGCGACCTTCCGGAGAATAGCCGTTTCTGCCTGGCCTGCGGCACCGCGGTGCAGCCGGACTCGCTGGCCACGCAGACGGTGGCGGCGTCCTCAAATTCGCAGTCGGGCTCGCAGTCGGCGAATTCTCAGTCGTCGAAGCTTCGCTTCTCCTCTTCTACATCTTCGAGTGATGGTCGATTTGTTCCCGGCGTTCTACTTGCGGAGCGGTATCGCATTATCTCGAAGCTGGGGCAGGGCGGCATGGGTGAGGTGTATCGCGCCGACGACCTGGTATTGGGGCAGGCGGTGGCGCTGAAATTTCTGCCCGCCGATGTGACGGATAATCCAGTGGCGCTCGACCGGTTCCGAAATGAGGTTCGGATCGCGCGGCAAGTCTCGCACCCGAACGTTTGCCGGGTTTACGATCTGGGCGAAATCGACGGACAGTTGTTTTTGTCGATGGAATATGTCGACGGCGAGGACCTGGGCGTTCTGCTGCGGCGCATCGGACACCTGCCGGAAGCAAAGGCGATCGAGGTTTCGCGGAAATTGTGCGCGGGGCTTGCGGCGGCGCATGAAAAAGGCGTGCTGCATCGCGATCTGAAGCCGGGCAACATTATGCTCGATTCGCACGGGCAGGTGTTGATCACCGATTTCGGACTGGCCGCGCTAGCCGGGCAGGTGGAAGGCGCGGAGGTTCGCAACGGGACGCCCGCGTACATGGCTCCGGAGCAGCTTGACGGCAAAGAAGTCACGGTGCGTAGCGAGATTTATTCGCTGGGTTTGGTGCTGTACGAAATTTTCACGGGCAAGCGTCCGTTCGAGAGCGCTACGCTGGCGGACCTGGTGCGGACGCGGAATGAAAGCGCGCCGGCGAGTCCTTCGACGTTAGTGCACGATCTGGATCCGGGTGTCGAGCGGGTGATTCTGCGCTGCATGGAGCGCGATCCGGCGCAGCGTCCTTCATCTGCGCTGGCGGTTGCGGCTGCTCTGCCGGGAGGCGATCCACTGGCGGCCGCGCTGGCGGCAGGCGAGACTCCTTCGCCGCAAATGGTGGCCGCGGCGGGCGATGCTTCCGGATTGTCACCACGCATTGCAATGGCCTGCTTGGCTTTCGTGGTGGTGGGGACGATTGCCGGGCTGGTGCTCGGCGTGAAGGATAATGCTGTCGAAATCGCGGGCTCCGATGCGTCGCCCGAAGTGCTGCGGCATCGGGCGCGGTTTGTGCTGGATGGTTTGGGGTATTCCGGCAAATCCGCCGATTCGACGCAGTCCTTCACTTTCGATGACGGCGGATTCCAGTACCAGGTAAAGAGGGCCGGTGCGAAGCCGGATTTCGCGGCTCTGCTGGCGCATCGGCCGAGGACGCTGGTGTGGTGGTATCGGGAGAGCCCGCGGGCGATGATTCCCGAAACCTGGCATAGCGATTCGTTGACGCCCACGATCCCTTGGGAGGACGATCCGGCGCGCGACGTTCCCGGGATGACGCTGCTGAGACTGGACGATCAGTCGAGGCTCATTTATTTCGAAGCGGTTCCGCCGCAGGTGCGTCCGGAAGGCGCAGCCGCACAGTCCGCGGATTGGAGCGCAGCATTCCGTTTGGCCGACCTCGATCCGAAGTTGTTTGAGAAAACAGAATCGCTGTGGACGCCTCCGCATGCGGCCGACGAAAGGCTGGCGTGGACGGGAGTGTATCCCGGAACGTCGATTCCGGTGCGCGTGGAAGCGGCGTCCTGGATGGGCAAGCCGGTGTTTTTCAAAATGGTGGGTCCCTGGACCAAGCCTTCGAGCGAGCATATGCCCACTGCCAACGAACGGGCGCGCGGCCTATTTCTGTTGGTCATCGGGCTGGTGCTGCTGATCGTCCCGGCGTGGCTCGCGCGGCGGAATATCGCGCGCGGCAAAGCCGACCAGCGGGGAGCCTTGCGCCTGGGGATCGCGCTGTTCTGCTGCTACATGCTGTTGTGGGTGTTCGCGGGACACTTCACGGCACAGGCCGCGATGTTCGGGCAGTTCGCGATGGCTCTGGCGACGTCCCTCTTCAGCGCAGCGGTCATCTGGATGGTGTACCTGGCGCTGGAGCCCTACGTGCGGCGCCACTGGCCGCATTCGATCATTTCCTGGAGCCGGTTGATCGAGGGCAAAGTGAGCGATCCGGCGGTGGGACGCGATGTGCTCTTCGGGATGGTGCTGGGAACGCTGTGGACCATGATCAGCGAGATCGGCTCGGCGCTGGCCCGCGTCTTCGGAGAAGCTGAGCCATCCTTCCATAGCATCGAATTTCTGAACGGCATGCGCAGCACGCTGGCGGAGTCCACCTCGCTGGTAACGGAATCGATCCGCCTTTCACTGGTGTTCTTTTTCATGCTGTTTATCCTGCGAGTCCTGCTGCGAAATAAATGGCTGGCCGCGGCGGCGTTTGTGGCGATCTGGACCGTGCTGCAGACCCTGGGGAGCACGCATCCTCTGCTCTCCGCTCCGATTATCATGGCGATTTACCTTATTGCGGCTGTCGCGGTGGTGCGCTTCGGGCTGGTGACGCTGGCGGTGGCGGCGTTCACTACGGATTCGATCGCTAACTTGCCGATCACGATGAATCCGTCCATGTGGTATTTCGGGAGCGTGGTGCTCGCGATTGCGAGCATCGCAGTGCTGGCAGCATGGGCTTTCCGGGCGGCGACGGCGGGGCGGAAGTTGTTTGCGGCGGATTTGTTTGAGTAGATCAGGGAACACAGACTAAAGTCTGTGCCACCTCCAAGAAGAGATCGCTTCCTGCGGTCGCGGCTCGGAATCGGCAGGCCTGCACTACTGGATCGGGAGATAAACCAGGTCAGTGAATCCTTCGTTGGTCTGGACGGCTACGGCGACGTTTCCGGCGGGGACGTTGGGGATCATGAAATTTACCTGGTATAGGCCTGCCAAGGTCGGCGCGAGGCCGGCGTAGTAGATTTGGTTTGCCGGGACCTGCACGCCTCCCACGTAGATTGCGAGTCCTCCGGTGATCACGGCTAAAGGAGCCTTGCCAGGCGCGGCGGCTCCATCCTGAACAGTCGGTTTGGTCGTACCGAGGCCGGTCAGATACATCGAAATGATTTCGCCTTGAGTCGCGGGATTGGTCGCGCTGATCAGGGAGTAATCCGCGTGCAGGGCCGCGGCGTTGCCGATGCCGTTCGCGGGGAAACTGAAAATTCCGGGCGATGTGGCCGCGAGAGGCACGATTACCGCGTTCGATTTCGTGCTGCCTACCGTTACTACGATGGTCGCAGTGGAGCCGGTGGCGGCGAACGGCACGATGGCGCTGATCTGCGTCGAGGAAACGGAATAAACGGGCGCGGACGTTCCGTTGACCGAGACTTGCACTCCGCCCAGCGTCGGTCCGAAGGGAGGCGCTGATGCGGTTACCGCTGCGGAAGGGAAACCGGTTCCGAAGAGCGTCATCACTCCGCCGGGCGAGATGGGATATCCGGGCGGCGCGAAGCTCGCGGCGTTGAGTACACCCTGCGGGTTCAGGAAAACTCCGGTTCCGGATTGCGGGGCGAGGAGGGCTCCGAAATAAATCTCATAGCTGGTGGAGTTGAAGATGTCGACCCCGCTGGATGAGAACGTGGTGGTATTGACATCTGCGTTGACGTGACCGGGCGCCGAGGCCCATACGCCCGAGCCATCGGGGTTCAGATTGTAGGTGATGAGCGGGGAGGAATCGAAGAGGCCGTCGGTCTGCTTGGTGCGGCGCGCCCAGATGGTGTCGCCTGCGCCGTCGGCGTGAACGCTCCCGACGACTGCGGTGAGACGAGCGGGCTGCGTGTCGTAGCGGATCCCCGCTGCGTAATAAAATCCGTTGAAACTGGCGTTGGTGGCGGCGCCGCTGCCGTAGTTTTTGATGCCGACGACCAGACCGTGTCCACCGGCTGCGATCGATCCGCCGATGAAATAGATGCCTCCGGGTGCGACGAAGATATTTTCGACGCCGGAGATCAACTGGGTGTTCGCGGTCAGCCCTGAGGCGAGCGGAAAGGTCATTGTGCCCGAACCATCCTGGGAGATGGAGTACGTGATCGGCCCAACGGTCTGAGTCATCAGTATGTTGTTCAGATTCGCGGCCTGGCCGGTGACCGACGTTTCGACGAAGCTTCCGGCGCCGGTCGAGGTGAGCTCGAAGTTCGTGTTGCGAATGTTGGTGAGGCCGCCGCTGGGGAATTCGAGGCTCGATACCCAATAGGACCCTAGGAGAATTGCGTTCGACGCCCCGACCGGGGCCGGGATCGCTATAAAGATGTCGAACACGGAGGGTCCGGCCTCGGTCGATGACCCTACTACCGCTCCTTGACCAAGCCTACTGTTGAGGGTGACTCCGGATTTAAGAGGATTCGACATCGTCATGAATCCACCGGGGTTGACGGTGTAAGTTCCACTGCCGGTTAGAGATACGGCGGCTGCCGTGCCGGAGATCTGCTGTCCGGTGACGGCGAAATTTCCGTTTCCATCGAAGGTGATGGTGCCTTCGCCACTTATCGAATTTGTAACGTTGGGCGCGGAAGATCCATCGGTGAGGAGCATCACCTGGCGGAAGAAATACTTTCCGCTGAGCGACTGATTAGTTGAGATTTGTCCGTGGCAGAGCATCGCGCTTGCCGAAATGAGAAGAAAGAAGCTTGTTTTCAAGGTATCCCCGTCGTAGTCGTTCCTAGTAACTCTAACCCGGCTTTGGGGATGTCGGTGCGCGGTGAATCGGTTTTTAAACGGAAAACTCCCCTAGTGAGGGAACTATTTCGGGGATGCGGGTTAGACTATGAAGAACGTAACGGCGGAGGACACTCCATGGTTTATTTCAGAGCGAAGAAACGTATTTTTATTATTTCATCTGTCATGACGGGTCTGGTAGGCACTGGTTTACTTGCGATTCAAGCGCAGGAGCCTGTTCAGAATCAGCAAGCGGAGGGTGCATCGGTTACCAATCATTCGGATTGTCTGATGTTCGGGGCGCAGCGGGAACGCTATGCGAATCAGGCTCTCAAAAGCCTGAGGCTGGGACAGCTAACTTCGCAGGTGAGCGCGACGCGGGCGGCCAGCATGGGAGCGGGCGCGACGGCGGCTTCGATGCCTTCGGCGCCCGGCGGGAGCCGGACTTCTTCGACGGATACGACCAGCACAAATCTGATCGACGGCTATATTTTCCCGGCATTGAAGGCGCAGGGGGTGACTCCGGCGCGCATGACCAACGATTATGAGTTCGTCCGCCGCATCTACCTGGATATGACCGGGCGGATTCCGACGGCGGCCGCGGTGACCAGCTTTGTGGCTAGCACCAGTCCCACGAAGCGCGCGGACCTTATTGAAACTTTGTTCGCGGCGCCGCAATGGCTCGATAAATGGACCATGTATTTCGGGGATCAGTTCAAGGCCGCGTCCACCTTTCCTTCCTCCGGCACCACGATTTACGCAGGGGGCCGCGATGGATTGAATAACTATATCCGCAGTTTTCTCACCAACGGCACTGCATATAATAAGGTCGCTCTGGATCTGATCGCGTCGCAGGGAACGAATAACTTTTCTCAGGGCGAGCTCAACTGGATCATCACTTCGCGCGTCACGGGCGGACCGAATCAGGACATTTGGGATGGGGAAGCGGCCGCGGTGGCCGAAACATTCCTGGGTCTTTCGCATATGAATTGCCTGCTGTGCCATAACGGCCGCGGCCACCTGGATACGATCAGCCTGTGGGCCGGCAATTTCACTCGTCTTCAAGCGTGGGGCATGTCGTCGTTCTTTTCGCACATAGCGCTGCGCGATCCAGCGGTCAGTCCAGGCGTCAGCGGAAGCCAACTTTACTGGTACGCCGACGATAGCGGATATAAGACGGATTACGCGCTGAACACCACCACCGGCAATCGCCCCGCGAGGCAGCCGATCGGATCGGAGAAAACGGTGCCTCCGTCGTATCCTTTTACCGGGCAGGGCGCGGCGGCCAATCTGAACTATCGCCAGTCGCTGGCCGCGCAGGTAGTTGCGGATCGCCAGTTTGCGCGCGCCGCGGTGAATTATATGTGGGCGTACTTCTTCGGGATGGGGATTGTCGATCCGCCCGATCAGTTCGATCCGGCGCGCCTGGATCCGAACAATCCTCCGCCGGCGCCGTGGACTCTGCAGCCCTCGAATCCGGAACTGCTCGAAGCGCTGACCAGTGATTTTATCGCCAGCGGCTATTCGACCACGCACCTGATGCGGACCATCGTAAATTCGCAGGCCTATCAGCTTTCCTCCGATTACGATCCGACGGTTTGGAATCTGAACTGGCAGCCTCTGTTTGCGCGCAAACTGGTCCGCCGCCTGTGGAGCGAGGAAATCGCGGATTCCATTTCGCTCTCGGCGAACATACCGAATAAGTTTACGTTCGACAACGGGACCAGCTCTCAGTGGGCCATGCAATATCCGGAACCGGCGAAGGAGACCTCGACTTTGCTGGCGGCTTTCCTGCCGGGCGATCGCGATACGCAGCCGCGAAAGCAGGATGGGGCGATTCAGCAAGCCCTGGGGCTGATGAACGATTCGCAGATGATGAACAAGCTGGTTTCCTCCGGCACCGGCGCAACGCAGAGCTTGTTGAGCAATGCGCTCGCGCAAACCAGCAACGCGAACGCGATCAATACCTTGTGGATCAATATTCTTTCCCGCTATCCGACCGCGGCGGAAATGGCGTCGGCCACCACGTTCCTGAGCACGGGAACCAAATCGCAAAAGATGCAGGAACTGATGTGGACCTTATATAACAAGGTCGACTTCATGTTCAATTACTAAGGAGCCCGCCATGAATAAAGAAAACATCAAAAAAATTCTGGCTTCGAATCCGGCGGCGCGGCCCTCTTATTTCCGGCGCCCTCACTGGACGCGGCGCAATTTCTTTCAGATCGCCGGGGCGGGCATCACCGCTTCATTCCTCGCCAAGGAAGCCAAGGCCCAGGCTCCCGGCACCTGCACCAGCCAGAACATGACGACGATCAACAAGGCCACCAACGTCATTTTCATTCTGATGGCCGGCGCCCCGAGCCACGTCGATACCTTCGATTTTAAGAATACGGCTGGAGTCACACCGGCCGCCGCCGCACCCGAAACGGTCAACGGCGTCTTGTGGCCGACTGGAATTCTTCCCAAGCTTGGTGCGATGACCAGCCAGTTCTCGATCGTACGCTCCGTGCAAGCGCACGCGCTGGTCCATAGCCTGGGCCAAACCTGGGTACAGATCGGACGCAATCCGGCGGCATCGCTGGGGAACATCGCGCCGAATATCGGCAGTATCGTTGCGCTCCAAAAAGCCGCGGAGCGGCAGCCGGGGCACGTACTACCGACATTTCTCGCTCTCAATTCCGATGGCGCGGTTAGCTCCGGCTATCTCGATGCGACGTATGCTCCGTTCAAGGTAGATCCTTCCACGGCTGGTCTGCCGAATACCACAAATTCGCTGGGGCAGACGCGCTGGCAGGAGATGTACACCCAGATGCACGCGGAAGACGATGTGCTGCGCGTGAATTCTCCGCTCGGCACGCCGGTTGAGGATATGGACAGTCTGTACACGTCTGGCACGGGCCTGATGTACGACCCGACCGTACAGAGCGTATTCACTTATTCCTCCGCCGACAGCACGCGCTATGGCGCCAGCTCGTTCGGTAATGCACTTCTCGTCGCGAAACAGGCACTGGCGGCGAATCAAGGGACGCGATTCATCCAGGTTTCAGTCGGCGGCTGGGACATGCACGTCGATATTTACGGAGCGGCGTCGAACAAGAACGGCAATAACATTTTCACGTTGGGCAAGCAGTTCGACGCTGGAGTGGCCGCGTTGATCGGCGATCTTCAAGCGGCGGGCATGCTCGAATCCACCATGATCGTCGCTCTCGGAGAGTTTGGCCGCACGCCGGTCTTCACCGCCGCGCTGGGCCGTGATCATTACCTGAACCAGTTCGCCTTCTTCGCCGGCGGAGGCGTACAGGGCGGACGGATTATCGGCACCACCGACGCAACCGGCTCGAATATCCTGGATAACGGGTGGTCTCAAAACCGTGCGGTGAATCCGGAAGATATCGAAGCAACCATCTACTCCGCCATGGGGATCGATTGGACGACGATCTGCTATAACGATCCGTTCCATAGGGGTTTCGAGTTCGTCCCGCAGTCGCTGGGGCCGGACTACTACAACCCGATCAACGAACTGTTTACGTAAACCCAAGGCCGTCGGAGGGCAGGTCGGGAACCTGCCCCACAAAACGCGCGATTCCTTTTCGCTGCTCGCGGTAATACTGTTTAGACAACATGGATTGGTCTGAAGCAGATTTCCTGCGGCTGTTCGACGATCATCATTTACCTCTGTTTCGCTTCGCCTACCGGCTGACCGGTTCGGCGGCGGATGCGGAAGATATCGTGCAGGAATGCTTCCTCGAACTGCTGCGTCCGGCGTGTTCCTACGATCCGGCGCGTACTCCGATCCGCACTTATCTGTTCGGCGTGGTTCGAAACCAATCGCTGAAGAGGCTGCGTAAAAAAGAATACGGACCCGACCCGGGGCATGGCCCGTCCCCGGAGCGCGAAGTTATACGCGCGGAGATGGAAGACGTGGTGGCGCGGGCCGTCATGGAATTGCCGGAGACGCAGAGGGAAGTACTGATTCTGGCTCATTACGAACAAATGCCTCTGGCCGAGATCGCCCGCGTTCTGGACCTGGAGGTCACGGCGGTGAAATCGCGTTTGCAACGCGCGCGCGCCGGATTGAAAGAGACGCTCGCCGCATTCGCGCCGGGCCTGGAGAGAAAACAATGAACGACACCGAACTCGACGAGCTGCTCAATACGTGGAAAGTTCCGGCTGCGCCCAGATCATTGCGCGAATCCGTGAGGACCGCACTCCAGGCCAAGGCGGAGCGCAGAAGAAAGCGCTGGATCGCGGTGCTGGTGCCGGCAGTGCTTGGGATGGCGGCGTTACTGTTGTTCGTGACGCCGGCGATCCCGCAGAGGATGGGGTTGACCGCTCCTCCGGTCAAGCATCCTTACCTGGTGGATTCCGAATTCGTGCGGTATTCGAAAGACGGTTCGCCGGCGATCGATATGTACAGCACATCGTACAACGATCAATATGGACGGGAGATTTTGTTATCGCGACATATTCCGGACAATCCAGTCCACGATGCGATTGCGCGCCTGCTGGATGCGGCGGGCGATGCAACCGCTCCGATTCGCTTTCGATTGCTGCGGCTTTCGCCCGGCGGTTCTGAGATGGTCGACAAAATGGCAGCGGCGGCGCCCAGGCCCGCGGTCAACACCCAATGCGCGGATGAAAAATGCATCACCGGCGTTGGGCATTTTAGCTTGCCGATGGCTGCGGCGAATCCGGGCATTGGCTGCGCGGACGGGAAGATCGTGGATCGCGAAACGATTCTTGGCTATCCGACGGTGGCGATACAACTCCCGCTCGACGGGAATCGCGTGAGAAGGACGGTATGGATGGCTCCCGCGCTGGAATGCTTCGCGTTAAAAGTTGCGACGGAAAAACAACAGGCAGACGGTACGTTTGGTTTGGTAAGCGGGAAGCAGGCGCTGGCGGTGAGGCTGAATCCCTGAGAAGTGAAGTTACGTTCCGAGATCTTTTTCGGCAGGTAATTTCGACGGGGCGTATCCTAAAGCTGCACGAAGATTCTGATCAGCGTTTTCCAGACAACATTCGATTTCTTCCATGCAAGGGACTTTGTCATCGCCCACTAAATCCAAGGATTGGCGCACGGACTGAATTTTCAGTACGCTGTCCGTAATTCGCTCGCGTTCGACCAGGGTTAATGTTCGCATTTTTTTAGAATGAGCAGCCGTGGGTTTCGATATGGCTTAGATAGGCGTACTTGGCGTTTTGCTTTTGCTCAAGCGCCTCATGAATGAGAAGATCGAACCGGTTCGCGTTCGATTCTCCTTCGACAATCGCAAGAAACTGCGCTTCGTGCAGTGCTAAAACCACTTTGACTGCTTCTCCGAACTCATCGAGCAGACGTTTCGCCGTCCCGCAATGAAGAACCTGATCCTCCGGTTTGTTTCCTTTTTTTCTATTTTCTTCCTTACACATGATGCAGGCCGCTCAACCTCGGAAATTTGCTAAGCAAATGGTGTGCCAGAACGGGTTTATAATCTTTTGAAAGGCTTCTAACCTATGCACACTCACCGCATAACTCGAATTTCGCTGCTTATTGCATTTGCGTTGGCAGGTATTGCGCAGACTCCGGCAAAACGTCCGCTGCATCATCGCGATTACGATCCCTGGAAAGCAATTTCGGGGCAGGTGCTTTCGCATGACGGAAAATTTCTGGCCTACTCGCTATTCCCGGAAGAGGGCGACGGCGAAATCGTGGTTCGCAATCTGACGACCGGGAAAGAGTCGAGAGAAAGCGCAGGATCACTGCCGCCTGCTCCCGATACGCAGAACTTCGAGGCTCCCGCGGAGGGCCCGGGAGGCGGCGGGCGTGGAGCGCGGCTGGCCTTCACCGCCGATGGTAAATTTCTGATCTCGACCGCGTTCGCGAAAAAGGCGGACACGGATCAGGCGAAAAAAGACAAGAAGCGCGCCGATGAAATGCCCAAGCCGAGCCTGCTGATTTTCGATCTGACAGCGATGACGTCCTCACGGGTTGCCGATGTAGCGAGTTTTCAGCTTCCGGAAAACGGGGAAAGTTTGCTGGCGTATTTAAAAGGTCCGAAAGCCGGCGCGGCTCCGGCGGCCAGCCCTGAAAATAACGCCGACGGCGAGGATCAGCGTGGGGGCCGCGGCGGTGGAGGGCGCGGGGGCGCGCGGGCGAAAAACGGGTCCGATCTGATCCTTCGCGACTTGCGCGGCCAGATGGTTGCGGAACGCACGTTTGAAGATGTCACGGAATATTCGATGAGCAAGGATGGGAAGACGCTGGCATACACGGTGGCTTCGAAGAAAGAAGAATCCAACGGGGCGTACGTGATAACGCCGGATTCGTCCGCTGCTCCGGTGGCGTTGCTGGCGGGCAAAGGCCGTTATTCCAAACTCACTTGGGATTTCTCGCAGAAGCAGCTCGCGTTTTTGAGCGATCGCGACGATGCTTCAGCGAAGCCGCCGAAGTACAAAGTTTACTTGTGGGATCGCAAATCTTCGAGCGCGGCCGAAGTGGTCTCGGAAGCGACGCCGGGATTCCGGCAGGGCTATGCGATTTTCGAACGCGGGCCGGTGACCTTCTCGCGGGACGGCTCTCGCCTGTTTCTGAGCGCTGCTCCGGTGGGCACAGTCGCCGCGGCGGAGAGCGATACGCCGGTCAGCACCGCGACTCCGGGTCCCAATGAAGAGAAGGTGGTCGCGGATCTGTGGCGTTGGAACGACGACTATATTCAGCCGATGCAGAAGGTACGGGCGGCGCAGGAAAGAGCGAGGTCCTATCGCGCAGTAATTCACCTGGCGGACAAAAAATTCCTCCAGCTTGCCGATCCCGAAATGATCGGCCTGACGCCCAGCGACGACGGCCGCTATGCGATCGGCATGGACGATCGGGCCTTGCGGCACATGGTGGATTACGACGGGACCTATAACGATGTGTACCTGGTCGACACTGTCACTGGGGCACGCAAGCTGATTCTGCCGCAGGTCAGGGGCGGAGGCGGTGGACGCGGCGGCGGAGGCGGCGTGCAGTTTTCGCCGGATGGGAAATATCTTCTCGCCTTCAAGGACAAGCAGTGGTGGTCGATCCAGATTCCGGATGGCAAGATGACGGATCTGACCGGAAAAACCAACGCGGTATTTTTCAATGAGGAGCACGATACGCCGGACACACCTCCCGCGTACGGCTCGGCCGGTTTTACTAAAGACGGGAAATGGGCGCTGGTTTACGACGAATACGATGTGTGGGCGGTTTCGCCCGATGGAGCTTCGTCCAAGAAGCTGACCGACGGACGGCCTGCGCATTTGCAATTTCGAGTAGTGCGGCTGGACGTTGCCGCGGAGGAGGAAGAGGAGCGCGGGATCGATCCGGCGAAGCCTCTGCTATTGCGCGCGGAGAATGTCGAAACGCGGGATTCCGGGTTCTACACTGTTGCTTTGGATAAGGGCGCTCCGCAGAAATTGTTGATGGGTCCGAAGAATTATCGCCCGCTGGGAAAGGCCAGAGATGCCGATGTGGTGATGCTGACCGCGACCACGTTCCACGACCAGCCGGATATTCAGATCACGGACATGAGCTTCAAGCAGATGAAGAAGGTCACGGACGCGAATCCTCAACAGGCGGGGATTTTGTGGGGCACCGGCGAGCTGATTAAGTATCACAACGACGACGGCGTGGAGTTGCAGGCCGCTATGTACAAGCCTGAAAATTTCAACCCGCAGCGCAAGTATCCGATGATGATTTACATTTACGAGCGTCTGTCGCAGAACGTGAACAGCTTCGTGCGGCCCACGCCGGGAACATCGATCAACATCGCGTATTACGTCAGCAACGGGTACATTGTGTTGACGCCGGATATTATTTATACCACCGGGCATCCGGGGCAGAGCGCGCTCAAGTGCGTGCTGCCGGCGATTGAAGCCGTGGTCGAGAAAGGCTATGTCAATCGCAACGCGATCGGCATTCAGGGGCATAGCTGGGGTGGTTATCAGACGGCGTACCTGTTGACGCAGACTAATATTTTTCACGCAGCCGAAGCGGGCGCGCCGGTCGTCGACATGATCAGCGCTTACAACGGGATTCGCTGGGGTACGGGTTTGCCGCGGCAATTCCAGTATGAAAAAACGCAGAGCCGCATTGGAGGGACCCTGTGGGAGGAGCCTCTGCGGTTCATCGAAAATTCTCCGGTGTTTCAAATGGATCGGGTCAAGACACCGGTGTTGATCCTGCAAAATGACGGCGATGACGCGGTGCCGTGGTATCAGGGGATCGAGTTTTTCCTGTCCCTGCGCAGGCTGGGCAAGGAAGCGTATTTGTTCAACTACAATGGCGAGCCTCATGGACTGCGCCGGCGTCCCGATCAGAAGGACTACACCGTGCGCATGCAGGAGTTTTTCGATTACTTACTGAAGGACGCTCCGAAGCCCGCTTGGATGGAGAAAGGGATTCCGTACATCGACCGGGAGACGGAGAAAGAAAAGCATAACGCGGTGTACACGGAAGGCGGAGACGTCGTCAAGAAGTAACTGGAATTTGCGGATTCGTGCAATTTTATCAATAAGGTAGGGCGGACGCCAGACTGTTTTCGCTGCAAGGAAAGGTCGATGGGGGTCCGCCCACATTTTGAACAAGATGGTACCGCACGTGCTTCTTAACAGGTCATGAAGACCTGTACATCCATTTTTACCGGCATCGTTTTGCTGGCATTCTCGGCTTTCGGACGCGATCACACGGCCTTGAACGGGACCTGGGTCCTGGAACCGACCCAGAGCGATTTTAGCGGACAGGCGGTGATTCAGACCGGAACCGTGACCATCAATGAGCGCGAGGGCGACATCACCGTTTCCCGCGACTTCAAGTATGAGGGTGCCACTAATACCTTCTTCTACAAAGACATGATGGACAGCGAAAACAGCGCCACCATCAAAACCAGCAAGGATCTGAAGAGCAAGGCGAAGTGGGATCACGATGTTCTGAAAGTGATCACCACGCAATCGGGCATGGTCACCACGGAAAGCTACGCGATGGGCGCGAACGGAACTATGACGGCCACGGTCGTGAAGCCGGGCAGCAGGCCGATCACGTTGGTTTTCGTTCGGAAATAGCGGTAAGATGCTTCATAACTATGAAGCTACTCGTTGTAACCACCGCGATGGCCATGGCCGCCTACGCGAAGAAAGTGCCGCTCGAGCTCGACGGTGTGGCTTGCAAAACTCCCCCTCCGCTGCATTGTCCGGACGCGAATTGTCCCGGTCCAATGGTTACCGAATCGGGAACCGCGGTCGAGCCGAAGAGCGGCCGCACGTTTTTCCTCGATTATCCCTGCGATTTGAAAAAGGGCGAGAAGGTGACGTTCATCCTCTCCCTGCACGGGTTCGGATCTTATGGCAACTGGCAGCGCCACTATTTTCCGATGATGGATTACAAGGACAAGTACCGCCTGGTGATCGCGACGCCGAACGCCGTGGCTCCTCCGCCGAAAGCATGGGCTCCCGTGGACGATGAGTATCTTCAAGGCATCGTCAATTTGATCTACGACCAGATTGGCAAGGACAATATAAAAGCGTTCTGGCTGGTGGGGCATTCGCAGGGCGGCATGACGTCGAACCGGATCATCCGCACGGATTTCTTCAAGCAAAGGGTTGACGGCTGGCTGAGTTTATCGGGAGGCCGGCTGGGCGGCAATCCTGGACGCGGGAATTTCGGCAATCTGACGCCTCGAACGCCTCCTGCCGCACCAACCGCCGGTCGCGGCACGACGCCGAATCCTACAGGGGCCGCGGCCGCATTGCGCGAGCCTCCGGAGAATCAATTCTCCTTCATCTATGAAACCGGGCAGCACGAAATGGACGGCAAAGGACTGCCGGAAACTTCGGAGTGGGCGCAAAAACTCGGCTGCGGCGCACGCGTGCGAAAGCCCGACGTAATGGATACCAAAGCCGGCTACGTGTATGACTCGACGCGTCAGGACCCGGGTTCGGACGGGTGGGGACGACTCCCTCGGCCAGGCACAGCGGAGGTCTACGAATATCCGCATTGCAAAGGCGGTCGCATTGTCGCGGACGTCGTCCGAGAAGAGAAGGGTCACACAGAAGGGCTTGAGCCCCACGTCACCGAACTGCTCATCAAGCTGATGCTGTCGGCCAAAAAGCCGGAGGAGCTAGGGAAGGGTCACGCGCGCTATTAGATGTCCCCGTGCCTGCCCTACTGCCAGTTCGTCACCAGATTATTGACATCGATGCTGCCGATTCCCGTCGCGAAATTCCAGCTGGGACTGGCAGCGTACGCCGGGGTGAAAGAACCGCTCGAGACGGAAAGCGCACCGCCCCACGTCGTCCCGAACACTCGGCCTCCGCGGCCGTAAACCACGGTCCCGAGCACACCGTAGCAATTAACCGCGCCGCTGCAATTCTGATCGATATCTCCGGTGGTGATGGCGTTAAACGCGGAAGGCGTGCTCGCGGCCATCGCGTAGTACACATAATTCGGGTTACCTTGCGCCCCGCCCATCTTCTGATTGACTAGAGCCTGAATGCCGGCCATGATCGGCGCGGCGAGCGACGTTCCCCCGTACCCCGCCCAACCGATCGGCGCGCCCGTGCATGGGCTCCCGTTGTTGCTTTGATCGGAAAAACAAACCACCGCATAGTGTCCCCACACGCCGTCGGCCGCGAACATGGAAACGTCCGGAATATCGCGCACCCCATCGTTAGGAATGCCGGAGAGTCCGGTTTGCCAGGAAGGCTTGGCATATCCCTGGCAGGTGCCTCCAGAAACTCCATAAGTTGTGGGCGCTCCTGTCGCGCAGTTGCTGGGCCCTCCACTGCCGCCGGCCACAGCGACGAAACCGCCATTTTGTGCCGCGGCGCTACCGCAGAACCCATTCGGGCCGTACACCGTCGTATAACCCATATAGCCGGCCAGCAGGCTTCCCGCGCAGGAGTCGTTCCAGGGAATTTCAGGAATATAGCTCTGCGCCGAACCGTAGGTGGTCGTGTTGGTGCGGCTCCAATACTTGCCGGTGGTGCCATTCACTACGTCTGAAAAATCGGTTCCCCCCACCGCCACGTTGTACGGAGTCGAGGCGTAGGCGCTCACGCCGATCCCATGCGTAGCGTTCACCAGTCCCGCGTCGCAACTGGCCGCCCCTTCGTCTCCCGAGGAGACGAAGATGGAGGTGCCCTCCATCACCGCCTGCTGATACAGCGTATTGATGGAAGCATTCGAAGAGGCTCCGTTTTCGGCCTCGCAGTTTCCATAGCTGACGCTCATGATCGCCGGCGGATTGGAGCCGTTAATCAGATTCTGCATCGCAATAAATCCGCCGAACGTGACCTCCGTATCGGAACAGGACGCGAGCACGATCGCCGCACCCGGAGCGGCGGCGCTGGCCCATTCGGTGTCCAGAGCGGCTTCGTCGTCGGCCGAATTCACCCCTGGATCGGAGCAGCTATTGCTCCCGCTTCCCGCCGGATGAACCGTGGTCAACGATCCTGAAGTGTAGGAGGAAAGTCCCAGCGTTTTGCGAAAATTGGTCCAGTCCAGGCTGCTGTACAAATCGGTGTCCTCCACCACGACAACGGTTTGCCCCGAACCGGTGGTCCCGGCCTTCAGCAACGGATTCATATCGTAAATCGTCGCCAGATCTGCGGGGACCAGGGCCCAATAGGTCTGCCCCTGATAAGTAAATGTATATTTCGGCTTGGCCATTTTGTGAGGCATGAAATCGTGCATCGACACGATTCCGGCGATCGCGGGCGCCAGCGCTTCCGGAATCTGCGGATCGCTCATGTTCGCGATGTGCCGCGCACCGTTGACATCCAGATTGTGAATCTCGGTGTGAAACGCCCGCCGCACCTGGCCGGCGTTGCCCGAAAAATCGATCGTCATGCCATTGGCATAAACCGAATTGACCGTGAATCCATGCGACTCCATCCAGCCGGTAATGGTCTGAATATCCGCGTCGGCGAGGCCATAATTCTTGCCGTACTCACTTGCCGTGAGCCATTTGTGAAAGTTCGGCGACTTCGGATTGTGCAACTCGTCGACAAACTGCGCGGCTGCCTGTTCCTGCTCCGGCGAACGCTTCAACTGAAGCATCATGTGATCGAGAATCAGGCCGTCCGCGACCGCGCCCAGGTCGTTCTCCGCCGTCGCCTCTCCGCGCGTGTTTCCACGCAGCGTGACCAGCTTATTTTCGTCTACCCGGTCGTGAATCAGCGGAGCCGCCCGGCGTCCAGTACTCTGCGATCGGAGCGCAAAAAAACTGCCGATAACCAGCAAACCTGCGCACGAAAAAATTGCATAGAGCCGAGGTCTTTTAAAAAACATGAATGTCTCTTTATTAATGATAACTATCGGACCGCAAGTAACGCGAGCGAATCAGTACACAAATAGGACGAGTGCCGCGTCCTATACGTGTACGAGCAAAAGTTTCGGCTGCTGGCCACCAGCTACTGGCTACTTCTTATTATTTAAGGAACGAATACCGCCGCTCCGCGCATCTTAACTGACGTGAGTTTATTCGCGCGCGAGATAATAAATTCCAGAGGTTTCATGCGTCTAAGACAAAACAGATCCCGGTTTCCGAAAGCAGCGCTGATCCTGTCCGCCCTCGCCATCGCGTCGGCCCAGACACAGGATACCAGTGGAAACGGGCTTCTGAAGGGGAATTTTGCCTTCCGGCATCTCGCGGTCCAGAATGTCGATTCCAATTTCGATCCCTCGCAAGTTACCGCCTCCTACGGCATCATCGCGTTCGATGGAAACGGGAATTATAAGATCACCGGTACCTCGGTCGACAATACCGTTTCCGGCGGCTCGCCTCAGGCGCTCAGCGTAACCGGGACATATGCCATCGGCTCCAACGGTGCGGGCTACGTCGCGAATCCGCTGTTCCCCACCGATAGCAACCGCTATGTCTACGGAGCCTCGTCGCAAGGCGTGTACACCGGGAGTTCCACCGAGGCGTTCGGCGATGGCTCCCTCATGAACGATATTTTCATCGCCATCCCACTAGGCGCCGCACCCACCAACGCGAGCTTCACGTCGTCCTATCAAACCGGCTTGTTGGATTTCACCGGCGGCGGCGCCACGCAGATCGAAAACGCGCTGTTCGAGCTGAGCCCCACCGGCAAGGGCACCTTCGGAACCATTTCGCTGAATGGACAGGCCTCCAATCAGTCCGCGGAAACTGTTTCGCAGACCGTCACCGGAGCTACCTATAATTTCAACAGCGATGGAAGCGCGACGCTCACTATTCCTTTGCCGGCGCGCGCAAACTCTACCACCGCTCTATTCACGGGAACGAAGACGATTTTCGAATCGGCCGACGGCAACTTCATCCTGGGATGGACCGCGGGTGGCTATGACGTTTTCTTCGGCATCAAGGCGCTCGCCGTTGCCGGGACCAATAGCCTCAGCCAGGGCCTCTATTTTACGGCGGCTTTGGAAGACTTCTCCGGCGTCTCGGGAACGGATTCGTTTTACGGCGGCATCAGCAACTCCGGCGACAGCGCCGGTGACGGAGTGGTTCATGAACGTTTGAATATTCCCGGCGAATATTCCTATGATTTCGGCACCGACGATCAAATCGTGTTGAACTCCGATGGCTCCACCGGCATCGATTTGAACGGCTATCAGTATCTTTTCGGCGACGGCGGACAAGCGTTCGTCGGCATCGGAACCGGAGGTTACTTTTCGCTGGTGGTAGGACTGCACGCTGCGTCGTTTTCCGGCAAAGGCGTTTATCTCAATCCCATCGGAGTGGTGAATGCCGCCAGTTATCAGCCCATCACAGCGAGTCTCGCGCCCGGCGAGTTGATCGATCTGTTCGGCACCGGCCTGGCCTCATCCGCGGTAACTACTCCAGGCGGGCAAGCCTTCCCCACCAGTCTCGGCGGCGTATCGGTAACCATCGACACCATCCCTTGTCCGATCTATTACGTGAGTCCCACCCAGCTTTCCGTGATCGTTCCTTACGGTGTCGCGTCGAATATGAGCGGCCTCGCGAACATTCAAGTGACCAACAACGGAGTGCAATCGAACGTAGTGCAGATGTACCTCACCGACGCCGCGCCCGGAGCCTTTTCGCAGAACGCCAGCGGCATAGGTTTGGCCGCGGCCCTCCACGCGGCGACCGGCGGTTTGATCACCTCCGCCAGTCCCGCGCAGCCCGGTGAATATATTTCTCTCTATCTAACCGGTCTTGGTCCCGTCTCACCCACCGTTACCGACGGCGTTCTGGGACCATCCAGCCCCTTAAGCGTCGCGGATGTCTATAACGCCGGAAATCTCAGCGTTTACTTCAACGACTACGGCCAGAACGGATCGACGGGAAACCAGGGCACCATTGAGTTCGCCGGTCTGGCGCCGAGCCTGGCCGGTCTTTATCAGATTAACGTCCAGGTTCCGACCAGCGGCCTGGCTTCGGGCGACAACGTCTACATCGAGTTCGTCACCGACGCCGCCGACGTGAATCAAATCCAGATTCCCTACGGCTCGGCATCCGGCCGGGCAGTCAAAGCGGCGCACCCCCGCACAAAGCCGCGCCGCCAGCCAACAACCAGTCACCGGCTGAGGCGAGGAGCCTAACGCCTTTTTCTTAGCGAGCTTAGCGCCTTTGCGTGAAATGTCTTTGTTTTTCTTACCAGTACTCTAAATCAGAAGGACGCACCTCACCGGGCGTTCTTTGACAGCTTTTTTCCTGCGCAGGAAACGTCGTATTACGGTGGTGCTGATCTTCCGGAGCCCGTGGAACGGCTCGCGCGGCCAACTATATGTATGGCTTCGACGGAAGACTTTAGGATCGATCCTATAACGGAGTTTTGGCTTCGGTTTTCAGAGGATTGTGCATCATAAGAGACAGTCCAAACCACTAGCGGCCCGGTTTCGGCCGGGTCGCTCACGATATTTCGTACAGCCGCAGTGTCAGTTTACACTCGCCAGCCACTGATGAATCTTCTCGAGGCTCCTGAGGATATCCTCGCGATCCGTCGCCTCCGGGTCCAGCTCCAGATATTTCTCCAGATCCCTTCGGGCCGCCTGGTAGCGCTTCAGTTGCAACAATAAAGCGCCCCGGCTCTTGTAAGCCGCCGCCTCCGGATAGCCCACAATCAACCAATCCATCGTCGTGACCGCGCGCTCAAAATCGTTGTTGCGCAGGTAAACGTGCCGCATATTGTGGAGCATCCGCATCACAATCTGCTTTTTCGTCACCCGCGCCAGAATCGACGGATCGAAGACCTGCGTCTGCGCCAGCGCAAAACAATCTCGCGCCGTAATCGGCTTGCCGCCGTACGGATCTATATAAGTGTTGTAATTTCCGTCGTCGTACTGGACCACGAAATGCCTCGGCAAGCCGATGCCGAAAAGAGGCATCTGTAGACGCCGCCCCACTTCCATGTACAGCACCGACAGGGTGATCGCGATGCCCGTTCGCCGCTCCAGCACCTGGTTCAGGCAGCTATTCAGCGGATCGAAAAAATCCGCATCGTTGCCACGAAACCCCAGCTCCTCGAACAGAAACTTCTGGGCGGTCTCGACGAAATCCCGGCCGTCGTTGAAGTTCCGCAGCCGGTCTCCCAACTGCGACGCCAAGTCGTTTAACTGAAGCAGTGAAGGCTCCGCATCAAGATCTGGAAATTGAATGGTGGCCAGCTCCAGCGCCGCACGATCCAGACGTCCCTTCTCCGGATCTTCTTCGAGAATGTAGCGCAGGTGGTTCATTTCGCGCGCAGGTATGCATCGTCGCCGCTAATCCAATCCTCCCTACGGGGAGAAAAAAGATCGAATACAATGCAATCCTCAATGACCTCGACAAAGTGCCGCACATTCGGAGGGATGCGCACGGTTTCGCCCGCGCCCACCGTGGTTTCGACACCACCGAGATTGAACATGATGCGGCCGGATTGGACCATCGAAACTTGTTCATTGTGATGGCTGTGCTCGGGAACGCTGGCTCCCCTTTTCAGTTCGAGGCGCGCGATGGTCATCAGGTCCCCATGAATCACCTGTCGCACCAGAAACGGATTCATCTGCTCTTTTTCGACGGTATCCCAATTGTAGTTCGGCATGCTTTTTATTTTACGACGGGCAGTTTAGCCGCAAACTCGAATTTCAGGCAGGAGTGGGCGTCGCGCAGAGCCTGGACCGCGCCTTCCGGCGTAGCCGCCCGCGCAAAAATAAACCCAAGATAGCTGGCGCCTTCCGGAAGCGGCAGCATTTCCTGCCCTTGCTTCGCGGTGACAACGATGTCTTCAACGCCCGGAACTTTGCACCCGTCTTCGACGCCGGACACGCCAACATAAATACCGGCGCGTGGAATCGGAATCATCATCACGGCGTGCGCTCCCTCTTCGAGCCGCGCTTCAGCGACATCCTCGCCAACAGCGTGCCGCAGAATCAGTTCCTCCAGCGTCCTGCCGTCTCGAAATCGCAGGACCGTGGAACAAAGGCCTCCGATCGGACGCGCGGCCACTTCGAGCATCCACACGCCCTCTTCATTGACGCGCATTTCGGCGTGAACCGGCCCCTGCGTTAACCCGAGCGCGGTGATCGCCCGCTGCGTCGTCTCGGCGATCGCGGCCTTCATCGGAATCGTCACGTAAATCGTCTCTTCAAAAAACGGACCGTCGAGCGGATCGGGTTTATCGAACAGCGCCAGCGCCCGCAAACGGCCTTCGGTGACGATCCCCTCGAGCGCATACTCGTGGCCGGGAATGAAATCCTCGACCAGCACGGAAGGCTCCGCCGCAATCTGTTTGATGCGTGCGAAAGCCGCGGCAAACTCGGCAGGATCGTTCGCTCGAATCACGCCTCGGCTGCCGGAGAGTCCGAGAGGTTTCAGTACGCACGGATACCGCCGGGCGCCCGTCGGGGCGTTAAAAAGCTCATATCCGGGCGTAAGCATTCCTTGCGCGCGAAATTTCTGCCGGGCGAGGAATTTATTCTTGGTAGCAAGGACCGCGTGTGGCGGACTAAACGGCAGGCCGAGCTGTTTCGCAGCCAGCGCCGCGATGTACGCCGGCCGGTCGCCGACCGCCACGACTCCATCAAAGGGGCCACGCGCAGGCAAGGATTCGATCCCCTCCCCGGGCTCCTCAAAACGCAACGCGACCGCGTCGTCCCCCCACGGATCGTCCAAAACATGGCATCGATCGGTGGCGAGCACCAGCTCCAATCTCAATTTCCGGGCCACTTCCGAAAAGGAACGCGTCTGATAACCGGTGGTAGCGGCTACGAGAAGGACGCGCATGCTTGCATTTTAGCGGGTGGAGTCTTTGCGATTAACGATGACTCGCAGGCGAATCTCCGCCTGCTGCTCCGGCGAGAGCCCCCACATTTCGCTGCCATGAATTCTGCCGATCAGCACGTTGCCGGCGACACCTTCAAACGCGGCGTTCGGCTTAAAGTTCCTCTGCGCGCCGTCTTCGTTGATCTGCGCCGTGTAGCCTTCACCCACTTGAGGATCGAAGGACTCAAAGTGCCCTCCGACTTCCTGCCGCGACTGCTGAAAACAGATCGGGCCGTTCGACTTGGTAACCCCACAGGTGCCGTCGGTGGCCACCAGGATGTACTCGTGAACTTTCGCCATGAGGTGAGTTGGGAAGGAGACTTTTGAAGCCTCCTTCCCGAACCAACTACCAGCGCTTATTCTGGCGAGGTGCGCCGTTGCCGCCCCGTCCGCCGCCAAAACCGCCGCCGCGATCTTCCTTCGGACGCGCTTCATTGATGGTCAGGTTCCGGCCGTCCAGTTCCTGTCCGTTCAAGGAGCTGATGGCGCGCTCCGCTTCGGCGTCGCCACTCATCTCGACGAAACCGAATCCCTTGGCCCGGCCTGTATCGCGGTCCGTAACGATGCTGACGCGCTCAACGGTTCCGTACTGTTCGAACAACGAACGGACCGTGTCTTCGGTCGCCCCAAAGCTGAGGTTTCCTACAAATATATTTTTCAAGTGAGCTTCCTTTTGATTACTAACGGTGGATCGGGGCAGGATCGGACAAGGGCGGTTGGACCGGACTATGCGAAAGATGCCGAATTGAACTACAGCCCATTATCACATATTCGCGGCGGAGCGGCGCAATACGACGATGCTGAATTTCTCAAGTTCCGCGGCTTCCCTAAACGCGATCGCCAGGGAATGCTCCACCGGCAGACGGAAGACAATGCTCTCACCGCCGCATCGCCTGCGCATCCACCGCGCAGCCAAGGGAGTATCGGCCGCAAAACGGACGAAATCCCGAGCGTTCACCTGCGTAATATCCCTGAAGAGCAGAGCATTTGTTATACGACGCCGCCACGCACGTGGATCTTATCGCTGGTACTTATAGAAGAGCAACCTGCTCCTCGGTTGGCTCCGCTCAACAGTACCAGGGCTCATCCAGATAAGGGACTACTGCCCTTGGCAGCAAATGGAAATTTTCGGGCAGCGGGTCATCGCCGGCTTCCTGCCAAATAGCGGAGAAAATTTCGGCGCGGTTCCGGCCTTGCTTCTGGAGCTTATCGACCAACCGGAAAACGCGCGCGCCCAGCGCATCAACCTGCGCATCGCTGTGTTTCCACGGATACACCAGCAGCTTCTTATCGAATGGGCCCGCGATTCGTCGTATATCTTCCAGCTCCAGAAGACGCGAGTTCGATGTAATCAGGAGCCTTAACGCGAGTTGGACGCTCGGCACGCTTTCCACCAAGTCGAGTTCCTCTAAAACGCGCAACAAATCGCGATAGCTTTCGATGGTCGTCCACGGAGTAAAAGCGAGGAACGTCGGCTGCAACGCTAGCCCGGCTGCGCGCGCCAGCGATACCGCTTCGAAGAAATCGCGTCGCGTGTGATTCTTTTCGAGCTTCGCGAGGACCGCGTCATCCAGAGACTCGACCGCTGTGGTCACGAACAGGCATCCTGTGTCCCGCAACGCAGCGAGAACATCGCGATGCTTCAGCAGATGCTCGACCTTGATGGTCGCATCGTAGGTGACGTGAGGAAATTCGGCGTGCAACTGCTCCACAATCCGCATCGCGTGCGTGGGGCCGTTCAGGAAATCCGGATCGCCGAAAGTCACATGGCTCGCCCCTTGCGCGATCTGCTGACGAATGTCTTCCAGCACCACGTCGCGTTGCACCACGCGGAACTGGCCTTGATAAACCGGCACGATCGGACAGTGTCGGCAAAGATGTTTGCAGCCCCGGCTCGCCTCCGTGTACGCGACCAACTTGCTTCCGGACGCGGTGCGGAGTTGCGCATACGACGTTCCCAAACCGCTGCGGTCGGGCGTGAGGAACGCCAGTTTGTCGAGCGATACTTCAGACAGCGTCAAACCTTCGGCCCAGCGGACCAGCGATTGTTCAAACTCGCCGCCCAGAATCGCTTCGACCCCGAGGCTTCGCAGCAACTCGGCGTTGAGAGGCGCGTAGAGCCCATAGCACGCAATCCTGACGGCGGGATTGATGCGCTTCATGCGCTCGATCACAGGAACCGCGAGCCGCGTGGCTGTGTGCATCGGCAGCGAGAATGCGACGGCCTCCGCCTGACGAATCAGTGTCTCCGCAAGAGGAGTCTTGGCGAGATCGATAGAGGTTACTTCGTGTCCCGCACGTACCAGCCAGGCCTTGGGCGACGCGAGGCCGAAGGGTTGATGGCCCAGTTCATACGTCGAAACCAGAACGATACGCACTGCTATTTCGGTTGCTTCGCGATGATCTGGTCCTTGACCTTGTCGTAAGTGGCCTGGGGAATGATTTTCTTGCTGACCAGTTCGTCCTTACGGGCATAGGGCCGGCCTGCGATGATCTTCTGCGAATACGCGGGCCCGATTCCGGGTAATGCCTTGAGTTGATCCGCCGTCGCCGTGTTAATGTCGAGCAGCGCCGCCTTGGCGGTTGTCTTCGTTGTGTCCTTGGTTTGCGCGACCACGGTGGTCATCGCCAACGAAATAACGAGCAGCAGAGCGGCGAAAAATCTCCCGAAACATGTCTTTATCATTCCTATAGTGTAATGCTGAGAAGATGCCCGGAATCTTCAGAGCGTTGCGCCCGACCTTCCTCTACTGGATGAAGACCGAAGTGCACGTCTATGCATTCTCGATCGCGGCCAACGTTCTGTTGTCGTTCTATCCTTTCCTGATCGTCAGCGTGGCCGTCGCGTCGAAATTCTTCAACCGGGCGACGGCGCTTTCCGCGATCGATCTGGCGCTGAACGATTTTTTCCCGGACGCGCTGGGGAATTTTCTCCACAACAATCCACCTCCACAGGGAAAAATCGAAATCATTTCTTTGTTCCTGCTGCTGTTCACGGCGAACGGAATCTTCGAGCCTCTGGAAGTGGGGCTGAATCACGTGTGGGGAATCCACAAAAACCGCAGCTTTTTGCGGAACCAGGTGGTCAGCCTCGCGCTGATCTTCCTTTGCGGAGGCCTGGCTCTAGGCTCCCTGCTGATGACCGCGTTCACCCAGGAATCGTTCCGGCAGCTTACGGGATTGTCGCCCGCATGGCTGCCTCACTCGGTCTTTGCGGCGATTCCTCTCCTCACATTCAAGGTGGCAGCCGCTTCGGGCACCGTCTTCGTCCTGTTTCTTATCTATCGATTTCTGCCAAACGGAAGACCTCCTTTAGAACGAGTGATCCCAGCGGCAATCGTAGTGGGAGTGTTGCTCGAAGTCCTGAAGCACATCAACCGGTGGGTGTGGCCTGGGTTTTATCAAAAGCTGGGACGCGAATATAACGTGTTTAAAAATTCGGTGACGCTGATCCTGATCGGATTCCTGGTATCGATGCTGGTGCTGGCCGGCGCGGAGTGGTCGGCGCGAGGACACCGGATGGACGAGGTGGAGAAAGCAAATGCCTGAGAGAAAACTCGCGGTAATCACCGGCGCATCGAGCGGAATCGGCGCGATGTTCGCCAGGAAACTCGCTGCTCGCGGCTACGACCTGTTGCTGGTGGCGCGCCGCGAAGATCGTCTGCGCTCCGTCGCGACGGAGTTGGCGGAAACCTATCACATTTCGTCCGATGTTCTGGCCGCGGATCTTACTGCCGACGCGGATCGCGAGCAAGTCGCGGAGCGCATCCGGACCGCCCCGAATTTAGGATTGCTGGTGAACAACGCGGGATTCGGAACGCTCGGCTTCTTTTTCGATGTCGATGTAGAGGGCCAGTTGCAGATGCATCGTCTGCATGTGCTCGCGACCATGCATCTGACGCATGCAGCGTTGGCGAATCTGGTCCCGCGCGGAGAAGGCGGCGTGATCAATGTGTCGTCGGTCGCGGGATTCGGGCAAACCGCCGGCAGCGTCAGTTATAGCGCGACCAAGGGCTGGATGAACGCTTTCACCGCCGGTTTGTACGCCGAGCTTGAGGTGCAAAACTCTCCGGTCAAGGTGCAGGCTTTGTGCCCCGGATTTACTTTGTCGGAATTTCACGACACCTTAAAAATGGACCGCAGCCCGATCCCGCAAAGCTTGTGGATGACCGCGGATTTCGTGGTGAGCGAATCGCTGCGCGGATTCGACGAAGGAGAGTTGTTCGTGATTCCGGGCTGGCGGTACAAGCTGATTGTGCTGTTCATGAAAGCGATGCCGGGGTGGGCATTGCGCAAGTTGTCGTCCCGAGGGGCGCAGAAGTATCGGAAGCAGAAGGTATGAAAACACAGACTAAAGTCTGTGCCACCCGCACAGGCTTCAGCCTGTGAACAAGTGATAAACTCATCAGTTCAAGGAGCATCATGAACCCGAATCCTTCCCGCCGCGATGTCGTGAAGCTGGCTGGCGCCGCGTCCGCCGCTGTCGGACCTTTTATTCAGAAAGTCAAAGCCGCCAACGATCAGGTGCAGTACGGATTCATCGGGACCGGCAGCCGCGGCACTTATTTGCTCGGCCATCTGGCAAAAATCGATAGCGGACGCTGCACGGCGATCTGCGACCTGGATCCCGAACACGCCGACAAGGCCGCGGGCGTCATCGGGACCAATCCGCAAAAATTCAAGGATCATCGCGAATTGCTGGCGGCGAAGAATATCGATGCCGTGCTGATCGCGGTTCCTCTTTACGAGCATTTCCGGGTCACGAAAGACGCGCTCGAAGCAGGCAAACACGTGTTCTGCGAAAAGAGCCTGGTCTTCAAACCAGAAGAAGTTCATGCGTTGCGCGCTCTGGTCGCCTCGCGTCCGAAGCAGGTGATGCAGGTCGGGCTCCAGCGCCGCTACAGCAAGTTTTATCAGGCCGTGAACGACATGGTGACGAAGGGTGTGCTGGGCGACGTCAAACACGTTTACGCGCAGTGGCATCGCAACGATGTTTTCCGCCGCACGTCGTCGTGGACCATGAAACCCGGCGGCAGGAGCAATCCCGGCAACTGGCGCCTGTACCGCGAATTTTCAGGCGGTCCGGCAGCGGAGCTCGCTTCGCACCAGATCGATATTGCCGACTGGATGCTGGGCAGCACTCCCGATTTCGTGGTCGGCGTCGGCGATAACAGCACGATTCTCGATGGACGAGACATCTTCGACAACCTGGAGCTGATTTTCAAACATCCGGGCGGCAAAAAAATGATCTGGAGCGGGATTTGCACCTCCTCGCATCTGCCTTTGCTCAACTGCACTCGTACCGAGATGGGCGAACTGGTGATGGGCACAGAGGGCTCAGTGCATATCACGGTGGGCGACGATCAGCATCCTGCAACCGCCATGTGGTTCCCGGAGCCGCCGAAGCCGCAGGCCACGAAGGCCACGGAAAAAGAGAAAGATCACAAGGCCGGCGCGACCATGGTTTCGGTGGCCGCCGGCAAGTCCCTGCCGATCCTTTTATCGAAGGACGAAGTCAGCGGCAACGAAGGGTTCCTCGACCGGGAAATGAAATTCGCGCGCCGCTGGCTGTACACCAAGGGCGTGATCGTGCCGGAGGAGGACAAGAATCCGGTGGATAACGAGCTTGAAGGTTTTCTCGAATCCTGCCGCACCGGCAAGCGCCCCCTGGCCGACGTCGAGGTCGGGCTGCACGATTCCATCGCGGTCATGTTCTCGAACATGTGCGCCGACCAGGAACGCCGGGTCAGTTTCAATGAGATCGACAAGATGGGCCTGCCGGGCGGCAAAAAAGCGTAAGTAAGGGAGGATCCAGGTGGATCTAAATCTGACGCCGCAAGAGCTGCGGTTCCGCGACGAAGTGCGCGCATGGTTCGCCGAAAATGTCCCCAAGGACTGGGTGAAGCGGCGGAATGAAGAAGAGTCGATGCTCGCCCGCTTCGAGTATCTGCGCGCTTGGCAGCGCAAACTCTACGACGCCGGATGGGCGGGAATTTCGTGGCCGAAAGATTTCGGCGGACGCGGCGCCCCCGTGATGGAGCAGGTGATTTTCATCGAGGAAA
>DATHOJ010000121.1:0-28729 GCA_035485055.1 Bryobacteraceae bacterium
GGATGTCTGGTTCTGCGAAGGCAGGAACCACCGCCGAGAGGCACAAGTTGCGCGCCACGGTTCTGAAGATATCGTTTTGCGCGCTCCTCCGTAGCGCGCGTCAGGAGAACTGTTTTTCTCTTGACAAATGACTTACATGGACGTCGGCCACTCGGAGAATCCCCCTGGACCAGGATCGGAGGCTCCGACAGACCCCGCCTATGGTGTCGCGTGCTCACATCCCCATCAGCAACCTCGCGGCGAGCGTCGCGGGCATGCCGGCCAGGACGATCTTCTCCGCCGTGGGGCCGACGTTGTAGGGAACGCGTACAAACTCGACCCGTCGCTCTTCGGACGAGTACAAAGCATAGGCCGCCCGCCAGTTGCCATCCCTCGGCTGGCCCACCGACCCAGGATTCACGAGGTAGAAGCGTCCCTCTGGCTGAATCTCCAATGCACATCCCGGATCAATCGGCGTCACGCTACCCATCGTCGCTACGAATCCCCCTTGCAGATGGGTGTGCCCAAAGAACGTCAGAGGCGTTGTCAGACACGCCAGCACCGGTGCAACATCGCCGGCATCGACGAGATATTTATCCTCATCAAGCGGCGATCCGTGCACCATCGTGAAGTCGTCGTGTGCCAGCGGCCCTGTGCGCATCTGTGAAAGATAGTCCAGATTTTCGGCGCTGAGAGCATGGCGCGTCCATAGCAACCCGTCGCGGGCTTCCTTGCGGTAAGAGTCGAGCGGAGAATCGTCGCTCACCTCTCGATCGTGGTTGCCTCGAATGATCGCGGCCGCGTTTGCTCGCGCCCAGTCGACGGCGAAGTTGGGGTCGGCGCCGTATCCCACCAAGTCGCCCAAACAGAGAATGCGGTCGTAGCGGCCCTGTGCGTTTGCGAGCACGGCTTCCAGAGCTTCGCGGTTTCCGTGAATATCGCTAAGAATCAGGTATGGCATTTTCGGCTTGACCTCGTCCTTTCAGAGACTTCGGCAGAATCCGCCGATTTCCATATGTTCATCCGGGCTGTCTCAAATCCCTCCGACCGAATGATATGAGTGAGCAGATTTCCAAACTGGAGCCGCACCGCACGATGTATCTGCGCGGCTTCGACCGCCGCGGATGCGCTGCGTCCTTGAACAACGCATCGTCCTCGGGCTTCACAGTCAGCGGCGTCTTCAGCGATCAGGCCGATTTCACGGTCCTGGTGCTGTTCGATGCCGACGACCAGTTCGGTCATCTCTTCACCACCAAATACCTCCCCGATTTCTCGCTCACCGGCGTCACGCTCGACTTCGATCTCGCGATCACCAACGCGCAGAACCCCGCCAGCCGCAAGTTCCAATCGGTTCCCTGGGGTGCGCTCAGCTACATCACGAAATCGGAAACGCCCGGCACCATCTCGCTCCAGCCCATGGCGACATCCGCCACCGGCATGGCGGCGGCTTCGCAGACGTTCACGGTCAACGGCACACCCGCGCTGTACGACCGCGTGCAGCTCGTCTACTTGAGCAACCTCGTTTACGACTACCTGGTCTCAACCGCGCTGTCGTCCGGTCCGTCGACGGTGACCTTCGCGTTCTTTAATTACCTCGGGACCGGCTACAACCACACCATCACCATCGGGTCCAACACGTACTCGCACATCCAGCTTTCAACCGACGGCTCCGGCGACATCGCCATCGCGCTCGCAGCCGCGGTCAACGCAGCAAACGATCCCAACGCGACCGCTTCCGTGAGCGCCAACAACGTGATCCTCACGGCGCGGTTGAACAGCGGCGGGAGCGTTAGCTGTTCCGCGTCCGATGGCAACGGCCCCGGTGCGCTCATCGAGTCGCAGAGAGCCTGCCCGTTCATCGCCGCGCAACTGGCGTCGCAGATCAACGGGACAAACTGGGCCAGCATCAATCCGACAATTGCGCTGATGGCGACGGTGAGCGGCGCAAGCTTCACCGTCTACGCCGCTCGGTACGGGACGGTAAACACCTCGGGCACCGCGGTATCGTTCGCCTCAGGGCAGAACTTTGTAGGGTCGCAAGCTGGCGATCCCATCCTTATTAATGGAGTGCAGTACGCCATCGCGTCGGTGACATCGCCGACATCGGCTACCCTGGTGACCTCTGCTGGCACGCAGGCGGGCGTCAACTACCTCGCACCAGGAGGCGGCCGCGACGGCAACTCCATCGAACTGCTGGAGATGCACAAGACCTCGACCGCGTACCTGACGCCAGCGGGTGCATCGAAGCTCACCGGCGGCGCGGACCCGTCGTCCGTCCATTTCCACATCGACTTCACAGCGAGCGGAATCGATTCGCTGCGCCAGGCGTGGCTCACCTTCGCGCTCGCTCTGAATTACGATTCCGGGTCCGTCAACCCCGCGCTGGTCGCCTACCAGCCGAGCACCTGGAGCGCGGTGTTCTCGAACTGGACCTTAGCTGATCCCAACGGCGTTTTGCCGCTGAAGATCGCAGGGCCGGGCAGTGTGACGGTCGGCAGCAGCGACTTCTGGGCGAGCTTCATCGGCACAGGCTGGAGCCAGCAGGTGGGCTTCTACTTCCGCGGCTTCGGGCAACAATCCGCGAACGCGACCGACCGCGTGACCGTCAGCTACTCGTGCCAGTACCCGCACAACCTGTACGTCGGAACTTCGCTCTCGTCAGCAAGCGGCCAGTTGACCACCACACTTGACGGCGTGGTACAGCCGACGATCGACACCTACGCCGACACCACGTCACCGATTTCCGCGCGTCGCCTCATCGCCTCGAGCGTCGCGCCCGGCACCCACGTCGTGGTCCTGACCGTATCCAGCACTCACAACTCCTTCTCCACCGGTACCAGTTGCTTCTTCGATTACCTGCAAGCTGCCGTCCTGTCGGACGTGCAGTTGCCCGCGACGAGCTACGCGAACGTCAACTGCGCTTGCGATTTCGACACCGCCCAGACATACGCCATCGCGCCTGCGCGCGCCTTCTGGATGCTGAGCAAGGCCGGATTCGCCGGCGATATCGACTTTTATTCCGGCGTCTTCTTCGCAGTGAAACGCGTGCGCTCGGGCGGCAGTTTCCACCTGGCCACCGTCACGATTTCCGCAGGGTCGAGCGGCTTCAATCTCGGATCGCTGTTCGGCGACGGCGACGCGATGTTCCTGCAAGTAGGTGGGAATAGTTACGGTGATGGCCTCGGCACCGCGTTCGGGGCAGCGGTCTATCCAACCGATACCGTGGACACGCTCGCACAGCGATTCGTCAACGCGATCAACACGTTGTTCGTCGGGATCTCGGCGGCGAAAACCGGGACGGGCCAGTTGACGATCACGACGCTCAGTCCCGTGGCCGGATTCACGCTGTTCTCAAGCTACGCGGCGGGGACAGGCGCGAACGGCGCGAATCCGTCAACCGGATCGATCGCCGCTAGCGGCGACATCAAGGCAGGTAACGAAGGCGTCTGGCAGGTGGACGCGTCACAATCGCAGCCGCTCAACCGGGCGTTCACGGATTATCTGGCAGACTTCTGCGCGCAGGTCCAAGCTGCGTGCCAGACGATGACTGTCGCGTTCTCGCAGGAACTGCTCGCGCCGCCGGATGTAAACACCGCCGCGGGCGCGTGGGCGCAACGGTTCGCGAACGGCAACCAGGTCCTGACTGATACCGGCTTCGGAAGCTGGGGCGCTGGATTCGTCGAGGCGGTCACCGGCTCCAGCCCGATCACAATCCAGCAAACCGGCCACGGCTATACCACCGGGAACACGGTTCACATTTCCAGCTCAATCCAATCCGGCGTCTGGGCGATCAGGGGGCGCGCTTCCCCAGTCGGCGGGTATAGCGGCGCATGTCTCGCGCTGGCCTGAATTTCGATCGAAGCTTCTGGTGATCGCATGGTCGTGTCGATTTCGACACCCACAACGATCTCCGTCTGGCGGTCGATTCGCTGTCTGGTGGGCTTCTGGAAACTATATACGCGGATGGTTTGAAAAGTGTCCGGTCAGTTGTCACGCCAGAAGTTCATGCTTGCGGGAGGGAATGCCGACTTTGGAGGTCTGAACGGACCACAATTGCGGCTTTCCGTAAAGGATTGAAACGATTTCCAGGTTCGTCTCACGATTCAAGGAGGGCTTCTATCCTGGAGTGGGGAAGTCTCGGCCAGATCCGGGTGCAAAATTACGACAGTGCCCTCCGATAGGGAGGCCCTTAGCGTGCCCGATCACTACAGTCCGAGGCTATTCCTTAAGCAAATACCCAAGATGCAGTTGAAGGAGTTCTTCACCAAGCGCGAGGAACTTACCAATCTAGACTGGGATGCGTTGACCGAAGGCGACGTCGATCCGATCCTGACGGCGTGGCACCACTTGCCTTTACTGCGTCAGGCTAGGCTCGCGTCGGCGCACTAGAGCTCGGTTGATGCGCACGGATTCTCACGCTTGGAACGCCCGCTCGACTGTCGCGCTCCGCCGAATTCGGCCCGCCGGAGTTCGCGCACACGATTCGCAGCGCGCTCCGAGCGGGCGCGAATGGCGCGGGGATGCGACGATCGGGGCAAAGCTGGACTACGTTTAGCTGACCCTTAAACAGGTTATGGATGGATCGCGAAATCAATCACTTCGAGGCAGCAAGTTCCTTAAGCCGGACTGCGATCGCAGTCAAAATCGGGCCAATTGCATCAACCATCTGCATAAATAGCCGACTAGGTTCTGCCAGTTCCTGTCCGTGCTTTTCTCCAAACGTTTCGAGGCATAGAATGTGTGGCCATGCGAACGCCGTCAGCCATATCTGAAGGGCGCTGAGCACGCCCGCATCTGAAATGCGTAACATCGCGAATTCGTCGCGCCCGGGCGGGGCGAACCCGCCGACGACTTCAAAGTGCATCGCGTCACTGACATGCCCGTGAACGCCGAATTCAGAACATAGATCATACGCCTTCCGGGCCATCGCTCCTGCAGCGGTTCCATCATCGAAGCGGAATAGCCTACGGTATTCGCCGCGCCGTGCGGGATCACGCCGCTTCAACCACAACTCAAGACGCTCATCATGGTCCTGAATCACGGCCACGTCCCTCCCCAGTTCCATTGCGAGTCGGATCAACGCTAAGCCCGCATCAGTATTGCCGCTGACAATTAGGAGAAGAGACTGCTGTTGGTAACCGAGTAGAGTCTGCCACATCATCCAGCGATGCGTCTCCGTGACTGTTAAACCGCGAATCAGGGAGATCGAACCGACAATGAGGTGACCGACATTCAGCGCCGCGCTTAGGACTACGTCTAGATCCGGATAGTCCTCGCGAAACTGTGTCAACCGCTCGTGTTGTGTGTCGCAAAGCCTTGCGAAGGAATTCGGCTCATCTCCATCAGCGTAGGCATCATTCACTCGCATATTCTTTGGAACCGTGACATCGACATCGTACCGCGTGGCAACCTAGGTCGTATTCGAGGTCTACTGGCAAGTGCGCGGATCGCGGGAACCTACGGCCAGGACGCCATACGGAGTGGATGAAAAATCCATCCGGTACGAGTCATCGTGATTCCGTAGCCGCTTGGGCGCTCTTCGCCGGATTTGACCGATGACGCGAGGGATGGGCCGACCCGCCGTTCCGCAACGCCGCGCAACGCGCCGTCCCATACAACAGCGGTCGCGCGCGCCGGTGTTTCCGAATCCTCATACGCGAGGAGCATCGGCCTGACCATTGAGCTCGCCGACATCACGGAAGAAGAACTGATCAAGGTAGAGCGCCAGGAGCGCTCAAAGAGCTGGGACGGCGGCACTCGATAACAGACCCATTGCTGTTTCCCGCCGCCATTCTGACGCGGGCGTATGCCACCCCGTTGTACTACAATTCCTTGCTTGGATGACACAATACTGGAACCCCGACCTCCTGGACTTGAATGACTCCCTGAATCGGGAGATCTGGGAGCGCTCGCCCGGAGTGCAATCCGCTGAGATTGGCTTGCCCACGCAGTACGGGGCACAACAGGCAATGGCTGACACACATGAGGTGTTGGCGTGGCCACCCGACATGGTAGGAAAGTCGTGCAGCACCTCGGCCGGACTTCTGGTATGCGGATCAGCTTATGCAGGCTTCATCAGTCCGTTCTCAGACCGTAACGGTCACTCGATGACTGTGAAGGAGTACCAGCAAGCAACTGCGGCTGTGTTTCAGCCGATCTTTCTTGACAAAGTGGTTCGCAATGCTGACCGACATTATGGAGTAATCGAAAACCTGCTCAAGGAAATCCGACCTCTCGACCAAGCGGTCGTGTTTGACCTGTGCCGAGCTAGCTTCGTTGAAAAAGGACGCCGGGACGGCATCAGTTTCGACAAGAGCGGTGACAAGGTTGTAGTGGCGAGGGAGGCACGGCCGATATTCGAAAAATATGTCGAGTCCCCAACGCCCGCGTCTTGGTTGTGGGGTCGCCTTTCAGGCGGGTTTGGGCGGCATATACTCGCCCTCGGCAGCATCGCCGAGCATGGTTTGTTGCGCCTATTTGCCCGGCGAGGTATGAACCTCTATGTAGGCGATACTGGCCCAATTCAGTTCGAACCGGAGGACGCCCGATGTACCTTCGGAGAATGGGTTCGATATTACAGCGCCGATTTAATGTCGATAGGTGCAAAGAGACCTCAACATTGGTTCCGCCGCCGACTCACCCTAAGGTTTTGGCTAGATGAGAGTACTTGGTGGACGATCCGGAATCCCCAGAACCCCGAGGATTGCTGGTTCCTCTTGCCTACGTTCCATCCGGCGTCTCAGTCAAGCGCGAACATTGAATCTACGCGCGCCGTGTTGCAACAAATGCTGAAACGCAGCTGAGCTTCCGTTTTGTCCGGCGGCGGTAGAACATGCCACCATAACCCTCCTTATGTGACGTTCGCGGTCGTCACATTCATCGCTCGGAGGTCGATGGAAGGCAAGCTAATTCGCGATTAGAGGTAGGCGTGGGAAATTGTCGGTGCGAACTCCTTTTTAAAGGGCGACAAAATGATCGGCAGCATCTCGCTAATGCTGGTGACAGCTCCGAATCCGCATATCGGCTATGAGAAAGAGTCCCAGATCTCGCTTAAGGCGTATCGGGAGGACCTGACGCTTCGCGAATCTGCGGTCCAGTTGGGTTTCCTGACGGCGAAGCAGTTCGACGACTGGGTCCGACCGGAGGACATGACGCATCCGCTGAAACTTTAAAAAACCAACGCTTAAAAGGTGCGCAAATGAACTTGCGGGAAGAAGGCATCAATCCCAGCGAAGTCGTGGCGAAGGGCGCTGTGCTGGCTGTATCGTGCGTGATTACATACGCGGTAAGTACAAACCTGCTCAGCGCCATCCACTCCATATCGAGGGACACGACCTGCTTGGAGGGATGTGGGCCGTGGTCGCAACAATATTCGTTTATCGAAATGGCCAGAAGGAGAGTGTGCAATCCGCTCTTTCACGCATGGCCGCTACATTGATCAGCTTTGTTCTGTGTCTGATCTACCTGGTTTTTCTCCCATTTCATCTGTGGGGCATGGCGGCGCTGACGGAATCGGGACCGTTGCTATCACTCTGGCAGGTCGGCCAGACGACACCATCACGACGGGAATCACGATTGCCGTTGTAATGGTAGTCGCCGCGATCAATCCGCATAATGCGTGGCAGCAACCCATTTTGCGGCTGGTCGATACCGCGGTTGGAATTGCGGTGGGCGTCGGGCTGTCTGGATCACCAATAGTCTGGTGCGACCGCGGGCGGCGTAGCGACCTCGTCACCCGCGGTTGGCGGCCTTGGCAATAAGGTCGGCCACTTGTACGGGGTGGGCAACCGGAGACGCGTGGCTCGAACGCACTTCGACTGTTGTTGCACCCATTCGCTTCGCCATAAAACGCTCCAGGTCCGGATTCACCAGGCGATCCTCTGTTGAAACGAGAAACCAAGAGGGCTTAGCCTTCCACGCTGGGATACCCACCTGTGTTCCGAAACACTTCTTGGCGACCGGCTTCTGAACTGCAGCCAGTATGCGAGCCTGTGCGGGATCGACATCATGCACAAATGCCTCGTGAAACTTCGCCCGCTGGATCCACAGAAACCCCTCCTCATCTAGCCTTATCGCCGATATGCCGGAGGGTGGCGCGAAGCGTTTGACCACATCATCATGGGACTCGCCTTCCGCCGGACCGTACGAAGATATGTAGACCAAGCCGGTCACGTTCGGTACGTTGCCCGCCTCGGTGATCACGAATCCGGCATAGGAGTGGCCTACTAAGATAGTCGGTTGAGTTTGCTGCTCTAATAGTCTGCGAGTGGTCGCTACGTCGTCGGCCAGGGATGTGAGCGGGTTTTGAACCGCAGTAACGGTGAAGCCCTTGCGTTCGAGAAGCGGAATCACCTTACTCCAGCTCGACCCATCGGCAAATGCTCCGTGTACCAATACTATGTTCGTGGCTCCGGAACGTTGCTGACCCGGAATACTTCGCGAGAGCGACGCACCGGCCGCTACCGCAATCGCGCTCCTCCCGAAAGCTCGTCGGCCCATGCCCGCGCCTGGCGCTGTGTAGTCTGCTCTTTGATCCATATCCGTCGGCGCCTTAACGAAAAAGACGTTCACCATCTCCGGGTCGGACAGATAAGTGTCGATGGTGCAGATTCTGTCGCCACGAAGCCGGCAAACCGTGGCCAAATGTTCGTCAAGAATCTTGCCCTCGTGCGTCGCGGTGCTGTGGAGAAATAGCGCCACGCCCTCGAACCCGAAAAGGATGTGCTTTAGATCGAAAGTCAATCCGTAACTCACGATAATTCGGGATCGCTCAATCACCGCATCGATGCCACGAGCTTCGCCAGAAATACGGCTATGTCCGGGTAGAGTCCAGACAATGTCGGACGTCATGAGTTTCCGCAACACAGACCAGTCGTGGGTGCGCATGCCGAGAAGAAAGGTTTCGGCGATTTGTTGTTTGTTGTCGTTATCAGACACTTGTAATTTCCTTTGGGCGTGATTCAGGCAGCGCGCAGCAGCCCAATTCCTAAAGTCAATACCGACATCGCTAGCAAGACTGCCCCGAAATATATCAGCGAAACGGCACGGTTCGGTACGATCGCGTGCGGCGATGCCATCGAGAGAAAGAATCCTAACGGCACGAAAATCGCTGCGGCCGGGATCCCTAGCCTCACCAGCCAAATGAGCGCCAATGGCAGTGCCGCCGAGTCTAATAGGGTTTGGCAAATGAGTGAGAGGAGCACGAAAACGCCTGCGTGTGCATGTCCCGCACGAAAGAAATTTTGTCGGAGAGGATTGTCCATGTATCCGCTGTTGTGGGCCATTAGGGATCTGAGAAGGAAATAACCGCCGTATTGAATGGAGGGAACCGCAATGAGCGTGATACCGGCGATTGTTTTAGTTTCTGGACTCATGGCCGTTCTGGTCCAATGCAAATCGCGTTCCATTTCCCCGGCCCTTCCGCCACAACCAATTGCAGCGAGAGCCCTGTCCGGCGGTGGCCACAAGGTCGGTGGATGTTGACGCCCAGTGTTGTCGCGCGGCCTACGGGCTTCGCCGGAAACTCTTGCGCGTCTGTGGCTAAGCCCAAAGCCGGTTGCGGACCGCGAAATGCATCCTTACGGTCATGCGTGTGATCATGCTTCCGGTTCTTCTCACCTTATTAGTGCTGATGTCGACTGATTGGGCTTGCGCGCAAAAGAATGACTCTATTTCGCAGGTCCCTTCGTCGAATTCTCAGAGGCAGACGTTGCGCGACAAATGGACGGCTTACGCAGTGGGCACCTTCGGTCCGCGAGTGTTGTTCGAGCCGATTTTTCCAGCGACGTATTGGATGGCATCCCCGCCGGACCACTATCCGCGCGAATGGCGGCAAGGGGCGCAGGGTTTCGCTCGCAACTACGCCGCCGAGTTGGCGAGCCAAGTGGCCTTCAAAACTGCACGGGCAGGCGCAGGCGCCCTACTTCACGAAGATCTTCGATGTCATCGGGCGGTCGCCCGGAATCCGCTGCTTCGCACGGGGCATGCGCTGGCCTATGGATTTGTCGATCGGTCGGACAGTGGGCGTCCACGGATCGCGCTGGCGAACTTTGTTGGCGTGGGCGCGGCGGGATACTCCGGGCGCCTCTACCTGCCCGCCGGATTTAACGATGTGAGCCACGCGGACACTCGACTAGCGATCCGTTTCGGATTGCTCGAAGTAAATCACGTCTTGGCGGAGTTTGCCCCGGAATTCGAGCACCTCGGTGAGAAGGTGCATCTCAAGTACCGTCGTCTGATTCCTGAGTGGTGGACGTCGGCCAACAAATAGGAGATCGGCATGAATCACATTTGCCTCGATCGCCGCAAACTTCTTTCCCGCCTCTCAGCGATGACGGCGGCGGGATTCGTCGAAGGCGCTTTGGCGGCGCCAGTACTGGCGGGCAGCAGAGAGCTGGGATACCTTGCCGTTCAGGCCCCGGCGGCTGAGGGGGTGTGGGGCGATCTCAAAATCGAGGGCGCGATTCCGAAGGAGCTCAACGGCAATCTTTATCGTGTCGCGCCGGGAAAGAAGTCGACGTTTGGCGTACCGCTGCGCCATTTCTTCGATGGCGACGCTTTCGTGACCATGTACCGACTTCGCGATGGAAAGGCAACGGTCAGGGGCCGCTTCATTGCAACGCCGGAGAGGTGCGCGGAACTGATCCAGTCGCGGATGCTATTCAATGAGTTCGGCACCCTCGCCCCTTCCCCGGGCCAGGGTGGAAAGAACCAGCCAAGCATTAATATTATTCACTGGGATGGCCATCTGCTGGCCCTTTCTGAGGGCGGCCATCCGAGTGCGCTTGATCCCGAAACGCTCGTTTTCGAGCGCCACTGGGATTTTCACAGTACGCTTCCGGCTGATGTTACTTTTACGGCACATCCGAAAATCGATCCTGAAACCGGCGTTGGCTACGCTTATGGCACGCACAAGGGACATGACCTGGCATTGATCGTTTACCGAATGGAACTCGATGGCCGACTGACGCAAATCGCTTCGATTACCCAGCCGAGCTATTTCATGATCCATGACATGTTACTGGGCCGCGAACATATCGCCTTCGTCGTTCCTCCAGTCCATTACGATCTGCCGTCGCTATTCTCCGGCAGCGTTGCTCCGGCGGACGCGATTCGTTATTTGGCGAATGAGCCAACTCGCTTGATCGTTCTCCGCAAGGATGGAACAACGGCGCCTCTGATCCTTGAGCAGCCAGCATGCATGGTCTTTCATCATGGCAACCTGGCTGAGGCGAACGGAGTCATCACTACCGACAGTCTGTTAACGCCCGACGACTCAATTCTCCATTACATCTCAGAATTCTCGACCGCCCACCCCATTAAGCCGCAGCCGAATCAGCTTACTCGTGTGACCATCGACGTCGCCGGGAGTAGAATTGCAAAGCGGGAGATTCTCGGGGAGGCGCAGGAGTATCCGAGATTCGACACGCGAAGGAACGGGCGCAATATCCGCTATCTGTACACACTCGGCAATGAGGAAACGTTCGCAATGCGAACACTGTTTCGCCACGATTTCGCAACGGGACAAATCAACCGGATGGATGCGGAACCGGGGCATGCGCTCGAAGAGGCGATTTTCGTGCCCCGACCGGGGAAGTCTATGGAGGAAGAGGGTTGGCTTCTGCACCAGGGATACAGCGCTCCGCGCGACGAGAGTTATCTCGCCGCGATGCTTCGACGCTCGAACGAGCAGCTCGTGTCTGGACTGGTCGGCATTTACCCCTGGGCCTGCACGGCAACTTTTATTTTGCGAGTTAGCCCTACCGGAAAGCCCGCCATTCTGCGATCATCTGAAGTAATCGTCCTATGCCTGCGGCACCGATTCGAATTCTCAGCGTCGAGGATCACCCCGTATTCCGGCAAGGTCTCTCGACGATCATCGGCTCCCAACCGGACATGCTGCTGGTGGCGCAGGCTGTCACGTCCGCGCAAGCCGTTAAAGAATTCAGGACCCATCGTCCCGATGTCACACTGATGGATTTGCGTCTGCCCGGAACCAATGGCACGGACTGCATGATCGCGATTCGCGGGGAATTTCCGCAAGCGCGCGTGATCATTCTTACCACTTCGGACGGCGATGCAGAGATTCAACGGGCCCTGCGTGCGGGAGCGTCCGCATATTTGTTAAAAAGTGCTCCATCCGAAGAACTGCTGGCGGCAATTCGCTCGGTGCACGCCGGCAATCGCCACGTGCCGGCTGAAGTCGCGTCGCGGCTCGCCGAACACCTGGGCGACGAAGCGTTAAGCGTTCGCGAACTCGAAGTCCTGCGATGCATCCGGGATGGTTTCAAGAACAAGGAGATCGCCGCACAGCTTAACATCTCCGAGACTACGGTCAATTTTCACATCAAAAACCTCGTCGGCAAACTTCAGGCGAACGACCGCACTCACGCGGTCACCATCGCGATCCGACGTGGAATTCTCGAACTTTAACATCAATCGTCGCGAAGCCTGCCTGTAGAAAAATGCAGGCGAACGCCTGTGCCTTTCGAGGTGGGGAATTTCGCAATTCCGAACTACTCTTAGTCATCAGGTTGTGGCGACGGACCGGCAACCATGCAACTTTGCTACTGGTTCAACCCAACCGGGCGGCTGGTTTTCTTTTCTATCCAACGGACGAGGTGCATATGGCTGCGACACAAATTCACATGATGGATCCCGAGGCGATCTCAATGAAAAGTAACCTTATTGGCTCTGATAAGGGGCTTCGCGAAGTTTGGGACTCCGTCAGTATTGTCGCGCCCACAGACTCCGCTGTCCTCATTCAGGGGGAGACAGGTACAGGAAAAGAACTAATCGCGAGGGCCATCCACGAAGAAAGCCTCCGGAGAAGAGGACCTTACGTCAAGATTAACTGCGCGGCCATTCCTGCCGGGTTACTCGAGAGTGAACTGTTCGGGCACGAGCGCGGAGCTTTTACCGGCGCGGTGGCGCAGACGATCGGCCGCTTTCAGTTAGCCCACTCCGGCACGTTGTTCCTCGATGAGATCGGCGAATTGCCGCTTGAACTCCAACCCAAGCTGCTTCGAGCCCTCCAGGAGCAGGAATTCGAGCGGTTGGGCAGCACGCGAACACTTAGAGTGGATGTTCGCATTGTCGCGGCCACGAATCAGGATCTGGCACATATGGTCGCTGAGCGCCGCTTTCGAAGCGATCTGTTTTATCGGTTGAATGTGTTTCCGATCTCGCTTCCCCCGTTGCGCGCGCGTAGAGACGATATCGCGCTTCTGGTCTACCACTTTGTTCGACGGTTCTCGCGGCTCATGAACAAAGACGTGGAGCACGTTACCGAAGACACTTTGGCGGCACTGCGGCGCTATGAATGGCCCGGTAACATTCGCGAGCTCCAGAACGTGATCGAGCGCGCAATGATCCGTTGCTGCGGGTCAGTGCTCTCGATCAATCCGGAAGACCTCAAGTGCGCATCGGCTAATCGAGCTTGTGAGCCGGTGTGCACTCTCGCGGAGGCAGAGAAAGCGCATATTGTTGAAACGCTTCGCAGGGTCGGATGGGTTGTTGGCGGACGCACCGGCGCGGCTGCGCGACTCGGGCTGCCTCGCACAACGTTACTTCATCGCATGCAAAAGCTCGGCATAGTTCCCCAGTCGAATGTCCCCGTGGAACCCGGCCGGGAGATGCACGGCCGAACCGAGTCTGCCTGGCTCGGCGCACGCGCCTAAGTATGAGTTACCCAGAAAGGAGTCCGCGAATGAACGTGCAGCCAATTACGGGCATTGTGAAAGCTGACGGAGAGGCGCCACGATTCCATCGAGGGGATCGCGTCACAATCTCCGTTCGCTTCCCGATAGGCCACTACCGCGTCCCCCTCTACATTCGTGGGAAAACTGCCGTGGTCGAAGCGGTGATCGAGCCGTCTGCCGTGAACAACGAAGAAGAAGGATTCAGTCGGAACGCCGGAATGAAGCGCCATTACTACCGCCTGGCGATACCGTTGGCCGATTTGTGGCCCGGCTATTCCGGGTCACCGAATGACGGCTTGCGTATTGAGGTTTCTGAAAACTGGCTCGAAAGGAAATAGTATGCACCCTCACGATCACACCCCAATCGTGGCGCCGGAAAACGCTCCGGGCTACTACGAGGTCATGGAGACAGCAGTCCGCGAATTGCTGATCGAGAAACATTTCATCGGACCGGACGAGATTCGTCGGCAGATCGAAGTGCTCGATTCGCGCACACCCGCGCTGGGCGCGAAGGTGGTTGCGAAAGCGTGGCTCGATCCGGAGTTCCGGGCGCGCCTTCTCGAAAACGGCCGCAAGGCCTGCGAAGAATTGGGAATCACGTTCTACGACGACACCCAACTTATCGTGCTTGAAAACACGGACAAGATTCATAACCTGATCGTGTGCACGCTGTGCTCATGCTATCCGAGGCCGGTGCTGGGCTTACCGCCGGATTGGTACAAGCTGAAACCTTATCGGGCGCGGGCGGTGAAAGAACCTCGCAAGGTCCTCGCCGAATTCGGGACGCCGATCGACGACAATGTCGAGATTCGCGTCAGCGATTCGACGTCCGCGGTTCGGTACCTGGTGCTTCCGCAAAGGCCGCCCGGTACGGAAATGTTCACTGAAGAGGAATTGGGGTCGCTGGTCACGCGCGATGCCATGATCGGGGTCACAAAAGTCAGTACCGAAAGGAGGAACGTTCAATGAATGCGTCTCAGAATCTGATTCAGCGCCTTCCGACCGAATTGGGAGGACTGCCGGCCGGTCCCATCGAACGGGTCGAACATCAGCTCCTGCCGTGGGAGAAGCGATGCCACGCGCTGGCTGATGTGCTTGACTACCACAAGCTCATTAACACGGAGGAGAAACGCTGCGGCGTGGAAGCCCTGGGCGGGGAAATCGTCGGAGCGCTTTCCTACTATGAGCGCTGGATCGTCGCGTTCGCGAATATTCTCTTTCGCAAGCAACTTCTGACACCCGAGGAACTAGCGTTGAGGATGGACGAGGTCGCTGCGCGACATGCGCGAGAGGAGAACGCCTGATGCCGTTCGTCAACATCAAACTCGTCGAGGGAGTGTTTTCAGAAGAGCAGAAGCACGAGATGGCGGCGGCCATTACGGAAGTCATGGTTCGCTTCGAAGGCTCCGAAGCCTTTCGCGAAGTGGTGTGGGTTTTAATTGAGGAACTGCATCGCGATGGCTGGCACATCGGCGGGCGCCCATTCGAGGGTCCGGCATCGTTGATGGGAACGCTCGGCCGATCCAAATCGATTTTCGAATCCATCAGCGGCACGCCGAAGACGCGGCCGGAATTTGCCGCTGCGCTTCCCGCGAAGAAGGCGCCATGACCTGGCCCTCTGCGCTTTTGGCGTGCACGGCGCTTGGCTTGCAACATGGAATCGACGTCGATCACGTCGCGGCGATTTCAGACGTAACCAGCATGCAAGGGACGCCGAGCGAGTCCATTCGCTCCGGGCTGTTCTACGCCGCCGGCCACGCGGCCACGGTGGGATTGCTGGGAATTGCGCTCATCCTGTTTAAGACTTCGGTGCCGGACGCAGTCTCGACCGGGATGGAAAAGGTGATTGGGTTCACGCTGGTCGCCCTGGGAGTCTACATCCTCAGCGCCATATTCAGGGGCCAGCAGCGAGCGCAGGCCATGCTCGCGCTCTTTCAGATGTTACGGCGCCCGCGCACGAACAAGAACGCCGCTCTGAGTTATGGGCCTGGATCTTCTGTTAGCCTGGGCATCCTACACGGCGTCGGAGCGGAAACGCCGACGCAGCTTTCCGTACTGTTGATCGCGGCGAACCTGGGCGGCCTCGCGGGCGGGATCGCGGCACTCTCGTTCTTTGCCGTCGGGATGTTCGCTTCCAACATGTTGCTGACGACGGCGGCGACTGCGGCATTCGTGGCGTCCCGGATCAAGCCTGGCGTATTTCGCTGGCTGGGCGTGTTGACAGCCGGGTACAGCCTCTGGATCGGCGTGAGAATGATGATCGGATAAGCGCTTATGAACACCGAATACTCGCTGCAAACAAAACGGCTGGTGATTGGTCACGTAATGGTATGTTCAGGCTGCTGCTGCGGTGCGGTGAGCCGCGGAAAGCCGGAGGTGCCGGTCGAGTGGTTGAAGCGTGAATGGCGGAGCCGAGGGCTGCTGAGAAACATTCAGCTCAGTATCAGTTGCTGCTTAGGCCCGTGCGACTTGACGAATGTCGTGAAGGTCGCGGGTCCGGCGAATGAGGTGTGGCTCGGAAATCTTCACCGCTTCGATCAGTACGCGAGTCTGGTCGAATGGGCGGCGGAGAGCAAGGCCGCCGGCGCGCTGAAGCCGCTGCCGGAGAGTTTCACATCGCACCGATTCGATCCTTTTTCGAAGAGAGCGGATGCCGGAGCGGCAAAGTAGCAGTTTGCAGTTCTGGGCCATCTTGCTGCCTGCCGTGAGCGGATTTTGGATGGCGGCCTATCTAGTATCTTTACGGGAGAAGCCGGATCTGGAGAAACCAATGAATCAAGAATCGAACAACGGCTGGTTACCATCGAAAGCCGCCATTCCGTGAATGAGACCGTTCAAAAGCTGAAGCAGATTCTTGACTCGAAAGGAGTCAAACTATTCACCGTAATCGATCACAGCGGCGCCGCAGAGGATGCCGGGATGCACATGCCGCCCACCAAGCTCCTTATCTTCGGCAATCCGAAAGCGGGCACACCGTTGATGATTGCTTCACCCACGATCGCCATCGACCTGCCCTTGAAACTGCTGGTTTGGGAAGATTCGGGCGGTACAGTGAGGATCTCTTATAACGACCCCGCTTATCTGCAAGCACGGCACGGCTTGCCCGCAGAGATGGCTAGGAACATCGGGGTGGCCGGCGCGCTCGCCGCTGAGGCCGCGAAATGATCATACCTGGATATTCCTACGGCTCGGGTGATCTGCCAAGATCGCCAGTGTCGCTGGAACAACTGCAAGACTTGAAAAGGAGTGCGGGATTTACGGACGAAGACGAACGTTATCTTCGGCTGGCCGGCGAAGTGTTGAAGGATCAGACCAGTCAGATCGTCGCGCACTGGCGCGGCGGAATTATCGCCGGCATCCCGAACCTCGCGCGGCATTCCCGAACGCCCGATGGCGAACCGATTCCGGAATACCTCGCGAAGAGTAACAAGCGCTTCGAACAATGGATCCTCGACACTTGTCTCCGACCTTACGATCAGGATTGGCTCGACTATCAGCAGGAAATCGCGGCGCGTCATACTTCGCTGAAGAAGAACAAAACCGATGGAGTGAATTCGACAGCTACAGTGCCGATGGGCGATGTCATCGCGTTCGTCGCGGTGATGAACGAGACTATCAAGCCGTATTTTGCGGCCAAGGGCCATGCGATCGAAGACGTTCAACGCATGCATCTTGCCTGGTGCAAATCGATGCAGATTCAACTCGCGCTGTGGCTCGGTCCGTATGCCGCTGCGGGCGACCTGCCTTGAAACGAAGAAGTTTCATTGACGGCATGCTGGCCATCGCAACGAGCGTAGCCACCGCCAAAGGCCAGCCCAAACAGGAAGAGTTTTCTATGCCCCTTACAACGATCCACAGAATATCGGCCGACGGAGTTAAAGTGTTTTACCGCCAAGCTGGTCCTCCTAGCGCGCCTGTTGTACTTCTTCTCCATGGATTCCCCACGTCGTCATTTCAATATCGGGAGCTTATTCCCCGCCTTGCCGATCGCTATCGCGTAATCGCGCCCGATCTTCCCGGATTCGGCTTCACCGGAGTTCCCGCGGAACGAAAATACGTCTACTCGTTCGATGCTCTGGCGAAGACCATTCTTGCTTTCACCGACGCGATGAACCTGACGCGATACGCGCTCTACGTCTTTGATTACGGCGCGCCAACAGGATTTCGTCTCGCAATGTTGCGGCCCAATCGCATCGCCGCCATTGTGTCGCAGAATGGGAACGCATATGAAGAAGGACTGGGCGACGCCTGGGCTCCCATTCGGCGCTACTGGTCAGATCCGAGTCGCGAAAATCGCGAGGCGGTTCGCCGGGAACTTTCGCCCGAGGGTCTACGATCGCAGTACACCTTCGGCGTGCCGCATCCGGAGACGATCGCGCCGGAAGGTTACACGCTCGACGCCGCGATGATCGCCAGGCCTGGAAACATGGACATTCAGTTGGATTTGTTTCTGGACTACGCCAACAACGTCAAGCTCTATCCATCGTTCCAGGAATATTTCAGGAAATCGAAGCCACCGCTGCTTGCGATTTGGGGCCGCCATGACCCATTTTTTATTCCGGCTGGAGCAGAAGCGTACCGCCGCGACAATCCCAACGCGTCGGTTCAATTCCTCGATACCGGTCACTTCGCGCTCGAGACGCATGTCGAAGAAGTCGCGTCGGCCATGCGCATGTTTCTGAGTCATTCCGATTTACTAATCCGCAAGTCTGTCAATCCCACTCGTCAGTGAACCCTCCGGCGGACAATTGGTGTTCGGTCGCAAATGTCAGTGAAATGTCTGAAGTACTTGAATGACAACAAGGTCGCGGAGTTGGACCGAAATGGACCGGTGAATGCACAACTCAGACCATTATGATCTCTCTATCTCGTCGTCACTTTATGCGCTCCGCGGGCCTCGCCACGGGTGTGCTCCTTGCCTCCAGCAGGATCGCCTTAGCCGGGCCCAAAACCGGAATCGTCGAATTCGCGCTACGCGAAGCCGCCACCAGTGAGGTGACGTTGCATCCGCTTCGTCAGGGCGTCAGTTTGCTCGAAAACGCGGGAGGCAATATTCTCGTTCTTCCCGGCCCTGACGGTAAGGTGCTCATCGACGCGGGCCTCGCTCCCTCGCAGGCAAGAATAAAGCAGGCCCTCGCCGGCATCGGCACCGATCCTCTCAAGCACCTCATCAACACCCATTGGCATTTCGATCACACTGGCGGCAATCCCTGGGTGGGCGCGGAAGGGGCGACCATCGTCGCGCACGAGAACACCCGCAAGCGAATGGCGAAGGCGACCCGCGTCGAGGATTGGGGCTTCACGTTTCCTCCGGCCGAGAAACTCGCCCTTCCGACCGTCCTGGTGTCTCAACACCGTGTCATGAATCTGAACGCCGCGACCATCCGGCTGGAGCACTACCCACCCGCGCATACCGACACAGATCTCTCGGTTCATTTTGAGGAAGCGGACATTTTCCACACCGGCGACATCTGGTGGAACGGCGACTATCCGTTTCTCGATTACTCGACCGGAGGCAGCATCGACGGCACGATTCGTGCCGCCCGGGCAACACTTGCGAAGGTCGGCGCCAATACGATCATCGTTCCGGGGCACGGTCCAATCGGTGACAGATCACATCTGAGCGAATTCATCGCGGTGTTGACTGAGATCCGTGAGAAGATTGCCGCGATGAAGAAACGAGGCATGCAGCTCGGCGAAGTTGTGGCAGCAAAGCCGACCGCATCCCATGACGCGAAATGGGCGAATTTTCTGATCAACGGAGATCTCTTCGCAAAGCTGGTTTACGAAGGCGTGTAGATTCTCAATAAAAAGGGGCAAACAATGAACACATTCGAAACACAGGACGGCACAGAGATCTATTACAAGGACTGGGGCGCGGGACAGCCGGTGGTCTTCTCCCACGGCTGGCCGCTCAGCGCCGATGCATGGGATGCCCAGATGATGTTCTTGGGACAGAATGGCTACCGCGTGATCGCCCATGACCGGCGCGGCCACGGGCGATCCGGCCAGTCGTGGGAGGGCAACGAGATGAACACCTACGCCGACGATCTGGCCGAATTGATGGACAAGCTGAATCTCACTGGCGCGATGATGGTGGGTCATTCGACCGGAGGTGGCGAGGTCGCTCGCTACCTCGGGCGTCACGGAACGAAGCGGGTGTCAAAGGCAGTCCTGATCGGGGCCGTTCCTCCGTTGATGCTGAAGACGCCTGCCAATCCCGGAGGCCTGCCGATGTCGGCGTTTGACGAAATCCGCGCGGGAGTCCTGGGCGATCGATCCCAATTCTTCATGGACCTTACCATGCCCTTCTACGGATATAACAAGCCAGGCGCGAAGGTCTCTCAAGGTGTGCGCGATTCGTTTTGGCTGCAATCCATGCAGTCTTCGATCAAGGGAGCCTTCGACTGCATCAAGGCCTTCTCCGAGACGGACTTCACAGAGGACTTGAAGAAAATCGACGTGCCCGTCCTTATCCTTCATGGGGACGCGGACCAGATCGTGCCGATCGATGACGCCGGAAGACTCTCAGTGAAGCTGATCAAGAACGCGACTCTGAAAGTATACGAAGGCGCCCCGCACGGAATGTGCACGACGCTCGCTGATCGAGTGAACCAGGATCTGCTCGAGTTTCTGAAGAGTTGAGCGGCCTGTAGAAAACTACAGGTGTTTGACTGAGGAATCTGAGGGCTCGCCGGGGAAACTAGTTTCATATCCTTAAAATGGTTAGGTGTGATGGTCGCAAAAGCGCTCCAGCTTCCCCGGTTTCGAGTTCTGCACGTCCTCATTTGCTGCACATCGCTCTTGGGATGCCGGACCATCCGGGCTAGGGGCAATCCTTCCATCGAGTTCACTAATGTCCCTGAGGCGCGCATCGGCAGCCCGGATAGAGTCGAGTTAATCGAAGGCCGCGTCGCCAGTGCGGCGCGCACCGACCGCGTGGTGTTGTACGCACTGAGCGGCATATGGTGGGTGCAACCTCTTGCCGACCGGCCCTTCACGGACATTCGAGCCGACTCGACTTGGAGCAGCAGGACCCACCCCGGAATCGTCTACGCCGCGCTTCTTGTCGATTCTCGCTATCAGCCGCCGCTCACTCTGGATGCCCTTCCGGAGAAGGGTGGCTACATCCTGGCCGTTGCAACCGTGCGGGGCTTAGCCCCCCGAGTCTCTCCCTTCTTATTGCACTTCAGTGGCTATCAATGGGAGGTTCGACAAAACGCGGCTGAATTTGGCAGTTACGATCCCAAGAACGCATGGACGGATAAAAAGGGGTACCTCCATTTGCGAATCACCGGGAGGCCGGGGCAGTGGGCGAATGCTGAGGTGAAGCTGGCACGGAGTTTGGGATACGGATCTTACCGTTTTGTGGTGGAGGACGTTGCTCACCTTGAGCCCTCCGCCATCTTTGCCATATCCAGTATTGACGACCCAGGGCGCCGGGAGATGGATCTCCAGGTCAGCCGGTGGGGCCAGCCCGAAGATAGCAATTCGCAGTACATCGTTCAGCCTTGGGACGTTCCCGCAAATTCGGTGCGCTTCTCGTCTCCTCCTGGCACGCTCACCAACTGGATCACCTGGGAGCCGGCACGTGCCAGATTCCGCACTTTGAGAGAAACGAAGCCGGGTATGCCTGCTATCGCCGATCATGTGTTCACATCGGGAGTTCCAGCCGCCGGTGGCGAGCGGTTCACAATCGCACTGTATGTGTACGACCACAGCCCTCATCCCATGCAAAATGAAGCGGAGATCGTGCTTGAGAGCTTCGAATTCCTACCCTAACGCGTGCCTAAACGTAGGATGGCTGGTCGCCCTCTGTCTCGTCATCGATTCAGCTTATGCAATCGATCCAAATCGCGCAATTTCGCAGTATGTCCGCGGACATTGGGGCGTCTCGGAGGGATTCCCTGGCGGTCCTGTCTACGCCATTACCCAGACGGAGGACGGGTATTTGTGGATCGGAACGGAAGCCGGCTTGGTCCGATTTGACGGACGAAATTTTCGAACTGTAAAAGATACTTCGGGTAAAGTCTCCATTTCGAGTGTCCGCGGCCTTGTGCCGGACCGCGATGGAAGCTTGTGGATACGACTTGGAGACAGAGGGCTGGTTCGATATCGCGACGGCGTATTTGAGATTCCGACGCCCGACAGAGAGGCGTCCAGGGGCGTCTACGTCCTTGACCGAAACGCCAGCGGAGAGATTCTGCTCGCACAGATGGTGGACGTCATCCAAGGCAAGGCGCCCGGGATCCTGGTGCCCATGATATTCCGCGACGGCAAATTCCAAAGGATGGCAGCCGGGAGCCGCGCGTTGCGATCCGCGGTGCTCGCGATTGCGCAAACGCCAAACGGAGATTTCTGGATGGGCTCCCGGGAGTCGGGACTCTTTCGCTTTGCAGACGGCAACATGGTCGGCGTTAAAAACGGGCTGCCCAGTCTGAAGATCAATTGTCTATTTTCCAACGGCGACCGTGATGTTTGGATTGGCACGGACGACGGCGTTGCGCGCTGGAATGGATCGTCAGTAGAAACGAAGGGAATACCTTCGCTGCTGAGCCATGTGCAGGCGCTTTCTATCGTCATGGATCGGGATGCAAACATCTGGGTTGGAACCGACTCCCGCGGACTAATCAGACTCAACGCAGAGGGTCTTGATTCTCTGCACGCGTTGGATGGCGAGTCGCAAGAAGCGGTAACGGCCCTTTTTGAGGACCGCGAAGGCAACCTTTGGATCGGAGGACCCCGCGGGATAGAGAGGCTCGGCGACAGCGCGTTCATCACTTACTCCACGCCCGAAGGTCTGCCGACAGACGGCAGCAACCCCGTGTTCGTCGATACTGAAGATCGCCTGTGGTTTCCTCCCGTTTCTGGAGGCTTGTGGTGGGCGAAAGGCACCGGGCACGGCCAAGTCACGCTCGACGGATTGGATCGCGACCTGATCTACTCGCTAGCTGGCGGGAATCGAGACCTTTGGATCGGCAGGCAGAAAGGGGGACTGACACGGCTTCGTCTTGATGGCAACAAGATCGATGCTCGGACCTTTACGAAATCCGATGGGCTCGCGGAGGATAGCGTTTATTCAGTATATCGGGCCCGCGACGGATCCGTCTGGGCAGGGACGCTCAGCGCGGGCGTCAGCGTCCTTAGGAACGGAAAATTCACGAATTACACGGCCGACCAGGGACTCGCCTCTAGCACCGTCGCATCGATCTTGGAGGACTCCGAAGGAACAATGTGGTTCGCCACACCCAGCGGTATTAGTTCGCTCTCGAAGGGGCTATGGGAATCATACGGGGGGCGAGACGGTTTGCCTTCAGAGAACATTGCCTGCCTTTTTCAGGATTCCACGGGCGTGCTTTGGACGGGCACTGCCGCTGGGATCGCCTTTCGCGATCGCGGAGGATTTAGAGTACCCCCCAAGCCTCCGCCTGAGCTTTCTGCGCCCGTGCTGGGGATCGCGGAGGATCGGTACGGCTGGCTTTGGATCGCGACATCAAACCGCGTCCTGCGCGTCCGCCGAGAGCAGCTTCGGAGCGGATCTTTGGGCGACGGCGATCTGCGGGAATACGGAATCCCCGATGGCCTCAGAGGCTCCGAAGGTGTGAAGCGGCATCAGTCGGTGTTTCGAGACCACCTCGATCGCATTTGGTTTTCCTTGAATCGCGGCATTTCCTTCGTTGACCCCGCGCGCCTGACCAGAAACTCGGTGCCCACCATAGTTCACGTTCAGGCGGTTAACGGTAACCCGATCAGCATCGAAAAGGTCACGCGCGTTCCGGGAGGCCAGCAGCGTGTAACGTTTAGTTTCGCCGCGTTAAGTTTTTCCGCGGCCGACCGGATCCGCTACCGCTACATGCTCGAAGGCTACGATCATGATTGGAGCGCTCCCGTCGCCGCTCGGGAAGCATCGTACACAAACCTTTCGCCCCGCAATTATCGCTTCCGGGTAAAGGCAAGTAATCCCGATGGCTCCTGGAATCCGGCGGAATCGGTCATCGCCATAAGAGTGGACCCCCTATTCTGGCAGACCTGGTGGTTTGTCTCAAGCGTTGTGCTCGTTGTTATCCTGCTTGCGGTCGCTTGCTACCGCATCAGAATAAACTACGTGACGAAGAGGCTCAATCTTCAATTCGAGAACCGCCTAACGGAGCGCATCCAGGTCGCTCGGGATTTGCACGACACACTGCTCCAGACGATTCAAGCAAGCAAGCTGGTCGCGGATGATGCGTTGTCAGGACGAGCCGATCAGCATCGCCAGAGAGATACTCTCGAGAAACTGTCCGGATGGCTCGGCCAGGCAATCCAGGAAGGGCGGCTGGCGCTTAGCTCATTGCGCAACTCGACAACGCAGCAAAATGACTTGGCCGAAGCATTCCGAAGGGCTGGCGAGGAATGCAAAATGGAACGTCCGATTGAGTTCGATCTCGCCGTGGAAGGTGCAAGCCGCCAGATGCATCCGATCGTTCGTGACGAGGTCTACCGAGTCGGTTATGAGGCGATTAGAAACGCTTGTACACACTCAGATGCTAGTCGATTGACAGTAGAGTTGAGCTATGTGCAGAATCTGATTCTGCGGGTCCGTGACAATGGGATGGGCATTCCCGCCGAGATGGTCGCAAAAGGGAAGGAGGGGCATTTCGGTCTCCTGGGAATGCGCGAGCGCGCTGCGAGGCTTCGAGCCAAGCTCACGTTTTCGAGTCCAGGAGGCTCGGGAACACTGGTGGAGCTGATAGTCCCGGAGAAGATTGCCTTCCGGCAAGGAAGACCCAAGCGCGTCGTGTCGACCTAGATTGCCAGTCGTGGCGGCCCCTCGACGGATACACTGGCACGACATCGAAATCCTGGCAATAGCCGATTACTTTGAGTCAACTCAACACGGCTCCCATCGCGGTATTGCGAATGCAGAGTTAAAACGACATGATGCCTCTTGCCGCGAGTTTACAACTGCTGGAAGGCTGGTGAGGCACTTATACGAGTTCGACAATCCGAATGATTGAGCTACTCGGACTCAGTGAAAGGAAATCATGCGAAGTTCGGCGATCGGAGTCGGCATCATCGGCGCAAACGCGGAGACGGGCGGGTGGGCCGCGACGGCGCATATTCCCGCTCTCCGGGCTCTCCAGGAATATAGGCTCGTTACGGTAAGTACCAGTCGTCGGGAATCCGCGGAAGCGGCCTCGCGGAAATTCGGGGTCCCAGCTTTCGATAATCATAGCCAATTAATTGCCCACCCCGAAGTTGACCTGGTGGTAGTGACGGTTAAGGTGCCTCTTCACGAGCGCTTGGTCGCTGACGCCCTCGAGGCGGGCAAAATGGTTTATTGTGAGTGGCCGCTGGCTACCAATTTGGTCGAAGCCAGACGTATGTACGAGCGAGCCGCGAAAGCCGGCGTCCCTACAGTCTGCGGGCTTCAGTCCCGTTTCTCGCCGGTCATTCGCTATGCTCGCGATCTTATTACTGAGGGATACATCGGCGAGGTGCTAGCCACGACGCTGGTAGGATCGGGTCACCTCTGGGGCTCAGAAACGCTGCTTCAATACGCCTATGCATTTGACGCCTCCAACGGGGCTACGACCTTGACGGTTCCCGTCGCCCACGCTCTGGATGCTCTGACTTTCGTTTTGGGAAATATCGAAAACCTTACGGCTTCGATGGCGATTCGTCGGCGTGAAGTCCGCGTCGTGGAAGACGGCTCAAACAGAGCAGTCACCGCTCCGGACCACATCGCCATCACAGGAGTTTTATGCGGAGGTGCTATTGCGTCCGTGTTTTATCGTGGCGGAGCATCCCGTGGTGAAAACCTCCGGTGGGAGATTAATGGCACCAAAGGCGATTTAGTCTTGACCGCCGACATCGGAATCATTCAGGTCGCAGACTTGAAACTGGAAGGCGCGCAAATCGGAGACAAGTCCCTTCGCGAAATTCCAATTCCTCCTGCTCACAAACCTCTTGCCGCGAGTCTGCCGCAAGGACGACCTACTAATATCGCCTATCTTTACGCCCAATTCGCAAAGGATCTTCGGGAAGGCACCCGCCTCGCTCCCGACTTTGCCGACGGGAGCAGATGCCACACCCTCGTTGACGCAGTTCGACTGGCTTCTCTTAGCGGAGTACGGCAAACACCGAATGCTTAAAGATCGACTTTCAGGGTTTCTCGCGGATCGCGAGAGTTCGAATTTAAGCTTCTTCGAGTCGGGTTTTCCGCTGGCCCGCCGCGCGTCATGACCCGTCATGACCCATTCCCCGTAACTCTATGATTCTATGGTAGCGCTAACGGGAATCGAAGGTGCCAACGGCCAGTTCAGTTCGGTTCACTTGAGTCCAACTGATAGCAGTTGCGTTCAGTTGGTATTGGGAAGGCCGAGCAAAAGTCGCCACAGGTTCCCGACGTTGTCACTCGGTTGTCACTCTTGAGCAGATTTCAATAGGGCGGCGCCTCGAAGCGCAAGCCCTCGATCATTGCGAAGTGCTTCCGGTTCCTGCTCACAAGAATGCAGTTCAGTTCCATCGCGGTAGCGGCGATCAGGGAGTCGAATGTGCGCAGGCCATCTGATTTCGCATAAAGCTTCAGCAGTTCATATGCACGCTGGCCGATCGCGGCATCAATGTGAATCACCCGATACATCGACACGAGCGAATCGATCGCATTCTGATCTCGCTTGTCTCGCGCCCCAACGATCAGCTCCTGAGCAGTGACGATTGAGATTGCCGGGTCGCTGAGGGAGTCAACGCAATCCGCGCCATCGGCATTCCCGGGACAGATCGATCATCACATCGGTGTCGATCAAAGAGACCCTTGCTCGGCGCCGTTAGCCGCGCGGATTGTCCCGCAGCTCGTTCACGTAGTGGACGCCGTCGCCGATATCCGCGCGGTCCTTCCAGAGGCCATAGAAGGGTAGATCCTTGATGGAAGGCCGCTGGCGAGTCGATTGTTCCTCCACGGGAACAACCACCTCGACGACGGTTCCTTCCTTGATCTTCACATCTTCAAGAGGCCGGAAGACGCCATTCTCGTATTTGGCCGCGATTGTCATGGCTCTTGATCAATCCTAGCACCGAGATCGTCCCGCCGCGCCACGCGTTGTCACTCGGCCTAAATCGACATTTCTAAGTGATTGAAAACAGATGGCGATGGTAGCGCTAACGGGAATCGAACGTGCCAACCGCCGGTTCAGTTCGGTTCAGCTGAGTCCAACTGATAGCAGTTGGGTTCAGTTGGTATGGCGAAGCCCTCGCAAAAGTCGCCACACTTCCCCGACGTTGTCACTCGGTTGTCACTCGTCGAGGTTCACGTCCAATCAGGGCGACTCTCCGTTCCTCGCGTCGCCTATCCGCCATACCGATTCCCGACATCCAGTGAATCGCGAGGCATTATTCCGATCTGAATGGCTATATCAACCCGGGTGGACAGTTTTCGCGCGAGAGCCGATCTTCTGGTTTCTTGAATAGAAGATCAGTCGCAAGCCTAGGGATCGGCCCGCTCGTTTAGCGATTCACCAAGACGTGGCGAATTGCTTGACAGCGCATTTCGCCCCATCGTCCGTGCCATTGGCCTCCTCCGAACCGACCGTGTAGTAGTAAGTTGTCCGCGGCTTGAGGTTGTCCAGGCGCACGCGGAAAACTGTCGAGGCATGGTCCGGGTTCAACCTGATAAGAGATTTCGCAGTCTCGCTCAGGTTCTTGGGATCGGTACCATAGTGCACGACACCGTAATGCTCGGGCGAGGCTCCGGGGTTGTTAGCGGTCCACCTGATTATCGTCAGAAATTCCTTGGTCATTTCGATCGCTGGCCCCTGAGTAATCAGGACGCGCGCGGCTCGTGGAGTAGTTGGACTAACTTGAGTAGCTATCGGGTTTGAAGTGAGCGGACAGGTGACCGCAGCTGTGATTGCGAGCTTCAGTAGCAACGTGTTCATGTTCAGATCTCTTACAGGAGTGTTATTCATGTCCAGGCAATGCGATTAACCCGTGCGTTTTGAACTACGGAATCGGCGGACTAGTGGCCGGCGGTGCGCTGCAGATCACCGATGCACAAGACGGAAGGGGCGGAGTTGGTATAAGGCTCCCATTACCCTGCCTCGAAGGCGAACAATTGGGGTCAGTTACAGGGTTACAGGTCATGCACGTACCGGTAAAGATGTCGATGTTCGGGTAAGGTCTCGTGAATCCGTCTGTAAGTGTCTCAAGGAACGTGACAATCTGGTCCTCCTCTTTATCGGAAAGGCCGAGATTACCGGTGGTCATGTCGATATTGTTCTTGACCTCGGGCAGAGGCCAGCACGTTACTTTTTCGATCGTTCCGGGCGGGCAGTGTCCGGAGGTGACCGGGAACGCAAATTTGTCGCGCGTGTTGTAAAAGTGTACGAGCTGCTTCAGGCTTTTTAAATAGCCGTTGTGAAAGAACCCCTTCTGGAAATAAGGTCTCGAGCCGGCTTCGGTGGTGGGACACTGTGGCGGTGTCATGGCCACATCGCGCGCACTCGACACCTGCATCTGGCCGTCGACACTGGGTGCGGATTGTGTCCAATTCGAGTTCGGGTTGGGCCCCGAGCCAAAGCCGCTCCTGAGGAAAGTCCCTAAACCCAAATCCCTGTAGCCGAAGCCATAGGGATTTGCGATAAACCCTAACGAATCCGGCGTGGTCTCATAATAGAAAGCATTCCGGGGGTTCAGAGGCACACCTTCATTGGCTGAACCGAAGCAGGTGAACAGCGGGTTCACGGTCGCCGCCGAACCGGTGTCGTGTTGATTTGGCCTCAGAGTTGTTCCTCTTCCATCCAGATGACAGGAATTGCAGTTACCTTTGCCATTGAACAGCTCGAAACCCGCCATTTCGTCAGCTGTCAGCTTATACTTACCAGCCAGAAACGCATCGAATTTAGACGAGAAAGGGCTAACCTGCACGGACTGTTCGTATGAGTCTATAGATTGCCCCCAATGACCGTACGCGGCGTTAGCTTTGGTACGGTCTTCGGGAGTTAGGTCAATTGGCGTCGTGTTCCCCCGGAATGTCGAGGCCCCGCCAGGAATGTCGCAAATGGCCTCGGTGT
>DATHOJ010000122.1:0-201257 GCA_035485055.1 Bryobacteraceae bacterium
CAGAGATTGCGCGAACTCGGAGAATTGCGCGCCCAAATCCGATTCCGGTTCGATCCAGGTCCCCGCCGTCATCGCCTTATTAACCCCGTTGTAGTCGTTCGCGAACGATTGGACCACCGGAAGTCCGAGCAACTCCTCCACTTGAGCCTTGCTGAATAACGGCTTCTTGTGGCACCGGTTCAGCACTACGACCACCCGGCTTTCAAGATCGAAGCCCCGCAGGAAGTGCAGCTTCTCGCGCGCCAGATGGAGCGATGGAATCTCCGGCGTCACCACCAGCATGATGCGTTTCGATTCCTGCATCAGTTCCATCGAATACTTCTCCAGATTGCCGGAAAGATCGAAGCACAGCGCATCGTAGTTGCGGCGCATGAACTCCACCAGGCTGCGAATCTGCGAACCTTCGATGCGCAGATTTGGATTCACCCTTCCTGCGTGCAGTACGTCGAGCTGGTCCATGGTGGTGACCAGTTGCGGCCACAAATTCTCGTCGATTTGGAGGGAATGTTCCACTGCGTCGATCACCGAGTACTCATTGCGCAAATTCAGCAGGAAGCGGACCATGCCGCTGTTGAGATCGAAATCGGAGAGCAGGACACGCGTATTAGGACGCCTGGCAAGAGCCGCGCTGACGTTGAGCGCGAGCGTGGAGGTGCCGACGCCCGCCTTCGAAGGCAGGAAAGAAAACACTTGCGTCGTGGTTCCGTGCGTAGGCGGCTTGCGTTCCAGCAGCGCTTTGACATGGCTGATTGAATCGAGCAGCAGATTACGCTCGAAAGGGTCCGAAAGAAACTCGCGCACGCCGAGGCGCATGGTTTCCCGGAGGATTTTCGCGTCGCAGGTGTGATGAATCGCGATAATCTGCAAGCCGTCCGCCTGTTTCTCCACGAATCCGACGATTTCCTGGGCTTTTTCGAGCGACTCGAAATTCAAAAACAAAATATCGGGCGCATGAGCGCGGAGGGTCCTTACCAGGTCGATGGCCGCTGGATAGGAATCCAGTACCCGGTTTACGGCGATCTCTCCGGTCAGCGTCGCGGCCGTCTCCAGGCGAAGCGCCAGTTCAACGTCCGGGCTGATGATAATGCTGCGCAACAAGATTCGGCCTCCTTTAACAGCCTAAATATAATATCGGATGCGGGCAATCATTCCACGTCCCCATATTCATCTAAGGTTTGCGCTTAGTCCAGGCGGGTTTTTGCTTAAGACCAGCTCAGTGAAACACTCTAGTGCTCTGGCCAAAGCGGGTGCGGGTTCTGTATTCTTTGTGAATGCTCCGTTTCCTTAAGCGTCTCCTGTGGGCGCTGATTGCGATTGCCGCCGCGTTCGCGATGGCCACCATAGCCCAGTCCCGTGGAGAACCGGTGAACAGCATGTGGCTGGTCATCGCCGCGGTGTGCACCTATCTGCTGGGCTACCGGTTCTATGCGGGATTTCTGGCAGCCCGCGTCATGGCTTTGGACGACCGGCGCGCGACGCCTTCGGAGCGCCTGCGCGACGGACACGACTATGAGCCGACCAATAAGTGGATCGTCTTCGGCCATCATTTCGCAGCGATCGCCGGTCCCGGACCGTTGGTGGGGCCGACCCTGGCTGCACAGTTCGGTTATTTGCCGGGCGCGTTGTGGATCATCGTGGGCGCGGTGCTGGCCGGCGCCGTGCAGGATTTCGTGGTCCTGTTCTGCTCCCTCCGCCGCGACGGAAAATCGCTGGGGCAGATGGCTCGCGAAGAGATAGGGAAGACCGGAGGATTCGCCGCGCTGATCACCGTGCTGCTGATCATGGTGATCCTGCTGGCGGTCGTGGCCCTGGTGATCGTCAATGCGTTGAAGAGCAGCCCTTGGGGCACGTTCACCATCGCAGCTACCGTGCCGATCGCGTTCTTCATGGGACTCTACCTGCGCTACTGGAGGCCCGGAAAGGTGTTGGAATGCTCGGCCGTCGGATTCGTCTTAATCGTCGCCAGCATCTTCGGGGGACAGGCGGTTTCGGAATCCGCGACCTGGGCGCCGTGGTTCACGTTTTCGGGCATCGCGATCGCGACCGCGTTGATCATCTACGGATTTATGGCGAGCGCGCTGCCCGTCTGGCTGCTGCTCGCTCCACGCGATTATTTGAGCACGTTCGTAAAACTGGGCGTGGTGCTGCTGCTCGCCTTGGGCGTGCTGCTGGTGCATCCGACGCTGCAACTACCGCCGTTGACGCGTTTTGTCGACGGGACGGGCCCCATTTTCGCGGGAAAAATTTTCCCGTTCTGCTTCATCACCATCGCCTGCGGAGCGATTTCCGGGTTTCACGCGCTGATCTCCTCCGGCACCACGCCTAAGCTTCTCGCCAAAGAGACGAACGCCCGCGCGGTGGGCTACGGTTCGATGCTGCTCGAGAGTTTCGTCGCCTTGATGGCTCTGATCGCCGCAGCGTCGTTGCAGCCGGGAATTTTCTTTGCCGTTAATTCGCCCGCGGGAATCGTAGGCACCACGCCCTCCGCAGCTTCGGCGATGATCACCAGTTGGGGATTTCCGGTCACCGCGAACGATATGCAGCAACTGGCTTCAGACGTGGGTGAGAAAACTCTGTTTTATCGAACCGGAGGCGCGCCCTCGCTCGCGCTGGGCATGGCGCACATTTTCACGTTCGTCGGAGGGAGCCGCAGGCTACTCGCCTTCTGGTATCACTTCGCGATCATGTTCGAGGCGCTGTTTATCCTCACGGTGCTCGACGCGGGCACGCGGGTCGGACGATTCATGTTGCAAGACCTGCTGGGTCACATTTCTCCCGTCATGAAGAAAACCAGTTGGAAGCCGGGCATGCTCGCGACCAGCGCGGTGGTGGTGGCGTCCTGGGGATATTTTCTGTTCCAGGGGGTGCGTGATCCTCTGGGGGGAATCAACTCGCTGTGGCCTCTGTTCGGCATTGCGAACCAGTTGCTCGCGACCATTGCATTATGCGTCGCCACCACCATCCTGATCAAAATGCATGGCGCAAAATATCTTTGGGTAACGCTGGTGCCGCTATCATGGCTGGTGGTGGTCACGTTCACGGCCGGTTGGCAGAAAATATTCTCTCCCTTGCCGGACCTGGGGTTCCTGGCGCAAGCCGATAAGCTGGCAGCAGGCGCGCAGACCGCGGCAACCGCAACGCTCATCTTCAACGCTCGCCTCGATGCCGCCGTTTGCGGCATCTTTCTCGTTTTGGTGACGGTCATTCTTATCGATTCGATCCGCGTGTGGGCGGGCATCCTGAGCGGCACGCGAGACGCGCGATTAACGGAAACACCGTTCATCCGATCGGAGCTGGCATGAAAAATTTTCTAAAAATCCTACGCGGCATCCTCGACGAGCTGACGGATCAGAACGCCTATCGGCGTCACTTACGTGCGCACGGAGCCGAGCATTCGGCGGAAGAGTGGCGGCGATTTTCGGACGAACGCTATCAGGCGAAATCGACACGGGCGCGGTGTTGTTGAGCCGTTCTATTGAAGCCAAGAAGTTCCGGGTGGTCCTCGAATATGACGAGGATGATGCATGGCGGGATCGCGGTTGGCAACAATTCGAGGCCGCGTCCGTGCCAGAAGACGTTATTTACGAACGATTGACGGACGAGGCTCGCGGGGGCATCGCGACTGTGGCGGAATCGGGAACGTGAAGATGCTCAGGCATATCGAGCTAAAGAGCGGCTACTCGGACAACGGCCCCGCCTGGATCGGCTACGTGACGTCATCGAAGACCGGCCGTACGGTTTATTTCAACGGTCGGGCCGTAGCAAAATATAAGGGGCAGAAACGTGATTGCGACGGAGGCAATTATCGCGATCTGGGGTCGGGTGAATCGTTCTGGGTGTCTGGATTACTCGGCAAGTTTCTGGAATGCCTTCCCGTATCGCTGGTGAGCCGATTCCTGAGCCGCCTCGAACTTCTTCCGCCGCGCTGAGGGCTTTGCCGGCTCCACGATCAGCCGCTTACCGTCGGTGCTGACGTCGAGCGGAGTTTCAGGGTCAATCTTGAGCAGCTCGAGGATCGGACGGTCGATGACTAGCGCGAGACTGTTTCCGTGTTTCGTGAGTTTCTTGACCATGGGCGACTCCGTACATCCAATGTATCCCCATGGTAAAAAATCCTACGCCACCGCAGCCATCGCCAACCGACCTTCCGACATTACGGGCATGCGCTCGATGGACGCTGCCATGTACGCCTGCTCGAAATGGGCGTGCATCTTGGCGCACGCCGGGTCGGGATGAATCTGGACGAATAACTGCCCGATCATTTTCCCTCGCAAACCTTTACAAATCTTAGCTAAATTACGTGCAGTGCCCTCCGTGCACGTGTCACAATCCAGTCCGACTTCCTGGCAGATTCGGGGGTAGGTGTTCATTGCTTGAGTAGTATGCCCGAAGCGTATCAAGGGACCAAGTGATTTGAGGTGGGTTTCGGCGTGCTCATTTGCGGGTATCGCCCCCCCCTCATCGAGGCTGCGCTATCTTGGGTTGGAATGTCCCATGTTTTCACCTGGATCGCGCAATACGGCTATGGAGCGATCTTCCTGCTGCTGATGCTCGGGGTAGTCGGCTTGCCGGTCCCCGATGAGACGCTGCTGGTCTATTGTGGGTACCTGATCTCGAAAGGAGTCATGCACCCAGTGGGTGCGTTTTTCGCGGCGCTCGCCGGGAGCTGGTGCGGCATCAGCCTGAGCTATACCATCGGACGCACGGCCGGAATCGGCGTAGTGCACAAGTTCGGCAAATACCTGCACATCACCGAAGAGCGTCTGGCAAAGGTTCACGCCTGGTTCGACCGCGTGGGCCACTGGGCGCTGTTAATCGGATATTACATCGCCGGGGTCCGCCACTTTACAGCCATCGTCGCGGGAACATCAAAACTGAAATTCACCCACTTCATGGCCTACGCGTGGACCGGAGGATTGCTGTGGATCTCAACCTTTCTGACGCTCGGCTATTTTTTAGGCGAAAAATGGGAGAGCATCGCCGAAGTAATCCATCACGACATGCTATATGTATCGATCGCAGTGCTGGCCGCAGTCCTGGTGTATTACGTGATCCGCCGCAGGAAACAGACCGTTCATTCTGACTCCTGATTCCTGACTTCTGACTCCTTCTTCTCCGGCTTCTTCTCATCCAGGCTCCTCCACAAATACCAGCACGCCACGGAGCTGTACGGTCGCCACGGCGCCGCGATTTTCTCCATCTCCGCGGGCTTCGGCAGATCATCCAGGCCATAAGCTTTTTTCATCGCCATGCGGATGCCGAAATCGCCCGTCGGCAGCACATTGTGGCGGCGGAGAGCGAACATCAGGAACATGTGGACCGTCCAGACGCCGACACCTTTCACTCGCGTCAGATGCTCGATCACCTCGTCGTCTCCGAGGTCGGCGCACTGCGCGAAATTCACCTCGCCGTCCCGGGTCATCCGGGCCAACTCGCGAATATACTTCATCTTCTGGCCGGAAAGCCCGATCGCGCGCATCTTCGCGGGACGCAGTTTTAGAATCGACTCGGGCGTTAGCGGATCGGCCTTGGCGGCTGCGTGAAGCCGCCCAAATATCGTGGCCGCCGCGGTTCCGTTCAGTTGTTGATTGGTGATGGAGCGGACCAGGGTCTCAAAATCCGGCTCCCGGTAGTGGATTTTGTAAGGTCCTGCGCGTTCGATAATCCCGGCGAGAATCGCGTCCGATTTCTTGAGGTGATGAATGGCTTTTTTCATTCTGGGCTACTGGCTACTGGCTACTGGCTTCTTTTAAGGAACACGTTGTGCGCCCGGTGCATCTACTATTGTAATTATGAAGGTGTTGCTCCCACTTCTCGTATTGTCTCTTGCCTTGTCCGCCCAGGACTCGGTGATCAAAGTTGATGTCGATCTGGTCAACGTGCTCTGCTCGGTCCGCAACAAGGGGAACGGCCTGGTCGGAAATCTCGAAAAGAACGACTTCAAGCTTTTCGAGGACGGCAAGGAAATGGAAATCAAGTATTTCACCCGTGAAACGGACTTGCCGCTGACCATCGGCATGCTGGTCGACACCAGCAAGAGCCAGGAGAATCTGATCGAACCGGAAAGCCGCGCCGCCTACGAGTTTTTCAAGGTGGTGCTCCGCAAGAAGGACATGGCCTTCCTGATGCAGTTCGGGGCGGAAGCGGAGCTGTTGCAGGATAATACCGGCTCGGCGAAGATGCTCCAGGATGGGTTGCGGCAATTGCGCCTCAGCGTGCCGGTGGGCGGTCTGCATCCCGGCCCGGTGCCGACGCAACAGAGCATGGCCGGAACGATTCTGTTCGACGCCGTCTACCTGGCGGCCAACGAAAAACTGAAGGGCGAAGTAGGACGTAAAGTGATCGTAGTGATCACCGACGGCGACGATACCGGCAGCAAGACGCCGCGGGACAAGGCGACGGAAGCCGCGCAGAAGGCCGACAGCATCATTTACTTCATCGACTATGAAGACCCGCGTTATCACGGAGGCGGATTCGGCCGCATCAGCTTCGGAGGCAACGGCGACGCGGACATGCACAAAATGTCGGCCGAAACCGGGGGCCGGGTATTCAAGGTCGATCGCAAAAATACGCTGGACGACATTTTCAAAGATCTGCAAGACGAAATGCGGTCTCAGTACTCAATCGGCTACACGTCACCGCATCCGGAAAAAGACGGTAGTTACCACAAGATCGAGCTCCGCACCTCGAACAAAGATTACAAGGTCCAGGCACGCAAGGGATACTACGCGATTCCGCCAGAAAATTAAACTCTTAGCGAGCTTTGCGCCTTTGCGTGAAAATCTCGTTTAGATCACATCCGCGAAACTGCGCCTTAGCTTATGAAAAAATGCGTGCCCCAGGATCGCCAGCACCAGCGCCGCGATCCATAACCCGACAAGAGCCTTCCAATCCGGCGCGCGCTGATCGAGAAAAACCGTCCGGTATCCATGCACCAGAATAAAAATAGGATTAAAGGACTGAATTGTACGCATCGTTCCGGTCAGTTGCGATTCGGGATAGCAGATCGGCGTCAGGAAAAACCAGGCTGTCAGCAGATACGTGAGGACCTGTCCTAAATCGCGCAGAAACACGCCCAGAGCAGCCAAAAACCAGCACAGCCCAACTGTGAAAAGAAGCTGAGGGACGATGAGCGCCGGCAGCCATAACACCGACCACGGCAGCCCATGGCGAGAATAAAGCAAACCAAGCGTAAAAATCAACAGGCCCACCGCTTCCGTCACCGCACCTGAAATCACCAGGTTCATCGGCAGAATTTCGAGCGGAAAGACCAGCTTCTTCACGAAGCTCCGATACTCCAGCATGATCGACGCCGAGCGCCCCACGGCTTCCGAAAACGCCAGCCACGGCAAAATGCCGGCGAGAAAATAAAGCACGTAGCTCCCGCCCTCAAATTTCTGCTTCAGCACAACCCCGAACAAAAAAAAGTAAGTGGTCATCAACAGCAGAGGATTCAGAAGCGTCCACAAAGACCCGCCAAAGCTGCCGCGATACCGTGCGAGAATATCCCGCCGCACCATCGAGTTCATCAATTTATGATTCCGCACCAGGCTGCGCACCGGATACGCGAACGCCTTGGGAACCGCGCGAAAAAACCGCTGCCGGCTCAGGGATGCAGCCGAAGTTTTCCGCGGAGCCTGCGCGATTAGCTGGCCGCCGGTCACCCGTGCATCGACGAACGTGAACCGCGCGCGATCGTTCAGCGCCGCGATCTGCACGCGATAAGCACCGTCGCCTTCGGGCAGGTTGACGCGCACATCCGGATCGGCCGATTCACCTTCATCGAGCAGCATTTCAGTCGAGGGATCAATCACTTGCCAGATTCGTTCAGCGCGCTCGTCGAAATGAACCTCAACCGAATTCATGTATACAACCACGAAGGATAGCGTTCGCGCACCGCGCCGGTTTTGCGGCCGACTGCATAAATCCCTTCGCCGCGATTTTCTTTTGAAAGGATATAGCGGTCCAGCAGGTGGTCCACCCAGGCGAGTTCCGGTTTGGGCTCTTCGCGGAACGGGCCGGTTTCCAAAAGCGTCACCTCAAACCCCGAATTATCAAGGAGTTGCCGAATTTCCGACGTGGTATATTCCCGATGATGCCGGGCGTCGGTCTCCCCGTCTTTCGGGCGCAAATAGGTACTGAATAATTGCGGATGAAAGCCTTGTAGAACCGCCGCAATGGACCGCGCTGACGCGATATTTGGTGTCGTTAGAACAAGATAACCACCCGGTTTCAGAATGCGATGGATTTCGGCCATCATGTGCATGGGATCGGTGGGCAGATGTTCCAGCAATTCACAGCATAAAACGGTCTTAAAGTGCTCGTTAAGGTACGGAAAAGTATCTAATTCGGCGTTAAAGAGGTCTATTTCGCAAGCAAAAGTCTCGCCGGTTTCGGATGTCACCGTGCGAAGACTGGTTTCGCCCGCCGGGCCGTAATAGCAGCCGCGCACTTCGCCATAGCCGAGCTTCGAGCGCAGAGCGGGCGTGATTTGAAGATACGCGCCCATCTCGAGAATGCGATCCGATTCCGTCCCCGGAGGCGTGATAGCCAGCGTTTTTTCGAGCCTCGTCTCGTGCGTCTTAATATATTCGCGGGATCCGTTTTCAGAGGGCGTCCACTCCGCGATATATTCGATCGGCACCGCAACCGCGGGCGCTGCCGGCTCTGCCGGTCTTTCCTGCGGCCATTCTTTCCCTTCGAGAAACCACGCGTAACGCTGCGCGACCAGATTCCAATTGCATTCGCGCTCCACCCACTTTCGCGCGCGCGCGCCGAGAGCTTGGGCGATCTCCGGCCGGGACACCAGCAGGTTCAGGTATTCGAACAGATGATCCTCTTCACCCGCGCCTACGGGAGCTTTCAGGCAAACGTCATCCGGATACTCTCGAAACGATCCGACGTCTGAAACGACCACCGCTTTGCCCATCCCGAGCGACCGGAGCAGAGTGCCGCTCGATTCGCCGACCGTCGGATAGCGGAGATTCAAAATAATGTCGCACGCGCCCAGGTAGCCATTAAAATCCTCAATGGGCGCGAATCCGATGTGCCGCGCGTGCGCAGAAAGATTCAGCGTCGCAATCATCGATTCGAGAGGCAACTCCTGATGCGCCTCACCGACCAGAATCATGCGCGCATCGGGCGCAACGCGAATCAGCCGCGAAAATGCGCGTAGCGATTCGGCGATGCGTTTATAAGGCTTCAAAAATCCGAAAATGCCGACCAAGGGTGTCCGCGCATCCAAGCCGAGTTTGGCCCGGTACTTCATGCGGTCCGCGTCCACCAGCCATGCTCCATGAGGAATTTTCGCGACCGGTCCCGTGTAGCCCAATGCGCGAAGTTCGTTCTCGACTGCGGCACTGTGAACGATCGCTCCGCGCGACCTGGCCAGCACGGGCTTCAGCATCGGGATCTCGTAATCCGGCCCGCGCTCGAGAGTCCTCACGTAGATCTCGGCGTACTTTTTCGCCTCCGCTCCCGCGTTGATTTCCACTTCCCGAACGTAGCCGTCCCAGTCGCCCTTGCGAATCGTCAAATCCGCGATCAGGTGATGCAGATTCGCTTCATGCATGACCACGATGCCGGGATGCTCCATCGCCATTTCATACACAAATGAGTGATGCGGGTTATTGCCGAGCTGATAGACAATCGCGTCGAAAGCAGACGGATCGAACTTTGCGGGGCGTGAATCGAACGCCTCTACCTGGGCGAAATCTTTCAGGTGATCCAGAAGTACAGCGGAATAATCGGCGATGCCGCTTTTTGCGGGCGGCAGGGGCGAAAAAAAGGCTAGCTTCATTTTGGACTGCGGCACAACGCAGCGCGGCTCGATTTCTTTATCCATTTGTGCGTGCTCGCCGCGCGCTGTGCCGCTCACCGGATCAATTCTACCGTGAACGAGCCGAGCGCCAGCGGAATTCGAGCGAGCAATGGAGTCCTGGCCGCATCGCGAGCAAAAAATATTTCGACCGTCAGATCGGTGACCGGACCTCTAATCGTCGCCAGAATGCGATCCGCGTCCACGGCTGCCTGATCCCCCACCTTGATTTTTTGCGGACCCGTGTACTGAATGCGAATGTTATAAAGACCGCCGAAATCCACGGATTGTTGTGGTGGAAGCCTTCCCTGCGCCAGCTCATTACGCGCGAACTGCATGAACGTCAGCGCATCCTTGGCGCATCCTGAAATCGATAAATCTGTTTTACCGCCGCCCTGCGTCTGCCTGGTCGCCGTGTGATTCTGTTGATCGAAAATGATGGATTCGTCGCCCTTGCGCGGACCGTGCGCGAAGGTTTTATCCAATTCGAGAGAACACAGATCGGGTGTAGCCGAGGAGCGATAATCGTCGCGCAGCGCAAAACCCGGAATGCTGGCGTCCATGGTGGCTTCAAAATCCCAGCGTTCTTTACCCTTATCGGTGCGCAGTGTCGCCTCGCCAAGGCTTAGGCCGCTGGCCCAATTGATGGAATAGCGCAGCGATTCCGCAAAACAGGGAACCACGCACAGAACAAAGAAGAGGTACTTCATGAGGATGACGACGCTCGAACCTTCAAGGCGGGTACTGCTTTACTGACGCCCGCTACATCGTAATAAACGTCCAGTGTCTTCTGCGCGGCTCGTTCCCAGGTGAATTGCGCGGCACGATGCGTCCCCAGGCGCTCCAACCGCACGCGCATTTCGTCGTCCAAAAGAACGTCGCCGATCGCGCGGGCCATTTCCGGAACCGAGTATGGATCGAACAAAATACCGGCTGCATTCGCGACTTCGGGCATCGCCGTGGCGCTAGAACATGCCACCGCGCGGCCGCATGCCATCGCCTCCAGAATCGGCAGGCCGAAGCCTTCGTAAAACGAAGGAAACACAAACAGGTGGCAGGCACCGTAAAAATGCAGCAGGTCCGGATCTTCGACGAAACCGGTGAAATCGACGCGCCCGGCAACGTTGCTGCGCAGCACCGCCCGATGCAGCTCCTTCGAATACCAGGTTTCTTTGCCCACAAACACTAGACGATGCGGAAGGTGCGGGTGTTGACGAAGAGTCTCCTCAAACGCATGCAGCAGCCCCAAATGATTTTTGCGAGGCTGCAAATCGCCCACCGTCAGCACGAAAGGTCCGCGAATTCCGAACTTCTCCTCAATAATGGCAGCGGCGGATTCGCGCTCCACCGGGCGGAAGGAGGAAGAAACCGCGTTGGGTACGACCACCACTTTTCGTTCGTCGATCTTGTAGTGCCGCAGAATCGCCCGGCGCGAAAATTCGCTCGGAGTCAGGATGCGCGCCGCCGCCTGCACCGTGCGTTTCACCGTCCATCGAAGCTGCGTGGAGCGGAAGCGGGTGAAGTACTGGGGATGCTCCAGATAGCTGACGTCGTGGACGCTGACCACCAACGGAACCCTGCAGCCGATGGGACTGGTATATTGCACATGCAGCAGGTCCGGCCGGTCGTACCGCAGCTTCATCGGCAGGTCTAAACCCAACCTGCGAAAGGGGTTCTCCGAAACCTGGCTGGTTCGAATCGACTCAGGAACCTGGAGATGAGCGCCGGGCTTTGAGACGTAAGCGATGAAGTCGCTGGACCTGTCCAGCCGCGCAAACTCATGCAGCAAGTTGCGGATATAGACTTCATTACCCGTCAGGTGACAACCTATGGCGTGAGCATCAACCGAGAATCGCATGCGCGAACACTTATAAGTATAGCCGTCTCATCGTCAACGTCGAAATGCTGGTACTGCCGTATGGGTCAGTTATATGCTCCCAATTTCGTAAACCCTTTGTAAATTACGAAGTTTCGTCATGTCCTAACGCGGGCGCATTACAAAGTAAACGACAAGAGCCACAATAAGGAGTACCGCTGCGCCTATCACAAGGAGCAGCGGCAGCCGGGAACTGTTTCTCTTAATTGGCGCAGGTTCCGGCAAGCGCGGACCTTGCGGCGCTCCAGGCTGGCCGAACGTGAGTGATGCGGGCTTCGCGAACATCTGCGTATATTCTCCTGGCCCGTGCGGAACCGGCTGCTGTTGCATCGGCTGCCCGAACTGAGGCCCCGTGGATGGGGTCTGAGGGATCGGTGGATTCGGCCGAGGCGCGGCAAACACCTGCGTCGCATTAGCGGATGCTGGATTGGGAGGCGCGGCAGGCCTTGGAGGAGGCGGCGCAGAGGGAAGATCGTCACGCCCGAAGATCTGCGTGAACTCGCCGGCGTCCTTGGGATGCGAAGGCGGCCTCGGCGGGGTCAAAGGCGCGCCGTGCGGCTGAGACGGAGCCGATGGCGCCATCGGAGACTGAAAGAACCGTGTAAATTCACCTGATTGGGGCGGCTGATTCGCGGAGGGAGGTGCGGGAGTTGCGGAGGGCCTCTGCGCTTGTAGCATCTGCGTGAACTCGCCAGGCTGATTCGCCGTAGGAGCCGAGGGCGGCGCGGCCTTAGGAGCCGGCGCCGGGTCGGGGCGCTGTGGAGCCCGGAACAGCTTGGTGAATTCCCCGGAAGGCGGTCCGGCCTTCGGCGGCGCAGAGGGTTTCGGCGGAGGCGCAGCGAACAGTTGAGTGAACTCGCCCGGCGCTGGATTCGTGGGGGCCGAAGGCGGCGGCGCCGGCCGGTGCACTGGCGGCGCGAATTGACGAGTGAACTCGCCCGGCTCGTCAGCCGGCGGAGCCGCCGGAGGCGAAGTCGTCTTTGGCGCAGGCCGCAACACCGGCATTGCGAATTGACGAGTAAATTCCCCAGGCTCATTCGCCGGTGGAGCAGGAGCGGCAGCAGGAGGAGTCGGTTTCGGCGCCGGCCGCAAAACCGGCGGAGCAAATTGCTGCGTGAACTCGCCTGGATCGTTTGCCGGCGGGGGCGGAGCTACGGCAGGCGGCTCACCCGGCGACGGTAATTGAAGCGTCTGCAAACCTGTATCGGTCAACTTTGCAATCGGCGGCGGCTCGACGATAGATGGCTCCATCGCCGGCAGAGGCGCCGTGTCAAAAGTGCTGGGAGCGGGATCTTCCGGCGGTTTGGACGGCGGGAACTGCCACGCCCCGCGCGCATCGAGTGGTTTCGGATGTTCCTCATGGTGCGCCTTCAACCACTCGCGCAAGCCCTGATATTCGGCCAAGCGATCCGTGACCAGGTAAATGCCGCCTTCATGCTCGCCGCGATCGAGAATGCGATGGCGTTCTTCTTCGGGCAGCGTATCGAGCTTGGCGAGCATCGCGCGGTTCAAAGGCGACGTCGTATTGGCGAACAGGTGCACAAACACAGGACGGCCCGTGGCGATTTCGCGCGCTTCATACGTGCGCGCGCCCTCGTCGCGTTTCAGATCGAGAAGCTGAAACCGTTCCGTAAAGGGCACTCGGTTTTATTGTAATGCGGAATGCGTCTAAGGTCCCCCGCCTCATGCCCCAAAACAATACAGCTTTCCATCCTGCGACCCGATCACAATCCGCCCCTCCGCGATCGCCGGCGAGGCTGACAGCGGCGCCCCTGCATTAAACTCCCACAATTTCGCGCCGGTCGATACATCCAATACGTAGAAACGTCCGTCGTTCGACCCGACGTACACGCGCCCCTCCACCACGGCGGGCGACGATTCGACCCGTGATCGCGTCAGCACGCTCCATAACTCCTTCCCGGTCTTGGCGTCGAGACAATGCACGTACTTATCGCGTCCGCCGAGAATCACCTTTCCACCGACAATCGCGGCCGAGGAGTAAAAAGGAAACGGCTTCGCCGGATTTTCAAATTGCCAGAGAGGCTTCTTTATCTTGAGATTGAAGGCCAGCACGACGTTATCGAACGTGCCGAAATACGTAGCATCCCCGGCAAGCGCGGGCGACGCGCCGGTATAGGATCCGGTCTTGATCTGAACCATCTCTTTGCCGTCTGCGATACGGATGCCGCGCAGCACTCCGTCGCATCCGGAAATATACGCGAGCCCCGCCGCGACACTCGCGGTCGCATGCACGGGTCCATTGGTGCGGAACTGCCAGACCACCTTTCCGTCCTTGAGGCCGAGCGCGTAGAGGTTTCCATCGTACGAACCGATGACGACCTTGCCGTCGACAATCACCGGCGAGGCCTTCACTTCGCTGCTGGCGGCGAACGTCCAGATGCCTTTGCCATCCTTCGCGCTAACGCCGTGAACGACGCCCGAAAGATCGCCGACCACCACGACGCCCTCCGCAACCGCGGGCGACGATTCACCGATGCCGTCCATCACCTTGTACTTCCACTTCAACTTCCCATCCGCAAGATTGACCGCGATCAGTTCCGAGGTCTGCGACCCGACGTAAACCGTGCCATCGACGATCGCGGCCGAAGATTCGATGGAGTCGCCGGCCTCGAAGGTCCACAGCAGCTTCAGATTTTTTGGAACGGCCGAAGTCGCGATGCCGGTAAGACTGGGATTCCCGCGAAACTGCGGCCAGTCGTCGGCAGCATGCAGCGCGCAAGCAGCCAAAAGCAACCACACAGGCTGAAGCTTGTGCCACCTGGGACCGGATCTTTGGGTGGCAAAGAATTTAGACTGTGCTCTTTCTAATACGCGCATCGGTAAATCTCGAGCGCCGCGGCGGAATCGAACACGCGTGGGTTGAATTTACCGGTCCATTGCGCGCTCGCCTCTTCGGCCAGACGCGGTAGAGCCTCTTCGGGAACCTTCGCGTCGCTCAATGAAAGAGGCAGATTCGCCGCCTCCGCCAGATCGCGCAAGCGTCCCGCCAGGTCCCCGGGATGCAGGTCGCCATAAACCTCGCCCGCCACCGGACTGTTGAAATCCACCACATGCGAGAGCAATAGCGCAATCGCCACGCCGTGCGGAATGTCGTAATGCGCGGTCAACGGATTGGCGCAGGCGTGCGTCGCGCCCAACATCGAATTTTCAATCGCGAGGCCGGCAAAATGCGCCCCGGCAAGCATCGCGCCGCGAGCCTCCATATCCATGGGATGCGTCAGCACGCGCTCAAAGCTCGAGTTCAGCAACCTCCATGCTTCGCGCGAAAAGCATTCCGAGAACGCGTTCCCTCGCGTCGAGACCAGCGTTTCGACGGCGTGCGAAATCGCATCGTAACCCGTCGCCGCCGTGACCGAGGGAGGCTGCGAAACGGTGAGCTTCGGATCGAGAATGGCCGCGCGGAACGCCGCCTTCGGATCGCCGCACGCCATTTTCACGTGCGTCTCGGAATCGGAAATCAACGCGTAGCTCTGCGCTTCGCTCCCCGTCCCCGCCGTGGTCGGCACCGCAATCATCGGCAGCATGGACCGCAGAGCCTTCCCGTAACCCCAGTAATCCTTCATGGTGCCGCCGTTGGTGAGCACGAAATTGATGCCCTTGGCGCAATCCATCGAACTGCCGCCGCCCAGGCCCACAATCAGATTAATTTCGAGAGGAGCGGCGAACGCGCGACCCGCCTCCACCATCGCCGCCGTCGGATTCACTTCGAAATCGTGAAAATCGAACACGTCCATGCGGCGAGCCTTCAGTGTGCGGGTCGCCTCCTGCGCATAACCGGTGTCGTGCATGCCTTGATCGGCAACCAGCAGGCAGCGAGTGCCGCCCAGCTCGCGAGCAAGCTCACCCAAGCGAGCAAACTCGCCGGCGCCAAATAAAACTCGGGTACGGGAACGAAAGTCGAAAGGGGTCATGAAGAAGTAGCCAGGAGCCGGCAGCCAGTAGCCAGAATAAGAACGGGCACTATTTCATTTTGACGCATGCGAGAGGAAAACGTGGCGCTGCACTCTCGCGGTGGTCAGGAAACGATCCGCGACCACATTCTGGCTACCGGCTCCTGGCTGCTGGCTACTTCTTTAGCGCTGGCTGCTGGCTACTTCTTTGAACGCCAACAAATGATGCTGCGTGCGATAGAGAATCATATCTCCCGTGATCGCCGCCGTCGCCATCTGTACTTCGCCCAAATGATTCTGCGCCAGCAGTTCATATACCGGACCCGCCTTCAGCACGTAAACATCGCCGTCTTCATTCGCGAAATAAAGCTTCCCTCCCGCCGCGACCGGTGACGATGTGAACGTGCCTCCATTCCCGAGCCTTTGCGACCACACTTTTTCGCCCGTCTCCGCGCGATAACAGGTGACGATGCCGTTTCCCAGCACCACGTACAGTAAATCTCCGTAGACCACCGGCGTCGGCAAATAAGGAGCGCCCTTCTGCGTCGTCCATGCGACATGCTCGGTAGAAGTGGCGTCCTTCGGCGGAGTAATATCGCCGCGCGACCCCGGTTTCACTACATAAATCGGCTGGATGTAGCGCGAATATCCGGTGAAACAAAAGATCAAATCGTGCGCGACAAAAGGCGTCGGCACCGAAATCATGGACGTCCCCTTGATGCGCCACAATTCTTTTCCGGTCAGCGGATCGTAGGCTCGAATCGATTCCGCGCCGTTCGCGATTAGCTCCGGACCGGTTTTTCCTTCATAAATCCCCGGCGTGGACCAGGAGGGAATCGTGTCGCGCTCCACGCGCCAGGCCTGCTTCCCCGTCCCCACGTCGAACGCTGCCAGAAACGAGCCTTGAATCTGATCGCACTGCACCACCACCAGGTCCTTATAAATCACCGGCGAGCTCGCCGAGCCCCATTTATACTCCGGCAAATCGAACGCGGCCTGATCGAGCACGCCGAGATCTTTCTGCCACAGCAGAGTGCCGTCCATATCGAACGTGTACAATCCCTCGGATCCCAGAAACACGACGAGATGTTTGCCGTCGGTCGCGGGGGTCGCGGCGGCGTAGCTGTTATGCGGATGCCGAGATAATTTCGGCTCGCCCGAATACACCTGCTTGTTCAAGATAATTTTGCCCGTCGATTTGTCGATCGCCATCACCCGAAAATCGTGCTTCGTCGTATCGGTGCGCGTATCCAGGCTGCCCTTAAGTGGAAATTGCAGCACCGAATTAGGGTCGGAGCTGATCGCGGTAACCAGATAAATGCGCTCGCCCCACACAATCGGGCTCGAATGCGAAAGCCCTGGCACGTCCAGCTTCCATGCGACGTTTCGCCCTTTTTCCAGGTCCCAGGAAGTCGGCGTCGACGCGCGCTCCACCACCCCCAGCGCCCCCGGCCCTCGAAACGACGGCCAATTCTGCGCCCACGCGGTCGCCGCGCACAGCACCATTAACGTAGTTCTAAGACCCGCCATTGCTACCCTTCTGTGCCCGAGCCTTCGCAACCATATCCTTCACATCGCCCAACATCGTCGGAGCATGATACGGAATGCCGTCTTTTATAGTCCATTCGACGCCGCCGCCATGCACCGGTTTGCCGTCGACCCACGTTTCGATCCCCGTGGGATACAGCACCTTCAAATCCTCCACCGGATTCCCGTTCACCACGATGATGTCGGCCATGAAACCAGGTCGAACCTTGCCCAACTTCGTTTCCTGCCCCAGAATTTTCGCGTTATTCGTGGTCGCATGCTGAATCACTTTCAGCGTCGGGAATCCCGCTTCCTGCTGCAATTCCAGCTCGCGAATCAGGCCGAATCCGTACAGCGAATAAAGAAATCCCGCGTCGTCGCCCGCCCCGATCAGCCCTCCGCGCTTATCGAACTCCCGCAAAGCCGCCATCCACAGGCGATAGTTTTCCTTCCAAAACGCCTCATCCGTCGACGTCCAATGATCGAAGTAAGAAGCGTGATTGGCTACGTTCGGCTCGAAATATTTCTCTAGCACCGGGTGCAGATAATCCTTGAACCACGGCACGGTTTTCGACCGCTGCAAATCCCGATTCGCTTCGTAAATACTCAGCGTCGGATCCCACGCGACGTTGGCCTTCACCATCCCGTCCAGCACCTTCAGCAGCGTCTCCTGATTCGCTTCACGGAACAGATGGCCGCCGTAGCGGAAGCGGTCGCCTTCATTCGAATAGTTATAATTCGTCGGAAAATTCTGCACGCCGTCGTCGAGCGCCGCATCGGGAATTCCGTACCAGTGCTCGATGCTCGTCGTGCCGAATTTAATGTCGTCCCACGCCGTCGTTTCCTCCACGCCCACATGATGCGCGATGCGCAGCCCCAGCTTGTGCGCCTCATCCTCGGCCGCTTCCATTTCCGCGCGATTGATGCCCGTGAACTTCACGCCGTCCGCGGTAAGCGCATGGAAATCGCGGATGCGTTGCCGCGCCGCCTCCGGCGATTTCGGGGACCCGATCATCGGATACACGAAAATGCGCGGCGACGCGACCTCGCCATCCGCGCTCTTGCGACGCAGGTCCAGCGTCTTGCGCGTATCGCTGCCCACGTCGCGAACCGTGGTGATGCCGCAAGCCAGCCAGATTTTCAGCTCGTAATCGAGCGGCTGCGGAATCCCTCCCCGCTCATCCTGCACATGCGCGTGCGCATCGATCAGCCCGGGCAGAACATATTTCCCCGTCGCATCGATATTGACGTCTCCCGGAGTCCGCCGGCCACCGGATGGAACCACATCGGTGATCATGTTGTTCTCGATCACGATGTCTTTCGGACCGGCAGCGGGCGTGCCGCTCCCATCCACCACCATCGCGCCGCGAATCACGATCCGCGCGTATCGTTTCCCGCTCTCGACATTCGTCCGCTGTGCCAGCGCGAGCCCCGCCAGCATGATAGGAAGAAAATAACGCAGCATATTACGAACAGGATACTGCACATAAGGTGGCACAGGCTTCAGGTCAGTGTCACCAAAGAACAAAAATCAGATTAGCCGCCGATGAACGCCGATCGAAAACAAGAAGATCTTGCCGCTAATCAGCGTTCATCAGCGTTTATCAGCGGCCAATTAGTCTTTTCTTGGCCGATTCAGCCAGCACTCCTCACCAGCACCAGCTTCACCGCATCCACGCACAGCACCGCAGCATGCTTCGAAGCCGGCTCCAGCCCGCCGACAGCATCCTCGATCAACGCCGGATGCAACATCCTCAGCTCCAGCCGCGACTTCCCCCTCATCCATTCCGTTAACGCCGAACCAGCCGCAATCGACGCGGTGCACCCTCGCGTTTTGAATCGCGCCTCCGCCACATGATCGTTTTCAAATCGAACCGATAGCCGCAGCATATCGCCGCAGGCCGGATTCGTGACGTCGACTTGAATCGCCGGCGGCGCAAGCTCGCCCACGTTGCGTGGATTCTGAAAGTGGTCGAGCAGGCGCTCCCTATCCATTTCGTGCTTCAATTATCGCTAAGTGGACGTGGTTGCCGCAGTCATCGAAAGGGACGGCCGGATTCTAATCTGCCAGCGCAAACGCGGCGAAAGGCACGCCTTGAAATGGGAGTTCCCCGGCGGCAAAGTCGAGCCCGGCGAGGATTCGGTGTCCGCCCTGGCGCGCGAACTCCGCGAGGAGTTGCAGATCGAAGCGAAAATCGGCCCGCGAATCCACACCGAAACCGTCCGCTATCCGGACCGTGTCATTCATCTGGAGTTTTTCCATGTCACCGAATTCCAACCTGAGCCGCTGAATCTGGAATTCGAGCAGATCCTATGGGAGCGTCGCCCAAACCTCCCCGGCTACGATTTCCTGGAAGGCGACATCGCCTTCGTAAAAAAACTAGCCGGCTCAGCTAAGTAGGACGGGTCCCCGACCCGTCCCTTTTTACTGAAAATTAAAATGAAACCAAATGCGTGAAAGGCCGTATTACCTCCAAAGGAGTTTTCGATGAAGCTGATCCTTGTGCTGATGCTGGTGTTGGGTGCCGCTGTTTGCTCGATCGCAAGTCCGACGGGTACCTGGCAGGACCGTTCGTGGGATAGCTGGCGGGAGGAAGCCCGCGCCGCCCGGCAGAGAGCGCGCCAGGCCAGAGACGATGCCCACCGCGCGGCCGAAGAGGCTCGCCGGGAAGCGCGTCATGCCACCGCCGATGCCCGGAGGATGGCCCGCGAAGCGCGTCGCGATGCGTTCGAAAGCAGAATCGAAATGCGCCGGGAAGAGCAGCGTTTTCTGCGGGAAATGCGGGAACAAAAGCGCGAAGTCGAACGCGAAGTGCGTCAAGCGCTTCGCGACCGCTAAAACAGAAACGTCGCCCTTCCGCATCCGCTCCCGCTGGTAATCTGGATCGTCCCGTGGCTCGGCTCGGCCGGTCTCGGTACGCGATAGGTGATCTCAAACCGGTTGATCGATTGCGCATAGATGCGCTCGATTTCATCGGCCACTTGTTCCGGCGCGAGGCTCGCAAACGAGCCCCCTTCGGACGCCAGGCAGAGGCTCCGGAACTCCTCGTTCCCCGCGGAGCCTTGGGGGGCGATGGCATGCAGCGAAAGCCGCTCGTTTTCTATAAAGGAGCGCAGCCGCGCGAGATGCCGTTCCAGGCGGCTGCCGGAGTCGTGGGGCAGGAATAGAAAGAGTTTTCGTTTCCCTGAAAACTTGATCATCGCTTCGCTTTGCCGGTCAAACGCCGCGATGGCGTCGTCGGCCGCCCTCTGTTTCGGCCCTGGGTTTTCGATGATCTTCCGAAGCGCTTCCGGCACCGCCAGAAAACCCCGCTGGTGGGTTCTTCCCAGCGAGCCGAGCAGAGCCTCGTCATAAGGCAGCGCGGCTTTTTCCAGCGGGAGGTCCAATTCGCCGGTTCGCGGCTCGATCAAATACCGGTCAATCCGCCACACGTCGTCGGCGCGCTTGTACTTCAGGCACCGCTCCATGGCGTCCAGCAGGGCGATCCGGTAGGGGTCGGCGATGGAAGAAAAGCGCGGCAGAACAAAGCCGGAGATCGCCAGCGGAGAATTTGGCTGCGCGGAAATATCATAATCCTCCACCAGCGTTCCCCCCTCGCAGATCGTGAAGTGGGTTGGCTTCAGCGCGCTCAAATCCGGGGTTTCGCCGGAATGAAGGCTGAGGACCACACGGCGCTCCCCGTTGGTCACTTTCACGTCCCAACTGCGGATCTCGATCGAGCCCGCTTCCGCCAGCGCTTTCTCGCCCCGCCGGATACGGCCCAGCGCTTGCAAAATATTTACCCTCTCGTTGCCGCTGCTGTTCGCGAACCAGGCGGTCAGGAATGGAAGGAAGCGGGGATCGCCCGTCTCACCCATCGCCCACGCCGCGCTGGTGCGGCGTCCCGCATCTTTTTCCCGCGCCATGCCGAGGAGTAATCCTATGCTCGAAAGGTCGCCCACCCTATACAGACCCACCGCGGCGTTGGCCGCCACCCGGCCCGTCTTGGAGCGCATGGCTTGCAGCAGCAGCGGGCGCGCCTCCGCTCGATCGAACGCCCACAGCGCTTCCACCACATTGGCCTGTACGCGTTCATCTTCATCGAGCAGCAGCCGGCTCACCAGCGACACGCTCCTGCTGCTGCGCGCAATCAGCAGCGCGGCCCGGGAACGCACCTCCGTGTCCCGGTACCGCAGCAGTTCCGTCTGATAGAGGACGAATCGTGGCTGGAGCGACGTCGCCTCGAGCACGTCCAGCAGCCGCAAAACACGCGCCACGTTCTCGGGAAACGGAGGCTCCGCAAGAGTGGTGCTGAGCAGCCGCTCCAGGTCCCCGTCGATCGGAGCTCCAATCCGCGGAATCATGCGGGCTGCGGCAATCGCGACCTCCCGCTTGGAAGCTCGCGGATCGACCAGCGCTTCCATCAGCAGATTGAACTTACGGAGCAGGTGGAGCACATACCGGGCCCCGGCCGCGCCGTTAGCCTGCGCCAGCACCTGAATCGACGCCCGGCTGAACGCCGCCGGATCGGAGGAGAGCATCTGCTGCAAAGACTGCTTGCCGGAAGTCTCCTTCTCCGAAAAAGACTCGACCAAGGCCGCTATATCCTGCGCAAAACACGCAGTAATATCCGCTTCGGTCTGTGATAAAACGGGCAGCACCAACTCCCTTATCGGTCTGCTGCCGGTTCTCAACAGTCTGTGTAGCGAGCGCCTACAGGCGTGCCGCCTCGACACTCATGTCGACGCTGTTTGTCTGAAACTACTTGGTATCCTGGACGATACCGCCGGTAGTCGGCTGACGCGCCGCCTTCGCCTTCTTGGTATCCAGATTCTTCTGAACCCACGCATCGGCGATTTCGATCTGCTTCTTGTACTCGTCCGGATTGTCCAGCAGATCGGCGCGTTCGCGGATCAGCAGGTTCATGTACGCCATCGCATCGTCGTACTCTTTATCGATGTCCAGGGCTTTTTGCAGATTCGCGATGCCGTCGTCCACCATCGCCGAATACTTCTGCCGTAATTCTTCCTTGACCTTCTTGTCCTTGATCGGACCCGGATCTTCCGGTTTCATGCGCAGTTCGGCGCGCGCGGTCATCAGCGCCGGATACCATTTCGCCCACACGATTACGCCCAGGCTATAGTACGCTTCCTTATTCTTCGGATCGGCTTCGATCAGCTTCTTATACCAGGTCGCCGCTTCATCCAGCTTCTTGACTTTCTCGTCCGGCGCCAGCGACGCGGCCTGATTGTACGCGATCGAAGCCAGTGAGGCCAGCGCAGTAGTATTCGCCGGATCCTTCTCCAGAACCTTCAGGAACTCGTCCTGCGCCATCGAAGCAAACGCCAGATTCTCCGGAGACACGGCCCCTGGAATCCACTGCGACATGTAGGAGGTCGCTAAATACAGGCGTGCGTTCGGATTGCCGGGATCGAGTGCGGCGGCCTGCTTGAAAAACTCCACCGCGTCCCCGTATTTGGCGTTCTTAAAAGCCCCTATGCCCTTGTTAATGTCGTCGCGCGACTTTAACTTGTCACAGCCGGCCGCGCCCAGAATCAGTATGCCGGTCAGTATACCGGCGCTTACGGAGGAAACTTTGCGCATGCGATTATCCTTATTGTCCCGCTTCAATTTTGGGCGTCATCAGACCGATCTTGTCGATGCCCGCGCCCTTGGCGATATCGATGGCTCTCGCCACGCTCTGAAAATCCAGGTCCTTATCGCCTCGTACGAAAACCACGCGCTCGGCGCGGGTCTTAAAAATTTCCGTCAGCCGGTCGCCCAGCGTCGCTTCCGTCGTGGGCTCCTGGTTGATCTTCATCGACTTGTCCTTATCGATCTGGATCACCACCGTGCGGTCCTGATCAGGCGGCGGAGGAGTATTATCCTTCGGCGGTTGAGGCGCCAGCGCCTCCAGTCCGTGCGGCGTCAGCGGCGTGATCACCATGAAGATGATCAGCAGCACCAGCAGAACGTCGATCAGCGGTGTCACGTTGATGTCGGCCTTTTGTGCGCCGCCACCGCCAAGATTCATTGCCATAGAATTACCCTCACTTCGTCCTCGAAGAAAATTTCAATCTCGAAACTAATCGCTCGCCGGCGCCGGAGCCGCGGTACCCTGCGGGTTGAGCTGCTCGGTCAGCAATCCTAGCTGATCCACGCCCGCCGCACGCAGGTTGTCCACCACGTCTTCCACCAGCTCATATTTGGCGCGCATATCCGCCTTGATATAAACCGTCTTGTCCAGCTTATTAGTCAGCAGATCCTTCACCCGGTTCGGCAAATCCCCCGGCACCAACTGGATATTCCCGGGGCTCAGCACCACTTTGCCGTCGCGCGTTACCGCCACCAGGACCGCGTCTTCTTTATCCGCATCCTTCATCGCGATCGGGTTTTTCGCCTTCACCATCTCGACCGTGACGCCCTTGGTCAACATCGGCGTGATCACCATGAAGATGATCAGCAACACCAGCATCACGTCCACCATCGGCGTGACGTTGATGTCGGAGACGACCGGCGGCGCTGTCTTTTTTTCCATAACGACTCCTCTATCGGACCAATCGGACCCGTCCCGCGCCGCCAGCCCCGGCCTGAGCAGCAGGCCAGCGGCGCGATCCGGAATTTCAACTCGCCATTAAACGTTTCTGAAAACTACTTCCCGGCGCTAGCGCGCTGCGAGCGCTTCAGGAAATAATCGATCAGCTCGGAGCTGGAGTTCCCCATCTCGACGTCGAACGCTTCCACGCGATTGGTGAAATAGTTGAACGCCCAGACTGCCGGAATAGCCACGAACAGACCCACCGCGGTGGTGACCAGCGCTTCCGAAATACCGCCCGCGACCGCGCCCAGACCAGTCGACTTTTCCGTCGAAATGCCCTTGAACGCGTTGATGATGCCGAGCACCGTTCCGAACAGTCCGACGAACGGCGCCGACGATCCAATGGTCGCCAAGCTCGAAATGCCGCGCTTCAGTTCCGCGTGCACGATCGCCTCGGCCCGCTCCAGTGCGCGTCGCGATGCGTCGATTTCCTCGCCCGATATATCCGAACTTAACTGGTGGGCGCGAAATTCCTGCAAACCGGCCACCACCACTTTGGCCAAGTGGCTTTTGCTGTACCGATCGGCAATCTTGATCGCTTCGTCGAGCTTGCCTTCGCGCAGCGCGCCGGCCACGGCCGGGGCAAACTGCCGCGACTGTGTCCTCGCTCCGTTAAAGGCGATTACGCGATCGATCATCACACCGATCGACCACGCCGACATAATAAAGAGAACGACCACGACGAGGCGGGCGGGCCAGCTCATATTCCCCCACATCGCACGCGGATCGAAACTGACGGCGGGCGATGCTTCCTGAAGAAGCATGAGGGCCCAGACTTGCAACTGTAGAACCATGATTATCTCCTGCGAGTTGAAATTTAAAAGGGGACGTTTTCGCGCCCCCTTCGTGTACCTACTGACTCAAAGTGAAGTTCACATCAATCTGAGTGATGACTTCCACCGGCTCGTTGTTTAAGAGAGTCGGCTTGTAAACCCATTGCTGAACTGCATCCCGCGCGGCCGCAACCAGCAGCGGATGTCCGCTGACTAATTGCAGATTCTGAATCGTGCCGTCCTTGCCGATGATGGCCGTGAACCGCACCTGTCCCGATATGCGTGCCTGCTTGGCGAGCGGGGGATAAACCGGCGTCACCTTCTTGATCAGGTTCGCCGCGATCACCGCGCCGCCGACGCGTACGCGCTGCGGCGTCGCCGCCTTCACTTCCTTCACCGCCGGAGGAGGCGCAGCCGACGGAATGCCGCCGATGATCCCGCCAATCACTCCGCTCGCGCCGCCCGGAACACCGCCCGGAACACCGCCCACCACGCCGCCCGCACCCGAAACCGGCGGCGGCAGATCCTCTTCCTTAATCACCGCGATATTTTTTGGAATCTCTTTCGGCGCAATCAGCTTGCCCGCGTCGAACTGCCGCGGAGCCACCTTGACGATCTTCGGCGCCGCCGGAGGTGGAGGAGGCGGCGGAGGCGGTGGCGGCGGAGGCGCCGTCAGAAAAGTCGTCAACGATGCTTTCGGCAGCACTTCCGTCCAGATCAACGGAATCAGCACGAAAACGCCGATCACCAGCATCTGCCCTATGAACGACGTCACCACCGTCCAGCTCTTGTGCGTTTTACCGGTACCGTCTACGAAGGTTTGATCGAACATATCCGTTTCCTCCCGCTACTAATAAACTCGTTACGCCGCATTCTTCCGCTTCGCGTCCTTCTTCCTTGCATCCACAAAGTTCTGGAAGAATATCAGGATTGGACTGGCAATGTAAACCGAGGAGTACGTGCCCACCAGAATCCCCATCACCAGCGCGAACGAAAATCCATTCAAAACTTCACCGCCGAACCACCACAGCGACAGCGCCGTCAACAGCGTCAAACCGCTGGTCAGCACCGTTCTGCTCAGCGTCTGATTCACACTCAGATTCACGATCGTTTCCAGTTTTTCCCGCCGCACGATCTTCAAATTCTCGCGAATGCGGTCGAACGTTACGATCGTATCGTTCATCGAATAACCAACCAGCGTCAGCAGCGCCGCTACCACCGTCAACGAAATATCTTTGTGGAATAACGAGAATAGCCCAATCGTGATGATCGTGTCGTGGAACACCGCCACCACCGCCGCCACTCCGTAAATCCATTCGAACCGGAACGCGATGTACACCAGCATCCCGGCCAGCGCGAACAGAGTAGCGCGCAAACCTTGCGCCTTCAAATCCGCTCCGATCTTGGGACCAACCATCTCCGCGGAGAGAATTGTGAACGGCCCAAGATTGCACTCCTGTTTTAACGTTGAAATTATCGCCGGAGTTACTCCCTTAACAGAAGAAAGTTCGTCGAAGGAGTTCAGGATGCCGCCTTTCGACGCGCGATAGTCCTCAATCCCCTTCACCGCGTCGGCCAAATCCTGCTCCGACATCGATACGCCCGCCGTCAATAGAGGACCGCGCAGCCGATCGGCCAGTTGCGCCGTCGAGGAGTTGTTCAGATCCAGCTTGCCGCTCGGATCCCGGAACATCCCGCGCAGGGTATCTTCAATCTGCTGGCGGCTCTGGTTCAACTGCGCCTCGCCCTGGATCTCCGTCTGCACCAGCACTTCGTTCTGACCCGCGATCTGCTGAACCGAAATCTCACCCTTGATGTTCTTCCCCAGCGCGGCCCGGATCTGATCCAGCGGAGGCTGTTGATTGAACTTCAGCTTCATCTCCGCGCCGCCCTTAAAATCAATCCCGTAAGTCGGCCCGCCGTGTATCGCCAAGCTGGTCAATCCAGCCGCTGTTAAAATCAACGAGGCAATGATGAACGGCCACTTCTTGCCGAGAAAATCGTAATTCGTGTTCTTGAATAATTCCATTAGCCTATACTGCCGGCTTACCTACTACAGACACCGGCTACCGTTCTAAAGTTCCCGATCGGTTACTCTCGCTGCTCCAACGGTTTACCAAAATACCACAAAAAATATCACAACCCGCGGAGCAGTTCAAACCGCTTCAGATACTTATAGTTACCTCTCTCTTTTGCCCGCCTAGTTCCCAATCGAAAATCGTCCGCGACACGAACACCGCCGTAAACACGTTGGCGAACAATCCGATCACCAGCGTCACCGCGAATCCCTGCACCGGGCCCGTTCCGAACAGGAACAGGAACGCGCAGGATACGATCGTCGTCACGTGTGTATCGATAATGGTCAAAAACGCCTTGCTGAATCCCGCGTCTACCGCCGCGATCACCGCTTTACCGGCCCGCAGCTCTTCGCGAATTCGCTCGAAAATCAGCACGTTCGAATCCACCGCCATACCGATCGTCAAAATGATTCCCGCGATTCCCGGCAGCGTCAACACCGCGCCAAAATAACTCAGCGCGGCCACCAGAATGATCGCGTTCAGCACCAGCGCCAACGTCGCGTTCACGCCACTCTTCTTGTAATACACCAGCATGACGAACACCACCGCAATCACGCCCGCGATGCCCGCCCACATGCCTTCTTTGATCGAATCCGAACCCAGCGACGCGCCCACCGCGCGCTCTTCCAGATACTCCACGCTCGCCGGCATCGACCCGGATTTCAGTTCCAGCGCCAGATCCGCGGCGTTGTCGTGGCTGCCCATCCCTTCGATCACTCCGTTATCGGAGATCTTGTTGTTGATCACCGGTGCCGTCAACACCACGCCGTCCAGTACGATCGCCAGCCGCTGATGAACATGCGATCCCGTAAACCGTTCAAACCGTTTCGCGGCATCTTGCGCCAGCACGAACTCCGTTTCCCATCCCCTGTCCTGCGATTGCTGCGGACGCGAGTCGCGAATATCGCGATTCTGAATCACCGGATTCCGCGCCAGCAGCCACAATTGAGGAGGCTGCGTCCCCTGCTGCTTTTCTTTCATCAGCATCGAATCCAGCGGCAACACTCCTCCGTTCGCCTGCATCGCTTCCTGCGCCGACGCAAACGGATGGTCGCCCTTCACTTCATATAATCCCAGCTGCGCAGCTGTCCCCAGAATCTGCTTCACGTGCGCCGGATCGTCCACGCCGGGCAACTGCACCAAAAGCTGCGCCTCATCGGCCCCACCCCCGCGCTGCTGCACCGATGCTTCCGTCAATCCCATTTGGTTGACCTTGTTCGAAATCGTAGCCTTGGTCTGCGTGATCGTATCGGCCTTGATCTTCAGCACTTCGCTCTGCTTCAAGGTCATCCGGTAATCGGTCTGATTCACCGGAGTCAGAATCCAGCCGCTGCCGAAATTGTCGTTCACCACCTGCCGGAAGTCGCCTGCCTTCGTGCTGGGAATTCCCGTGATATTGATCTGAATGTTTCCCGCGTCCGCGATCGTCTGCGGATCGGTATGGTTCACGCCGACCGGTTGAATCCCGATCTTGTTCAGCTCATCCTTCATCCGCGCGATCACCGCGTCGGCTTCGCCCTTGAATGCGTCCTGAAGATGGATCTCCAGCACCAGGTGGCTGCCTCCGCTCAAATCGAGCCCCAGCCGGATGTTGCTCTTCCAGTTCTGGATCAGCTCCGCCTTTGACTTGGGCAAGCCGATGATGCCATACACGCAGATTAAAATCACCGCGACGATGGTCAGGAGTCGAAATTTAAGATTGCTGGTCATTTGACATTTACTTCTTTTCTTCAGCCGGCTTGTTGGCGTCCACCACGCTCGCCACCGCGCTGCGCATCACTTGTAACTTTATATTGTCCGGCTTCACGCGCAAAATCAAAGTCGTATCCGTAAGGCTGACAATCGTTCCGACAATCCCGCCCGTCGTCAGCACATCGGTCCCGGTTTGCAGGTTCGACAACATCTGCGCCTGTTGTTTCTTCTGCTTCTGCATGGGCATGAACACCAGGAAATAGAAAATCGCCACAATAAAGATGAGCGGCAGAAAACTCATCAGTGGATTGGTCGGCGCGCTGGGCGCGGCTGCTGCTTGGAGAAGAAAAAAGCCTAAATATTGCATTTATTGTCCCGCGCGACATGCGCGAAGATACTCCGGGTACTTCCCAATCAATATAGCCTGCCTTATCTCTGTCATGATGTCAAGGTACCTCCGCAGGTTATGGAGCGTCGCCAGCGTCGAAAACGTCATTTCCTTGGCCTGAAACAGGTGCCGCAGATAAGCGCGTGAAAAGTTCTGGCACGTATAGCACCCGCACGCCGCATCCACCGGCCCCGCGTCGTCTTTATACTGGGTCTGCTTGATCGAAATTTTCCCCTCGCGTGTAAAAAGACACCCGTTCCGCGCATTCCTCGACGGCAAAACACAATCCATCATGTCCACCCCACGCGCCACGTACTCGGCCAGCTCCTCCGGCATGCCTACGCCCATCACATAACGTGGCCGATCGGCAGGCAGCAGAGGCGTAGTAATTTCCGCCATCTCCAATGACAAAGGACGAGGCTCGCCTACCGAAAGCCCCCCAATCGCATACCCCCGCGCGTCCAACTCCAGCAGTTGCTCCGCGCAAGCAGCACGCAGATCGGCGTACATCGATCCCTGAACGATAGGAAAAACCGCCCGCTTGCCATCGTCGTGCTGCTTGAAATGCTCAATGCCCTTCTGAGCCCATCGCACGGTCCGATCCGTTGAGGCCTTGGCCGCGTCATACTCAGCCGGGTGCTCTATGCACTCATCGAGCACCATCATAATGTCGCTGCCCAACGCCAACTGCACATCGATGGTCGACTCCGGCGTAAACATATGCGGATCTCCATTCAAATGCGAATGAAAAAGCACGCCCTCTTCCGTGATCTTCCGCAGACTGTTCAAACTGAAAACCTGAAACCCCCCGGAATCCGTAAGAATCGCCCGCGGCCAGTTCATGAATCCATGCAGCCCGCCAAGCCGCCGAACCGTCTCTTGCCCCGGCCGCAGGTAGAGATGATAAGTATTCGCCAGAATAATCGAAGCGTCGATATCCCGCGGCAAAACCCCCTTTACCGCAGCCTGCGTCCCCACCGGCATAAACACCGGCGTCTCCACATCCCCATGCGCCGTATGAAGAACCCCCGCCCGCGCCCCCGTCTCCGGGCAAACCGCCTGCAACTCAAAATGAAACACAGAATTCCAGTGTACAGTGGGGCAGGCCCCCGACCTGCCCTCCGAAGGCTTTTCCGCCTCTGCGCCCTCCGCGTTCTCTGCGTGAAATACGTTTAGAACTCCAATCCCCTCCGTAACATCCCGTTTTCACCCGCCCACAACTTTTCAGCTCCTCGCATAACATACAACCAAGAAGCCAGGGGTATCCCGATAAACGCCTGGTGCGCGACCCATCAAGTACTCGAGTCCCTGATGGAATCGTCAATGTGAATTGGGGAGAACCTACGTCTCTTTCAGTGGGGTTTGCCGTGAAACCAATGACACGGATAGGGCGCCCAGCCCGTTAGATCGTTGTAAAAGACGGTCTTTCGGGGCAATCGTATCGCCGGGTTCTTGCGGGCCCGGCGGTGCGGCTGACTAGTTAGAGGTGGCGGGCGGTGCAGTAAGGCCGCCCGTCGCTTTAGAAATAAGATCTTTGAAAGTTATAAACTCTGTAGATCGTGAAACGAGCACTCGCCGTCCTTCTACCCTTCACCCTCCTGGCCCAAGCTCCGCCTCGGCAGGCCCCCGGGGTCGACTCCATCCGTGCGTCCGATCTCCGCGCAGACCTGACCTTCCTCGCCTCCGACGCTCTCGAAGGCCGCATGTCCCTGGAACGCGGCTCCGAAGTAGCCATCCAGTGGATCGCGGCCGAATTCGGAAAAGCTGGATTGAAGCCTCTAGTCGACAATTCCTATCTCCAGCCCGTTCCTCTAGTCGAATATCGAGGCGACCGCCAGCTCTCCTCGTTGACCCTGAAAATCAACGGCAAAACAGAAACGCTCCAAGCCACCGGCAACTATCCCAACGACGGCAATTATTCCGGCAAGCTGGTTTTCGCCGGCTTCGGTATCACCGCCCCGGAGCTGGATTACGACGACTACACCGGCATCGACGCCCGTGGAAAAGTAGTCCTGGTCTTCAATCACGAACCGCAAGAAGACGACGCCAAATCCATCTTCAATGGCAAAGGCAACACCCGCTATGCCAACGCAAGGGCAAAAATGTTCAACGCCGCCCGCCACGGAGCCGTAGCCGTCCTCGTCATGCCCGACCCGAATCACCCCAAAGGCATGGTCCGCGGCCCGCTTGACAGTCCGCAAGCCCGCCAGCAAGCCCCCAGAACGCCTAGGCCCATTCAAGCCATCGCCGACGAACAATCCATTCCCGTCTTCAACATCAGCGCCCAAATCGCCGAACAGTTGCTGAAAAACCCCAGCGAAATCCAATCCAGGATCGACGCAACGTTGAAACCCCAATCGATCGCGCTCGGCGATAACGAAGCCACTCTCCACGTAGTCAACGCGCTCCGCAAACGTCAGCTCTCCTACAACGTAATCGGCCTGATGGAAGGCAGCGATCCCACGCTCGCAGCCGAAACCATCATCATCAGCGCCCACTACGATCATGACGGATTAGCCGCCGGTGGAGGCATCTATCACGGAGCCGACGACAACGGCTCCGGCACCGTTGGCGTAGTCGCTCTCGCGAAAGCGTTCATGAAAAATCCCGCCAAGCCCAAACGCTCAATCCTGTTCGCCGTCTACGCCGCCGAAGAGCGAGGCCTCCTGGGAGCCTACTACTACGCCGCCCATCCCCTGCGCCCTCTGGAAACCACCAGGGCCGTGGTCAATTTCGACATGATCGGCCGCAACGAAGCCCCCAGCACGCAAACCAACGGCCTGATGGAAATCGCCCCCGATACCTCGAACGAGCTCAATATAATCGGCACCAAATACAGCCCCGACTACCGCGCCACAGTCGTAAAATCGAACGAATACGCCGGCCTGCATCTCAGCTACAAATGGGACGAAGACACCGTCCTCAGCGTGCTATTCCGCAGCGACCAATACCCATTCCTGATGCACGACATCCCCGCCATGTGGTGGTTCACCGGCTTCCACCCCGACTATCACCAAACCACCGACACCGCCGACAAAATCAACTACGTCAAAATGGAAAAAATCCTAAAACTAGCCTACCTGTCCGCCTTCGACTTCGCCGACGCTAAGAATCCTCCAAAATTCATCGCCCGCCCGCAGTAGGACAGGTCCGGTGGGGCAGGTTCCCGACCTGCCCTGCTACCATAAATAAACGCCCCCGCTATGGCCCTGCGCTTCTACAACACTCTTACGCAACAAGTCGAGCCCTTCGCTCCTCTCCATGGAAATGTGGTCAGAATGTACACCTGCGGGCCTACGGTGTACAATTTCGTCCACATCGGAAACCTGCGCGCCTTCACTTTTCAGGACCTCCTGCGCCGCTGGCTCCGCGCCCACGGCTACCAGCTCGACCACGTGATGAACATCACCGACGTCGAGGATAAAATCATCCGCAACGCGACCGCCGAACATAAATCCATCGGCGAATACACCGCTGTCTACACCCAGGCCTTCTTCGACGACATCGCGACCCTGCGCCTCCAGCAGCCCGAGCGTTGGGTGAAGGCAACCGAGCATATAGACGACATGGCCGAGGCGATCGAGAAGCTCCAGGACCGCGGTTTCACGTACGTGAGCGAAGGTTCCGTTTACTACCGCATCGCAAATTTCCCCTCCTACGGAAAACTCTCGCACAACGATTTCAGCGGCATCCGCGCCGGGGCCCGCGTCGACGTTGACGAATACGACAAAGCCGACGCCCGCGATTTCGTGCTCTGGAAAGCGCAAAAAGACGGTGAGCCCGCCTGGCAAACTCCTCTCGGTCCAGGCCGTCCCGGCTGGCACATCGAGTGCTCCGTGATGGCGATGAAGTATCTCGGCGAAACGCTCGACATCCACACCGGCGGAGTCGATCTGACGTTTCCTCATCACGAAAATGAGATCGCGCAATCGGAGGCGCTCACCGGAAAACCGTTCGTCCGCTACTGGCTGCACTCGGAACATCTTTCGATTGATGGCCAAAAAATGTCGAAATCGCTGGGGAATTTCTATACTCTGCGCGATCTTCTCGGCATGGGCTACACGCCCGAAGTGATCCGCTACCAGCTCGCAGCAGTTCCGTATCGTAAGAAACTAAACTTCACCTTCGACGGCCTGAAAGCCGCCGCGACTTCCATCGAGCGTCTCAGAAATTACAAACGACGCCTCGAAACCGCCAAGCTCGCCGACGGCACCAACGAAAAATTGGTGGAACGCACCGACGCCGCAACCAAGGCTTTCGACGAAGCGCTCGACGACGATCTCAACACCGCGGAAGCCCTAGCAGCCGCGTTCGAATATATCCGCGACACCAACACCGCGATGGACGCTGGCGAGTTTCTAAGCGGCAACGCTCCCGGGGCCTTCGAATTCCTGACACGATTCGATTCCGTTTTCGACGTGCTGATACCATCCTCCAACGCCGAGGGATTATCGGATGCCGACGTCGAAGCGAAGATCGCGGAACGTAACGCTGCCAAAAAATCAAAAGACTTCGCGCGCGCCGATCAGGTCCGAAAAGACCTCGCCGCTGAAGGCATCATTTTAGAAGATACAAAAGAAGGAGTGCGCTGGAAGCGCTCATGAAATTCGAAACTAAAGCCGTTCATTTCGCCGACCGTAAACGCGGAAGCGGATGTGTGCCGACCACCACTCCGATCCATACCGCGTCCAGTTACGTTTACGATTCGATGGAAACGCTGGACCGGATTCTGGCCGGGGACGAAGAAGGCCAATCCTATGGGCGGTTCGACAATCCCACGCGCAACGCGCTCGCTGATCTCGTGAACGAACTGGAGAGCGGAGCAGGCGCCATCGCCTGTGCATCGGGCATGAGCGCCTTGCATCTGGGCATTCTGGCGGCGCTGCTCGACCGTCCAAAACGAGTGCTGGCCGCCGACGCTCTTTTCGGCGCGACGACCAAATTATTGATGAGCGTGTTCGGCGCCATGGGCGTCGAAACCACCTTTTGCGACGTGTGCGATCTGGCCGCCTTCGAAGAAGCCGTTAAGGAAACCGAGCCCGGCGCGGTGGTCATGGAGACGATTTCAAATCCGCTGCTGCGCGTCGCCGCCCTGGATAGAATCGCGGAAATTTGCGGCCTTATTCCGCTGATCGTCGACAACACCTTCGCGACTCCGATGCTGGTCCGCCCGCTCGAACTCGGCGCGAGCATCGTGATTCACAGCGCGACGAAATACATGGCCGGACACGGCGATGTGCTGGGCGGCGTGATTGTCGCCAACGAAGAAAACTTTCCCGCCATCCGCTCCTTAGCGCGCACCATCGGTCCGAACATGAGTCCGTTCGATAGCTACCTGACCATGCGCGGCATCAAAACGATGCCTCTGCGAGTGGAGCGGCAATGCGCCAACGCCTGCAAGGTCGCCTCGTGGCTATCCGAACATCCGCGCGTCGAGCGCGTGTACTTTACGGGCGATCCGAAACATTCCGACGCGGCCACCATCGCGCGATTGTTCCCCAAAAATCTGCAAGGCGCAATGCTCGCATTCGACCTGAAAGACGCCGGACGCACCGAGGTTTTCCGCTTCATGGAAGCGCTGAAAATGATCGTGCCCGCCACTTCGCTGGGAGACGTGCACACCATGGTCCTCTATCCGGCAATGGCGTCGCACCGCGAAATTTCCGCAAAAATGCGCCACCGCCTGGGCATCGGCGACGGCCTGGTCCGCATCTCCGTGGGCATCGAAGCGGTGGAAGACATCATTGCGGATCTCGAGCAAGCGTTATAAGTCAAAGGCTATTTTTCACGCAAAGGCGCAGAGCACGCAAAGAACACAAGGGAAAATCTTTGCGAGCTTTGCGCCTTTTGCGTGAAAGACATGTTATTCTAAAATTTAATGAGCGCCCATCTGCATCATCGCCACTTCAGATTGCGACGGGCTCTCTCTTAATTCGAAACTTAAATTTCAAAAGAGCCCGCCGGAAACGGTGGGCTTTTTTATTTGGTGCCTATGAATTTAGACTTCAGCAAACTCGACGGCCTGGTTGCCACGGTCGTGCAGGATGACAAAACCGGGCGCGTTCTAATGGTCGGTTTCATGAATCAGGAAGCGTGGCAGAAGACCGTGGAAACGGGCTTCGTGACGTTTTTCAGCCGCTCCCGCAACAAGCTCTGGCTCAAGGGGGAGACGTCCGGGCACAAACTGGTAGTGAAACAAATCTCCACCGACTGCGATCATGATGCAGTGTTGATCAAGGTGGATGCGCTCGGCCCTGGCGTCTGCCACGAAGGCTACGAGAGCTGCTTTTTTCGCCACCTCGATGGCGCCGAATGGACGATAACCGAGGCGCGTGCTTACGATCCGGGCCAGGTCTATAAATGAAACTAAAATTGGGCATTCCGAAAGGCAGCCTCGAAAACGCGACCGTCGATTTATTTCGACGCGCAGGTTTTCAGATCACCACCAGCAGCCGTTCCTACTTTCCCGCCATCGATGATCCCGAGATCGAATGCATGCTGATTCGCGCGCAAGAGATGGCCCGCTACGTCGAAGACGGAGTGCTCGACGCGGGATTGACGGGCCGCGATTGGGTGGAAGAGAACGACGCGAAGGTCGAAACAGTTGCCGACCTTATATACGCGAAACAGAGTTTCGGAAAAGTAAGGTGGGTGCTCGCGGTGCCCGACGGATCGCCGTTTCAGTGCGTGAAAGACCTGCAAGGCAAGGTCATCGCGACCGAACTCGTCTCCGCGACGAAACGTTATCTGGCCGCGAACGGAGTCACCGCAAAGGTGGAGTTCAGTTGGGGCGCGACCGAAGTGAAACCTCCGGAACTGGCCGACGCGATCGTCGAAGTGACGGAGACCGGATCGTCTTTGCGAGCCAACAAGCTGCGCATCATCGAGACTGTTCTCGAATCGAACACGCAGTTGATCGCGAACATTGGCTCCTGGAAGGAGCCTTCAAAGAGACGCAAGTTAGAAGACATTCGCATGCTGCTTGAGGGCGCGATCAACGCGCTGGGCAAGGTTGGGCTGATGCTCAACGTTGAGAAGACGAACCTCTCGAAAGTCATTGCGGTGCTGCCCGCGCTGAAGAAGCCGACTATCTCCACGCTTAGCGATGACGACTGGCTCGCAGTGAATACGATTCTCGATGAAACGACAGTGCGCACGATCATTCCGCGACTCAAAGAAGCGGGCGCGCAGGGCATCGTTGAATATCCACTCAACAAGATCGTGATGTGATGATCCGGATTCTCGATTACAAAGATGCGCGTGGCCTGATTACGCGCAAAGCGGTGCGCCTGGAGGAAGCGGAGCGCATCGTCGCGCCGATTCTTGCGGACGTGCGCAAGCGTGGGGATCGGGCGCTCCTCGAATACGCGCATAGGTTCGACGGATTTTCCGGCGATAGCGTGCGGATGAAAGTGGAGGAGACGCTCACGCCCGAAATGCAAAGCGCGGTTGAAACGGCGGCCCGCAATATTCGGGAGCACGCGCGGACGCAGCTTCCTGTTGAAGGATTCATCGAATATCCGGATGGGCGCAGGCTCGGGCAGGTCGTGCGGCCTCTCGATTCGATGGGCGCATATATTCCCGCGGGCCGCTATCCGCTGCCATCGACGCTGTTGATGACCGTGATTCCCGCGCAGGTGGCCGGGGTCGCGACGACCTGTGTAGCGTGTCCAAATCCGAGCGCGGAGATTCTCGGCATCGCGGCGTGGCTGGGCGTGACGCACCTGTTTCGCATGGGAGGCGCGCAGGCGATCGCGGCATTGGCCTACGGAACGGAAACGGTTCCGCGCGTCGACCGAATCGTCGGACCGGGCAATATATATGTTGCGGCCGCGAAGAAACTGATTGCGGGTGAAGTGGGCATCGATTTTGTGGCGGGCCCCACCGAGATCGTCATCATCGCCCAGGAAGGCAACGCGAATTGGATCGCGGCCGATATGCTGGCTCAGGCGGAGCACGACGTGGACGCATCGTCGATTTTATTGACCACGTCGCGCACGCTGGCCGCGGCGGTTGCGGAAGAAATCGAGAGGCAGTTAGCGACGTTGCCGACCGCGGCGGTCGCGCGGCCTTCGATCGAGAACAATGGAGCTATCGTAATCGTGGATGCGATCGAGCGGGCTGTGGAATTTTCAAACGCCCTTGCGCCGGAGCATCTGGCATTACATGACGCGGCGGTGCTCGGTGGAATCAGACACGCGGGCGCGGTGTTTTTGGGACCTTCGAGTCCAGAGGCTGCGGGCGATTACGCATCGGGTCCGAACCACGTGCTGCCGACTTCAGGCGCGGCGCGGTTGCGCGGTGGATTGTCGACGGCAGACTTCGTCAAGGTGATTTCGGTGCAGGAACTTTCGCCTGCGGCGCTCCAAGGATTGACGCCTGCGATTACGATGCTCGCGCGCGCGGAGGGATTGGAAGCGCACGCGCGGTCGGTGGAGTCTCGAAATGGTTGAGCCGCGCGAGGCTGTTCGTAAGATGGCTCTGTATTCTCCGCCGAGCGCGGGGCGCGAAGGGAAACTGCGGCTCGATTTCAACGAGAATACCGTGGGCTGTTCGCCGGCCGTCGTCGAGTTTTTGCGCGGGCATCTGACGGCATCGCAGGTTGCGATTTATCCCGAATACGTAGACGCAGTGAAAGAGCTCGCGGCATTTTTCGGGGTTGGCGAAGATGAGTTCACGCTGACCAATGGGACTGACGAAGCGATTCAGGTGCTGGTGAATACGTTCGTCGACGATGGCGATGAAGTGATCGTGCTGAAGCCTTCCTATGCGATGTACCGGTTCTACGCGGAGGTCGCAGGCGCGACGGTTCGCGACGTGGAGTACCGCTCCGGGACGCTCGCTTTTCCTATGGAGGAACTGCTGGCGGCGATTTCGCCGGTGACGCGAGCGGTGCTGATTGCGAATCCGAATAATCCGACAGGAACAGCGATCGACCTCGATGGAATCAAAAAGATTATCGAAGCTGCGCCTGATGCCGCGGTGATGATCGACGAGGCCTACTTCGAGTTCTCGGAAATCACTGCGCTGCCGTGGATTCGCGAGCGCTCTAATTTGTTCGTGAGCAGGACGTTTTCGAAGGTGTACGGCATGGCAGCAATGCGCTGCGGATGCCTGTTTTCAGGGGCCGCGAACGTCGCGTGGATGAAAAAGGCTCAGTCGCCTTACAGTGTGAACACGATGGCGGCACTCGCGGCGCGCGCGGCGATTCGCGATCGGGCGTACGTGGATGCTTATGTGGATGAGGTGCTGGCGGCGCGGGCGTTGGCCTATGAGGGGCTGCACAAACTCGGGATAAAGACGTTTCCGAGCGAGGCGAATTTTATCTTGTTTCAAGCGGGCGACCGCGCGATTCCGATTCGCGACGCTCTCCGCGAGCGAGGCATTCTGGTTCGCGATCGTAGTTATGAAATTCCAGGATGCGTGCGAGTCACGATCGGCACGCGAGTTCAGATCGAGCGATTTTTAGAGGAGCTGGGCAAACTGTGGACGAGATGATCGTGTTCGATATGGACGGAGTGCTGACCGAGGTTTCGGAAAGCTATCGCGAGGCAATTGTGCAAACCGTGCTGCATTTTACAGGGCAGCAAATCACGCGCGATCTGATTCAGGAGTACAAGAACCAGGGCGGTTGGAATAACGATTGGGCCCTCTCGCAGAAGATCGCGCAGGATCTGGGCGTGGACGTGGAATACGGCGACGTGGTCAGCGCGTTCAATGAGCGGTTTCTCGGCAAGAACGGCGACGGATTGATTCGAAGGGAGCGATGGTTTCCGCAAGCGGGGCTGCTGGAACGATTGATCAGCCGCTATGAGCTGGCGATTTTCACGGGCCGGCTGCGGTATGAGGCGGATATTTCGCTGACTCGTTTCGCGTCCGATTTTCGATTCGATCCGATTATTTGTTCGGACGATGTTGCGAACGGGAAACCGGCGCCGGACGGGCTGCATTCAATCTTGCGGATGAAGCCGGGGCGCAAGTTGATCTATGTCGGCGATACGGTGGACGATGCCCGGTCGGCGAGCGCGGCGGGTGTGCCTTTTATCGGGATTGCTGCGGAATCGCACTCGCGGCGCGGCGATCTGGTCAGACTGTTTGAGGCTCAGAACGCGATCGCGATTATTGAGAACATCAATGAAATTGAGGGCGCGCTGTGAGGAAGGCGTCGATCGAGCGGAACACGAAAGAGACGCGTATCGCAGCGAGCCTCAAGATCGAGGGGCTGGGGCGTTACAACATTTCTACGGGGATTCGTTTTTTCGATCACATGCTGGAGTTGTTTACCAAACATGGCGGATTCGACCTGACGTTGAAATGCGAGGGCGATCTGGATGTCGATCAGCATCATACGGTGGAGGACGTCGGGATCGTGCTGGGCGAGCTGTTCGCGAAGGCGCTGGGCGATCGCAAGGGGATTAATCGCGCCGGATATTTCGTGCAGACGATGGATGAGACGCTGGCGGTGGTTGCGCTCGATTTAGGGGGACGGCCGGCGCTGGTTTATAAGGATCGCGTGAAGGTGCGGGTGGTGGGGGATCTGCAAACGGAACTGGTACACGATTTTTTCGACGGATTCGTGAATAAGGCTGGCGCGAATGTGCACGTGAAGGTTCTCTACGGGCGCTCAAATCATCACAAAATCGAGGCGATTTTCAAATGTTTCGCGCGGGCGATGAAGTATGCGTGTTCGAAAGACGCGCGATTAAAGGATCAGTTGCCTTCGACAAAAGGTCTGTTGTGATTTCGATTCTCGATTACGGCGCGGGGAATTTGCGGTCGGTGGAGAATACGCTGGGCGCGATCGGGGCGGAGTATGAATTGGTTCGCGATGCGGACAGGCTGCGGCTTGCGACGAAAATTATCTTGCCGGGTGTGGGGCATTTCGGACAGATGATGAGGGCGCTCGATGACTTGCAAGTACGGGATGCGCTGGTCGAGAGGATTCGCGCGGGAGTTCCTTTTCTGGGGATTTGCTTGGGATTGCAGGCGCTATTTGAATCGAGCGACGAGGCTCCAGAGGCGCGGGGGCTGGGGATTTTTCGGGGGCGGATCGAGAAGTTTCGCGGTGAGGCTCGGGTGCCGCATATGGGGTGGAATTCGCTCGAACGGGCTCGGGACTCCAGGCTGCTGGAGGGCACCGGGGATTCGCCTTATGTCTACTTCGCCAATAGTTTTTATGCTCCCGTGGTAGAGGAGGCGTCGGCGATTTGCGAGTACGGGGTGCGTTTTGCGGCGGTTTTGGAGCACGAGAATATTAACGCGGTTCAGTTTCATCCGGAGAAATCGGGGGCGGTGGGGTTGAGGATTGTGAGTAATTTTGCGGGATTGGTGGCAGTTTGAGCGGCGACACGAGTGTCGACGCGGCACGCATGAGTGCGTGCGCCACAACCGGAGTGGATTGATTTGTGTTGGTGAAGCGGATTATTCCTTGCCTCGATGTGACGGGTGGGCGCGTGGTGAAGGGCGTCAATTTTGTTGATCTGCGTGACGCGGGGGATCCGGTCGAGTTGGCCGCGCGGTATAACTTGCAAGGCGCGGATGAACTGGTGTTTCTCGACATCACGGCTTCTAGCGATGCTCGGGAAACCATGCTTGATGTGGTGGCTCGGACGGCTCGGGAGGTGTTTATTCCGCTGACGGTGGGCGGAGGGATTCGCGGCGTTTCCGACGCGCGGAAAATTCTTCATGCGGGCGCCGACAAAGTGAGCGTCAACACGGCGGCGGTGCGGCGGCCGGAGCTGATTTCGGAGTTGTCGCGCGAGTTTGGGGCGCAGGCGGTGGTACTGGCGATCGATGCGCGGCGTAATGTTTACGGGGGCTGGAACGTGTTCACGCGGGGCGGTCGGGACGATGAAGGGATCAATGCTGTCGCATGGGCACGGCGGGGTGAAGAGTTGGGGGCGGGTGAGATTTTGTTGACTTCGATGGATACCGACGGGGTACAAACGGGGTTTGATTGCGCGCTGACGCGGGCGGTTCGAGAGGCTACTCGCGTGCCGGTGATTGCATCGGGAGGCGCGGGGAAACCGGAGGATTTTCTGGAGGTGTTTCGCGATGCAGACGCGGCGCTGGCGGCTTCGATTTTTCACTATGGAACTTTTACGGTGGGGGATCTGAAAGCTTTTTTAGCTGCGAACGGGGAGACGGTGCGGTTGTGATTATTCCTTGCATCGATCTCATGGAAGGAAAAGTTGTTCAACTGGTGCAGGGGCGCGAGAAGGCTCTGGAAGGCGATGCGCCACTGGCGATGCTCGCGAAATTCGCTGCCTTTCCGGAGATTCAGGTGATCGATCTTGATGCGGCGATGGGGCGCGGAGAGAATCGTTCGCTGGTGGAGTTGCTGGCTTCGCGGGCGAAGTGCCGCGTGGGTGGAGGGGTGCGAACGGCGGAACGGGCTCGGCAGTTAGTTGAGTTGGGAGCGCATCGAGTGATTGTCGGGACGGCGGCGTTTACTCCGGTGATCGAAGAGATTGCGGCGGCGGTGGGGGCGGAGAAGATTTTGATCGCGCTCGATTCGAAGCACGGAAAGATTGTCGTGAAGGGATGGCAGGAGTCGACGGAGTTTACTGCGGAAGAAGTCATCGCGCGGCTGGAGCCGTTTTGCCGCGGGTTTCTGTGCACCTACGTCGACAAAGAGGGGATGATGCAGGGTACCGATCTCGAATGGTTCCGGAGATTGCGCGCGACGACCTCGCATGAGATCACCGCGGCGGGGGGCATTACGACCATCGAAGAGATTCGCGCGTTGCAGGCGATGGATATCGACGCGGCGCTGGGGATGGCGATTTATACCGGGCGGCTGGATTTGGGCGATTTGAAGGACGAATAAAGCGCCACGACCGCGACCAGGGCGTTCGCTACGATCATCGGCATGGAGTGAATTACGACTCCGTAGGTCAGCCAGAGGCACGAGGCGAGGGCTTGGATGCGACGCAGCATCGCGGGACTTTTTGACAGATACGAGGTCATGAAGACTGCTGTCGCCAGCCAGCCGATCCAGTCGAATTTCACAACGTTGCTCGCAGCGGCTGATGGCCGGATGGCAGGTCGGGAACCTGCCCCACTGCGGACGAGGTTTTCGAGATGGTCAAGGAATCGGTGCGGACTTTCTCCCACTCCTGAAGGACGAAGCCTTGGGATTCGAAGAAGGCGCGGATTTTCGAAGAGGGCCATTCGGCTACGTCTTCAAGGACGGGAACGAGCACGCTGAGTGCGTCGTCGGAGAGGATAGTTCGCTTGGCAATTTGGGTGATGTATTTGTTTTCGGAGACCGCGATGGTGAGGCCTTCGCGGCGGTTGACGTGCAGCATGACGTGAACGTCGCTGCTGCCGTCGCCTACATAAATCACGCGGTTATGGCTGATCTGGAGCTTGGCGGTCAGTTCTTCTAAGACGGCGACTTTGCCGTAACCGGCTGGGACTTCCTCGATGGACTGGATCTCGCCCGATTGATCGTAGCGGAAACGGGTTCCGAAAATATGGTCGGCGGGGACAATTCCTTCGAGCGCGGATTGGATCACTTCGACCGGCGCGGCGGAGATCACGTAGAAAGAAAATTTATATCCTTCCAGGCCGTCTAGGAGGTGCGATAGCAGACGGATGTTGGGCTTGAGGCGGATGCGCTTGCCGGTTTCGACGAGGTGTTCCTTGCGAACCTTGCGGTATTCGGGATCGTGGAGCACGAGGTAGGCGAGTTCCCCGCCCTGCTGGACTAGGTGGATGTTCGAAAGACCAGCGATCTTGCCCGCGAAGCCGGAGATACCCAACATTTCGCTGAGAATGATTCCGGAGTCGTGAAAACTCAGGGTTTGATCAAAGTCGCTTGCTAATAAATATTGTTTCATATTGTGACGCAGTCATGTGGCGACGGGGACATACGGCCATTTTAGACAAGTAAAATGGCTTCTTAATTACTGGATTAGTTCAGACGGGTGATCAATCCAGAAATCGGGTTGAAAGCTTGCCATTGCTTCTAAATCGCCGTAACCATAACGAACTGCACAGGTTTTTACACCCGCCCGGCGTCCGGCTTCCATGTCGCTAGGGGCGTCGCCGACCATCAGACATTCTTCCGGAGAGACGCCGAAAATATCCAATGACTTAATTATAACATCGGGCTCTGGTTTAGCGGGAAAGCCGTCAGTTCCCTGGACGTGATTGAAATATGCGATCAAGCCGAATTTTTCCAGGATTACTTTTGTGGTTGGAGTGCCTTTGGTAGTCGCGGTGGATTTCAGGCCGCCCAGGGTTTTGAGCATGTCCGCTACGCCGGGATAGACGCTGGTGTTTACGTGGCCCCCGGCGGTGTAGATGGCCCGGTAATCGGTGACCATTTGGTCGATGGAGGCGGCGGGGAAATCCAGGTCTGTGAAGAGTTCGATGAGATGGCGGCCGATGTAGCGGCGGAGCAGGGCATCGGAAACGTCGTGGCGTCCGCAGGCTTGGAGGACCTGTTGGATGGTTCCACAGATATCCGCGGCGGAGTCTACCAGCGTTCCGTCTACGTCGAAGAGGTAGAGGCGGAAGGGGGGGATCATTCCAGAAAGTTTGTGGACGGGGCGAAAATGGGGACTGACCGCTCTGTCCACGCGGAGAGGGGAGCTAGAGAGATTTCGCAGGCGATTGCGGCGCCCTGGGACCGAGTGGTCAGTCCCCAATTTCGCACGCCGATCACGCGGGTTGCGGGCCGCCTTCTAACATGCCGGGGGTGCGGCGGCCGGATTCGGGCTTTTCCGGCTTGATGACCTGCTGCGTGGTGCCGTCGCCGGAGGGCGGGGGCTGTACGGCGGCGAGGGTTTTGCCGTCGATCAACTGCATTACTTCCGTGCCGTCGAGGACTTCACGTTCCAGAAGCGCGCTGGCGATACGTTCCAGGGCGTCGCCGCGTTCTTCGATAATTTTCTTGGCGCGCTGATAGCCGCCTTCGACCAGCTTCTTCACCTGCTCATCGATGCGGATGGCGGTTTCTTCGCTGTAATCGCGATGCTGGGCTATTTCGCGGCCCAGGAAGATCTGCTCTTCGCGCTTGCCGAAGCTCAGGGGGCCGAGCTCGCTCATGCCCCAGACGCAAACCATTTTGCGCGCCATGTCGGTGGCGCGCTCGATATCGTTGCTGGCGCCGGTGGTCATGTGATGGAGGAACAATTCCTCGGCGATGCGGCCGCCCATCAGGATGGCCAGGTCGGCTTCGAGATATTCCTTGCGATAGGTCTGCTTGTCATCTAAAGGAAGCTGCATGGTGAGGCCGAGCGCCATTCCGCGCGGAATGATGGTGACCTTGTGCAGAGGATCGGCGGTCGGCGTCAGAGCGGCGACCAGAGCGTGACCGGCTTCGTGATAGGCCGTGACCTTCTTCTGCTCGTCGCTGATGATGAGGCTCTTGCGTTCGACGCCCATCATTACTTTATCTTTGGCCAGTTCGAAATCCCACTGGGTTACTACTTTGCGATTCTGGCGGGCTGCGACCAGCGCGGCTTCATTGACCAGGTTCGCTAAGTCGGCTCCGGCGAAGCCCGGTGTACCGCGGGCGAGGACGGTGAGATTCACGTCGTCCGAGAGCGGAACTTTCTTGGTGTGGACGCGAAGGATGGCTTCGCGGCCTTTGACGTCGGGGTGTCCGACTACTACGCGCCGATCGAAGCGGCCGGGGCGTAGAAGCGCGGGATCGAGAACATCGGGGCGATTGGTGGCTGCGACCAGGATTACGCCTTCGTTCGATTCGAAGCCGTCCATTTCGACCAGCAATTGGTTGAGAGTCTGCTCGCGCTCGTCGTGTCCACCGCCCAGGCCTGCTCCACGATGGCGGCCGACGGCGTCGATTTCGTCGATGAAGATGATGCAGGGGGCGTTTTTCTTGCCTTGCTCGAACAGGTCGCGGACGCGGCTGGCGCCGACGCCGACGAACATTTCGACGAAGTCAGAACCGGAGATAGAGAAGAACGGCACGTTCGCTTCGCCGGCGATAGCGCGGGCCAGGAGCGTTTTGCCGGTGCCGGGGGAACCGATCAGCAGGACGCCTTTAGGGATGCGTCCGCCGAGTTTTTGGAATTTCTGGGGCTCGCGCAGGAAGTCGATGATCTCCTGCAATTCTTCCTTAGCTTCCTCGACGCCGGCTACGTCTTTGAACGTCACCTTTTTCTGCTGCGAGGAGTGCAGGCGGGCGCGGCTCTTGCCGAAGCTGAGAGCTTTGTTTCCGCCGGACTGCATCTGGCGCATCATGAAGATCCAGAATCCGAGGAGGAGGACGAAGGGGATGGCGTTGACCAGGATCGAGACCCAGTTGCCTCCATTATCCTTGTCGACTTTTACGATGACGCCTTTATCGAGCAGGAGGGTCGTGAAATCGTTGTAGGTGGGGGGAACGACGGAATGGAACACGTCTCCGTTCTTCATTTTGCCTTCTACATCGCCGGTCACCGAGTTGATCTTGGCGGAATCCACCTTGCCCGCTTTGACGTCGTTTACCAGTTCAGAGAACTGCGGCGTCAGGCCGGGGGTCTTGCTGTTCCTGAAGGCGAACCAGACCAAGACAACCAGGCATAGGATTACCAGCCACAGAACTGCATTTCTAACACTCGATGAATTCATGACATCTCCTGACTAACTTCACCCGAACCAACGCGCCCCGCTAAGATACTGCTACACCTACATAGACGCCGTGTTACGAAATAAGGTTCAGAGGACTTCCCGGATGCGCAACAACGTCCGCTGATCGCCTGGTACCGCGAATTCTTCGGCGACGCCGAACTGCCGCGACCACAGGATCTTATCTCCACTCGTAAGAATCGGCCAGGAAGCCCGCCTCCAGGAGGGCACGCGCGCCTTTTGAAACATTTCCTTGATCTTATGATCTCGGGACTGTCCGGCAGGTCGGTAATGGTCACCTGGCCGCCACCCTCGTAAGACGAGTGGCGAACAACTTTGAAACCAGCATGCTTCCACATCCAGGTTAGCACAGGCGTTCGAGTCGCTCATGTGAGCGATATCGACGCAGATCCGGGATTGGCCGTCGGGGGAGGTGAAGACGCCGGGAGGGGTTATTTCCTTTGGATCGGACGGCAGCGGGAGTGGGGTTGGGGAGAATTTCAGGAAATCGAAGGATTTGGTTACGGTTACGCCCGGAAGGTCGAGGCGGCGGTCGATTTCGATGACGGATTCGATGTGATTGAAGTCGATGCGGCGGAGGTTGCCTTTCGCTCGGCGGATGGCTTGGCGGATCAGGCGGCGGGATTGGGCTCTGGGGAGGGTTAGCGTGGACGCCGGGAGTTCTGCGGAGGGCAGGTCGGGAACCTGCCCCACTAAAAACCGCTCTTCTTCGTGGGCTAGGTCGGCTAGGCGGGATAGGGTTTCGGTGATTTTTGGGTTCCAGTCGCGGGCTAGTTGGGGGAGGAGTTGGTGGCGGATGCGGTTGCGGGCGAAGGTCAGGTCCTGGTTGGTGGAGTCTTCGCGCCAGGGGATATTGCGAGCGCGGAGATATTGTTCGATCTCGGCGCGGGTGATGTCGATCAGAGGGCGGATTAGGCCGTTCGCGATGGGCGGAATGCCGGCCAGGCCTGCCAGGCCGGAGCCGCGGAGGAAGCGCAACAGGACGGTTTCGGCTTGATCGTCGCGCGTGTGACCCAGGGCGATGGTGGCGTTGAGGCTCGCGAAGAATTTTTGGCGGCCTCGGCGGGCTTCTTGCTCCCGGTTTCCCTTGGTGGGGGTCAATTCGGATCGGAAAAACGGGAGCGACAATTGATTGGCCAGTCCGGCTACGAATTGCTCGTCCTCATCAGAGGCTTCGGGGCGCCATTTGTGGTTGAAGTGGGCGATGCCCGCTACGGACGCCGGGGCCAGTTCCTTGAGGACGTGGAGCAGGCACACGGAATCGGCTCCTCCGGAGACAGCGACGATTACGCGGGCACCTTCGGGGAGCATGCTATAACGAGAAATGGTTTTGAGCACCCGCGAGAGCATGGCCGATGCCTACATTGTAGTGCTCGATGCAGCGGCAGACTCGGTTCGGGTGATGTTGTTCGATTCCGAGGCGCGGCGAGTGGAAGGATATGGGGCGCAATTGCCCCAGAGGGCGGATGCCGCGGCGGATTGTCTTGACGAGATGCACCGGCTGGTGTGCGCGTCTGGACTTCGGGTCGGCGCGGTGGTGGGACGCGCGGAGAGCGAAGTGACGGCGGAGGATCGTTCGTTCTGGCCGGCTTTTAAGGATGCCGCATGGTTTCCGGCGCTTCCTGACGGAGCGGGGGCAATGCTGGGGAGCGGCTGCATCGGGCGCGAATCTCTTTCGCTGACGCTGGGTGGGAAAAGCATGCTGGGGACGGTGGTGGAGAGTCCTGTTGAGTTGAAGGGGTTGACTTGCGTGGCGATCGATGCGAGGCGCTGGATGCTGTCGGGCATGGTGCCGGAGGCTGGGGCGGCGTACTTGGACCTTAAGAGGGCGGCGAAGGGCAGCGTGGAAAAATATATGGAGAATGCGGCGGAGGGGGATCCAGTGGTGGCGGGGATCGAGTCGGCGGGGCTTGGGTTTCGGAGGGTTTACGAGCTCTTGGCCGCGTCACAAATCTTGGATTCACACGTCTTGGGTTCACACATGATTGCTTGCGGCGCGGCACTGTTGAAGTCTCCGACTTTGGCGCAGAGACTGGCGGATTCTATGGGAGTATCTTTGACGCTTTCGACGGAGTTGGAGCCGGGGTATCGAGGTTCGGCTTTGTGGGCTCTGGAACGGATTGGGGCAATCGCGGATCTGGGCGTGTTGCCGGCCTCGATTGTTAACCTGGATACAAAATGAATCCTGAACTGATGGCGCGCGCTGCGCGTATTCGCATGCTGTTAATGGACGTAGATGGCGTGCTGACCAATGCGAAACTGTACAACGTCCCCGGACCGGACGGGAAGATGTGGGAGACCAAGGGTTTCGATGCGCAGGACGGGATCGCGCTGCAATGGATGAGCTGGTACGGAATCGAGACGGGCGTCATTAGCGGACGTGTTTCGCCGGCCACCGAGGAACGGGCGCGGCAGGTGAAGATGACGCACGTTTACCAGGGGCACATCGAGAAGATTCCGATCCTCGAACAGATTTGCGAGAAGAGCGGGATCCCCGCCGATGCGATCGCTTATATCGGGGACGATCTGACCGATGTCGTGGTGATGCGGAGGGTTTCGCTGGGATTCGCGCCGGCCAATGCCCGGCCGGAGGTGAAGAAGGCCGCGCATTACGTGACGGCGGCGGCAGGAGGATCGGGCGCGGTGCGCGAGGTTTGCGAATTGCTGCTCCATGCGCACGGGAAGTGGGCCGAAATTCTGAAGAAATACGAGATCGAATGAGGCTTGGGATCGAAATTGCGGCGGATGCGGGGCCGGGGATTCTGCACGAGACCACCGGCGTGATCGCACAGCATCACGGGAACATTTTGAGCGTGGAGATCGTGGAAGAGAGGGCGGAGGAGGCTCGCACGTATTTCGAGATCGAGCTGCCGGGCGATGCGGACGCTCTGCTCCGCGATTTGGGCGCGCTGGCGGTGGTCCACCATGTCAAGGCCGTGGACACGATGGAAAAGATCTACGGGAAGCGGATCATCATCATGGGCGGGGGCGCGCAGGTGGGGCAGGTGGCTCTGGGGGCGATCACGGAGGCGGACCGGCACAACATTCGCGGGGAACATATTTCGGTGGACACGATTCCACTAGTGGGGGAACAGGCGCTGGCGGCAGCGGTGCGGGCGGCGGCTCGGCTACCGCGAGTTAAGGCTCTGGTGCTGGCGGGGTCGATTATGGGCGGGGAGATCGAACATGCGGTTCGGGATGTCCGGGCGCAAGGGCTACTGGTGGTGAGCTTGAATATGGCTGGCAGTGTTCCGGATGCGGCGGATCTGGTGATTACGGATCCGGTGCAGGCGGGGGTGATGACGGTGATGGCGGTGGCGGATACGGCTAAGTTTACGGTGGAGAGGTTGAAGAGAAGGGTGTTTTAGCGGGGGATTGCGTGGACGGGAGATTGAGCGGACGAGAGATTTAGTGGACGGGGCGAAAGCCGGGACAGACCGCTCTGTCCACCCGGCGACGGGTTTGAGTGTGCTTTCGCGGGCGCTATGGCGCCTTGGGACAGAGTAGTCAGTCCCGGTTTTCGCTTCTGGATTTACGAGGCGGCGGCCTGGCCGGTGGTTAGGGCGTCCAGCGAGTGGACGGCGGCTCTGAGGGCTACCAGGTCGCGCTTTACTTGTGCGAAATCCCCGGTAGAGGCCGCTTGCTGGACCCGGCGCGCGCATTCGCGAAGATTGGCCGAAGCCAACTGATCGGCGGCTACGCTGATTTTTCGCACTTCACGCTGGAGCGTGGCGGCGTCGGCGCGGGCGGCTGCGGCTTCGATGCGATCCAGGCGCTCCGGAGCGATCTGGAGGAACAGACGGAGCATGTCATTCATCATGCCGGAATCTTCAATCATGCGGTCGGTCAGGACGCGTTCGAGCGGGGTCGATGCAGTCGACGCGTGGCGGTCTCCGGAGGCAAGCTGACGCTCGATGGTGGCGATCAGGTGCGCGGGCTGCACGGGTTTCGAAATATAGGCGCTCATGCCGGCCTGAAGGCAGCGCTCACGATCGCCGTTCATGGCGTGGGCGGTCATGGCGACGACGGGCAGACGGTCCCAGCGCCGCTCACTGCGAATGAGGCGCGTGGCTTCGAGGCCGTCGAGCACCGGCATCTGCACGTCCATCAGCACCAGATCGTAATCGGCCCCGTCGAGCTTGGCGAGAGCCTCCCGGCCATCGTTGGCGACGTCGATGCGATAGCCTTTTTTGCGGAGAATCGCGAGCACCACTTTTTGATTGACGAGATTGTCTTCGACCAGCAGGAGGCGAGCGGTGGGAGGAGGCGCGTTTTCGCCGCGCGCTTCGTTCTGCATCGGAACCAGGTTGCCTGCCGGAGTGGCGGCTACTTCGCAGGGGAGGGTCACGCGGAAGGTGCTGCCTTTGCCGACCTGACTCTCGACCCGCACTTCTCCGCCATGGATTTCGACCAGGCGGCGGGTGATGGCGAGGCCGAGTCCGGTGCCGCCGTACTTGCGCGTGATGCTGCCATCGGCCTGGGTGAACTTTTCGAAGATCGAGGATAGCTTCTCGGCGGGAATCCCGGGGCCGGTGTCGCTGACCTGAATGGTGGCGTTGACGCGCCCGTCGACGGCGGGCGAGAGGTCGAGTCTCACGAGAACGCTGCCGTGATCGGTGAATTTGATGGCGTTCGAGAGCAGATTCGCTACGATCTGGCGGACGCGTAGAGGGTCGCCCAACAGACTGGGGTGCGGATTCGGACTGGTTTCGAAGCGCAGGTCAATTTTCTTCTGCATGGCTTTGGCGGCCTGCGACTTGACGCAATCCTCGACGACAGCGCGGGCCTCAAAGGGGATCTTTTCGAGCATCATCTTGCCGGCTTCGATTTTCGAGAGGTCGAGAATATCGTTCAGCAGGGCCAGCAGGGAATAAGCGCAGCGCTGGGCGGTTTCGAGCTGATCTTTCTGCTCTCCGTTGACGCCGCCGTCGAGAGCGAGATCGAGCATGCCGAGCAGACCGTTCATGGGAGTGCGAAGCTCATGCGACATGTTGGCCAGAAATTCGCTCTTGGCCTGGCTGGCGTTGAGGGCGCCGTGCATGGCCCGTTCGAGTTCCTCGGTGCGCTGGCGGATGCGTTCTTCGAGCAGTTCCTGGTGCAGACGAATTTCTTCCTGCGAGGCGGCCAGAGCCTCGATCATGCGGTTGAAGCTTTCTCCCAGGTATTCGATTTCATCGCCGGTGCGGCTGACTTGTATCGGGACGAGGTGACCTTTGCGGACCGAGGTAATACCCGCTTCGAGCAGCGCGAGCGGACGGGCGAGGAGGCGGATGGTGAAGCGCGAGATAGCGGCCGCGGTCATCGCGACGATGCCGCACAAGATCAGGCCCTTAGTCCAATCGAAGGTGTGCTGGCGGATATCCCACCAGAGTGTGACTAACACCACCCATAAGAGGAGGATGCCGGTGAAGATAGAGAACCGCGAAGACAGGGACCGATACTTTAACTGCCGGGGTTGCTCCACACTTCTCATGTTCCAATGTTTTTGGCTATCCACCTATCAGACAGACACCTTAGTACTCTACCAATTTACCTAGTAGTGCGCCTGAGCCTAAAGTTCCAGCGCGCAACTGCTATTCTGTGAGGAAAATGTCCTCTCGGCTGGCCACCACTCTGTGCGGCATTTCCCTTAGGAATCCGGTGCTGGCGGCATCGGGCACTTATGCGTACGGCGTCGAGTTCAAGAAATTAACGGACTTATCGGCACTGGGCGGGATCGTGGTGAAGGGATTGTCGAGGGAGCCGATGGACGGCAACAGTCCTCCGAGGCTGTGGGAGACCGAGGGGGGCATGTTGAACTCGATCGGGCTCCAGAATATTGGAGTTAAAGCCTTTGTCGCGGAGAAATTGCCGGCGCTGCGGGAGTGCGGCACGGCGATTTTCGCCAATGTTTTCGGTTACGCAGTAGAGGATTACCTAGAGGTGATCCGCGTTCTGGAAGACGCCGAGGGAGTGGCGGCGTATGAGCTGAATGTATCCTGTCCGAATACCAAGCACGGGGGCATTTTTTTCTCGAGCGATCCTGCGCTGCTAGCCGAAGTTGTGGGAGCGGTGCGGGTGAAGAGCCGGAGGCCTTTGATCGTGAAGCTATCGCCGAACGTGGCTCGGATCGACGTGGTGGCGCGAGCGGCGGAAGAGGCGGGGGCGGATGCGATTTCGCTGGTGAATACGTTTGTCGCGCTGGCGATCGATGCACGGACTCGCAAGGCCCGGCTTGGCGCGGGGTTTGGAGGACTTTCGGGTCCGGCGATCAAACCGGTAGCTTTGCGAATGGTTTACGAGGCGGCGAAGGCGGTGAAAATTCCGGTGGTCGGACTGGGAGGGATTGCGTCGGGGATGGATGCGGCGGAGTTTCTGATTGCGGGGGCGTCGGCGGTGGAGGTGGGGACGGCGAATTTCTGGGATCCTGGGGCGCCGGTTAGAATCGCTGGGGAGTTGGATCGGTTTTTGGAGGATGAGAAGATTGCTAGCGTGGTGGAGCTGGTTGGCACGCTGGACGTCGGCTGAAGCCGACGCTGCCAGCGAAGCTCGCGCCACCGATTACACTGAAAGGGAATATGAAGAAGATTATTTCTACGGACCGCGCGCCGGGGGCGATTGGGCCTTATTCGCAGGCGGTGGTGGTGAATGGATTCGCGTTTTTGAGCGGACAGATTCCGATCGATCCGGCGACGAATCAACTGATCGAGGGCGATGTGGTGGATCAGACGGTTAGAGTACTGGAGAATTTGAAGATCGTACTGGAGGCTTGCGGATCGTCTCTTGCGCAGGTAGTGAAAACTACTGTTTTCGTGAAGGATCTGGGCGAGTTTGCGAAGATCAACGAGACCTACGCGCGGTATTTTCCGGAGAATCCGCCGGCGAGGGCCACGGTGGAGGCGGCTCGGCTGCCCAAGGATGTACGGGTGGAGATTGAGTGCGTGGCGGTGGTGGAATAACTATTTGTCTTTATCGTGAGCCGAGTATTGGGGCTGCGGGGGCTTTAGTTTGATTTCGAGAATGCGCTCGTCTTCCTGGACGTCGAAAACCTGGCCGAAGGTTTGATAGTTGTCGGCTCGGACCTGAATCAGAATCGCGCCTTTTTGGATGCTGGGGAGCTTCACCGTGCCTAGCTCACTGGTTTTGACGTCCCATTCCTTGCGGAACTTTGGGTTGGGTTTCAATTTCGCGTTGGCGCCGCCTTTGAACTTGATGACCACGCTGGCGTTTTCGATGGGGCGACCGGCTTCGGTGGTCACATGGATTTCCAGCTTAGTGGAATCGTCGGCGAGCAGGGGGAGAGCCGCTAGAAATACCGTTACGAGAAACATCCTCATGCCTTCCATTATGCGATATCCGGAAGCACGAACTTTTTCCCGGTGATGGCTTCGGCCGCAAGGTAGCCGCTGCGGACCGCTCCTTCCATAGTGGCGGGCCAGCCGGAACGGGTCCAATCGCCGGCCAGGAAGAGGTTTGGAATCGCGGTGCGGCTTAGAGGCCGGCGCGATTCCAGGCCGGGCGCCGCGGAAAAGGTCGCGCGAATTTCCTTGACGACGTGGGATTTTTCGAGCTTCGCTTCGCGAACGGAGGGGAAAAAATCGGCGAGCTCGCGCAGGGCTAACGCGATTACGTCGGCGCGAGGCATGGCTTCGAGGCTGCGGGAGGCGCTCACGACGAGCTGGATATACCGGCCTTCGCTCTTGTTGAACATCCACTGAATGGTGCGATCGAGCAGGGTGGCGTGGGGCAGATTGGTGACGGGGCGGTCGAACCAAAGATGGATGCCGGTGATGGGGGAGTGTTCGAAGCCGGAGACATCGAGCGGGAGATCGGGAATCACGGGGTTGACGCGCTCGAAGGGCAGCGCGCAGATGTAGTGGTCGGCGCGGACCTGTTCGCCCGCGACTAATACGTGCTGCACCGAGCCATTTTCGATCACGAATTTTTCGATGGGCGCGCGCATCCCCAGGTCGGCCTGTCCGATTTGCTCCCATGCTTCGCGTCCGTAGAGGCGGGCGAGAGGGACGGCGGGAATGCCCATTTCGTAGGAGTTTTTCCGGGCAAGGAAGCCGAGGCGGAAGACTTGGAATCCATGGGAGGCGGCCATGCGGTCGAGCTCTTCGTTAATCGCGCTGAGCAGGACCTGGCGCCAGAAGCGCTCCACGGCGCGGGCCGGCTGGCGCTTTTCGTCGAGCCATTCCTGCATGGTGATGCGATCGAGGTCCGGACGATGGCTTTCGCGGTCGAGGGAACGGATCGCGCGGACGACGTCGAGTTTCTCGCCCGCGGTCAGGAAGCTCAGGCGGAGGAACGATTCGGCGAAGTGATTTGGGGCGGGAAGAATTCCGGAGCGGAGGATGCTTCTACGGCCTCCGGGTTCGATGAAATTGATTTCGCGGTGAAAGGCGATATCGTTTTCGACGCCCAGGCGGCGATAGAAATCCATCAGGTTGACGCAGCAGCGGAGGAGGATGTGCTGGCAGTTGTCGATGGTTTCTCCCTCGATTTCGTAGGAGGTTGCGCGGCCGCCGAGGAAAGGACGGGCCTCGAACAGCTTGACGGAGTGGCCGGCGGAGCAGAGGGCGGCGGTGGCGGCTAGTCCAGCTAAGCCTCCTCCGGCTACGATGGTTTCAGGCAAGTTGGCTCCAAAAACACAGACTAAAGTCTGTGCCACCTGGAATTACTGCAGTGCAGAGATTTACTGCAGCACAGAGACAGGGTGGAGTACAGAGATAGGGCGGCACAGGCTTTAGCCTGTGAGTTTTTTGGGCACTAGTGGCCGAGGATCGGCAGACGGCTCCGGCGTCCACCTCCGCCGCCGTTGATGATTTCGATGGCGAGCCAGATGACCACAGCGATGAATAGTACGTCGGAGGGTTCGAGTCCCATAGGCAATTCCAGTATGCCCGAATAGGGCCCGGATCAGCAAGTTCTAAGGGTTCCAGTACCCGTCGGACCAGCCGATTACTAAGGCGGCAATGCCTTCCATGAGGGGAAACATTGCCAGCACGGCCAAAGCGCGGGCGAACCAGGACCACGGCAGCCGAAGGGTCAGAAAGATTTGCGGAACGATGATCGCGATCATCACCAGAGCCTGCCCCTCCCAGCCGTGAGCGCAAAAAGGGCAGTGCTTGCCATGCGCCATATGGATGTTGCAGGCCATATCCGCTCCGGCCCATAACGAAACGCATCCGCATCTGAAGATCACCGAGCATATGTTGATAAAAAACAAGCAATCCGCGGCCAATGCGAGGACCAAGGGCGACCATTTAGAGAGCACGGCTGATCAGGCGGGCGTGGCCCAATTTCTGGATGACGTTTTCCATGAGACGCAGGCCGCAGCTACCTTCCAGCGTGAGAATCGATTCAGGGTGGAACTGCACGGCTTCCATCGGCAGGTCCCGATGGCGGACACCCATGATAATGCCGTCGTCGCTTTGCGCGGTGATTTCGAGGCACGCGGGCAGCTTTTCCGGGATCGCGTATAAAGAATGATAGCGGCCGACGCGGAATTCTTCGGGAAGGCCTTCGAAAACGCCGATGTTCCGGTGGCGGATCAAGGAATGCTTTCCGTGCATAGGATATTCGAGCACACCGAGCTCGCCTCCGAAAGCTTCGACCATGCCTTGCAATCCGAGGCAGACGCCGAAAACTGGGATTTCGAGTTTGGCGGCGTGGCGGATGAGCGCGGGGACGCCGAAATCCTCCGGACGGCCTGGGCCGGGCGACACCAGAATCAACGAGGGCGCGACGGTGTTGATCAGGTCGAGAGGAAAGCCCGCGCGATAGGTCATGACTTCGGCGCCGGTTTGGCGGGCGTAATTGGCGAGCGTATGGATGAAGCAGTCTTCGTTATCGACCAGCAGTAGACGCACGCCTGTGGCTTCGTGGGAATCCGGAGCGTAAGGCGGCGGAACGGGCGGAGCGGCGTTGAGCGCGCGGAAGAATCCTGTGGCTTTGATCCGCGTTTCGGCTTCTTCCATTGCGGGAATGGAATCGTAGAGGATGGTCGCACCTACCGGGTAGCGGGCGATTCCGTCGCGCAGATGAATGGTGCGGATCATGATGCCGGTGTTGATATCGCCATCGAGCGAGATCATGCCCATCGCGCCTCCGTACCAACCGCGGGCGTCTTTCTCCAGATCTTCGATGGCTTGGGCGGCCCACTTTTTCGGCGCGCCGATTACCGTAACGGCCCACATGTGGGTCAGGAAGGCATCGAGTGAATCGAAGCCCTCGGCGAGCGTACCTTCGACGTGATCGACGGTGTGAAAAAGGCCGGCGTAGGATTCGATGAGGCGGCGTCCGATGACCTGAACGGAGCCGGGGACGCAGACGCGCGATTTATCGTTGCGATCGACGTCGCTGCACATGGTCAGCTCCGACTCATCCTTGGTGGAGTTGAGCAGCTCGCGGATATTTTCGGCGTCGTGCATAGGATCGCCGGTGCGGCGCGCGGTGCCGGAGATCGGGCAGGTTTCGACGCGGCGTCCTTCAACGCGGACGAACATTTCGGGAGACGCGCCGATCAGTTGCTCGTCGCCGAACTGCATCAGGAATTGATAGGGACTGGGGCTCGCCTGCTGAATTTTGTCGAAGAGGTTCGATGCGGTGCCTGAGTAAGGGACGCGGAAGGTCTGGCGCAGGATGACTTCGTAATAATCGCCGCGGCGCATGCCTTCGCGGACCTTTTCGACGTTCGCCATGTACTCTTCTGGGGTGTGGTCGGTGGTGATGGCAGCGTCGTTGATGCGTTTCGGTCGAGGCACGCGGTCGGCGGTGCGCTTCATGCCTTGCGTCGAAATCTCGCCGCGGGAAAAATCGTATTGGAAGCGCTCGATCTGCTCTTTCTTGCGGTCCATGAAATAAATGTCGTCGCAGAAGAAGAGGCGGAGGTCTTTTACTTCGTGGCGGGGGAGTTTCAGGTGGATAGGATCAAACTGGAAGAGCAGATCGTATCCGAAGGCTCCGGCGAGGGCGAGACGCGACGCGATGGGATGTTTGAATTCGTCCAAAAGCGCACGCAGAATCGAGAAGGCGGAGGGCTGTTTGCTGCGTTCTTCCTCTGGAAAGAGCACGGGCAGAGGTTTTAGCGTCCCCTTGAGCGATCCGTCTTCGAGCGCGAATTTCTCCCAATGCGGGTGCGGCGCGAGCAGAGGCTCCAGGATCCGGTTCAGCATTTTGCCGCGATCGTTGAGGGGACGGCAGACAATCTCGCGTCCGGCGGCGACGATTTCAAGTGGAGGCGCCACCGCGGCGATGTCCCAGCGGGAATAACGCTCGGGATACTCGTAGCCGGAGGATAGATAAATGCCGCGCTGGGTGTCGAGTTTACGCAGCAATCCTGCCAGGCCACGCGAGTAGGAGACCTTGGAAATAGTCCGCGCGACGGAAATTCCGCCGGGGGTTACGTAACTTTCGGGGCGCATACCGGTGCCAAAACCTCTTCCATTACTTTTACAGCCGCTTCGCAATCCTTGCGGGATACATTCAAGTGTGTCAGAACGCGGGCGCGGGTGCCTCCAGCGGTGGAGATGAGAAGTCCCTTCGCTTTTAACTGCGCGCTCAGCTCGGCAAAGGAGAAGCCGGTGCCTGCGATATCGAAGACCACAACGTTGGTGCGAACTTTTTCGAGATTGAGCGAAAGGCACGGGATCTTCGCGAATTGTTCCGCGATCCAGCGTGCGTTGGCGTGATCCTCATGGAGGCGCGCGGGCATCTCTTCCATGGCTATCAGGCCGGCGGCGGCGAGGACGCCTGCCTGCCTCATTCCTCCGCCAAGCCGTTTGCGGAGATGCCGTCCGCGCGCGATTGCGTCTTTCGTTCCGACGAGCATGGAGCCTGCGGGCGCGCCGAGTCCTTTCGAGAGGCAGAACATCACGGTGTCGGCCTTTTCGGCGATGCGCGCGACGGAATGGCCGGATGCGATGGACGCGTTAAAGATACGTGCGCCGTCGATGTGAACCTTCAAGCCGCGGGCGTGTGCGCGGTCGCAAATGTGGTCCATTGACGCAAGGTCGTATAGGGTACCGCCGTGCATGTTGTGAGGATGTTCCATGGTCACAAGCGCGGTGGGCGCATAAAATCCGTTGCCCGGCTTGATTTGCGCTTCGATCTGCTCCCAGGTCATGATGCCATCCGGCGTGGAGATGGTGCGGATGAGGCATCCTGAAAACCACGCGGTCATGGCGAGCTCCCAATCGAGCAGGTGCGCGCGATCGTCGCAGATCACTTCCTGGCCGGGCTCGGTGTGGAGCTTCACGGCGATGGTGTTGCCCATCGTACCTGTGGGCACGAACAGCGCTGCCTCTTTTCCTAGCAACTCTGCGGCGTGTTTTTCCAGGCGATTTACCGTGGGGTCCTCGCCATAAACATCGTCGCCGACCTCGGCTGCGGCCATCGCGCGGCGCATCGCTTCGGTGGGCTGGGTTACGGTATCGCTTCTTAAATCGATCAAACGTGAGCTCCTACAAATTCTTGAAACACTTCGTTGGATAACATGACGCCGCGTGGCGTGAGGCGGATCCGGCTGCCGGATTGTTCCAGCAGGCCGTCGCCGATGAATTGACGGATCGCGGCGGTGAACGGCTCCCAGGGGCCTTCGATGCCTTCGGTGAGGCGCAGACCCAGGAAGAATCGTTCAGAGACGGCGTCGGTTGGAAGAGTTGTTCGCAGGGCATGGCCCCGCGCCACATAGTCAGCGGCCGATTCGGGATTTTGCCATCTTGATTCGCCGTCGAAAGAATGCGCGTCGGCGCCGAAACCGAGATATGGCTCGCGACGCCAGTACTTCAGGTTGTGACGCGATTCAAAACCCTCGCGCGCGAAGTTGGAAATTTCGTAGCGATGAATGCCGATGCTACTGAGTCGCTCGACTGCGGTTTCGTAGAATTCCGCGATATCGTCCTCGCAGGGTACCGCGCCCGCGCCGTAGCGCGATCCGAGCACCAATAATTCGCGACCTAAATTGCTATCGTCATCGACTTCCAGCATGTACACCGAGACATGCGGCGCGCCGATTCGTTCGATCCAATCCAGCGATTCGTTCCAGCTTTCGCGGGTTTGAAACGGCAAGCCGGCGATCAGGTCGAGATTGATGTTCGCGATACCGGCATCACGCAAGGTCGCGACGTCGTTTAGCACGGTTTCCGCGGTGTGCTTGCGGCCGGTGCGGGAAAGCTCCTTGGCGATGAACGATTGGACGCCGAGGCTCACGCGATTGATTCCAGCCTTTCGCCACGCCGCCACTTTTTCTTTCGTGATCGAACCGGGCGCGGCTTCCATGGTCGCTTCCGACCATTCACGGCCGGGAATTGCCGCCAGCAGCGCGGACAAATTATCCGCGTCCATCTGGCTGGGCGTGCCTCCGCCTAAGTAAACCGTTTCAGGGGTCCACGGCCACTCGGTTCGGCGCAACTCCGCGAGCATGGCGTCCACGTATCGCGATTCCAGCTCACGCGGGAAGACGCCGGACGCGAAATTGCAGTAGGTGCATTTCTGCGCGCAAAAAGGATAAGAGAGATAAACTCCGGGCATTACAGCTTCACTTCTTGACCGAGCTGCTGGCTGATCGCGCCGCCCACCATTTCGGCCAGCGACTGGCCGGTCCCGGCCAGAACGAACTCCTCCCGTCCGGCATCCCAATCGAGCTTGAAGCTTCTGGAGTGCGCCGATACCCAGATCTGCCGAACGGGAGCGTTCGGACTCACGACGAATTTCGCCGGGGGCTCCTCGAATTCGATGGCCAGGGCTCCGCTGTTGAAATCGGCCTCGAATTCGCCGCTATCTGAGGCGGCGTTCAGGCGCTTATAGAGGTCGTGCAGCGCCTCACCGGCGTGGGTTTGAAATTCCTGATCGTCCATGAAGGGCTCGAACTTATAAGATAACGTGTCCTGATTGTTAATTTTTCGCGACTTTGTTTCAGGCGGTTTCATCTGTTACTCTTGGACCGTCTGCGCGTCCAACCAACAATGGAACCTGCCTGTATCCGACATACCGAACTGCCGGGCGCCTCCAGGCTGTTCCTGGATTTTTGCTACCATTTTGACCGGGTCGCACGGTTTTATCGCTACGATCCTCACAATTTCGATTCTTTCCCCGCAGCCGCGCGGGAAATCGACTATCCGGACAGCCGCCGAACGGCGATGGTTCATGCGCTCATCGCGCAAAATGGGCCGAGCGCCAATCTGGACCGCTTAGCGCAGCCCGGAACAGTGGCGATCGTCACCGGCCAGCAAGTCGGGCTATTTTCGGGTCCGGCGTATACGATTTACAAAGCCGTAACGGCGGCTCGGCTTGCTAAGGAGCTTTCGGATCGTGGCACGCCCGCGGTTCCGGTGTTCTGGCTCGCTACCGAGGATCACGATCTGGAGGAGGTCGATCACGCCTGGGTATTCGATTCGGCGCGTCAGCCGGTCGCGCTCAAGGCGCAGACGCAGCAGACCAATGGGCGGCCGCGGCCTGTAGGTGGAATCGTTATCGAGAATGCGCCTCTCCATGAACTACGGCGGGCGCTGAACGGTTTCCCGCATGCCGACGAAGTGCTCGCGATGGTGGGCGATGCTTATCCGCCGGGCGTCACTATGGGCGCCGGATTTCAGGCGCTGCTCAAGAAGCTGCTCGCGCCGCTGGGACTAATTTTTCTCGATCCTCTCGATCCGGAGATTCGGAAAATCGGCGTGCCGTTAATTGCCGACGCGTTGGTCGCGGCTCCCGAATTGAAGGCTAGTCTACTGACTCGGACGAAGGAGTTGGAAGCGGCGGGCTATCATGCGCAGGTCCATTTAGAGGACAAAACGTCGCTGTTCTTCCTGCTCGAAAAAGGCGATCGCGTGCCGTTGCGGGTAAAAGAATCGGAGTTCGCGTCGCTGCGGGACCGCGCAGCGGAGGTTTCGCCGAATGCGCTGCTACGGCCGGTGATGCAGGATTATTTGCTGCCAACATGTGCTTACGTTGGCGGTCCGGCGGAGTTGGCGTACCTGGCGCAGTCGCAGGTGATTTACGAACGCCTGCTGGGGCGTATGCCGGTGATGATTTCGCGCGCCGGGTTCACGTTGCTGGAGCCGCGCGCGACGAAGCTGCTCACACGCTACAAGCTGACGCTGCCGCAAACGTTCGTCGATCCGGAGCAATTGAAGGAGCGCGTGGCGCACTCTTTGGTTCCCGAATCGCTGGGCGCTTCGTTCGATACCCAGACGGCCTACGTCATGAAGCATCTGGATAGCGTGCGCGCGGAACTGGAGAAGTTCGATCCCACACTCGCTGCTTCGCTCGATAAGAGCCGGGCGAAGATCGCATATCAAATCGATAAGGCGCGGCGTAAAACCGCGGCCGAAATTATGAGGCGTAACGATCGCGCGGCGGGCGACGCGCAGTATCTCAGCAACCTGCTGTATCCGCATCGCCACTTGCAGGAACGCTTCTATTCGATCCTCCCGTTCCTCGCGGCGCATGGGCCAGATTTGGTGGAGAGGCTCTACGATTCTGTGGAGCTCGACTGTCCGGACCATAGGGTTGTTAGCATCTAAGAATGCACATAAACCCCGTGAAGCACGCCCTCAAAGAGGGCAAGCTCCAGGCCGGATGCAGCTTCGGCCAATTGCGCTCCCCTGAAGTAGCCCGGATTCTCGCCGCTGCCGGCTTCCATTGGTCCTACATCGACGCCGAGCACGGCCCCTTCGATCTCGAAACCTTGCACGAAATTTGCCGCGCGGCCGTGACCGCCGGGCTGATGCCGATCGTACGCGTATCGGACTTGCAATATTCGCTAGTGGCGCGCGCCCTCGATAACGGCGCGCAGGGAATTATTTTCCCGCGTGTTGAAGATCCCGAACTACTGGCGCGCGCGATTTCCTGGACGCAATTTCCGCCGAAGGGCGTTCGAGGATTTGGCCTGACGCCTTCGCACATCGCCTACGCGAAGGCCACTATCCCGCAGATCATCGAACATCAGAATGCGAACACGATGGTCGTATTGCAAATCGAGACGAAGCTCGCGGTAGAGCGGCGCGATGATCTGCTCTCGGTCCCGGGGATCGATGCGATCATGATCGGACCCGCGGACCTTTCTATTTCGCTGGGTGTGCCGGGCGAATTCGATCATCCCAAGATGATCGAGACGATTGAACTGGTAAAAGAGAGTTGCCTGAAGCACGGCGTCGCACCGGGAATCCATTTGCGGGCGCTGGCGCTGGCGAAGTTTTGGAAAGAACGCGGCATGAAGTTTTTGAGCTGCGGCGCGGAGACAGGATTCATGTTGGAGAGCGCAACAGCGACTGCTGCGGCGTTGAAAGCGTAGAGGGCATGGCAGGGCGAAACCGCCTGCCCCACCTTGCCACCTCGCCCTAAGGCAGGTGCACAAATTCCGCGCGGTCGCGATCCTTACGAACTTGGTCCACCGGGAATACGTGATTGTGCATCACCACGTAGATTCCCGGCGCGACCACGCGTGCTGCCAGAAAACTTTCGGTCAGGTTCTGGAGTCCGTCGCTCGATTCAAACCCTAGCGGTGTCATCGCACCGGTCAGGATAATCGGGAATCGAAGCTCACCGAGAGCCTGTTTGAGATAAAGGCCTGTCTCGACCATCGTGTCTGTGCCGTGTGTGATCACGATGGGCGCATCGAGCCTCGACTGAACAGCCTGGAGCACCACGGCGCGATCGGCGGCGGTCATCTCCAGACTGTCTTTATTCATCAGGCGCGTGGTGTCGATCTCGGTATCTGGCAAGCGCAGGCGGCCGAGGTAACGCTCGATTTTGTCTTCTAAATTCGCCACCGAGCCTTGCTGCTCCGAATAGACCTTTTCGATGGTGCCACCGGTGGTGAGAACGTGGATGTGCTGCAAACTTCCAGTATAATTCGCTCTATGCTTCGTCCTCGCTGCGTCGCGATATTTGCACTTAGCTGCGCCAGCATGTTTGCGCAAACCGTGGCGGATGCGCATTTCCATCATCTGCACCTGAACGCTACCGACCCGAAAGCAGACATCGAGTTTTACACCACGAAATTCGACGCGGAGAAAGCCAGTTTCAAGGGCCTGGTCGACGCGGTTTGGGCCCAGAAGAGCTGGATGCTATTCCAAAAATCCGCGGCCGCGCCGCCGAGCGAAGTGGTCAGCACCATCTGGCACTTCGGCTGGGGCGCCGAGGACATGAAGGCGACTTATCAGAAACAGCTTGACTCCGGCACGAAATTCGCGACGCCGATTACCGACATCAGCGACATCGGCGGAGGTCCGCCCAATACCGGCCGGTTTTTCTACGCCTACGTACAGGGTCCGGAGGGCGCACTGATCGAACTGAACACCGCGGCGCATCATCACTTCGGGCACATTCACTTGTTGAGCGCGGACCCTGTGGCAACGGGGGCCTGGTATGAGAAACAGTTTGGCGTGAAAGCCCGCAGCAGTCCGCAGGTTCACATGTACAGGGACGTGCAAATCGGACCGTCGTCGTCCTTCACGATGGATAACGTCAGCGTCATTATTTATCCGATGGAATACGCGATCAGCTCGCATATGCCGGGCTGGGAGAATCGAAAAACATTTGAGCCGACGAAGGGACGCGTGGTGGATCACATCGGCATCAGCGTGCCGAATCTCGAAGAGGCGATCGCTAAGCTGCGGAAGGAAGGCGTGACGATTACCGACGAGCCGAAAACGATCGCCGGGGGCAAGGTCACGTTCGCGTTTATCGAGGGTCCCGACAAGATGCGGATTGAAATTATCGAGGGGCTGGCCAGTAAGGACTAGTCCAACACAGGCTGAAGCCTGTGCCACCATTCGAAGAGATCGCTCCCATGAGGTGGCACAGACTTTAGAGATTGCTGAAAAAAGGTCACGGCGACCGCAGAGAGCGATCTCATAGAATGGGTGGCACAGACTTTAGTCTGTGGACTTCTTCGCCATAACTTCCGCCCGCAGACGGCGCATCCCTCGCAGCCACCGGTCATGGTCGTTCGCCTTCCGTCGAAAATATTCCGCGACCTCTGGATGCGGCAGGATCAGGAATCGTTCCGCCGCAAGCCCTTCGATCACGCAGTCCGCGACCTGCTCCACAGACACCGATCCTTCGACCAGAAAATTGTTTGGATCCTGCATCAGCATATCGGTGCGCACACCTTGCGGACAGAGCGCCGAAACTTTAATACCCGCATCGCCATACGTCATCGAAATCCATTCCGCGAGACCAAGCGCCGCGTGTTTCGTCACCGCGTACACCACCGATTCGAGCGACGTCAACAATCCGGCGGCGGAAACGGTTTGCAGCAAATATCCATCGCCACGCGCGAGCATTCCGGGCAGCACCGCGCGCGCGGCGTAAACGTGCGCGAGCAGATGAATGTCGCGCATCTTGAGCCAATCCGCATCCGGCGCGTCGATCCCTCCGGGAATGAAGACCCCGGCATTGGAGCAGAAAAGATCGATCTGGCCATAGCGCGCGATCGTCTCCGCGACCAGCGCCTGGATATCCGCTTCGCGTCCGACATCAACGCGCATCCCGAATCCGCCGACATCGGCCGCAACGCTTCCAGCACCCTCGCCATCGATATCGGCCGCGACCACTGCACGCGCGCCCTCGTTATGAAATCTGCGGACCAGCGCTTCGCCGATTCCGCGCGCCCCTCCCGTGACGACGACAACTTTGTCGCGAACAATCATGCTTATCCTTCTATATCGATAACGGTACGTCCCCGAATCTGCCCGGCGAGAATCTGCTCACCCAACTCGAATACTTTGCTGAGCGGCTCCACTTGAATCATCGTATCGAGCTGACTCATCGGCAGATCGCGCATGATCCGCGCCCAAATTTCGCGCCGCCTGGGGTTCGGAACGCGCGACGAATCAATGCCCAGCAGATTCACGCCGCGCAAAATGAACGGAAACACTGTGGTCGAGACGTTCGGTCCGCCCGCCACTCCGCACGCCGCGACGCTCGCACCAAGCGCCATGGTTCGCAGCAACCCAGCCAAAGTATCGCCGCCGACATTATCGATCGCCCCGGCCCATCGCTCCGCTTCGAGCGGCCTTTTCGAAGCCGTGGAGAGAACTTCGCGGCCGATGATCGAACTCGCTCCCAAGCCGCGAAGATAATCGTGCTGCTCCACCCGTCCGCTCGACGCCACCGCTTTATAGCCGAGATTCGCCAGGATCGCGATCGCGACACTGCCAACTCCGCCCGCCGCTCCAGTGACGACGACCTCGCGGCCGCCAGGCTTCAACCCGTGCTGCTCCAGTTCCATTACCGATTGCATCGCCGTGAAACCCGCGGTGCCAATCCCCATCGCCTGTTTCAGCGTCATTCCCTTCGGAACCGGCACCATGAAGTCCTGATCCAGCCGCGCGAGCTCCGCGTAGCCTCCCCAAAACACTTCCGAAGTCCCGCAACCCGTCACGGCCACTTCATCGCCGGGATTGAAATTCGCCGACGTGGATTCTTCCACCACGCCCGCGAAATCGACTCCAGGGACCATCGGAAACGAGCGAATCACGCCGGGCTTTCCGGTTACTGCGAGGCCGTCTTTATAATTGAGGCTCGAATATTTCACGCGCACCAGCACTTCGCCGGGCGGGAGCACTCCCAGCGGAATTTGCTGAATCGCAGCCGCGAACTTGCCGTTTTCGTTGGTCGCGAGTAGAGCTTTGAAGGTCGTCACCTCGGTTATGATACCAACGTGCCGACAACACATGACGTCGTAGTGGTGGGTGCGGGCGTATTCGGCGCCTGGACCGCGTATCATTTGAAGCGCGCCGGCGCGCGCGTGCTGCTAATCGATCAACATGGACCCGGAAATTCGCGCTCGTCGAGCAGCGGCGAAACGCGCATCATCCGCATGTCTTACGGCGCAAGCGAAATCTACACGCGCAGTTCGATGCGTTCGCTCGAGTTATGGAAAAACGTCTGCCCCGCTCTGTTCCATAACACTGGCGTGCTGGTAACCGCCGCGCCGACCGATCCATATCTGATCGACACGCGCGCGACACTCTCCCGCTGCGGGGTCAGACACGAATATCTCAAGAGCTTTCAGAAGCGGTTTCCGCAGATCTCGCTCGCCTCCGAAACCGAAGGCATCTGGGAGCCAGATAGCGGAGTCCTGATGGCCCGCCGCGCGGTGCAAGCCGTGGTCGAAGCGTCGGGAGCGGATTACGAGACCCGCGCAGGCAGCCCGAATATCCGCGCGGGAATTGTCGTCTACGCTTGCGGTCCGTGGCTACCGAAACTTTTTCCGGAAATCCTAGGCGGCCGCATCCGCCCCACGCGCCAGGAAGTTTTTTTCTTCGGCACACCGCCGGAATATAAATCGATGCCGACCTGGATCGCATTCCGCGAAGGCGCGTACTCGATTCCCGCGCTCGACGGACGCGGATTCAAGATCGCACTCGATTCTCATGGCCCCGCGTTCGATCCCGAAACCGGCGATCGTCAAATCACGCAAGAAGCGCTGCGCAAGACTCGCGCGATTCTTCGCAAACGCTTCCCTGCCCTCGCCCGAGCGCCTCTGGTCGAATCGCGCGTCTGCCAGTATGAGAACACTTCGAACGGAGATTTCCTGATCGACCGCCATCCGCGTAGTAAGAATGTCTGGCTGGTCGGCGGAGGCTCGGGGCACGGATTCAAGCATGGTCCCTGGGTCGGTGAATACGTGGCCTCGCAAATCGCAGGAACCGCGCCGGCAGAGCCTCGATTTTCGCTCGCGTCGAAAAAAACAGCGCGCCAGCGTAGCGTGTATTGATCCTGCGCACCGGCAGCATTTTAAGCTATAAACCGCACCAATACGTAAACAGCAGGGACGCTCAACAGGCTGGAATCAATCCGGTCGAGCCAGCCTCCGTGCCCCGGCAGCGAACTGCCGCTATCTTTCACGCCGCCCCATCGTTTGTACGCCGATTCGACCAGATCGCCGATCTGCCCTGCGATATTTCCCACCGCGGCGATGATCAGCGCCAATCCCAGCGGCGCACTGGGAATCAGGAAGTGCGCGTAAATCGCGCCGACCAGCATGCTTCCCGCCACCGACGCGATTGCGCCTTCCCAAGTTTTGCCCGGGCTGATCACCGGCGCGAGTTTGTGGCGTCCAAAATTTTTCCCGATATAATACGCCGCCGTGTCGCCCGCCCAGCTCAACAGAAACGCGAACAGCAGCCAGTGCGGGTTCAACGCGCGCAGAGAGAACGCGCACCCCCAGGCGCCGCCGATGTAAAGCACGCCTCCCACCCACGAAACCAGCGCGTACTTCCCGATCTGCACCACTTCGCGCAGGGCAAACGATCCCACCAGGATCAGCGCCGCGATAAAGATGTTCGACGGCGCGTAGAGGATCAGGCACACCACCACCGGGATCAGAAGGAACGCCGTAAGCAGACGCTTCATCGAAGGTTCAAAGGCGCTTCGAGCAGCGAATCGTCTGTCAGCGGAGCCGCATCGCCCAATCCGCCAAAGCGCCGGTCGCGCTTCTGATAATCCAGAATCGCGCGCAGCAGGTCCGTGCGATTGAAATCCGGCCACAGAGTGTCGGTGACGTACAGCTCGGAATAAGCGATTTGCCACAGCAGAAAATTGCTGACGCGCATCTCGCCGGAGGTGCGGATCAGCAGGTCCGGGTCAGGCGTCCCTGCCGTGTAAAGCCGCGCCGCGATGGCGTCCTCGTCGATGGCGATATCCCGCCGCCGCGAATCTTCTATCAGCGTCTTCACCGCATCCACCAGTTCCGCGCGGCCTCCGTAATTAATCGCCAGATTGAGTTGCAATCCGCGATTCCTTTCGGTGGCGCGCACGGTTTCTTCCAGCTCCGCGCGTACGAAATCGGGCAACGCCTCGATCCGCCCGATTGCCGTGAAGCGAATATCGTTGCGAGCCATATCCGGCAGCTCCGCGCGCAGGTACAGCCGCAGAAGGCGCCACAGCATATCTACCTCAGCGCGCGGCCGCTTCCAATTTTCCACCGAAAATGCGTACAGCGTTAGCACGCGAAGCCCCAAGCGGGCGCAGGTTTCCACCGTGACCCGAACCGGATCGATGCCCGCCTTGTGGCCCGCCACGCGAGGCAAACTGCGGCGCTTCGCCCAGCGTCCATTGCCGTCCATGATAATAGCGATGTGCGCGGGCAGGCGATCGGGATCGATCGCCGACGCGAGAGCGTAATCCGGCTCCTCCGGCGCGAGCACGTCGAATAAGGCTTTCATGCCAACAAACCATGGTAACAGCGAGCACGGCCAATGTTCGGGGCTTTTGTTGACGCTTCCTGCGGTCTAGGAACCTTTTGGCCTCAAAAGCGTCTTATTCCATCATGCGAACCAGTGCGGGCATCCTCCTGATGATGTTGTCCCTCGCCTGGGCACAAACGCCCGACGCTTCACTGCAATTTGAAGTCGCGTCGATCAAGCCCTCCCCACCGCCCGATCCCAGGGGCTTCAGGATGAGCTTTCACGGTGGACCGGGAACAGACGATCCAGGCCTGTTCACCTGTGAGAACTGGGGCCTCTCCGGACTCATCACGCTGGCCTACGATCTTCAGGATTACCAGCTCTCGGGGCCGGAATGGATGGGCTCCACGCGCTTCATGATGTCGGCGAAAATCCCGGCCGGAACCAGTTAAGAACAATTCCACATTATGCTTCAGAATCTTCTCGCGGAACGCTTCAAGCTGACCTTCCATCGTGAGAAGAAGGAGGTGCAGGCCTACGATCTGGTGGTCGCGAAGAACGGACCTAAGTTAAAGGAGTCGCCCACGACCCAGCCATCCTCCGACGATGATCCCGAGAAACCGGTCTCCGCAAGTACCGCGAACCGGGATGAGAACGGCTTCCCGATCCTGCCTCCGGGCCGCCAGCCGATGATGATGGCCATCAAGGGAGGTTACGCCGTGCAGCGATTCGGGGACGAATCCATGGAAAACTTCGCGGAGGCGCTCGCCGGCCAGTTGCGCCACCCCGTGAGCGACGCGACGGGATTAAAGGGAAAATACGACTTCACCTTGAACTGGATTATGGGAGGAGCGCTCTCCCCCGAAAATACGGGACCAACCCTCTTCACCGCCCTCCAACAGCAACTCGGCCTCAGGCTGGAATCGAAAAAAGGAACAGTCGACGTTCTGGTGGTCGACCACATTGAGAAGTCGCCTACTGAGAATTAAGGTAGGATCGTTCCCATGCGAACGATTGCCGCTCTCCTCGTAGCAATCAGCGCCGCCGCGCAAATCCCGGAGGCATCGCCGCGATTCGAAGTCGCATCCATCAAACCCTCCCCTCCAGGCGCCCCCTCAACCGGCCGCATCCGCATCGGATCGCGTGGAGGACCTGGAACCGATGACCCTGGCCTCTTCACCTGCGAACGATGCAGCCTGACCGGCCTCATCCGCCAAGCATTCCAACTTCAGGACTATCAGATTTCCGCGCCCGATTGGTTACCATCCTGGCGCTTCAACATCTCGGCGAAAATTCCCGAGGGAGCGACGAAAGAGCAGTTCCGTCTGATGATGCGCAATTTGCTCATCGATCGCTTCAAGCTGCAATTCCACTTCGAGAAAAAAGAAACGCAGACGTACGCACTGGTCATCGCCAAAAATGGACCCAAAATCAAGGAATCGCCGGGCCCTGTGGATCGCGACGAAAGGCCGGGTCGGCTCACGGAACGAAAGCTGGATGCGGATGGCTTCGTCATTCTTCCCCCGGGCCGCGTCTCGATGATGATGATAATGAGTGACGGCCACGCGACGGAGCGTCACGCGGAGGAAACGATGCAGCAGTTCGCGGAAAGCCTCGTAGCGCAGGTCAACCACCCCGTCACCGACGCAACGGGATTGAAAGGCAAGTACGATTTCACGTTGCGCTGGATCTCGCAGGACGCAGGACCATCCGGGGATGACGCCGGTCCGAACCTGTTCAGAGCCCTCGAGGAACAGCTCGGCCTGAAGCTGGAAGCTAAAAAAGGAACGATCGACTCTTTCGTGGTCGACCACCTCGAGAAGGCTCCGACGGAGAATTAGATAAACTACCCGCTATGCGCATGCTTGGCATCGTCGTGATATTTGCGGCCTTGCAGGGACAGACGTTTGAAGTCGCGTCGATCAAACCCGCCCCGCCGCCCGACCCAAGAGGCATGACCATGAGAGTGACCGGCGGACCGGGATCGGACGACCCCGGCATCTTCCTCTGCGAAAATTGCAGCCTGAGCATGCTCGTGCTGAATTGCTACGATCTCTCCTTTCACCAGTTTTCCGCTCCCGACTGGCTGGATTTCGAACGATTCACAGTGTCCGCGAAAGTCCCCGAAGGAACCACCAAGGAGCAGTTCCGTCTGATGAAGCAGAACCTGCTCGTCGAGCGCTTCAAGCTGAAGTTTCATTATGTGAAGAACGAGATGCCCAGCTACGTACTGACGGTGGCCAAAAATGGACCGAAGCTGAAGAGGGCCCCGGAAGGAGCCTCGGCCGGCTCGAGAATGTCCGGAGGGGACAGATGGAAGCTGCATATCGATTCGACGCCGATGACCCGGTTTGCCTCGCAACTATCGGCCCAGTTAAAGTTGCCGGTCACGGATGCGACCGGTTTGGCAGGAAACTTCGAAATCGATCTGCACTGGGTGAGAGATACAGAATCCGGCGACGCACCGGGTCCTAACCTATCCGATGCGTTACAAGACCAGCTCGGGCTCAAACTGGAAAAGAAAAAAGAGATGGTCGATGTTCTGGTGGTCGACCATATCGAGAAGGCTCCCACGGAGAATTAGCACTGCGACTGATTGCCGGTTTCGCGATCATGATGTTTGCCGCGGCCCTCGACGAGCAGTCCTTTGAGGTCGCATCCATCAAGCCGGCGCCAAACCCGCGCCCCTCAGTATTCGGGCCTGGAGTGGGAGGCTTCGCAGCTCTTCGTCATATCGGCGAAAATTCCGGAGGGTACAACCAAGGACCAGTTCCGGCAAATGAAGCAAAATCTTCTCGCGGACCGCTTCAAGCTGAAGTTTCACTATGAGAAGAAGGAGATCCCGCAATACGTTCTGACTGTCGCGAAGAAATCAGAGAGCGATCCGACGATGTCCCTGGACAAACGAGATGTCCATGGAACGCTTGGCCGGCCAGTTATCAGGTCAATTACGCCAGCCGGTCACCGACCGGACGGAGCTTAAAGGGAACTACGACGTCAGCCTTTTGTGGGTCATCGACGACAACGACACTTCCGCTCCGACCCTTGTCCAAGCCATTAAGGCTCACGAGTCTGTATGAAAAGTCGTTCGACAGGCGAAACCGTCTGTCACACCGTTCTGTGGCTGCCGGCTTTGTCGTGGTGGGGCAGGCGGTTCCGCCTGCCAATCACAGATCCACTTTTCCCTACAGACTCTCACGCCTAGGCGGGCGACTCTGGTTTGCGCGAGGCCTGTGAGCCTTCAGGCCTTCTCCACCACTTTCAACAAAGCCGTCAGCGATGTCTTCGACGCGTACGCTTTTCCCTCCGGTGGACGCCAATGCGTTTCGAGCGTCCAGGTTCCCTTAAACCCGTCTTTGATGAGCGCCCGGATCTGGCCAAGATTATCGGCTTCGCCATCGCCCACCGCGCACCACACAACTTTGCCGTTGGCATCATGCTTGAAATCGCGCAAGTGGACGTGGATGATCCGCGCCGGGTCCAGCAGTTTATATCCCTCTGGAAACGGATGCTCGCCTTTCTCGGCGGCGTTGTTCGGATCCCAGTTGAGATTCAGTGCGTCATCCTTCACCGCGGCGAGAAGCTTCGCAGAATCGGCGCCGGTCCAGACATAGCTCCCGCCGACATTCTCCACTGCCAACAAAAATCCGCGCTTCCGCGCACGCCGGGCGGATTCGGCAACCAGTTCATAGATCCTGGGATACGCGGCGGGGTCGGGCGTCTCGCCGGATTTGTAGGTGAACGCGAAGGTCCGCAATTTCTTCGTGCCGAGAATCTCCGCCCGGTCCATCGCGTCGTCCAGCAATTGCCATTGCTTATCGAGGGCCGGCGAACCCTCGGCCGGCAGCGAAATCTTGAAAAATGAAGTCGACAGAATGGACGGCTTTATCTGATATTCGTCCAACAGCGCTCGCATCTCCTTGACCTTCGAAAGGGGCTGTTTTTCGGCGTATAAGCCTCCCACGGAGCGCAATTCCGCCCATTTAAGGTCGAATAAGCGCAGGAAACGGAGCGCCGTGGCTAGATCTTCGTCGATTTCATCGGTTGTAACGCCCAGTTTGAAGTCGGCCAGTGGCACGGCGCGGAGCAGGGGCGAAAGAGCTGCCGCGACCAGGATTTGTCTGCGAGAGAGCATTCCTCGAATTATATCGCTTATACTACAGTAGGTTTGTCTCGAAACCTCCGCGTCGAGTTCGCTGGCCTATTTCTGTGCGCCGCTGTGTGTCTGCGCGCCCAGGATCTGGCTCCCGCGGTAGAAGCGATTGCCAACGCCAACGCGCACCAGCCGCCGCCGGCGCTGGACGGCAAGGACCGCATGAAGGAGTATTTAAAGTCGCTGGTCCGCCCCTCGGCTGTGTTCTCCAACGTGTTGATTGCGGGCTTTGAAGAAGGTCGGAACTTCCCTCACGAATGGCACCGCACCGAGGGCGGATTCGCGAAACGCCTCGGTTCGCAGTACGCGCAATACTTCCTCGACAACACCATTGAGCTGGGATTTTCTTCCATCCATCATGAGGACAATCGCTACTTCCGCATGGGCGACGGCAACTTCTTTAAACGGTTCGGAAATGTCGTAAAATCCACCGTCGTCGTTTCGAACACCCATGGAGGCCAGACCATCGCCCTGGGCCAGATCGCCGGAGCCTATGGTTCATGGGCCATCGCCTCGCAAGTCTGGGAACCCCCTTCAGAACAACGAGTTAGCCGCGTCTTTCTCTGGGGTAGCGTCAATCTGGCAGCGAAGGGCGGCAGAAATCTGATCCGCGAATTTGGCCCCGATCTAAGGAAGAAACATGCCGCGCCTGCAACTCCACACCCCTGAATTGACTTTTTGAAATAAAGTACTTGACAATAATCGCTGTGACGGCTATGATCGCTTCATGGCATTGGTCCAACCTATCCGTCCGCAGCGCGAGCCAATCCCGCTCCATGCGCACGCGATCGACAATTTGCGCTATATCCGTGAAACCATGGAGCGCGCCGGATCCTTCACCGCTGTTCCCGGCTGGGGCGGCGTGGCGATGGGGTTGACGGCGTTAGCATCGGCTCTGCTCGCATCGCGGCAAGCCAACCCGCGCGCCTGGCTGGAAACCTGGCTGGTCGAAGGCTCGCTCGCGATCGCTCTCGGGATACTCGCGATGTGGCGCAAAGCGAGCGCGGCGGGCTTGCCGCTATGGTCGTCTCCGGCGCGAAAATTCGTGTTCAGTTTCGTTCCTCCCCTGATCGCCGGCGGCGCGGTAACAATCGTGTTGTGGCAGGCGGGGTTAACCGCAGCGATTCCCGGGGTCTGGCTGATGCTTTACGGAACCGGAGTGATCACTGGCGGTGCGTTCTCTGTTCCCGTGGTGCCGGTGATGGGCGCCTGTTTCCTCGCTCTGGGTGCGCTCGCGATGTTCGCGCCGGCAGCGTGGGGCGATTTCTGGCTGGGGCTCGGCTTCGGCGGACTGCACATTTTATTCGGATTTATTATTGCGAGGCGGTACGGCGGGTAGTTTCCATATGGGCAAAAGTAACTTAGCAAAACAAAATATCGAAAGACCCGCGCTCGGCGTGGTCGAAACGCCGGGGACGATTCCGGATCTGGACCGGCTGATTCATGAGCGAATCCGGCTGGGAATCGTCAGCGCACTGGCGGCGAATTCATCGCTGACCTTCAACGATCTGAAGCGTTTGCTCAAAACCACCGATGGAAACCTGAGCGTGCACGCGCGCAAGCTGGAAGAGGCGAAATATATCGACTGCGTGAAATCGTTCGAGGGCCGCATGCCGAAAACTGAATATTCGCTCACTGCGACGGGCCGGAAGGCTCTCAACAAATATCTGGATCATATGGAAGCGCTGATCGGGGCGATGCGGCCGGCGGATTCGGAACGAGATTCCGCCAAATGAGCAATCTGCACGTCGCCATCATCATGGACGGAAACGGCCGGTGGGCCAACGCTCGCGGATTGCCGCGGATCGCCGGCCATCGCACCGGTGCGGATGCGGTTCGCCGCACCGTGGAGGCGGCTCCAGGCCTCGGCGTTTCGGTGCTGACGCTCTACGCGTTCTCCGCCGACAACTGGCGCCGGCCGGCGCGCGAGGTTTCCGCGCTGATGAAATTGCTGGGACAGTACCTGGTCCGCGAAACCGACCGCTGCATCGAAAAAGGCGTCCGCCTCGAAGCCATCGGCCGCCGGGACCGCCTGCCCGCCGCTCTGGTTTCCCTGCTTGACGACGCGGAGCGCAGAACGGCGCTGGGAGCCAAGCTGCACCTGCGCCTGGCCATCGATTACTCGTCGAGGCAAGCGATTCTAGACGCAGTTCGCCGCGATCGTCCGTCCACCGAGGAAGCGTTTTCGAAAAGCCTGGGACCCGACGTCGACCTGCTGATCCGCACCAGCGGCGAGCAGCGTTTGAGCGACTTTCTGCTGTGGGAATGCGCCTACGCGGAGATGATTTTCACGCGACGCATGTGGCCGGAGTTTTCAGAAGAAGATCTGTCGGCGGCGATCGACGAATTTCACCGCCGCGACCGGCGATTCGGAGCTGTGGCGGCGGAGAAGGCTCTGCGCACGGCTTAAGAAAGCAAGCATTAGCCCCTGATAAACGCTGATAAGAAGCTTCTTGGATCAGTGTTTATGCCAAACTGAGCCTATGCTCTTCACTGGAGCGTTCCTACTCTTTCTTTCGGCGAGCCTTCCGACGTTCAATTACTCCTCGCCGGGAATCAATTTAGTCAACGCCATCGTTACGGACTCAGCGGGAAACACTTACATAACCGGGAGGGCCTCTCCCACCGTCACCCTAGCCACCTCTGCTGGAGCGTTTCAATCGCAGTCCAATGCCGGGACTTGTTTGACTTTAGCCGCCTACGTCGAGGGCGTGAGCATCGGTCCCTGCCAAACTTCGTTTGTCGTGAAGCTCGATCCCACGGCAGCCGTGGTCTTCGCCACCTACCTCGGCGGGAACGGACCGGCCGTGGCGAACGCCATCGCGGTTGACCGGCAAGGCAACGTGTACGTCGCCGGCCTGACGAGTCCCATCGATGGCAACAACGGCCAGCCGAATACCTTCCCAGTGACGCCCGGAGCAGCCTTCCCCGATCCCGCCAAGGGCAGCGCGTTTATCGCTAAGTTGAATTCGTCCGGAAGTAAGCTGGTGTATTCAACCTTCCTCCCCGGTATCGAATATATAGCCGGACTGGCGGTCGATCCTGCGGGAAACACATACTTAACCGGGATCGCAGTCGGAGGCGCTGCCTTCCCGTCTACGTCCGGCGCGTTTCAAGCCTCACCGAAATCAAGCAGCCTGCAATATCCCGCTTTCGTGATTAAACTGAATCCTGCAGGCTCGGCGCTGGTTTACGCCACTTATCTCAGCGGAAGCGGAGGACCGGAGGGAGAAGACTCAGTGCAGGGTATCGCGGCCGACGCTTCGGGCGATGCTTTCGTAACCGGCGTGGCTACCTCCACCGATTTTCCGGTAACGCCCGGAGCGTTCCTCACCGTGAATCCGAGCGGGGAAAGCGTCTTCCTTACGAAGCTGAATCCGCAAGGCACGGGCTTAGTTTATTCAACTTTTCTCGGCCCTGGCACCGGTAATTCTGTGAAACTGGACGCGCAAGGCACGGCCTACGTAGCCGGCGCAGCGGCCCCTCCGTTTCCGACGACCCCTGGTGCGTCGGCCCAAGGCGTCGGTTTTCTCACTCACTTCAGCGCCGATGGTTCTTCGCTTCTATCTTCTACGCTGATCGGGATCGATGTCACCGCGATGGATTTAGATCCTGCCGGGAATGCCGCAGTTGTGGGACCCGCGACTGAAAACCTGCCGGTGGGCGCGGGCGCGTTTCAGCCGGCCTACGCAAATGCGAATTGGGTAAGCTACGCGGCGAAATTCACGCCCGATGGCCAGTTCCAGGGCGGGACCTATCTGGGAGGCGATTCGCAAGGAGCCTTGGTCCAGGCACTGGCCCTGGGCCCGGACGGCTCGATTGTGGCAGGCGGCCTCGCCAGCGGCGTGGACTTTGTGACCAACCTCTTCCCCTCGCTGACCGTTCAGAACGCCGCGAGCTTCGTTGCCACCAGCGTGGCGCCCGGCGAGATTGTCGCCCTGCGCGGCTACGGAATCGGACCCGTAACTGGTATAAGCGCCGCATCTCCGGTAGCCCAACTGGTGGGCGTCCAGGTTTCCTTCGGCGGCTATCCTGCTCCTCTGTTTTATGCGCAGGCGAATCAGATCAACGCGCAGGTTCCCTGGGAGTTGGCCGGTCAAACTTCGACGACAGTTCAGATTACCTATCCCGGCGTCGCATCAACCGTCACTCCCGTCGTATTGACGCCGTCTCTGCCGGGGATTTTCTACATAAACAATTCGGACGGCTCGCGGAACTCGCCTTCGAACCCGGCTGCGCCCGGAGATTTCATCGCGATCTACGGGACCGGCGGAGGAACCTTGAATCCAACAGGCATCACCGGGCAATTCTGGGGTACCCAATTATCGACGCTGATGCTTCCGGTATCGGCTGCAGTGGGCGGTGAAGACGCGATCGTCTTATATGCGGGCTCCGCGCCTACGCGCGAATCCGGATTTTTCCAGAGCAACGTTCTCCTGCCGCCGGACCTCCAAGCTTCCTCTGTGTTGTCGTTGACGATTGGCGATGCAACCAGCGTTGCCGTGCCCGTATCGATTGGCGCTTGATAGTAACCTATCGCAGAGATTACTTTGACGTCCAGTCCCTTCCTGGTTAATCAGCGTTCAACTACTCGTACCGCAGAGCTGCCATGGGGTCAACCTTCGTTGCCCGCCTCGCCGGAACGTAGCATGCGAGCATTGCTACGCAGGTTAGAAACAGCGCCACTCCTCCGAAGGTCAGTGGATCGAACGGGCTGACTCCGTAGAGCACAACCGACATAAACCTTGACGCCGCGGCGCACGCGGCGAATCCGATGATCACGCCCCACATCACCGGACGCATCCCCTGCGTCAGGATCAGGCTCAGAATCCCACCGGCGTCGGCGCCGAGCGTCATACGGATTCCGATCTCCCGGATCCGTCCTGCCACGGCGTAGGAAACCACTCCGTAGATTCCCAGCGACGCGAGCAATAATCCAGAGAAACCCAGCGCGGCAATGAGGAGCGCCAGCATGCGCGAAGGGGCGCGCCACAGCTCCAGATTCTCTTCGAGAGGCTTCGCGGTCACGATGACGTTGGCGTCGAGCGCATGGGCGGCATCACGAATGAGTTTCGCCGTCGCCACCAGGTTGCCGTTGGTGTGCGCCAGCAGACGCATGTGCGACTGATTGTCGAGCTTCGCGGGGAAATAGAAGAAATCCGTGTCCACATGTGCCAGATCCCGGGTGCGAATGTCCTTGGCGATGCCGACAATCTCCACGGGGATTTTTTCTCGACCCATCCGGAACGTCTTCCCCAGCGGATTCTGATTCGGCCAATAATGTTTGACCGCGGCTTCCGATGCGACAGCCACTAGCGCTCCCTGCCGCGTCTCGGCTTCGGTGAAAACTCTGCCGCGGACGATCGGGATTCCGAGCAGAGGGAAAAAGCCGGGCGAGACGTCATTGAAGCGGATGCTCTGCCCAGCCGGGAAACCGTCGACATCGATGACGGTTCCCCAGCTCGATCCTTCAAGCGGCGCCACCACGCTCTGGCTGACCGCGTCGACGCCCGGGACCGCGGAAACCCTCTCGGCTAACTGCCGATGGAACTGCTGCGCTTTCGCGTCGTCATAGCCCTGCTGTTTGAGATCGAACGAGGCGGTGACGACGCCCTTCAGCGAGAAGCCGGGATCCAGCGTTTGCGCCGCTTGCAGGCCTCGCGCCAAGAGGCCGGCCGCGATCAACAGTACCAGGCACACTGAGACTTGAGCAACCACCAACGCGTTCCGGAGCCATCCGCGCGAGATATGCGCGCCCGCAAATCCCGCGCCTTCTTCCTTTAAGGCGGAGACTAGATCGGGCCGTGTCGCCTGGAGCGCGGGCAGCAGGCCGAAGAGGATTCCCGTCAACGCGGAAATCGCGACGGCATAGGCCAGCACGCGCAGGTCCGGCGAAAGATTCAGTGCTAGCGGCGGGAAATCGGACGGAAGGCCCGCGACCACCATTCGGAAAAAAGATTGAAACGACCAGAAAGTCAGCGCGGAACCCAACGCTCCTCCGGCGAGCGCGATGAGGAGGCTTTCGGTCAGAAGCTGCTGGACGAGCCGTGCGCGGCTGGCTCCGGCGGATAGGCGAATGGCAATCTCCTTCTGGCGCGCGGCTGCGCGGGAGAGCAGCAGGTTCGCGACATTCGCGCACGCAATCAACAGCACCATTCCGACGACAGCCAGAGCCACAGCGCCCCCGGCCAGAACGGCGGTCCGCGCCTCGGGCTCGCCGAGGAACGTCGCCCGATCGAGGGAAAGCGTCGTGGTGCGGCCGGAATACGCCTGGTCGATGCGGCCCGCGATCACCGCAAGGTCCGCCCGGGCGCTCGCGAGTGATACTACGGGCTTCAATCGCCCCAACATCTCGAGCCAACTGGTATTGGTATCGGAAAGCATCGTCTCGCCCGGTTTCAGAACCTTCTGCATCGTCACCGGAGCCCAGTAGCTGCCGGGTATCATACCGGTTCCCGCGAAGCCTTCAGGCCCTATGCCGATCACCGTAAACGGATGCCGGTTCAGCAGGATGGTCGAACCGATTACGCGAGGATCGGCCTGAAACTGAGTAGTCCAGAACGCGTGAGAGAGAACGGCAACAGCCGCAGCGTCCTCCTTCGCACATTCCTCCGCTGCGAACGGGCGCCCGAGGGCCGGTATCCGGCCCAGAACGTCGAAGTAGTTACAGGAAACGATCTGGCCTTCAATTCGCCGCGCGTCCGCGCCTCCCAGCGAAGCGGGCGCGTTGGCGGAAACGGCGAGTCCGCTGAACACGTGATTTTGATCCCGGTACTTCAAATATTCCGGATACGAAAAATAATTGATGGAGCCATAGGTGTTGCGCCCGACATTTCCACGGAACGACTGATACACGCTGACCACTCTGCCCGCATCGGCCACCGGCAGAGGGCGCAGCGCGATGGCGTTCAGCAGCGTAAAAATGCCGGTGTTGATCCCGATCCCGAAGGCGAGCGCAAGGATCGCCACCACGGCGAAGCTCGGCTGTTTGCGGAACGTTCGAATCGAATAGCGGACGTCCTGCCAGAGATCGGAAAAGAACGACATGTGCGGGTCTCCTTTGGTGATCGGTTCAAAATGTTCGATGCGGCGAAAGCGGGGAAAGAGCGCGTGGAGCGCCTGCTGCCAGAACCAGGAGGCGGACCTGTGCCGGGTGTAAAACTCCTCGAACAGATCTCCGGCGATGCATTCGTAGTGCGCCTTAGAGAGGCGTAACCGCAATAGCAGACACGCGAGCCGGGGTGGTTTTTGCATGGTTATACCTTTTTGAGATCGATGCCTTCGAGCATCACCGCCAGGGCATCCTGCGATCGGCGGATCGCGCGCAAACCTGCGGGCTCGACGCGAAAATAGCGCTTCGAACGGCCGCCGCGCTCGGCCGTGGGGCCGGCGAACCACGACGCCACATAACCCTTGCCTTCCAGACGGTCGAGGGTGCTGTAGAGCGCGCCCACGGAGACGTCGCGCTTGGCGCGAAGCTGAATTTCGCGGCGAATCGGAACGCCGTAAGCGCCATCGCCCAGACGCAGGAGAGCGAGCAGAACGATTTGCTCGAACTCACCCAGGTATTCACGGGAGGACATATGTTCTACATAGTAGAATACTGTCGTCCACCCGGATTCGTTCCATCTTTTTTAGGGAACGCTTGCCGGTTTCACCCGCCGCTTGCTCGCTTGCTCGAAGGCGTAGGCCATTTTGAGGAGGCTCGGCTCGCTACAGGCCATTCCGGTGAAGCTGACGCCGAACGGCGCGGGCTTCGGGTCAAAGCCCGGAGGGAACGGAGCGCCCTGCGTGTTCGGAACCATGCCGAAAGGAACAATGACCGTGGGATAGCCGGGTTTCGCGGCGATTGCTGCGCCGTTCGCGCCGGGGAACAGGATCGCATCCAGCCGTTGCGCCTTCATCGCTTCGTCGATGCCGTGGGTGCCCGCCAGATCGATATCCCGGGCGCGATCCGCCTCATAGCGGGCTCGGTCCGCCTGCACATCCATTTCATCCGAAATGTCCAGTTGCGATTGGCCGAACCGGATTGCGCCGCCGTTGGTATGGGTGATGTTCCACTCGCGAAGCTCGGTTAGCGACTTCACCGGCGCGGACGGACCGAGCGTCGCGAGCCACGCGTTGAAATCGCGCTTCATGCCGTATTTAAGGACGATCGAGCAATTCGCGTCCTTGCCGCGCGCGTTCGCCAATCCGCTGCACTGGTTCCACAGCAGGAAATTCTTATCGGGGTCCTTGGCAAGCACGCTGGGGATGTCGGCAGGGTCGACGATCTCCGCCCCTTGCTGTTTGAGGATCTCGATTGCTTCGGTCATGACGCGCTTTTGCTCTGGGGAGAGGCCGTTTCCAAAACCGCCGCCTCGTCCTCCGCGTCCACCGGCTTCAGGGGGTGAGCCGGCGCGCCGGGGAGGCGTCGCCGCATCGTAAAAGGACGCCCGTGGAATGCCAATGCGCATATCCTTCAATCCGTCGGCCTTGAGAAACGGAGTGTAATCGCGGCCGGGCGGAGGCGTGCATTTCGTGGTCGCCGAATCGTTCGGATCCGGAGCGGCGCCTTCGAGCGCGCCCAGCATGATAGCCGCATCGGTAACGTTCTTCGCCATCGGCCCAGCCGTGTCCTGATCGGCGGTGATCGGGATCACTCCGTAGCGGCTAATCCGGCCGACGGTCGGCTTCACGGCCGCCAGCATGTTCTGGTTGGAAGGACTCAAAATCGAGCCGGACGTTTCCGACCCCACGTTACCGGCCCAGAAATTCGCTGCCGTCCCGACCCCGGAACTGGACCCGCCGGTGGTGAGAACCGGACGCCCGTCGTCGGAGCCTTCGCGCGGATCGCGACGCGGGTCATAAGGGTTATAACCGAAACCGCGCACCGCATTATAATTCGCAGGCATCGGCGTGGGACCGCCCGCCACCCAGTTGGCCAGTTCCGAAAGTCCGGTCTTCGCGATAATCACCGCGCCGGCATCGCGCAGATTCTTTACGAGGGTCGCGTCGTAAGGAGGTGTGAAGCCAGTGAACGCTAAGGCTCCGCCGGTAGTCACGATATCGTGCGTGAGGATGTTGTCTTTAAGCGCGATCGGGATACCGTGCAGAGGCCCGCGCACCCGGCCTTGCGCGCGTTCGCGATCGCGCTCATCGGCCTCCGCCAGAACGTTCGGGTTGACGGTGATAATGCAATGCAGCTTGTCTTCGTACATGCCGATGCGGATCAGATACGCGACCACCAGCTCATGCGAGGTGACACGGCCCTGCTGAAGCGCGGTCCGCATCTCCGTAATGCCGGTTTCGACGACGTCGAAGGGTTTCCGCTGCGCGAAAATTTGCCCGCTGGCGAGCAGTGTGAGTAAGGAGAGAGTCCGAATCAAATCACCAACCTCGCATCCGAGGATAGCGTATGCGATCGGCCGGCGGCGCGGCTTCGCGAGATCAGCCGTAACGCGTTGCCTCCCAGCACCAGTGCTTCCGCGCGTGCGGGCAAACCGAGCAATCTCACTTTCTCGATCTCGACTCCGGGATGCAGCCAGGGTCCGTCCGATCCGAAGAGCAGCTTCCGCGGACCCGCCCTTTTAACAGCCTCCACGATGTAATCGAAGTGCCGCACCGAAGAAGTGTCCGCGTAAACGTTGGGATGCCTCACCAGTTGATCGACTGTGGTCTGGTGCGCCCTCCAGTCGCCTGCGAAGCTGCCGAGATGCGGAATGATGAAGTTTACGTCGCGATATTCGGGCGCGAACATGTCCACCTGGTGCGGCCGGTTCCCCACGTCGATCAGCACCGGGAGACCGAACGCCCGCGCGGCATCGCAGACCTCTCGCGTGGGCGGCGCTTCCAGGCCGTGTACCTTGATTCCTCGAAATCGCCACTTCGAAACGGCGCCTCGGACCATTTCAAAAATTCGCCCCGCATCGTGTTTTGCGTGCACCATGACGAAGCCGATCAACCGTTCCGGATAGCGTGCGACGATGCGCGCAACCTGCGAGTTTCCCTTGCTGTAATCGCTATGGAACGCCGAGAAGACAATCGTTTTATCGATTCCGGCGGCTCGCGCGCGGCGGAGATAGGGTTCGATAGGCGCGTCGGTGTTCCAGGGCGCGGTCATCTTGTCGCCTTTTCCCGCGTGGCAATGGCAGTCGACGATCATAGCTTCGCCCCGGCCGCCGCCAGAAACCAGATACTGGTGTCGATGCCTCTATAAAAGTTCGGCAGATGGAACTTTTCGTTGGGCCCGTGAATGCGATCGTCGGGCAGGCCGAAACCCATAAGAACCGGCGGGATTCCAATTTCCTGAAACGCGCTGGCAACGGGAATCGACCCTCCGGATCGCACGAAAACGGGCGCCGTTCCGAAGCCCAGGCGATACGCGGTCGAGGCCGCTTTGAATACGGGATGATGCCGGTCAACCGTCATCGGCTTCGCGCTCGATAACGCGCGGATTCTCGATTGCAATCCCGATGGGGTGATCCGCGCGATGTGCTTCCGGAACAATTGTTCGATCCGTTGCGGATCCTGATCGGGGACCAGGCGGAAGCTCAGTTTGACGCCCGCGCGAGCGGGTATCGCCGATTTAACTCCTGGCCCCCCAGGTCCGCCGGCGATGCTGTTCACAGTCAATGCCGGACGGGTTGTGGTGCGCTCATACAGCGTATAGCCCCGCTCTCCCCATCCAATCGACATCCCCGCGGCATCCAGGATCTGCCCATCCGTTGGACCGGTACGCTTTAAATAAGCGCGCTCGGCGTCGCTTGACAGCCGAACATCCTCGTAAAATCCTGGAATCGCGATGCGGCCCCGCGCATCGTGCAGCTTTGCAATCATTTCGCACAGGGCCTGGACAGGGTTGTGAACCGCTCCGCCGAAGGTGCCCGAATGCAGCTCCTCATGAGGTCCGCGCACCTGCCACTCCAGCTTTAAGCTTCCTCGCTCCGAATAACTGATCGCCGGCAGTTCCGGACCCAGCATCTTGGTGTCGGAGATAACGGCCGCACTCGCGCGAAGCGGGAACTTATTCCGCCCGATGAACCGCAGCAGTTCGGGACTCCCGATCTCTTCCTCGCCTTCGAAGATGCACTTCACATTCACCGGAAGCCGGCCGCTGGTCCGCAAATATGATTCCAGCGCCTTGACGTGGAGGAAGAGCTGCCCCTTGTCATCGCAGGCTCCCCTCGCATACAGATCGTCGCCGACAGTCGTCGGCTCAAACGGAGGCGTGCGCCATTCACTCACCGGACCAGGCGGCACCACATCGTAATGCCCGTAAATCAGAATCGTCGGACGTCCCACCGCGTGACGCCAGCATGCATAGACTATGGGATTCGAAGCCGTTGGAAGCAGACGGACATCATCGAGGCCGATGCTCTGCAAATGATCCCGCAGCCACACCGCGCATCGCTTCAGATCGCCCACGTGCCGAGGCTCGGAGCTGACCGAGGGGAAGCGCAGGAACTCCTTCAGTTCGGAGAGAAAAAGCGCCGCGTTCCGGCGGGCGTACGATAACGGTCGATTGCGTGCCACGCCGGGGTCTCATGCCGCGCCGTCAAAATTCGAGTTCAAACTCCGGCTCCTTCGATCGCGCCGCGCCCTTACGAGTTCCGTTGGATGCGTTGGGCCGCCCGTTGGCGCGCACCGGAGCGGGCGCGGTGCGATCCCAAGGAAGCACGCGCGGCGCCCCCGACCGGCTGGCCACTCCCATCGCCTGTGCGCTGGTGAGCCATTCTTCAGATTGATCGGCGATTTCGAGCAGTAGCGTTTCAAACTGCGAACGCGTCGATTGCAGAATGTGTGGCTGCGCCAGCCACCGCAGTACTTCGCGCCCGGTGACGCCCATGCGCTGCCGAGCCGACGTGGCCAGGCGCTCATTGAAATACCGGATCAGCACTTCTTCCAGCACGTCCCAGTGCGTATCGGCGCCGAACAGGCGTTTGATATCGCTCGAATTCAGAATCTTGAAAGCCTCCTCCAGCAACTGCATCACTTCTACGCGAAGCACGTTCAGATGGCCGAAAGAGAGCCACTTCAGGTTGTTGCGCAAATCCAGCCCGGCCCGGCGCACCATCGCGACAGAACCGAAATTAGCATCGTAAGCGCGCTCGCGAATCACATCGGAAATGCGCTTGTCGCGCCAGAACAACGTCACCTGGTTTACGAAATGGCTAAACAGTTTGTGGAAATCGGTGTTGGAACGAGCCCCCGTGGGAACCGACCCGCTGCCGTAGCCGAAGATTCTCTTGTAAGCCGCCAGCCGATCGCGCTGCGTGTAGCGCAAAACATCGCGGCGGTCGAATTGATAAAGCGCGTAAGCGCCCGGTCCGCTCGACAAACGCACGGTGCCGGCTTTGAACAGTTCCTGGAGCTTCTGAACGACGCGAAACACACCAATTTTTTCATGCTGCCAGAGATAGTAAACGTCGCCGACCGCGATGATCCGCTCCGAAGTAATCGTTTCGTCGTAAGCCTCGACGCCTCCGGGAATCCGCGTCGCTCCGAGTTCGGGGGCGGCCTCCGGCCCCAAGCCGACCAATGCCGCGAGGCCTTGATCCGGCGGCGCGGGCGTCAGCCGGTCCGCGTCCGTCACCGACTTCATCATGTCGTCGATCTGCTTGGTAAGCGCGTCGGCGAGCTGCGGATTGGAGATGAGGTCCGACGATAATCGGCTGGCCACCTGTTCGCGTAGCGCCGCGATCCGGTCGTATAAGCCTTGATATTCTTTTCCTGTTGCCATAGGTGACTCTCCTTACACCATCCGCGGCTAGCTAACCGTGAATCCTCCGGATACAAACGTAGTCTTCCCGTCCGGGTTGGTCACCAGCACGTCATAGAGCTGGCCGTGGGTCAGCCCGGGGGGAACCGTTACCACCAGCAGGCTATCGGAACGGAAGTAGACGGTCACCGCCTGTATCAGCGGAGTCGCAAATCCACTCGGCCGGAACTGGACGGTGAGGCCGCCTCCCGTGACGCCCGGATTGCAGGCAAAGCCGCTCCCGCGAACGTATACCACTGCTCCAATATGGCCGGAATTCGGCTGCACCCCTTCCACCGCGAACGCTCCAAAGAAAGGCTCCGGAGTAATAATGTGTTCGATCGGCTTGGCGAGTCTCGCCAGATCCCCTAGCTGCTCCGTCAGGTTGACGATCGAGAGAGTGACGCGCGCGCTCGAGAATCCAGGCGGCTGGCCGCTCAGGTTGGGCACATACTGCATGATCGTGAACAGATTGTTGACCACAGGGAAAAAGGTATTTCCGACTCCGAATTTCCCGCCGTCCTGAATCAGCCGCGGCCCTTCTTCGGTCGAGAAATCGCGTATCCAGGAAAGCAGATCTTCCAGGAAAATCGACGCGATGGGCGGAGTGGCTCCAGGGAAATTCAGCTCCATGGTCTGGCGCTCGGCAGGACCGATGAACACCGAATCCAGCGTGAAACGGACCTCGTCCACCGATTCGGCAACCACCGAAAGCTGCCGCGACAACAGCACCAGTTGCGTGCCGAAGAACGGAGTCTTCGAGTTCAGTACCAGGAAGCTCAGGTTGTACAACCAGGTCTGCCCCAGCCCCGTGACGTAATCGGAAATGATCCGGAAATTCGACAGATTCGTTTCATCCGCGACCGAGTTGACGAAATCGTCCTTGGTGAAGCTCAGGCCAAGCTCATCGCGCAGATTGCCGAGCGTGCCGCCGATCTTGTCCGGATCGGTGTTGTGCAGGACGTGTCCTTGCCTCGCCTCGATCGGGAAAGTAGAAGAGCCTAGCAGCAGGTTGAAATATTGATTCACGCGTGAGATTCGCGGACCGCCTAGAAACGCCAGTTCATTGACCAGCTCGCTGAGCTGGCTTTTCACCACCGCCTTCAACGCCGCGACATCCTCTGCGATCGCCTCCGGTTCCAGCGCGTAAATGCCGTCGAGCAGGGGAAGGCATTGGTCCAGAGCAACTTTGCCCCGCGAATAGACGCTCGCCTGCGCGCCCGTGATTCCGCCGGCCAGATCGGTCTGCACTGCGTAGGTCCGCGGCGTCCATTTGGACTCGATGTGGCCCTCTTTCTCAGTCAACGTGAATGACTGGGTAAGAGCTCCCATGAACCCCTTGGTGTCGCCGGGCTTGACCTTCCATCCCAGTACGTCGCTGACGGCTTTGGAAACCATATCGCCCAGCGGCGCGCTGCCGGATGTTCCCGGCTGCCGGGCTAGCGGCGATGGTGGAAAACCCACTTCCTCCGTCAATACCGGATATGCGGCGAGGTCGTCCAGCGGTTTCTTAGCCAATTGGCTGGCTTTTCGAAATGAGTATTTTGTTACGGCCATGGCTTCGTTTCCTTCAGGCTTCCAGAATCACGCTGTCGATCATCGTGTCTTCGGCGTCGAATATCGAAAACTCAACACGCTTTCCTCGCTCCAACCGCACCTGGTTGTTAACCGGAATCAGATCCGTCGATTCCCCGGTATGGAGATCGCGAGCCGTCACTCTGCGAACTTCCGGTGGCACGTCTACCTCAAATCCCGACGGCTCGTGATGCGGCGGAATCGCGGTGCTTTTCCCTGCCCGGCAAGCGAGGACGAACAGAATGCCGATCATCTGCGATGCCAGCGCGCGTTCGATCCCTTTCCCGCATGCCGCGTTGTCGCTCAGCGAGTCGATCGTGCCAGCCAACTCCCGCGTCGACGCATGATTTCTTTCGGAGCGCAGCCGGTCGAGAGCCGATTCCACTCTCCGCATCTCGTGTTTGAAGCGCTCGGAAACCCCGCCGATTTTCAACGCCTCCCGCGCCATCTCCCGAGCCCGTTCTAGCTCCGGCCCTATACCCACCGGCATCGCCTTCATTTGTCCCAGCGCCCGCCTCGCGAACACCACCTGCTGCATAATCTCGAACAGCTTCTCTTCGAGCAGCACCCAACAGGCTTCGTCCGGCACCCGGCAGCGATTGAACTCGCATAGCAGCACGCAACACGTACTTTCGACCGGCTGAAATTCCCGCCTCAGCGAATCCAGCGCATGACCGGTCTCGACGGCGCAATCGCAGGAAACCAGAATCGCGGAGAATGCGCCGAGCGCCTGCTGTATGCCCGACAGCGCGTCATTCACCTTCGCAGCCGCCCCGGGTATACTGTTCGGATTGATTCCAGGAGCCCGCTGTAAGCAGTCCGAGCAACTGTCTCCAAATGACTTGACCGCGATTTGCGCCCGGGTGATGCAATTCCCGAAAACGAAAGCCAGTTGTTGATCTTCCGATTCGCAGAAGCTGATGAACTGCGATAACTCCGCGATCACCGGTTCCTGGTCGCGATTCGCCGTGCGGCAAAGGATCCGGCTGGTCATCTCGATCGCCCTCGCGTCGCCGGTCGAGATGTATCGCGCTGTTATACAGGACGCGCACAATTGCCGCAGGCAGTCCCAGTCGTCGCCGAAGTTGTCATTGTCCATCTTGGCGAGTATCCAGCTCAAGTACCCGATCGGCACCGGCAGACACGGATCGGGAGGCGCAGCCAACGCGGAGTCGAGTGCCGCATTCCTTACCGCCGGCGGCGCCGCCTTGGCCGCTGGTTTTTTGATATCCTTCACTGCCATCACGCCCTCCTGCTTACTTTCGAAATCCCTTGTTAGGTCCAGACCGATCCGCGCGGCCAGTCAGCTAATCGATTCCTCAACCATTTCCTTCGCCGTCGCCCTGGCGACTATCTTCTGCCCGATATTGGTCGCCTGCACCGATACCGACGTCATGCCCACCCGTTCGGCAATTTCCTGCCAACACGCCGCCAGTGCCCTGCTCACGCCGTCGAGCGGCTCCCGGCATTGCTCCACTCCGTCTTTCGCGCTCGCCGCCCATGGACGCCATTCCCCACCGCGGGTTCCCAACCGCTCCAGGTCCTTGAGCCTCTCGAAGGAAGCCAGTTCCTCCCCATACTTCAGCTCGATCTGATGGAACTGATCCTGACAAGTCGTCAGCGCCCTGCGCGCGCCATCCAGATTGAGGGGATGCCCCACCCCTTTTTGTGCCGCCCGCGCCGCGGACAGGCTCTCGTCGAGCGAACCCAGCAAATCGAGAATTGAGTCCTCGAACTGGTCCACCAAGGCCGCCTCACCCTTCAAAGGCTTGTCCTCCGCGATGGTCAGGCGCAACGCGAGCAGCATGTCCCGCAGCTTGCCCAGTTGGCTCGAGAGTTCGCGGAAGGACGCTTCGAGTGCCATTAGCTCTTATCTCCTGACCAGTTCGGTATAAAAATTCTTGGTAATCGTCCCCGGCCGCGCCATGCGCCGGTCCAGGGCGACGCGCGCCGCTCCAATCAGGTAACGCGCCGGAATAATGCCCGGATCCACGCCTGCCGACACCCTCCGCGCCGCCTCTTCAATCATCTGCGCATCTTTTTTCTCGAAGCGGACCACCTGCGCGTAACTCTTGTTGCCCAAAGTTTTGAACGGCCGGTAGCACATCGCATCCACCGCCAGAGCGCACGCCTTGGGAAACGTATCCAGAATCGCCGCCGGTATATTGCCCGCGCGCAGATTCGGATAGAGCCGCATCCACGCCGCGCGATACTGCTCCGCTTCTTCGGCGAAACCCATCCGCCGCAGCATCTCCACGCTGATCAACGGACGCAGCACCGGCGTCGGATGCACCCCGCGCGGATTGAACGCGAATACCGCGTCCGGCGCGCGCCCCACCACGTCCATCAGCGATCCCACCACCGAAGGCCCGCCCAGCAGTAGCGCGCTCATGTCGGCGAACATCTCCCGGTTCCAGCGCGCCCAAACCGAGGCGACGGTTCTACCCATGTCCGCCTTTAGTAACCGCCGCGCGACACTCCGCGGGATCACTCTGCTCAAGCCCAGATCGCTTTGCAAATTGTGACTCGCCTCATGCATCACCGCGCCCAGCGTCCATGGATTGATCAAGCGGTGATACGGCAACTGGATCAGCGGAAACGGATTGAACTGCTTGCCCAGCCTCCGCAAACGAATGCCCCGCCGCATCGTCGCCGGAGCGAACCCCGTGCGCATAAAACAAAATGGCGGCGGCGCCGGAATCGACTTGGGCGCGCCCAGGCCCGAGAATGCCGCCTGATAACAATCGGCCGCGATGCGGTCGCAGCTCAGCAGCCAGTTCGCGTAAGGCATCGATTGCCTCTGCCCGAACAGCTCGAAATAGAAGTCCCAGATTTTTTCGATCCCCTGCACCCAGCGGTGGGAGCGATCCTTTCTGGTCAGTACCGCGCGAAGCTGCTCCGCGGTAGGCTCCTCGATCGCCGCGTCGATTTTCTTGGTGACCGTCTTCGAGACTCTCAGCAGTGTGTTGCGCAGCCGGACGATAAGCTGATTCACCGCCTGAATGTGGCCTTCCGAGGGCGTCGCGCCGCTGGTTCCGAACTCTTCCCTCTTGAACGGCCGCAGCGCCGCGGAGTGCCGTACGACGTTGATGGACTGAGCCCGCAGCCACGGAACCAGAACGGCCGATCCTCCACCGGCCGGTCTGGCCACCCGGCGCGGAGCCTTAGCCGGCCGAGTCTTGAATCCCGAAAACGATTTGGGCTGAGTCGCCATTGCCTTGCCTTAGCGACCGCAGCAGCACTTGCTCGTACGCGCGACCTTGATCCGCGCTCCGCAAACCGGGCAGACCCGCCGCCCGCCGATTTTTCGGACCATCCGCCGCGGCCCGATCCCCACCGCTCCGCGTCTCACGATCCCGCCACCATGCGCGACCCCGCCAATCCTCGGCCCACCGCGGTAGAGTCCGCCCGCGACTCTGCGTCCGTAGCGCATGTGCGGCCGCAGCACGCCGTGTCCGAAGCGCCGGTGAAAACGCCGGTCCATATGATGATTCCGCCGCACCAGGTGCGTCCGCGACCGCGGAGAGCGCAGCACTCTCCGAACCTGCCGCCCCAGCGTCCGGATAGCGGCTCTCGGAGTGATCGGCCGGCGAACCGCCTGCCGCGCGATGCTGTGCACCGTCCGCTTGGCGATAGACGGAATCACCCGCATCAATTGCCGCCCGCCCGGACGCCCGTGCAGTCCGCGGACCACTTTGCCGATCCCGCGCGTCAGCGTCGGCGTCAGTCTGCCCACCGCTTTGACCACGCGGGGAAGCGCCCGCTTCGCCATCGGAGCGATCGCCTTCGCCGCTAAAGGCAGCAGCTTGCTGGCGGCCATCCCGATCAGCGGCAGGAAATGCTCCACCGCCTCATCCTCGCTTTCCGATTCCGCCGCGAGGGCGCCCAGATGCTCCATCATCGCGTCCGGATAGACTTTGCGGACGGGGCTGATCTCGTCTTCGTATTCGCTCTCGTCCTCATACTCGCCCTCGTCCTCGTACTCGTCTTCGTACTCGCTTTCATCCTCGTACTCGCCTTCGAGTTCCGATTCGTCCTCATATTCGAGTTCGCTTTCGTCCTCATATTCGCCGAGGGATTCCATCTCGTCTTCGAGCTCGTCTTCCAATTCGTCTTCAAGTTCGGATTCGTACACGGGGATTGCCATGGTCATTCTCCTTTTTTAGGTGGAACCGCGCCGGGTGCTAACGGACTCTCCGCCGCATCCGCCGCCGCCGGCCCCTGTATGCCCGGCTGACACGAACATTCCTGACCACCGCCGCGGTGGATGCCTTCGGGCTGCCCAGCACGCGCCGGACCTGCCGGGCCGCTGCGCGAGCCACGCCGCGCCGCGTGATCCGCCCGCCCCTGGCCACTTTGCGCTTCAGATCGCGCACCGTCCGCCGGACCACGGCCGGAACCGCTCGTACCAGCGGCCTTGTGGCGCGCCGCTTCCGCAGGATACGCGTCAGCGTCGACGCGCCCTTCACCAGGTGCGGAATAATGCGCCGCAAAGACCGCCGGTCGCGCGGCGTCAACACGGAGACGGTCGCTGCGCCCACCATTGCTTCGGCCTCGCCTTCATGACTCGCGAGCGATGCCGCTTCGGACATGATCTCGGCGAGCGCCGTGCTGTGCGTCACCGGCTGGCTCGCGATCTCGCCCGCCACCTCGGCCTCGCCTTCGGTCTCGTACTCGTCCTCGGTCTCTTCTTCGCCCTCTTCCTCGCCTAACGCGGAAGCGGCAGCTTTGCCCAGCATCCCGCCCACTGGGCCGAGCATCGCCGTGCCCACCAGCGGAGCCGCCGTCGCGGCAACTCTCTTGAGCATCGGAGCCGCCTTCTTCAAGAACGAGCCGATCTTGCCGAAAAACTCCTCGGTTTCGTCCTCGCCCTCGTATTCCGATTCGCCCAGCAGGCTCCCGAGAACGTTGCCGATGGCCCCGAACTCCTCTTCCGACTCATCTTCGAGCTCGGTCTCGTACTCGTCCTCGTACTCGCTCTCGTCTTCGAGCTCGTATTCGCCTTCTTCTTCGCCGAGGAGGCTGCCTACGATGTTGCCGATCGCCCCGAACTCGGATTCTCCCGCAGCTTCGTCTTCAAGCTCGTCCTCATGGAACACCTGCTCGAGTTCATATTCGAGTTCGCTTTCCTGATCCGCCATTGCTTTTACCTCCTTGTAATTCCCGCGACAAAACAGAGAATAAACTTCGCGCGCCGCCGCGTACAGTCGCATGTTGTTGCTAATCGATTCGAGGTCGCTGAATCCATCTCGCGCGAATCCTCTACCACGGTCATATGCCGGACCAAGCCGCGAAAATTATTGGCGAAATAATGAAACGAATCTGCGCCGTAATTCACCTCTTAAACTAGCGGCAATTTCAGTAAACAGGCGCGCTTTTCCGTCACCAGAACGTGCGACTTGAATACTGGTTCTTCAGGTGTTAGCTTGCGAATTCGTGGACGATTTTCCATCCGTCGTTGAGGGAGAGCTCATGCCAGTCGCCGATACGGTCAGTATTGAAGACCTGATTCGGATTCTCGTCGAGCGCAGCGCGCCGGTCCTCGCGAGAGGCGATGAAATCGATGGCGACTCTCAGAACGAGGAAATCATCTTCGACGCCGAAGTGGACGGCGGCCGCTACCTGTTGATCCACTTGCGGAAGCCCGTCCAGGTGCACGCGCAACTCAGCCCCAGGGAACAGGAAATCGTGCGCCTGGTAGCTCTCGGCCATTCCAACAAAATCATCGGCGATGTTCTCAATATAAGTTCATGGACCGTGTGCACGCACCTGCGCCGCATTTTCGCCAAGCTCGGAGTCGGTTCCCGCGCCGCCATGGTGGCGCGCCTCCCCGAAATCGGCAGAACGCGAAAAGCGGAGCAGCGAGACCGTGTTTGACGGTCTGGGGCTTTGCCGATTATTCCCGTTAAGCTGGTTATATATGCGATCTGATATTGTGCCGGGAGCCATCTTCCCTGACTATGAGCTGTCCGATCACACCGCAAAACGCCGGAAGCTCTCTGAACTGCAAGGGCCAAATCCCATGGTCCTCGTCCTCAGCCGCGGAGGTTTCTGCCCCAAGGACCGCCGGCAGGCGGAAGGACTCGTGGAACTCTATCGCGAGCTGGAGGTTGGCTATTGCCGGCTGGTTACGATCAGCACCGATAACATCACGCAGACCAACGAATATCGCACCGGTGTCGGCGCTCACTGGCCTTTTCTCTCCGATGCCGGGCGTACCGTCCAGAAAGATCTCGATATCGCCGAATACACAGATCCGGTCAACAATCCAATGATTCCCCACGTGATTGTCCTCGAGCCCGATCTAGTCGTTTATAAAATCTACAACGGCTACTGGTTCTTCGGCCGTCCCACTCTCGAAGATCTTCGTCAAGACCTGCGCGCCGTCACCAGGAAATGCCGGCCGGATTGGGACATCACCACACCCGAACTAAAAGCAGCCTGGGCACAAGGCCGCAAGGATCTTTTCTATCCGTACGGCAAAACGTACACCCAAACCCTCGTGGAACAGGATTAGAAACACTTCCCGCACTGGCGAGAGTCTGTGTGAAAAGTCGGTGGGATCTGGTTACAGAACGGTGGGACAGGCGGTTTCGCCTGTCGAATGTGAGACTGCCGATCCGGAGCGCTAACAAACCGCTGAGAACAGGCAGGCGCGACTACAAAGGAGCGGTTTCTTTCAGCCATCCCTCAGAGCCTATCTCAAACCAAACAAGCTCAAGGAAATCGCCTCGCCCATAGCCTTATAACCCGCGTCGCCCGGATGCAACTGGTCCCCGCTATCGAACGCGGGCAGAATCTTATTAGGGTTCGCCGGATCGCGGACCGCCTTATCGAAATCCACGAAGCCATCGAAGCCTTTCCCGGAACGGATCCACGCATTAACGGCTTCGCGGACCTTCGCCTTTTCCGGCGTCCAGTACCCGCGCTGGGTATTCCCTTCACCCTCAAATGGAGTGATCGTCGCGCCAATCACCTTGATTCCTCTTTCATGCGCCCGTTCGATCATCTGGCTGAGCCCGGCGATAATGTCCTCCGCACTGACCGCCTCCGATGCCGGCGCGGACGAGCCGGCGTGCCCGATATCGTTGATGCCTTCGAGAATCATTAAGTACCGCACGCCCGGCTGCGCGAGAACGTCCTGATCGAAGCGGGCGAGTGCGTTGATGCCGAATTGCAACCGCTTCGAGGCAGCACCTTCGTGCAGAATACGATTACCGCCGATCCCCATATCGACGACGCCCAACTGCACACCCGATTTGCGCGCGAGGAGCCGTGCCGCCAGAGTGTCCGGCCAGCGGTGATTGCTATCGACCGTGGAGCGCGCGCCATCGGTGATGGAATCGCCGAAAGCGATGATCGACCCCGCGGCGGCAGGCGCTTGAACATCGACGCCGGTGAGGAAAACCCACGATGTGATCGTCGCCGGATGATCCAGCGATACGGCCGCCGTAGTGTCGCCTTGCGCGATGTAATTAGTCTGTTGAGCCGAGTAGTGAACGCCTCCGCCGACGGCATCCTTTGGAAGATAAAGACTAATCGCAAGGTTCGCAGCCGGCGCGACTTTGAGCCGTACCGGATCGCTGAGGACCACCGCCCCCGCGGGAATTTCGATCCGTCCACGCCCGCCGAAGGCGAGAGCGTGGTCGGTGGCGGGATCGATCGCCGAACCAGACGATATGACGGCCACATGCGCCGCGCCGATCTCGACTGGCTCCGTCCCGAAGGTGTTCGAAAGACGAACGCGCACGCTGTCGCCGCCGATGCTGATGTGTACGATTTCGCGGAGAGTCTGATGATGAAAGACCAGCTTCTGGCTCTCCATTTCCGCAACCGGAAGCTGCGGGGAGGGCGCTGCGCCCCAGGTGCCCACCCAATGCGTCTGGGCAAACAGAGGCGCGGCCGCCGCCATCGTTATTAGAAGCCTCATGGTTTACCCCCCACAAGAATCGCCGCGTAAGGCGCAGCCTTTTGCGCCTTGCCCCACGCATTGTACATATCGACAACTCGCTGCGCCGCCACCTGCGTCCGTTTGTGAGAATCGCCGAAAGTGGACCTGATAATCGGATAACTTTCGAGCAGCAGCGGTTCGGCAGCCGCATACTGATGATCCGCGGTGAGGCAGCCGCCGAGCAGACTCTTAATCGTTTCGATCTGCCAATCCTTCTCCGGAAATACTCTTCGATTCAGCTCGATTGCTTTCACGTAAAGTGGTTCGGCGTCCGCAAAGTCGCCCTTGCGTTGCAGCAGACTCGCCAGATTCGTGTAGGTTACGGCTATCCTCGGGTGCTCCTCTCCGTAGACCTTCTTTTGAATCGCAAGAGCCTTGCGAAACATCTCCTCCGCCTCGTCATACCGGCCTTGATCGCGCAACATCAGCGCGAGATTGTTGAGGTTGGTCGAAACCTCCGGATGCTCCTCGCCCAGCAATCTGCGATTCATTTCGATTGCTTCCCGAAACAAAGGCTCTGCGGCAGCGTAATCGCGCTCATTGGCATACAGAACCATCGCGAGGTTGTTCAAACTTTGCGCAATCGCCGGATCGTCCCGGCGGAGCAGCTTGCGGCGCGTTGCCAGGGCCTCGCGATAGTGCTGTTCAGACTCGGAGTTGGCGTCTTTCGTTTCCTTATAGCGGAGCACCATCGCCAGATTGCTCAAACTCTCAGTCACCTCCAGGCGGTCGCTGCCGAGCAGTTTCCTCTGCATCGCCACCGCGTCCCGAAGCGACTTCTCCGCGCCTGCCAGATCCCCCTTTTCAAAAGCCACGTATCCGGAGTGATCCAGACTCTCCGCAACCTCCGGGTTTTCCGCGCCCAAAACGCTGCGGCGGATGGACAGCGCGTTCTCGACCAAAGGCGTCGCCCGGTCGAAAAGTCCCAGGCTACAGTAGACCATCCCCATGGTGTCCATCAATTTCGCCTGCACCACCGGCTGATTGTTCAATTCCCGGGCGATCTTCTCCGACCCTTTGTCGAGAATCTCGCGCGCGGTGACCGTGTTACTCTCAGCCGGATTTGGATCGCTCATCCGAAACAACCCCGTCAGGAACTCGGTCACGCGCTGCGATACCTGGGCTTCCAGATTGGCGCGATCCCTCTCCCGCGCGATGCGCCGGGCCTGCACCGCCATGACCGCGGAAAACGTCACCAGCAGCACCACCGCCGCCGCCCCCACCGCCACCCCGAAACGATGCCTCCGCACGAACTTCTTCGCCCGGTAGCCGATACTCGGAGGACAAGCCAGCACCTCTTCGTGATTAAGATGCCTCCGAATATCCGCCGCCAGGTCCGAAGGCGACCCGTACCGCCGCGTCCGGTCCTTCTCGAGCGCCTTCATAGCGATCCAATCCAGATCGCCCTTCAGTTGACCCTCGAGCGTCGTGGATTCGGTGCCGCGGTTCGTGCTCAAAACCGAGGACCTTTCGCCAATCGTGCGAAACCTCGTGCTGGGCTTCGGCGGTTCCTCCTCCAGGATTTTCTTCCGCACGCCGTCGTGCCCCTCTCGCCGCAGCTCCTGGGAATCGAACGGCAGCGCGCCCACCATCAGCTCATAAAGGATCGCGCCCAGCGAGTAAACATCGGAGCGCGTATCGACGTCCTGCGGCGTCAACCCCGCCTGCTCCGGACTCATGTATTCCGGCGTGCCGATCATGGCTCCCAACCGCGTATATAAAATGTGCTCGTTAAGCGGCTGCGCGGTGGCCTTGGCCACGCCGAAGTCGATAATCTTGGGCCGAGCTTTGCCGTCGTGCACGGAAACCAGCACATTCGAAGGCTTCAGGTCGCGGTGGATAATCGCTTTCTGATGCGCATGCTGGACGCCCTCGCAAACCTGGATGAAAAGCTCCAGCCGTTCGCGGATCGACACGCGATGCTTGTCGCAGTGTTCCGTGATCGGCGCCCCCGGCACGTACTCCATGACAAAGTACGGGTTCCCCTCCGGCGTACTTCCGGCGTCGAAAACCTTCGCGATGGCCGGATGGTCCATCATCGCGATCGCCTGCCGCTCCGCTTCGAATCGCGCCACCACTTCGTGAGTGCCCATCCCCGCTTTGATCAGCTTGACGGCGACGCGCCTGCGAACCGGCTGCTTCTGCTCCGCCAGCCAGACTTCGCCCATCCCGCCCTGGCCTACGGCCTCCAGCAAATGATACGGGCCGATGACCATCCCCGCCACAGCCCGCCTCGATGCGATTCTAACCGTGACTGGCGCAATCTCGGTGTCCGGCTCGCCAGGATGATTCGCTCCGGACTGCTCAGACATCATCGCCTGTAATCCCCAAGGTTCGAAACCCGGCGTCTCACTATCGACCCAGCTCCGCCGTCATCACCGCGCCGCCCATCGACGCCATTACACTCGAAATCTTCACCGGCTTCCGGGAATCTTTCGCGATCCACATCGTGGACTTGTCCGCTCCCCCGTCGGCCGAACTCACCTCCACCCGGAACACGCTGAACGTCCCCGCCGGAACCGTCACCGTTTCCGAACCCGCGACGCTCAATTGCATCAGCTTCACCTTCTGCTTCTGCAAATCGAAATTCCGGAAGCTGGTAGTGTACCCGTCGGCAAGCGGCAGGCACGCAATCGAGTACGCCGCCGCGCCCGCGTCCGCGAACAAAGGCCCTCCCATATCCGCCGAGATAGCTCGATCCTGCCCATTCATGCTCATCGTTCCCGACGCCTGATTGCCCGAAAATTCGACGCCGATCGTCGCCGGCCCCTGCTTCACGCTGCGCTTGCGCAGCACCAAGGTGCCCTTTTCGATAGTCGAGACGTCCGTCATCGCACCCATCGGCGTATCCAATGTTTCGGTTGCCACCCACTGTCCGTTTTCTTCGGCAATCGCGGTCGATAACTTGAGGGTCATCTCCTGGCCGCCCATCGCCAGCTTGACCTCATAGTGATCCACCCCGGCCGCCAGATCCGCAACCGGCTTGGGCGCGCTCACCGCCCCTGCGTCCACCACCTTCGAAACCTTGACCGTCTTCGGGTCCACCATGATTTCCTTGAGCCGAGCCTCCACCTCCGGCGTGCCCCGATCCTGATAGCGCCCGTCCAGATACGTCGCCAGGAATTTCTCGGCCTCCATGAACATCGCCATGTTGTTTACCGGCCTCTGGAACCCATGCCCTTCGTCCGGCGCGAGCATATACTCGACTGGGAAACCTCGGTCGCGCAACGCGACAACAATCTGCTCCGCTTCGCGTCGGTTCACGCGCGGATCGTTGGCGCCCTGCACCACGAAAAGCGGCGTCTTGATTTTATTGGCGGAATTGAGCGGCGAACGCTCCTCCATCCACGCTTTCCCCTGCGGAGTGCCCGGGTCCGCCATGCGCGCGTACATCATCTTGCGCCCCGCTTCCCAATAAGGCGGAATCGCTTCCAGCAGCGTCAGCAGATTCGAAGGTCCCACTATGTCCACGCCCGCGCGATACACATCCGGCGTAAATGCGACCCCCGCGAGCGTAGCGTAGCCTCCATAAGACCCGCCCAAAATCCCGATGCGCTTCGGATCCGCGATCCCTTCCGCGATCAGATATTTCACGCCCCAGGTAACATCGTCCTGCATCTTGCGTCCCCACTCCCCGTTGCCCGCATTCAGGAAGTTCTTGCCATAACCAGTCGAGCCGCGGAAATTCGGCATCAGCACCACGTAACCGCGATTCGCAAAAAACTGCGCCAGCGAATTGAACCCCCAATAATCCCGCGCCCACGGACCTCCATGCGGAATCACCACCGCCGGCAGATTCTTCTCCGGAACGCCTTTGGGCAACGTCAGATACGCGGGAATCTCCAGCCCATCGGACGATTTATATCGCACCGCCTTCATCGGACCCAGCGCAGCCCGCGGCAGCTTTTCGCGCACCGTATATTGCAGCGCCAGCGTCCGCCCTTTGCGGTCGAACAGATAAGTTTCCCCAGGCTCCGTGTCGCCGTAAGCGACCACCAGCCACAGCCGATCGTCCAGCGTAGTCGATGCGATCGAAAGCTCGCGCCCGGGCAATTTCCCTTCCAGGAACCGATGGTCGGCTTCAAAGCTCTTGTCCTTGAAATACACACGCTGGCGATCGTCGGTGTAAACGGTCGCAACCAGTTCGTCCGTCGCCTCAGAAAAGCGTGCAGATTCGAAATCGACGCGTTTGAGCGGATCGGATTCCACTACGTCGACCTTCCCCGTCGCCGGATCAATCAGCCCCAGCGCGGTAAGATTCGTACCGTCGCCCTTATTGGTCTGAATGTAGGCCCGCTTGCCATCCTTATGGAAGCGCTCCACCGAGCAGGTCTCGAAAACATTGCAAGTGAAAATCGGCGTGAAGCCCGAGGCGTCCACCCGCAGGATCTCCTGATCGCCGTTATCGAGCACGCGTCCGGCCAAGCGGAGCTGCCCCGTAAGATCGAAATCCCAACCAGAAATACGCTCCGTATTTTTACGGATCAGAGTTCGCTCGCCTGTGGAGATTTTCAGTTTGTAGAGATCGTGCCACGCTTTATCGCGATCGTTGAGGCCGATATAAAGCGCGTCCGGGTCGGACTTAGGCGCGCTGAACAACTCGACGCGCACGCCTTTGAGGCCGGTAAGGTCCCGCGACTCGGGAACCCCGGGCCCGGAAGGATCGACCGCGTGAACGTTGAAATTTTCATCGCCGTCATTGTCCTTCACATAAAGGATGTACTTGCTGTCACGGCTCCACAGATAGCCGGCGATGGGCCGCTTGGCTTCCGCGGTCAAACGCCGGGCGGTAGAAAAAGGCTCCTCCGTCTTCTTCACCCAAACGTTGCGCGTATCGTTCCAAGGCTTGAGAAAAGCGATATATTTCCCATCGGGCGAGATCTGCGCGCCCGCAATTTCAGGATTGCCAAAGAACAATTCGCGATCGATAAGCGGCGGAAGCCCAGAGGACTTCTTCTGCGCAGAGACCAGCACGCCGAGAAGGAGAAGCAAGCTTGCGGCCGGATACGTCTTCATGGTTTAAGATTCTATCGAAAAAGCGAATCGAGCCGCATAAGCAAACCCGAAAACAGTACTCCCCGCATCAGGTGGGGCGGCCAATTTTGGCGGCAGCCGCCCTTTCCGCCCGGCATGGCAGCGCGATTCGGAATGCGGCCTCCCGGCTCCCCGGATGCCTCGGTGCTTGACTTGCGCGACCTATCGGGCTCCCTCGAAAAACAGACAGGATTGAGACTCAAGGCAGTGAAGCTAACACTTCACGCGATGGTGATCGACAGCGTGGCCCGTACGCCGAGAATTAGGTGCGCCGTTGGATAAATACCGGGGACACCGCCCTTTCAGGCGGCTTCGTCATATGTCCAAGTCCACATGCAAACGAGTACCGACCGGAACCGCCATGCGAAAGCATGCGGACAGATGCAAAGCCCTTCGCTGAAAAAGGTAGCCAGAACAGCTTTTTAGCCGATAACATACTTTATCGTCTAATATCCAGAGAAAGGCAGTGGCTCGCTTTTGCCACTGCCAATTCGTGTAGGCGAGTAGCGGCTAGTTATGAACCGTGAGGTACATCGTCTGAGGCACAGTCGTACCGTTCTGCGTTACCTCGATCTGATAATCGCCATTCGCTAGAGTGGACGGGACGGTGAAGTAGAACTCGTAAAGCCCCACAAATCCCCCTGCCAACCCTTGGTATGCGATCGTTGCCTTGGTCGTTCCGAAGGAAATCGTGACTGGGTTCACGAGAGCGTTGCTCTGGCCGACTATAACTCCGGGAAGGATTGATGGAGTCACGTCGCCAAAACCGATTCCGTAAGCGATGATCCCGTCGCCCGGCTTCGCCGGCCGGCTGTTGAGGCCGAACGCCGCGCCTGTGGATGTGTTCAGCACGTAAGCTCCATCGGACTGGAAGGTCGCGACCATGTATTGCTCGCCGTTCGCAGTGTAATTCGTTGGCGCGAGGAAGCCTGGAGCGAGCGCCCTACGAGCGAAGGTGAATATCGGGCTGGTTGCCTTGCAGTTGGTAACGGTGACGGCCACATTGCCGGTGGTGGTATCCTCGGGCGCTTGCACGTTGATCTGCCCAGTGGAAAGGTACCAGACATAGGCAGGCTTTCCGTCGATACTCACGCTGATGCCATCAAGCGATGTGGGAGCGTTCGAACCGTTGAAGTCCGCCGAAGTCCATTGGCCTGGATTTGTGCTGGCGGTGAGACGTGGGTCGGCAGGGTCCGCCATATTGGTGCCCTTGATCTCCAGCCAAGAGCCCGATCCGAAGTAGTTGTAGCCTCCGTAGGCGCTCGCGGAGTCGACGGAGGTGATCACGGGGGGAGTTGTATTCGTGCAAGCGAATCCTGAGCTTGTTGCGGTCTGCAGCTTGAAGACTGTGCCCTGTGGGTTGCCTCCCGCCCCCCGCCGTTGGTGGTGCCATAGAGGTTGCCATCGGAGCCCTTAGTGAGGCCGGCACTCGGATCGCCGCCGTCGGCGCAGTACGATTGACCATTTTGCGAACAGAAATTGTGGACAGTCGTCAAGGTGCCCCCGGACGTTATTTGGAAGACCGTCCCGGAGTTGTTTCCTGCCGATCCCCCTTGCTGGGTTGTTCCGTAGAAACCGCCGCCTGAGACCTGGACTAACCCACCGTTGGGAATTTTACCGTCGGCACACGTTCCACCGGCAGCGGAACAAAAATTATAGATCGTAGTAAGTTGACCGTTGCTTGTGATTTTAAAGACGGTCCCCCCCCCACTTTGTCCCCCCGACTGTGTTGTTCCATAGAAGCTCCCGTCCGAGCCTTGAACAAGCCCGCCGTTCGGATTCTCGCCGTCGGGGAACAGCGCACCTGTGGCATCGTGCAGAGGAAAGCTGTAAAGCGTCGTCACTGCGCCGGCGGGCGTCATCACGAAGACGTTCCCGCTTGAGTTCGCTCCGCCGAAGTACCCGGTGCCATAGAAATTGCCATCGGAACCCACTATTAGCCCACCGTTAGGTTCAGAGCCATCGGTACATGGGACGGAAGATTGGCAAAAAGCGTGCAGCGTTGTGAGGGTACCACCTGGCGTAATTTTGAATGCGGTGCCACTGGAATAAGCACCCCCGGAGTGGGTAGTGCCGTAAAAATTTCCGTCAGGGCCCTGAACAAGCCCGCCCGTGGGAGCCTTACCATCAGGACAAGGTGATTGTTGGTTCGTACAGAATGTGTATAAGGTCGTCAACGAACCACCAGTTGTTATTTTAAAGATGGTGCCCGCTGACTGCTTTTGATCCCCGCCGCCGGCCGTCACGCCGTAGAGATTTCCGTCAGATCCCTGAACCAAACCACCAACCGGCATTGACCCATCCGCACAGAAACTCGGGGACACCGAGCAGAAGTTATGCAAAGATGTGACGGTCCCGCTGGACGTTATCTTAAAAACATTTCCATATCCACAGCAGCCTGTTTGGGTTGTTCCGTAGAAGTTCCCGTCGGAAGCCTGGACGAGCTGTGCATTTGGACCACCACCCAACGGGGGTTTATTTGCCCCGTCGAAGGTCGCCAGAGTAGTAAGGGTCTGCGCCACGGAGGGTGCCGGGTGGCAGAATGAGGCGAGCGCGAATAACACAAGCGAGCCTGCTGCCCGTGCAGAATATCGTTTCATTACAAATTTCTCCTTTGTTCCACCCGGCGGAACAGCGACTGGGAAATTAGTCTACCAAGAAAAAAAGTTCGGGCCGTCTGAAAACCCACTTCCGATAATCCGGCGTTATGTCCCCAGCACCACCCCTTCAAGTTCTCGATCCCCACAAACTCCGCGCGATTCACTCCAGCCGACCCACCCCAACTCCCAACGTTTCAACCATATCCCACTTACACTCACGCAAACCCCGCACCCCGCCCTGGTATACCAAGGCATGTCGATACCTCATCGCACTCAAATCAACCGAGCCGAAGTTAATAAGAAAAACGCCCAGCACTCCACCGGACCCAAAACCGCCGAGGGCAAACAGCGCTCGGCTCTAAACGCCCTACGCCACGGCCTGACCGGCCAAATCGTGGTCATGCCCACCGAAGATCTCCAGGCTTATCAGCTCCACCTGGAATCCTTCACCGACGAATACCAACCCGAAGGCGCCACCGAGTCTCACCTGGTGCAAGCCCTGGCCGACACCTCCTGGCGCCTGAACCGCGTGGCAGCTCTGGAGACCAATCTCCTCACGCTAGGCGTAGCCAGCCAACTCAGCCCCTTTACCGATTCTCCGCAACAGGTCCAGGACGCCATGTCGATCGTCGCGTCCCTGGAAAGCCAATCGAAAGCGCTCTCGAACCTGAGCCTCCACAGCCAGCGCCTCTCCCGCCAGTTCGAACGCACCGTCGCGCAACTCCAGGAACTCCAGAAAACCCGCCGAGCCAAACAAGAACACGAGCTCGATAACCTCCTCGATATCACCGAAATGTACGAAGACAAAGGAAAAACCTACGACCCCTCCGAAGATGGCTTCGTTTTTTCAGAACAGCAAATCAATGAAGCCATCCTCCGCCGTAACCGCGAGCGTGAGACCGACGAAGCCTGGGACCACCACAACGAAGATGCCGCATGACCGGTAGTCGTACACATGGCTCAACCGTCATCTCTCGATTCCTGCTTCGGCGGTTCGGTTCCGATGCAGGGCCGGGTCGATCGCGGCGGCCATTTTCGTTATGTTGAGTCCACCGGACAGAAACTGGTTCATTTTCTCGGCGATGGCGAGGGGATTGGAAATCACGTCGCGGTGTTCGATCACCAGGAGTTCGGTGCTTGGCCGGCGCTGTAGGAGTTCCTTCGCGCGATCCAGGGCGCGGGCGTATTCGGCTCTCAGCAAGCGCCGGCGTTCGGGGGTGGACGACGCTTGATGGCGGCGGATCAGCATGCGCTCCTGTGAATCGAGGACTTCGTCGATATCGCGCTCGGTTAGAATCACGCGGCAGGGCAGGCCTTGAGGTAAAGCGGCTAGCAAGGGCGCGACAATCTTGACGGCTTTTCCCCGTTCTTCGAGCAACCAGTTCGAGTCCTTCAGCAGATCCTTGACGCGCTCGACTTCGAGATAGCCGCGAGGGTTGTCTTCGTCGGGTTCGCGCGACCCGTCCGAGAGAACGCTGACGCCGCCCGCGGCCAGCATCTGCATCAGCATCGAAGTGCCGGAGCGCGGCAGACCGGATACAACGATCAGGGATTTTTCCAGAGGCGGAATTTCCGCCTGCTTAGCGGGGAATTGCGTCTCGGCAAGAGCGAGTGTGGGTGCCGTTTCTTCGGGTGCTGGAGCGCCGATCCGCTGGCTCCGCATGCGGCGCGCCAGCCGGCGGTGCTCGCGCGCGGATTGGGGATCGCTCAGGTGTTTTTCGAGCAAGGTGGCCAGGCGCACATGCGCTTCCGGAAAATTCGGGTTGAAGGAGATCGCTGTGCGAAAGGCTTCGGCTGCACGCTGGTATTGCTGCATTCCAGTTAACGCCAGGCCGAGGAGGAAATGGGCTTGTGGGTGGTGATAATCCCTCTCAATGGCATCGAGAGCCGATTGTGCGGCAACATCGAACTTCCTGCGCCGCAGGGCCATTCGACACAAGCCGAGATGCGCGTGCGGGTTGTCGGGATCGATGGCGAGCGCCTTTTCGTAGACCGATTGGGCGTCCCTCCAGCGACGCAGACGCCGATACAGGTCTGCGGTCTGGAGGAAGAGAGCCGGGCGGACCAGGTGCGCTTCGGTCACGCGTTCCAGCGCCTCCAGAGCTTCGGCAGGGCGGTCCTCCGATATCAATACCTGCGCTTTCAGGTAATCGATCACGGCCGGCTGCCAGCGGGCGAGGTCGACGATGCGCCGCATCTCCTGGTGCTTCCCTAGAGCCTGGCACGAGACGAATAGCTGCACGGCGAAGCGTTGTTCGTTGGGATCGGCTGCGTGGAGCTCCGCGAAAATTTCGTAGGCTTCCTGGTGCCGGTCGTCGTCCTGATAGGATTCGGCGAGGTTAAAGCGCAGCTCACGGATGGTCCGGTCCACGGCGATTTCGCGATTTTCATCGGGGCGCTCGATGTACCCGAGGGCGACCATTTGTTCGAGGGCTGCCTGCGCGGCCACCGGATCCAGGCGGGTGTGCGGCGGATGGCGGCCGGCTGCGCCGGGAACCGCTTCCCAAGTGGGGATGAACGCGACCTTCGGGGGCTTGATGAAGGCCTGCGACAGGACCTTGCCATCCATATCTTCACCTACGGGCAATCCGTACAGGGTCAGGATAGTGGGCGCGATGTCTAGCACGGATGGGCCGTGCAATGATACATCCTTCCTGATGCCTGGGCCTTGGATCGCGAGGATGCCTAACTCACGATGCTCGACTGTGGGACCGGCGGGGACGTCGGGGATGGATGCGGGGCGCAGGTGATCCGGATGGAAGCCGTGATCCGACATGAGAATGACCGTTACATCGTCGCCCGCTTTTTCGAGCAAGGCTCCCAGCATCCGATCGTGGAACTGGTAGGCCGTGGAGATTACGTTGTGGTAGACATCGAAGTCGCCCTCGGTGACCCAGGATTGGCGCGGCGGATGATACTTCATGAAGCCGTGGCAGAAATGATCGATCGCGTCATAGTAGACGGTGAAGAAATCCCAAGGCTGATTTTCGACTAACCACATGGCGGCGGACTGCATGCTCATACATTCGGCGAGGGTCCGCAGAAAGAGAGCCAGACGCTTGTCATGATCCTGATCTATGTGTTCGGCGAGGGGAATAAACGGCTCGACCATCGAAGGGACCAGAGAGTCGGGATGAACGCGCAGACCGGCTAATGTCGCGGTGAGATCAGGGGGATGAACTGCGTTCGCCAGCAGAGGCCAGCCTTCGCCGAGGGGCGCGTTCGCGCGGTGGTAATGGTCGGACACCATGACGCCGTTGATAGGCTCGGCGGGATGGCTGGGCCACCAGCCGATGACGATGCTGCGCAAATCATTTTGACTGAAAATGTTCCAGAGCGCTTTCACTTTTCGCGAAAGGTTAGTGATGGGGCGCACGCCGCGGCCGTCCGGAGTGGGTTCAGAGAAGCCGAGGATGCCGTGTTTAAAGGGGCGTTGGCCGGTGGCGATGGAGGTCCAGAGCATCGGCGAAAGGGGCGGATAGAGGGTGGTGATCTGCCCTGTGGCTCCGTGTTCGACTAGACGTTGGAGGTTCGGCATTTTGCCGGCGCCGATTAGGGGATGAATGACTTTCCAGTCGGCTGCGTCCCATCCGATTAGGAGAACTTTGCGCGCGGCCATGCTGCGTCCATTTGAATTATACGCCGACACTCTCGAAAACGTGGCCGGTGCCGCGGAGGGCAGGTCGGGAACCTGCCCCACTAAACGGAGGGCGGGTCGGGGACCCACCCATCCCAAACACGAATGTCGACGCGGCACTCCTGGAGGCGCGCGCCACATAATTTGGATATAGGCTGGTTATATGGTGGTTCTCTTGGCGCTTCTGCTGTGTGCGGCACAGGGATTCGCGGCTAATTTGGTTTTTTCGGGGACCTTGCGGAGGGTTGGCAAAGAATCTATTTCTGTGGAGCTTGCCGATCGGAGGGTGATTGATTCGCGGGCGCCACACGCGGTGCAACTCGCTAAGTACAACCTGGGCGATCAGGTGAAGATCACTTGTAAGTCTATTAAGCCGGTTTGGGAAGAGGATACTTCGAGGTATCAATACCTGGAGCTAACGAAGATTCAACTATTGGGCAAGGCTTCGCCGGATGAAGGTTCGAAGTTAGTGGCTCGCCAGGAGGGGCTGGAGGATGTCCGCCGGGTCAACTTGGAATACGCGGCCAAGCTGCCTAATTTCGTGGCGGACGAAACGGCGAAGCGCTATAGCAGTAACGGTGATTCGTCCGAGTGGCGTTATGTGGACACTATCGAGACAGAGATTACCTTTCGGGGAAGCAAGGTGGTGAGAAAGCAGATTCGTAGAGATGGAAAGGCATGGGAAAAGCCTTTTGAAGCGCTTCCAGGATTTAAATGGTCCGGAGGCTTCGGCACCGAGATCCGGCCTCTGTTTGACCCGCAGTGTCCCACCGAGATCAAGCAGGAAGGGCATGCGAAGTACTGGTTCCGTTCTCCGCCCGATGGATGCTTCACTCCGTTCTATCTGGAATACCAGCGATACAATCCGGCGCGGACGGGGCATTTCTTTCTCGACGAGGCTACTGGGAACCTGATCCGCTTAGAAGAAGAAGCCAGTGGATTTCCGCCGGAGATGGAGTTTGCCAGCCGGAAAGAGGAAGTGTCGTGGGACTACGTGAAGATCGGAGACACGTCTCATCTGTTGCCAGTAGGAGCGAAGTTCGTGGTGACTTATTCGTCAGGGAGCCGGTGGAAGGTGGAGGTTGAATTTAAGAATCACCGGCACTTCGAGGCGTCGGCGAACATCACGTTCCAGTAGGCTGTTTCAGGGTTATTAAATGGGCTGCGGAGAAACTTGCCGGCAGGCGAAACCGTCTGCCCCACCTCGCTTGTAGCTTGCGATTTACTTTGGTGGCGCGGGCGGTTTAGAAGGCCGAGGCTCAAACCTTCGGCTGCAAGCTAAAGCTCGCGCCACCCGGACGGAAATTCTTAGCTTACTGGGCGGCGAATTTCTCGATGACGAAGACGAAGTGCTGTTGAGGGCGCGCTCCGGCTTGCGAACGAGTGGGGAAGGTTATTTTCCTGGCGTCGTCGACGGCGGCCTGACTATTCGGATCGGAGGGCTGCAAGGAGTGAGCTTCCAGGAGTTGTCCGGTTGGTGTTACTAAGCCAAATACGCAGACTGCCTGAACGGGCGCGTTCGGCACAGAAGGAGCGGCTCCGTAGAATCGCGAGATTTCCTGGGCTGGTCCCATCGCGATGGCGGGTCCTTTAGCCTTCATCTCGGCGGTGGGGACAAACAGAGACGGGTCCGCGGCGGAAAGGTTCGTGAGGCTGACTACTTTGATTTCAGACACGGTCTTGCCGCCTTCCGTCACGATGACCTTACCGGGCAGCATGTGACCGCCGAGTTGAAGGGCATTCGAATAGTCGTAGGCATAGTAGCGGCCGGGCACGCGCGAGTGCAGTTCGAGCAAACCGGAAGCGGGATCGACACACTCCTCGGTTTCATCCCAGCGGCGGCCGGGGGATGGCGCGGCGTTGTTTCCCGCGGCTGAGAGCAAAACGCAGGTAACCTGTGCGCCGTTGAAAGTGGCCGTCGAAGTTCGGATCGCGATTCGATCCAGGTTACCCGGTGGAATCGGGTCGAACAGCGCGGCGCGCGCTTCCTGCAAGCGGAGCGGAATGACGTTGCCGGTCGCGTCTCCGTAATAGGTCTGTTTCGAGGAGATCTGAGTGGCGGAGAATCCGGCGGCTGCGTTCGCCGTCCAGCGAAGCCCGAGCTGCGGGTCGAAAGTATCCTCCATTTGCCAGGCTCCGTCGTAATCTGTTTGACCGCCGGAATCCACGGAAAAAGTGACTTTCAGATCGAAAGGCTGGCCGGCGGCGCGCAGCGCGTAGCTCTTTCTCGCGCGGTTGAGAAGCTGAAGAATGGTCTCACGGTTCGCGGCGCTCTCGACTGTCTGGATTTGACCATGGACGATTTCGAGAGGGTCGGCGGGTATCGGCGCCGTCCTTATCAGGTTCTGGACCAGGTTCTGGCCGAACGCCACCAGCGACAGCCCGCCTGCCGCGATCAACGACAACGTTGCCTTGGAGACCATCGAATTCGTCCTCGCTATTTTCGCGTAAACGGCAGCCGGGGCTCGTAGGGTTTTTTTACGGGCCGAGCGGAACCGCCGCCGCCCGATCCTCCGCCGCCACCCGATCCGCCGCCGGAACCTCCGCCTGATCCACCGGGTCCGGGTCCGCCGGAATTACCGGGGCCAGTAGATCCAGTCGGTCCGCCGCCGGTGCCGCCCATGCCGCCGGAGCTGCACGTAGTTAACAATGTGGTTTGCAGGGAAAACAAAACACCCTTTTGAGTTAGCATTCCCCCAACCATGGCCTGGATAGGTACGTCTCCCGCGCCCAAGCCGGGAGGGACAATCAGATTAATTTGATAAAGGCCGGCGCTCGATATACCGGCAAAGGTAGTGGGCACGAGAGTGTTATTGATGTAGAGACTGATCGGATTGTTCACGGGCGCAGCGCCGGAGTACGGTTTTCCCGCGGGGACTGAGGGGGTGGTCGGTCCGAAGCCTACGCCGAAAAGCTCCACCATATCGCCCGGCTGAGCGCCGACCGTCTTATAGCCAAAGCAACTGCCGGTGGGGCCGAGGATGTCGTAGGTTCCTCCTCCGTAAGCTCCCAGGCCGTTGGACCGGAGAATGATTGCCGATACATGACTCTGGTTGATCAGGTTGAACGAAGGCGCGAAGGGACTGAGAGTCACATTGGCTGACGCCTTGCCCGTAGCCGTAGTAACCACTACGGAGACTGTTCCCGTTGCGGAGTCATCCGGGGCCTGCAAGTTGATCTGACCCGGGCTGACAAAGCTAAGGTACGCCGGTTTGCCGTTGATCTCCACACTGGTGCCGGCAAGCGTCATCGGAAAGTCGCCGTTCCAGACGCCGCTTGCCGCTGCCAGGTTGCTCCCGTAGATCGAAACCCATTCGCCAGGCTGAATGGTGCTCACAGTGCTGTCGTTGGGCACCACGAGTGAGACAGACGGTGCGCCCTTCGCCTGGGTAGCTGGATTAACATTGACACTCGCGCCGTTGAAATATTTTGCCCGCGCATCTTGCCTAGCCATGGCTAACCGGGCGTTCATCAGCGGGACGTTCTTAGAGCTGGAGCGATGTTCTTTGGCAGCGCGGACGCTGGCTGTGCGCTCCGCCGCGATGTCCCGGAGACCGCTTCCGATAATGGATGCGGAGGCGCTGGTCATCATCGCCATGGCCGAGCCGGTGACCGCTGCGTAAAGCTGCCAGTTTCCGGCGCGCTTCAGGACGTCGGTTAAAGACGAGGATCGAAGTGTGGCGAAGTGAGCGTCAAGGCGACGATCAAGATCGGATTTTCCCCGGGTGGCCATATAGTCCTAACTATGACTCCGGCGGGGGACCTGAAAGGTTTGAATTCGCTCAAGCCACCGGCTTGATGCTGTCGACAAGAGGCACATCGGAGGTCCTCCTTCCTTAGATGTTCTTCAAACCTAGCTAAATTCTACAGCTTCGACGACAAAATTAGAATACTCTTCGTTGAGTATTTTCGACGTTGCACCGCTGGTATCCACGAGGGATACGTTCGGGTATGCCTTTGAGCAGAGAAAAATGCGAACTTATGAGGCGGCTCGCGCGCGGCGCGTTCGAGAGACGTACGGACCATAACCACGGCAGAAGGAGTAAGCGAACAGTAGCAGCGGCAGGACCTGTTCCCGACGAAGGGGGCGGGTGAGCAGGTCGAAACCTCCGCTCCGAACCACTTCCTGGCGGAGCTCAGGTTCGTTTTCCCCCGACACCAGAACCACGCAAACGTTACGGCGCATTTTCATGAGGGCGCGAATCATCTTTCGCCAACAGCATGCGGGGTCATGGTTGTAAAACACAATGGGTGTAACAGCTTCCCGCAGGGTGTGTTCGATTCCCGTTTCATCGGCATCAATTATTTCCCATGGCGTGCCGTCGAGAATCGCCTCTAAGGCATCGCGATCCACGGGGGCGGCGTTCGCGAGGATGACCGCCAGTCTTGAAATGCTGGTGCGCATGAATTGGCCGTCCTGGAGCAGTTGAGCGTTCTGCCAAGGGAGGGTGGGGGGTCGGCACGCCTTCCCTGCTCCAGGATCAACCAAAAGATAACGCAATTCCAGAGAGGAACCCATACTCGGTGTCTGGTATATTTTTGAGGCTTGCGAGAGTACTAATGAGTGAGCGCGCTACAAGCACGGAGGGATTTCGACTTAGACTGACAGGATGACAACTTTCGACGCGGCCGAGCAGCGGCGGCAACTGCGGCGCGCGGTTCTGGCGGGTACGGTGGGCACGGCGATTGAGTGGTACGACTTCTTTCTGTACAGCACCATCACGGGCCTGGTCTTCGCCAAGCTCTATTTCCCGCGCGCCGATCCGTTTGTCGGCACGCTGGAGGCTTTCGGCGTTTATGCCGTGGGCTTTCTCGCGAGGCCGATTGGCGCGGCGATCTTCGGGCACTATGGCGACCGGCTGGGGCGTAAAGCTGCTCTGATCGCCACTCTGCTGCTGATGGGGACCGCGACGTTTCTGGTCGCGCTGGTCCCCGGCTACGAACACATCGGGATTTGGGGCGCCGTGATCCTTACGTTTCTACGGTTCGTGCAAGGCATCGGCGTGGGAGGCGAGTGGGGAGGGTCCGTGCTGCTATCGATGGAGTGGGCGCAATCGAATCAGCATCGCGGTTTCATCGCTTCCTGGCCGCAGTTCGGAGTTCCGGCCGGGCTGTTTCTGGCGAATCTCGCGGTGCTGGCGGTCAGCTCCGTTTCGGGCGACCAATTTTTGACGTGGGGTTGGCGAGTGCCTTTCCTGTTCAGCATCGTTCTGATCGCGATCGGGATGTACATTCGACTGGGCATTCTGGAGACGCCGGTATTCGTGAAGCTAGTCGCGGAGCGGAAGATTGAGCGCGCGCCGGTGCTGGCCGTGCTGCGAGGGCATCCACGCGAGATTATCCTGACCGCGCTTTGCCGCATGGCGGAGCAGGCTCCGTTCTATCTGTTCACGGCGTTCGTGTTCGCTTATGGCACCGGCGTGCTGCACCTGAATCGCGACTTCCTGCTGATGTCCGTGCTGGGCGGAGCGATGCTCTCCTTCATCTCTATTCCGCTGTTTGGGCATTTATCCGACCGCTTCGGACGCAAGCGCATCTACATGCTGGGGACCGCGCTCACGGGGGTTTACGGCTTCGCTTACTTCGCTCTGCTGGACACGAAAAGCGCCGTTCTAGTGGCGGTCGCGATTGTGCTCTCACTGGTGCCGCACGACATTATGTACGGACCGCAGGCCGCGCTGATCGCCGAATCGTTTCCCGGGCGGCTGCGTTACAGCGGTGCGTCTCTGGGCTATCAACTGTCGTCTCTGATCGCGGGTGGTCCCGCTCCGCTGATCGCGCAGTCACTGTTGAACCGTTATCGCTCCGCGACGCCGATCGCTCTTTTTGTGCTCGCTTGCGCGATCATTTCGTTGATTGCGACGGCAATGCTGAAGGACAATACGAACAAAGACATTTCCGATCACTGACGCCTCTGCTAAGCTTGCATTCGTGAACGTTGTTGCTGGAATCGATCTCGGCGGGACCGCCATTAACTACACGATCATCGATGAGCAGGCGCGGTTCCTGATTGAAGGACTTTGCGAACATCCCGCGCTCTCCATCCAGGGGCCGGAGATCTGCCTCGCGCAGATCGAAGACGGTCTGAAGATTGCCGTCGAAAGGGCCGGCGTCGGCTTGGACGACATTATCGCCGTCGGTTTGGATACGCCGGGTCCGGCTAGCTCCTCGGGTGTATTGAGCGCGCGCGGCTCCACTAATTTCGTCCACGCCGAGTGGGCGGGATTCGATATCCGCGAGAACCTCGAAAGACTGCTGGGGCGCCCGGTCACCTACTTGAATGACGGCAATGCGGGAGCGCTGTGGGGACACTTCACCATCTTCGGCGCCAATAGCAGAGCCACTTCGATTTCCGCCGTGATCGGCACCGGGCTGGGCGGCGGAGTGATCGTCGATGGCAATGTGGTGCAGGGCAGAAGCGGCTTTGGTGGAGAGCTCGGCCACGTGTTGATTCCGTATCAATCCATCGCCGGCATCGAAGGAATCGCGCCGCTATGCAACTGCGGCCGCACTGGGGATTTGGAATCTCTGTGCTCTCTCACCGCGATCGCGCGGACGCTGCTGCCCCACTTCCTCTCGCGCGATCCGGGCCACGAGCTAACCAAGCTCAGCCCGAACGATGCGGCAAAACGCGTGCGCGGCTTGGCGGAGCGAGGAGACGCCCTCTGCAGGGAGATCTTCCGCGTGCAGGCTCATGCGCTGGGCTTGTTCTTCGACGAGATGGTGAACACTTTCGATCCCGATGCGTTAATTGTCGGCGGCGGGGCCCTCGAAACCGGAGCGGATTTCCAGCGCTGGTTTATCGACGAAACGCGCCGCGGCATGCCGCGCCAGCGGGTGGAGCAGGCGGGGATTCCGATTCACGTGATGCCCAATGGCGACACTGCTGGGGCGCGCGGGGCGGCGCTCGAAGCGCTCAAACTCATGCAACGGCCGAGATAAAGCTCGCGCCAACCTAATTCTGCCATCCTCCGCCGAGCGCTTTATAGAGCTGCACGACGGTCAGCAGTTCGCTCAGGCGGATCTGAGAGAGTGTAATTTCGGCTTGAAACAGGTCGCGATCGGCATCGAGGGCGTTGAGCTGCGTATCGACGCCGCCGCGATAGCGCACGTAAGCGAGGCGCAAGCGGTCCCGCAGCGCCTCCACCAGAGCTTCCTGCTGCACGCGGCTTTCCCGTTCCCGCTGATGCGCGATGAGGCCGTTCGATACTTCCGAAAACGCTGTCTGAATGGTCTTTTCATACTGCACCAGCGCATGTTGGCGGTTCGCCTCTGTCAGTTTCACGTTGGACTTGAGGCGCCCTGCTGTGAAGATGGGCTGGGTAAGCTGCGGCACCAGATTCCAGGTGCTGCTGGGTCCGCTGAATAGATTCGACAGTTGCGTGCTCTGTCCGCCTAACGCGCCGCTCAAACTCAGTTGCGGGAAGTAAGCCGCTTTGGCGACGCCGATCTGCGCATTGGCGGCGATCAAGTCCTGTTCGGAGGCGCGAATATCGGGGCGGCGTTCCAGCAGTTCCGAGGGCAGCCCCGGTGGAACTTCGAGCGGCAGCGTCTGCTCCATGAAGCCGCGTCCGCGAGTCACTGTCCCCGGACTCAAGCCTAGTAGAAGTTTAATTTGGTTCTCGGTCTGCTCAATCTGTTGCTGGATTACGGGGATGGCCTGCGCCGCGGTATAGACAAGCTGCTGGGCCTGTCTTAGGTCAAGAAGTGTCGCGACGCCGCCTGTCTGCCGCTGCAAGGTCAGAGTGAGCGACTCCTGGCGAGTCTTTAAGGTCCGGCGCGAAATCTCCAGCTCGTAGTCCAGTTCTATTAATGTCAGATAGGACGTGGCGACGTCACTCACCAGCGTAGTCACTACCGCTTTTTGATTCTCTTCGGCACTTAACAAACTGGCGCGAGCGGACTCCGTCGCGCGGCGCAGCCTGCCCCAGAGGTCAACTTCAAAGGACAGCAACTCCAACGCTGCTTGTCCGAAGTTGCGATTCTGCGAAGGTAGAAACTCCGGCGGCAAAGGAGTCTGCCCGTTGCGAGACAGGCGGTTGATCTCCACTCCACCGGAGGCACCGACATTCGGATACTGTTGTGACCTGGTGATCCCTAAGTTGGCCCGCGCAGCCTCGACTCGAGTGACGGCATCGCGAAGATCGTAGTTCTGTACGAGAGAGACTCGAATGAGTTCCTTAAGCTGCTCGTCATTAAACACTTCGAACCACTTAAGATCAGCGAGCGAGGCGGCTTTCGGTTCCGGGAGCGGCTCCGGCGCGCGAAAATGATCCGGAGTGGGGAGCTTGGGGCGATCATAGTTCGGGCCAACCGCGCAGCTTGTCAACAGTGCGAGGGATAACAAAACGACGGGTCGCATGGTCAATCCCCTTGTGCCGGCGCCGGTGCGAGACTTGGACCCGTAGCACCGGATAATCTCTCGACGACGTAGAACGCGGCGGGAATCAGGAAGATTCCCAGCAGGCTCGCGGCGAGCATTCCTCCGATCACCGTGGTTCCCATGATCTGGCGCGACACCGATCCAGCTCCCGATGCGATCCAGAGCGGAACACATCCCAATATGAAGGCGAACGAGGTCATGAGAATCGGGCGCAAGCGAAGACGCGCCCCTTCAAGGGCCGCGTCCACCAGCGGACGGCCTTTTTCCAGCTCGTCCTTTGCGAATTCGACGATCAGAATGGCGTTCTTTGCCGCGAGGCCGATCAGCATCACCAAACCGATCTGCGAGTAGACATCACTTTCAATCTGAATCATGTAGGAGGGTGCGATGTACCCGAGTACAGTACGCCTTAGCCAGAGTGTTCCGAACGCGCCAAATACGGCGACCGGAGTACTTAGCAAGACACTCAGCGGAAGACTCCAACTCTCATAGAGAGCGGCGAGAATCAAGAAAACAAATAACAAGGAGAAGCCAAAGATAACCGAAGCGGGCACGCCTTCCTGAGCTTTTTTCTCCTGGAAGGACATCCCGGAATAGTCGTAACCCATTTCGGGCGGCATGGTCTCCGCGAAGGTTTCTTCGAGTGCTTTGGTCGCCTGGCCGGAACTATAGCCGGGCGCCGCACCACCGTTGATCTGGGCGGAGCGATACTCATTGAACCTCATGGTAAATTCCGGCCCGCTGCGCGACTCGAACTTCGTCAGAGCCGAGAGAGGCACCATGTCACCAGCGTTATTACGCACAAAGAACTGACCGACATTCTCAGACTTGGTGCGATACTCATTTTCCGCTTCCACGTAAACCTGCCATTGGCGACCGAAGCGATTGAAGTAGTTCACGAATAGACCACCCATGAATGCCTGGATGGTGCGATAGACATCGTTGAGCGGGACCCCTTGTTTGATTACTTTGTCGCGATCCACAATGACGAACTGTTGCGGAACGCTGGGTATCAACGTCGTCGATAATCCCGCTAGTTCCGGTCGTTTGCGCGCTGCGGCCATGAACTTGTTCACATTATCGGAGAGAAACTGGACGTCCACTCCGGCGCGATCTTCGAGGATGAAGGTAAAACCGCCAGAAGTGCCAACGCCCGGAATCGCCGGGGGCGAGAAGGTAAATGCGATTCCTTCTGGCAGCCCGGCCAACTCTTGATTCAGATGCGCTTTAATAGCTTGCATCTGTTCAGATTGCTTCTTGCGATCTTTCCATTCCTTTAGGGTGATAAACGCGAAGGAGCTGTAGCTGGTTCGAACCAGACTCAGTAGACTAAAGCCCAGCAGAGTGGTGACATGCTCCACGCCGGGAGTACGCGTGAGGATGTCTTCGATTTTAGCGGTGACCTGGTCCGTTCGTTGCAGAGAGGCTGCGTTCGGAAGCTGAACGTTCAGGTACAAATATCCCTGATCCTCATCCGGCACGAAGCTGGCAGGTAGCTTACTGCTGAAGAAGTATCCCGCGGCGCCGAATGCAATGAGAACGATTATGGCGACGGCGCTCTTCCGAATCAACACTCCGGAAAAACGCACATAAGCATCGGTTGCGCGTCCAAATACGCGATTGAACCAGGAGAAAAAGGCGGCTGCGAGTCCTTTCCTTTCTGTCTTAGGCTTCAGAAGGAGAGCAGCCAGAGCCGGGCTGAGAGTCAACGCGTTGAACGCGGAAAGAAGCACCGAGATTGCCACGGTCACAGCGAATTGCTGATACAGCCTGCCAGTGATTCCGGGGATGAAAGCGGTGGGAATGAACACTGCCGAAAGTACCAGGGCGATTCCGATCACGGGTCCGGAAATTTCGTCCATGGCCTTCAGGGCTGCCTCCTTCGGAGCGAGCCCATCCTCGATGTGGCGCTCCACTGCTTCCACCACGACGATTGCGTCGTCAACCACCAGTCCGATGGCCAGCACCAGGCCGAATAAAGAGAGTGTATTGATCGAAAAGCCAAAAAGCGGAAAAAACAAGAAAGTCCCGATGAGAGACACCGGCACCGCCAGCAAAGGAATCAGTGTCGCGCGCCATCCCTGAAGGAAAAGGTAAACCACCAAGATGACAAGGAGGATGGCAATCAGCAGTGTCTCGACGATTTCCTTCATCCCCTCGGTAACAGCGTGAGTGGTGTCGAGCGAGATGGTATAGTCCATGTCCTGCGGAAAGCGAGTCTTCGCGCCGGCCATTAGCTTCTTCACTGCCTCAGCGGCTTCCACAGCGTTCGATCCCGGCAATTGATAGACGGCGACAATCGCGCCGGGTTTGCGGTCCAGACGCCCGTTGATGCTATAGTCCTGGGACCCTAACTCTACTCTGGCAACGTCCTTCACCCGTACTGTTCCTCCGTCGGTGGTTTCGCGAATCACGATACTCTCGAACTCTTCCGGCGAAGTTAAACGTCCTTGGGCGCGCACGGAATATGTATACTCCTGGCCTGGCGGCGAAGGCTCACTGCCGACCTGGCCCGCCGGGTTCACCGTGTTCTGAGTTTGAATGGCCGAAACGATCTCGGGAACTGTGATCTGAAGCTTCGCCAGTTGATCTGGCTTTACCCACAGACGCATGGCGTATTGGCCCGCGCCGAACACCTGTACGCTACCGATGCCTCTCACGCGGGTTAACTGGTCGTTAAGGTTGATGTACGCATAGTTCGCCAGAAAACGGGAGTCATAGGTACCCTTCGGCGAATAGACGGCGAGAAGCATCAGCGGCGCGCTGACGGATTTTTGCACCGTTACTCCATAGTTCGTCACATCGACGGGAAGCTGCGATGCCGCTTGAGTTTCCCGGCTTTGCGTGAGGATGAAATCGGTGTTGGGGTCCGTCGCGACGTCGAAATCGACGATGAGCCGCATCTGCCCGTTCGCCGTCGCGTTCAGCGAATACATATAGTTCATGTTGTCGACGCCACTCAACTGCTGTTCGATCGGCGTTGCCACCGATTGCTCAATGGTCTGTGCGTCGGCGCCAACATAGGTTGCCGTGATCTGGATCTCCGGCGGCGCAATCGGGGGGAACTGCGCGATGGGCAGACTGGCAATTGCCACACACCCGACAATCACAGTTAGCAGGGCGATCACAATCGCGACGATCGGGCGGCGAATGAAGAATTTTGACATTAGTTAGTCCCTGCGAACGGCTTCGCGTTGACTTGCATTCCCTGGCGGACCTTTTGCACGCCTTCTGCAATCACTTGTTCGCCCGGTTTAACACCTTCGCTGATAATCCAATCCGTACCTGTCCGCTCGCCGACTTTCACGGGCCGGATATTCACTTTGCCTTCGCCATCGACTATTGCGATCTGGTAGCTGCCCTGTAACTCCGTTACGGCGCGCTGCGGCACGAGGATTGCGCCGCTTAAGGTTCTCGAAATCGACCTCACTCTTCCGTACTGTCCGGGTCTTAAAGTGTTTTCCGGATTGGGAAACAGGCCGGCGAGTCGAATCGCGCCGGTCTTGACTTCTACCTGACGGTCTGCGAAGTAGAACTTTCCTGCGCGGGGGTACACCGATCCGTCGGCCAGGATCAACTCCAGTTCCCGCGTGCTCATGTTCGCTTCGCGGCCGGCTGAAGTGGGGAAACGACGCGCAAAATCGATGTATTCCTGCTCGCTGGCGACGAAATATGCTTTGATCGGGTCTACCGTGGATACCGTTGTGATGGGGCCGCTGGCCGAACTCACCAGGGCGCCCACCTGTTGCTGCGCGATTCCCACGATACCGTCGATCGGCGCGGCCAGCCTGGTGAATCCCAAATTGATCTGCGCCGTCTGCACTGCCGCTTTGGCCGATCGAACCGACGCATCGGCAGCCAGGATCTGAGCCCTGGACGTTTCCACCTGCGCTTTCGCCGCCTGCACCTGCGCGACGGCGGCCTGGTTGTTCTGGGTCGCATTATCCAGATCCTGTTGCGTGATGGCCTGCTGCTGCATCAGCGGTATGTAGCGATCCACATCGAGCTGCGTGCGGCGCTGATTCGCTTCCGACACCGAGACTTGCGCGTTGGACTGCGCTAGCTGCGCCTGTGCTTGCGCCAGCAATCCCTGAGCCTGCGCCAGTTGGCCCTGGGCTTGTTCGAGGGCCGCTTCAAAAGGGCGCGGGTCGATCTGAAAAAGCAGTTGACCCTTCTGGACGAAGGAGCCTTCGGTGTATGCCTGCTGTAGCAGGTAACCCGAAACCTCGGCTTTGATATCGGCATTGACCAGACCGTCGAGTGTTCCGATCCACTCCTTATAGATAGGAACGTCTTTTTGCTTCGCCGCGATGACCTGTACGGTCAGGGGAGCGGCTGCGGGTCCGTTTGCGCCGACGGAGCAGGAGGTCGTGAGCGGCAAAAGGGCACCAACTATCGCGGCGATGCCGCATAATGCCAATTTTCCGGTAAAACTGCCTGCGAGGATTGACATGCCGCTGGTTCGCATCAGGTCAATCCGCGTATGCAACTAGAAGACCAACGGGAGTTTGCCGCATCCACAGGTCTTGCCGGCCATTGTAGTGTCAAAGTGCCGGAAATTCGTCAATAGAGTTCGACACTTGGTCCGTTACCGGCGTCGGACGCGGAAATTAGCGAGACTGACGGCTGGACCAAACCGGCTGGAGCGAAACACGGATTCCGGCTCTTGCCCGGAATAGCCTGGTTTTCGTGGCGGAAATGCTAAGTCCAAGCTCGGCGGCGACCTCCCGCAAGGACAAACCGGAAATCGCGAATAGCGTGTAGGCTTCGCGCAGATGCTGAGGAAGCCTCGCCACTGCGCCGGAGAAGGCGGAGGAAATCTCACGGGACCACGCGGCTCGTTCCGGTGTCGGCTCCTGGGAGGGAAGAGTGTCGATCCCCTTCATTCCATTTCGCTCTTCCAGATGCACCCAATTCGCGGTCCTCTTGCCGTTGCGCAGTTGCAGCAGACAACAATTCACGACGATGCGGCTGATCCAAGTCTTAAAGGACGACTCGCCGCGAAAATTCTCGATTCGGCGGAGAGCAAGGAAATACGCCACTTGTACCGCGTCTTGCGCGTCCTCCGGGTGACGCAGGATGCCGCAGGCTAAATGCAGGGAGGCGGTGTAGTGCCGCCGCACCAGTTCGGCGATCGCATGTTGGTTGCCCTGTTTACTGTCCGCGATCAGTTCCAGTTCCAATTCGTCTTGCATGGCGATGCTTACGCAATCCATCCGCCAAACTGGCTTTGCCCTCAACTCTCGGTTCATTTTGATATGGATGCGAAGTTTCCGTGGCCGCTGGAAAAGTGCCAATGCCAGATCATTTGCCCGGATTTCGGCGCGAAAGTCAGGCGCTCGACATTAGTTTGAGCGGGCCCGCAGGTGCTGATCCGGCTGGTTAGATGGCATTTAAAGTGCACCGCGGGACGCCATGATTTTTGCCTATAGTCGTAAGAGCATCCGATATCTGGTGATCGCGGCGCTCGCTTTCAACTGGCGAGTGGTCCAAGCGAGCGATCTTAAACAAGAGTCGGTGGACGCATGGGAAGAATATCTTCAAAGCGCTAACATCCGGATTCAACAGCGCTTGCAACCCGACGCCATTTTCCTGTGGATGGACGAGGCGCCGGATCGTGTCGAAAAAGTCAAAAAGGGTCAAATTGTTGTTGCGCCGGCACAACCTCATATACCGCGGAAAGTTCCAAATGGACTGATTCACGACTGGATCGGAGTCTATTACATGCCGGGCATCACTATTCGCGACGTCTTACCCGTGATGCGCGATTATGGGCATTACAAGGAGTTCTACCAACCTCACATCATCGAGTCAAAAATGCTGGGGGCAGACGATGCCTGCGACCGCTTTTCGATGGTGCTGATGAACAAGGCGTTTTTTAAGAAAACGGCTCTCGACAGCGATTACCAGGCCTCGTACACTCGCGTGGACGACCACCGCTGGTACAGCATCTCTAAAAGCACTCGTATCCAGGAAATCTCAGAATACGGAACGCCCGCCCAGCATACCTTGCCGGAGAATGAAGGTACTGGCCTGATCTGGCGCCTCTACAGTGTCGTCCGCTTCGAGGAGCGCGACGGTGGACTATATGTAGAGGTCGAAGCGATCGCGTTAAGCCGGGATATTCCCGCCGCGCTGCGCCTGGTCGCCGAGCCGATTGTGCGCCGTGTGTCGCGCGATTCTCTGATCACCGCTCTCAAACAGACGGAAACGGCCGTTCGTGCTTCCGCCGACCAGGGCAGAAATCAACGGGGGCAATGAGCAACTCCGTTGAGTTTCTGCTCCACCACGGCTATGCGATTCTGTTTCTGGCCGTGCTGGCGGAACAGATCGGATTGCCGTTTCCCTCGAGCCCTCTGCTTCTGGCCGCCGGCGCGCTGGCAGGATTGCACCACTTGAATCCAGCGGCGGTATTGGCCGTGGCCGTTGCCGCGTCTCTCCTTAGTGACTCGGTTTGGTATGACCTTGGAAGAGATCGAGGCAACGAAATGCTAGGCCATGTTTGCAGAGTGTCTCTGGAGCCTGAAACCTGCGTTTCCAAGATGCACACCATCTATTTCAAGTACGGCGCAAAATCGCTGCTCTTCTGCAAGTTCGTCCCGGGTCTGGGCACGCTGGGTCCGCCAATGGCCGGCATGATGAAATTACCGCCGTCGCACTTTCTGGCCTTCGACGCTGCCGGAGCGCTGTTATGGTCCAGCGCTTACGTGGCGATCGGCTGGATGTTTCAAGCACAGCTCGAAGCGCTGGCTGCGGGTTTGGCCACGTTCGGAACCTGGTTTGCCATCGCACTGGCATCTATCATCTTTTTCTATGCGTCATGGAAGTATATTAAACGCAGGCGTTTTTATCACAGCTTGCGAATTGCGCAGATTACTCCCTATGAACTGAGGCAGCGAATCGACTCTGGCGAAAAGCTTATAGTCATCGACCTGCGGGACCCTTCCGAGTGGAAGGAAGGGCGGATTCCGGGATCTCTCCAGTTCGAACAATCGCAGCTCGATCAAGTGATTCCCGCGATCGCGCAGGCGGAAGCGGTTCTCTATTGTTCCTGCCGGCATGAAGCGGACAGTGCGCGTGCGGCTCTATGGCTGAAACGCAGGGGAGTTCGCCGAGTGCGCCCGCTCGAAGGCGGCTTCGAACGGTGGCTGGAACTTGGGTTTCCAGTGGAGCAATATGGCAAGTTCAAGACTGTGTAGTGTGCAAATCAGGAGTCTGTGTGAAACCCCGGTGCTGACCCATGCGGGGGGCGGACGCCCTCGTCCGCGCCGGTTTCCCCACAAGTCGACTTATTTTTATCTCTCCGAATGCGCCAGCGGCCCATGGACACTCCCGATGGTCGCGGCTCCCTTTATCTCGCGGACCCTGCTCTGTAATGGCAACTATCTTGCTGCGGCAGACATCGAAGGAGCTTACGCTATGGCGAAATCCGCAGACGCGCTGGATGTTCTCTTAGATCAAGTCGATCGGGTCCGGTGGATCGACTTCCTGGACGGATTCACTCGTGAGAATCGCGGCGCTCACGCGCGTATGGCGCTGCTCGGTTTGGAAATCGGCTATCAGGTGGAGGCGAATGGCCAAGTCTTCGTCGGTATCGCGGCCGATGTGAAAGATGGCGAAAGTGCGGTGTGGATTACCTTCGGCGCTACCTCAGACGATCACCTCACTCACGGTATTCAAGGCGTATCAGCTATACGGGTGCTGCCGCGAGTGGGCCGCGCCGGCCCGGCGGTATTGATCGAGGCGAAAGATTCCATTCATACCCTGTTGGAACTGAGTTGCCCGGAAGACTATGCCCTTCCTCCGGTGGAAGCTGCGTGACAGTGCAGGGTGGTGATGGCGCGGACTCTGTCGAGTGGCAGTCGAATAGTAGACACCCAGGGTCGAAAGGTCGACAGACATCTTGCGCGAACTGACGAAGTAAGCACACTCTCCGTGGCACTTGAGGTGCAGCGCCATTTAACTATGATTCATTCACAGGAAAGGAAGCGTTAATGGCACAAGAAGCAACCACAAAATCAAATCTTCCGGTCACTGAGCTGGCGCGCGCAAAGTTCGCGAATGGCGTTCTGAGAGTCACGGTGCCGCTGGAGGAGCGGGCATCCGATCGAAGGCAGATTCCGGTCGAAGCGGCCTCCCAAGCCGGGTCGGCCAAGAAAGGTTAAAAGGAGACTTCATGGTACCGTTGCTTGCGACAAATTGGTGGTCTTTGGTGATCCGCGGCGTGCTCGCAATTGTAGTTGGATTAGTTGCGTTCGCGTTGCCGGGAATCACTTTTGGCGCGCTGGTTATCTTATTTGGCGCGTACGCATTGCTGGATGGAATCCTGGGAATCGCCGGGGCGCTTCGCGCCTCACGAGCCCACGAGCGCTGGGGCTGGCTTCTGTTCGAGGGGATCGCGGGAATTGTGGCAGCGGCGATCACCGTGTTCTGGCCGGCGATCACTGCACTCGCGTTGGTTTATGTGATCGGTTTTTGGGCAGTCTTAACCGGCGTGTTCGAGATCGGCACGGCGATTCAGCTTCGGCGATATGTTCCGGGCGAGTGGCTGCTGATTCTCACCGGAATAGTGTCGATTATTTTCGGAGTCCTGGTTTTCGCTGTGCCGCTTGCAGGCGCCTTCGCAATTGCCGTCTGCGTCGGCGTGTACGCGACGTTCTTCGGCATCCTGATGGTGAGCCTCGGGATCCGGCTCAAAGGGCGAACCCGGACGCTCGATACGGGCTCGCCCGTTCCGCTACCTTCCCGCTGATTCAACCAACGGCTTGACTCGCTCGCCTAAGAACTGTGCGAGTCAAGCCGTTTTCTTCTTTAGATAGCAGCGGCGTTGGCGAAGCGGCGCTGGGCTTTCCGCGAGGAACCACTTTCTACGCGAGTGCGCGCGGCGCGACGCGCGCGGTGAAGCCGGATCCGAACGGCTGTTTCCGAAACGCCGTGCTGAAGCGCGATTTCCTCAACGGTCGCTCCATTCAATTGCTGTTCCAGGAGTCTGCGGTCCGTGGGGCGGCAATTCTCCAGAATCCGCCCCACCTCGATCGCGGTCAGGTCGATGCCCGGACTGCTTTTCAGATCCGGTAGGAGCTGTAAAAACGGCTCCCGGCGAATACGTCTTCGATAGACATTCAGCGCGATGGTGTTAATCCATGTGATGATCAGACCTGGGTTGCGAAGCTGTCCCAGTTTCTCCCAGCCTCTTGTCCACGCGGCTTGCGCCGCATCCGTAGCCCGGTCGCTGGGGTACACTCCACGAGAGAGCAAGAAGCGTACCGTCAGATCGAATCCCCGTTCATAGGCCTGCCCATATTCTTCTCTGGTCATAACGGTTTCGCAAACTGCACGCAGAAGGCCACTATCAACGCGAGTGTTACCTGCAAAATTTAACTTGAAAGGAACGGAAAGCTCGCGGCATTCCTGATTGAGTCTGCCGGAAGGAACTATTCGGGCAGATCCGGCGTCCAAATCTCCACAACGGGAACTCGCGCCGCAAGACAGGAGGAGCCGGCCATGAAGTCTTCTTTCGTGTGGTTCACCGCAGTGCTGATTCTGGGGACCGCCTTGGTGGTCCAATCCTTCCAGGGCCCGCAAAAGATTGAGTTGGATCGCATGCAGGCGACGTATTCGCACGGCGTCGTCACCGTTACCATTCCTTTTGCCGGGGATCGCGCCGGCGCGGGGCGTTTGATCGTAGAAGTACTGGACCCCGAGGATCGGCCGACCGCGAGGCTAGAGCGGGACGTGGAAATTGGCGAGGCAAAAGGCGCGTGGAAAGAAGATCTTAAATTGGCCGCAGCGATTCCCGCCGACGACCTGGCGTGGCACCGGCTTCGCTACCGCTTTATCTACGCCGACGCAAAAGGCGGCTCGGTCGAAGGCACCGAATCGATGTCGCGCATTCTGCGCACGCCGGTGGTACATGTGCTCGGACAAACGTCTTATTTTGCGGGAGTTCCGGCAGCAGTTCGCGTCGTCGCGACCGACGCGGAGAACCGCGCGATTGCCGGTCGAAGTTCGCTGCGAATTACCTTGTCTGACCATGGGTCGGAGCACGTGCTCTTCACAGGATTGCTGAACGCGCGGGGCACGGCCGATCCGCAGCTACGCTTTCCTTCGGCCCTCCCGGACGGTTCGCTTCATTACGTCGTCGACACGCCGATCGGCTCCGCGGAGATCACGGAGCGCGTTCGCATCGAAGACAAAACCTCCATTCTGTTGACCACCGAAAAGCCCATTTATCAGCCTGGGCAAACGATGCATGTGCGCGCGCTCGCGCTGAACCGGGCGAACCATGAAGCCGCCGCCGCTCGCGGCCTGACGTTCGAAGTGCAGGATTCGCGGGGCAATAAGGTCTTCAAGAAAGCCACGCAGACCGACAAATTCGGCGTCGCCTCGGCCGAATTCGGTCTGGCGGACGAAGTGAATCTAGGCACCTATCACCTCCGCGCCGTGATGGAAGGAGACGACAAGTCTGAGATCGCCTTCAATGTCGAGCGCTATGTTCTCCCGAAATTCAAAGTGGCCGTCGAGTTCGCCGATAAAGCAAAACACGGCTACAGGCCGGGCGACCACGTCACGGGAACGGTGCGCGCGAATTACTTTTTCGGCAAAGCGGTGAGCGGAGGCGAAATCAGCATCAAAGGCACCGGCATCGATGTCTCGACTTTTGAGGCCGGATCGGCTCATGGCCGCACGGAAGCCGACGGCTCCTATCGCTTCGATCTCCAGCTTCCCGATTATTTCAGCGGCCGCCCTCTGGCCGGCGGCGCTGCCCGCGTCCTGATCGAGGCCACCGTGAAGGACTCCGCGGGGCACGCGGAAACTCGCGGCGAGCCGATCACGATCAGCGAGTCGCCGCTCATCATCACCGCGGTTCCGGAAGCCGGCGCGCTGATTCCCAATCTGGAGAATCAGATTTTTGTGCTCACCTCCTACGCGGATGGAAAACCCGCTCCCGCTGAGATCAAGCTGCGATCCTCGGGAAATCCTGTCCAAACCGCATCGGCGGACGAAAATGGCGTCGCCGTTTTCCGCCTGAACGCCGCAGCGCGGGAAAGCATCACCCTGGACGCGAACGATAAGGAAGGCAACCGAGCTTCGAAATCGATTCGCCTCCAGATGCGCGACGGTTCGGAACAAATCCTGCTTCGTCCGGAACGAGCCGTCTATCGCGCCGGAGATCGCATCACGCTCAAGATTTTCTCGACCAAGGAGCGCGGCACCGTTTATGTGGACGCCGTGAAAGAAGGCCAGACCGTTCTCACGCGCGATCTCGATCTTCATAACGGACAAGCTGAATTGTCCTTGACTGCGACTCCGGATATGAGCGGAACGGTCGATTTCAACGCCTATTCGTTCGGCAGCGACGCCCGTCCGGCCGCCGATCATCGATTGGTGTTCGTGCAGCCGGCCGACGAGTTGAGAATCGACGCTTCCACGGACCGCGCGGCTTATAAGCCCGGCGAAGACGCCCGCGTTCGCTTCCGCGTCACGAATACCAAGGGCGAAGGCGTGCAAGCGGCGTTGGGTTTGCAAGTGGTGGACGAAGCGGTGTTCGCCTTGGCCGAAAAACAGCCCGGGTTCGCGAAGGTCTTCTTCTTTCTGGAGCAGGAGGCCATGAAGCCGCGCTTCGAAATTCATTCCATCGGCATGCCGGAAATTGTGGAGCCTGTTCCTACCGCGCAAATCGAACGCCGCGACCGCGCCGCGCAGGCCCTGTTCGCCGCGACGGAATTGGTGAGCGCCAATAAATTCGAGATGGCCGCCGGCAAGGCTATCGGCGCTGCCACGTATCCCCAATTTGCGGCTCGCTTCCGGAACCAGTTCGTTAGAAATACTCCGGCGCTGTTGACGCAAGCGTATGTTCATCACACCGCCGATCTGGTGAAGGCCGCCGAAGCAGGTCCTGAAGTCACCGATCCGTGGGGCACCAAGCTGCGCATTGAGCGCCTCTGGACCGCAAGCCAGTTTCTGGTTCGCAGCGCCGGCCCCGACAAACAGTTCGATACGGCCGACGATCTCACCATGAACGTAGTCGTCCGCGGAGGCGAGTTGCTCACCCAAACGCCCGCGGCAATGGGCGGCTTCGCTGTGAAGATCGACCACGATCGCGGCCCGGCCAATGGACTCGCCCAGATCACCGGAGCCGTATTCGACCCAACGGGCGCAGTCATTGCGCGGGCCAATGTGAAAATCGTCGAGACGTCCACGGGAAAGGAACGTGCCGCGACCTCGGACGACAGAGGAGGGTTCGACCTCGCGGCGGTTCCACCCGGCAATTACGATCTTGAGATCTCGTCGCCAGGATTTCGCGGCGCCAGGCGGAGGTTCGCGATCGAGGCGCGCGACTTGGCGATCGTCAACGCGACGCTCATGATCGGAGCGGTCACCGAAACGGTCGAGGTCGCGGCAGCACCGCCCACTCGTTTTTTCGCGGCGATGGCTGCGGGACGTGCCAAGGCAGGCGGCGCCGGTGGCGTAATCGGCGGCATCATTGGAGGAATTCCGTCAGCCCTGCCGATCAACGCCCGTGAAACCTTCAAAGATGTATCCCCGGCGCCCGCCGCGCACGTCCGCTCGTATTTCCCCGAAGCTCTGTATATCAACCCCGAAATCATTACCGATCGTGACGGCTACGCCAGCATCACCATCCCGATGGCCGATTCGATTACCACCTGGCGCATGGCGATGCTCGCATCCACCACCCACGGCGCTCTCGGCACCGGCACATCGAGCGTCAAAGTGTTTCAGGATTTCTTCGCCGATCTCGACTTGCCGGTCACGCTCACGCAAGGAGATCGAGTCTCTATTCCGGTGGCCGTCTATAACTACTCCGGCGCTCCCGGCGACGTCGGACTGAAGCTCAAGAAAGAAGACTGGTTCTCGCTGGTCGAAGATACGGCGGAAAAGACTCTCACCGTGGAACCGGATCGCGTCGGAGGCTCGCAGTTCACCATCGAGGCCAAACGAATCGGAAAATTCAAACTCACCCTCGCCGCCAACATGAAGACGCGCGCCGATATCGTCATTCGCGAAATAGAAGTGGTTCCGAACGGCCGCGAGAAAACCGTGGTCTTCAATGGACGGCTCGATTCCACGGCCTCGCATGAAGTGAGTTTTCCAGCCACCGCAATCCCCGATGCAAACAAGATCCTGGTGCGGCTCTATCCCGGTCCACTGAGCCAGGTGATCGAAGGAATGGACGCGATTCTCCGCATGCCCGCCGGCTGTTTCGAGCAAACCTCCTCCAGCACCTATCCCAACATCCTGGCGCTCGATTACATGAAGCGCATGAAGAAATCGACTCCCGAAGTCCATGCCAATGCGGAAGGATACATCGCCAACGGCTATCAGCGCCTGCTGACTTTTGAAGTTCCCGGAGGAGGATTCTCCTGGTTCGGCCGGGCTCCCGCGAACAAAATCCTGACCGCGTACGGACTCATGGAATTCTTCGACATGTCGAAGGTGTACGAGGTCGATCCCAAGGTGATTCAGAGGACTCAGCAGTGGCTCGCCTCGCAACAACAAGGCGACGGAAGCTGGAAGCCGGATACCAGTTTCATCAACGAAGGCGCCACCAATCGCTTCACCAACGATGTGCTTCGCATCACCGCATATATCGGATGGTCTCTTGAAAACACCGGCTACCGTGGACCCGCCGTGGAGCGCGCCCGCCAGTTCGTCGAGCAGAATATGCGCGCCAACACCGATTCCTACACGCTCGCCGTGATCGCGAATTTCGCGGCGGATGAAGGGCGCAAAGGGGCGTTTCTCAACCGCGCGATCCAGCAGTTGATCGAGGCCCATACCGAACAGGGCGAAGAAGCCTCGTGGAACGCCGAGGAAACCGGTGTCTACGGACGCGGTTCGAGCGCGGCTATCGAAACCACCGGGCTCGCGCTTCAAGCGCTGCTCAAATCCGGAGAAGCGTCGCCCGTCGCAGAGAAAGGGCTCCGCTACATTGCCTCGAAGAAGGACGCGACCGGCGCTTGGGGATCCACTCAGGCCACCATCATGGCGCTTCGAGCAGTCCTGCTGTCGACCGAAAAAGGCTCCGCCGACGTTCGTGGAACCGTCGAAGTTCTGGTCAACGGATCTGCCGTCGAAAAACTGGTTCTGACTGCTGAAAATAACGACCTCCTCCATCAGTTTCCTTTGAAGAACGTCGCCGCGAACAACACCGTCGAGCTTCGCTTCCACGGCACGGGCGGACTCGCTTATCAGATTGCTGGACAATATTTCGTTCCGTGGACCGAAGACTCCGCCAATGAGCCCTTGTCGATCCGGGTCGATTACGATCGCACCACTCTTGCGCAGGACGATATCGCAACCGCGACGGCTCTGATCAGGAACAACTTGAACAAGACCGCCAACATGGTGATGGTCGATCTGGGCATTCCGCCGGGCTTCGATCTGTTGAGCGAAGATCTTCAGGACTTCAAGGAGAAGACGGCATCCCGCAAAACCGGGCGCCTGGAGAAATTCAATCTAACGGCTACACAGGCGATTCTTTATTTCGATTCCATCGCCGGCAGCGACGCCGTGAAGTTGAAATTCCGCTTACGCGCGAAGTTCCCGATTCGGGCGCGCACTTTCCAGTCGCGAGTCTATGAATACTACGATCCTGAAGTAAGCGCCGTGGCGCAGCCCTTTCAATTGGAAGTGCGCAAGCGATAGCGTCCAGAGGCGGGATGTGGCGCGAGCTTTAGTGAAGCCCGCGCTACCAAGTCCACCTGTGGCTGCGCGCAGACTGATTCAATGGACTTACAACTCAGGACACTAGTCTGCCGTCCCAATGGTTTGTGAAGTAAGTGTTGTGCGGCAGACGCCCCCGTCTGCGCCGGACCCCCTGGTCCGGCTCTTCCGTGACGCTCAAGACAGACCGACGAGTGCGTCGGCCGCAGACCAGGGGTCTGCCCCACCATGCGAATTTATTCGATGAATTGCGGGGACAGGAGACTAGAAGGCAATAAATAGCGCTACAGTAAGACGGCGTCCGCGCCTCCGCTGAGAGCGGAAGGTACGCTATAGTGTCTCCGAATGGACACCCTGTCGAGACGAGATTGGATGAGATGTATCACGGCGGCGTCGATCGGCGCCGGCCTGCTGAAAGCCCAGACGGCGCCTTCGGGCGAGACGTTCAACATTCTCGCATTCGGCGCCAAAGGAGACGGCAAAACGGTCGACACCGCGGCCGTTCAGGCGGCCATCGACGCTTGCCATCGGAAAAGCGGCGGAACGGTGCTGGTGCCGCCCGGTGTATTTGTGATCGGCACCCTCGAGTTGAAGAGCAACGTCACTCTGCACGTCTCCGCGCAGGGAAAGCTGCTGGGCAGCGCGGATGGGACGCAATACCACGCGGCTTCCGAGATTCCTTTGCGCGGAGATTCGACGCTCGAGGACGGCAATGTCGGCCTCATCTTCGCCGTCAACGCCGAGAACGTGACCATAGAAGGCCCCGGCACCATCGATGGCCAGGGCGCTCAGTTTCGCAGCCCCAGCCGGGGTGTTCCGCCTCCCTCCGGGCGCGGCGGCGCGGAACGGCCGTATCATCTGTTATTCCATCGCTGCCGGAACTTGAGGGTGCGCGACATTAATCTGATAGCCAGCGCCTTTCATTCCGTTCGCGTGATTCAGAGCGATTTCGTGTGGATGGACGGCCTCCGCATTTACAATCGCGTCAACGGAAATAACGACGGATTTCATTTCATCAGCAGCCAGCACGTCCACGTCTCGAATTGCGACGTCCAGGCCCAGGATGACGCCTGCGCGCTGTTCGGGAGCTGCAAATTCGTGACCGTAACCAACAGCACGTTCAGCACGCGTTGGTCTGTCTTTCGTTTCGGCGGAGGGAATCCGGAGAACGTCACCATATCCAATTGCGTGATCTATCAAACTTACGGGTGCCCTATTAAAATGCACTTCAGCCCCGATTCCCGGGTGCAAAACATTTTATTTTCGAATCTGATCATGCAGGATGTGACCGGCCCCATCTCCATCAACCGGAGCAATCGATCCCGTGGAGACGCATCCGTGGTGGAAGGCGCGCAAAAAGGTTTCGTGCGAAACATTTCGTTCAGCAACATCCGGGCGAGCGTCGTTTCTCAAGGACGCCAATTCGACGATATGGCGTTTGCGCAGGGTTATCGCCCCGGCGAAACCCGTCAGTGCATCGTTCTCAACGGAATCGGAGAGGAGCTGATCGAGGACATCTCGTTTAGCGATGTGCGCATGACTTTCGGTGGGGGTGGCACCCAGGAAGAAGCAAAGCGCGAGGTCCCGCAAGTCGCTGGAGAATATTTTGAGATCGGCACTCCGCCGGCCTACGGCCTGTATGCGAGGAATGTCCGCGGCCTCACCCTGAATAACATGCGTTTTGAAGTGGAACAACCCGATTTCCGGCCGGCAGTGGTATTCGATCATGTCGCGGACGCCGCGCTGAACGGGTTGAGCGCGCATGGAAATGAGCATGCAGCGTCCATTTTGCGCCTGGTCGAAGCGAGCGATGTGCTGGTGTCTGCTCCGCGAGTCCTGACGCCCGCCGCGGCCTTTATGGAAGTCGAGGGAAAGAGCGAAAGAATCGCAATCGATGGAGGGGACATTTCGAAAGCGGCAGTTTCCGTAACAGGCCCCTCGAAGAACGCGGTAAAACTCAAGCCGTAGTCCCGGCTTTTCAATCACATCCCGTTTGCACCCACGCGCTCCGCGATCCTCGCCCTGGTATACCAAGGCATGTCGATACCACATCGCACCGAAATCAACCGAGAGAACTCCCGGCACTCCACCGGACCCAAAACCACCGAGGGCAAGCAGCGCTCCTCTCTGAACGCCCTACGCCACGGCCTGACCGGCCAAATCGTAGTCATGCCCACGGAAGATCTCCAGGCCTACCAGCTTCACCTGGAATCCTTCACCGATGAATACAATCCCGAAGGCGCCACCGAAGCCCATCTCGTCCAAGCCCTGGCCGACACCTCCTGGCGCCTCAACCGAGTAGCGGCTCTCGAAACTAATCTCCTCACGCTAGGAGTCGCCAGCCAACTTAGCCCCTTTACTGATTCCCCGCAACAGGTCCAGGACGCTATGTCCATCGTTGCGTCTCTAGAAAGCCAGTCGAAAGCGTTAGCCAACCTGAGCCTCCACAGCCAACGCCTCTCGCGCCAGTTCGAACGCACCGTAGCGCAGCTTCAGAAACTCCAGGAAACCCGCCGAGCCCAGGAAGAGCAGGACCTCGACAACTTCCTGGACATCACCGAAATGTACGAGGAGAAAGGAGAAACCTACGACCCCTCCGAAGATGGCTTCGTTTTTTCAGAAGACCAAATTAACGATGCAATCCTCCGCCGCAACCGCGAACGTGAGGCCGACAGAGCCTGGGATCACCACAACGCATGACCCAAAGGTGGCGCAAGCTTCAGCTTCGAGCGTCGGCTTCAGCCGGCGAAGCTTCTTGAGTCATCGGTTCAAAGCCGGCGCCGCGATCGATTTCGCATTTTGCTGTGCTGGCGTCCGCCCCAGGCATAACACAGCGGATGATGGATTGCCTTCGGAAGGAGCGTTCCACGGCTTTCCAGCCAAGTTCGTCGATAACGTTTTGCGCCAGCCCGGCCAGGCTCTCGTCCGCCCAATCGGAAGTCGCGAACCGGCAGCCTCGCCCTTCTTCGACCGTGCAGAGGATCGTGAAACTTGTTCCCGCGGCGTCACGGCGAATATGCGGAGAGGCGGTTTGAAGAATCTGCTCAATCGTACCGGGGCTCAGAGGCATCGCGGCCACTGGGGCGCGTTCCAGCGACCGCATCGAATCGGCCCACAACCGTCCGCGGTATGCCGGCGTCAGATCCGCGTTAGGATCTCGAGCGCGGGTTGCTTCCTCGGTAATGGACTCCGCGAACTTGCGCGCGGCCGGCGTCGGGGGCACCGAGGGAATTCGGCTATGCCCGTTGGCCGCGAACCACACTGCCGTTTCGGCGGCGAAATAGCGGTAGTAGTCGCCTGGATCGGCGGTGCCGAATTCCTTCGCCGAAAAGAGCGTATAAAAGATCGACCGGTTGCCGAAGGGGCCTGTTCTGAGGACTCCATCGCGATGGAGCGCGGCGGCCAGATAGGTATTCGTTCCGTCCGTATACTCGCCGCGGGTCCGGTTGATCACCTGCCAGCGAATCGCTTCCCCGCCGCGCGCGAAGGCTTTGGCGACGTTGTGGCAGATCAACAGAGCAGTGCCGTCGTGCGGAATAACCTGGCGCGCTGCTGCCAAAAGGCCGGTCGAGCCCAGGGGCGCGCCGCCCGACGACCAGTGCTGCAAGACCAGATCGCGCAAGTGAACGCCCAACGCGAGAAGAGGCGCGTGTGTCAGATATTCGACGGTGGCTTCCTCGGGCACTTCGGAGCCGCCTTCGCGGGCCGCGAAGAAAAGGGACAGCAACAAAGGATCGACATCGGCGACGCGGCCGGATGGGTCCGATTGCGGCTCGGTTTCGGTGGAGGTGCTGAACAGATCCATCAGGCGCGAAGGCGGCGCATGAACCGCGACGATATCCGGGATGGTCTCGCGCGGCTGCGGGGCGGGCGGACGCGGTTCTGCGATCGCTCGCCTGGTGTCGGCGCCGAGACGGAACACCAAATCAGGCGCGAGGACCCGTTCCGCGCTCGGCGCCGGCGAATAGGTGCCGACGCCAAAGTAGAGAGCTCGCGCTCGCGCGTTCTCTTCCGAATAGCTGGGCGGCGGGATAGCGGCCGGTGTCACGGGGCCAAGTGCTATCGCCTGCTTGACGGGTGGGGTTGCTTCCGGAATCTCTTCAGTGGGCGCGGGAGCGGGTTCGGAATGATCCGTCACAGGGCCCAGTGCAATGGCCTGCCTGGCGGGCTGCGTAGTGGTTTCGGAATGATCCGCCTCGACCGCGACCACGGTGGCCGCCGGCAGCAGTTTGGGCTTCTTACGAAACTGCCGTATCCACACCCAGAGTCTCATTGGATTTCGCTTCTCTGTTCGCTAAGGATAAAAGACCACCCGGATGTTGACGCTATTGACACTGAACAACTGGCGAATCTTGTTGGCCGCGACTTCGTTCGCAACCCTCCACTCCACCGGCGTGTTGCCGGCAGCGCGAAGCTGACGCTGCGCGTCGGTCAACAGGCGCTGGCCGGTGAAGTAATCGTTTCGCTCCAGCAATTTGTATTGACGGCCGCCCAACTTATAATTCTTCGCATCGAGCAGCGCGCCTTCGTCGAAGCCATCGAAGCGCACGTTCTCCACTACGTAACTCATCGGCGCGCTCTTCTTGCAAGCGTGGAACTCATAGGCCAGGTCTTCCGCGCTCATGTTCGCCCCGCCTTCAAAATCGTGCATCCAGCGGCCGGGTTGGGCCTCCATCGCTTCGGAGACTGGCCTGCGGAGGCCGCCCGCGACTGCCGCTGCGCCTCCGGATGCTGCCGGAATGGTCGATGTCAACAAGCCTTGGCCCGCCATCACCATTCCGAGAACCGCTTCGGTGGCTTGATGAGCGGTCATGATGAACTCGGCGTTGCCTTCTTCAATATGGTTGATCACTTCCTTCTTGGCGGCCCACATTCTGGGCGTGGTGGCGGAATTCATCTGGTCCGGGTACAGCAGATCTCCGATTCCGTAGTGTGGCTTGACGCCGGTTTTCACGCCCCCGTCCAAGATATCGTCCGCGTAGACCTGAATCGCCCTCTCCGGCGTCAACGCGTAGGTGAAGTAGATCTTGATATTCCACTTGCCTTGCTTGGCGCGGTCCGGGTCCTTCGAAAACGACGTGGGGTCAACGTAGTAACTCATGAAATTATCGACATACAGCTTGTCCTCATTCCATTCGACGCCTTCGAGGCCGGCGAGCAGCCGGGAGGCGTCGATTTTCTCTTTCATGGCGATATCGAAGTGGCCAAGAAGGACCATCACCGCATCTTCATGTTCGTTGTGGAGCGCAGCGAGGAGATCCCGAAGGTCCACATCGTTGAGAGTCGAGAGCAGTTCGAAAGCGTCCTTGAACTGCTTACTGTCGATCAGGTCGAGCACGCTGGTCTCGGTCGATTTGAGAGAGTGTTCGCCATTGGCCGTGAAGCCGTGCGTAGCGAGCACGGTCAGCGAATCCGGATAGGCGAGGGTCCACGGAATGGCGCCGTCGAGGGTCACGTCGAAGCGTTTGCCCGCTTTCACCTGGCCGGGAGCGAAGACCCATTGAGAGGCCTTTTTATCGACGGAAATCTGGTAGGCTCCGGGATCGAGGTCGGTGGTCGCCGTTCCCGTGATGGGAGATCCTTGGGGAGTGAGGAAGGCCGCCCGCTTGGTATCGAGGTTGATGACAATCTGATCGATGAAGGTTCCCGCGCGAACGTCCTTCGGCGCTTCCGTTGCGTCGGCCTTGGGTTGCCTTTGAACGACGGGGCCGGACATTTCGCGCTTCTTGCGTTCTTCTTCCGTGAGGCTCGAAGGTGTGCCGGAGGCGAACTCTTCGGCCTGGCGGTCGGCCTCGGATTCGAGCGAATCATCGGGAGGACCGATCTTGGCGGAACGCGATTTCGCGGCGATGGAAGGCCCCTTGCCGGAGCTTTGCTGGAGGACGTGCGTGACTTCGTGCGCCAGCAGCCTTTGTCCCTCATGACCGGACGGGGCATACATGCCGGGTGCGAAATAGATATCGCGTCCCGAGGCGTAGGCGAGCGCGCCAATGCGCTCCGCGGAACCGGCGGCCTCCGAATCGGTATGCACCCGGACGTCGGACAGGTCGGTTCCGAAATGATTTTGGAGCGGACCGCGCGCGTCCGCGTCGATCGGCCGCCCTCCTCCGCCGGCGATGACGTCTTCAGGCTCCTGGGCGCGCATGACGATTTGTTGGGAGGCGCGATTGCCGAGAACCTGCTGCGCGCGCTGCAAGACCGGCGCCGAAAGGCTCTTCGATGGCAGTGATCCCTCGGAGGCTTGTTGGACGGCCCGATCGACCAACGGATCGCGTCCTTTGCCGGGACGCGAAGCCGCTTCATGGGAGGACTCGCTGGGCATTTCAGGACTTTGTTCTGGATGAAATGTGCGCATGATCCGGTCCTCCTGTCATTCGTGTACCAGATCACGCCAGCGAGCGGAACGCGTAAAAGTGGCCGCCGGAGTCGACTGCGAAAACTCTGTTGCGGGTGGCTACGGGGGCAAAATGAACCGGAACCTTTCCCGCACAAGGAAACGACCACACGATTTCTCCGGAGCCATTTTCGATCGCGACCAGCAAACCGCTATAGACGTCCGCCAAGAGCAAATGGCCCTCTGTCGCGGTTGGGGCGCTCAAAATAGACATACCGCGGGATCGCTTGGCATCCTCGATGTTGACGATGTTGCGAACCACGCCGCGTTCCGCAGACAGTTGAATCCAGGCGTCGTTCTGAAGGATATGAATCGTGCCCGCGGCGTCGGCGGCCATCTGATAGGCGCTCGATATCTTGGCGCGCTGCTTCCATCGCATGGTGCCGCTTGAAATTTCGAAGCCGGCAACAATCTCCGACTGACATGCGACGATGGCCAGATCGTTCCAGGCAAGAATCGGTCCTCGAGTGAGCGCCACGGCGGATTTCCATTGAATTTCGCCGTTGGCGCAGTCGAAACAGGCTAGCGTGGAATCGTCTAAAGGCGCGAGCACTACATCTCCCTTCACGGTCAGGAATTCCGGCACTTCCATCAACGGCTGCTTCCAGATTGTCTGGCCCGATGCGAGATCGTAACGGATACACGCAACGTTCAAATCCTCATCCACATCGAGGCAGAACAGACTCTCGTTTGCGAAAGCCGCGGATCGCAGATCGAAATAGCCGGCCTGATGCCGCCGTCTGAGCGCGCCCGTGCCGGCATCGAGAACGAACAGATCGCGATCCCGCCTGGTTAAGAGACTGTCGCCGGAGATCAGGATATCGGGATGGTACTCCTGGTTTTCAGGCGCAGGCAGCCGGAATTCCCATTGGGGTTGAGCCGTTTCCTCGTCGAACGCGGAAATCAGGCCGTCGCCGCTGCTCAGGAATACTTTGCCGTTTGAGAGCCGCGGCGGAAAATGGACGTCCGTCAAGGTCCAGTCAGGATTCGCATCGAGTGGAAACGCGAGCGAAACCGGTTCAGACGGCCATCGCTGCGGCGAATTGTAGTAGTGCGAATAGACAGCCATGGACCTCAATGGACCTCAATGATGTTTTTCAGGCCCGCGATGATGCGTCCAGCGTCCGCGGCGAAGGCCTTATCGCTCTTTGCCGCCCGCTTCAAGACCGCCGTCGCAAGCTTGACGATGTCCGCCTTCGATCCGAGACGACCTCCGGCAAACACCCACCGTAGCCGGTCTAAGGTGGTAACGGCCAGGTCTTTTTTGATCTGGTCGAGGAATGTCGATGCGCTGAATTCTCCCCAGTCCTTGAACTGATACCGCCATCCTTCGATGATTGCGTCATAGCGGCGGCCGCCCAGCTCTCCGGCGCTTTCGAGCACTTCGAACGCATCCACCTTGGTCCACAATCCCTTTTTTTCGAGGTAATTCAGCACAAATCTGGCGCCCTGCGCTTTGCCGCCGCCCTGCGCCAGATCTGAGAGAACGACTTTGACGCCGCGGATACCCGCTTTGTCGGCCATCTGAAGCCTTGCCAACATGACGAGAACATCTTTGATACCTTTCTTGTCCGCAGCCGCCGCTTGAACGATCTGGCTCATGACTTCTACTTCCATGCCATTATCCGCGAGATTCTGAACCAGGCGCACGGCTTCGGGATTCGCGAGGATCTTGCTGTGTCCGCCCAATACTTTGGTGGCGACTTCGGTGGCATCGGTACAAATCTCCGAGCAAATCCAGATCCTGCCGGCTTTGTCGAAGCGCAGGAAATGCTTTCCTTCTTCGACGGCGACGGACTTAATGGTGTCTTTCAAAACCTCGGATTCGGCTTTGCGCAGCTTGGTAAACTCACCAATTCCTTCCAGGGCCTTGGTGAGCGCCTTGGGATTGTCCGCCATTCCTTGCAGAGCGCCGCGGAGCCGGGACGCGACGGCTTCATCGCCGCCATGGGCCGCGAGGGTCTTCAGCAGATCGGGTTTGTCGGCCACCGCTCGCGCCAGGGTCATCCGCTCACCGGCGGCCATTTCGGGGAACGCTTCGGTCACCTGCGCAAACCGGCCGGCCACGCGGAGTACCTTGAAGGCACTGGCCGCCACTCCTGCCACGGCAAGAACCGTGGAAACCACGGCCATGATTTTGGCCATTTGAGCCTGGCCCTGGCTCATCAGACCCTCATCGACATGCGGACTGGTGTTGGCCGCCCGCCCGATTGTTTCCGCCTGATCCCAGGCGTCGGCTGCCATGGCGACACCCACTGCCAAATCGATGAGGGCACCGCCGGGAACGAACAGCATGGCCACGCCGAAAACGAGGCCGGCTCCCATCTTGACCCAGCCCCAATGCTTCTTGCTTGCATCTTCGTCTCCGACGACGGCCTTGGTCTTAGCGCCAATGAGGGATCCAACTTTCTGGCGGACTGGATCCATTTCCCAGGGATCCAGTTTCGCCGAATTGAGATCCGCCCGCGCGCCGATAATATTCAGCTTGACATTGCGCAGCGTAAGTTCCACCATGCCGACGCTAATCTGCTCCGTCCGCAATCGAGTGAGCAAAGGGAAAGCGGAGCGCCACGAATCAAGCGTCTCCTGAATCTCCGCCTTTTCCTGCGCCATGCGGGCTTGCCGGTAGACATCGAGATTCACTTCCATCTTGGGCAAGCCAAAACTGAATCCCTGTTGCGCGACGAACGCCTTGTCGAAATTCGCAAGGCTGCGTTCAAGCTGGTCGCGGATCAACGAAGCTTCCAGGAGGCCGCGCGAGTATTCCTCCAGGAGAGCGACCTTGTCGGGCGCATTCAACAAATCGTCGATTCGTTTTTCATTCTCGTCGAGCGCGTTTCGGCCCGTTGTCCGAACCATCCCGCGATAGGTTGACAGGACGGCTTCATCCTCCAGCTTCAGCGTGCCTTCCTCATACATCTTCATGATGGTGGGGACTGGATTCGGCCACATGGCCCTCCACTGGTCGGGGGTAAAGCTTTTGGCAAGCTCTCTGAAGGGGTGGAAACCGCCGATTTCCGCGACATACCGGAAGTCCCACTCGACCCAAGTACCGACTTCGGGCATGCCGGTTTCGAAGTTGAACCACTTGAACTTCGCCCAGCCATCATCAGGGGGGATGACGATGTCCATCAGGATGAAGGACGCGGCGGCCTCTCCCACTGTATAAGTACGGCCGCCAGGCGGCGTATATGCGTTGACAGGACCGACAATTTCAACGTCGATATATTCAACGTCCCGTTGGATCGACCGATGAACGGGAGGGGATGAATCGAGACGTTTGCGTTCCTCCTCGTTGGGATCCTGCGTGTGCGCTCCGCCGATGAACTCCTGCGCTTCGCGGTCGGCTTCCGTTTCCAGGAAGTCGTCGGGATTGCCGATCTTCACTCCGTGATCGGATTTAGCGGCGATGCCCGGCTCCTTGCCCGAGCTTTGCTGCACGACGTGAGCGACCTCATGAGCGAGGAGCCGCCGGCCTTCGGTGCTTGCGGGGGCGTACATGCCCGCGGCGAAATAGATGTCCCGTCCGGTCGTGTATGCTCGCGCATTCAGGCTGCTGGCCGATTCCGCAGCCTCGGTTTCTGTGTGGAGACGCACTTCGGACAGATCGGCGTCGAAATGATTCTCGAGCGGAGCGCGCGTTTCTCCGTCCAAAGGCTTTCCGGGCGTCGAGGGAATTCCGTTAAATTCGGGCTGCACGCCACCTGCGGATTTGCGCTGGAGCGCGCGTCCGTTTTCTTCATCCTTGCATTTGTCGCAAGTGCCTCCGCAGTCGCACTTCCGCTGGAGGGCGAGGGCGCGCATCACGATTTGCTGAGAGGCTCGATTTCCATAGGATCTTTGGGCACGCTGGAGGATGGGCGTGGCGAGGCCCGGCAGGTGCAAAGAGCGGGCGGGCGCGTCAGGAGGGTCCGCGGGAGAACCACCCTGGAACAAGCGGTCGACGAACGAATCGTAGCCCTGAGCCGGGGAGGATGGGGTCGCGACAGGCTGCTGGCCGGGCGTGGGGGCCGTGGTTTTCTCTGCCTGCAATGGTTCGGGCGCGGGGCTCATCGGCGCTCACATTACTTCTTTCTCGGCCGGCGTTCGCGCCGTATCGAAGTACTTTCCGAAATCGCTCTTCATCACCAGGCGACCCTGCTTCTGGAGTTCGATGCGGACGGCCCGGATCATTTCGGCCATGCCGATTTTTTTGGATTTGCCGGCCGCCAGGAATGCGGCGGTCATCACGGCATTCTTGATCACGCCTCCGGTAAGTTTGAACTGGCGGGCGAGGAAGGCGAAATCGATATCGCTTTCGAGGGGCGCGGACTGGGGAATGTGACGCCGCCAAATCTGTTCACGCTGGGTTTCGTCGGGCATCGGAAAATCGACTACGTCCTGCATTCTTCTCAAAAATGCGTCGTCCAGATTGCGCTGGAGGTTGGTGGACAGAACCACGAGGCCTTCGTACTGCTCGATGCGCTGCAACAGATAGTTCACTTCGAGATTGGCGTAGCGGTCGTGCGCATCCTTGACCTCGGTACGCTTTCCGAACAGGGAGTCGGCTTCATCGAAGAACAGCAGGTTCTGGCTCATCTCCGCTTCATGGAAGATTGCGCTGAGGTGTTTTTCGGTCTGGCCGATGTATTTGCTGACGACGGACGAGAGATCGATTTGATAGAGGACCAGCGAGAGATCCTTGGCGAGTACTTCGGCGGCCATGGTCTTTCCGACGCCGGAAGCGCCGGTGAAGAGGACATTGAGGCCCTTGCCGCGGGAGAGCTTGTCGGCGAAACCCCAGTCGCGATGGACGGTGCGGCGATGGCGCACGCGCGCGGCGATGTGCTGGAGCTGCTGTTTTTTTTCGTCGGGTAGAACGATATCGTTCCAGTCGTAGCGCGGCTGAATCGCGGTGGCGAAACGGGTCAGATTCGGGGCGCTCAAGGAGCGGCCGGCCTGGAGCATGTCCTCCATGGCCGGGGTGGGATTGGAAGGGTTCCTCAGGGCGGCCAGCGAATAGGCCAGCGTGCTGGTTTGCCGGATTTGCGGTCCTCCAAAACGGAAGGTATCGGCCAGACGGTTCGCATCGATATCGCTGGGCGCACCGGCCAGGGCGCTTTCCCACGTTTGGCGGCGAAGATCGAAATCCGGGGCTTCGATATCAACGCGCCAGATCCGGGCGTCCGGCGGCAAATCCGGAAACGCGGCTGCGGGACCGAGCGCGAGGATGGGACCTGGAGCGCTTTCGAGCATGGGCCAGAACTTCGTGGGGGCCTGGGCGGGAGACGGTTGTTCGTCGGGGGCGGGGGCCAGGCTCACATCCGCGCCGAGGATGGCGACGACGGCATCGAGGAGGGCCGCGTCTCGCACCAAGCCATTGACCTTGGCCGGATCGCTTTGAAGGTCGGCGGCCTGGACTTTGATGAGAGGTCTGTGCAAGGCCTGGGCCAGCGCTTCGGCGACGGACTCCTGTTCGGCGCGAGTCTCGGCGATTACGCGGACGACGGTGTTCGAGAATCCGGCGCGGCCCAGCGAATCCACCAGGTTCGTCAATTTCGCGCGGGTCGCGTCGTCGACTTCCAGGGCGTCGATGGTGAGACGCGGCACGACGTAGGAACCGAGGGCCAGGGCCGTAGGCGGTTGATCGAGCAGGAAACGCAGCAGCGAATCGCCGATCTTCATGAACTTGCGGAGAAGGGTCGGCTCGCGGTCGTGCGATTCGTCGAGAAGCTCGATCATGCGGAAGTGGAGGAGGGGCGCGCCGGGCGCAAAGAAGCGGCGCACTACCAGCTTTTCGCGGTCGCTGCGGCAGATGAGGTTCAGGGCTAGATTCACGCTGGGGCGGTGCCGCGTAACATCGTCTTGCAGATACGCGTAGAGGGTTTCGTAGCGAGGCTCCAGTTCGGGCGCGAGGGCGATGAGAAGGAGATCCACTTCCGCCGCCGATAATCCGAATCTTTCGGCGAGATAGGGCAAGGCGAGGCGACGCCCGGATTTGACGGTCAGGTCGCGCCGCTGCAAGATGGTCTTGTCGGTTTCTTCGAGCTTCTGATCGAAGGGCTCCAACTGCGCCTTGACCGCGTCCTGTTTGCGCCAGTGGTGGAGGAGGAACTCACCGGATTCGAGCAGGGATTCGATTTCCGGCTCCGAGATCACGAGGCCGCGAAACTCATCGCCACCGGGCGCATGGCGATCCCTGGCGATGGCGAGGGCGCGGCGGATCATGAGATCGACGCGCTTCAACTCATCAGTGAGATGCTCCACGCTATCGCGATAGGGTTCCATCAGAGATCCCCCACTTCGAATTCCAGACGGCGGCCTCCGAGCCAGGAGACGGACTCGACGGGCCGATCCAAACCGGCGATGCGGAGTACGACGTGATAGGGACTAGGGTCGGGCACGACCACAATGGACCGGTCGTCGATGCGGATGGCGCCGCCGCGCCGAAGGAACGTCCGGACAATGCTCGCGCGGACGGCTTGCCGGAAGCCACCGAGAGTGCCGGCGAATTCGGCGATGAGAGCGTCGGCTAGGCGGTCGAACACTGTGTCCCAGGTCGCGTCGGGTTCGGCGGTTGGTAGCGCCGCTTTCAGGACGTCGTCACGCGCCGGCTGCGGATATCGATTCAGCAAGCTACGCAGGCGCTCAGGATTCAGATCTTCGAGATAGCCGGCAAAGAGGGCGATTCCGGGATCTGTATCTGGTGCTTGGGTGTCGAATTTTCCCGCGATGCTGAGCGCGATGCCGGCGAGCAGAGAGGATACGCCGCCCTCCCGAAAATGACTGGTTCGCCTCCAGGCGTGGATCCAACCGAGGCGGTTCAGGATGGGAGTGAGGAAAAAGAGCCCGCACCAATCGCTCGCAAGTGTGCGGGCCGGCGCGATGGCGGGCTCGAACGGCACTTTGAACTGGACACGAAGGCCGGCGATGCGCTGGTACAGATCGGCCAGGCGGGGCGATTGGGGGCGGAGCCGCATCTCATTGGCGAGGCTGGCGAGCAATTTCGATATGGGCGCGGAAAGGCGCTTCATGTTTGCTTCGTTTTCGTGAAGATCGGCGAATAAACCTTGGAGACTAGCGGGCACGCTATCGCCGGGAGGCCGGCGGGCGGTGATCAGAAGCCACAATGCGCCGAGGGCGTGATGGAGAGAGCGCGCGGGGAGCTGGCGGTCTCCGGCGCGCCAGGAGTCGACGAAGAGGCGGAGAGAGTATTGGCGCGAACGGAGCGTTGAAAGTTTCGCGGAAAGATCGCGTTGAACACAGCGGGCCGCGAAGATGAGATCCGCGGTCGAAAGTGAAACTTCTGCGTCTTCGGGGGTGGCGAGCGACTGGAAGATGGTTTCGAAGGCCAGATCGTCAAGCCGGGCAAACAAGGATTCGAGAGCGCCTGTTCGCGCCAGCTCGATTAGGATCGCAAGGGTGTGGCGCGGCCATTTACAGAGCAGAGTCAAGGCTGCCTGTGGGTCGCTACGTTCGAAAATCTCCGCGAATTCCGCGTAATACCACTGGGAGCGGGCGACTCCCTGCAAGAGGTCGCGGATGGCTCCGGCGAGGTAAGACGTGAGCGAGTCGGCTCGGAAGAGTTCAATCGGCGCTGCTCCCGAGGGGTATTGCAGGGCGGTGAACAACGCTTTGCCGAAGGCCTGCGTCCATGCACGGGACAGCGATTCTTCGTTCATCTCCGGTCCTGGAATCACCACGCGAAGGGAAAGTTTACGGATGCGAACGATCGCCGGTTGCCGCGCGAGGCTGGGGCCCAGATGAGCGCCCAGATCCTTCGCGAAGCGTCCACGCGCGAGGCGGTCCACCAGTCCGGCCTTCGGACCGTGAGACGGCGGAACATGGCACGTGGTGGCGAATCGGGCAATGCGGAGACCCATAAAATTACGGGAAGCAGATGAAGACCGCGGTTATCTGGAAATTGGCGATGGCCGAAAAAACGCCCGTGGCCGGTCCAGCGATCCAGGTGACATTGGTCGTGCAGTTGTTTCCGGAAGGCGGCAGCGTCGGAACTACGGAATTGATCGAGAGCTGGACCTGCGCGCCTCCGAGACTGTTCACGTTGGTCTGCGTATCGAATTCGAATTGAGAGACAAACGCGAAGGAGACAAAGGTACTGACTTTGGGGAGGGCCGAAGTCACTGAGATGGGGGTGGTGGCGCTCGCGTAACCAGGGAAGGCGACGCTGGAGGTGACGGGCACGGGCGAGATGGTCGCGACATTTACCTGCACATCCGGAGCGGACTGTTGCACCAGTTGGCTTATATAAGAAGGAATGTCGATCCAGACGGGGAAGCCGGTTTTCGGATCGGTGGTATTCGAATAAACATTGCCCTGGACGAAAAGGTTGCCGGCGATTTTGGCGTTTCCGGTGGTTTGCGTGGGCTGCGACGCCTTGAAGCTGGTGTTCGCTCCGGTCATGTCGAAATCCTGGCCGAGGATCAGATTTCTGCGGGCGAAGATATTCGGCTCGATTTCGAGCGACACCGGAGGATGTCTCGGACCCTGCTGGGTGAGGATGGGAAGGGGACCGCCGCTGGTGGCTGTGACCGGCGCATCGTATCCGAAGGGGGCGTGAATCCGCTGCGCGATCAAGCCTAAAAAGTGCCGCTTATCGAGCTGCGGGTTGTCGAACTGGGCGGTGGTAGAGGTTGGATTCACTTGCACTGTTCCGAGGAAGACTCCGACGCCATCCTGAGAAGGGTCGTCCGAGTCTTGATCGGTGAATGCGGGATTCGTGAACGGCGCTGACGGACTCTTGAGAAGAACGACGCTGAAGGATTCGGTCCAACGGGTATACTGATTCGCCTGATTGCACACACCGTAGCCCGCTGAGGGAGGGGTGCTGGGGGTTTTGTTATAACGCAGCCAGACATCGTAGGTCGTGGCGGTCAAACGATTCGCGGTTATGTCGGCGTCGCCCAAGGTGTAACCCGCAAATACGTAGATTTCGCGGCCGAAGGCGTCGATGGCAACGCCGGGGGTGATGGTGATTTGGGTTACGCTGCCATCGTTCGATTTGGAGAGGTCCAGACCGCGGACGATGCCGTAGAGATGGAGGTAGCGGTTCAGTCTGCGCCGCATCTCCAGGTGATAGGTCTGCTCGTCCGCGAAGTCGAAGGCACGCAGAAATTCGCCGTCGTAGTAGCGAACGCGGTCAATTAGACTCATGCGAACCTCCTTCGGGCGGCGGGGGCGTGTTGCCCATTAAAGTGCGAATCTGGGATTCGAGTTTTTCGAGGCGCGCGGATACATCGCCGGAGGCGTTTTTCTGGTTGAACAACTCTTCTATATCGGCGTAGGAGTACGATCCGACGGCGCGCGCCGATCCGCCCATCGACCTGGTGGCGCGAGACACGTTGCCCTCTTTGGTTTCGATCACCATCGGACCGCGCCCGTTATAGAGCATGTTTTCGAGCAAGGCACTGATGGGATCCGATTCCGCGGGCGCGGGTTGATCGAAGGCGTCGAGATCGAAATTCAGTTTTTTGGCGAGGCTCATGGCGCGATCGGCGGACTTGCCCCGAAGCACTTGGGGCGAGAAGCGGTGCGGGTTCATGAAGTCGAACCCCCTGGTCATGGAGGCGAACATCGACTTGATGGCTTGAATGGATGAACTGGCGGCAAACTCCGCCGCGCGGTGGTCGGCTTGAAACAGATGCAGGAATTCGCAGACGTCGACCTGGAAGGTGGGGCAGCAGCCATCGCCTTTCCGTTCGCGATCGGGTTCATCCTCTTCTTTTTGCCCGCACGCCGCATCGGTGGCGATGGTGTAGATCAGGACTTCGAAGAAGTTGGCGAAGCACCATAAATACCAGCGAGGATAATTGATGACTCTGGTGAGGCGTCCGTTCTCGATCTCGACGCTGCCCAGAAGGACGCAGCAATTCTCCGGCGGATCCGGACAGGAGAAGGCGAGCTCATTCAGAACACAGCCGAACACGTGCTTCTGAATCAGTTCGAAGAGGCGGGTGAAGGCTTCGTTGGCGCTGAGCGCATCCGGATCGTTCGGGCCGCCGGGTGCGCGGAGCTTCGAGACTTCGTGCTCCAGATTGCAGTTGTACGGATCGGGGCAGGTGCGCAATTCATAAAGAAAGAGCGCCCGGCATTCGCGGAATACGGCCACTGCGTCTTGATATTCGTCTTTTCCTTCTTCTCTCGGCTCGGTCTGGGCGACGTCCGGGCACTTTACAGCCCGAAGAATGCGGGCTGCGATGCTTTCCAGCCCGCGGGAGAATTGTCCTTCGCGGAAAACGCGGAAGCAGCACTCGATGCGCTTCTCCATTTCGGTCAGAGGGTTCGGACGGACCGGAAGTTTATCGTAGATTTCGAAGCGGACGCCTTCGCGGATTCGGGTCGGCTGGCACGGTCCCGGCGCGGGAGAACAATCCGTGGTGTACGGAGTGACGTAATCCGCCGGTTCTTCCGAATAGCAGATGCCGATGTAGAAACACTGTCTGACGATGCAACCGCGTTCGCGATCGCTATCGCCCTGGCAGGGATCCCATTGCGGATCGATCAGCCATTTTCGTTTACGAAGTTCGCCGATTACGTCGTAGCTGCGAGGCTCGCACACGACCAGATCGTTGCCGCAGCAATCGATGGCGTATCCATCCCCGATGGCGATCCGTCCCTGGCAGTTGGCGTCGCACCGCAGGCGCAAGCCGCAGACTACGCCAAAGCCGTCGAGGGCCCGGTGATACAGTTTGTTTTTCTCGCGAAAATAATTTTCCTGCAAGGTCAGATCGGCATCGGACAGCAGTTGTCCGCAAAAATAACTGGGCCGCTCAAAGCAGGTCAGCTTGCAGCATCCGGAGGCGTGGCCGTGACATCCGCAACCACATCCGCATCCGCACGGAGTCGAGCTGGTGCTAGTGGAAGTCGAGGTGGAAGCCGTCGTCGCGCCGGTCTGCGTCCCTTTGCTCGATTTGTTCGACTGTGTATTGTTCATGGTGATCTCCCCTCGGGACTTACTTCTGCCGCCTGACGCGAATCCAGCTTTCAAACAGGCCACCCGGGACGCCGTCTCCGGAGGGATACCGCATCATGTAATCGCGGTCCTCGTCTTCCCGCAAGGACGCCAGGAAGTTGCCGTCCACGGGGAGACCGTTCTCGTCGATCACCTTGTCGCAACGCAGGGTGACGATGACGTCGAAGTTGCACTCATGCAGGTGGCGGCGGGCGTATTCGGGATCGATGTGCAGGATGCAGCGGCGCCCGTCCTCGCTGCGGATCACGCGGGCGGGCGCGATCTCGACGTGTCTGGGCTCATGTCCTTCGGGCGTCTCCCGCACGATCATGGCTTGAAAGGTGCGATTGTTCAGACCTTTCGAATGCACGCGGCGGTCGAATTCGATTTCGAACCCCTGGGGCGATTCGTGGGAGCCGACGAACTCATGCAGGAAGTCCCCGAGTCCGTATTCTCCATCGTGATCCCAGCGGCACCGGGCGATGTGAGTGAGCCGCGGCGGAGGTTTCGGGATGTGGTCCATCAGGCAGTGGACCATTCGCTCCAGCCGCTCCACGCTGGGTGCGATGGGCCGGATGGAGTTGTCGATCATCTCCTCGCGCAGCGATTCGCAATTCTCGTAGTCGCGAATGACGGCCAGGGGGATGCAGCAGACGCTGCCTGAGGGAGGGCACTTTTCCGGGAGGCGTTCCCATAGCTCATGACAATGCTGGTCGTCCCGGCAGCACCGGCGCTCCTGGATTTCCTTGAGGCAGGAGGGTTCCTCAATGGTGATGTCGATGGCCGCGCATTCGCACACGCGATTGGGCATGGTGGGCGAGCCGCAGCAATCGCTGAACACCACGGGCATGAAGTCTTCCTTGCATTCCTCGTAACGAATGCAGAGATAGTAGGTTTGTCTGGGCTGCTCCCGCGGAGACTGGTCCGAGTCATCGCCGTCCTCGCCGCAAGGGTCCGGCGGGCAGGGGTCGGGAACGGGCGCGGGCGGTTTCGGCAGCATGACGACGCAATCCTTTGCAAGCCGGACCTCTCTTCCGCAATCGTCCAATGCGAGGCCCGCTGTTACCACCACGCGATCCACACAATTCGGATGCGGCCGCACCATCAAGCCGCACACGACTCCCCACCCATGCAGGGCGACGTGATGCAAACGAAACTTGTCGATGAGATAACGCTGATCGCGATTGAGGTCGCCTTCGGTGAGGAGCTTGCCGGTGTAGAAATAGCTTCGGCAGAACCCGGGGATATCGCAGGGTCCGCATGTATTGGCGGCCTGCGCCGCCGTTCCAGAACTGCTTTTCGTGGCTTCCATACTTCGCTCCTTCACAGAATCTTCGCGTCCACTCCGAGACGCGGATAGGGACTCAGCCCTAATGCTTGCCGATCCTTGTCCGCTTGAGAGGGTCCCAGGACGGCGTCATAACTCAAGGTGGCCAGCTTGCCCAGCACAACGGAGTTGGTTTTGCCAACGTAGGCATCCACTCCGAGCGTCGCTTGCACGCCGACCCGCAGGCGGGGATAGATGGGGCACAGAAATTCCTGCGTGTACGCCGGCTTTTCACGCTCCACAATCTTCTCCACAGACGCTACTGTGGCGGCGGCCGTATACGGATTCGCGGGAAACATCAGGCTGAATTGATTTGCTCCCCAGTCATCCGGTTCCGACGCGGGCTGAGGCGCATTGGTGAGCTTGAAGGAGCCAACCTGCGAGGAAACTCCTAACTGGAGGCGCGCGTACAAATTGTGACTCCACAGTCGGGCGCCTTGGCTCAATCCGCCAGTGAGCGGCAGAGAGGTCCAGTTTCGTAACTTCCAATGTTCCAGGATACGAACGTTAGTTACCCCGGTATAGCTTTGAACCACCTGTTGCAGGCCGGCCGGCGTACCGCGAATCTGGTAATACTGAAACGCAGTCTTCAATAGCTGGCGCTTCTTGGCGTCTGTCAAGCTGGGATCGAGCGGGAGGGCGAGCCACGCGGCGAGCCATGGGAAGACATTATCGGGTGTGAGGTAAGGGTCGAACAACTGCCAAAGGTCGTCGAGAAAGGTATCGAAATTGTCGAATGTGGTTTGGAACACCGACAGAAATCGATCCAGGAATAGGCGGCTTTGATTGTCATCCTGGAAGACGGCGGGCAGATATTGCAGATAGCTCTGTCGAGGGAAATAGACTTTGAGGGCGTGAATCTGCGGTGTCGCCGTACCGTTGGAGGTCAAGGTGAATTGCAGTTGCAGATAGCGTCCCGGAGGGCTTTGCACGAGACAGTCCGGATTGTCACCCGTCGCCTGCATACACATTTGAAACGGGCTGAAACCGGAGTCATAAGCTTCGCTGGTGGAGCTTTGAATGGTGACGCTGGTTCCCGCTGGAACAGTTCCCACGACCTGCACACGATGCCACGAGCAGGTTTCGATATTGCTCTCGAGCGATTGCGTGACAAAGGTGCCGGTAGGACTGTAAGCTCCTGCCGGATTCATCGAGAACAAAACAGGAGCGGTTCCGGCTGTGGCGGAGGCCAGAATCGCATAAAGGCCTTGACCATCGATCCAAGCAACCTTAACCACCGATCCATCCAGGTCACTGACTCCGTCGCCACCGAGAGACCAGCCATCCGGCACCGTGTCATCCGGCTGCACCTTCGAAATGAGGGCGTTTCCAGTTCCGCAATACAGATTGCCGGTATCGTCAAACGCGAGACACAGAGGTAGCTGAACGAGTGTCAGTTTGATGGGCTTGCCACCGTCCGGGGGAAAAATCACAATCGCGGCGTTTGAGCCGCGGCCATCCACGACTGCGATGGTCTGATCGGCCGCGACGGCCAGTTCCACCGGATCTGTTAAGACACCCGTGCCCATCGGCTCCAGCCAATCGCCGCTCGCGCGGACGCGAAGAATGCTTCGCGTTTTGCGATCGAGGATGTAGACGATGCCGCAGTGGTCGCTGGCCACCGCGCACGGCTTCATGCCTGCCCACACTTGCAGCAGCGCGTGCGGAGCAGCGGAAAACAACTGCACACGGCCGTTTCCGGTGTCGGCCACGGCGATCGAGCCCGAAGGAAGAACGGTTAGTGAACGCGGCGACTTGAACTCGCGCAGTTTCGATCCACGGCCGCCGAATGCGTGGATGCGACGGGCGCGCTGCGCTTGCAGGTCCAGGCGCGATACGCGGTCTGAGGCTCCATCCAGAACAAACACGTTGCCATTCTTGTTTCCGGCAAGAGCTACCGGGCATTCGATTCCGTTCACTAACGCGTTTGACAAGAGAGCCGCGCCGCCCGGCAACGGGTCGAGAGTGATATCGCCTTCGGTGGCTGTATAGACGACGCCGGTAGTGGAGTCGGCCGCGATCTGCCATCCGGCAACGGAATCGAGCAGCCAGTAATTGTTGCGCTCCGGTATCATTGCGCGTAGCTCACGTTCAAAGTGTGATTGGTGGAGTAGACCAGCTCGAATGGCTGAAGAGTGATGTCCTGATCCTGTGGCTGTTGCACTCCGTCGACGAAGATCTTCACGGAGCCTTCGATGCGCTGCACGCCGGTTACGCCCAGGATTTGGCCGTACGCGTCAGAGACGTAAATAGTGCCGCCGAAATCCCATCCGGTGCCCTGCTGTCCGCCGGTGAGCGGATTGTAGAAATTCAGAAGCGTCGTTTCGAGCGCCGTCTGCACCTGGCCGGAGAGCGCATTCGGATTCACAATGACGTTCGCTTCAATCTCGACCAGCCGGTAAACCGGAGTGGAAATGTGGAGCTCGCAGGTAAGCAGCCGGTACTGATCCAAATACGCGGCTACGGCAGCGAGTGTCTGCGCGGTAGCTACAGGCATCAGCGGATTGGGGCCGTCGGGGACCACGAGAACCGTCACAACTCCGGGAGCGGGCGGTGGCACAATGACGGTTCCATCGCTGGCGCGCACGACTTGGGTTTGCGGACGCTGTAGCGGCAGCGCGGTAGCCCTTTGAATCCCCGCACCCGGAGTCTGCTTGGCAAAATAGATGAAGTCATTGACGGAAACAGCGCGCGACTGAGTCTGGAGCGCCAGCGGAGCGCGGTCTTCGGCATGGGCGACCGTCTCTTCGTCCGCGCCGAGCTGGGATGGAACGGGATTGGTTACGCTTGCGACAAACGGGATCGCCTTTTCGAGATTCGTGATCGTACCAGGGCCAGCGTTACCCACCGATCCTCCGCCATAGTGATATTCCGTCACCTGAATGTTCGGCAGATCAGCGGCCGGGCGGTTCGTTCCATCGGACGATAGCCAATGCGGGATTTTACCGTTCACGCCGTCGCCGAAGCCGACCAGGCCGGTGGAATAGTCCAGTGTGTATACGGTATCGTTGCGGCCCGAAGCTGCGAAGTCGAGGACTTCGGTCCATGTTGTGTAGCCAGAGCCTTCATTCACTGCTACGATACCGGTCGACGAAGGGTCCTTGAGAATCGGAAAGTTAGAAATCTGGAAAGTCTGATTCGGCATGCCGTTACTTGCGCCGATCAGTTCACCTTGAACCGTCACCGAGTTAATCGCTGAGATGGTGTTGGTGAATATATTGGTTAACTGCGGAGACGTCTGATAACCCGAGCCAAGCACCTGAGCGATGCGATACCTCATCCAAAACAGAGGAGTGTCGGAACTCTTCTTCAACGCACCGTATAGAGTCGCGGTCCAACCGGATGGCGCGTTAAACATAATCACGCCGTTTTGGGTGAGGTTCTTGGTTCCATCGGTCACGATGGTCACGCTTTGCCAAGTGGTGCCGTTCCAGTACTCCAACACGCCGTTAATTGGCGGCGAGAGGTTCTGAAGATTTTGGGGGCCGCCTTGCACGTCTCCCCCGCCGACCGTCGCTACCAGGATCGTCAACGGATACTCGAGGGCTTCCTCCGCAGGATCTGCCGGATAGGCGCCATCGAAGCCCAGGTATAAGGCGCAGCCGGCCTGCGGCTGTGGACCGAACACTGGATACGAAGTGCCGTCCGTGGGATTGAAGTTGTTGACGACCGTGTAGCGGGTGCCATCGAAATATTGCACTGCGACCAGACTGGCGCCCACGGCATTCAGGTTATCGGTGGTTTCGAAGATCACCGGCGCGCCGCCCGACGAATTCGAAAGACTGACTTGAGTTTGCCCGGGGATAGTCACCGCGGTTGGCAGATTCGAGGAAGTCAAGGTAAAGGTCAGGTATGTTTGCGCGGCTGCCGGAAGGTTCAATTGGATACCGATCATTTGCAGAAACTTGACGTATGCGTTGTCGGGAATCTGATTGACCCGGTAGACCAGCAGTTCGGCAAGCCACGCAAAAAGCTCGATCAGAGCTATGCCCGGATCACTCTCGTTGAAGTCAGTCCATTCCGGCGTGTATGCGGGGATGCGGCGCTGCAATTCCGCGGTCAAATCGTCGTAGGTGCGATCGTCGAGGACTATATTGGGCAGCGGCATTAGACGGTTCCTTCTTGCAGGAAGAATGGGTAGACCATGTTGTAAAGCTCATTGGTGTCTCTGATCTGATAGTCGATGGAGATCAGAACCAGACTGTCTTGATCGGGCGAAGTAGTGGCAGTCACTGACACAAGTTGAATGCGAGGCTCCCATTGCGTCAACGCTTTCTGGATCTCACCTACCAATTGATTTCGCAGGGAGGCGCTGTTGGATTGGAACACGTAGTCTTTAATTCCGGCACCGAACTCGGGCAGCATGACGCGCTCCCCTGGCGAGGTTGAGAGAATGATCCAGATCGCGGTCTGGATGCGATCCGCTCCACTGGACCAGTCCAGTCCGCCGTTGGCGTTCACCTTAATCGGAAAACTCCAACCTTGGCCGATAATATCGGAGCCGTTCACGAGCCACATCCTCCCAGCGCATCGGCCGCTATCTGTAACGTGCCGACCACGCCCTGAATCGTTTCGAGCACGGTGTTGAGAGACTGTAGATCGGTGGCTGAGCCAACCGAAGGAAGCGTGATCGGCTGCATGCCGGCGATTCCAAAAATCGTCCCCGCCAGCTGGAGAATTACGCCGATGGGTTCGAGCGAGTTCATGGTGCTGGAAGCGAGAGTTGCCATATTCTGCTGCTCGCACTGGATGGCATTGATAAGATCAGTGTCTCCGTTCGCTTGCGCCGCTGAAAGTTGCAGCGAGAGCGAACTCATGACACCGATCAGAGACTTCATCTGACTTAGGAAACAGTTCAGCGCTTTGATGATCAGACAAAGCAGGTCTTTGATGAAGGGGATGATTCCAAGACCGGTCACGACGGCGACGCACGGCATCACAGCTTCCGCGGCTTGCAGGAATTTGGGAACCGTTTCCGCCAACTTAATGGGGTTTGGGATGCCCTTGATCACTTCGATCAGGGGGCCGATCAAACCCAATACCTTCAGTAAGCATTCTGTGCTTGCGAGAAAGGGAGCCACTTGCAGCATCAGGCTGAAGGTGAGCGAACAATCGCTGGGAATACCCTTCGATAAGTCCGAGAAAGCGTTGAGGGTCCCGCCGGTGGGCAGGGTGATCTTGAGCGGCGATGGAGACGGCAGGGTGAGCTGCGAACACGGCGGTATCTGGAACGCTTTTTGCAGATCCGGCGAGATGGCAATATCGATGCTCGGCATGGTCCTAGATAGTATTCGTGTTGGGAAGAAGCCGGCGCTTATAGGAATTCTGCGGAGGACCTTCCCCGTCCGGGTCAAGGTCCGGACCTTGGAAATATATCTGCGGAGCCTGGATCTCAATCATCAGCTTGCTGGAGATCACGATCTTGCCATCGGACAGGCTGATGCGGTTTCCATTTGCGTCCTGAATCACAAGGGCTCCGCTGCTTCCGTTGGTTGGAGTTGAATCGAGAAACTGGATCATGTGCCCGTTCTTCGATACCAGCTTCCGGTCGCGGACATCGGTCGCGGGCGGCAAGTCCTGCCCGTTCCACATGAACCCGACCACATAGGGAAAGCGGGTGTCGCCGTGATCGAAGGCGACCAGGACTTCATCCTGAACGTTCGGCATGAAGAACGATCCCACTCCTCCACCGCTCATCATTGTCGAAATCCGCACCCAGTCGGTCTCGTGCTGGTCATCGAGCCAGGGAAAGTGAAGCTTCACTTGGCCCACGTCGACCGCGGTCACTATCCCGACTACTACTCCATTCACAATTGCCATAGCGTCCCCTTTTTAACTGCTCACTTGCGGCTCCATGCGTGCCGTGAAATCCGTCGTATAGCCACTCTCGTTGAGCGTGTGCGTTGTTGAGGTAACCGTGTAAGTACCCGAAAACCGGTCTTTATTCGCGGGTGGCGGAGTCTGATTGTCTCCCGGTTTCATGTAGATATTGACCTTGTTTCCTGAGCGCAGATCCGGGAGACCGATGGTTTTTCCTTTTGCCTCAACCAGACCCTGAGCGAGCTGCCTGAGAGTCTTCAGTGCAACCTTCTTAGCCTCATCGGGGTCTTTGAATCCGCGATCGACCACGATTTCCAACTTTTGCGAAAGAGAGTTTTCCGTGACGCTTAAGTCTTCCGGAGCGATCACTTTGTCGCCGGCCTGCACCAGGTCCGCGCGCGTTACCGTTTGCGAAATCGGCTTCTTGGTTTGCACATTCCATCCATTTACAGTTACCGACCCCACCTGCTTCGCAGTCTGAAGTGTCGGTTCGAAACTGATCAGCGATTTGCCCCACTGAAGAATGTAAGTCGGCTTTTGCACAGCGGTGCTGGAGCGATAGTGGAACGTGATGGTGCGCATATCGGTGGTGTCGTCTGTTACGTCGTCGAAGCTGATGTCATATCCGGTGTCGCGCGCCCTTTGCATCAAGAACACAATCGGGTATTGATTGTGCATTTCAAGAAACGGTATGGGCTTTTCCCGGTTGTTCTGGATGTTGTCGTCCACTTCCTGCTGAAGCATCTGAATCTGGATGTGTGTCAGCTTCTTCTTGATATCGGTGTTGATATCATCCACGATCAACTTCGCGATCTGAGAGTCGGTCTTACCGGTAAACTCACGTGTCTTCTGCTGGGTTCGAAATTGATGCAGCAGGTTTAAGGCGCGGACGTTCAAGGTCGAGCCTCCGGAGGCGGGAAAACTAGGCGCCATGGTGACAATTTCGCCCGTCATCATCAACTTCAGATTGTCGGCGCCCTTACGGTAGTAGCCCATCCAAACCTGGATGTCCTGCCACGGGTCGAAGGTATGGGTGTTGTGATAGCGGAAAGACCCTTGCACCGCCTGGTTCGGTATCGGATCGCCAGGGTCCCAGTTATCCACCACCAGTTCGACCGAATCGACATCGGTGAGACTGTCACGATAGCTAACGCTGAGGATGTCTTGTTGCAGTTGGGGCTGATTCTTTCCTTTCAACGCTACACGGTACGCCGGGACGTAGAAGTCATCTAACTCTCGAAGACTGGTTGCGGGTGTGCCCGGTTGAACCGCGATGGGAGAGCTGCCCATACTATGAACCTCCTCCAGTGAGGGCCGGGACAATCAGAGTGGTGCCAGGATCGAGGAAGCGCGGATTCGCTAGCTGATTGGCGTCCGCAATGGGGCGCCACTGGGTTGGATCGCCGTACTCCTGGTAGGCTATGTCCGAGAGCCGCTGCCCGCGGCCGACCATCACGATTTTGGTATGGTCCGGTGAATTGCGCGTGGTTTCGGTGTACTGCAACTTCACCGTCGAAGCCATCCGGACAGTTAGAGTCAACTTGGCCCTTAACGGCTCGCCGGTGGGCGCGAAAAGGCCGAACTCCTCAGTCATGCTTTCGAGGACGCACAATGACGAAGTAGTGCCTTGCGCCATCAGCGGTCCCGCGTTGCCCCAGTTGATCTGAAACCGCAGGGGGGCATGTGTCGCGGTGTTCACTTTTAACAACTGGTAGACGGGGCGCGTCAAATTGCGGACGTCCGTCACCAGCCCGGTCATGCCTTGCTCGGTAGTATCGAAAAGTAAGTCGAAGGTGATTTTCTCGTTCTGCCCCCGTATGAACTGAAGCACCGGTTCATCCAACCCGGGAATGCCGATTTCGGCATACTGAACGGTCTTGGTTACCGAATACTTCTCGGGATTGTAGTAGGACGCCTGAATTGTTTGACCGTCTTCGGTAATGATGGTTAACTTCGCGATTCCCATGGTTGCTATCTCACGTGCGGGGGGTACACCCGGTTGTCAATGGAAGTGTCTTTCTGTCTTTGTGAATTCAAGTCCTGCTCCCGGCGAACTTGTTCCAGCACCAGCGAAACCAGCCGCTGTACATCGGCCCTGCTCAGGGGACCGACGCCCTCGGTGACCACGACGTCGGTGCGTACTTCGTTGATCGCGACCTGATTCGGTTCATCCGCCACGTACTTAACTCCCTAACTCCATCTCCAGGCCCTCATGGGCGATCTCCAAGGACTCAATCGCGACACTGTTCTGCGATGCATTCAGCGAAGGTCCAGACCACTTCACCGGAATTCCGCGCTTGAACTTCCAAATCTTGGCCGGCGTTCCGCTGTTGTCGTTCAGCACGATCAGCCCGTCTTTGCGTGTTCCCTGCCCCTGTACCCAGCCGTAGTGCCAATCCCACAAGTCGTCATAGGCATAGATGGCGCCGTGCTTCAACGTGATATTGGAGTGCGAAGCCCGCACCGGCAATTGCCACACGTGGGTATTCAAGCCTCCCTCCTTGACCTGCATGACTTCGAAGCTTGCGTCTACGCCGGTACATTCTGAAAACCCGGCCACGAAGTAATTCACAGCTACACTGATCAGGGACCCAGCCACCGATTGCGAGTCGAGCAGCGTCAAATAGAAGTTGTAGGCTCCTAATGGATCGATGCGCAGGGTTCCCATCCGCTAAGCCTCCACCACTTGAGAACCTGCCACCGAGCGGCGCATTTCGAATACCAGGAATTCCATGGGTGCGGCGATCGCCACTCCCACCTGGCAGATCAACAGTCCCGCATCAACAGATGCCTGCGGGTTGTTGGTGCTATCACATTTGACGAAATACCCATCGGTCGCGACGGTGCCCTGTAATCCTCCGGTGAGCCAGATCGCGCGCAGAAACGTGTTCAGTGAATGCGTCAGCATCCGGCGGAGGTTGTCGTCGTTCGGCTGGAATACCACCCATTGGCTGGCTTTTTCGACCGAATCCTCGATCATCGACATCAGGCGGCGCCGGTGAATGTAGATCCAGTCGCTGTCCGAAGAGATCGAGCGCGCGCCCCAGACGCGAATTCCGCGGCCGGGAATCGGGCGAATTGCATTGATCCCGGCGGGGTTCAGAAAACCCTGCTGTTGATCCGTTACGTCCACGTCAACGTCGGCGATGAATTGAAGCTCCACGTTCGCCGGAGGCTTCTGCACGCCGAATTGATTGTCGGTGTACGCATAGGCGCCAGCCACATGACCACTGGGAGGGATGGTGCGGTTCGGGCCCTGGACTCCCAGTTCATCGGGAACCTTGATCCACGGATAGTAAACCGCTGCGAACTTCGCCGATGCTGGCGGCACTCCCAGGTTCGCAAGCCATGTCTGCACCTGGCTGGGTTGCATCGAGGTGACATTATTCGACCCAGCGGCTACCAGGGTCGACATCGGGGTGTCGAGCACCGCGACACGATACTGCAATTGCACGCACTGCGCGATCATCGCCTGCTGGATCGCAGTGGCCGACCACGCGGGACCGGCAATCGGGGGCGGCGCCGGAGGCGGGGCCGCGGCGGTGGACTGCCCGCTACAAGGCGACGACGCGACAGCGGCGGGGGCCACAAAATTCGCCGGCTTGGGAGGCGGCGGACCGACGGCATCGGGGCAGCACAGAATCGCGACTTCATCGATCATCCCGAGCACATCGAGCGCCGCCTGAAAATCGGCCGTTGACACTGAGCCCGCATCCGTTCCGTCCGAGCCGCCTTGCAGATAGGCGTTGCCCGTCGCGAGCGGTCCAGTTTTTACCAGCAATTGAGTCACTGGTGCGCCCACTGCCACAGGCGCGGCTTGGACGTAGATAATTTGCGACGCCGCTAAGACAGCCGGCGCATAGATCGGCGTCGGCGATGAGAGATCGTTGGGATCCATAGACAGCAGCGGATAGAATTCCTCTTGAACCGGTTGGAGTGGATCGTCCCCCTGGTCGACTGTGATTCGCAGCGCGAAGTGGGTTACGGCGTCGCCTGGATCGAGGGGCGTGATCTCCAACTGAATCCCGTTGCCCCAGGCCCCCGCGCTCTGCGCCGTCACCGTCAGCGCCGCCGGGAAAAGGCGGATCGCCGACCCTGCGCCGTGGCTAAAATCCAAAGGAAGCCCGATCGAAACGGTTCCCGCCGCGGTTCCCGTGACGACGCGGACCTCGCTTACTCCGCCGCCCTCCACGCCGACCAGATCGCCGGGGTTGAACAAGGCGGCGTTTGCTACCGGCAGACTCACTGCGCCGACGCTCACAGCGGAGCTAAGGATGGAGCCATTGACTGCATAGATCGGCACACCCGAGTCATATCCCGATGCCAGCGGAGGCTGTGTGGTAATCGCCTGGTCGTTGACCACGGTGGCGACCGACACGCACTCTCCATCCAGAGGATCGCCGATCGCGATCACATCGCCGGGACTAACCACGTCGGAGGAGTCGAGTTGGATCTGGGTCTGTCCTGGCGTAATCGCGGCGCTGGTATAGGTGATTACCGCTGGCGAAATAGCGGCAGGGAGAGGCAACGCAGCCGTGGCGGCGGGCGTGCTCGAGGCGCCGACGCGGACGACGTAACAGGTGGTGCCTCCCGTCGCGAAAAATCCTCGCACGGCGTAAGCCAGATACCCGTTCTTCAGGTATCCGCCGAACACGAGCCGAAAATCGTTCCACGACGTCAGTTTCACCGCCGCCGCTTGCATTTCGCTCGGATCGGTGGTGGCGCGATCGAGCAGGGGGCCGCGTTCGGTGAAACCGAAAAATCCGACGATATCCGTTCTCACCAGACGAATATCCACCGGCGCCGGTGCTGGCGCTTGATAGATCCCGGGAGTGGTGTAGGTGGAAATAGCGCGGCCCCTTCAGGCTCGGATTAACTCGCGAGCTCTATTCCTTCGTGGCAAATCTCCAGCGTTTCGATGGCGACTTCGCTGGTCTTACCGTTCAAACCAGGGCCTTCGAGCTTGCAGGGCCAGCCCTCGCGAAAATTCCAGCTCAGCGCGGGATTCCGGGCGTCATCCATCAGAACGATAGTTCCGCTGGTGCGGTCGATATTGCCATCCACCACCGTCTGCCGCCATGTCCAAAGCGATGTGTCGGCCGTGTAGCCGCGCTTCAGGACGATGTTGTTGTACTTCATCAGCCCCGGCAGACGCCGCGCCGTCAGTTGCTTCTCATTGCCTTCGCGGTAATCGATGACATTAGTGTCGGAGGTCAGTCCGCTGCATTCGCTGAAACCTCCTTGCACCACGCCGTCGATTTCAATCAAGAAGTTAAATTGCGCGTAAGGGTCGGTCCTCTGTGCCATTGGTTATCTCCTGAATGATTTGTTCTTAACTCTCGGTCACGGTCGATCCGCCGGTATATTGGCCGATCTGGAAGATCACGAATTCAGCGGGTTTCACCGGCGCGATTCCAATCACTGCGATGAGACGCCCGCTGTCGATATCGGTCTGAGTCATCGTGGTGGTGTCGCAGCGCACGAAAAACGCCTGGTCCTTGGTCGCCCCTTGCAGCATGTCCTGCATCCAGAGGCCGGTCAAAAAGTCGCTGACACTGCGGATCAGGCGCGCCCAGGTGGGCTGGCTGTTCGGCTCGAACACCACCCACTGCGTGCCTTGCTGGATCGACTTCTCGACGTAAATGAAAAGTCTTCTTACGCTGATGTACTGCCAGTCGGGATCGGGCGAGGTGGTGCGTCCACCCCAGACCAGGTTTCCTTGTCCTTTGAAAAAGCGCAGGCAATTCACGCCGATCGGATTGAGAATGCCCTGGGTATTGTTATCGATCGGCAACTGGAGCGATTGGATACCGGAAATCGGCTCATTGGCGGGATCTTTCGCCACATTGTAGTTCGAGTCGCTGCGGGCATAGATGCCGGCAAGGTGGCCTCCCGGAGGGATCAGCGTGATGACATCGGTTTTGGGATTCGCGACATTGAGCCACGGATAGTAAAATGCGGAATAGCCGCGCTGCGAGTTCTGGCTGGGCACTACCTTGGCCGGCACGCCGGCGTTCGGGGCAGATTGCAGGATCGCAAAACGGTCCAGTTGAAGTTCACATTGAGCTTGCAAAAGTCCGGCGATAGCTCCGGGGGCCGGGGGTGCCGCGTTGTCCAGAAAGTGTTCATCGGGACAGCAATAAATCGAAATGTTATCGATGGCGTTCAGAGCCGCGAGGCCGGTGGGATTGGCCGGATCCGTGGTGCTACCTTGAAAGTCGCCCAGGACCAACGCCACATCCGTGCCCGCTTTTCCGCCAGCCCCGCCCAGCAGAGCGATTCCCGCCGTCTGCGCGACGTTGCCGGCGCCCGTCGCGGTAACCGTAACCAGGTTGGAACCGCTGTTCACCGCTCCGGCAAAGTAACTGCTCGATTGCGGGTTGATAGAGAGATTGTCGAATACCTCAACTTGCGATGCCGTGGAGGTATCCGTTTTTGCGGCGACTGCCGCAGCGGCCACGGCCGCCGACGAGTAATAAAGGATCGTCAGACGGAACATCGTCGGATCGCTGGGGGCGATACCCGCTGGTTGGATCCAATATCCGATATTGTTTCCCGTCGTTCCCGGGCCGGCCGCCTGGATCGTGATGTTGGCGAGTGCTACCGACGCGAATAGCGCGGTGCTCGAGGCCACTCGAGCTACATAACACTCCTGCCCTCCGTTCAAAAAGAATCCCTCCACGGCATAGGCGAGGTAAGCCTGAGTGTTTGAAATCGGCTCGTTGGAGTAACTCCCGAAGGAGCGCTGATAGTCCGCGAAACTCGCGATGAACGTTGCGATAACCGGACCGCGTTCGGCAATTCCCAGAAAACCGGCGATGCTCGTCGAGACGCCCTCGATCGGTTTATTCCCCGTGTCGACTTCTTGTATGTATACGCCCGGATACGTGTAAGTTGGCATGCAATTCTCCTTTGGTTTTACGAGGACATGTCAATGGCGACGGAAACCGTAGCGCCTCGAAGCACGGTCACGTCCAGCGACTTCCCTTGCGGATAACTTGGATGAGTGAAGGTAAGAGTCTTGACTTGACTCAAACCAGAAATGTCGTCGAAGAACAGGACAAATGTTCCGTCCGCTCCGGTCGTATAACCGCTTCTCGGCACGATGGCATAGAGTTGGCCGCTGTCGACCACGGTGGTCTTCAGCGCCTGGCCGTTCAACTGGACCACGGCGCCAGGCATGAATCCGCTGCCATACACAACGATCGTGAACGCCGCACTGTCCGCCGTGACTGTCGCCGGGGCGATCGAGGTAATCGCCGGTGCCGCGGCGACGGTCAGCGCCAAGGTATTGGAGGCTGTGTTATCGGGCCTCTTGACACCAATGGTTAATTGCGCAGCGTTCGCAATTTGCGCCGCGGTAATCTGCGCCAAAAGCTGCGTCGCGCTTATGAACGTGGTGGGCGCCGCTGCGCCATTCACATTGACCACTGCACCGGAAACGAATCCGCTCCCTTGAACTGTCAGCGTAAACGCCGGGCTCGCCGCGATCACTGAGGATGGCTCAAGTATGGTTATTACCGGCGTAGTCACTACGCTCAGCGTCTGCGCGTTGGAATTTTGGCCTGCTCCGCCGGGGGTTACGAGGACGCTGAGCTGTCCAGCAGCCGCGAGTTGAGAGGCGGGAACAACACCGCTCATCGATGTGGAAGTAACGGAGGACGTGGGGATGGGAACCGCGTTCACCTCGATCGCCGCCGCCGGTCCGAATCCGGTTCCTTGCACCGTCAACGTGAAGGCTGCACTACCTGTCGCAACTGACGCCGGACTGAGAGACGTGATCACCGGAGCTTGAGCGATGGTGAGTGTCTGCTGGTTCGACACTGTTCCGTCCGCATTCGCAACGACGACGGTCTGTTGTCCCGTCGCCGCTACCTGCGCCGCCGTTACCGGGGCAGTCAGGAACGACGGGCTCATCGTGGTTGTAGTAAGGGCCATCCCGTTCAGCTTGATAACGGAACCGGCGTCGAAGCCGCTGCCGGTAACGCTCAGCACGAACCCCGCGCTTCCCTCGATCACGCTGCTCGGCTCCAGTGACTCGATCACCGGTGTGGCTAGCACCGTCAAATTGGTTGGCGCGGTGGCAGGACCGGATGCATTCACAACGCTAATCTGGAAAACCCCGGCCTGCGCGACGAGATCGCTAGTCACCAAGGCCCCACTCAGCGCAACTCCTGCGCCCGTCACGGTTCCGCGTACCAGAGTCGCATTCGCGGGAAATGGATAGGAAGTCGTCGGCAATAGAGTAGTCTGCTCAAGTTGAGCCAGATATTCCGGCGTCTGTTCGGGATCGTCGAGTAACTTATTCGGATCGGCTACTACCAAGTCCGGGTAGCCCGGCCACACCGGCGGCTGCGGCCAAAGAGACTTCGCTGGCCGCGGGAACGGGAGCGTGACTGTGAAGTTGACAGGCAGATAGTAAGGCTCATCTGTTGTGCTTCGCACACTTACTGCATAGGTACCGTTTGGAAGCTTCAGGAATGCGAATGCCGCCTCAGCCGGATCCGGTATCAACGGCGTGGACTGTCCCGCGGTTACCGTTATTTCACCCGCCAGACTCGTCGTGCCCGTGAACCCGTCCCGCAACAAAATTACGAGCGCGGGCTGTAGTTCGATCACATCCGGGTTGGCCATGTTCAAAATCGGCATTGGATCATCCCTGAGGCCGGAAAGTTCCGTAGGTAAGGCGCTTGTAAACAACCGGCTGCTGGAATTGCTCCACTGTCGAATCCAGAATCGCCACTCGCGCGATGTAGCATACTGACAGGCGGTAGGGAATTTCGAGAGCTTGCCACACTCTGGTCAGCTCTTCGAGAGAGACTGGATTCAGGATCATAGAGATCTGCTCGCCGCTCTCTGCCAGCGAACCTTCCAGGTCCTGGCTCTCGAGTATCGGCCGGTCATAGAGTGTCCGCATCGCTTTGCCCAACACGATTTGCTGTTCTCGTGGCGTACCTACCAGCGGAGTCATTAGATAGTAGAGATCCAAGGTAAGGGGCGCCTTGCGAAGCTTGCCTCCGGTCCCTTGCACCGGATACTGGTTCTTCAAGTATGGATTTTCGAGTATGCGATACAAATACATGGAAAGCCGCACGGAATTGTTACTCTCGAGATCTGCCGGAGACTCGAGCGAGATCCGGTCCTCGGAATCGATCAGGCCGCTGATCTGCGGATCGGCGTTCAGCTCCGAGTAGAGAACCGACACCAGCGAGTCTCCGAGTTCCGCGATTACCGAGTAGTCGCTCATTTCGTCGTCGCCGGAGTGGTCCCGGTCGAGGACGCGGCTGCCGGCGCGCCGGCGGTCGCCCCGGAAGCCGCCGTTGTCCCGGTTGCAATGGGAGCCGGCGCCGGAAACATGTTCTGAATTTGAGTCAACAACTGCGCCCGCCGCCCTGCGATTCGCGTGCTGAGAGTGCTCTGCTGCTTGGTTTGTTCCGCTTGCAGACTATTCAATTCCGCGCTCCGGGAGCGCGCCTGCTCCTTGGCCTGTTCGAGTTCGCCGAGCTTCTGCTTCAGCTCCAACGCGAGCTGGTGCTGCGGAATCAAATCGGTCGATTTCAGCTCCTTCTGAAACTCCAGCACCTCGAAGTACATGCTCGCGATGTCCGTGGAACTGTCGGATTGAGTAATCGAATTGCGCAAATTGTTGAGGTCCGTCAGCTTCGCCGTAAGATCCTGCTGGTAACCTTGGACCTTGTCGTATTCCGCTTGCTTCGCTGCCTGGGTGGTAGTGGCATTCTGCGATTCGACAGTGATTTTGGCCACCTCCTGATTCAACTCCCGAAGACGGTCCTCCATGGCCACCGTCTCATAGTCAAACTCCCGGATCGTCTCGTCGATCGGTCCTTTCTTATCGCCGATCGCGGCCATCACCATTTTGTGTTTTTGATCGTAAAAATATTGCAAGCCGTGTAGCGTCGTTTCCAGGTCTTTGATCTGCGCGCCATATGCGCTGAGTGTCGTTTTCAGATCACCGACATTCTTGCTCAAATCGTCGAAATCCGTCTGTAATTCGGTTTTTTGCTGCGTGAGATGATTGATGCGCAGCGTGTGCTGATCAAGCTCGATCTGGAGCTGGGTCAGGCGCTCGTTCGGATCCGGCGGTTCCGGAACCCGGTGATAGTCGAATGGATTTGGGCGTTGCGTGTCCGACATTCCGGCTGTGCCTCCTCGTTTGCTGGAACCGCGATCCGTGCAAGGCGCTTGCCAAAGATGGTCTGGTTGTAACTTCGATGGATATCCGGCGCCGGAGTTTCACCCGAACAGATTTCTGATACATACGGCCGTGTGGCCAAGCTGCCGTTCAGCCCGTGTTGTCAGCGATTTTCGAGAAACTTCGGAAGTGTTCGGTGAGAGTGTAACGCCCCCTGTCTCGCGATTACACTTTTTAAGAAGACATATGACTCGTTTCCGATCCGCGGAGCGAAAACATGGCTGACTTAGCTGTGATTTGTCCGCTGGAAGCTACAGCTCGCGCACATCCCCGAACTGATCTTCGTGCCTTCGGATAGCTTCTTCTAAGACTCGAAGAAGCTGTTTCGCATAGACGGGACTGGTGATGACTCGCGTGTGAAATAACGGAGTCTCTTCATTTGAATAGAGTTGACCGAACTCCAGGATGAACTCAATGGCATTCTGCCCGACCTGAAAGTAATTCGCATACTTTGCTTCGAGCTTGTCGGCTTCTTCCATTGCTTGAAGAGTGCAATAGAGCACGGCAGACTCCACTTCTTTAAGCTGTGGTCGCGGCTTCCGCAATCTCTTCCCGGTCGGCGATTCGATACTGGGCAAGCTTTCGGTAGATCTTCATTCTCGACCAGTGGAGTTTTCCTGCGGCTTTGCTCTTGTTCCATTGAGTGGATTGCAGCGCCTGGAGCAGCCGTTCCCGTTCGCTGGCGCTGTTGATCCCGGGTGCGCCGACTCCGGCCCGCCACAAATGGCAGACATCGATCCGCGCTTGCGGAGGATCCACAAAGATGGATTCCAGGGTGTTCTTCAATTCGCGAACGTTTCCCGGCCAGTCATGCCTGATCAACTGATCCAGCGCTTCCGGAGTGAAACCTTCAACCTTCGCACCGGTCTGTTCGTTGAAATGCTGGAGGTAATAGTCCAGCAGAGAAGCGATGTCTTCCCTCCGCTCCCGCAATGATGGCAGATGGATGAGAGCGACATTTAACCGGAAGTACAAATCGCGGCGGAACCGGTGTTCTTCCACCAGTTTGGGCAAGTCTTGATTCGTCGCGGCGATGATGCGAACGTCGACCGGCACGTTGGCCTTCCCGCCCAAGCGCTGGATCTGCTTGCTTTCAATCACCCGCAGTATTTTCGCCTGCGCATAAGGAGTCATCTCGCCGATCTCATCGAAAAAAATAGTTCCGTTGTGAGCCTGCTGGATCTTGCCTTCCACCATGGCGTTAGCTCCGGTGAAGGCTCCGCGCTCGTATCCAAAAAGCTCGCTTTCAAGAAGCGAGTCGGGAATCGCCGCGCAGTTTACGGAAATGAACGGCTTGTTGCGCCGCCGGCTACTGGCGTGAATGGTCTCGGCGATCAAATCCTTGCCGGTTCCGGTTTCACCCAGCACCAGCGCGTTGCAATCCCTCTCCGCGAGTCGCAGAAGATAGGCGCGTACCGCCTGAATGGGGGGACTCTCGCCAATGATCGGCCTCGCGCGGGATTGCGTCTTCGGCGGTGCAATTCCTCGTTCCCCAACTCGCGCCGCAGCCACCCTGCGGATGGCATCGGCCACGTCCCGCAAATCCACAGGCGCCGGAAAATAGTCGGTGACGCCCCCCTTGATGGCGGCGACCGCGATTTGCTCCGAACTGGTCCACGCCAACAGAAAAATCGCGGCGCGCGGCAGGTTTTCCTTCAATCGCCCCACCAGGGCCATCGCGCGCGAAGGGTCGTGGGACGTGTTGCCGGCGAGTATTATGGATGCTTTGAACAGCGCCGCACTGATGCTGGACTCGTCCGCTAGCGCGACAATCTCGAACTCGGCGCCCAGCAGGTGTTCCAAAGCGGATTTCGCCCCTGGTTGGGTGCCGATCAAAGCAATCGATGTATGCGCCAATGGTCCGCCTCCCCGAAAAAAGCCGCTACCAGTGTTTGATAAGAGGTGCGACACGCGGGAGAAACGTTTCATCCCAAAAGAACGAATTTAAGGTCATTTAAGGTCTTCGCGGGGGCGCTTATCGATGCATTTAAGGTCGATTAAGGGCCGCTTGCCCGTCCAAAACCTTGATTATTTGGAGTTATTGGCTGCCTTGTCGCCGGCTACCAGTCCAGACCCCTGCGCTTCTTCCGCCGATGAAACTCCGGCGTATGTACATCGCCGACCCTTCCCTGGCGTCCATCGATCTTTCCAGCCATTTCACTGTATTTGCTTCGTCGTCCAACAATCCATAAATACCGGCGATATCGCTCATGAACGGCCGGTTTTCGACGTAATGCTGTTCGAGCGGCAGGAGAATGCGAAGCGCTTCATCGCGGGCGCCGGGCCGCGGCCTTGGCGCCCGCCAAACCCAACTGGACGTCGGGCAGGTTTTGAGGCAATGCCTTCAAACGCCTGATCGCCTCGTCGGTCTGGCCTAGCACGGCAATCATGCTGCAGAGAGCCAATTGTAATTTCACCGTGCTGGTCCTTCCTCCCGCGATTCGCCGGGTCCAAGTCGTTGGCGCGTTGCCGGTGTAGATCCGCCTCAGGAGAGAACTTCTTCGAGTTCCCGTTCGGCTCGTTGCCAAGCCCAATCGTAGTGCATGGCGTACATTGCGAGTCCGCTATTGGCCGCTGCCAGGGTGGGATCGATTTCCGCAGCCTTCTGAGAAAGCTCCTTATCCAGCAATAATATAGCGGTTACTTCCCATCCGCTCCAAACAAACATAATGCGTAAATCCTGCTAGATTGCAGCCGAGCGGGCCAGTACTTCACGAACGGAACGGGTCTGGAAGAACAGGTCGCGGAGAGCCGGATCATTAATACTGGCAGCCAGTCCCTGGACCAACGCCTCGGCGCGGCTGAATGACTTGAGGGCAGCCGCGGGGCGCCGGAAGGCCAGCAGGCGACCGAGCGCAGCGTGGTGGCGCCATTCGATCAAGGGCATGGGATGCGAAACGAAGGGTTCGAGCGAGCGTGTCAACTCCTCCTCGGCTGAATTGTGGTCGCCTTTCAAAGCGGCGATCTCGCCCAGCAGACGCTGCGCGGTGGCGATGTATTTGGGCACACCGTACTTGCGTGCGTTGGCCAGTAGCACCCGGGCATGTTCGCCGGATCGATCCAGATCGCCCTCTACCAGCCGCAATTCGGCTTCGGCGGCCTGGTGGCGGATTTCATAGAAGCGCCACCGGTTCCAGAGTTCCCGTTCATACAGCGGGCGGACCCTTTCGAGTGCGCCGGCGGCCTTGCCTGGCTCTCCGGCCAGCAGGTAGTCGTAGACCAGGTTGATCAAGGCGTTCGACTCGGCTTCCGCGGCCCTCAAGCGGTGGGATAGTTCGGCACTCCCGTCGTTGAACTCAATGGCTTTACCCAGATTACCGATCTCCCTCCAAACCCAGCCGCAACCGTTGGTAACGCGCGAATGGACAAAGGCACTGTTGTTGAGCTTGGCCAGATCCAGCGCCTCGTCGAGAGAGGCCATTGCGTCTGAGAGGCGGCCGCGGTTGGCGCGGGTCAGTCCCAGGTAGAACAGCGCCAGTGGCAGATAGAATCCGTCGCGAATCTCAGCAGCCAATCCGGCGGCTTCTAATTGCGTCGCTTCCGCGATCTCATATTCGCTTTCCCAAAAATGTTTGACACCCTGATAGGTGAGCCCCGAAGCGAGGGCCGCGCGGTTTGCCGAGGACCGGGCCAGTGGAATGCAGCGGTCCCAATGGGTTTGCGCTTCCGGGAGCCGGCCGGTCACGCCGAGATAGATGGCCCATTGCAGGCCGGCATCGGCGACCAGCGCCTGATTCGCGGTACGCTCCGCAAGCGCCATTGCCTCGCGCCCGTAGCGCTCGACGTCGGCCAACTCACGCAGGTTGTGGCCCGCTGTGGTTATTCCGATCAACGCACGGCACTCGCCTTCCAGATTTCCCCCTGCCCGGCAAGCCTCCAACATGGCCAAATACTCGACTTTGGCGTCATTCAGCCGGCCCGCCGACATGTACGCCTGTGCCCGTTTGTGGAGGAGAGTCGAGCGGCGCTCCAGTCGCTCTTCCGGCGGCAATTTGTCGATCAGATCCAGCCCGTGCGTGAAGTGTCCGAGAGCTTCGGCAGTGGCGTAGCGCGACAGCGCTGTATCACCGGCCTGGACGAAGTAGGTGAGCGCCTTCGAAAAATCGCGGCCACGTTCGAAGTGAGTCGCCAGAGCGCCGGCGACGCGCCCATGTTGGCCGCTATAAAGCCGCTCCAGCGTCTGGCCGGCGCGAAGATGCAACAGCGCCCGCCGTTTAGTCAGAATCTGGTCGTACAGATAATATTGATACAACGCATGAGTGAACCGGTAGCGAGTGGCGGCTGAACCGTCAGGGAGATCCTCTTCGCCCTCCACCCGGATCAAGCGATGCAGCGCTTCGATGGTGTGCAGGCGGTCTTCTAGCTCCAGATCGTCGGCCTCCAGCAGCGCGGCCAGCACGGTGGACGTGAACTCCTCTCCCTCGATGCTGGCGTAGACCAGGGCTTGGCGTTGGCCCTCGTTGAGCAGGCTCACCTTTTTCTCAATCACGCTGCGCATACTGACGGGCGCGTCGAGTTCGATCTGCGCCAAGGGCTGTTTAAGACGCCAAGCGCCATTGTCGCGGACGATATCGCCCCGTTCGGCGAGAATCTGGATAGCTCCTGTGGCAAAGAGCGGGTGCCCCTCGCTCTTGCTATGGATCAGGACGACCAGCTCCGGCGGGAATTCGTTGGGCGAATAGTGCGCATTCAGATAGGCCGCGACGTCGGGGGCCTTGAGGGCCGCCAATGCGATTTCCTCACAAACGCCACGCGCATGCATCTCGGTGTAGCATTTCTTGAGCGTCGGATTATTGCGGTCGATGTCCTCCGGGCGGGCCGTGGCCACGATCATCAGAGGCTGGCTGGACGCGCGCTCGGCGAGCTGGCGCAGCATATCGACGCTCGCTGGATCAATCCAGTGCACGTCTTCGAGAAGCAGGAGAATGGGCGATTCCACGGTGATGGCCGCAAATGCGTCGGCCAGTTCGCGCACCATGCGATCCTTGGTCGCGCCGATGGCTTCGCGGTGCAGTTGCTCCATGGCATCGCTCGAGAATTCCGCCGGGAACTGCAAGCACCACGTGGGCGCGAATCGCCGCAGCAGCGCCATCCAGTCTTCTCCGCCTGGGCCGCGGAGCAAGCTTCCCAGAGCATCCAGAAACACGAGGTACGGTTCCCCAGCGCCGTATTGCTCCACGCAAGCCCCGCGTACTAACAGGAGATCAGGGTTCCGTTTTCGGGCCGCATAAATAAAGGACGCCGCCAGAGCCGTCTTGCCGATCCCAGGTTCGCCGGTCACCAACACAACGCGGCCAGCTCCGTCCAGTGCGGACTGCAACAGCTCGCCCAGCCTGGAGAGTTCGCGTTCGCGTCCGAATACCGGTTCCGGCTCACGCTTCTCACGGCGGGGCCGCGACTCGACCGGGCGGCCCTGAACGATTTCCAGCGCTTGAGATCCCTCCGCGGCGGACTGGCCCAGAATGCGTTCCCATTCGGCGGGACGCTCCGGGTCCAGCGAACCCGGCATCTCCGCCGCCGAAGTTACGTGGGCGATGAATCGATAGCCCTGTTTGGGCAGTGTTTCAATATAGAGTGGCTTGGAAGCTCCGTCGTTCAAAGCAACGCGGATTTGCCGGATGCAGTAGTTTAAACCCTGGTCAAATTCGACGAACGTTGCTTCACCCCAGACGCGTGTCCGCAAGTACTCGCGAGAAACGATTTCACCGGGCTTCTCCAGCAGAACTGCCAGAACGCGGAGGGGTTGGCGTTGAATCTTGACACCGAGACCGTCCAGGAACAGCTTTCCGGAGAGCGAATCGAATTCGAAGTCTCCAAAACGTATTGGTCCGTTTCCGCTGTAATCCATCCACGCATCCCCGATCGTGCTTGCAAATAGTCTACCTCAGGTCAGATGAGGAGGCCCTCAGCGAGAACTCATACCACTTATAACGGAGGCCGCTCTATATTTGACTCACGTCGGCCGCAGCGCGGCCTTCGAAGAGGAAAAAGGAGACAAACAATGAAGACAACAATCAGAACTCTCATCCACAAATCGGAGATGAGCATCCCACGCCTGGCGGTGACGGGCATTCTCGCCGGCGCCATGACGCTTTTCGCGGCGGATCAGAGCGCCACAAAAGAAGTCCAACAAGCACATGACCACGGGTCCGCCGCCGCCCCAGCCGCGCTCGTGAATCTCGTTCGCGTCTTTACGCAGCAGTTCACCGACGTCAACGCTGCCACGGCAGCGAACTACCAGCCGCTGTTTGGCTGCGTCACCGGTCCTGATCAAGGGGCAATGGGCGTGCATTACATCAACCTCACGCTGTATGCCGACGGTCAGATCGATTCCTCGAAGCCGGAAGCGCTGATATACGAGCCATCGAACGGAGGTCTGAAGCTGGTGGGGGTAGAGTACATCGTTGATGCCGCTACCTGGTCGAAGAACAACACCAGTCCGCCGATGCTCGAAGGTCAGGCGTTCCAGTTCGTGGGCAGCCCGAACCGGTACGGCTTGCCCGCGTTCTACGAGTTGCATGTCTGGGCCTGGCGGGACAACCCCAACGGCGCGTTTGTGGATTGGAACACGAAGGTGAGCTGCGAAGGCCAGTAATCAACGCGAGACATTTACCGATGCAGTATGCAAGCAGCTAAAAGTAACTAACCGGCGGACAGGCCGCGGGGGAACGCGCTGAGGGACCCCTGGCGGCGGATCTTTGCAAAAAAATGCGACATGGACGCCGGTAGCTGTTGGTGGAGGCGGTAGGGGCTCAGGCCAGTTCGTGGCCGCGGCGGCATCTTTGCCAGGGCCCTCCGCTCTGAGTCTGGCTGGAACTACGCTAAATTACGTCGCGTTGCGCAATAGTGGGGTTTTGGCAAGATGCAGGGACGAGTATCGCCAGATATGTAATAACCGCAAAATGACACAAGGCTGCTATTTTTTGGCTTCTGAAGCATCGTTCGGCTTGTAATCGAAATATTCGATCGTCATTTCCGATGCGCCCAGGACCCGAACATCGGTCACGGAATGGTCCAGTACAGGAAACCAGAATGCGCCGCTTTTGTCGTAGTCGTGGGCGAAATGAACACTCTTGAACCAAAACGAAGGATTCTTCGCAGGCTGGCCTTCAATCCGCAAGATTGCGAATTCCTCGGCATCGACCCAGATTCTGCCGCGCGTGAGGTATTTGTTTTGCGTTCTGGGCTCAATCGCGATTATGTACGCGCGGCGGTTCCGAACCGAGTCGGTCCCGACCATCTCAAATGAATAGTTTTCAGGAATGATGCGCGACCGGTCGCGAACGCCGGGACGCGCCGCTTCCGTTTCAGCTTCGAGCAGCCGGGGGAAAACGTGCTTCCGGGCGCTGTCCCAGCCGCTAGCCGAAACGACTTCGAATTCCTTCGAGTTGTCCGCCAGCGCAGTCATGCGAACCACCATTTCGGCTCGCTTATGATGATTCGGCACTTCAATGACGTAACGCCGCATCGCGGTATAGCCATGGAGGGTTGCCTGCCGCTCGGCGTCGCGCGCGAGCATTTTAGCGATTACGTCGTCGGCGCTCCGGGTCGCCCGCGCCGACTCGCCGTCCGCCATCAAAACTAAAACGGCGATTAGTGGGTAGTGCATCATCTCTCAAACTCCAGGATGAAGTCTTACTCTAACACGCGATCTGAATCAGCTCCGGTTTCTGTTCGGGTATGTTGCGGACGCCGCTCAAGCTCAGGCGTAACTCGCGCTCATATTCGGCGATTTGCGATTCCACCTCGCGCTCCGCGCGCACTCGCTTGATAATATCTTCGCGATAGCGGCGCAGAAAATAGTCGATCGTCTCGACGCGAATTCGAACCGACCCCGTCGGCTTATTCTCATCCAGATCTTTGAACGAAAAATATGGCGTATGCGATTTCTCGATGATCCCCTCGATCACGCCGTAAATCGGCGCATCGTGCCCGCACTTGAAGTTCGAGATTTCCATCGCCACCAGGTTCGGATGGCGCGCCGTGAACTTGGCCGCCCAGATCTTATGATTCGTGCTCGCGGAGTAGCGGGTCTTCCACACATCCTCGATGTCGAGTGGATGCTTAATCACGCCCGCCCGGATTTCCTCGCCAAAGAGCCTTTCCAGCAAGTCTTCGTCGAGCGGAAGCGTGCTCTGCGAAAAAATCGGATAGCCGAGCTTCTGGAACTCGTCCAGGATTTCGTGGTTCAGCCCCGGATCGTGATGATAGGGACGGCCCAGCATCACGATGCCGATACGAGCCTCCCGCTCCAACTGGTCGAGCACATCGCGGGCTTTGCTCCGCATGCCGGTTTCATATTCCTCGAGGGCTTTGTACCCCGCCCCGATAGCGCGTTCGTTCTCTTCCGGCGACAAGCCGAGCAATCGCTCGAACGCGGTGAACATCTGATGGGCGAGCAGCTTGCGGTCTTGCAGGTTCATGAGGGGATTGACGTACTGCACGTTGTTTTCCGCGAAAACGTCGCTCTCCTTGGTGAACGCGGCTTTCACGGTTTCCGGACATGCCGTCACCGTGGGGCAGGCGTTCGATCCGGTCAGATTGACGAGCGGCGTGTGCAGGACGTCGACCATCGGGAAGAAAATCAAGTCGAGTGGCTTCTTGGCTGCCTTGATGGAGAGCAGGTTATGAACGTGAGCGATCCCGATTTTCGCCGGGAAACATGGGTCGATGGCTCCGCGGCTCGCTCCAGCGCGATAGAGTTCCGGACTCGTGTAATCGGAATAAATCAGATTTTCGGATTTCAGACCGAGGCTTTCAAAGTACCCATTGAAAAGAGGCGCATAGACATAGGCGTTCAACAGACGCGGAATACCGATTCGCAAATTGGGCCGATTCCTCATCAGTGCAATACGATCCTTGCTGGATCGTGTCCACGCGCGTGAGGGAATTGGGTCGGCTACGAGTTCCGTCTTGCGCGAGCGGAAGGCTTCGTGCGCGGCCAGGTCCACAAAGTTGGGATAATTCTTCTTCGCCGCGTCGATCTCCGCCTTGATCTCCTTCATGTCGTCCATCTCTTCAACGGTGCCCTTTTCGCATGTCGCGATGATCAGGCGCTGTTCGCCTGCTTTAAGCGGCACCTTGGTTTTGACAACCTTGCCGATCGATACAAGGTTGTTGTTCTTGGGAGCATCCCCCGTCGTGACGTCGATAAACGTGCGCAGGCAGTTGTTCTTGCAGAAGTAGCAGCGCGTGTCTTCGTTGCGCGTGGTGCGATAACTAATACTGCGAACGGCATCCAGACCGATGAAGCTGGTGCGCCGGCCGTTCTGGTAGAGACGGCCCGCCTCGACGGCCGCGCCAATCGCACCCGACTCGCCGCAATGCTCGTGCACGATGATCTCGGGCTTACGATCGCCGGAGCGGAAACTGGAACGAATAAAATCCACTTCGGCTTTGACCACCGCCATGTTGTTCTGCGTGCCGCCCTGAAGGACGAAGCGCGATCCGAGCGCAGCGAGATTGGGAATGCTCGCCACATACAGGAATACGTTCTTCGGCAGCACTGCGGCGAGGCCGGCAAGGATCTCCTCCGCGCGCCACCCTTGCCTCTGGAAATTCACGATGTCGGACTGCATGAACACGGCGCAGCCGTAGCCGAACACCGGCATGGACGTCGCGGCGAAAGCCAAGTCGGCGTATTCCTCCACTTTGACGCCGAATCCCTCCGCCGTCGATTGCAGGAAATATCCGTTCCCCGCCGAACACTGCGTGTTCAACTTGAAGTCTTTCACGCGGCCGTTCTTTAGCACGATGAGCTTGATGTCCTGGCCACCGACGTCTACGATGACATGTGGATCGTCATAGAACTTCATTGCGGATTCGGTGTGCGCCACGGTTTCAACCAAGGCGACGTCAGCATGCAGGACATCCTTTAAAATGTCCTTGGCATATCCGGTGGTCGCGACCCCCAGCACTTCGAGCTGCGCGCCCTGCGTCTCCACCTGCTCCCGCAGCTTCTCGAACATGTCGATCGTATCCTGAATCGGATTGCCGTTCGAGAGCTGGTAGGCTTTGCAAAGAATCTCGCCCTCTTCGGAAAGCAGCACAGCCTTCGTCGAGGTGGATCCTCCATCTACGCCGACGAAACCAGCAACCGTAGTCCCTCTTTGAAAAGCTACCGGCGTGAATTTCTTGCGGCGGTACGATTCTCGGAAGGCTTCCAATTCATCGTGCGACTCGACTAGTCCTCCGCCACCGGACGCCGCCTTTTCCTCACTCCGCCCAAAATCAATGTAGTGAACCAGCTTGGCCACACCCCGATAACGGCCAACCTCTTCGTCCTCGCTCTTGCCGTATTCCACCGCTCCCAGCGCCGCGAAATACTGCGCGCTCTGGGGAACCTTTATGAGTTGCTCGGGCGTCGCGCCATCCGGGATCTCGACCTTGCGTTCCTTCCACATGCGCGGGATATTCGCCTGCCACGCTTCTCTCATGCCGCGAATGAAGGTGTTCGGTCCACCGAGCAGCAGCACATGGGGCCGCAGCGTGTGGCCGCGCGTCAGCACACTGAGGTTTTGCAGCACGATCGCTTCAAATAAAGACGCCATCAATTCGTCAGGAGGCGTTCCTTCCTTCTGCAAGCCGTTGATATCGGTCTCGGCGAAAACTCCACATTTTCCTGCCACTTTGTGCAACTTCACACCGTCGTAGGCTTGCAGACTGAGCTGCTCCACCGGGATTTTGAGCTTGGCGTTGATCTTGTCGATTACCGCGCCCGTTCCTCCCGCGCACTTATCGTTCATCGAAGGAATTTTCTTCTTGCGCTTGCTCTCCGGGTCGTCCTTGAATACGATTATCTTGGCGTCTTGACCGCCAAGCTCGATCACCGAGTAAACCTCCGGATGCATCTTCTCCACGGCGAGCGAAACCGCCGTGACTTCCTGCACAAACTTCGCGCCGACCAGTTCGGCGAGTGTCCCCCCGCCGGAGCCGGTTATGAAGGCGCGGGAGTTCTCCGAACTGACTCCCGCTTCCGACTCAATACGCCGAAGAAACTCGAGCACCTTCTCAGGCTGCTTGGTTTCATGCCTCTGGTAGTCTTGCCAGACCACCTTATCCGACGCACTCTCGGCAACAATGGCTTTCACCGTGGTCGAACCCACGTCGAGCCCGACCATATAGCGTGTTTCCATATCGGCTACCTTCGGCTTACGCCGCTCGTACTCGAGACCGCTTCCCCGAGTTCATGAGATCGTTGACGTGCAGGACAAATTGAGCTGCCGTGCCCGCGATCCCCTCACGATGTGGAACGTGGTAGAACGGCCGGCGAAGCTGGGGGTGATCGGCAACGTATCCTCGAATATCGTCCAAGTTCTTGCCGGTGGACACCACGGCGCTCTCGAACTCGGCTTTCGCCTTCGCTTTGGCCTCGCCAAGCGCCATCTGTACGCGGCTGTGCGCGTTCACCTCGCCTTCGCCCGACGTCTCAATGGGAAGGAAGATCATATCCTTAAATTTATTGATGACCGCGGATTGCACGCCGTCCGATTGCGACGAAGGCATGCAGCCGAACGGCTTCAGCGCCAGCACCATGTGACACTTGTGGTGCACGGTATAGTACACGTTCTTGCCGACCTCCAGATGTCCCTCGCCGCCACGCGCAAAACGGTGGTAGAAAGGCTCCGCGAGCCGCGCCAGCTCTCTTTGATCTACCAGCTTGTGCGCCAGCCCGCCAAGCTTTTCGCCGACGCGATGATAGAAATGCGCCCACATAGATTCGCCCACAGTGAATCCGAGAATTTTGGCTTGATACGCCATCTCCCGCGTAAATTTTCTCTTGAAATCGTACCAGGCAAGCTTCTCGTGGTGCGCTTTGACTTCCTTGTTATTCAGCGCCCGCGCTTTCGCCTGGCAGAGCAGGTAGGCGACCCAGGTGGCCACCGGCTCTACGATTACTTGCGCGCCCTCTTTTTCGAGGAAACGAAACATGTTGAAGTTGCCGTCGCCTTCGGTGAGCGATGCCCAGAACTCACCGGTGATTTTCACCACGGGCTTCACCTTAGTCCGATCGACCTCTACCTCATCGATCCGAGCGCGGCACGCTTCCAGGGCTTCGAGGTAGGACTTCCCGTAAAGGTTCTCGTACACTTTACCCCAGGAGTTCCAGAATTTCGTGAACTTGTCATGAGTCTCCAGGTAATTTTTCGCCCAGTTCGGCGCAGCCTGAACGATCTCAAACGGAGGACGCTCGCGAAGCATTCGCGTGAGTGTCTCGCCGGCTTCTTCGAAAGCCCGGTCGGTTTCTCCCTGCTGCACCTCAAAGGGCCGGATCTGGTAGATGATGTCGTTGAGCGTGTCCCCGACGTTCATCGCGTTCAGCATGCCCATGCCGAAGTCCACCGTGAACCTGAGCCCGGCCTCACCGGAAGCGGCTTTGATGCCGTCCTGCTGTTGGAATAAGAGTACACGAAAGCCGCCGAATCCGGCATTTTCGAGCGCGAAACGATATTCGGCTTCATACATGCCGAAGCGGCACGGACCGCACGATCCGGCCGTGAAGAAGACATAGTTGTCGACGATTTCCTTGCGCGACAAGCCGCGTTTTTCAAGTCCTTGCAGGTATTGCACCAGGCAGCCGACCGTAAAATATGTGGGATTGCATTGGCCGTTGTTGCCGAACTCTTTGCCGATCTGGAACGCCGGCACATCGGGGACCGGTAGGGCCTCGCACTTATAGCCGCAGCCTTCGAACACTGCGCGGAACATATTGTCGTGCTTCCACGTCATTCCGCCGACCAGCATCGTGACTTTGCCGCGCTCCGCCGCCGTAAACGGACGCTCTTCCGGACGCTTGAATTGCTGCCGAAGCTGCACCAGGCCGGCGGCGGCGCGCAAGCGGGCGCGCTCCGCATCTACTTGCCGGGCAATCTCGTCCGCCGCAGCTTCCGCGGGCGTGTGAGCCGCTTCCCGATCGATCACGTCTGGCATGTTTTCTTCCTTTCCGATTAGTCGAAGTTAGTGGTTCCCTGGAACCGGTTGAGCGCCTGCCGGAGCATCCACTTGATGACGCGGGCGTCGTTGTAGCAGTACGCGAGGATATGGTTGAGTGTCGAAAAGCAGTGCGGCTGGCACGACTTTTTCATTTCCGTGAGCTGGTTGGTCTCGAACTTATGATTCTCAATGGTTCCCCAGTCGTAAGTGGCGTTATACATCGGGAAACATGGGGCCAGCGTGCCATCCGTACGCACGATCAATGAATTGAAACCGGCGCGGCAATTCCACTCCTGCACCTTGCCGCGCATAAACAAGCGCATTTCGTCCAAGCGGCTGGCGGAGTTCACCATTTTATATCCGGCCTTTTTCTTTTCGATCAGCCAATCCACCAACTCGTCTACTTTGTCCCAGTCTTCGGACGTAATGTACGTCTCATTGTTCTCCATGTGCTTGAAGTCGGGCTGATCCATCATGGGCGACTCATTAATGTGATAGTCCGTGGCGATGCCATGATCGTGCGCGATCTCGGTGAGTTGACGCACGTCGTCCATATTGTTCCGGCAGATGTTGATGTTGAAAAATACGCTGTAGCCGTATTGATACTGCTTCTTCACCAGGTAATCGAAGTAAGAACGCACCGGCGCTAATGCCTTGGGCAGGCCTCTCTTTTCCTCGACCGCGTCCACGGCAAAATTAAATGTCGCGACGCCCGCGTCCGCGAGCCAATCGGTCACCTGTGGGCGGAGTAACCGAGCGTTCGTGGGAACATAAATCCAAAAACCCTTCTTGGCTGCGTAATAGCACACCTTGTGAGCGAATTGCGGCCGAAGCAGCGGCTCGCCGCCCATCAATGCCAAAACTCCGGCACCGCTCTCGCGCAGCCAGTCGATGGAGCGCTTAGCGATTTCCTCCGTCATCCCCTTGACCCGGTTGTCGAAGGCCCAGCAATAGTGACAATCCAGATTGCACTTCCACTCGGTAAATAAGTAAGCGATGATCGGATGGAAATCGCCGGGCTGCACGCGCGATTTCAGCCAGGGAACAGCCCAGCCGCGAAAAGCTCGTTTGATCTGTTCTGCTGTGTAGTGCCGTTTAGGCGCGGGAATCGGCGGTCCTAGTCCATCATCGCCGAGTAACTCCGGCAGTTGGGGAAACACCGGATCGGGAAGGCGTTCAGGGTTCTTTGCCGGAGCGACGATGGCTCGAGGCCCGGTTTGTGTGAGTAAGCTATGCAGCGGCACATCTAAACGGAAGGCCGGCGCACTCTCATTTGGCCCATTCTCAACAGAGGGCATTCGCTTTCCTTTGGTTGGAGTTTAAGCTAAGACACTTCCAGTCTTTTCACGGTAATCAGAGTGCGAAACAACTGACCAAGTTTCAGGATTTTGAAAACAAATCTTAAAACGGCGGGCGGGATGTTCCTTAAGCGAAAAGCTGCGATACGAAAAAGGTGCTGCTTCCCGCTAAGTCTTTATTTACCAGGGAGATTGACTGCGGAGGGAGCCAAGAATTTGCCTCATATTCGTTGGTCTTTTCTCATTTATCCTTGGGGGCACGCCATCCGTTCGGGGCATACAAACGTCGGCTCGGGCGGATCCGGCTACAAAATATCAGGAGTTGACTTATTAAGCGTAGATTTCTAATCGGTAGGAGCTTATAGTTCGGGTACGATAGGAGCGTCGAGTGGAACCCGGCTCGTGCTGTGACGCCAGGCTTGGTAGAGTCCGTGAATCATGAAGAATTGAGGGCTGTCCGATCGGCGTTCATCGCGAATAATGCGCGCGACAAACAGCGTGTGACTTCCCAGTTGGCGGACGGCTTCAATCTCCATCTCCCGAACGCGCGAGGCGAAGGACGGCACGGGGATTCCTAGTGCCGCGGATGGCGTGACACGAAATGGAAGCTGATTCCAATCCACTGCTTCCCGCCGGTGATTCTTCCCTAGCTCGCGCGCGACGGGGGCCTCCTCGAAAGGAATGCCGCTAAGAGCCAAGCGGCCCGCGCGCTCCACCACGGAAGACGCCAGCCTCCGGCTATTGAGGCCAAATCCGAAATAACCGTTACCGAAGGAGCCCATCAGGTTCATGGGGAAAATGTTGCCACTATCGCCTACGGTCAGACTTACCAGGACAACAGGACGCGGACAAATGAAGAACACGGTCATAGCGTCGGCCGCGCGGGCCGTCATTGGAACATCGGTGATCCTTTTGCTCCGCGCCCGGAGCCAGGCGTTAAACAGAGAGTGACCCCAGATCCGGAGTCTCGGCAGACAGTAGTTTTGAGAACTTCGGACTTCAAAAAGATGGACGTCCCCGCCCGCGGTTTCGACAATGCTTGAACTCCGAAGTTGTAGTTCACCAAGCAGGACGCCGGCTCCGCCTCGCTGGTGGAACTTTAGCAGGGGAGTCGCGCCCGGTTTGATTTGGGTCGTCATCGGTCCATCCAATCTCATTGCGACGATGGGAGGGGCGGCGCAAACAACCGCGTGCCTTTCCGTTACATTTAGGGGCGGGCCCAAGCCGTGCAGGCAGACCTCCACTTCGGACTGGGGGTCGCTCATGGCAACGGTACATTGCTGCGGCAAATCGGTATTGCCCAGAATGACTCGTTTCAATGTCTTTCGCGCGAGCTTCAGCATTCCGGCACCTTAGACTTTCGTACGCGAAAACTCGAGAAGAATGCAGTCGCCCAGGTTTCGAAACAGGGGCAAGCGATCGATCAGATTGTCGCATCGCGCCAGCAGACTGATAACTGCGGGAAAGCGGCGCGCCCAGTGCTCCATATAGGAAGGGGGAACTGCGACTCCGACTCCGCGCCAGCTTCGCAATTCAAATTCCGGGGCAAACAGGCGAGTCATTTCCCGCACCGAAGGACGTTGAATTTTCAGGTCACCAGCTTCGACGATCGTTCCGTTGTCAAATACCCTCGCCATAGCTCTCGATGGTTTTCCGTGGGCAAGAAACCAGGCGATTTCCCAAGGAACGAAACGGCCGATAACACAGGCCAGGAGCGGGGCTCCCGGTTTCAGGAGACGCGCCAAGTCGCGCGAGACGGCGGACAGATCTTCCACACAATTCAAGCCCGAAAAGTTGGAGAACGCACCATCGAAGGGCGCTTCCGACGCCAGTTTTTCCAGCTCCTCCGTGGGAAGAACGCGGAAATCGAGATTCTCCTCGAAGCCCAAGGCAATGGCGTCCTGACGGGCTATCTGGATCATGCGCGGGGAGATATCGCAGGCCACAACCTGTATCCCGCGAGCGGCGAGATGAATTGCGTCTATACCAGTGCCGCAGTTTAGCTCGAGGAGGCGCTGGCCGGAATGAAAGACACGCTCCAGATCGCACCACACGGAAAGCCGGCGAGTCTGGCCGATCAGGGTGCCACTAAAATTGCGATCGTACTTGCCGGCGGCGTTATCCCAGTATGCTTGAGGAGATCCAGCGCGGGATGGTGATGACTCGCTCACTTAGGCCAAATTTATTGTACGGGCGAGGAGAGTGGCCAGTTTTGAATGTGACCATCCCGCCAGGGCATGACTTTTTTTGGCGTAGCGCATAGGTTATCAATTTTGCGCATAAGCTACCAAGCGCCTTTTCCGTGAAACAGCGCCGGCAGCGTCCGCAACAGGATCGAGATATACGTCCGAGCGCCGCGGCTGTTGATCATTTCCAGGTCCATCACCGCGCGCTCAGGAAACTTGATGGCGCTCCGCCCCCGTGTCTGCCAGATCCCCGTGATTCCCGGCTTCACCGAAAGCAGCTCATCCGCCCTACTGCCGTAGTATCGAACTATTTCTGTACGCGTCAATGGCCGCGGACCTACAAGCGCCATTTCTCCCCGCGCGACATGCCAAAGTTGTGGAAGCTCATCGATCGAATGGCGCCGCATGAACTTCGCGAAACGGCTGGTGACGCGAAGATCAGAAGGATTCTTCGGGCCTCGAGGCGGTTCCGCGACAATGTACTCCACCCATCCCTGCTCGCGGGGTTCCGGTGGCTGACGACTCCACATGGTCCTCAACTTCCACACCCAAAGCAACTCGCCCGCCTCCCCTACCCGCTGGTGGGCGATGAAAGGCGACCTTCGCGATAAGAGTGCAATCGTTGCGGCGGAGGCCGCAATTACCGGGCTCGCAGCGATTAAAAAAGCAGCGCCGGCTACCCGCTCCGTTACATCCAGAAAGCCGGAAGCGCGTGATGTGCAGACCGTGGCTTGCATTATCTGCCGAGACAAAGAAACTTCCTTCAATTCCGAGTATAAGGACCGATCCGCGCTGGGAGAAAGGGTCCCACAGTATCTTTGCAGCCTTTTTACATTCGGCCGCCGAGGAGGCGTTTTAAGGATTTTTGTCTGACTAACGGACATAGCAGCGCGTTTCGGGCTCGGGTGTAAAAGTGTTGTTAATTCTTATTTGTGAGGGAAACATATAAATCCTGCGCTAGCGGCATTTTATAAATTCTTAAGCAAGCCCGAGATCAAACTCGGCGGATCTTACATAAATTTTACAAACTTCACTCCTTTAGCATCCCGGCCGTCATCATACTTGGATTTGGAAGCCTCGTTAGGACGCATGCGCAATAAGAAGGTAGTTTTTTTCTTCCCAGCTTTCTCCAGCCAAGAGGCGACCGCACCATTGGGAATTTTGGCCGTCTCGACGCCTTTATTGCGCGCGGGCTATCAGGTGAAGATTATCGATTCTACGATAACGCCCAATTTTCAGAAGCGGGTGCTGGAGGAACTGGACGACGCGCTTTGTCTGGCGGTCTCTCTAGTTACTGGGCCGATGATCAAGGAAACGGTGCAAATTGCCCGCGCCGCCAAGAAACTTTATCCCGATAAGCCGGTGGTATTGGGAGGCTGGCATCCTTCCCTGCTTCCGCATCAGACGCTGGCAGCATCCTGTGTCGATATCGTCGTCAATGGGCAAGGCGAAGAAGCTTTCCTCGATGTCGTTCAGAGAATCGAAGCGGGAGAGTCGATGGAGGGAATACCGGGCGTCGGCTATAAAGAAGACGGCCGGATCATATTTAACGCGCCGCGCACGTTAAAGCCGATTCGTGAAATGCCGCCCAAAGCCTATCATCTGGCGGACTTCGATGCTTATGAGAAGGTGTGCGGACGCCGCTGGGCGATGTACACGTCCAGCCTGGCTTGTCCTTACGATTGCGCTTACTGCACTAATAGCGGCGTTTACGGCCGTAAATGGAACGCGCTCGATCCTGATCAAGTGGTGGAAGAAACCACTGACTTGGTATCCCGTTACAATCTGCAACTGCTGTGGGTAGTGGATGACAACTTCCTGGTCGATCGCGAACGCGCCGTCGGGATCGCCGAAGGGCTGGTTCGCAAAGGCGTGCAATTCGACTGGAGCATTCAGGGTTCCACGAACCTGGTTAATCGTTTCACGGTGGAAGAGTTGAAGCTACTGCGCCGCGCCGGTCTGTCGCAAGTTGCGCAAGGGGCGGAGAGCGGCTCGCAAAAAGTTCTCCACCTGATGAACAAGGATTTCCAAAAGCTGGAAAGCATTTACGCGGCGGCGGATAAACTCTCTCAGGCCGGTATTCGTCCGTCCTTTAATATGATCTTCGGATTTCCCGGCGAAGGTCAGGCTGAGCGGCGCGAATCGATTCGGCTGGTGATGAACATTTGCCGCAAATATCCCGGTGCGGAGTTCTGGACGAATATCTTCACGCCTTATCCCGGCGCACCGGTCATGCAGCGCGCGTTCGAACTTGGGATCGAGGTGCCTCAAACGCTGGAAGGATGGGTGGATTTCTTTCCGCGCTACACTGTTCTGCCGTGGCTCAAAGGCAAAAAACACGAAGAAGTGCAGACCATGCGCGAGTATATGCGTGTGGCTTTCAATCGTAAGCCCATTGGCTTGCTGCGCAAAAACGTCGTAAGCCAAGTGGTCCATCGGATGATCAGCTTTCCGGCGCGCTGGCGTCTGGATCACGATTTTTACGCGTTTCCTTTTGAGCTCCGGCTAAAGGACGCGGCGAACAAGTTGTTCGATCCGCCCAAGCCGAAGGTGGATGCGCAAATGCTTGGGACGGAGGTCGTGACGTGTTAAGCGGCTCCCGTAAAGTGGTGCTTTTTCTGCCGCCCTACGCGGGCAAGGTGCTTGGTCCCCCTCTCAGTTTGCTGAGTCTCGCCGGATCACTGCGCGAAGCGGGTTATGAGCCGTGCCTCATCGACGGCGCACTGGACCGCGACTTCTCCGCGACCGTCGCCCGCGAGATTTCCGACGCCCTGTGCTTTGGTGTTTCTCTGCTGACCGGCCCTATGATCTGCGATGCCATGGACGTGGCTCGTCTGGTCCGGAGGCTGCGGCCGGAGCTTCCCATTATCTTTGGCGGTTGGCACCCCAGCCTGGTGAGCGGCCAGACTTTGCGCGAAGATTTCGTCGATGTTGTGGTCCGGCATCAGGGCGAAAAGACACTCATCGAAATTCTCCGAAGGTTCGAGTCGGGGAGCACGTTGGACCTGGTGCAGGGCTGCTGGTTCAAGCGCGATGGGCGTATCATCCAGAATCCCGACCGTCCTGCCACGCCGTTGTCTGCCTTGCCTGCTCCCGCTTACGAGATGATCGATTTCGACGCGTATGAGCGTGTCAGCGGCGAACGGAAACTGCCCTACGCGACCAGCACCGGGTGCCCTTATGCCTGCAACTACTGCACGGACATGGTCTTCTACAACCGGAGGTTCAATCCTTACGACACGGCGCAGGTTGTCGAGGAAATGGCCACGCTGGTTCGCGAACACCGCTTGACGGAGATCGCGCTGCTCGATTCCAATTTTCTGGTGGACGTGCGTCGCGCGCTCGCAATTGCGAATGGCATTCTCAGGTCAGGGGTCAAATTCAGGTGGAGTTTTCAAGCGTCTACCGATCTGCTCTGCCGCATGCGTGACGAAGACGTGCGGACTCTGGCCGATAGTGGAGTGAGTCACATCGGGTTCGGCACCGAATCTGCGTCGCCCGAAGTTCTGCGCCACATGAATAAGGCGCATCAGCACATTCCGGATATGTACGAGGCGGCTCGAAAATGCGCCCTCGCGGGCATTCGCGTGACCTATAACCTGATTTTCGGCTACCCGGGCGAAGAAGATCGCCATCGGCGCGAGACCCTCAAAGTGATGGGGGAAATCGCCGAGCGCTTCGATAACGTGAGTTTTTCGCCGAACGTCTTCACGGCTTATCCCGGTATTCCGATCTGGCCCCAACTGCGGGCCATGGGAATGCCGGAGCCCGAGTCTCTGCTCGAATGGGCCAGCATCGATCTGGGAACCAATAAGCTGCCTTGGTTACAGAACAAATCCTTCGATTCGCTGCAACGCGGAATCTCCTATTTTCTTCTCGACAATCAAATCAACAAACTGCGCCGCCGTTCAAATTCGGCCACGGTGCAATTGGTTCTACAGGCTGCCAGAAAGCCTTTGCACTGGCGCATTTCCAATTCCGCGTTCGGGTGGCCCCTGGAACTCTGGCTTTCGATGGCGAAGCAATGGCTGGTGGTCAGGCGCTCCCTGCTCACTGGCCAATCACTGAGTCATGAACTCGCGAAGGCGCGCTAATTTGCCTATGACTGATGTTCTGCTTACACACAGCAATCATCTCTTCTTCGATCGTAAGCAGATCTCGAAGATGCAGCCATATCCTCCTCTTCAGACTCTCTTAGGGGCGGCCGCTTTGCGGGAGCATGGCATCAGAGTGGGGCTATTCGATGTCACTTTGAATGCTCCCGAAAAAGGGTTCGCCGAGGCACTCATCGCGCATTCGCCGCGTTTAGTTGTAGTCTGCGAAGACGACTTTAACTTTCTTTCCAAGATGTGTCTGGGACGGAACCGGGAGCTGGCGTTTTCGATGGCGGCGGCGGCACGGGTCAGAGGCGTGACCATTGCAGCTCATGGTTCCGACGCCTCCGATCATGTGAAGGAATATCTTGATGCGGGCTTCGATTCCGTCCTGATAGGAGAGGTGGAAACGACCTTGGTAGAACTGGCGGAAGACCGGCCCCTGGCCTCTATTCACGGCCTTGCGTATCGCGATTCCGGCTCTATCAGGCGTAACCCACCGCGGGAGCTTCGCACGGACCTGGGGACTCTTCCCCAGCCCGCTTGGGATCTGGTCGACATGGACCAATACCGCCGGGCATGGAAAGAAGCGCATGGCTATTTCTCGTTGAACATGGTTTCAAGCCGCGGCTGTCCGTATCGATGCAACTGGTGCGCGAAGCCCGTCTACGGCAACAGCTATCAGGCCCGGCCGCCGCTGGCCGTCGCGTCCGAAATGAATTATCTGAAGGCCGAGTTTCAGCCCGACCATATCTGGTTTGCCGACGATATTTTCGCGCTCTCGCGAAAATGGACACGCGCTTTCGCCGATGCGGTGGAACGTCTGGGCGCGCAGATACCTTTCAAAATGCAGTCCCGCTGCGATCTGATGACCCGCGAGATGGCGCAGACGTTGCGTCGGGCCGGATGCGCCGAAGTGTGGATGGGCGCCGAATCCGGATCCCAGCAGGTTCTGGACGCCATGGATAAAGGTATTCGCGTGAGAGATATCTATCGCGCCGTCGAGAATTTGCGTGACCAAGAAATTCGCGCCTGCTTCTTCCTTCAGTTCGGGTATCCCGGTGAAACGTGGAGCGAGATTGAAGAGACCATCCGCATGGTCCGTGAAAATCGTCCCGATGACATCGGGGTTTCCGTCTCCTACCCGCTACCGGGGACACGTTTCTTTGAACAAGTCAGCGAACAGCTTGGCTCCAAGTCCAATTGGTCTGACAGCGCGGACCTGGCGATGATGTTTCGCGGCGCATATTCGAGCGAATTTTACCGGGCACTTGCCGAAGCGATGCACACCGAAGTACGCGGATGCTCCACTGATAATTCCGCCGCATGGGATCGGGTGCGGGAACTGGAGCGCACCACGCGTCACCACGCTACGCCAACTCCTTTCCATTTTCTGAACGCGTCCCGGGGAATCGCGTCATGAAGCTGTTGCTCACCCACGCGTATTTTCTTGGCGAGGATCCAAAAGAACGCCAGATCATGAAGCCCTATGCTCCGCTGGGCATTCTGTATCTGTCCTCTCATCTGCGAGGCAAGGGCTTCGACGTCGATATCTACGACTCAACCTTCGGCTCCCGGGAAGATCTGTTCGCGATTTTGGATGCGGGTCCACCGGCCGCCATCGGAATCTACGGCAACCTGATGACCCGGCGCAACGTGCTGGAGATCGCTTCGCGTGCGCACGCAAACGGATGGAAAGTCATTCTCGGCGGGCCGGAGCCTGCGAATTACGCCGAAGAGTATCTTACTGCCGGAGCCGACCTGATTGTCGCGGGTGAAGGTGAGTATTCGCTGGAGCGTCTGCTGGCTACGGACATGCGGCCATCAGAGTGGCCTTCGATTCCCGGCATTATTATCCGATCGCCCGACGGTTCCGCGTTTCGCACCGGACCCGCGCAGCTTGTTCCCAACCTCGATAGCCAGCCGTGGCCGGATCGCGAACGCGTGGACATTCCACGTTATCTCAAAGCTTGGCGCGATCAGCACGGCACCGGCTCCGTTTCTCTGATCACCGCGCGCGGCTGTCCCTATCATTGCAACTGGTGCAGCCACTCAGTCTACGGAAAGACTCATCGCCGCCGGTCGCCGAAATCCGTGGTCGATGAAGTGGCCTGGATTCTGGAGCGTTATGAGCCGGACATGCTGTGGCTGGCGGACGACGTTTTCACCATTCATCACGGCTGGATCATGGAATACGCCGCCGAGATGGCTCGCCGCGGCATCAAGATTCCATTTGAATGCATCACCCGCGCCGATCGCTTGAACCCGCGCATCGCGGAAACGCTGGCTGCGCTGGGATGCTTCCGCGTGTGGATTGGATCGGAGAGTGGTTCGCAGAGGATCCTCGACTCCATGCAGCGCGGCGTGAAGGTCGAACAGGTGCGGGAAGCGGTTTCGCTCTGCAGGCAAAATGGCATTCAGACCGGGATGTTTCTCATGTGGGGTTATGAAGGCGAAGAAGTCGCCGATGTGGAAGCCACCGTCGATCACGTCAAGAAATGCCGCCCCGATGTTTTCTTCACCACCGTTTCCTATCCCATCAAAGGAACGCCTTACTTCGAAAAAGTCGCGTCCCGGCTGGTCAGCATTCTCCCTTGGGAATCCAGCACGGACCGCGAGGTGCAAGTTCGCGGACGCCATTCGAGAACGTTTTATCAGCACGCGGATGAGCTGCTTAAGAGCGAGATGGCCGCCAAGCCCGATGTCTCGAAGATCCTGGCAGCTCGGCAGGCATTGCTCGCAACCTCTTGTGAGGTGGAGGCATGAGCGCAACCGCGTTCGACAATCTGGCGTCGCAATACGATCGCCTTTGGACCCACACTACCATCGGCCACCTGCAACGTGAAGCAGTATGGCGTGGAATAGCTTCTCTATTTAAACCCGGCCAGACCGTCCTCGATCTGGGCTGTGGCACCGGCGAGGACGCTGTGCGTCTGATTGACGCCGGGCTCCACGTTCATGCCATCGACGCGTCTTCAGAAATGGTCCGAATCGCGCGCGATCGCGGCGTCAATGCCGGAGTTCTACCGATCGAACATTGCGGGCAATTGGAAGGACGTTTTGACGCGGTGCTGTCGAACTTCGGCGCGCTGAATTGTGTCGCGGATCTGGAATCTTTGCGCGAGCCGCTCGGCCGCCTCACTCGTCCCGGAGGCTACTTGGTAATTTGCCTGATCGGACGCTTCTGCCTATGGGAGACCGCGTGGTCGCTATTGCGCGTGCGGCCGGCAAAAGCCTTCCGGCGTTGGTGCGGCAGTGCGATGTCGTCACTCGGGTTTCGCGTATTTTATCCATCGAAAGAAAATTTGGTCGCGGCTCTCGATCCTCATTTCACGTTATTGGACTGGCGAGGGATCGGTCTCGCGGTTCCCCCTTCTTACGTCACCGGGCTATCCGATGCGGTGCTCCAAAGATTGGATGGCGTCGACCGGCGCGTAGCACACTGGCCTCTACTGCGCGGTTTATCCGACCACCGCCTGCTCGTCTTCATTCGGAATTCATGATGTCTGTAAGCGCGAGACAAAGGTTTTTAGAAGACTACCGCACCATCCGGAGCGCTGAAGGTCGCGGCTCTCAGGATTCTTCATACTATCGTGCGCTTCCTTATAGAGATCTAAGCGGGAACAATTCGTCGCAGTGGGCCATTCGCGGAAAAAGCTATCGTTATTTCGAGCGCCGCATTCTATCCGAAATAGAACGTGAAACCAATCGCGCACTGGACGTGCTGGATCTGGGCGCCGGCAATTGCTGGTTGTCCTACCGGCTTTCTCAGCGCAAACATCAGCCGGTCGCGCTCGACATTTTTGCCGATCCGATGGACGGCCTGCAGGCTGCGCGCCACTACGGCTGCTCCTTCCCTGTCCTCGAAGCTGAGTTCGATCACTTGCCGTTCCGGGCAGCGGCTTTCGACGTTGCCATCTTCAACGCTTCCATTCATTATTCAACGGACTATCGCCGAACACTCCTTGAACTCCGGCGCTGCCTTCGCCCCGCTGGACATATTGTCATCATCGACTCGCCTGTCTACCGGCTTCGGGAACATGGCGAGAAGATGCGCGCGGAGCGGCACGACTATTTTGAGAAACGCTATGGCTTCCGCTCGGACGCAGTACCGAGTCTTGAATATTTTGACGAAAGCACCATCGCCCAATTGGCGAAGGAACTCAACATCAAGTGGAGCATTCATCGTCCCTGGTATGGGCTCAACTGGTGGTGGCGTCCGTGGAAGGCGCGTCTGCTTGGGCGGCGCCCGCCATCGAACTTCTGGATTCTCGACGGAGTGTTTGTCTAACCCATGATTATCATTCTTCATCCCCGCGCCACGAAGCCGAAAAATCGCCGCTTCCCGCTGGCGGCGCTGGCCATTGCCGCGGTCCTCGAAGGAAAAGAAGAGTACGTCATCGTTGACGGTAACGTCGACTTACAGCCGGAGCGCACGCTCGACCGTATCATGCGCGAAACCGGCGCGGAGATGCTCGCCGTTTCCGTAATGCCTGGACCGCAGATGGCTGCCGCTGTGCCGCTGTGTCGCGATTTTCGCCAGAAGTATCCCCAGGTGCCGGTGGTTTGGGGCGGCTATTTCCCTTCCCTTTACGCCGACGCCACGCTCAACGCCCCCTACGTCGATTTCGCCATTCGAGGCCAGGGCGAAGACACGTTTCTGGAGCTGCTCGCGGCCTTGCGCGGTTCACGGAAATTCAGCGGCATTCGCGGCCTCTCCTTTAAGGACGACTTTAAGCTCCGCGTACACAATGCCGACCGGCCGATGCGTTCGCTCGACGATTTTCCCTGGCCGCCCTATCATCGATTGGTCTCGCCCGAGAAATACATCGTGCCGACGTTTTTAGGCCGTCGCACCGCGGTCCATCATGCGAGTATCGGCTGTCCGTTTCGCTGCAAGTTCTGCGGAGTTGTTCCCGTTCATGAGGGCCGTCAGCGCATGGAAGGCCCGGAGCGCACCGCCGCCATTCTCACTCACTTGCAGCGCGAATATAACATCGATGCAGTGCAGTTCTACGACAATAACTTCTTCCTCAGTGAGAGTCACGCGAATGAGCAGGCGGAGCGGATAGCTCCCCTAGGTCTGCGCTGGTGGGCCGAAGGCCGCGTGGATGCCGTGCTCCGTTATTCTGACGACACCATGCGTGCGCTGCGCCGATCCGGAGCCACCATGATTTTCTTCGGGGCCGAATCCGGCTCCGACAAAGTGCTCAAGGAGATGAACAAACGCATCACCAGCTCCCAAACCTTGGAGCTCGCCGCGCGAATCCGCCGATTCGGAATCGTGCCGGAATTCTCATTCGTCTTTGGTAATCCAGCGGACCCTGCCGGCGACACCCGCGATACCATTCACTTCATCCGCCGCATTAAGAAACTGAATCCGGACGCGGAAATCATCGTCCAGCACTATATCCCCACTCCGCATCCCGACGGAATGTATGGCGACGTGGAAGGCAAAATCGAATTTCCTAGAACGCCCGAGGAGTGGGCCAGTGAACGCTGGTACAACTTCACTGTCCGGCACGATCCGAATCTTCCCTGGCTGCCCCCCGATGTGAAACAGCAGATCGACGATTTTGAACTTGTCGTCAACTCGCGCTGGCCCACCATTCAGGATATTCAACTGCCGCGCTGGGGCCGCAACATGCTGCGCTCTCTCAGCTCGTGGCGTTATGCTCTGGGCGTCTATAAATTTCCGCTGGAATTACTGTGGGCCCAACGCTTCGTTTCCTTGCGAAAACCGCGGCTGGAGAGCCTTTGAGTGCGCGTGACGGTTATCGAAGGCCATCGCATCTGGGCGTCCAGCTACGATGCGGGTCCGAATCCCCTGCTGGCTTTGGAAACCCGGGTTCTGCTCGATAGACTGGCTCCCTTCGAAGGCTGCCGCTTTCTCGACGTGGCCTGTGGGACCGGCCGCTGGATGCAGCTTGCGCGGCAGCGTGGCGCGCAGGTCTTCGGTACCGATCTCTGTCCTGAGATGCTTCAACAGGCTTCGCGCAAGCCAAGCCTTCGCGGGAACCTCAGCCTGGCTGACGCGTGCCGTGTTCCGTTTGCTGATGGAATAGCCGATTTCACGTTCTGCTCATTCGCCCTCGGCTACGTCGCCTCCCCCCTCGAAGCCATCGCCGAAATGGCCCGGGTCACGCGCCAAGGTGCGCGCGTCGTCGTTGCCGACCTGCACCCGTCCGCCCTCGCCGCTGGTTGGACTCGTTCCTTTCGAGCGGATGGAGAGGTCTACGAGATCGATCATCAAGCGCACTCCGCAGCCGCTTGGGAAGACGCGGCCGGGTCAGCCGGTTTGGCGCTCGACTGGCGAGTCGATGCAAATTTCGCAGAACCGGAGGAGGAGATTTTTCGTCGAGCAGGGAAGGAATCGTTGTTTTCAGAGTTGAGCCGCATTCCCGCCGTTCTTGCCATGTGCTGGATTAAATCATGACGTTGACCGGAGCCCGGATAGCTCGCACCGCCGCGTCAGCGGAACATCTTGACCTCCACATAAGCCGCAGCCGCATCCAAAAGGAAGGACGCTCCGGGCCTCACTTGGACCTTTCCGGCCACCTGATCCTTCCGGGACTAATCAACTCCCACGACCACCTGGAATTTAATCTGTTTCCGCGCCTGGGCCGAGGTCCGTATCCAAACGCGACCGCTTGGGCCGAGGATATCTATCACCCGGATCGTTCGCCCGTGAAAGAGCATCTCGCGATTCCGAAGCCGGTGCGGCTGGCATGGGGCGGATTGAAAAATCTCCTCAGCGGCGTCACGACGGTCGCAAACCACAATCCCTACGAAGCTGAAGTCTTCGAGAACAATTTCCCGGTCCGCGTGGTCAAACGATTTGGATGGGCTCATTCAATCCGTTTTTCTCCTGACTTGATCAGCCGTTATCAGGCTGTTTCGAAACGCTGGCCCTTTCTGATCCACGCCGCCGAAGGGACGGACGCATGCGCCGCCTCAGAGGTCCATGAGCTGGAGCGAAAACGAGTCTTGGGCCGCCGCACCGTTCTCATCCATGGTGTAGGAATCGATGACGAAGCCTTAAAGATTCTCCAGCGGAGACGCGCCTCCGTCGTGTGGTGCCCCAGTTCGAATCTCTTCACGCTGTCTCAAACGCTGCGCCCGGAAGTGTTGCGTTCAGGCCTGCCCGTCTCCTTGGGAACGGATTCCGCGCTCACCTGTCAGGGCGATCTCGCCGGGGAAATCAGGGTCGCCCGCAAATCCGCTTGCCTGGCGGCGGAGGATGTCTATCCCATGGTGACTACAGCGGCGGCCAGCATCCTTTCTCTGACCCGGGGCGAGGGCGAAATCAGGGAAGGCTCCATTGCCGACTTGCTGGCCGTGCCGGATTCCGGCCAGAATCCCGCCGAAGCTCTACAGGATTTCTGTCCATCGTTAGTAATTCTCGGAGGCAAGATTCAACTTGTATCGAAGAACCTCGCCCCCCGCATCGACTCTATGCTCCTCCGCAACTTTCAGAGCATCGAACTGGAAGGCCGCGGCTCATGGCTCGTAAACGCAAATATTTCGCACCTTCATGCCGCGGTCGAAGCGGTACTGGGACCGCGTTTTCAACTTGCAGGTAGGACGGTGCGGATATGAATCCGGTTCTAGAATCGCTGCCGGTGCTGATTTTGTATCCGCATAACCGTTGTAACTGCCGCTGTGTGATGTGCGACATATGGAAAACCGATTCGACCCAGGAAATCAGCGCCGCTGAGTTGGAGCGCCATGGCGAAGACATCGCCCGATTGCGCGTCCAGTGGGTGGTGTTGTCGGGCGGAGAACCGCTCATGCATTCCGACCTTTTTCGGCTATGCCGGTTCTTGCGGAACCGCAGTATTCGGATCACCCTGCTGAGCACCGGACTCCTGCTCGAACGCAACGCGAGCCAGATTGTCGATTCCATCGACGATGTAATCGTGTCGCTCGACGGTCCTTCTGAAATTCACGATGCGATTCGACGCGTGCCGCGGGCTTTCGATATTCTCGCAGCCGGAGTCTCCGCTCTGCACCGAAGGAAGCCCGACCTCGCGATATCTGCCCGCTCCACCGTCCAAAGCCAAAACTGCGCCCACCTGCGCGCCACAGTCGACGCCGCCCGTAATATCGGATTGCGGTCCATCTCCTTCCTTGCGGCGGACGTATCGTCGGAGGCGTTCAACCGTCCCGGTACCTGGAACTCCCAGCGTCAGGACCAGATCGCGCTCGCGGCCGATCAGATTGTCGCGCTCGATGCTGAAGTCGACGCGCTGATTGCCGCCGGAGAGTGCGGAGGCTTCGTCGTCGAGTCTCCTGAAAAGCTACGCCGCATCGTCGATCACTTCCGTTGCCATCTGAGTCTCCGCGCACCGGTTGCTCCCCGCTGCAATGCGCCCTGGGTTTCAGCCGTTCTCGAAACCAGCGGCACAGTGCGCCCCTGCTTCTTCCATCGCCCCCTGGGCACCACCGCGAACGGCGCGTCTCTACTGGACGTCCTCAACGGCCCGGAGGCGATCAATTTCCGTCTCGGGCTCGATGTTTCCACCAACCCGATCTGCCGGCGCTGCGTCTGTTCGCTAAATTGGAAAGGTTGATAAACTCTCGTACCGAACCGCATTCCTACGTACACCGAGAGAATGTCTTTCATAGACTATTAGGAGGTCATCCTGGTATCACTTCAGAGGATTGCTGTTTGGACGGCCGTCGTTTCCGTCGCCATTTTTTTCCTTTGCACCTCCTTCCGAACAGGCTGGACGCACGTCGAAACTGACTTTCCCAATTACTACACCGCCGCTGTGCTGGCGCGCCGCCACGAACCGCTCCCACGCTACTACGATTGGACCTGGTTCCAACGGCAAATGAACTATACGGGAACGGAGACGCAGTTGGGAGGCTATATTCCGCAAACTCCTCTCACGATGCTGCCTTTCATTCCGCTGTCCGGCCTCGCTCCTCAGCACGCGAAGCAAGTCTGGCTGGTGCTGAACTTAATATTTCTGGGGATCTCCACTGTTCTTATCGCGCGACTCACAGGGAGGTCCGCGGAGGTAATTCTGTTGATTGTGTTCGCTGGCTACATGAGTCTCGCTTCTAATTTTCTACTAGGCCAATATTACGTTCTTGTACTGTTGTCCTTAACTTTGGGTGTCTGGAACCTGATGCGCGGACGAACATTTGCGGGCGGTTTTTGCCTGGGTGTCATCTGCATGTTGAAGCTCTACTCGGCGCCTTTTTTTTTATTCTTCTTGTGGAGGCGGCAGTGGAGAGCTTTACTTGGAATGCTGGCGGCCTGCATCGGACTGGGCATGCTATCGGTCGCCTGGTTTGGATGGGACGCAAACGTATACTATGTAACTTCTGTTTTCTCACGCGCCTCTGAAAACGCGATCCTCGATCCGTTTCACCCATCTGCGGGTACGTTCACCAATCTCTTGCGCCGCACTTTGGTGATGGAACCAGAGCTTAACCCGCATCCGCTGTTTGAGGCTCCTGTGGTGTTCTTCTTCTTGCGGCCGTTTCTAACTCTTACGACCCTTTTGATTCCCTTACTCGCATTGCCCCGGAGCGCGGCCCTTGAGAAAGGAGCGGTGGCATGGTTTGTCGTCGCGATGCTACTTAGCTCGCCAAATACTGCTCTGTATGTTTTCATCGTGCTCCTGCTTCCGATCGCGCTGCTCCTGACGGAGGCCTCCGGTTGGCGGATTCCCGCTCTGGTCGCCATTTACATTCTGTTGTGCCTGCCCTTATTCGCAGCGTGGAGCTGGCTGTTTCCGAAGGTTTGGTTGTTGATTCTTCTTTATATAATGGCGGGGCGCGGATCCTGGCAAAATCTCCGCATGCGCCCCTTGGCCGCTGCCTTGCTGTTAATCGTGGCGCTTTCTTTCCTGGACGCCTGGCGTCATCAGCAGAGCTGGAATCAGGAGCCTCCCACGAAATTCGAGTCCGTCGCTTCCAAAGTTGGATCCATCTACGCCTCCAGTCCCGCGGTGTCAAGAACGGGTATTGTGTTCGAATCTCTGGGCCCTGGCGGATACACACTGAATCGAACGATGGCATTTGAAGGTCACGCCTTTCATCCTTCCGTGCCAGCTTCCGGCAGCCCTATCTTTTTCGAGCTGGTTGCGAAAGGCCATTCGAGAATAATGTCCTTCGACCCCGCAACGCACGTTCTGGAAACTCTTACTTCGGAAGAGTTGGACGCCACCAGCGCTGCTGTTTCTCAAACCCGCGACCGGCTCGCATTCATCTCCAAGGGAAAGCTTTTCGTGCGGGGTGACGGAGTCCTTCCCACCCCTGGGCCGGTTGGGGATGCAGCATGGTTTCCAGATGGAAATCATTTGGCATTCTCGGTAAACGGCGTCATTTACGATTCGAGAGATATGCAGCCGATCAAGTTGGGCGTAGCGGGCGATCGGAGCGAACCCGCGGTTTCACCGGATGGGCATTGGCTGGCATTGACTGCGACTCATCGCGGCACCCGTCACATCTGGCTTGCAAGTCTTTCTGGAGGAGTCGCGCGTGAGTTGACAGCCGGCGCTTGCAACAGTTACGCCCCAGCTTGGGAGCAGGATTCGAAGGCTGTGATTTTTGCAAGCGATTGTGGCCGCGGACTCGCACTTCCACGCTTATATCGCGCCGCGCTTTGAAAAGCTGGATTCCTCTTCGTAATACTCTGTCTCCGTATTTATTTCCCAGAGGTTATCCTTTTCGTTCTTTCCTGAGACGATGTTTTCTACCGCCATCATCGCGGTGAGCATGGAATGATCCTGATTATTGTAGCGATGCATTCCGTTTCTACCAATTAGGAAAAGGTTTTGATAGCGGTCTACGAACTCGCGAATCTCGGCGAATCGTTCAAACGTGCCGAAATATGCCGGATATGCTTTCTCCATCCGCAGCACTGTCGCGTCCAGCACATTGTCCGAATCGATGATTTTGATTTTGGCAAGCTCTTGTTTAGCCAGCGCAATCATGTCCTGATCTGACAATCTCCAGAGCGAGTCTGAATCATTGCAGAAGTACTCCAGACCAAGCCAAATGTGGCCGGGATCTGCCACCATAAAGGGACTCCAGTTGTTGAAGATCTGTAACCGTCCAAGCTTCACGTCCGGTTCTTGAATATAGATCCAATTATCAGCGACGGAACCAATCTGAAGTGACTTCACCAACAAACCCACCGTTATGAAATTCCGATAAACCAGGCCATCGGACACCTCCAGCACGTTCTGGGGCGGTGGCACGGTGAAAGAGCGCAGAAGCTCCTGAATCGGAGCGGTCGAAAAAAAGTAGTCGCCGGATAATGTTTCCCGTTCACCGGTAGCACAATGAAGTACCTGAATCGACTGGACGCGGTATCCGTCGGTGTCGATCCCCGTCAGTTGCTGACCGGTCCGGATCTCTCCTCCCATCTCAACGATCCGGCGGGCTACCTCTTCCCATAACTGGCCAGGCCCATGCTTCGGATAGAGGAATCGCTCGACCAGCGAGGTTTCGGTGGCCTTCTGCGAAAGCTCGCCGCCAGCCTTGCGACGGAAGGTTTGCTTCAACGCGTGTGCGATCGCTGTCCACACGGAGAGTCCTTTAATCCGCTGAGCGCCCCAATCCGCACTAATCTGGTCGCATGGCACGCCCCAAACTTTTTCGGTGTAGGACTGAAAGAAAGTCCGGTACAATTCCCGTCCGAAACGATTGATGAAGAACTGCTCCAGGTTATTCTCTGGATGGATAGGAAACAAGCTGCTTCGAACATAGCTCAGACCAGCGTTGAGAGTCCTCCAAAGTCCAAGTTTTCTTACAGTGTCCAGGCTCAGAGTCAGCGGATAATCAAAAAAGCGGCGCAGGAAGTAAATCCGCGACTTGCGCGAGCGCAGCAACATCACACGATCTTCCGTCACCGGGTCCGGGCCGGACTTAAATCCGCCAACGGTCCGCTCCATTCGGCGATACTTGATAGCTACCGACGGTTCCTCAGATGCTTCAAGAGGTAGAATTCGCAACCACCACGCCATCACCCGATCGGATTTAGAAAAGAACCGGTGCCCACCAACATCAAGCCGATTACCTTTGTAATTCACTGTCCGTGATAAGCCGCCCATATACTCGCTCTTCTCAATGACGATGGGCTGGATTTCACTCTTCGTCAACAATTCGAGCGCCGCTGTCAACCCTGCTGGTCCGGCTCCCACGATGATCGCTCGCTGTTTTCTCACGGAGGCTCTATCGGGCGTGCGATAGCACCAGTATTATAACGTTTTGCTGTTTCACGACTGACATCTCGCCGAGCGAAATCGAAGCAAGAATGCTCTAGTCAGGGTTACAATAGCCTTATGGAATTCTCCAAACGATTGTGGATCGGAATGGTGGTCCTGGGTGCGTGTGCCAGGCTGCTTCCCCATCCTTGGAATTTCACTCCTCTTATCGCGATCGGCTTATTTGCAGGTAGTCAAGCGCGATTCGCCAGCACAGGAGTTCTGGCGACGCTGTCCGCACTGGCCTTGAGCGACGCTGTCATGGGTTTCTATAGCGGCTTCTGGTACGTATATGGAGCCATGCTGATTCCGGTTCTGCTCGGCAGATTGATTCGCAACAGGGATGGTGTGCTGGCTATTGTCGCAGCCGCTCTGGGTTCCAGTGTTTCGTTTTTCCTGGTGACTAATTTCATGGTCTGGGCGACCTACAACCTGTACCCGCATACGATAGCGGGGCTCGGCACCTGTTTTGCGGCCGGGATACCTTTCTATCGGAACCAACTGCTGGGCGACGCGTTTTATACCCTTGCGTTGTTCGGCGGCCATGCGGCGCTCACCCGATTGTTGCGGCCCCAACCTCAGGCTGCCTAAGTGCGGATCGTTTCCCTACTGGCGAGCGCTACTGAAATCGTCTGTGCCCTGGACGCCGGCGAAATGTTGGTGGGCCGTTCGCACGAATGCGACAATCCCGCTTGGGTGCGGAGCCTGCCAGCGTGTAGCGAACCGGCCTTCGACGTTTCTGTTTCCAGCCACGACATCGACGCGGAAGTAACGCGCAGGCTTCGCGCGGCCGAGCCGTTGTATATCCTCCATTCAAAATTGATTCGCGAATTGGCTCCCGATCTCGTCATTACCCAGGCCCACTGTGAGGTGTGCGCCGTTACCCCGTCGGATGTAGAGCGAAGCGGAGTTTGCGGGCTCGCCATGGATCAAATAGCGTTGTCGGCCTCAACACTAGGAGACATTTTTGACAGTATTCAGCAGGTTGCGGAGCGAATTGGCTTGGCAGAACGCGGACGCGCACTGGTAGAACGCGAGCGCCGGAGACTGCGTGCTGTGAGCGAACAAACCGCGCGTTTCCGGCGGCCGACCGTAGTCATGATGGAATGGACCGACCCTGTGTTCGCGATGGGAAACTGGGGTCCGGAGCTGGTTGAAATCGCCAACGGCGAATTGCTGCTGGGTCGAAGAGGCCAATACTCCGCAGCCATTCCCGCTGAACAGTTGCGCGCGGCCGACCCGGAGTACCTGATCGTGGCGCCCTGCGGCTTCAACTTGGAGCGTGCTTTGCAGGATCGGTGCGGCTTGGAACGGCATTCCTGGTGGAGCGATTTGCGCGCCGTTCGCAATGGAAACCTCGCGTTTGCCGACGGCAATCTCTTCTTTAATCGCTCCGGCATGACGATTTCCCAAACTGCGGAGATCATCGCCGAGATCCTGCATGGTGTGACCTTCGGCCTTCGAACCGAGGGAAAATATTGGCGCCGGGTGCAACCGTCAACGTCGCCCGGCTCGCTCGGTACGATGGGGATCCGAGCTTGACGAAGGGTCTGAAGAAGGTTCTCTTATCCTGGAGCAGTGGGAAAGACAGCGCCTGGACTTTGCAACTGCTGCGTGGATGCGCGGACCTTCAGGTGACAGCATTGCTCACTACCTTCAACACGGAGGCGAACCGCGTGGCTATGCATGCCGTCCGGCGGGCGCTGGTGGAGTCGCAGGCAGAGCGCGTGAACCTTCCCCTATGGGCAGTGGAATTGCCTTGGCCGTGCTCTAACTCGGAGTATGAGGACCGGATGCGCGTTGTGTGTCAACGTGCAGTTGCGGAAGGAATCACGGAAGTGGCGTTCGGCGATCTATTCCTTCAGGACATTCGCGACTACCGTGTACGGCAGTTGCAAGGCACCGGACTCGAACCGTTGTTTCCCCTCTGGCAAATTCCAACGGGAGACTTGGCTCTAGATATGATTGCCGCAGGCCTGAAGGCAAAAATAACCTGCGTGGATCCCTCCAGGCTCCCTAAAGGATTTGCTGGGCGTGATTTTGACCTACCCTTCCTGGAAGCGTTGCCTCCCGGAGTCGATCCGTGCGGCGAAAACGGTGAATTTCACACGTTTGTGCATGATGCACCCGTATTCTCCCGTCCCATCCCGGTCTTGTCCGGAGAAACGGTCGAACGCGGCGGATTTGTGTTTGCCGATGTGCTTCCAGGATGACCGCATCTCATCCGCGGAAACGATAGAGATCTTGGCTGGTAACGCTTACACGCAACATCTTTAGATAAGTGAACAATTGATGCTTATGGTTGACCAGGTGTTCCAAATTTCCCAGCAACAGAGTCAGAAGAGACTCGCCTTGCTCGACAAATACCGTCGGCACCGGCTGGCCGAGGTTCGCGTCGCAGAGCAGCAGGAAGCCCTCGTCAATGTGCGTCAGATATATCGCCATTCTGCCGCCCGCCTCGCCTGCTGTGCAGCGGTGATTCACCGGCAGCTCCCGTAGGCTGACGAAATGCGCTAACTGCTGAGGTTCAAAGGCGTATAGAACCGCGCAGAATCCTGCCATGCAATCGAGTATGTGGCCCAGCAGTACGCCGACCGGCCACGTGCCGGGGATGGGAGGAGTCCAATCCAGACACTCTGGCGGCAAGAGGCGAGTTAGATGCCGGGCACCCTCAACTTGCTCGTGAATCTTGGTTAAAAGAGAGACACAAAGTGAACGAGTCTCGTCCATACAGACCTCCAGTGTCTCACGCAACTACCCTGCGCCCCTGGAAAAGCCGGAACTGACCCCGTTTCCAGAGGCCTTGTGATAGAGTGGTTCGCAAATGCGGTTCTTGCTGCCGCTACTCGCGACGACACTTCTTTCTGGCGAAATTGTGTTCACCAGAGACGTGAAACCGATCTTGCGGACCAAGTGTTATGGGTGTCACGGGCCGGAGCAACAGATGGGTACGTTTCGTCTGGACCAGAAGGAACGGGCCATGGTCGCGGGGCGCGGCGCACCTGCTATCGTCCCTGGCAATTCCGCAGAGAGCCTGTTGTACCGGCGAATTAGTGGAGGAAAGATGGGGCCGCAAATGCCTCTTACCGGTCCCCTCAGCGCCGCGGAGATTGCGACCCTTAAAAGATGGATTGACGAAGGGGCGAAATGGCCGGACGAACCGATGGCGAAGATGGCTTGGAAGGTAGACCCGCGCATCGAACTGCTTTTCTCCAAAATCCGCGAGGGAAAGTTTTCGCAAGTGCGGGATGCCGTCCGGGCGGACCTTCGTCTCCTGGACGCGCGGAACGCAAACGGGAGCACCTTGTTGATGCAAGCTTCGCTCTACGGCAACGCTGAAGATATCCGCTGGCTGCTGGAAAAGGGAGCGAATCCAAGTCTGGCGAATGCCTCCGGCGTTACCGCGCTGATGTGGGCCACTGACGATGCGGAGAAGGTTCGGGCGTTGCTTGCGAAAGGCGCCGACGCAAAGGCGCGGTCGGCCGATGGCCAGACTGCCATATTGATGGCATCCGATCAGTCCAACAGCGCGGAGGTGATCAAGGCTCTGTTGGAGCACGGCGCCAAGGCGACGGCGGATCAAGGGATCGATCCGCTGGTGATGGCGGCACATAATGGCGATGCCCGGGCACTGAAGCCGCTGGTCGAACAACGCGGAGGAAAGTTTCCTCCCACGGCGCTCACGGAGGCGGCGACTGCCGATTGTCTCAATTGCGTGCAGGCGATACTCGAAGGGAGTTTTAGTAAGGAAATACTAAGTGCCGCGCTCCGAAATGCCTCGACGACATCGTCCCTGGAGGTGATGAAGGCATTGCTCGCGGCGGGGGCGGATGTCAACTCGAGGGATGCAAAATTCGGGGCCACTGCCTTGTCGCGGGCCGCATATTCCGACTATGCGGAGACAGGCCGCGTGCGATTGCTGCTCGAACACGGCGGGGATCTCAGTATCCGAGATAGTATGGGCGACACACCCTTGCGAATCGCTGAACGTAAAGGCGCCACCAAGGTGGTGGAGTTGCTAGCCGGCGCGGGTGGAAAACAGTAAGTTTATGCGTGCGCTCTGCATGACGATCCTCCTTGCGAGTCTGCTCCCGGCGGGCGACTTGAAGTCCGCTGACGTGCGCACTAGCGTCGATAAAGCAGTTCCCCTCCTGCAAAAGGCGAGCCCTTTCTTCTGGCACCATACAGGATGTATTTCCTGCCACCAAAATGTGCTGCCCTCGATGGCAGTGACCATCGCCCACGACCGCGGTTTCACGGTCGACGAGGTTGCAGCGAAAGACATGCTGAAGGAGACTGGCGATTACGTGGGAGCCCGGGCGGACCGCATGTTTCAAGGGCTGACGCCTCCAGGCGGGGAAGATACGATGAGCTATGTGCTGTTCGCGCTTTCCGAGGCGCACTTCCCTGGGAACGCCGGAACTGACGCGGGGGTCCGCTATCTGAAAATGCGGCAGTCCGAGGATGGCAGATGGACCATCCGCGCGCACCGGCCGCCCCTGGAATCGAGTTCGATCGACTTGACGGCTGTGACGATTCGAGTTCTACAGGTCTTTGCTCCGCCGGGGCAACGCGCGGAGTATGCGAAAAGCGTTGCTCGCGGCGCGCAGTGGTTAGAGGGAACAGAGCCCCGGAACACGGACGAGGCCGCCCTCCGGATTTTGGGACTGGTTTGGGCGGACGCTGCGCCGCTCTCCGTAGCAAAGGGCAAAGCATCGCTGGCTGGCGCGCAGCATCCGGATGGCGGCTGGTCACAGTTGCCAATGCTCGAAAGCGATGCCTACGCCACCGGTGAGGCTCTGGTAGCCCTGCACGCCGCGGGCATGAAAACCACAGATCAAGTGTATGAGAAGGGCGCGGCATTCCTGATCAAGACACAGCTTGCCGATGGATCGTGGTTTGTGAAGAGCCGTTCGGAAGCAGCTCAGCCCTATTTCGAGAGCGGTTTTCCGCACGGGAAGGATCAGTGGATCTCCGCCGCAGGAACCAGTTGGGCGATCACCGCGTTGGCGCTTACGGCGCGCTAATCACACCGCCCCGCAGCGAGTTTTCGCCGCTATTTCCCAGACGTTCCGAAACTGCCGCCATGCGTGAGCACGCGGACAGAACTCGCTCATCACCATCATCGGCCCGCCAAAGTTCTAGCCCTTCGCGCACGCCACGGCGAGGCGCGCTCCTGCTTCGCGATCGCGATCATCACCGGCCCTGCTCGTGTGCGGGCGCGCTCCAAAGCAAATAGATCGGTCCTCCCGCGCCATCTATCTCCACTCGCGCCTGGCCGGAGTGCCCGTCCTTCGATTTGACGGCTTGGCCCATCAAGTCGGTCGCAGAGATCAGATTACGTATGGGGTATTCGATTCTCCGGCGGCCATCCGGCTGATCGGTCCACACGATCAGGATCGTATCCGTCGATCCGTCCAACCGCATCGCGTGGACACCCGCTGGCGTTTCCCGGACCACGCCGGAATATTTGTGGTCGCTGACAACACCCATCAAAGTGCGTATGGCTTTCAGCGCGGGCTTCTCATTGCCGCTCGCATCGAGCAGACCATAATTGTGCTCTTGGTTCGCGGAGTCCGGTCCATCGTCGCGTAGATCGTACCAAGCGGCCAGCGGAAATCCAAGTGTCCAAACCGTTAGGATCTCGCGCACCGCGAGGCCCGCCTGGCGCCTGCGGCCCTCCTCAGA
>DATHOJ010000123.1:0-2757 GCA_035485055.1 Bryobacteraceae bacterium
TTCTCAGGATGCAGTTAGTGTGCCGAAGTGACAGATCAGAACCTTGTTGGGTGCGGAGCGTTAAGAGTTAGTGCTGTATCGGGAACGCTCCGGCGCGGAGAGTCTCGGGCAGGAGGGAATGCTGAGCGCCGGAGCGTTCCCGATACAGCCTCTTGAAGGAAGCCGTTTTGGAACTTTCGAGCTATGGGTTTTGAATGGCTGCGAGTGTGGGGAGGGCTGGAGAAAGAGGGGATTGATTGCTCGGAGGAGGCGAAATCGGTGTACCGGAGAGGGTTTGGTTCAGACGCTGGACCGCCAAGTAGGTGCTGCAGACACACGTGTGGCATTGGTGTTGGGGCAAGAGCTGGAGTCGTGATGAGAAAGATCGTGTCATAGTCGTTGCGCAGCGGGTACGGGTGGAGATCGCAATCGAAGCTCCAGGGGGCTCATCCGCTCGATCAGGACCATCGGGCCGCCGCAGGTCGGACAAGTCCACAGCGGCCCTGGAGATGAACGAGCTTTTTCTTCAGGCGCACCTTCAACCCGAGTCTGGCCTGATTGGGCAAGCAGTCGAACGCAGAGCGGGAGCAATACGCCGCGGCGGCGATGAGCCAGAAATCCGAAGTGCCGGATACGGACGAATCCCGGCGGCAGCACGTGCAGCAGGAATCGGCGAAGGAATTCCTCGACCCCGAGCGTCATCAGACGCTTTTTGTTGTTGTGGGCGGAATCGCGCCAGCGGAAAGTGACCATGCCGTCGGCGAGGGCAACGAGGCGATGGTTCGAGATCGCCACACGATGAGTGTACTGGCCCAGATAGCGCAGGGCATGTTGCGCGCCGCCAAAAGGGCGTTTCGAGTAAACCACCCATGGGGAGCGGAACAGCGGACGAAGCCAGGCCGCGAACGCCTTCGGATTCTGCAGCGCGGCGAGTGTTCCGTGGAAGCCGAGTTTGTGCTCCGCATGCAGTTGTTTGAGTCCATCCACGAACTTGCCTCGGAACACTTTACTCAGAACGTCCACAGGCAGGAAGAATTTCTGCTGCGAGTCGATCCACTGCGAGTGGTCGGGAGCCAGCCCGCCGGCTGGAACCACACAATGAACGTGCGGATGGTGCTGGAGTTTCTGGTCCCAGGTGTGCAGGACGCTGAAGAATCCGATCTCCGCGCCGAGGCGCCGCGGATCGCGGGCGACCTGAAGCAGCGTCTCGGCGCTGGCCCGGAACAGGAGAGCATAGATCTCGCGTTTATTCACCAACGCCAGTGGCGAAAGTTGACGCGGCAACGTAAAGACCACGTGAACGTAGCGCGTGGGCAAGAGTTCTTTTCCCCGCGCTTCCAGCCAGCGGTCGCGAGCGTTAGCCTGGCACTTCGGGCAATGCCGGTTCCGGCACGAGTTGAATGAGATGGCCTGATGTCCGCATGCTGAACACTGATCCACATGTCCGCCGAGCGCGGCCGTGCGGCAACACAGAATCGCGTTCAGAACTTTCAGATGGAGCCAGCTGAACCACTTTTGGCTGCCCTCGAAGAAGCTCTCTCCAACTGCGCGGATGACATCGGCCACCTCGATAGGTGGCCGCGGCATCTACTGCGCGCCGGAAGGTCCGGTGCGGGAGGCAAACATCGGCAGGGCATCCAGAGGGCTGGCGGTAGCGCTGAGATGCCGTTGCGACACGTGGATATAAATAGCGGTCTGCTTCAGATCGCTGTGGCCGAGCAGAACCTGGATGGTGCGCAGGTCGGCGCCGCTCTCTAGCAGGTGGGTGGCGAAGCAGTGCCGAAGGGTATGCGGATGAAGCGCTTTGCGAATGCCGGCTCGTTGGGCGGCTTGGCGACAGGCGTTCCAGGCCACCTTGGCGGTGATCGGGTAATCGGCGGTATGCCACCGGCCCCCGGGAAATAACCACGTGGCCGGTTTGCGGGCCAGCCGGCGATAATGCTGTCGGAGTTCGTCGAGCAGATGGGGGCTGAGCACCACGTCGCGATCCTTGCGGCCCTTGCCGTCATGAATATGGAGGACCATGCGTTCGGAATCGATGTCGGTGATCTTCAGATGTGCCAACTCGGTCCGCCGCACTCCGGTGGCGTAGAGGGTCATCAGGATGGTGCGATAAAAAAGGCTCGGTGCAGATTCGATTAAGCGGGCCACCTCATCCCGACTCAGAATCACGGGCAAACGCATTCTCTTCTTCGGGTAGGGCGTTTCCTCCACCCCCCATGGCCGCTTCAGCATCTTGACGAAGAAGAATCGCAAAGCTCCAACAGTTTGATTGACCGAGTTGTCGGAAAGCTTCTTGTCGCGGAACAGGTGGGCAGTGTATTCGCGAATGTGGTCCGGCCCGAGCTGGTCGGGAGGACGGTGAAAATGGCGCGCAAAGTCCTCGATGATGCGCAGGTAGGCGCGCGTGGTAGATTCGGTGAAGTTACGACGCTGGATTTCCTCCAGCATCAATTTGCGTAGTTGGGTCACAAGAACCTCCTTGTGACTCGACCATACCGCCCTTGCCACGAATGCCGCAGTTTGTCGCACGCGAAGCGTCTGCCGTCAGGCTTCGTTCAAGAGTTGTTAAGAGTCGCGTATCATGGACTTTGTCTTTGAAATCGCGATACAGAACGACCGCCATGGCGCTCTTGGCCGCCCTTTTTCTGATCAATTGCTATCGCGCGGCAACGCAGTCTGTGGTTCACGACGAAGCGCTCACATGGCAGCTTTATCTGTCCGGGCCGGTGTCGTCGATATTCAGGTTTTACGATGCGAACAATCATTTCCTTGCGA
>DATHOJ010000124.1:0-50039 GCA_035485055.1 Bryobacteraceae bacterium
GACGGGGATTAGCAGGACTGTCAGGGCTTGGGCAGCGCCGACGATGGCCATTGCAATGACGGATACGAGGAGATGAGGGACGTAGGGGCGGGCGTAGCGGAGGAGGCGGGTTAGTTCTTTCATGGGCGGGCACCGAACGCCGGCTGAAGCCGGCGCTGCAAGCTAAAGCTCGCGCCACCACGATGAGGAGGGTTTGCGGGGCGGGCTGGTTGTTTCATGCTTTGGAGTACCGCTCCCTGCGGTCGCGGCTCGGTAGGGAATCGATGGCGGCTTGGACCTGATCGGTCGAGATATCGGTGATGGTGAAGGCGGTTAGGACTTGTGATTCGGTTTGCCAGGGGGACCAGGTTATTGGGTCCGAGGGGCCGAACAACACTACTACCGGGATGCCGAAGGCGGCGGCGATGTGGGCGGGGCCGCTGTCGTTTCCTATGAAAAGGGATGCTCCGGAGATCAGGCTTTTCGTTACTTTCAGCGACTCGCGGGAGGTTTCGAAGTCTTGGAAGGGAGATAGATCGTCGGTGGGGCCGGCCGGGAAGACTGCGTCCATCGAGAGACTGCGGGCGATTTCAAGGAAGCGCCCGGCGGGCCAGGTTTTTTCGAGCTCCGATGCGAAGGGATGGATTACGGCGTAGGGACGGCGAGGTGGAGCAGGGTCGGCGAAGAGTTTGGCTCTCGGGATCTCCTGTTCCGGGACGCCGAGGGCGAAGATTGCGGAGGCCAGATGTTCCGCGGTGTGGACGCGGCGGGTGACTTTGAGAATTTCCTGGGCGGTGGGGATTCTGTGGTTATAGACAAAACTGTAGCGGTGATGAGCGAAGCCGGCTCGGAATTTGGCACGGGAGAGAGCGGTGAGGATCATGCTGCGCGTGCCGCCGTGGAGATTGAGGACCAGGTCGGCGCGGGTCATGGAGTCGCGGGTTTCGTTTATGTCCGGATTCGCGTGGAAAATTTCTGCGAAGCGGGGTTCGACGATTACGCTGAGTTTCAGATCGGGGCGGTGCTGTTTGAGGAGCGAGAGGGCTGGGGTGGTTAAGACGCAGTCGCCTAGGGATCGCAGACGGATCACGGCGATCCGCGAGCCGGACGGCAAGCGATCGATGAGACTCACTTTATTCTTCAATGCGGGCTTCGTCGACCAGCATCACGGGGATGTCGTCGCGAATGGGGTAGACCCGCTTGCATTCCACGCATTTCAGGCCGTTTTCGTCCTGTTTCAACTCCACTGGGGCTTTGCAGAGGGGGCAGACGAGAATTTCCAGCAGATCTTTGCTGATGGCCATAGTAACGCTCCAGTGTAGCAAAAAAGGGCACAAAACCGACAACGGCGCTCTCGAACATCACCAGCAATAAGGCGTCTGGATAGGCGGCTGCCGCCAAGATTGGACGCCCCACCAGATGGGCGGCGAGATAGGGTTTTTCCGAGACTGAGAGAAAAGCGGGGCGGCCAGCACTCTGTTTACGAGTCTTGCTGAACGCCGTATTGTTCATCGCCGATCCCAATATGGCCTCGCTGCTGCGGGGAGTGGCGGGGAAATCGAATGAATTCGCTATCGAATCGATCGTTGAACTGACCACGGCTGGGTACGGGGTGGGGCGGATGCTGGGCACGTCCCGGCCGGACGTGATGCTGCTCGAGATGACCGATCCCGGGCGCGATTTGACGCTCGCCGATACGATTCACGCACAGTGCCCGGATATTCCCTTAGTGGGACTGGCGTCGCGCGATATCCAGGTGTTGCTGAACCGGAACCCGAATTCGAATGTCGCTTCGGTTGCAGCCTGGCCGTTCACGGTGGGGGAGCTCGAGGAAGCGGTCAGCGGGGCGGTTCATAAGTCCAATGGCGGAATCCATGAAAATCTGATCGCGTTCCTGCCGGGTAAGGCGGGGAGCGGGGCAAGTACAGTGGTCCTGAATATTGCCCGCGTGGTGGCGCACGAGCTTAAAAAACGGGTGCTGGTGATGGAAGCGGATTTGCATTCGGGATTGCTTTCGGCGATGTTACAGGTGCAGATCAAGTTTTCCATTCGGGAGGCGCTGGCGGATGCGCCGCGAGCGGAGAGCATGATCTGGCAGCGATACATCGCGTCGGCCGGAGGGGTGGATTATCTGTTGACGAATACAGCGGTGAAGGAGCCCGTGCCTTCATGGACGCACTATTTTCATTTGCTGAGGTTCGCGGCTCCTAAATACGATCTGATGATGGTAGATCTGCCGGAAGTGGTGAACACGGCGACGGCGGAGGTGGTTCGGAGGGCGCGCGCCATTTACGTGGTCAGCACGCCGGAGTTCGCGTCGCTCAAATTGGCGCAGCAGCGTTGCCGGGAATTGCAGAGTTGGGGAGTAGATCGCGGCCGCATCCAGGCCTTGTTGAATCGGGGGCATAAGAACGATATGGGGGCGAAGGATGCCGAGCAGATTCTGGAGTGTCCGGTGGCAGCGACGTTTCCGAACGACTATAAGGGCATACGGAAGTCGGTGACGGACGGCAGTTTTATCGATCCGCGGTCCGATCTCGGGCAGGCGTACAGGGCGTTCGCGGGAGCGCTGGCAGGGGTCGACGTCAAGAAATCTTCGTGGTTTCGGAAATAATCGAAGAGGGCAGGTCGGGAACCTGCCCCACTATTCAGCGGCCGGAGGAGCCGAAGCCGCCCGATCCGCGGCCGGAGTCGCTGAGATCGGATTCCTGCCAGTCGATGGCTTCATATTTGGCGACCACCAGTTGGGCGATGCGGTCGCCTTTTTCGATTTTGTAGTCGGCTCGGCCGAGGTTGAACATGATGACCCGGATTTCGCCGCGATAGCCGGGGTCGATGGTGCCGAAGTTTACGGTGAGCGAGTGTTTGAGGGCCATGCCGCTGCGGGGACGAACCTGCGCTTCGTACCCGGGCGGAAGTTCGATGGCGATGCCCGTGGGGACGCCCTGCGCCAGGCCTGGCGAGAGAACCACCGATTCTACGGCGCGCAAGTCGAGGCCTGCGTCTTCCTGGGGTCCATGAGCGTAGACGGGAAGCGACGCGTCGGGGTGGAGTTTTTTTATGCGGATCTGCATGATGGGGAAAACGCTATGATAACCGTTTGAACCCTACAAAAACTCCACGCGTGCTGGCGGTTGCGCCGATGCCCCCCGAGAAAAGCGCTTATGCGCTGGCCAGGTATAGCCGGTCTCCGGATTCGATCCAGAAGTCGATTGAGTGGGTGCGGACGCACGACTCGGCCAAATTTCTGGAGAGTTTTTATTTTCAATACGGGCATGCGTCGATTGCGGACCTGGGGCATGTCGTTTTGTGCTTCGAAGGGGTTTCGGAGCTGGCCGCGACGGAAATCGAAGACGAGCAGTTGTGGGATGGGCAGGCGCGGTCGTCGCGGTATCAGGATTTTTCGAAGGGCGGGTTTGTGACGCCTCCCGGGTTTTCTGAGAGCGAGGCGCTGGATTACCGGGCGAGCGCCGATAAGCTGCTGGCGGCGTATCAGGAAATTCATGCGCGCGCCAAGGAGCATCTTTCGGAGAAGCTGCCGCGGCCGGAGGAGATGAAAGCGGACGCGTACGATCGGAATATTTCGGCTCGGGCGTTCGATGTGGCTCGCTATGTTTTATTTTTCGGGATTCCGACGGGGGTGGGGCAGGTCACCAGCATACGGACGCTCGAAAGGCAGATCCGGAGGTTGAAGGCGTCGGAATATGCCGAGGTTCGGGAACTGGCGGATGAGATTGCGTGTGCTTGTTCGAATCCGCCGGCCTGCCCCTGGTATGTAAATCAAGGAGACGAGAAGTCGGCGATGGAGCCGGTGGCGCCTACGCTCGCGCGGCATGTGGACCCGGATGAGCATGCGGCGCAGTCGCGGATCGATTTGCAGATCTGGGCGAAGCAGAATCTTCCAAGCTGGATGGGAACGGCGCGCCTCGAATCCATGGATTTGATCCGGCCTACGGACACGCATGCGGAGATTGCCGCTACGCTGCTGTATCCGGTTTCGGACTGGCCGTTTCGGGAGTTGTATGAGTTGGCGCGGTCCTGGTCGGCGGCGCGGCGGAATGAAGTGATCGACGTGGCGCTTCGTTCGAGAACGAGACGAGATGAGCTGCTGCGGGGGTTCCGCGGAGGGTTGTACGCGTTCGACATGGTGATGGATATCGGGGCGTATCGCGACATGCATCGGCATCGGCGATGCCAGCAATACCGGCAGGATTATTCGGGGGAGCTGGGATACGATACGCCGGAAGCAGTGGTCGAGAGCGGCGTCGGTTCCTTATACGAAGCGGTGATGAAAAACACGTTCGCCGCGATGAAGCGGCTGCCTGCGCCGGCCTCGCATTATTTGCTGCCGTTCGGGGCCCGGTCGCGATTCCTGTTCAAGATGGACTTCGCGGAAGCGGATTATATTTCCCGTCTGCGGAGCGGGGTGAAGGGGCATTTCAGCTACCGGAAAGTGGCCTGGGACATGAAGTGCGCGATGGAGAGGCTGGAGCCGGAACTGGGCCGGCTGATGGAGGCTACGCCGCCCTGGGTAGAAGATCCGTTGAAGAGATAGAACGGTCCACTGGCGTGAATCCCGCGCCCGCCTGCGCCAGCCCGGCCACGCTTTCCACACAGCAGAGTGCGCTGACCTGTGCCACGATTGTAGTAGATGCGCCCCAACTTTTACTCGATTTTGAGCGCGGGGCTTCTGCTGGCCGCCGCGCCTACCCTTTCCGCACAGAGCAAGCCCGCCGTCTCGCTCGGCGAGCTTAGTGCTTCCTTTGAAACCCTTGCCCAGCGCGTGCGTCCCTCCGTTGTGCAGATCTTTTCGACCGGTTATGCGTCGGCCGAGGAAAGCGACAGCTCCAACACGTCCAGTTTGCTATCGAAGCAGCGCAGCACCGGTTCCGGCGTGATTCTCTCCGAAGACGGATTCATCCTCACCAATAATCACGTGGTCCACAACGCGCTGAAGATCGAAGTGAAGCTGCATCGCGAAACGGTGGGAGGGCGCATGCCCGATTCCACCTGCGTCGCCAAGCTGATCGGCGTGGATCGCGAAGCGGATCTGGCCGTAATCAAGATCGAACGCACGGGCCTTCCAAAACTCGCATTGGGCGATTCGAGCCGGCTGCGCCAGGGGCAACTGGTCATGGCGTTCGGCAATCCGCTGGGACTTGAAGGCTCGGTGAGCATGGGCATCGTCAGCTCCACCGCGCGGCAATTGAAGCTTGACGACCCGATGACCTACGTGCAGACCGATGCGCCCATCAACCCAGGCAATAGCGGGGGCCCTCTGGTCGATGCCGAAGGGCACGTGGTGGGCATCAACACTTTCATCCTGACGCAATCCGGAGGCAGCGAAGGAATCGGTTTCGCGGTGCCCAGCAACCTGGTGCGGTCGAGCTACGAACAGATTGTCAAGGACGGCCATGTGCACCGCGGCCAGATCGGTATCGTGGCGCAGACCATTACGCCCGCCATCGCCAAAGGACTGGGACTCGCGCAGGACTGGGGCGTGATCGCCGCCGACGTGGTGCCGGACGGTCCGGCTGACAAGGCGGGAATCAAGGCGGGCGACATTATTACCACTCTCGCCGGCCGCGAGATGGACGACGCGCGGCAACTGGAAACTCTGCTCTATCAGCAGCCTCTTTCGGCCATCGTGGATCTGATGGTAAAGCGCGACGGCAAACCCCTGCAATTCAGCATGCCGGTGATCGAGCGCGACGACGATCCGCAGCGCTTCGCCGACATGGTGAACCCGGAAAAAAATCTGATCCGCAGGCTGGGTATTCTGGCGATCGAGATCACCGAAAAGCTGGCCGACATGCTGCCCGATTTGCGCCACGATTACGGCGTGGTGGTGGCGGCGCGCGCCCTGGACGCGCCGGGGGCGGTCCTCGAGCCGGGCGACGTGATTTACGAAATCAATAAAACGCCGACCGTATCAATCGCCGCCTTGCGTGCGTCCCTGGAGGCGGCAAAGCCGGGCGATACGGCTGTGCTGCACATCCAGCGGGGGACGAAGCTCCGCTATATTGCCATCGATCTGGAGTGACCGGGACGAGCCATGATGCCGCTCATCTTCTCCTTCTGGTTTATGGTTGCGGCGTATGTGATTCATGTGATCGACGAATCGCTGCTGGGCGGAAGCTTTGTGGAGAAGGTTCAACAACATTGGTGGCCGCAGTATTCCTGGACGAAATTCTTCTGGTTTAACACCGGTTACTTCGTCGTCATGATTTTGAGCGTCGTGCTCTACGATTTGCTCGGTGGCGAATGGGTCATTCTGCCGCTGGCCTGGTCGATGGAGCGATTCTGCAATGGGCTCTGGCACCTGTGGTGGGCTGCCCACTTTCGCGAATATTCGCCAGGATTGTTGACCAGCATCCTGATGTGGATGAACGTCTATTTCATTTGGCGCTATCGCCCCGAAGGGTCCATTCCGGCCGATGCGTGGTGGCCCGCGGCGCTGATCGGCCTGCTGTTTACCGCGTTCCTGTTCTTCTACATCCCGGTGGTCAAAGGAAGAGAGCGAAAGAGCAATATATGAAATGGTTTCTGGCGCTGACGATCGCAGCCGCGCTCTTCGCACAACAGAAGAAGCCTGTTGCGCCCGCCGTGTTCCCGCTCGAAGCATTGCGCGTCGAAGGCAACCATCGGATTTCCGTTGAGAAGATCCTGGACGTGGCTGCGCTCAAGATCGGCGAGCCGGTGATCCGCACCGATTTCGATCAGGCCCGCAAACGGCTGATGGACACTGGCGCGTTCCAGAGCGTAGCTTACGAATTTAAGCCCAGCGCCGATGCCAAGGGCGTGGACGGTTTACTTCATGTGATCGAAGTCGACGCGTGGTTCCCCTATCGCTTCGAGGACCTGCCCGCGGCCGACGATGCGCTCCGCGGCATGTTGCGCAAACGGGTCCCGATCGCCATGCTTACCGCCGATGACCGCATTCCGGCTACCAAAGAAGTGATCGCGCGCTACACCTCGGCGATTGAAGAATTTATCGGCGGCGATGTCCGCGTGACCGGCAAGGTGATCGCGGATGTGGCGGATCAGCCGGCCATTGTGTTCCGTCCGCCCGGCGCGCGCGCCAATATCGCGGAGGTGCATTTCATCGGCAACGAAGTTCTGCCCAGCTCAGCGCTGATCAGTACGCTGGCGCAGGTCGCGGTGGGCGTGCCTTACAGCGACGAAACCATGCGCCAGTTGCTGGACGCCAGCACCCGGGCCCAATATGAAGAACGGGGACGAGTGGGCGTGACATTTCCAAAAATCGCCGTGGAAAAAGCCCCCAAGGTCGATGGCGTTTCCGTGACCATTACCGTGAAAGAAGGCGACTCCTACAACCTGGGAGCAGTCAAAGTGACGGGCGTTCCTCCGGGTGAGTTGGACGGGATCAAGAATATCGGCAAATGGCGCTCCGGCGATATTGCCAACCTGGAAGAAGTGAGAGCGGGCGCTATCAAGATCGCGGACCGTCTGCGAAATGACGGCTATCTTAAGGTCACCCAGAAGACCACGCATACGATACACGAAGAGAACCACACCGTGGATGCCGCGATCCTGGTGGACGCGGGTCCGCAGTATCACATGGGCAAGCTGACCATCGACGGGCTCGACTTGCTAACCGAGCCGCAGATTCGCAAGGCATGGAGCCTGCAACCCGGCGCGCCTTTCCGGCCTAACTATCCGGATCAGTTCCTGAAAGATCTTCGCGACCAGGGAGTGTTCGAAAATTTAGGCGAGACCCGCGCGGAGAAGACGGTGAATGAGAAAGCGCAGATCGTGGATGTGAAGCTGTTCTTCGGAGTGGCGAAGCCGAAGGAGAAAACCGGCGTGAAGGTTCCGGGAGGGCGCGGGGGCTCGCTGGAGTAAGTCTCAGTCGGAGTTGAGTATCGAATCCGTATCTCGATCCCAAAGCTGCTGAGCCAACATCGTGATCGACCCCGAGAGCACCAGGCTCAAAATCGCGGCTCCATAGACCGAGGCCATTGCCGGGAAGCGGCTCGGAGTGACAAAAGTCTCGCCGAGGAAGAAGATCGTCGCCAGTGGAAGGATGACCGTCAGCACGATAAACAAGACTCGCGCTGGAAGGGAGTGATACACGCCAATCCACGCGACCTCCCATCCCGCATCGTCATGCTTGATACGCGGAGACACTTCGCGGAGATGAATCCAAATGTACAACTGGATTCCGATGATGAGCGCGATACCCCACTTGCTGGCGCTCTCTACGCTCTCCACCGGAAACTCCATGCCAAAAGCCACATAGGATTCGGACTTTTCCTTCGACGTCGCACGCTCCAGAACGCGGGCCAGCCCCGCGAGCGACTGGTCCGGCGAGCGCTTCGCCTGCCTGAGGAGCGTATCGAACGCTTTGTTGCAGGGGCCGGTTTTCCAGCCCGGATGTTTCGAGACGATCGCGTCCTGGACGTGCTTTTCGGACGCGGTAACGGGCACGACTATATGCACTCGCTGGTGAACAAGCTTTGCGTCCCAGGAATAACCGTATTGCGTCTTTGCGATCTCGGGACTCAGGAGCTTACGGCTCAAGATGCTTGGGGCCGACAGCGCTTTTTGCTCTTCGGGACTCAATTTGGAGACCGAAACGGTGTCGTATCCTTCGTTGGTCCCAAGCTTGTAATCCAGGATACTCGGCGGGCCGTCTTTGCCGACGTCCAGGACGCCTTGTACTGCCTGACCCTTATCCGGAACGATGAGTGGAGGAAGTCCATTGATCCGGTCCCAAGCGGCGCAGAAAGCCGGCAGCGAGGCTGGCGCCGTTTCGAGGGACTTCTCGACGTTGCGGCGGGAACCAGGTGGCGAAGGGTCATTCGCTGTTCTTAGGAAGGCGCTCTCCCGGGATAGCAGAAAGACCCCTCCTTTCACCTTGACCCGCGGCCCATCGGCCGTGTATCCGGTTCCCCCGTGAAACGCACTCTTGATTTCGGAGGTCCAGTCCTCCGACGCGTGCGTGATCTCGGTAATTTGATCCAACGCCTCGCTGGTGTCGTTGGGCTTCACAGTCGCCACCGCGCCGATCAGCGCAACGCAGACGGCCACGAGCGAAAAATGGACCGTGCGCAGGTGTTGCACGAAGTCCGCCGACCATTGCTGCGAGTTCTGCGCATGGCCAAAGTGCATGGTGCGTCCTTCCTGTTAAGTGACGGCCCGTGCACGATCGTTTCAGAAAATCGTAAAGAACTTCAGCCCCGGCAATCGACGCGATGATGCACCACTGGGCGCAGTGCTCTGACGAACCCGTCTTCAATCCGCTCCAGCCGGCGGCTTTCGCGGCGAAAGCGCTGCCGGATCGTCCGGATGGCCCGCTTAGCCTCTTCCCCCGCCGCGATCGACGCTGCCACGGCATTGCGCAGCGCGGGCGTGGGAGGCAGCGAATCGAGCATCGCGATGGCGTGGTCCCTTTCCTTCGCGGCTCCTTCGAGCCCTTCCAGATCCAGTGCTTCCACCGCCGTTAGAATACGCCGCGTGGTTTGTTCGAGTGTCATGAGCCCGGGCTGCCCGTTGCCTTCCCGTAGAGCACCAGATCCAGGCCCTGCAAGCTCGCTGTCAGCTCCGTTTGCTGCGACTCGTAGGCGGATTCCAGGGCGTCGCTGGCCTCGATCTGCTTCGCCAGGTTCTGCTGCATGGTGTTGATCTGGTTGGTGGTCGTCTCGATCTGCGTCTGGAATTTAGCATCGGAAGTTGTATCGCTCGCGATCTCGGTCTGAATCAGCCCGGTTACCGAGTTGCTGAACTGATCGAAGTTTTGCGAAAACCCGCCCAGGCCGCTGGTGGTGGACCCTACGAAATTCAGCGCGTCGGTCAATTGCGAAGAGCTCATTCCTTCCACCACCGTGGGATCGTAGCTGAGCTGTCCGTTAATCCCTCCGAAAGTGACGCCCAGATCGGACAGGCTTCCGACGCTCCCTGTGCTGCTCGAAAAATGGGAGAGCATCTGCTGCATCGTCTGTTGCAGTTGAACGATGGTCGCGTCGCCTACCAGCGCGCCTCCGCTGGTCCCGGTCTGGGCCTGCACCGCGGTCGCCACCGCGTTGTAGTTGGTGACGAAGCTCTGCAAATCGTTCGAGAGTTGGGAGGAATTGCTCGCGAGTGTCAGCGTGGTCGCGGAAGTGCTCTTGCCGGCGATCGTGAGAGTCAGCCCAGGAATCACGTTGTTGACCGTGTTGCTGGACTGGTCGATGGGGATTCCGTTCAACTGGAACTTCGCATCCGTGCCCTGATCGGCCGCGGTGATAATGTTGGTGCTTCCGCCGGCGGAAAGGTCGTTTAACTGGAGCGTGGTGGCTCCGGTCGCATTGGCGGTAAGCGAGAGAAAATCGCCATTCGAAGTAGTCAGAACCGAAGCTGTGACACCCGCGCCCAATCCGTTGATCTGGCTCACCATGGTGTTCAGATTGTTGCTGGTCAAAGTGAAATTGTAAGGCTTCGTGCCCACCATCAATTGCATCGCGCCCGGGTTCGCCGTTCCCGTGGTGATCGGCGTGGTCGCGGCATCGGTATAACCGGTGAGCGACGTTTCCGAAGCCGCGCTGGCCACGGAAGTTACGGAGTTGATCGTATAATTCGCTGGCGTCGTGGCGCCGGTGGCAGTCGCAGTGACCACTGCATCGTTCGAGCTGGTGGCGCTCAGGGCTCCGGTCGACCCGTCCGTTCCCAGCGCGGTCAGACTGGAAGTCAACGCGGCGACGGAGCTCTGTAAAGATCCCAACGCAGTTTTCTGGCCCAGCACAGCCGTATCCTGCGTCTGCAACTGCGTCAAGGGAACTTCGGCCGTCTGCACGGCCTTATTGAGGATGGCCTGGAAGTCGGTGGCGTACTGCCCCGTCAGGTTCATCGAGATCGGTGTAATCGTGGAACTGCTCACAATCTGCTCATCGACAGAGCCGAAGGAAAGTATGAAGAGGAATTTCCTGAATGTTATGATCCACTATGCCGACGCGCACCCTGCTGGCGATCTGGCTCGCCTTCCTGATCCACGGAGCGTATTATTGCCGGCTCATTCCAATATGGGAAGGCTTTGACGAGTGGGGCCATTACGCGTTCATCGAGCATCTCCGCCTGCATCCCTGGACCTTGCCCCGAACCACCGACGGGGTGACGCAAGAAATCCGCAAGTCGGTGCAATCCGCGCCCATCCGCCATGAAGCGCAGGACCCGATGCTCGTGTTCGAAGCCCAGCAGCCTCCGCTCTATTATTGGATTCTGTCGATACCGAATCGCATCTGGATCGGCGCTGATATCTCCACACGCGTATACCGCCTGCGAATTTTCAGCGTGTTCTTAGCCTCGCTGTCGATCCCGTTCGCCTACTTGGCAGCGTTGGAACTGTTTCACAGCCGCAGAATGGCGCTCAGCGTCTGTATATTGATCACGGTCATGCCCGCGCTAATGATCGATATCGCAAGAATCGGCAACGAAAGCCTCGCCATCGCTCTGGCGTCCTGGCTGATCCTGCTGTTGCTTAGGCGAGACAAAGGTGGCACAGACTTTAGTCTGTGTTTTGCCCTAGGCCTCGGACTCCTGACCAAAGCCTACTTCCTGGCCTTCATCCCTATTCTGATCCTGCGCCGCCGCATTTACTCGTTACTCGCAGCGCTCGCCATCGGAGGCTGGTGGTATGGGCGAAATTTCCGCCTCACCGGCACTTGGACCGGTGAAATTATGGACGTCGCCGCGACCAAACTAGGCTGGCAGGCGAAACTCGTGGCAGTGGCTAAAGTGCACTGGCTGGCCGTCCTCGATTCCGCCGTCTGGACGCATATCTGGACCGGCGCCTGGAGCTTCTTCACCCTCCGAAGCTGGATGTACCGCGTCTTCGAGCTGGTTTTCGCGGTCGCCGCAATTATGATCGTTTATGGTCTCGCCAAGCGCCCTATCGGACGATTTAAGGTCAAATTAGGTCAGTTATGTCTGCTCGAAGCGCTCTTTGCGGCGGGAATCGGGTATCAGTCGCTATCGATTTACCTCAACAAGAATATCTACTTCGCCCCAGGCTGGTATTTCTATGCTTTGGTAGTCGCCGAAGCTCTTTTATTAGCCACCGGCCTGCTAATCCTGGTGGGCCGCCGGCGAGTGTTCTGGGCGATGAGTTTTCTGGTGGTCTTGTTCGCCGCGCTGGACATCTATTCCGCGATCTTCATCCTCGCACCGCATTACAAACGTTAGACTTTCCGCAATTTCGATACGCGCCCAACTTCTACCCACTCGACCACGAAAATATTGCCCGCGTGATCGAAACAAGCCCCGTGCGGAGCCACGAATTTGCCCGGCTTAAACGCATCGCGAGCCATCACCCGGGTTTTGCGCCATTCGCTGGCCGAATCGTCGCCCAAATGCTCAATGACCTTGTTATCCCGATCGATTAGCGTGACGCGAGCCCCTAAATCCGGAATCACAAACACGCCCTGGCGCTCGCTGAAATGGCACGGCTGATTGGTACCACCAACAAAACTAACGTGTTTCCCGTCGAGCGTGAAATATTGCAGCCGCGCATTGGCCCGATCCGCGACCAGCAGCAGCGGCTCCTTGCCCCGCAAATCGACCGTAATTCCATGCGGACAATCGAGCTGCCCCGCTTCCTTGCCTTTTCCTCCGAAGGTGCGGATAAATTCGCCTTTGCTGTTGTATTGATTGATATAACTGGACCCGTAGCCATCGCCGACGTAGATATCGCCGTTGGGCGCGATCGCCAGGTTCGTGGGGCTATATTTAATCTTCGCGGCGCCATAAGCCGGCGATTCCTTCGGATATTCGAGCGTAAACACCTTCTCGCCCGAGAGGGTCGTTTTCACGACAATCGCGCGTTTAGTGTCACATAGATAGAGAAACTCGTCGCGACCTTCTTTATGGATATGCAGCCCGTGCGCGCCGCCTTCGAACTCCGCGCCCCAGCTCTTCACGAATTTCCCGTCGGCGTCGAACACCACCATGGTGTCGTGCTTCTCACTGGTCTTGTTCACGGTGTGATGAACGTAAATGTGACCCTGCGAATCCTCGCACACGCCGTGCGTATTGCCGTAGGCGAGCCCTTGGGGCAGCTCCCCCCAATCCGAAATCATCTCGTATTGAAATTCGCCCGACCCCACCACCGGGTATCGCGAATCACTCTTACAAGTGGTGATCAAAGCGGGCGCCATGGCCAATAATGTTCGACGGGTCATCATTTCGGTGGTTCCTCATCCTTCTTCACTAATACTGCGATCAATTCCGGTTCCGACTCTTCCAGAACCTTCTTCGGGACGTAACAATATCCATTGTCGCCCCAATCCGTGCCCCACGAATTCTTGATGATATAGAAATTTCCGGTATAGCCGACCATCAGCATTGCGTGCCGGCCGTGCTGGCCGCTGGGCGCTTCGGCGGCGTTGAACATTCCGTCGCGGCCGATATCCGAAAATTGCGCCCCCGTGTTGATCGAAACATGCACCGGGCAACCTGCACTCAGCACCTTGCGCGCGTCCTCCAGCGAAATCGGCAAAGGCGTCGCCGGCAGCGTGTGCTTACCCGCATCCGCCGTGAGCACGCGTTCCGATGTCACCGGAATCTCACTCGTATCCGGCCACAATTCCTGGCGGCAAGTGCCCTGCTCAGTCAGCAAACGCCCCGGGTCTGGACCTCCCGTGGTGCCGTCGCCGCCCGCATACGCGTACTTATAATCCTGCGCGTCCCCCTGCATGCGCTGGAATTCGAGCATCGTGAAGCTGGGCGACAACCGCGGCGCGCTGCCGGTCTTCATGTTGGTGACCAGCTCCGTAGCGTGCGTCCACGCGAATGCCGAACAGCGTGACGTCTGCCCCTGATCGCCCACCGGCGTCGCGAACTTTCGCAGATCGACCGCGTCTTTCGGTTCCACGGCGGCGAATGCCGGCGGCAAAGGCTGCGGCGGAGCGATGTCTCCCTTCTGCGGCACGCTCACGTCCATGTTGCTGAAATCGACCCCCGTATAGCGAGCCATCAGCAGCGAGAGCGCCGCCGCTTCAATGAACCCGAAGGCGTGCAAACGCCCGTCGCGCTCATAAAAATTGATGGTGTCGGCGCTGCCGGGAACCACTTGATTCAAACCCTGCATAAAGCCCGGGTCGGCGAACTGCTGATAGCCCTGCGCCGCCAACTGCGTTTGCTGCGTATCGCCGAAATACTGATGATCGCCGAACAGGTTTTTGGCGGATTCGTCGTAGTCCGTCTCGGTCCAGGAGCCATCGTCTTCCTGAAAATCCTCTTCATCGGCGTTGGGGAAATCGGCAGCCGATTTCGCGGTATCGTCGTCGAGCTCGACTAAATCGTCCGGATCGGAGAAGGATTCGTTGACCTCGTCGTAGTATTCGTCGTCGTTGTTATCACCATCGCCATCACCGTCTCCATCGCCCTTGTTACCGCCATCGTCATCGCCCCCGCCCTGATCGTCACCTTGTTGGTCGTCGTCCTGCTGGTCGTCATCCTGCTGATCGTCGTCTTGTTGATCATCATCTTGCTGATCGTCGTCATCTTGCTGGTCGTCGTTATCGCCGCCGCCATCATCTCCTCCGCCATCGTCAAAAAAACCGCCGCCGTCGTCATCTTCCAGCCAGTACTTCCGGTTGTCGTCCAGGGGATCCTCGTAGGGCATCAGACACATCGTACTCCAACGACGGTCCTATATCTTTTGACCCTTTTGATGGATAGGCGGCTAAGCAATTCACCTGTAGCTTCTAATTGGGAGAACTTAGAACCATGATCCCCAAGAACCGCAGGCGTTATCGCCGCATCCCTCAGGTGCGGCCGGTTCGTATTGGCTGGGAAGAACAGGGCGAACAGCGTTTTGCCATCGGACGATGCCTCGACCTTTCCGAGGTAGGCATGCGCATTGAAATCGCCCAGCCGGTTACCCGCGGCGCAAGAATTATGATCGCCGCGGAGCACATCAAATTCTCCGGCTCCGCTTCCGTTAGGCACGTAATCCGCCTGGGATGCCGTTATATGCTGGGAGCCGAGCTTACCCAGCCCATAGCAGGCCACACCATTTCCGAACTCGAAGGCAACTGAATTGGGAAGAACCTATAAATCCTTATAGAAGAAATCGATAGCCCCCATCAAAAGGTTTGTGGGGTTCGCGCGCGAGGGCTCCCCTATACTGGGTTGTTTACTCTTTGGGAGCGTCCTTAATGCGCTATCTCTGGATTCCGTTTTTGTTCCTGACTGCGCTGGTTTCGGCGCAGCCGCCGGATTTAGAAAAACGCCTTGCCGATCTGACCGCGGCTACCAAAGCTGCGCAAAGCGCCGGCGATAACGCCTGGATGCTGGTCAGCGCCGCCCTGGTGCTGATGATGACCGGACCCGGGCTCGCCCTGTTCTACGGCGGTTTGGTCCGGCGCAAAAACGTGCTGGCCACCATGATGCAGAGCTTCGTGCTGATGGCCTGGGTCACCGTGATCTGGGCTTTGGTGGGCTACAGCCTGGCATTCGCGGAGGGTTCTACACCGTTTCTCGGCGGATTCAATTACCTGTTCCTGCACAACGTCGGCGCGGCTCCCAACGCAGATTACGCGGGCACCATTCCGCAATCGACGTTCATGATTTACCAGTTGATGTTCGCCATCATCACGCCCGCGCTGATTTGCGGAGCTTTCGCGGAGCGGATGAAATTCTCCGCCATGCTGCTGTTCATGACGCTGTGGATGTTCCTGGTGTACTTCCCGATGGCGCACATGGTGTGGGGCAAGGGCGGTTTGCTGAACGCGGCGCTGGGCGGAAAAATTCCCTGTTTCGATTTCGCGGGAGGGACGGTGGTGCATATCACCTCCGGCGTTTCCGCGCTGGTCTGCGCGCTCTATATGGGGAAGCGCAAAGGATATCCGAATGAGCCGATGCGTCCGCACAGCATGGTGATTTCAACCATCGGAGCATGCCTGCTGTGGGTGGGCTGGTTCGGATTCAACGCGGGTTCGGCGCTAGCGGCTTCGTCGCTTGCGACCAGCGCGTTTGTCGCGACGCACTTCGCGGCGGCCGCGGCCGCTCTATCGTGGATGGTGGCGGAATGGATGCACACCGGCAAGCCGAGCGTATTGGGAGCCATTTCCGGATCGGTGGCAGGGCTGGTCGCCATCACTCCCGCGTCCGGATTCGTTAAGCCGATGCCGGCGCTGATCATCGGGCTGATCGCCGGAGTGGTCTGCTTCCTGATGGCGACTTCGGTAAAGAAGATGTTCGGCTACGACGATTCGCTGGACGCGTTCGGAGTTCACGGCGCGGGCGGAACGTTGGGCGCACTGCTCACCGGCGTGTTCGCGACCAAAGAGATTAACGACCTGCTCTCCGGCAAGCCGATGGGCTGGGCCGATGGAAACGCCGCGCAGGTGGGCAATCAAGCAATCGGCTGCCTGATTGCGATCGGCCTGGCGGTGGTGGGAACATTCATCATCCTGAAGATCTGCGATGCAATCTTAGGCGTGCGCGTGTCGGAGGAGCAGGAAATCGAAGGGCTCGACCTGAGCATGCACGGTGAGGAAGGATATAATTTCGAGGCGTAAACACAGACTAAAGTCTGTGCCCCTTGAGCACATGGTGGCACAGGCTTCAGCCTGTGAACAGATAATGGAACGACCATGAAAAAAATCGAAGCGATTATCCAGCCGCACAAACTCGAAGAAGTGAAGGAAGCCCTGAAGGCGATCGGCATCGACGGTATGACGATCACTGAAGTGCGCGGCCACGGGCGCCAGAAGGGCCACAAGGAAATTTATCGTGGCATGGAGTATCAGGTCGACCTGCTGCCGAAGATCAAACTCGAAATGGTGATTCCGGATGCGCGTTATGACGAAGTGATTCAGACGCTGGTGAAATCCGCGCACACCGGCAAAATCGGCGACGGTAAGATTTTCGTGTTCGACGTTCTCGAAGCCATCCGCATCCGCAACGACGACCGGGGCGAAGGGGCTCTGTAGTTTCTTTTTTATCAGCGTTCATCAGCGTTTATCAGCGGCTAAAATTGGTTTTTGAGTGAGCACCATCCGCATAGCAACCCCCAACGCAGATGAGGCCCGTGCGCTCATCCCCGCGCTTGCCGGCATCCTGATCGATTGCGTGGAGGGCGGCGCTTCCGTATCGTTCATGCTGCCAATCGATCGCCGTACCGCGGAGGAGTTTTATGAGGGCGTCGTCGAAAAAATAGCCACCGGTAGCACGATTCTATTCGCGGCGTGTCTGGACGACGAGCTTGCAGGTACAGTACAGCTTAGTCCCGAGCAAAAGCCCAACCAGCCGCATCGGGCCGACGTACACAAACTGCTGGTCGGCCGCCGCGCCCGCAATCGAGGGATCGCGCAGGCTCTGATGGCCGCAGTCGAGGAGACGGCCAGGGCTCGCGGCCGCTGGCTGCTCTGTCTCGATACCGCAACGGGTTCGCCAGCCGAGCGGCTTTACGAAAAGCTCGGCTGGCAGCGCCTGGGCGTGATGCCGCGCCACGCGATGTGGCCACAAGGCGGTTTCTGCGACACCACATTTTTCTGGAAGGATTTGAGCCGTCATGCATAAAATCCTGCTGGCAGGCGAAACCGCCCGCCCCACCCCGTTGCCTTGGTGGCGCAGGCGTTTCCGCCTGCGATTAGCTGTCCCGCAAGGGCGGGATTCTGAGAACGCATCTTGAACGATAAAGCCGTCGAGCAAACGCTGGCCGAACGATCTTCCGCAGTTGAGGAAACGGTCCGCCGCGCGTACTCGGCCAGCCTGGAGCCGGCGTTTGCCTCCGGCCTCACGCTCGTTTCCGTCGGAGGCTTCGGCCGCCGCGAGCTGTTTCCCAACTCCGATGTCGACTTGCTGGTCCTGATAGATGCTGATATCACCGCTGCCGTCTTGAAGGATCATTTATCGGTTTTCTTGCAGGCCCTGTGGGATTCCGGCCTGCGCCCCAGCCACTCCGTTCACACTGTCGCCGATTGCGTCACGGAGCAGGAGAACAACGTGGAGTTGACCATCAGCCTGCTGGACCGCCGAAGGCTGGCCGGCGACGCGGCGTTGTTCAACGCCCTCGACCAGAAATTTCGCGTCTTTATTCAGAAGCGCGGCGAGGCCATCGCGAGGCAACTGGCCGGTCTGGCGGTATCGCGGCGCGCGAAATTTCAGAACACGATTTATCATCTCGAACCCAATGTGAAAGACACGCCCGGAGGCTTGCGCGATCTGCAAACCGTGCGCTGGCTGGCGGCGCTGCATCCGCGCGATGTGCCGATGGGGCTCGACGAAGCGTTTTATTTCCTGGCCGGTTTGCGGATCCGCCTGCACGAGCTTTCCGGGCGCGATCAAAATGTTCTGACCTTCGACGCGCAGGAAGCGCTCAGCGAAAATCCCGCCCAGCTGATGCGCGATTATTATCGCCAAGCGAGGCTGGTGGATCGCGCCGCGCAATACGCCATCGAACGCGCGGCGCAGCAGTCTGCCAGCCTGCTAGGGCGCTTTCACGATTGGCGCTCCAGGCTGTCGACCTCCGAATTCAGCGTGGTGCGCGATCAGGTATTTCTGCGCTCCAGCAATATCCTGCCGGCCGATTTGAGCCTGTTCGCATTCGCGGCGCGGCATCAACTGCGCCTCGCCCCGGATACCGTCGAACGCTTGCGAGGTTTTCTTCCGCGCGCCACTTGGGACGATTGGAAGAAGCTGCTGGAACTGCCGCATGCTTCCTTCGGGCTGCGCGCGATGCAGGAGTGCGGAACGCTGGCCGCTCTGCTGCCCGAATGGCACAACATCGAGTTCCTGGTCGTCCGCGATTTTTATCATCGCTATACCGTGGATGAGCACACCTTAGTTGCGATCGACACGCTCGAATCGGTGAAAGACGGCCGTTTTGCGGGCCTGTTCGAAGAAATTCAGGAGCGCGCGCTGGTGCGCTTCGCTCTCCTGATGCACGATATCGGAAAAGGCTCCGGGCGCGAACATGTCGGCGAATCGCTGCGCATCGCGGGCATCGTGCTGGAGCGTTTAGGCGCGCCCGATGCCGATCGCAAGACCATCGAGTTCCTGATTGAGAAGCACCTGGCGCTCTCCGGCGTGATGGCGTCGCGCGATCTTTCGGAACCGTCCACGGCGCGTCTGTTAGCCGGCCAGGTGGAAACGATCGAGCGGTTGAAATTGCTGGCCATGTTGACCTACGCCGACATCAGCGCGGTCAATCCGCAGGCCATGACGCCATGGCGCCTGGAGCAGCTCTGGCGTGCGTATTTGCTCGCCCACGACGAACTGACGCGCGAGCTCGGCACGGCGCGCATTCACGATGTTCCGGGCCTGGAGCCGGAGAAGGCCCAATTCCTGGAAGGCCTGCCGACGCGGTATCTGCGCACGCATAGCGCGACGGAAATCGACGGACACTTTGCGCTGGCGCGGCAGCTTCAATCCCGGCCGCTGGCGATCGAGATCCTTCATGAGCGCAGCACTTATCGTTTGACGCTGCTGACCAGGGATCGCCCGGCCTTGTTTGCGCCGGTAGCCGGAGCGATCTCCAGCTTCGGGTTGAATATCCTGCGCGCGGAGGCGTTTTCGAATGCGCATGGAATTGCTGTGGAGACGTTTACGTTTTCCGATCCGCACCGGACTTTAGAATTGAACCCTCCGGAAGTCGACCGTCTGCGCGGGATCGTGCGCAAAGTGGTGGAAGGGAAACAGGACGCCACTAAATTGCTGCGCGGCCGTCCCAAGCCGTTGCTGTCGTCGAAGGCGCGCTTGAAACCGCGCGTGGCGTTCAATAACGATGCATCGGAAACCGCGACGCTGATTGAAATTGTCGCGGAGGACCGGCCGGGGTTGCTGTACGATTTGGCGCGCACCATGAGCGAGCAGGGTTGTAATATCGAGGTCGTGCTGATCGACACGGAGGCGCATAAGGCGCTCGACGTTTTTTATGTGAGCAAGATCGGAGGCGAAATGCAGGCCCGGCTGAAGAGCGCTTTGGTCGCTGCCTGCCTCGCGTCATGACGCTTACCACTTGGTGGATTTTCGTTTGCACGGAGACGGTGCTGTGCCTGATGCCGGGTCCGGCGGTGATGTTTGTTTTATCCAGTGCGCTGAAGGCCGGCGCGCGGAAAAGCATCGCTTCGAACCTGGGAATCCTGGCGGCCAACACGGTTTATTTCGCGTTGTCGGCGACCGGAATCGGCGCGCTGCTGCTGTCTTCGAAATTGTTCCTGGCGGTGAAGTGGGTGGGGGCGGCTTATCTGGTGGTTCTGGGATTGCGGCTCTTATTCGACCATAAAGAGAGCGATAAGAACGTCGTGGAAGCCTTAAACGACCATAAATCGCACCATCTGTTTTTCAACGGTTTTACGCTGCAAATGTCGAATCCAAAGGCGATTTTGTTCTTTTCCGCGCTGCTGCCGCAGTTTTTGAATCCCCATGCCGCGGTGGTTCCGCAAATCGTCATTCTAGGCGCTACTTCGGTGGTGATCGAGTTTTCGATTTTGCTGGGCTACGGGATCGCCGGGTCGGCGATCACTCCACGCTATGCTAGGTGGACGAACCGCGTTGCCGGTGGGTTGTTGATCGGGGCAGGCGCGGGTCTCGCCACGCGTTAATGGATCTGCTCAAATTACTGAAAAAACATTGGGGTTATTCGCAGTTCCGTCCGAAGCAGGAAGCCATTGTGCGCAGCATTCTGGACGGCCGCGACGTCGCCGCGATCATGCCGACGGGCGGCGGTAAGTCCCTGTGTTATCAATTACCTGCCGCGGCTATGGATCGAGTCTGTGTGGTGGTCAGTCCATTGATCGCGCTGATGCAGGATCAGGCCGCGCAGTTGCTGCAAGCCGGCATTCCCGCTGCGGTGCTGAACAGCTCCATCGATTATGGCGATCAACGCGATATCATGCGCAGGGCGGAGCGGGGGGAATTACGGCTGCTCTATTTGTCGCCGGAGCGGCTGGTAAAAGACGATGTTCTGGAATGGCTGAAGCGCGTTCCGCTGGGGTTTTTCGCGATTGACGAGGCCCATTGTATTTCCGAGTGGGGGCATGAATTCAGGCCGGAATATCGCAGATTACGGGCATTGCGGGATTGGTTTCCCGATGTTCCCATCGCGGCGTTTACGGCCAGCGCCACGCGTCCGGTAAGGCACGATATCGTGTCGCAACTTGGTCTGCACGATCCGGCAAAAATCGCGATGAGTTTTCACCGGCCGAACCTCCGCTACATCGTTCATGAGTGCGCAGCGCGGGAACAAGATGGACGAGTGGAGGCGGCTCTCGAATGGTACGCGGAAGGCAATGTGATCGTGTATGCGCCGACGATCAAAGCCGTGGAAGCTACAACGGTTGCGCTCGAACGGCAGGGGCTGCCGGTTGTCGCTTATCACGGGCAGATGGACAATAATTCTCGCCGAAAAAATCAGGAAGCCTGGATGACCGGCGAAAAACGGGTGCTGGTGGGGACGCTGGCGTTCGGGCTCGGGATCAATAAGCCCGATGTTCGCGCGGTGATTCATCTGGCGTTGCCGAAATCGCTCGAACAGTATTATCAGGAAGCGGGACGCGCGGGTCGCGACGGGCTGCCAGCGGATTGTATCTTGTTGTGGCAGAAGCGCGATGCGGGTTTGCTGGTCCACTTCATTCAGCAATTGCAGGATGAGGCGGAAAAGAGCCGGGCCTGGCAGCGGTATCGCGTGATGCGGAGATTCGTCGAGGGCGATGAGTGCCGGCACCGGCAGATCTGTTTGTATTTCGGGGAGACTCCGAAGTGGGAACGGTGTGACGCCTGCGATATCTGCGCCGCGAAGCCGGAGTGGTTAGAGGGAGCCTTGGAGCCGGCGGCCGCTTCGCCCCTGGCAACTGCCGAGTCTCGGAAAGTCCATCGCAAGAGACTGCTGGAGGCGCTGCCGGCGGGCGATAGCGCGTTGCGGGAGAAACTGAAGTTATGGCGAAGGGAATTAGCGAAAGAGCTGTCGGTGCCGGCGTATGTGATTTTGCATGACTCCACGATCGATGCTTTGTGCAGGCAGTTCCCTTCCACAATTGTCGAGTTGATGGATGTGCAGGGGATTGGGGAGAAGAAGGCGGAGCGGTTTGGGGCGGCGATTTTGGGAGTGATGAAAGACAATGTTAGCCGCCGATGAACAAGGATGAACACCGATTGAAAACAAGTAGTTAGGTGTTTCACGCAGATGCGAATTCCTTCGCGCGGGTTTACTCTGGACGCGTGAAGACGGCGATTCTTTTTCTCACCCTTTTGCAGAATAGTACGGAGACTTGGGTTAATGCTCCGAAGCCTCTGCAAGTTAGCAGTTTGAACCAGTTTGTCGATGTGACGAATGCCGCGGTTTATAAGAGCGGCGCGGCGCAGTTGATTCGCGAAACGATCGGGATCGAACCGCGGGATCTGACCTTTCTCATTCATGTCGTTCGGTGGAGCGACGGCGGGGAAATCGTCAAGCAGAACTGGTATGTCTTTCATTCCGGACGCTGGACCGATGCGCAGTTTAGCTCGGCGAAGCGCATTTATGGACGCGGGCAGGTGTGGTTTCTCTATATCCAACTCAATGCGCGGTCCTCGGCAAATACTACTTATACGATCGAGACGGCGAAGCATGCTCCGGCGTATTTCGATCATCTGCAAGCGGCGGCGGGGTTGTTTGGGATTAGCCTGACGGGCGCGGGCGAGGCGCGGAATATCTGGAACGCTAAGCTGCTTACGATTCCTTATGTGCCTTCAAATGTGGTGATTACTCCGAGATTCGGCGGTGCGGATGCGGCTACGTTCGATGACGAAGGGCTCTCCTGGTTCGATTTCAGCGCGGCGGTTCCGGTGACGAAGACCGGTACGGCGGGGATGTTCGGAGTAGTGGATCTTTATTTTCGGCCCACCGACATCAAAGGCCTGGGTTTCGGGAGCTGGCCTCATGTGGTGGAAGGGGTTTGGGTGGGAAGCCAGCCTTTGAAGCACATTTTGTTAGGTGTAGGGTGGGGTCCGATGTATGGAGGGGTAGTGATGGGGAACGGGAGTTACTCGTTTTCGTTCGGAGTGAATATTTCGGCCAGTGCGGCGCTGAAGAAGTAGCCAGTAGCCAGAATTTCCATGGGCCTGATGTAAGGTAATGTAACGGCTGGGTCCACGGGGGACCGTATAACTAGTACTACGACTGGGTGAATTGGGCCTTCGGGGGGATTCCTCGTTGAAGCGCGGCGGGGCAGAATAGGTTCGTTATGAGAGCAATTTTGATTTGCCCGAATGGCGAGCTTCGCAGCGCCTTTGAGAATGTTGCGCAGCACTATCCGGGACTGCGAGTTTCGAAGACGCTGGATCATTATCCGGATCTGGAGCACTTTCGGCGGCTGGTGAGGATGTGGTCGCCGAACGTCATTTTTACCAGCCTGGAAGACAAGGACGCCGCCAGAGAGGTCTGCCGATATCTGGACGCGGATTTTGCGTATATTCAACGGATTGCGCTGAGCCCGGTGGAGGAGCCTCCGATACTGCGCCTCGCACTGGAGCTACGTATGGGCGGGTTGCTGGTGCCTCCGATGGAGCCGCAGCATTTCGGGCAGGTATTGCAGAGGCTGGTGGATCATCTGGGACTGCATCCCGCGGGCAGAGGAAACCCGGGGCAAGTGTACGCATTCCTGCCGGCGAAGGGCGGGGTGGGCGCGTCAACGATTGCTTCCAACGCAGTGCGGGCTTTTGCGCGCGTGCCGGGATCGAACGTGCTGCTGGCGGACTTCGACGTTTCCTCCGGCGTGGCGGGGTTCATGTTCAACGCCGAACACGATTTTTCGATTAACGACGCGGCGATACGGAACAAGGAACTGGACGAAGAGACCTGGCAGCGGCTGGTGAAAAAGGTCGGGAACGTAGACCTGCTGCTCTCGGGCGCGCCCAGGTTCGACGAAGGAATTTCGCCGGAACAGGTGGCTCCGGTGCTGGATTTTGCGCGTCGCACGTACTCCGTGGTGGGAGCCGACGTATCCGATACTTTCGATGACCGGACCATGGCGGTGCTGCGGGAAGCGAACCGGATTTTCCTGGTGACGACACCCGATCTTGCGTCGCTGCGCCTGGCGAAGTTGAAGGCGACGTTCCTGCGGAAGCTGGAGTGGGAAGACAAGACTTCTCTGTTATTGAACCGGGCGACCAAGCGGATGGAACTTACCAACGACGAGCTGGAGGCGACGGTGGGGATGCCAGTGTTTGCGTCGTTCCCGTGCAGTTACGCCGACGTTACGCGGTCCGTCCGAAGGGCGGAGGCGTCGCCGAAGCTTGCTGAGAGCATCAAACAATTCGTCGAAAAAGTGGACACGCCGAAACCGCTGAAGGAGAAGCGGAACCGCTTCATCGAGCGGTTCGCGTTGGTGCCCAGCAGGTATGGGTTCCAGTAGGAAGAAAGTAGCCAGTAGCCAGTAGCCGGAATGGCTATAGGGCTCGGAGGGCTAGGTTTACTACTATCATCGCTACGGATGCGCCGGGGATGATCAGGAGCGCTTTTTTCAGGCGTTTCGGGTCGCCGCCCGCTATCGATCCGATGATGCGGGAGCTGACGGCGAGGCCGATCCAGCCGGAGCTGATGGCGATGCCTTGCGCGGTCGCGGTCATGGAAGTGAATCGATCTGCCACCATGGCGAGCACGGTGGGAAAAACCGGCGCCATCGCGACTCCGGCGAGAAAGACGGCGAGACCCGCGGTTCCGGGGGTTTTGGTTTGCAGCATCCAGAATGTTGTGACGGCCATGAGGATGGAGGCGGCCAGCGTCACGTTTTCGGCCGGGACGGTCTTCAGCACTTGCGAAATGACCACGCGGCCGATCAACAGGCCGAGCGCGAAGCCGAGCGAAAGAATATTTAGCGCCCGGGATTCGGGAATGCCCTGCGCCATCAGGTGCTGCACCAGCCAGTTCCAGATGCCGACTTCGCACGCCACATAGAGGAACAGGAACAGCGCGAGCAGGAACAGGGCGGGCTTCCCGAGAACGGGGCCGATATCGGAAAATACGAATCCGCGCTCGCCGCTAGGGCCGGGCATGGCCGTGGCGATGTTGATGGCGAGCGTGACGGCGGTGAGCGCCGCAACGGTGTAGCACAAGCGGATGGGGTTCCGCCTCATCAGATTGGCCGAGATGAACGGCGTGGCCAAGCCTCCGAGACCGAAGAAGAGGTTCAGCAGGTTAAGGGTGGTGCCGCGGCTGCTGGCGTTCACATCGCTTGCGAGGGCGTTCGCGCCGGTGACCACGATACCTCCGCCGAGACCGAGCAGGAACATATAGAGCATGATGCTGCCGTAGCCACTGGACTTGGGCAAGAGCACCAAGGCCAGAGTGATGGCGGCGAGCCCGAGAACCATTCCGACCTTTTTCCCTTGCGTGTCGATGAGGGGACCGACGCCGACGGAGGCGATGATGAGTCCGATGGCTTGGACGAAGGCGATGGTGCCGTTCTGCTTGGGCGTCAACTGAAATCGCGCGGAGAGGTCCGGGAGGATCGTGCCCAACATGGCGGCAATCATGCCGTATACGAAGATCGCTAGGATCGCGGCGAGAATAAGCATAAGTGGTTGATGTTATCAGATTGGAACGCCGGCACTAAGCCGCTTGTATCGGTGGCTGCCGCCAAAATTGGCCGCCCCACAAGAAGAGTCAGTTAGGGATGGCGGAGGCCGGAGGCCGTCCAATCGGCGGGGGTGGTGGTGCGGTTGTGAAGTTCCTTGATTTGGAAGTGGACTTCGGAGCTGGTTATTTCGACTACGGTGTGGGCAAAGAACCAGCCGTCTTCGTATTTCATTGAGGCCCTCAGGTGGCCTCCAGCGCTGGGCATGGAGAGGTATTCGATGCCTTCCAGATTCGCGTGGATCATCTGGTGGACGTGGCCGGAGATTACGTATTGAACTCCGTACTTTTTCACCAGTTGATGGACGGCGTTGTGCGGGTTTTTTAGCAGGACGTCGATGATCCAGGACGGGCGGTGGGAGATCACGAATTTTATGGGCTGTTTTTCGTGGGCGCGGAGATCGGATTCCAGGTACGCCAGCTCGGCGGCGGAGAATTGCTCGTCGCGGCTGTTGTCGAGGATGGTGAAGTGCGCCTGTTCGTGATCGAAGCTGTAGTGCGGCGGGTGACCGGAGTACTTGCGGAATAGTTTTTCCGAGAGGTCGGACCAGATGTCGTGGTTGCCGGGGGTCAGGTAGAAGGTGACGTGCGGGATGGTTCGGAGCACGTCTCGCCATTCCTGGTCGGCGGTTTTGTCGTCGAGTCCTTGAATAGTATCGCCTACCGTTAGGACGAAGGCGGGGTTTTCTTGCAGGGTTGCTTTCCACAGTTGTTCGTAGATGCCGGGTTGGGGTTCGCCGGTGCGGTCGCCCAGGATCACGAAGTGGAAGTCGGCTGCTTGGAGCGGGAGCAGGAAGAAAAGAATAATTAGCCGCTGATAAACGCCGATGAACGCTGAGCTAAGCATTTGCCTTCCCAATCTGTCGAACCGCGGGTTGGATCAGAATTATAATGCAATGTCATGATACCGATACTGTTCGGATTGCTTTTCGCGTTCGTTGACGATCGCGTGAAGATCGATAACGACGCCGTGCGCGTGCTGAACGTGGTGGACCAACCGCATCATCCGAGCGATCTGCACAGGCATGAGTTGAATCGGGTGATGATTTATCTGACGTCCGGCGATCTTACGGTGCGCTATCAGGACGGTAAAGTCGATGAGCAGCATTGGAAGGCCGGGCAAGTGGCGTGGAGTCCGGCGGGCGGCATGCACGTCAGCGAAAATGTGGGCGCGGAGCCACTGCATATTATCGAAGTGGAGCTCAAGAAGGGGCCGTCCAAGGCTCCGGCGAGGAATTCGAAACTGGATCCGGTGAAGATCGATCCCGCGCATAATGTTCTGCTGTTTGAGAATTCTCAGGTGCGCGTGTTTCGAAGTTTACGGGAGGCTGGCGGCACGGAAGAGATGCATGAACACGCGGGAACAGGCCGCGTAGCCGTGTTCCTGACCGACCTCAATGGGACCGTGAAGTTAGCGGACGGGTCGAGCACGCCGCAGCGTGTCAAAGCGGGCGATGTTGCGTGGAGCGGACCGGTGACGCACGCGACGACGAACCTGGGTCCGAACAAGCTCGAAATGATCGTGATTGAGGTTTACTGATTTGGCGAACGAGGACGACGCGACGATTCACGATCCGCAGGCATCGCTCGAAACCTCAAATTTAGCTTCGCCTGTTCGCGGTATCGAAGGGCAGCGCTTCGGCGCGTATCAGGTGATTCGCGAAATCGGGCGCGGGGGCATGGGCGCCGTTTATTTAGCGGGCCGCGCGGACGATCAGTTCAAGAAACGCGTGGCGCTGAAAGTTCTCCGCGCCGATATCGACGCGCAGGAGGTTCTGGACCGCTTCCGTCATGAGCGGCAGATTCTTGCGTCCTTCGATCATCCGAATATCGCAGGGCTTCTGGACGGCGGCTCGACTCCGAACGGCGAACCGTACTTCGTGATGGATTACGTGGAGGGCACGCCGATCGATCAGTATTGCGATAGCCATGGTCTGACGGTTGCGGAGCGGATCATTTTGTTCCGGCAAGTGTGCTCCGCGGTGCAGTATGTGCACCAGAATCTGATTGTCCATCGCGATCTGAAGCCGAGCAATATTCTGGTGACCCCGGACGGGGTGCCGAAGCTCCTCGACTTTGGAATCGCGAAAATCCTGAAGCCGGAGATGATGGCGGACATGGTCAATGCGACGCGCGCGGAGGATCGGGTGATGACGCCGGCCTACGCGAGTCCGGAGCAGGTGCGCGGCGAGCCGATCACGACGGCGAGCGATATTTACTCGCTGGGCGTGGTGCTGTTCGAGATTTTGACGGGACGGCGGCCGTATCGCGTGAAGGGAGACACGGCGCATGAACTGGCGCGCGTGATCTGCGACGACGAGCCGGACAGGCCGAGCACCGCGATCCGGAAAACCAATCAGGGCACGGCTCAGCCGCCTTCGCGCGTGGAGGAAGTGAGCCGGAAGCGATCGACGGAGCCGGATCGGCTGGAGAAGCGCCTGAAAGGGGACCTCGACAATATCCTTCTTAAAGCGATGCGCAAGGAGCCGCAGAGGCGTTACGCATCGGTGGAACAATTTTCAGAAGATCTGCACCGGCATTTGGCGAATCTGCCGGTCTCGGCGCATGAAGACTCCTTCCGGTATCGGACGGAGAAATTCGTGCGGCGGAATAAGGTTGCGGTCACGGCGGGCGCTGTTGCGGTGTTGTCGCTGGTCGCCGGCCTGGTGGTGACGACCATTGCGTTCCGGCAGGCGCGAAATGAGCGGGCGCTGGCGGAGAGCCGTTTCGAAGATGTGCGCAAACTGGCGCACACGTTTCTTTTTGACGTTCACGATGCGATTCAGAATCTTTCAGGCGCCACTCCGGCGCGTTCCCTGATCGCCAAGACGGGCACGGAATACCTGGATCGGCTAGCGAACGCGCCGATGAGCAATTCCACTTTGAAGGATTCTCTGCAACAGGAGCTCGCTGAGGGCTACGTGAAGATCGGCGATGTAGAGGGGAATCCGTTCGTTTCGAATTTAGGCGACATTACCAAGGCGCTCGAGAATTATCGGAAAGCGCTGGCGCTGGGAAACGCGCTGGTTGCGCGCAAACCGAAAAATATGGCGGCGCTTGCGGAATTGGCACGAATTCATGTGAAGCTGGGAAGTGTTTTGCCGTTCACAGGAAAGGGACCGGAGGCGCTTAAGGAGACCAATGAGGCCGTGGGTTTGTATGCGCAGGCGCTGGCGGCGAATCCCGGCGATCCGGAGTTGAGGATCGACGCCTCCAGGGCGTATGAGGCGCAGGGCGACGTCGCGGGAGGCGCGCAGGCGATCAACCTGGGCCGCAAGAAGGACGCAGAGGCGGCATACCGGCATGGGCTCGAATTGCTGCCCGACGTTCCTCCGAATCACAAATTGGCTACGCAGATCGCGCGCGGACGGATCATCCTCACCATGAAGTTGACCGACCTGACGGCGTATGAGAATCCGTCGGACGCTTTGCCGAAGTATAGGCAGATTTACGCGGACGCTCAGAAGCTGGCGCAAGCCGACCCGACCAACGCATTCTCGCGCAATGTGGCCGCAATTCTGCTTGATAAGATCGCCAATGCGCAGAACCTGCTGGGCGATGCGAAGGGCGCGCTGGAGAGTTATCGCCAGGGGATCGGGCCAGCGGAAGAGGCGTTGCGCGCCGACCCCACCAACGGTAAGGCGCAATACAACCTGATGGTCGGTTACAAGAATCTGGGCGACGTGTATTATGACCAGCTCAAAAACATGCCGGAGGCTTTGAAGTGCTTCCGGCGAGCCGCCGAATTGCTGGATACGCTGATCCAATCCGATCCGAAAAACGTCGTGAACCGGCAGAGGCTTGCCGAAACGATCAGCTATATCGCGAGCGCGGAAATGCCCACCAATCCCGTGGAGGCGCGGCGCGATGCCAAGAGGTCGCTCGAAATGGCCAAGGCTTTGGCGGATCTGCCGGACGCGAATCACGATCAGATTTATAACTACGCGTGGCTGGCCGTCACCATGGATCCGGAGGATGTGCGCGATCCGAAAAGCGCGCTGCCGTACGCTAAACGCGCCGTGGAGCTCGGCGGGATGCACAATGAACTGAGCCTGCATGTGCTTGCGCAGGCTTATGCAGGCGTCGGAGATTACGCGCATGCCGAGGAGACGGAGCAGAAAGCGCTGGCGTTGTACGCTCCCGTCAAGCCCGGCGATCCGGTTCCGATCCAGCAAAAAATGATGGAGGATTATCTCAAGGAACTTCGTGCCGACATGAAGAAGCGCGGGGCCTCGAAGTAACCCCTATTGATCGAACGGCGGAACGCCGATTAATAGAGCAGTGGAATCGACCCAAAAGCCGCGAAGCAGCCGCGATCTATTCGCCCTGATCGCGCTGGCCGTCGGCGGACTGGCGCTGCTGGCCGCCATCGCGAGTCCTTACTGGAAGGATGTCGCGCTTGGCCATACGGACTATCTCAGCTTTTACGCCGGTGGCCGTCTGGCGTTTACGCCCAGCCTGTACGATCCTCCGCACGCGATGGCGGAGCAGTTGCGCGCCGCGCACGTGATGGGAGTCGGGACGTACTACACGCGCATGCCCTGGTTCGCGGCGATGATGTGGCCTTTGGCGAGGCTTCCTTATCTGACTGGGCAGTTCATCTGGGAATCGCTGCTGCTGGCCGGCCTGGTGGTGTTCCTGGCGTTATGGCCGCGGCCGTCTTTACCCGTTCGGGTGGCGATCATGTGCTACTCGGTTCCCGCGTTGATGAGTCTGCGCATGGGCCAGGACCCGCCTCTATTGCTTGCGCTGATGGCGATTTCGCTGGTGCTCCTGTACCGCGGGAAGCCGGTAATCGCAGGACTGGTTTTATCGCTGACGCTCGCCAAATTTCATCTGTTTCTGCCGCTGTTCCCCGCCGTGTTATTCGCACGCCGCTGGCGATTCGCGAGCGGATTGTTCAGTGGCACCGCCTTCCTGCTCGGAATTAATTTTCTGGTTAGCGGCGCGGACTGGCCACGGACCTACCTCAAGGCGATTACCGATCCAGTGGTCACACCTGGAGTGATCATCACCCCGTCGCTTTTTTACGCCATCCCCGGCTCACCGCATGTTCGCAATCTGATCGTCGCAATGGCGGGCGTCGTGATGATGGGGCTCTACCTGTACATCGCGCGCAAGAAAGTTGAGCTGTTGATCGCCGCCGCGCCGGTGGCGATCTTGCCGCTGCTGCCGCATGCCGGATCCTACGATTGCCTGTTGCTCACGCCCCTTGCCTTGTACGCGCTCGACAAAGGAACGCAGCCGGCGAAGATCGCGGGCGCGCTGCTGCTGATACCGGTGACGTACTTCGTGGCGTGGAGCGTGCCTTCTTGCGCCGTACTGATTCCTCTTCTCGACATCCTGCTGCTGGGGTTGTGCGCGATGGCGGTTAAGGTTCCTGAAGCCGTCGACGTCGAGCGTTACCAGATCGAATCGACCGCATAGCCGCGAATTGCCGGGTCGGCGGTAAGAATCGACAGTCTCTCGATCTGGCTCTGGACAATCAATATTCGATCGAACGGGTCGCGATGAAGCAACGGAAGGGCCGCCAATGCTAGAGCGTGCGCCAGATGAATCGGAAGGATCTCCATTCCATAATGAGCCGCTCGGGTCGGCACATATGTAGATGCCGCCTCCGGCAGCCGAAGCTTGCCCGACTGCGTCTTGATCGCGAGTTCCCAAGCTGTCGCAACACTCAGAACCAGCGAGTTTTTGGGGTCCTCCAACGTCTGAATAGCCTTTTTAGATAATCGCGAGTCACCCTCGTTCCACCAAATAAACACATGGGTGTCGAGCAGCACTCTCACGGCTTGTACCACTCGTCGAGCTCGCGTTTGGACATGACATCAAAATCCTTCGCCATCCAGATTTTTCCTTTGTCAATTCCCGGAACTCGCTTTTTCGACGGAGCCGGCCGAATTGGGGAGAGTCGTGCAAGCGGCTTCCCGGCTTTCGCGATGACGATCTCTTCGCCCGCGCTTACTCTGGCCAACAGTTTCGAGAAGTGAGTCTTAGCTTCGTGAATATTGACGGTTTCTGCCATAGTTTTATGTTAGTCTAGTCTGTGGACTAAGTCTAATCGTAGCTGCGGATGGTTCTCCGTCCGGCAAGCTAAGCGTTACAATGGAATTCTCCCCCGTTTTACGCCGATGCCGAAATCCGCACCTTTCGTTCATCTACATTGCCACACCGATTATTCGCTGCTCGACGGCGCTTGCGAAATTTCGCAGTTGATGGAGCTCGCCGAAGAACAGAAAATGCCGGCCATCGCGATGACCGATCATGGCAACTTGTTCGGCGCCGTGGAGTTCTACAACCACGCGAACGCCAAGGGCATCCATCCCATCATCGGGTGCGAAGTTTATGTCGCCCAGCAAGGTCGCACCAATAAAAGCGACACCAACCGCTACAACCACCTGGTGCTGCTGTGCGAAAACCAGGAAGGTTATCGCAACCTCGTCAAGCTGGTTTCGACCGGCTATCTCGAAGGTTTCTATTACAAGCCTCGTATCGATAAAGACCTGCTCTCGCGCCATTCCAAAGGACTGATCGCGCTCTCTGCATGCCTCCGCGGCGACGTGAATGAGACGCTGCTTGCCGATCGTTACGAAGACGCGCGCCGGCTGACCTACGAATATACGGACCTGTTCGGGAAGAATAATTTCTTCCTGGAATTGCAGGACCACGGCCTGGAACCGGATGCGCGTGTGCTGCCTCTGATCAATCGGCTCTCTTCGGATACAGGCGTTCCGCTGGTCGCGACCAACGATTCGCATTATCTGCGCAAGGATGACGCGCGGGCGCACGAAATCATGCTCTGCATCCAGACGGGGAAGACCATGTCGGACCCGAACCGGATGCGCTTCGACCAGCCCGCGTTCTACATCAAGTCGCGCGAGGAAATGATGACGCTGTTCCATGAGGTCGAGGATTCTCTCGACCGCACCTGGGATATCGCGCAGCGCTGCCAGATCAAGCTCTCGCCGGTGGAGGAGCCGTTCCCGAAGTTCGGCGTGCCGCCTGAGCACACCATCGATAGCTTCTTTGAATACGTAGCCCGGCAAGGTTTCGAAAAGCGCCGCACGCGCCTGGAAGCACAGCAAGCGCAAGGCCGGCTGAAGCACGATCTCGCTGAATACGTCGAACGCCTGGATCGTGAAATCAAGACGATTCAGCAGATGAAATTTTCAGGCTATTTCCTGATCGTGTGGGATTTCATCCGCCATGCGAAGTCGCGCGACATTCCGGTGGGCCCCGGCCGGGGCTCCGCCGCCGGCAGCCTGGTGAGCTACGCGATGGAGATCACCGACATCGATCCGCTGGCCTACGGACTGCTGTTCGAGCGCTTCCTAAACCCGGAACGCATCAGCATGCCCGATATCGACATCGATTTTTGTACGCGCGGGCGCGGCGAAATCATTCGCTACGTCACCGAAAAATACGGGCGCGAACAGGTCGCACAGATCATAACCTTCGGATCGCTGGCTGCGCGCGCCGCGATTAAGGACGTTGGCCGCGCCCTCGATATCAGCTTCGCCGATGTTGAAAAACTCACCAAGCTGGTGCCGACGCAGCCTCTAAACATCAAGCTGAAAGAAGCGCGCAAAATGGAGCCGCAGCTCGATGAACTGGCGCGGAAAGATCCACGCATTAAAGAGGTTCTGGAAGTCGCGCAAAGGCTGGAGGGGATGGCGCGCAATGCCTCGGTGCACGCCGCGGGAGTGGTGATCTCGCCCGTTCCGCTGACTGACCTCATCCCGCTCTACAAGACGAACAAGGACGAAATTGTTACTCAGTATGACGGCGTCGTTCTGGAAAAATTGTCGCTGCTCAAGATGGATTTTCTTGGGCTCACGACGCTCACCATCATCGAGGATGCCCTCAAGCTGATCAAACGCCATCGCGGCGTCGATATCAAGATCGAGGATCTGCCTCTCGACGACAAAACCACGTACGAAACGGTCTTTCACAAGGCCTTCACCAGCGGCGTGTTCCAGTTTGAATCGCCCGGGATGCGCGACATTCTGCGCCGCTACCAGCCGGATCGTTTAGAAGATCTGTGCGCGCTGAACGCGCTCTATCGCCCCGGCCCCATGGGAATGATCGACGACTTCGTCGACCGCAAGCATGGCCGCAAAGAAGTGGTTTACGATCTGCCGGAGATGAAAGAAATCCTGGAGGAGACCTACGGCGTCATGGTCTACCAGGAGCAGGTGATGCAGATTTCGAACCTCATCGCCGGCTACTCCTTGGGCGAAGCGGACCTGCTGCGCCGCGCGATGGGCAAGAAAAAAGTGGAGGAGATGGCCAAACAGCGCGAGCGCTTTGTCGCCGGCGCCAAGGAAAAAGGACACCCGCCGCGCAAGGTCGAAAAAATCTTCGACTTGATGGAAAAATTCGCGGGATACGGATTCAACAAGTCCCATTCGGCGGCCTACGCGTACCTCGCGTTCGTCACCGCGTACCTGAAGGCGCATTATCCGCTGGAGTTCATGTCCGCGCTGCTCACTTCGGAAACGGGCAACACCGCGAAGGTGGTCAAGTACATCAGCGAGTGCCGCGAAATGAACATCCGCGTTCTCGCCCCGGACGTGAATTCGTCGGAGTTCACCTTCACTCCTGTTCCCACCGGCCCAGAGCCGGGAATCCGCTTCGGCCTCGGCGCGATCAAGAACGTGGGATCGAATGCTGTCGATTCCATCGTCACGGCCCGCACCGAAGGCGGGAACTTCGGATCGCTCTACGATTTCTGCGAGCGTGTCGACCTGGGCGCGGTGAACCGGCGCATGATTGAAAGCTTCATCAAGGCCGGCGCCATGGATTCGCTGGAAGGAACGCGCGCGCAGTTGATGGCCGTGATCGACAGCGCCATGGAAACCGGTGTGCGTGCGCAGAAAGATCGAGCGAGCGGCCAATCCGGCCTCTTCGCAGGCTTGATGGAGGAGCAGGCGCCGTCCGAGCATCCTCTGCCAAAGGTTCCCGATTGGACCGCGCACGACAAGCTCTCCGCCGAAAAGGAAATTCTCGGCTTCTACGTCAGCGGCCATCCGCTCGATCAGTTCATGGATAAAGTGAACGAGCTCGCCACCTATCGTTCGGGAAATCTGGAAGGGCTCGCGAAAGGCACGGAGGTCGCGCTGTGCGGCATCCTCACCGGCATCCAGCGGAAGCGCAATAAAGAACAAAAACTTTGGGCGGCAATGCAGCTTGAGGATCTGGAAGGCGCGGTCGAAGCGATGGTCTTCACCACGCAATATGAGCGGCTGGAAAAATCGCTCATCGAAGATATAGCCGTTCTTGTTCGGGGCCTGGTGCTGCCGGAAGAAAACGCGCCTCCGAAAATTTCGGTGCAGGATATCGTTCCGCTGGAAGTGGCGCGACTCAACCTGCCGTCGCTCATCTCCATTCGCGTTCCTGTCAACGGATCGGGCGATGCGGATCGCGCCGGAGCCCTCCAGAAATTGTTCGCCAACAAACCAGGCGCCACCGAAGTGCGTCTGCGCCTGGAAAAGTCACGCGACTTTTCGGTGATCATGGATATCGCGCTAAAAGTCCGCCCCGATAAGGAATTCTGCGCCGAGGTCAAACGAATCTGCGGATCGGAATCGATGGAGATCCTCGCCAACTAAAGAAGTAGCCAGTAGCCAGTAGCCAGAATAGCGCGGTATTGCGTCAACTGAGTCCTCATTGCGCGGTAAGCATTCGCGAATAGACAGACGCTCTGGGCGGCAACAGATCGTCAGCTACTGGCTACTGGCTACTGGCTACTGGCTACTCGCTAGTAGCTACTGCGTTATTCTGAAATGTAGCTTCTACCATGGCCGACCCGCAGTCTCCCTTACCAACGAATCCGAGCTGGGAACGCGTGCAGCTCGCGCGCCATCCGAAGCGTCCTCACTCGCTCGACTACATCCAGCGCATTTTTACCAATTTTCAAGAGCTGCATGGCGACCGCGCCTATAGCGACGACCATTCCATCGTGGCCGGCATGGCCTGGTTCGAAGGAAGCCCCGTGATGATCGCGGCCCAGCAGAAAGGGCGCGACACCAAGCAAAAACTGTTCCGCAATTTCGGCATGCCGAAGCCCGAAGGCTACCGCAAAGCCATGCGCCTGATGGAAATGGCGGCCAAGTTTTCGCGCCCCATCATTACGCTGCTCGACACACCGGGGGCGTACCCCGGCATCGATGCGGAGGAGCGTGGGCAAGCTGAAGCGATCGCTCAGAATCTCCGCGAAATGTCCCGCCTGGGCGTGCCCATCATCGTCGCCGTGATCGGCGAAGGAGGCAGCGGAGGCGCGCTGGCCCTCGGCGTCGGCAATCGCATTTATATGATGGAGAATTCCGTCTACAGCGTCATCTCGCCGGAGAGCTGCGCCGCCATCATCTATCGCGATTCCGGCAAAGCCGCTCTGGCCGCCGCAGCGTTGAAATTGACCGCCCCCGATCTTCTCAGCCTCGGCCTCATCGACGCCATCGTGCCCGAACCCGGCGAAGGCGCGCACACCGATCCCGATAATGCCGCCGACGCACTGCGTTTAATGCTGCGCATCGGGCTCGCGGAGCTAGCAGGCCTCTCCGAACAGCAGCTCATCGACGAACGCTACGAGAAATTCCGGCGGATGGGATCGTTCTTCACGGAGCCGATTCTGTGAAGAAGGCGGCCCTCATCGGAATTATTGTTGTGATCGTCGTCGTCGGAGCGTTGTATTATTCGACCACGACGCTTGCCAAGCATCACGTCGAAGTTTGCATGGAATTTAAAGGCCAGACCTCGTGCGCGAAAGCCTCCGGTCCCACCGAGGAGGTTACGCTGCGCAACGCCACCGATACCGCCTGCGGCACGATCGCATCCGGCGTAACCGATTCCATCGCCTGCGATCAGTCGACGCCGAAAAAAGTCACCTGGCTGAAGTAAGACATGCGTCTTCTCGCCCTGCTCCTCTGCGCGTTTTCCGCCCTGGCGCAAGACGTCCGTCCCCTCACCATCCTTCATTCGAACGACCTTCACGCCCACCTTCTTCCCGACGATAAAGGCATGGGCGGACTCGCTTACCTCGCCACCGCAGTCCGCGAAGAGCGCGCCCGCAGCACCGCAAGCCTCTATCTCAACGCCGGGGACCTGGTGCAAGGCACGCCCGTTTCGACCATCTATAAAGGTCTCCCGATCTATCAAATCGCGAACCACCTGGGCTTCGACGTCTCGACCCTCGGCAATCACGAGTTCGATTACGGCTGGCAGCGCATTCAGGATTTCGTTAAGGCCGCGAAGTTTCCCATCGTCTCCGCGAACGTAGTCAACGACAGCGGAGCCTTCCTCGCAGGCAAACCCTACGTGATCAAGACCGTCGGCGGAATTCGCGTCGCCGTCATTGGACTTCTGCTCGGTGATCTGGTCGGCAATCTCGCGACCCCCGATAAAGTTGGACCCTGGCACGTGCTCCCGGTCGTCGAAACCGCCCGCAAATACGCCGCCGAGCTCCGCGGCAAATCCGACCTCATTGTCGTCCTCGGCCATATTCACGATCAGGAAGCCGACGCGATCCTGCAACAAGTCCCCGAAGTCGCCGTAGCCATCGTCGGCCACACTCATAGGGAATACGCGAAGCTCCACAACTTCGATGGACGCGTCGGCGCTCTCGTAACATCCTATGGAGTGGAGGTGGGCCGCCTCGATCTCGAAGTCGACATAACCGCGCACAAACTAAAATCGGCCGAGTGGAAAATCATCCCCGTCGATTCCAAAAAGCTTGCGCCCGATCCGAAAATTGCCAGCGAGATCGCGCATTGGGAAGCAAAGGTTTCTAAAATAGTCGACGTGCCGATCGGCGAAGCCAAGCGCCGCTTCGAGAAACGGGACCTGCAAACCCTGATCGAACGCGCCATGGCCGAAGAAACCGGCAGCGACCTCGCCTGGGTCAATCTCGGCAACGTGCGCGACGTCATCCCCGCCGGCCCGATCCTTGCGCGAGCCGTCTGGAATATCCTGCCCTTCGATAACGCCGTCGTCATCGGAAAATTCAAGGGCAGCCAGCTTCCGCCGAAGGTCCGCGAAGGCCACACCATCGATCCCGACCGCGAATATACGCTCGCGACCACGGATTTTACGGCCGCCAATCAAGGCTCCAATGACCAGCTAGGCGTCAGCGGACTCGACTTTCCCAAAACAGCCGCCATGCAGCGCGACATGGTCATCGATTGGATCAAAAAGAAAAAGATCCTCGAATAGCTACTTCGGTTTCCAAACCCCCAGCATCCTCCGCGTAACCACGATCTCCCCCACCGTGTAAGAGTTGTGATCCGCCATCAACAAAGCCTCGCGCAAAATCGTCTGCCCCTTGCCATGCGGAATCTCCGCGAACAGATTCGTCGATTTCTTCTCAATCAGTTTGACCATCTCTCCCCGGTCGGCCAGAAAATCCTTGATGGTTTTATCCCACGCCTTGGCATTCGGCGGCGCGGGCTTCTTCGGCCAGTAGCCCTTCGGCCACTTCGGAGACTTGTGCTTCTCGTCCATGCTGAACTTTAAAATGTCCGCCTGCGCGATCCGCATATGCTCCACCAGCTCCCACAGCGAATGCGCCGCGCCCTCCGGCACCTTCCCCCGAGCTTCCGCGGGAACGTCCCTCACCGCGTCTTCAAACGTGGCGTGCGCCTCGCCCTTCGTCAATAAATTCACTAAATGCTTCCGTAGCGATTTTAGATGAGCCATAACTATTCCTCCGGCAAATAACTCGCAATCGCGATCCCCGCAGCGTCCGCGCGAGCCAGGATTTCGTCCCGGTCGATCAGCAGCGTCCGCGTCGCATCAATCGCAAGAGCCGTGGTTCCAGTCTCTCTCATAATGTCGATCGTCTGCGGACCCGCCACCGGTACGTCGAACAGCATGTGCTTCCGCAACCGCGAGGCCTTCACCAACCGCAGCGGTTTTCCCTCCGCCAGAGACGCCGCGCGCCGCAGCATCGCATCGGTTCCTTCCATGGCTTCCACCGCGACACAAGCCCTCTCCGCGATCGCGACGCTCTGCCCCACGTCGATTCCCGCCAGCGTGCTTGCGATCCTTCGCCCATACTCGATGTCGCGCGCTTCCTCCGCCGTCAGCTTGCGCCGGGTCAGCGTTCCCTCCGTCGCCAGCAGATCCTTCAGCAGCAGCGTCGAATCCACCAGTTCCACGCCTTCATCGTTCAATACCCGGGCAATCCCGCCGATCAGCCCCTCGGTATTTTTGGTCTCGATATTCAGCAGCAGCTTCGCAAGGCGCCAGTCCGGCACGATGGACGAAAAAATCTTCGCGTGCTTCACCTGCCCGCACATCATCAGCTTGGTGATGCGCTCTTTATGGCAAATATCGATCAGCTTGCCCAGCGCGCCCAGCGAGATCCAGTGACATCGAACGGCCAGCGCTTCAATCTCCGGCGACGCTTCTTCTTTGATGCCGATCGCGACCACCTCAAGCCCCGCCTTGCGCGCCGCTTCCAATGCAAGCACCGGGAATCGGCCATTGCCGGCAATCAACCCGTAGCGCATCTTATTTAATGAAGCCGCGCTCCGATGTGCGGATGAAATCGAGCAGCTCGTTCACCTCGTGCGAGGGCGGAATTTCAATCATGATTCGCGCCACCGCCTGCGTGGTGTTCAGGCCGGCGCGTGTCAGCAGCCGAAACGCTTTGTGCAGCGCGTCGATTGTGTCCGTGGAAAAATCGCGCCGCTTCAGCCCCGTCGCATTTTCTCCGAATACCTTTGCCTCGCGATCCGTCACTGTATTCGAAAACGGCAGCACATCGCGCGTAATCACGCTGTACCCGCCGATAATCGCGTGCCTCCCGACCCTGCAAAACTGATGCACCCCGGTCGACGCGCCGATCACCGCCCAATCCCCGATCGTCACATGTCCGCCCATCACCGCCGCATGCGAAAGCACCGTGTGACTGCCCACTTGAACGTCGTGCGCAACATGGACCTGCACCATCAGCAGGTTATCATCGCCTATCGAGGTCACCATTCCTCCGCCCTCGGTACCGCGATGGATATTCACAAACTCCCGAATCTTGTTGCGATGGCCGATCCGCGTCTCGCTGCGCTCGCCGTGATATTTCAGATCCTGCGGAGCGACTCCGATCGTCGAGTAAGGAAAGAAGACATTATCCTCCCCAATCTCCAGCGGACCCTCCAGATAAACATGCGCCATGAGCCGCGTTCCCGCGCCGATTCGCACGTCCGCGCCGACCACACAGTAAGGTCCGATCTCCGCCGATTCCGCCACGCGTGCGCTCGGCTCGACAATCGCTGTCGGATGAATAGGCATCGCGAAAAATCAGATGCGATCGGTACGATCGGCCAGTTTGCACATCATCTCAGCCTCAGCCACCACCAGCCCGTTGACGGTAGCCACGCCGTTCATCTTCGCAATGGTCGCCTTGCGCTTGATGACTTTCATCTCGATGCGAAGCTGATCCCCGGGAACCACCGGCCGGCGAAATTTCGCCTCATTCACCGCGGCCAGCAGTACCAGTTTGGTTTTGCGCTCCGGGATCGAGCTCAACACCAGAATCCCCGCCACCTGCGCCATCGCCTCGATGATCAGGACCCCGGGCATCACCGGAATATCGGGAAAATGCCCACTGAAAAACGGTTCATTGATCGTGACATTCTTGATTCCGACAACGCGTTCCTCCTCCAGTTCCTCGATGCGATCCACCAGCAGCATCGGGTAACGGTGAGGAAGGATGTCCCAGATCTGCTGGATATCCATCACAGGCATGCAATCCTTGAAGTATAGCGTGGCGGGGTAGCAGCACGGGCCTACCCACGCACCCGCCGCATCTATTCCGGGGTACTCGTTTTGATCACAATTCCCGCCAGGCGCACCGCCGCATCCTCCAGATGATGCCAGTACTCCTTTCCCAAGTCGTGCTCCAGAGACTTCTGCGCCTTCTGCCAATAGGGCAAGGCGCGTTTGTATTCCCTCATCCCCGCTGCCGTCAAGGAAAGCCTCGACTCCCGCCGGTCCTCTGCGGAATGCGAGCTTAACCACCCTTGCCGGCGCAGCGGCGCGAGCGTTCTGGTCAGCGTCGTGCTGTCGATTTCAAGCACCTCCGAGAGTTGTTTCTGGGAAATCTCCGGCGCCAGGACCAAAGCTTGTAACAGCGTGAACTGCGTCGCGCGGAGTCCGGCCGGACGCAAAAAGGCCTCGTAATACTGGGTCACTACCCGGCTGGCCCTCCGGAGATTGGCGCACGCGCACGGCAGCCGGATCGCCGTCTTCGCAAGATTTTTCGACATAACCTTCCTAAATACTTGTATCTACATTTATTTTAGCGCCGCTCATGTTTTCCTGCAACCAAGTAGATGTATGTACATCCATACCTGCGAAGGAGATCAAAGACATGATTTCAATCACGCCCGGTTATGTGGTTCCCGAAATACTCCTCGGAGCCGGCGCGACTGTTGCCCTGATGGTATTTGGATTGCATCGCGGTCTCCGCGATGCCGGATGGGATGCCCGCGACCGTGCTCGCGCGTTTTGGGGCGCATCGAGCGTACTGGCGCTATGGTTCGTCGCAGCGGTGGCACTCACCTGGTCGGGCTTTTATCGCGCGTCGACGACCCGCATACCCACTATTCCTCTCGGCCTTTTGATTCCCATCGCAGCCGGCATCGTCATGTTCCGGCGCTCTCCTCTTCTACGGCGCATGGTCGACGTAATTCCGCAGGGTTGGATGGTCGCCATCCAGCTGTATCGAATTGAGGGCATGATCTTCCTCACACTCTATGCGGGTGGGTATCTGCCGGGCGAGTTTGCGTTGCCTGCCGGAATCGGGGATGTCATTGTGGGGCTGCTTGCGCCCGTCGCGGGCATCGCGTACATGCGCCGGGTATACGGATCGGCCGGCTTGGTGCGGGTATGGAATTTTCTCGGAATCGCTGACTTGCTGGTGGCGGTAACCACCGGGTTCCTGACCTCGCCTTCGCCCGTCCAAATACTGGCTCTCGACCAGCCGAATCTGCTCGTCAGTTCGTTTCCACTGGCGATAATTCCGGTTTTTCTCGTGCCTCTCTCTGTGTTGTTGCATCTGGCTTCGCTGAAAAAACTCCGCAAGGCCGATACAGAGGCTGGCAATTTTAACCCGCTGCTCGCGGGCGGATTGCGATAACTTCGACCGGCCTTCTGGAAAGAGGCCGGTCATCTTCCTCCACCAATCTCCAGGATCGACCCAGTCACATAAGAAGCCCGCTCCGACAACAACCACAGCACTCCTTCCGCCACCTCCTTAGCCGTGCCTGCCCTTTTCATCGGAATGGTCGGCATCAACCGGTCCAGCCTATCCGGAGCCCCGTTGTCCGCATGAAGGTCCGTATCGATCAATCCCGGAGCCACCGCGTTCACCCGAATCCCTTCCTCCGCCACTTCACGCGCCAGGCCGATCGTGAAGCTGTTCACTGCGCCCTTCCTCGCCGCGTAGTGCACCCATTCTCCCGAGCCGCCCGTTCGCGCAACCAAGGACGATATGTTTACGATCGATCCTCCTTTGCCGCCCAGCCGTGTGGACATGCGCAGCACCGCCTCGCGCGCGCACAACATCATCCCCGCCACATTCACCGCCAATACCTGCGCGATCGCGTCCGCCGTAACCTTCTCCACGCGGGCAAATCCACCGGTCACTCCGGCATTGTTCACCAGGCCTCCAATCGCGCCGAACTCTTTTTCCGCAATTTCGAACAGGCGGAGGATGTCGGTCTCAAATGCGACATCTCCTTGAATGGCAATCGCGCTGCCGCCCGCCGATACAATTTCGCGAACGACGTTTTCCGCAGCCGCTTTGTTCTTCGCATAATTGACTGCCACCGGAAAACCGTTCGCGCTCGCGAGGCGCGCAACCGCGGCTCCAATGCCTCGACTGCCTCCCGTGACGATCACTGCCTCTCGTGTCATACTTGCCATTCTATGGATTCTTACCTCCGCTACGCCCGCGCGAAGCAGAAAGACATCGTCGCGCTCATTCGCGAATTCGTCGAGTGCGAATCCCCCAGCGATCATCCTCCCGGCATCAAACAATTTGTCGATCTGCTCACCGCCCGTGTCAGCGACATCGCGAAAGTAAAAAGGTTCGCCGGCGGACACGCCCGCGTCGAGTTCACTCTCCCCGGAAATAAAAAAACCGGTCAGATCCTGGCCCTCGGCCATTCCGACACCGTGTGGTCCTTGGGCACTCTACGAACCATGCCCTTTCGCGAAGAGAAAGGCCGCCTCTGGGGACCCGGTGTGCTCGACATGAAAGCCGGCCTCGCGTTCTTCATCTTCGCCATGCGAGCCCTCCGCGAAATGGATACTCCCGTAGCGAAGAAAGTCGTGATGCAAGTCAATGCCGATGAAGAAGTCGGTAGCGACTCTTCGCGCGCATTAACCGAAGAAGCCGCCCGATCCAGCGCCGCCGTGCTGGTGCTCGAACCCGGCACTGGTCTAGAAGGAAAACTCAAAACTGCTAGAAAAGGCGTCGGCGATTACACATTGACCGTTCACGGAAAAGCCTCGCACGCCGGTGTCGATTTCGCCAACGGCGCCAATGCGATTATAGAAATGTCCCGCCAGCTCGAACGCATCGCCGGCTTCACCCAGCTCGACCGCGGCGTCACCGTCAGTCCCGGAGTCATTCACGGAGGCACCCGCAGCAACGTCGTTCCCGCGGAATGCCGCGCCGAAATCGATATCCGCGCGCCCCGCGACCGCGACCGCGTTTATCTAGAAAAAAAGTTCGCTTCTCTGAAACCCTTCGACAAACGCTGCACCCTCGAACTGACTGGCGGTTTAAACCGACCTCCGATGGAGCGTTCCGCCGGGGTTCGCAAGTTATATAAAACAGCCGAGAAACTGGCCGCCGAATTAGGTGTCGTGCTTGAAGAATCGTCAACCGGTGGCGGAAGCGACGGAAATTTCACTGCGGCCCTCGGAATTCCGACACTCGACGGTCTAGGAGCGGTTGGCGAAGGCGCCCATGCTCCGCATGAGAGTATTCTGATTAACCGCATCGCCGATCGCACCGCGCTGCTGGCAAAACTTGTATGTTCGTTATAAGTCTTCCACTTGCGATTCTGTTCTGCGTGATCACCATGCTCGGCTGGGGATCGTGGGCCAATACGCAGAAACTTGCTGGCAAGGAAAAATGGCCTTTTCAGTTGTTTTATTGGGATTACGCGATCGGCGTTTTTCTATTTTCTCTTTTGTTTTCTTTGCTCGGCGGCGGTTTTCAGGTCGTCGGGGCGTTTACGATCCCGGCGCTAATCAGCGGAGCGATTTTCAATCTTGCAAATATTCTATTGGTTATCGGGATCGACGCCGCGGGAATGTCGGTGGCGTTTCCGGTGGGCATCGGGCTGGCCTTGGTGATCGGTACGATCGAGAGCTATCTGCTAGAACCAAAAGGCAATCCTTCGCTACTTTTTGCTGGGGTTGCGTTGATTGTCTTCGCTATGATCATGTCCGGAGCCTCCCATCGATCCCACGGAAGAAGCCCGGTTCGGGGATTGATCTTTTCGATCGTCGCCGGCTGCATTATGGGGCTTTTTTATCCGCAATTGATGCGAGCCATCGGGCCTGGCAAGCTAACTCCTTATGTTGCATTGGTTTTCTTCGCAGCGGGCGTTTTACTGAGCAACATAATCGTCAATACCGTCTTCATGAGAGCTGGAGGCTTTCGGTACGCGGATTACTTTCGCGGCAGCGCGAAACTCCATTCGATTGGGATACTTGGCGGTTCTATCTGGATGCTTGCTCTATGCCTTAACGTCATTGCATCGAACGTCGCCGGACCGGCCATTTCCTATGCTTTGGGTCAGGGCGCGACGCTGGTCGCGGCAATCTGGGGTGTGTTCATCTGGCGCGAAAAAGGCAATATCTTATACACAACATTGATGTTTATCGGCTACGCCAGCGGTCTTATTTTGATCGGCGCTGCCACTCTTCGTTGAACCGTTCTTTACTTACAAACGATTTCTGAGTGCCGATCGACAAAGTCGACAGAGCGGCATAGAGATTCGCCCGGGAAATCGCTTCCAACTCGCTGTATCCGCTTGAAAGGAATACAGCTAAGCTTCCGATAAAGGCGTCGCCAGCGCCGGTCGTATCAACCGGTTCGACGGGGAATGACGCGACATGCTGATCCCCGAAAAGACAGCCGTTTGCGCCAAGTGTGATAATGATTCGACTTAACCCGCCATCGAGCAACTTGCGGATGCATTTGCGGGCATCCTCAAGATCGCGGACGGGCATGCCGCTGAGGACCTCAGCTTCCGTCTCGTTCGGTATCACGTAATCGGCAAGGCCGACCTCCTGGAGGTCCAGAACCTGGGCTGGAGCAGGGTTGAAAATGGTCTGAATTCCGTGTTCTTTCGCGAGTTGCATGGCCTTAATTGACGTTAAAAGCGGTATTTCGAGCCCCAGCACTACCTTATTCGACGCTAAAATGAGGTCCTTTGCGGCATAAACGTCTTCGGGGGTTAACCGGTCGTTGGCGCCTTTAACGACCAGGATCCGGTTCTGCCCGTTACTCTCGACGAAAATCGGAGCTACGCCGGTGGAGACTCCGGGCGTGATCAAAACCCGGCTGGTATCAATGCCGAAGGATTTGAAATTCTCAATCGTCGCTTCGCCGAACATGTCATCGCCTACTCGGGCGACCATGGCGACGTCTGCTCCACAGAGTCGAGCGGCTACGGCTTGGTTTGCGCTCTTGCCTCCGAAGCCCAGAGAGAAATCGCGTCCGAAAATTGTTTCGCCGGGGCGAGGGAATTGGTCGGTGAACGTGGTGAGGTCGATATTCGCGCTGCCGATGACGACGATTCGGGGCATGTCAGTTTGCAAGCGAGATTATATCGTCTGTCCACATGCTGACGTATGGCGGTTCGTTAGAAGACCGATAGGGCGGGAAGGTCGCCTGTAGTGAAGGAAACTCCCATGGCTTTCGCCAACGTTGCCGCGATGCTGCGCATGTCGATTTCGCCGAGGTCTACGCCGGGTTTGATTTTTGGGCCGGCTATGAAGAACGAGGCGAGCAGTTGGGGATTCGATGGCGCGTACCCGTGCGTGCCTCCGACTTTGTTTGGAAGGTCGGCGCGGACTACCGAGAAATTCGACTGCATGTCGACCCAGAATGCAGCGTCGGGGCGTCCTCCGAATTTCGCGATTTGTTTCTGATCGAGAATTTGCGCGATACCATTTTTCGGGTCGGCGGCGAGCCGGTGGAGAAGCTTTTCCACTTTGGTTCTCGCGGATTCGTCTTTCAAAATAATTGCGGCTGAACCGGCTTCTAAATCGGGGAAGGCTGTCCAAGAAGTGACTTTCTTATTGGACATTGTGATCAGGCCTTCTTCGACAAACGGCGCGATGATGTTGAAGTTGTGGTCGGTTCTGGTAAAGCCGTGGTCTGAAAGCACGCAGACGGTCGCGTTGGACAAGGCGTCTTCCAGCTCGCCTACTTCTTCATCGATTTGTTCCAGCGTCTTGTTTGCTTCCGGACTGAAGGGACCGAAGCCGTGTTCCAAGTGATCGAGCGAAGCCAGGTGCACGGTCATGAATTGGGCGTGTTTGTTTTTTAAAATCGCCACGGCATAGCGGGTGCGCTGGCGGTCGCCTTGCTCCGCGGCGTCCAGGTCGGTGATATACGGTCCGGCTTGCTTTTCGATTTCGGAGGTCAGGCCGGGGGTGCTGATGGCTCGGAGCAGCTTCAGATCTTCGCCGGGAAATTTCGAGGCTCGCCAGTATTCGGGGACGTTGTAGTCGATGCCGGGCGCGCCTACGCTGACGGGCCAACTTACGCTGCCCACTTTCAGGCCCGCTTTCGATGCGGCTTGCCACAGAGTGGGAACGGCGATGTCTTCGGCGTACCACATCCATCCGGCTAGATTGAGGTCGAGAGGATCGAAGACTACGTTCGAATAGATTTTGTGTTTCGCGGGATAGACGCCCGTGAGGATCGTGGTGTGGCTGGGATAGGTGACTGTCGGCAGGACGCCGCGGACGCCGATCGCGTGGGCTCCGTCTTTGAGGAGCTTTCGGAGGTGGGGAATTTTGAGGCCATGTTCATCGGCTTTGAGGACGTAGTCTGGTCGCATACCGTCGATGGAGATTAGCAGGAGGGATTGGGCGGATAGAGGGAGGGTTAGTAAGAAGGCCAAGCGAAACATGGCGGTCATGATAGCACCCGGGCTCTTTGGTGCGTTAGATAGCTCCGGGATAGTAGCGGCCGACGGAACATTTTGCGGATTTGGCGCGTAGGATGTGCTTATGCGGACTTTCGTGTTCCTGTTGTTCCTGCCGGCGGCGTTTGCTCAGAGTGACGAGTTGTATAAGACCGTCTCGGCGTTGGATACCGCCTTGTTCGACGCTTATAACAAGTGCGATCTCGAGAAGTTTGGATCGCTTTTGGCCGACGATCTGGAGTTTTACCACGACGTCACCGGGCTTAGTAAAGGGGCGCAGAGCACCATCGATGCGGTGAAGGTCAACATTTGCGGAAAGGTGCATCGCGATTTGGTCCCGGGGACATTGAAGGTTTATCCGCTGAAGGGCTATGGCGCGGTCGAGACGGGCATTCATTTGTTTTGCGATCCGAAATTAGGAAAATGTCCGGACGGGAGCGGCGTGGGACGGTTCACGATGCTGTGGGAGTTCCGGGACGGCGTGTGGATACTCACGCGAGTGATCAGCTACGACCACTGCAATCGTTGCTCGCTGGCTAGCGCGCCGGATTTTCGAGCGCGGCCATGACGTCGCGGATGGCGGTGACGATCGCTTCCGGTGTTACTCCTTCCACTGATACCAGGCGGCCGCGAGAGGAAAGTTTGGTAAGCCTCGGCTGAACCTCGTTGATCTGGGCTTCGTTCCAAGCCGCCCCCATTCTCCTGTCCGGCGAAAAAATTAAGACCAGCGGCCGGTTGCCGAAGTTCCCGGCATTCCGGACTTCTTCCATGCCCTCCTCGCGATCGCATCCTTCGCCGCCGCGCGCGGCAGTCGCGTTATCGGATAGCTCATCGAGCTTCGCCTGCTGCTCAGCAGGGAAGCCGATCGCGGGAGTCCCGCGCGGACCTTTCTGGAATAATCCGGCGACACGAAGGAGGCCCACTCCGGCCATCGCCGGGAAAGCGAGACATGCCGTTCCACGGATGCGCGGAGCAATGGAACCGAAGTGTCGATCCCACGGACCTTTCGTGGAATCGGGGACCGCCGCCTCCGGTCCTTCCACGTCGAGCGCGTTTACCAGGACGGCGCCTCCGACTTCATCCGGATAGAGGCTGTTATATAGGCGGATATGAAGGGCTGCCGCGTTTGCGCCGACCAGCACATACGGCGGAGGCAGCGCGGCGGCTTGAAGGAGCGCGTGCAAGTCTGACGCGACCGATTGATAGGTGGCCGGCATCGGCCCTGGTTCGCTCCAGCCGTATCCGGCGCGATCATACCAGCAGGCGCGGGTAAATTTCGCGACCTCCGGCTGGATTCCGATCCAGCTATAACCGGACGCATGTCCGAAGGTCTGAAAAATCACCGTCCGAGCGCCTTCGCCGGAGCAGTAGAGGTTCAATGTTCGCCCTCCGATATCAACGGATTTGCCGATTTGGGGATAGCGGCGGAGGTCGCGGCGCTGGCCGATTTTTTCGAAGATTACGCCACCAGGGATGAGGATGAGCAAGCCAAGTCCGATTTGGAGTGCGAGCTTCCGCATGGCAGCATAGACGCCATCCGGTCGCGCGAAGTTCCCTGCGCAATTTCATGGCAGTATGATGGGGGACGGGGGACTACCTCATGATTGAACTGCGGGTGAATGGCGCGGCTCGGAAGTTTGACGGGGATTCGGACATGCCGCTGCTGTGGTTTTTGCGCGATGTTCTGGAACTGACGGGAACGAAGTTCGGATGCGGGCTCGGGCTGTGCGGAGCTTGCACCGTCCACTTGAACGGCGCGGCGGTGCGGAGCTGCCAGACCACTATGAAGGCCGCGGCGGGAAAATCGATCACCACGATCGAGGGCCTCGCGAATGGGCATTCGCACCCGGTGCAGGCCGCCTGGGAGCATGGCAACGTTCCGCAATGCGGCTACTGCCAGAGTGGACAAATCATGCAAGCCGTGGCGCTGCTGAAAGAGAAGCCGAAGCCCACCGACAAAGACATCGACGATGCGATGCAGGGGAATATTTGCCGCTGCGGGACCTATCAGCGTATACGAGCGGCCATCAAAGTCGCTGCGGGGGTGAAGGCATGAACCGCGCTGAATTGGTTGTCTCGCGACGCGGATTTTTGGGGATTTTCTCGGCTGGCGCTCTGGTGCTGTGCACGGACCTTGAAGGCGACACAATCTGGCAGCCGAACGTTTATCTGGGCATGGAGCCGACCGGGATGGTGACGATTGTCGCGCACCGCTCGGAAATGGGCACGGGAATTCGCACCGCTCTGCCAATGGTGGCGGCGGATGAACTGGATGTCGATTTTAAGAATGTCCGCGTGCAACAGGCGATCGGCGATGCGAAATATGGGTCGCAGGACACCGATGGATCGAATTCGATCCGCACTTTTTATGAGCCTCTACGGATTGCAGGCGCGACGGCGCGGCTGATGCTGGAACGTGCCGCGGCGGCGAAGTGGGGTGTTCCGGCGGGCGAATGCAAAGGCCGCAATGAGCAAGTCATTCACACCGCGAGCGGCCGCACGATCGCCTACAGGGAGCTGGTAACGCAAGCGGCGTCACAGCCTGTTCCCAAGAAAGAAGAACTGGTCTATAAGCCTGCGGCGGAGTATCGCTATATCGGGAAGGCTTTGCCCATTGTCGATCTGAACGATATTTGCACGGGAAAAGCCGTGTTCGGAATCGATGCGAAGATGCCGGGGATGGTTTACGCTTCTATCGAACGGTCGCCGGTGATGGGCGGGAAAATTGTGTCGGTCGATGATAGTGAAGCCCGCAAAGTGACGGGAGTTTCGCAGACGGTGACCATCGATCCGATGAAGCCTCCGTACGGATTTCAGGCGCTGGGAGGGGTCGCGGTGATCGCCGACAACACCTGGGCGGCGATGCAGGGACGCAAGAAATTGAAGGTCGATTGGGACCTGGGCTCGAACGCGGGCTTCGATTCAGGCGCGTTCAAAAAGACGCTGCAAGATTCGGCGCGGGCGACGGGGAAGGTCGCGCGCAACGTCGGCGATGTGGACGCGGAGTTCGCCAAGGGTGGGAAAGTTCACGAGGCCGATTACTATGTCCCGATGCTGGCGCACGCACCGATGGAGCCTCCGGCTGCGGTGGCGGAGTTTAAAGACGGGAAAGTGATTGCTTGGACGGCGACTCAGAATCCCCAGGCAGTGCAGGCGACCGTCGCGGCGGCGGTGGGGATCAAGCCGGCGGATGTGACTTGTCATGTGACTTTATTGGGCGGAGGGTTCGGGCGGAAATCGAAGCCGGACTATGTGGCGGAAGCGGCTCTGCTATCGAAGAAAGTCGGCAAGCCGGTGAAGGTGGTTTGGAGCCGCGAGGACGATAT
>DATHOJ010000125.1:0-49275 GCA_035485055.1 Bryobacteraceae bacterium
CCCACTTTTGGCCACATCGCGTGCTGTCCCATCATCCTATACCTCTCCCTCAGTTCACCCGAAGCGCCGTCTTGAGCGCCTCAAGCAAGGCCGTATCGGTGAAAGGCTTGAACAGGCACTCCACCGCTCCCTCTTCGAGCAGTCGCTCGCGGATGGCTTCATCCCTGTGAGCGGTGATGAAGACGATCGGAATGTGTTGTCCACGACGCTCCAGTTCCCGTTGAAGTTCCGGTCCGGACATGCCCGGCATGCCGATGTCGAGGATCAAACAGTTGGTCTGACCGACGTATCCGGAGGCAAGGAACTCTTCCGCCGACGAAAACGAACGCGCGGTGAAACCGAATTCCCTAAGCAAGTCGGGTAATGACTCGCGTACAGATTCGTCGTCATCGACCACAGACACCAGTGAGCATGGCGCCGTTCTGGGTTCCTCATCCCGCATCAGATGCACCTCCATTCCGCGAAGGAATAGAAAATGAAAAAGTCGCGCCCGGACCGTCGTTCGGCTCCGCCCAAAGACGCCCGTGATGACGCTCGATTATCGAGCGACTGACTGAAAGTCCGATTCCCATACCGTCGTTCTTGGTTGTATAAAAAGCCTGAAAAAGTCTGTCCATAGCCTGGGGCTCAAGGCCGACGCCCGCGTCCTGTACGGTGAGCCGCACCTGATCGCCTGTGACTCGTTCCGTTCTGATCTTCAACTGCCTTGGACGATCATTCACGCTGCGCATGGCGTCCGATGCGTTCTTGAGCGGATTCAGTATCACCTGCTGAAGCTGGACGCGGTCCCCTGTCACCACTGGGAGGTTGCCTGCGAATTCCGGCCGGAGAATCACTCGGTTTCTCCGAAGTTCGGTCAATGACAGCGCAATCACTTCTTGCGCAGCCTCATTCAGATCCACTGGCTCGGTCATGGATGTTTTCTTGCCGAAGAGCGCGCGTAATCGCGTGACCAACTCAGATGCACGGTTGGCGTCACGAATCGTGCCCTTGGCGGTTTCGCGCGCCCCTTCGACGTTTGGGGGGTTGGAAGCCAGCATCCGAAGACATGTGCTGGCGTTGGTGATGATGCCCGATAGCGGTTGGCTCACTTCATGTGCGATTGACGCCGTCAACACGCCCAGGCTCGTGACCCTCGTTACGTGGGCCAGGTCGGATCGGGCTTGGCTGAGCGCCTCTTCCGCGAGCCGGCGCTCGGTTACGTCCTGAACCGCACCGATGTACTCCATCCGGGGCTTGAGTCCCGTGAGCCACCAGGTGCAGGTACTTGACCGATTGGTTCGGCATTAGAAGGCGGTGCTCGTACTCAAGATCGCTGGCGGCACGTTGTGCACGCTCGATCATGTCCCAAAGGAGGGGAATGTCTTCCGGATGAACGCGACTACCGATCCGTTCAAGCGTTACCAGCCCGCCCGGTTCGAACTCGAAGATGCAATAGAGCTGGTCCGTCCACGTGATTTGTCCACTCTCGACGTGCCAGGAAAAGCCGCCCAAGCGAGCGAGGCGCTGCCCCTCGGCAACAAAAGCCTGACGGCGCCGCAATTCTTCCTCTGCCTGTTTGCGATCGTCGATATCGGTCTTTGTTCCGTACCATTTGAAAGTCTTGCCAAACTCGTCGCGTAGTGGATTTGTGCGAAACAAGAACCATCGATACTCCCCGTCAAAACGGCGCAGCCGCCCTTCGCACTCCGCTGCCTGATCGGAAGCAATCATGCATCGCAACCAGGTAATCACGTCGTTCAAATCATGCGGGTGAATAGCGACCGTCCAGCCCCAGTCTTTCGCCTGTTCGGCGGAGAGCCCAACGTAGTCAAGATAGTGTTGATTGAAGAACTCGGCGGCGCCGTCCGGACGAACCGTCCAGGCTAGTGCGGGAATCGCATTGATGATCTGATTCAGATCGCGTTCGCTCGCCCGGATGGCATCCTCTGCGCGCTTCCGATCGTCGATATCCGTCAGCAGGACGTACCAGCCCATAATTCGATCTGCGGTATCTCGAACGGGAAGGGCGCGGACCTGGAACCATCGATAAACGCCATCCGCGCGGCGGCAACGGTGCTCGATGTCGTAGGGACTACCAGTTGTGATCGAATGCGTAAAGGCGGAGACCACTCGGGGAAGGTCATCAGGATGAACCGCGTCATTGGTCGCCCAGCCTTTCGACTCATCCGGCTCCTTGCCAAAGTATTCCAGAATTTGCGGATTGAAACGGTCAACCTCGCCCGCGGGACTCATAGTACACACCAGACCAGGAATGCTATGCAGGATTAACCGTGAGTTCAGTTCGTTTTCCAGCAACGCCTCTTCCGCACGATGCCGCTCGGCGATCTCTTTCCTCAATTCGTCGTTGACCGCGGCAAGTTCCGCGGTTCTCTGCGCCACCCGTCGATCGAGTTCGCCGGCGACGCGCTTCTGTTCCTCCAGGAGACGTGCTTCTTGTAGTCCGATGACCGCTTCATTCGCCGCGACGCTACTTCGATTGGCGCGTCGCCGGCCGGATCTTCGAAGCGTGCATATACGAGATCCAGACACAGCCTGCCCAGAAGTACGTCGAGCAAAGTCTGAACAATCTGGGACGGCTGGGATCCGCTCCACATGGCTGGAAGCGCGAGAACGCTCACCAGGTCATTTAGGCAGCGCTCGAGGCGCTTGATCTCTCCGGAGGTATCTTCCTGTCGCACGCCCATGTCAGACCGCCGTTGTCAGGCGCACGTCGACCGCCAGCCCCTCCGCTCGCGAACTTCACGCAGGAACTCCTCGGGAGATACAAAAAAAGGATTGTGTTGAAGAATGCCGCCGATGATGATCATGGGATGCGTCCGCATAATGTCAATGACCGTGTCTCCTCCAACTTTCGCGAGATCCTAGGTGCAGATCACCACATCGTCGTAGCGCCGCCATACGTCGTTCACACGCGATTCGAACTCAACCAGGTCGTCCACATGTGACCGCCCGTCAGCCGCCCATTCCATCTGGCAGACGATGCGACTGAGCGGAAATCCATTGTTCCTGTTGCCGCTCGCCAACTGCTCGAAAAACTCCAGCATCCTGCCCGGATCGAAGATACGTTTCAGTGTTGGTTCGCAGCTCAAATTGACCGCTACGCCGGGCTGCCTCGGCATCGATGTCTGCCGCAGCCAGCCGTTGCAGATGATCGTGATGTTGCCCTGGATTTACCACATGAGTGGCCTTATCGCCGCGCTCAAACCCGTCCTTTATGAACGGAAGCAATACGCGGTACGCTCGTCGTCGCTCTTGAAAAACGCGCAGACGTGACGTACGTCGCCCAGTTGGGAACCGGCAAGGGAAATTGGTGCCACGGTCTTCTTCACGGTATATATCTCGCCTTATTATGGATCGCCCGCGAGACGGGACGAACCTCGGCCTGTTCTGCGCCTTGGTAGGTGCGACAAAAGTCGCCTCCTCTCGACCGCTCTTATAAACAGCATGCACCTCTCCAAACCCAACGTCTATCAGACTTTGGTATCGCCCTGGCGGCATTCCGGCGATTGATGACGCCATCGGAGGAAACATCGATCGATACCTTCGTCCAATTGGTTTCCCTCCACTTTTCTGGCTTAATCGCAATTGTGAGATTGCAGAAGCACGGCTTTCCGGCTTCAAGGATCGAGAAAAGGGACGAACGAATGGCAACCGATCCCATGAGCGGGAAATAGGGGCCTTCATCGGAGCAGTTACGGAATTGTCGCGGCAGATGACTGGATCAACGAGTTGGACTCAATGCATGATTTGTGCGAGGCGGCTGAATACCGGCGTCGACCGTCCAACGCAAGGCGTTGCGTCGACTGACACCAGAGTATCACCGATACCTTCGTCTAATTGATTTGGCCCGCCAGGTCTGGCTTAATCGCGAATAGGGGAATCTGGAACGTGTTGCGATGTGAAAGGAGCCTTCCACGAACGAGTTAGACAGACTCTGTTCACCCCAAGCCTCGCCGCAATTCCGCTGCGAGTGGACGCAGGTACGCACAGCAAAGAATAAGGAGATTCGAAATGCCTTCCGTTACGGTCGGAAAAGAAAATTCAGGCGACATCGAGCTTTACTACGAAGACCATGGCTCTGGACAGCCCGTTGTCCTGATCCACGGATATCCGCTAAGCGGGGCCTCGTGGGAGAAGCAAGTGCCGGTGCTGTTGGACGTGGGTTACAGGGTCATCACCTACGACCGCAGAGGCTTCGGCAAGTCGAGCCAGCCAACCACAGGCTATGACTACGATACCTTCGCCGAGGACCTTCACAAGCTGGTCACTGAGCTTAAGCTGAGGGATTTCACCTTGGTCGGCTTCTCCATGGGAGGTGGGGAAGTGGCGCGCTACTTCGGAAAATACGGCTCCAAGGGTGTGAGCAAAGCCGTGATTATTTCCGGTGTGCCACCGTATCTACTAAAGACAGCGGACAACCCCGAGGGCGTGGATGGTAGCGTGTTTGCCGGAATACAGAAGGCGGTAGCGGCGGACCGGTATGCTTTCTTCACCGGGTTCTTTCAAAATTTCTACAACACCGACGTATTTCTCGGAAAGCGCGTCAGCGAACAGGCCGTCCAGGCCAGTTGGAACATCGCGGCCAGCGCCTCAGCGACCGCCAGCCTGGCCTGCGTCCCAACCTGGCATGAGGACTTCCGTGAGGACTTGGCCCGCATCGATGTGCCGACCTTAGTGATCCAAGGGGACGCCGACCGCATTCTGCCCATCACGGCGAGCGGACTTCGCACCCCCAAGCTCATCAAAGGAGCACGCCAGTTGATCGTGAAGGACGGCCCGCATTGCATTACATGGACGCATGCGGAAGAAGTGAACGCCGAATTGCTGAGCTTCCTGGGCGAGACGGGCGTCGTCCGGCAAAAGGGTGTTGCCTAGCCTTCCTCCCATTCCGAATTTATTTGAAAAGGAGAACTTACATGAAACTCAAAAAACACCCGCTGTTGCACCTAGCCGCTGTCTCGTTTCTGGCCGCGCAGGTAGTTCCAAACATCGCTTGGGCCCAGGTGCAGCCAGCCCCGCCGCTGTCCGGTGTTCTGGGAAAGATCCAGTCTATTACCAACACTTCGCTTGACGTAGCGACACCCTCAGGTGTCGTCCACGTTGTAATCAAGCAGCCCCTCGCAACCTACAAGCAGATACCGTCGGATTTGAGCCACGTCACCTCAAGCTCTTATGTCGGCGTGCCATCCGTGCAGCAGGCGGACGGCACAGAACTCGCGAAGCAGGTCATCATCTTTCCGAAGGAACTGCGCGGGGCGGCGGAAGGTAGCGTTCTGACGGATGCGCCTGGAGCAACCACTCACAGCAGAATGACAAACGGCTCGGTCTCTAAGCCTGCCGCTTCGCAGTCCCGCATGACCAATGGATCGGCAGAGAAGGGCGGAGCCAGCACACTTGTGGTTCGATATCAGGACGGCTCGCAGACGATTTCGCTGCCTGCCGGTGTCCCGGTTACGCTTGTTGCAAAAGAAAAGGTGACCTTAGGCGCCGACGATGTCATCTATGCACCGGTTGAGAAGCTGGCGGACGGAACCCTGACGACGAACAAGGTCTTTCAGTTCATAGCCGCATCCACCAGCAACGGGCAGTAGGGCGTCGGGAATGACCCGTCTCACAACTCCACGTAAAGAAGCCATCTCCACGAGCACGTTACCTAAACAGCCGGCCGTGCTCGTGGCTAGGAGACATCATCTCCTGGTGCGTTGGAGTCACTGGCTGAATATACCGATCCTTCTCGGCCTCATCTTGAGCGGCCTCTCTATTTACTGGAGTTCGCCGATCTATCAGCACAAGCCAGATCCAGTTACCGGAAACTTCGATGTGGCAGCGGATATTGGAATCTGGATATGCGCCCATGTGCCCGGTCTGCATCACTACAGCAGCCCACCCGATTGGGTCTACAACCACCTCAGCCTTGGGCCTGGGATGTTGGCCGCGGCTTTGCGCCTCCATTGGTTGTGCGCGTACGCATTCATGCTGAATGGCGCGGTGTACCTCGCGGGGTTGGTCGCTGGAGGAGGATGGCGCGGATTACTGCCCCGTCGCACCGATGTTTTCGATGCGCTCCGGATGTTCCGCTACTACTTAGGATTTCCGTTAGCCAAACTAGCGCGCCGCGCATTGCCGCATCCCGTTTTCAGCACCAAGTACAACGCGCTCCAGCGCGCAGCATACTTCTCTGTTCCGATGGCCGGGCTCTTTTCGGTCGCTACAGGATGGGCGATTCACAAGCCCATGCAGTTCCATTCCTTGGTTGCGATCTTCGGTGGGTTCGATACGGCGCGCGTTTGGCATTTCTGGCTCATGTGGGTCTTCATCCTTTTCGTCCTACCCCATGTGATTCTGGTTTTCGCCGACGGGTGGGATACGTTCCGCGGCATGATCGTGGGCTGGTCGGCGAGGGTACGCACAGTTAATGAACAATAAGCTTCGGGGCTTCTGCGAAGAGAGGCCTCTCTCACAATTCGAGGCGGATCCTCAGGTACTCCATCGCCGCACCCGGCGCGACGTTCTGTTGTTTGGGGCTGGAGCGATGGCAGCGCTGGCGGGTGGCGGATCGCTCCTGCCGCAAGACACGCTCACGCGTCTGGGCCTGCGCGGAAAGATGAACCCTCCCGGAAAGGAGTGGCTTCTGAACAGAGCTCTTCGTATCGACGATGACGTGGCAGAAGCGCTTTACTCGGGAAATCGTATGGTGCCTACGTACAACAAATCGCAAATTACTCCGCTCAAGAACAATTACAACGGAGCGACTCCCGATCCCGGGTATATCCCCGGATGGCATCTGACTCTGGATGGGCTGGCCTCCGGCGAGAGTGTCACCCTCAATATTCGCACTCTCATGACTCGCTTCTCGATACACGAGCAGATTACGCGGCTGGTTTGCGTCGAAGGCTGGAGCGCGATTGCGTGGTGGGCTGGTCTGAGATTCGACGATCTACTTCGTACTTACCCACCTGCATCGCAGGTTAAATGGGTGCGGGTCGAGTCGTCCGTCAATCTCGACGCTTCCGGAAATCCGGACCCCTACTTTATGTCACTCGATCTGGCGACGGCCCGCCATCCCCAAACGCTGCTTGCCACCCACTTCAACGGCCAGGCCCTGACTGTGGAACATGGAGCGCCGCTCCGTCTGCTGGTGCCGGTAAAGCTCGGCCTGAAGAATGTGAAGGCCATTACAAGACTCACATATGTTGCGGAAGAGCCGCGAGACTATTGGGCCGAGCGTGGATATTCGGCTTACGACGGAATTTGATCCAAGGAAAGCAGCCCATGACTCAAGTAGGAACACCAAAGACCAAAGGAATCCATGACCGAACTAAATAAGCGGAAGACCATGATCGTGACGGGCGCATCTCAGGGAATCGGCGCCGGCGTCACAAAGGCGTTCATCAAGCGCGGCTACAATGTTGTCGCCAATTCACGCAAGATTACAGAGTCCGGGTTTGCTCCAACGGAGAGGCTTGCCCTGGTCGATGGAAACATCGGCGAGCCTTCAACTGCCGCGAAGATTGCTGCGGTAGCGATGGACACTTTCGGCTCGATCGATGGTGTTGTCAATAACGCCGGTATCTTCTTCGCGAAGCGCTTTACGGACTACGCGGTCCGTGATTTCGAACTGCTCTCCGAAACGAATCTGCTGGGCTACATCTACATCACCCAGCTTGCGGTGAAGCAGATGCTGGCGCAAAAGACCGGTGGAAGCATCACCGGAATCACGTCGGCGATGGTGGAGCATCCCATCGCCGGAGTCAACGCTTCCGTCCCGATGATCACGAAGGGTGGCCTGGAGGCGATCACGCGCAGCCTGGCGATGGAGTACGCGAAAGACGGCATCCGCTTCAACGCGGTCGCTCCCGGCATCGTCGATACGCCGATGCATGCAAGTAACCCCCGCGACTTTTTGAAGACCCTGTCTCCCATGGGAATGATCTCGGACGTAGACGACATCGTCGAGGCCATCGTGTATCTGACGGAGGCTCGTCATGTGACAGGAGAGGTGCTGCACGTGGACGCAGGTGCGCACAACGGAAAATGGTAAACAGCGCAGAAACCAGACTTGCGGCCTCGGGCATTGAACTGCCTCCAGCGCCGCCGCCGTTTGGACCTTACGTGCCCACGGTCCAAACTGGCAATCTCCTGTTCCTCACCGGGATGCTCCCCACGGTGGGCCATGAACCCAGATTCCTGGGCCGCGCCGGAAAGGAATTGGACGCCGAACAAGGTCGGAAGGCTGCGCACACTGCCGCTCTGAACGTGCTCGCCGTAGCGCGGCAGCAGCTTGGGTCGCTGGACAGGATCTCGCGAGTCGTGAGGCTCGGCGTCTATATAGCGACCGCCGGCGATTTCTCGGATCATGTGACCGTCGCCGATGCCGCGTCGGAACTTCTTCGTGACATCCTGGGAGAAGATAAGCTGCCGTCGCGCCTGGTATTCGGAGTGGAGAACCTTCCGCTCGGTGTGCCAGTCGAGTTGGAAGTGATCTTTGAGGTTTCCGTCTGATGCCCGCCTCATGGAATCGGAACCGGCTCACAGAAATTGCAAGAGCCGCGGCGGCACTCTTTCTAATCGGGGCTGCCGGCAGCCATCTCCAAGGCCAAGGAGGAGTAAAGATACCTATGTCGAATCCAGTTTCTTATCGCACTGTGAAGGTTGACGGACTCTCTATTTTCTATCGGGAAGCAGGACCCAAGGATGGCCAGACAATTCTCTTGCTCCACGGGCTGCCCTCTTCGTCCCGAATGTTCGAGCCGCTCTTCGCCCGCCTGTCCGATCGCTATCACCTTGTCGCTCCCGATTACCCGGGCTTCGGGCATAGCGACTGGCCGGACCCGAAAACCTTCGCCTACACGTTCGATCACTACGCCGAGATCATGAATCACTTCACTGAAGCGCTCGGGCTATCGCGTTATACGCTCTACATGCAGGATTACGGCGGTCCCGTTGGCTTTCGCATGGCTTTGGCGCATCCGGACCGCATCGTGGCTCTAATCGTGCAGGACGCTGTTTCGCACAACGAAGGCCTGGGGGCGACTTGGAAGCCGCGCCGGTCCTTCTGGGCCGATCGCGCTATCAACGAAACTACACTTCGCACAAATCTGCTGTCGCTGGCGACTACGCGAACGCGCCATGTCGGGAACGATCCCAACGTGGAGCGCTATGACCCGGATCTCTGGACCGACGAATTTGCCTTTCTGAGCCAGCCCGGCCAAGGCGATATTCAAAGCGACCTCTTCTATGATTACCGCACGAACGTCGACTCCTACCCCAAGTGGCAGGCATGGATGCGCGAAAGGCAACCGCGGCTCCTGGTGATTTGGGGTAAATATGACCTCTCGTTCGAACTCTCGGAGCCGGACGCATATCGCCGGGATGTACCAAACGCTGAGGTTCATGTTCTCGACGCAGGACACTTTGCTCTTGATACCAAAGCAGACGAAATTGCAGCGCTTGTAGGTCAGTTCATGAAGGCGCAGAAATGAGCATTACCATTCGCGGTTCATGTCTCAAACAACGGAAAAATCATGAGTTTTGGCGGCGGCAGCCGGCTGAAACTAGACTGCAAGGTAGTGGCGGCGATTGGCGTGGTGGTTCCGGTCTAACCGCGCGCCGGACAGAGCAGACCTGCAAGAGGAGGACTCATGGACGATCAAACCGATAAAAAGGAGAATAGAATGAAAACCAAAGGAAAAGTCTTGGTACTAGTCTCGAGCGGTCACGGCTTGCCCTTGCAAGATGGCAAGGTTTATGCCGGCGCTGGCTACTACCTCAATGAGCTGACGGTTCCGGTTCGCGCCCTGATGAAGAATGGCTACGAAATCACTTTCGCCAACCCGAAAGGCAACACGCCGCAACTGGATGTCAATTCAGCTACGGCCATGTTCTTCGGCGGGGACGAGGCTAAGCTTCAGGACTATCTAAGCTTCCGCGACAGCCTGACCGGGCTGAAAAATCCAACTCGTATCTCGGATGTCATTGCATCGGGCCTGGATCAATATGATGCTGTGTTCGTGCCCGGCGGCCATGGCCCGATGATCGATCTTCTCGATGATCCCGACGCAGGCATCGTGCTAAGACACTTTCATGAAACCTCCAAGCCTACGGCAGTGCTCTGCCATGGCCCGATCTCACTTCTCGCGGCTCTTCCGAATGCGTTGGAAGTGGTCGGCGCGCTGAAAGCGGGCGATGCCGCAGGAGCGCGGGCAAAGGCTCAAGGCTGGATGTATTCCGGATATAAGGTGACCATCTTTTCGACAGCGGAAGAGCAGCAGCGAGAGCCGATTGAGATTGGTGGTAAGGTGCTCTTCTATCCGGACTTCGCCTTGCGTGCCGCGGGCGGTGACGTAAGTGTGGTCGCTCCATGGAAGAGCTACGTCCTTCAAGATCGCGAATTGATCTCAGGTCAAAATCCATTCTCCGATGAAGCGCTGCTGAAACTTCTTCTACCGGCACTCAACGAGAAAAAAAGTGAGCCGGTAAGAGCGTCATAGGACAAGCGAGGACCAGATGAGAGGCAGCAGTCGATCCGTTGCTGCCTTGGCTGGTGCGACTACTATTTCCGGAAGGACTCAAGCGATGCAAGATATCGACATGATGGCCATATGCCCGAATTGCCACCGAAACCGCCAGAGACCTCGCGGCGAAGCCGTTGCCCGGCTGTGTGCAGACTGAGGTTCGCACCAGTGGAGCGGCCATCCCGGTTTTTCACAAAGGCGACGGACCGCCGGTGCTCCTTCTTAATGGATATCCCGAGACTCACGTCACCTGGCACAAAGTGGCGCCAAGACTCGTCGAGCGTTTCTCGGTCTACGTATCCGACCGACCTGTGAGGTCGCACTGACCGAGAGCCCGAGCCGCCTTCAAAAACACATTGACCCGCAATCCGGCCTGGCGTTGATCAGGCTCTAGCTTGTTCAAAGGAAAAATAAGATGGACAGGCGAATTCACTCTTTGTCGCAACCGCGACTGCCATCGGTGGCGGCAACGTCCATACCGAAAGTAGCTACGAAATCCGGGTGCTTCTAGGAGTGTTAGAACGATCGCTGAGCTTGCGCAGGATTGGAGCACCTCTCAGGGTTCAGAGCTTATAATCGCTACCATTCCGAAAATGTTACGGCCATCCAAGATGAACAGGCCCAAACGTGTCCACGCTTACCTCGAACTCTATGGCTGGTTGATTGGACCCTGGGTTCCTTTGCTGCTGACCCTATAGAGGTTTACGGAGGGCGCTCCCGCGGAAGAATAATCACCATGGAACTGACCGGAGTAACGGCAATCGATGGGGCTGGCCGGTATCGATTGCGCCTGATGGAGGCCAAGAGCGTGACGCTGGCGGGAGGAGGGATCTGCATTTGCGCCCTTTTGGGCGACTAGCGACGTCTTGTACCCTCTGGCAATCGTTCGAAATCGACGCCCAACGCGGCAGACAGCCTCGATCATCGCTAACCCTAATCCGTTATAGCCGGGGCGTCCGCATGCGAGAATCGATAGTGCCCTGAACCGCTGAGTTAACTCCTTTGGCAAAATTAAGGCTAGCGGGGAACAAAACTATGGTTGTGACCGGCGTCGACGTCAACGGAACTCTTCATGAGAATTCACCGCTTGAAGCGCAATTGCGAGCCACGCTCAATATTGTTCCAGCGTATGCCTGGTACGCTCGGCCGAGCGGGGCACTCACGTTTGTAAATGAGCGGAGTGCCGACTATCTCGGTCTCCCAAAAGATCATCCTCTTCGTTTCGGTACCGGCACCAGCACGGACTGGGACTCCCACATCCCCCTTTTGCATCCGGATGATCGCGAAGAGACACGCAGAGTCTGGTCGTACTGTCTACGCACAGGCAGCGCCGGTGAGGTGAATTTTCGCGTGCGTAGCGCCGAAGGAGGGTACCGGTGGTTCCTCAGCCGTGCCGAACCTGTTCGAGCTGTGAACGGAACCCTGCTGTATTGGATAGGGGTTAATCTCGACATCGAACAACGCAAACAAGCCGAGTTTCACCTCGCGGAAGGACAGCGGCTTGCCCATACAGGCAGTTGGACATTTACCCCTGCCGGGTTCGACTATTGGTCTCCGGAGTTGTTTCAAATCCACGGACTCGATCCCAGTAGCAAGCTACCAACAAACGAAGAGTATTTGGTACTGGTGCATCCGGAAGATCGGGAATTCGTCGAACAACAAATCAAGAAGATTCTTCGCAACAGGTCCGGATTTGACTTTACGAAAAGAGTCGTGAGGCAGGATGGCAGCATCCGCCACGTACGTTGTGTGGGCATCCCGGCTCGCGATGCGACCTCGCACAAGTTCATCGGCACGGCGATGGATGTCACTGAACAAGAGCAATTGATCGAGGCGCTTCGGAAAAGTGAGGAGGAACTTCGGCAGATGCTGGACTTCGCGCCTCAGCTTATTGCGGTGTACGGCCCCAACCGCGAACGCCTGTACGCCAATCGCGTTGCGCTCGATTACGCCGGCCTCACTATAGATGAGTGGCGGCAGACAGAAGCCCTGGGCGCGTTCATTTATCCGGATGACCGGGAGCGGGAACTCGCTTATTTCGCCCGTGCTCGGTCTGACGGTTCCGCTGGCCAGTTGGAATTGCGATTACGCGGAGCTGATGGAAGTTACCGGTGGTTTCTGGCGCGCTATAACTCGGTGCGCGACAAGAATGGACAAATCTTGCGTTGGCATGTTTCCTGTACCGATATCGAAGACCGGAAGCGCGCCGAGGACAGACTGCAACAGGAAAACGTCGCCTTGCGAGAAGAAATCGACAAAGCCTCGATGTTCGAGGAGATCGTTGGAACCTCGGCCGCTTTACAAATTGTGCTCTCGCGCATCTCCAAGGTTGCGCCGACCGATTCGACGGTTCTCATTACCGGCGAGACCGGAACAGGCAAGGAGCTTATCGCCCGAGCGATCCATCGGCGGTCGCATCGCGCCTCGCGCGCATTTGTAAGCGTGAACTGCGCTGCAATCCCACGTGACTTGATTGCCTCGGAGTTGTTCGGCCATGAGAAGGGGGCATTCACGGGCGCCATGCAGCGTCGAGTCGGGCGGTTCGAACTGGCCGAGGGTGGAACGATGTTCTTAGACGAGGTGGGCGAACTATTGCCCGACACTCAGATCGCGCTGCTCCGGGTGCTGCAGGAACGGGAATTCGAGCGAGTCGGCGGGGAACAGCCGATCCGCGTTGACGTTCGCGTTGTCGCTGCCACGAACCGCGATCTGAAAGCGGCCGTTGCCAACGGCACCTTCCGGGAGGACCTCTATTACCGGCTGAACGTATTCCCTCTCGAGATGCCCCCTTTGCGTGCGCGAAGGGCCGATATTCCCCTGCTTGTTGAATACTTCATCGATCGCTATGCGCGAAAAGCGGGCAAGAATATCGGGAGTGTCGACAAAAAAACCTTGCAGTTGCTCCAGTCATACCCTTGGCCCGGCAATATACGCGAACTCCAGAACGTCATCGAACGATCGATCATCGTGTGCGAAACTGACATTTTTACGGTAGATGAGAGCTGGCTATCCCAACGGCCGCTCGACACGAGATCGGGAAGCACGCCTTTCCTTTCGGAGAAGGTTGCAGCTACGGAAAGAGAAATCATCGAAGAGGCTCTGCGGGAATCCCAAGGACGGGTGTTCGGACCATCCGGTGCCGCGGCCAAATTAGGGATCGCGCGGTCCACCTTGGAATCGAAGATTCGGTCGCTCAACATCAATAAGAATCGCTTCAAGGCTCCTTCGGGAACTTGAAATTTACTTCTTTTTCTTACTCCTTCGCCGCCTCTCGTTCCGGCGTTTCTGTTGATCGATCCAATCTCGGATGTACAGAGGGCAACTCTCAAGCTTGATCCCCTTCGCTTCGCAGTCAGCGAGAAATGTCACGGCTTCCTGGTTCACGAGCGTCACGAACCGCAAATTTAACGTCAGCACCTGTCCAGGGATCTCGACAACGAGCAGTTGTCGGAACTGCTCGATATCCTCCGTTTGCATCCGGCCACTGAGATGGAATACCGCTTGACCGGTTGCCGCTCTCTCAATTCTGAGCATAAAAGCTCCCGTCTCTTGAGCCGTACCTGGTGTCGGCTCGCTTCCAAGTTCGTACTGAGCGTTGCATCGTCATTCACGAACCGACAGTCTATGTTGCAAATCGATTTGTCGAATCGCGGTTCGAGCAATCCGACGTCCAGGCTTAAGGTTCTGGACGGAAATACAGCGAGGCATGGTTCAACTGCCCGACATTTCGACAATTGGCGAATTTCCGTACAGAACGATCCTTGCGTCCTGAGTGGCCGGCGAACAGCGGAAGATTTCGCTCACGCCGTCGTTATCCGACTAAAACGAAGCCAGTCTGAGGCCTTCAAGAAACGCTCGTCGACGTGTGGCAACGCAGATGCACTGCGACGAAAACGGCAATAGTCGTCCAAGCGTTGATGCGATCGCCGAAAACCGGCAGCTTTAATCGCGCCTCCTCGGTGCTGCGGCGTATAAATTTCAACACCCATTTTGGGGGACGAAATAGAACATGCAATCATTCACGAAAGTCGGCCTCGACGGGCTTCTGACGCCTGAAAATTGCGTCCTCCTCCTGATCGATCACCAGCCATCTCAACTGGCCAACGTAAACAGTCACGAGCCCGCGATGGTGATCAACAACGCCACGGCGCTCGCGAAGACCGCGAAGGCGTACGGAGTCCCGACGATTCTCGCCACGATCAATACGAAGCGCGGGGTCGAGATTTTTCAAGCAGTTCCAGGCAGTCTTTCCCGATCAGAAGCCCATCGACATTGCTGCACTCTGGTCGGAGATGTGTCTTGCACAGCCCGCTATCCACGCGATGGGCGAAGGCTATGACGTGTACGTGGTCACCGACGCTTCGGGCGGCGTCTCTGCGGAAGCGCATGACCGGGCGATCCGCCGTCTTGTCGCTGCGGGCGCCCAACCGATTACCTGGCTTGGCATGGCCGGAGAACTTCAGCCTGATTGGGCCCGCACAGAGAGGCTCGGAGCAGTCTCTCAGATCCTGTTCGATCACGGCGGCGCTTCCGGCGTTATGCTCTCGTGGGAGCTGGAAAATGAAGCCAAAGGAGGTCGAGAATAATGCAATCCACACAAATGGACGTTAAGGACTATAGCTATTTTGCCGGCAACCAGTGGCGAAAAGCTACGGACAATCAAGTCTTCGAGGTCCACGAGCCCTACAGCGGAAACCTGTTTGCCCGCGTCGCCGCAGGAACTCGCGCGGATGCGCAAACCGCCGTGGATGCGGCCGCCAAGGCGTTCCCGGGATGGGCGGAAACCACGCCGGCAGAAAAAGCCCGCCTGTTTCTGAAGGCTTCCGAGATCGTCAGGCGCCGTCGAAGCGAGATCGCTGAAGTGCTGGCGCGTGAAACCGGATCGACCATTTCATTCGCGACGTTCCAGCAGGACCTTGTCGCAGCGACGCTTCAGCAGGTCGCAGGCTGGGTGTATCTACCCAAGGGCGAGGTTCTAGAAACCAATGCGCCCGGATCCCACTCGATCGGGGTGCGGCGTCCCCTCGGCGTTGTCGCCAGTTTCACGCCATGGAACGGTGCCAACGTCTTGTGCTGGCGGGCCGTCATATCGCCGGTGGCCGCCGGAAACACCGTCGTGGTCAAGCCGTCTGAGTTCGCTCCGGTCTCAGCGGGGATTATGCTCGCCGAAGTCGCGGAAGAGGCCGGGTTTCCTCCGGGGGTAATTAATGTTGTGACTCATGCGCCAGGAGCCGCAGGCGCGATTGCGGACGAGTTCTTCGATCGTCCCGAAGTCCGGGTCATCAATCTGATCGGCGGAGTCAAAACGGCGCGCATGCTGGCTGAGCGAGCCGGACGGCTTTTGAAGCGGACCGTGATGGAACTTGGCGGCTTCAATCCAATGATTATCCTCGACGACGTCGATATGGACTACGCGGTCCGCACGGCGACGTTCGGGTCTTTCTTTCATCAAGGCCAGATCTGTCTCAATACCCGCCGCATCATCATTCAGCGTAAGATCTACGAAGAATTCCTCGGCAGGTTTGTGGCTCGGACCAGCAGCCTGCCGGCTGGCGATCCCTTGGATCCGAAAACCATCATCGGTCCTATCATTACCCGCGACGCCGTAAAGATGATCGAGACCCGAGTGAAGGACGCGATAGCGAGAGGAGCCAAGGCACATACGGGCGCGAAGCACGATGGTCAGATTTATTACCCCACGATTCTGACGGACGTTCCTCTGGATGCCGCCATCGCCAACGAGGAGACCTTCGGGCCGGTCGTCGTGGTCGAAGCGGTGAACACACCCGAAGACGCGATTGCCGCCGCAAATCGCACGCTGTACGGTCTTACGTCTTCGATACTTGCTGGAAATACCTACAAGGCATTCGAGATGGCTCCGAAAGTCCTCGCCGGCATCGTGAATGTGAATTCACCAACCGTCAACGACGAGATTCACGCGCCAATGGGCGGCGTTCGCGACAGCGGTTGGGGACGCACGGGACCCCGCAGCCTGGATGATTTCAGCGACCTGATTTGGATCAATTCGCACAGCGGCCAGCGCCAGTATCCCTTCTGAACAGGAGAACCATCACATGTCAACCAACTTGACCGCCGTATTGCAAGAGATTTTGCAGAACACCACGAATCTCACAGTGCTGAAGCAACTGATGACGCCGGACGTCACCTACGTGTCATTGAACTTCGACAACCCTGAACTGAAGAAGGTTATGCCCTGGACGGGAACTCACAAGGGGCCCCAAGCCCTGGTAGATGTCTTTGAGGCAATCCAACGCTACTGGAAAACGCTCGACTTCAAGGTGACTGACGCGATTGAGCAAGGTAGCCGCGTTGCGCTTTTCGGCTCGTTTACCTACAAATCGAATGTGACCGGGAAGGAGATCACGTCTCCGTTTGGCCTCTTGGCGCGTTTCGAGGGAGATAAGGTCGCTTACGTCCAGTTTCTCGAGGACAGCTACGGCACAGCCGGCTCTTTCAAAACAGGGGGCGCTACACGGTTCCACAGCGATCCTTCGGGAAAAGAGTTTGAGGTCTAAAGCCGATTGCTCGACTAAGGAAGATCTATTTATGAAGGCCACTTCCTCTGAATTGCTTATGCGCAACTTCAATAGCATTTTTATAGAGCTCGATCCCCTAAAGCGTCTGGCATTGCTGGCGGAGTCTTACACCGAAGATTGCCTTTGGATTCATCCCGGCGGTCGCATTGTGGGCCGCGAGGGTATCAATGAAGCGGCTACAGAGATTCGCAAGCACTTCCCGGAATACCGCTACACGGTCACGGGTGAGATCCAGGTCATGCACAATGTAGCGACTTGCCGGTGGGGAAGCGGGATGCCGGGTCAACCGTTCCACTACACGGGAACAGACTTCCTCGAAGAGTGTGATGGCCGCGTATCAAGGCTGTACACGTTCATTGACCAGAAGCTATTTTGAGGCTTGGGAGATCCAACAATGATCGACACATCGAATAAAGAAATCCAGAGTCATTACGACTTCATTGTCGTGGGCGCGGGCGCGGCCGGTTCGGTTCTTGCCGGGGAATTGTCCGCATCCGCCGCGCACGTCCTCGTCATCGAGTCGGGAGGACCGGACGACGCGCCGACCATCGCGAACCCGAGCATCTGGTTTTACAACGTCGGCGGACCGCTCGACTTCCACCTGCCCGTCAAACCGTCGCCGCGATTGAACAACCGCGCATTCAATATGGCCCTCGGTCATGTACTTGGGGGCGGCAGCAGCATCAACGCCATGGTATGGACCCGCGGCATTCAGCGGGATTACGACGGGTGGGCGGAGAACGGTGCCAAGGGTTGGGCCTTCGCCGACGTGCTTCCAACTTTCAAGAGTCAGGAGGACTGGGAGGGCGGTACCAATGCCTGGCGCGGCGCCGGCGGCCCCATCCGCATCTGTCGTCCAAGAGATCCTCATCCGACAGCGCCGGCCTTCATCGACGCCGCCCGCGAGATGGGCATGCCCATCCTGGATGACGTGAATGGACCGATGGTCCCCGGCGCCGGCTACATCAACATGAACATCGCGGCGGATGGGACTCGCGTAAGCGCCGCACGCGCCTTCCTGCACCCGGCACTGTCGAGGCCGAACCTCTCTCTGCTGCTCAACACCCAAGTGGTGATGCTGAACTTCAAAGGTACTCGTTGTGTTGGCGTCAAGATCAATACCGGCGGCGAAGTTAAGGACATCGCGGCCGAGAAGGAAGTGATCCTTGCCGCTGGTTCCATCAATAGTCCAAAGCTTCTGATGCTCTCAGGCATCGGGGAAGCGAAGGCGCTTCGCAGCCTCGGAATCGATGTCGTCGAAAACCTGCCCGGCGTGGGCGGAAATCTCCAGGACCATGTGCTCGTCTCCGGCGTCATATTCAGATACAAAGGCAAGATGCCGGAGCGGCCGGCTGATAGCAATGCCGTCGAGACAGAGGCTTACTTGTCGAGTGGTCCTTCGAGCGATACCGACATTAACCTAGTCCTCGAACAACTGCCGATCGCTACCCCGGAAGCAGCCGCGCGCTTTGGCGCGCCTCCTGAGGACGCCTTCACGATCGCGCCGGCTCTGGTGCAGCCAACCAGCCGAGGCTCCGTCCGTTTGGCGAGCAATAACTTTCAAGATGCAGCCGTGATCGATGGCAACTATCTGGGCACGGATGGCGATTTTGCGGCCCTCGTGCGCGCCATCGAAGCCGCGCGTGAGATTGGGAATCAGCACGCCTTTGACAGCGTGCGCGAGGTCGAAGTCATGCCCGGCCCCAAGGCGACCGCCGAGGACATCCGGGAACTTGCCCGGCTCGGCTCTGCTAGCTTCGGACATGCCGTCGGCACCTGCAAAATGGGCGTGGACAATCTGGCAGTCGTCGACCCACAGCTCCGCGTGCACGGCCTCACCGGCTTGCGCGTGGCCGACGCCTCCGTCATGCCGCGAATCATTACGGGTCCGACGAACGCCCCGACTCACATGATTGCGGGTCGCGCCGCGAAGCTGATTCTTGGCTGAGGAGCCGTTGTTGACGATCGATACTCATCACCACCTCTTGCCCGACTTCTTCTGGCGGGCGACCGAGAACGGGCATGCTCCTATCGGAGGACTCGCGCCGCTTCGCTGGTCCAAGGAAGCAAGCATTTCGTTCATGGACGACGGCGGTATCGACATCGCTGTAGTCTCGATAAGCACGCCCGGCGTGCACACCGGAGATAGTGCCAAAGCGCGGGCATTGGCGCGCCGCTGTAATGAATTCTCGGCCGAACTGGTTCGTTCGCGGCCAGATCGGTTCGGAGGTTTCGCCTGCCTCCCCTTGCCCGATCTCGACGCCTCCTTGGAGGAACTCTCCTACGCACTCGACGTCCTCAGGCTCGATGGTTTTGTCCTTTTCACAAATTCCAACGGCGTGTACCTCGGAGACCCAATTTTGGAACCCCTTTTCGAAGAACTCGAGCGCGGCGAAGCCATCGTCTTTGTGCATCCAAATCCTTCGCCGGACGCGATTGCCCACTCGTTGGGATTACCCGACAATCTGCTTGACTTCCCGACAGACACGAATCGCGCCGTCGCTCAAATGCACTACACCAACAGATTCGCTCGAACGCCAAACGTGAAGTACATCTTCTCTCACGCCGGAGGCTCGATTCCCTATCTAGCCGCACGCTTTTCGATCATCGACGAAATGGGGTTCATCCCCGGCGGCGAGCAGCGAGGTGCCGCCGCCGGGATGTTCCGCAGAATCTATTGGGACACCGCACTCGCAGCAAGCAATCCTGTATTCCGTATGCTGCGCGACGTAGCTGGAATCGATCAGGTCCTGTATGGAACGGATTTTCCGTATCTGCGCAGGGACCTGGCTGTTAGCTCCAAACAACGCATCTTGCAAAGCTCCGAGTTGAATGATTTGGAACGGCGCGCCATTCTCGGGGACAATGCGTCGCGACTTTTTCCTGCGATTCCGTCCTCCGCGAGAGGTGATCTGAAAGGAAGTAATGCAACCTAACATCCTCGAGTATCCGGCGCTTCGTTTCGCCACGAAGCCAGGTGTGCGGACGGCTTCGCTGGTGTTCCTGGGGGTGTTTTCGGCGTTAACTCCCCTGAGCCTCTGTTTTGCTCAGGTCCAGCTACCAACGGTGAATCTCGGCGAAACGAACTTCGAGGACGGTTTCGCTTCTAGAGGCTGGTTCCTGGAGGAATTCCCGGAAAGTTACGTCGCGGGTGAACTGCGGGACGGACACGGGAACAGGATTCCAGGTCAAGGTCGCCTCATCGCTGATAGCACCACCACACACGTGGTCTTTGTAAGTAAGAAACATATTCTCGGCGGATGGCTGGCAGCGGAGGTTCTTCAACCATTGGTTGACTTAGATGCGCGGTCCGCCAATGGCACTTCGTTGAGGGTGCGCGGCTTCGGTGACACGACTGTCGGCCCAGGATTGCAGTGGGCACCCAAGAAGATCGGGGACGGCGTGTTTGTCCACCGTTTCGTTTTCGACGTCACCGTACCGACCGGGACGTACAGCGATAGGCGGCAAGTAAACATCGGCAATCATTTCGTTTTCGTCGAGCCCACTTACGCAGTCACTTATGAGCGCAAAAAAATAGAGTTCAGTACGCGGGTCCACTATCTCTGGAATTCTGCCAATAACGATCCGTATGTAGGCTTCGGCATCAGGAATGTGCAGCCCGGACAGGCATTTCACCTCAACTACGCGACCTCCTATGAAGTACGCAAAAACGTTAGGCTGGGATTTAATGGTTACTGGCTGCAACAGACTACCGATCACAGGATTAACGATGTCGCTATTCCCGATTCGAAGGAGCGCACCGTTGGCCTCGGCCCGGGCATGCAACTCGGTGGCCAAGGGATTTGGTTTCACTTGAACTCCTACATTGAAACGGATGTTCGCAATCGTCCGAGTGGAGTCAAAGTGACCTTGCGTATCTCAAAAGCCCTGCCCGCCTCGAAAGGGTGATGCGTCTGGCGAATGAATCAAGCCCGATAACAAAACGGTTGAACTTATGACTTCATTGAAGGAGCCCAGCGGCACAACTCCGCGAGAGAATCTCCCCTGGAGCGTGATCCATCCTCTCACTCAGGAAGACTCGGTCGCAGCGGCCGCTTTGCGATCGATTGTCGCACCGATGAAGGGCAAGGTCGAAGGAACCGCTGGCCGCAGTCTGTTCGACAACATCATGGAGCGGGTCGCAGCCCCAGCGGGGGTGACCTTCGAAGCCTCGACCGTCGGGGGGATCGCGGGCTGGTGGGCGAAGCCGGCGCGTGCTCAAAAGGGGGCCGCAGTCATTCACGTCCATGGCGGCTGGTTTATTTGGGGAACCGCCCAGGCCTACCGGAACTTCGCAGGACACATCGCTTTGAGCGCCGGTACCGATGCTTTCATACCAGATTACCGGCTCGCTCCCGAACATCCGTTTCCCGCTGCCATTCGGGACCTCCAAGCGTGCTATCGCGGACTGGTGGACCAGGGCATCAACAAAATTGCCCTCACCGGCGACTCGGCTGGAGGCAACTTGGCCTTGGTGCTTCTGTCACAAGCTTCCAAAGCTGCCGTGCCCCCGGTAGGCGCACTCGTATTCTCTCCGATAACCGACCTTGCGCTTACCGGCGAGAGCTTCGACACACGAGCGGAAGCAGATCTGTACTTCACCCAGTCCCAGGCGGCCGCCCTCGTCCGGTCCTATTTGGGTGCAACCGATCCGAAGAATCCGCTGGCCTCGCCTCTCTACGCAGATCTGACGGGTCTGCCTCCAATCCGCATTCACGTTGGAGACGACGAAGTACTGCTCGATGACTCGCGTCGCTATGTAGAGAACGCTGTCGCGGCCGCCGTCGACGCCAGGCTGGATGTGTGGATGGGAATGCCCCATGGGTTCGTCACCAACATCGGCGGATTCAACGCCGCAACGCAGGCACTCCAGGCAAGTGGAGCCTTTCTAACCGAGCGGCTGGGGAGCATGGCCGGATGAAAACCCAATAAGAACACACGAGCGGCGTGTAGCGCTGGTCACCGGCGCAGGCCAAGGCATCGGTCAAGCGATCGCGTCGGCATTGACGGAACCAGGCGCACGGGTCATCGCGACCGGCCTCAACCCCCGCACGAAACCGCAAGGAAGATCGGTCCCACGCTTCAACTTGATGTGACTCAGGAAGAGGATTGGCATTCGGCATCCGTCAAGAGCCGGGATGTGGGAGAAGTGGATATCGTCGTGAACAATGCGGGTTATTTTCCGAACCGCCCTATCGAGGAACTCGATCTGGCGACGTGACGAAAGACGATGGCTACTAATCTCGATTCGCACTTCCTGAGCGCAAAATACTTCTTACCGGCAATGAGAAGGAAGAAGTGGGGCCGCTTCGTCGGCATATCGTCAAACATGGTCGGCTTGGCCATACCCGGCATGAGCGATTACATCGCTTCAAAAGATGGGAATCATCGGGTTCATGAGAGGATTGGGGAACGACGTGGCAAACGATGGCATTAGCGCAAACGCGGTCCTTCCCGGCCTCACGAATACCGTGGCGATCGCGCCTCAGTCGGAAGACCAAAAACGCTCCACATGGGAACAGCAAGCGGCTTGGAGAACCCGAGGACGTTACCGGGGCGATTCTATTCTCAACAAGCGATGATGCCGTATTCATCACGGGGCAAGCCATTGTCGTAGACGGCGGTCAGTATCGCATCGGCTGGATCCGTAGAGTCAAAACGCGCTCGACGGCAAGCTGACGATATTTGCATTGCCGTAGTAAAATGACTGCCAAGCCCATCACGGACCACCAAGAGCGCATGATTGATAGAATCCGAAGGAGAAACGTATGGTCACACTCGCAGACGCGCGTAGAGTAATAGCGGCCGCTGAAAAGAGGGCCGAAGAAATAAAATGGCCAATGAACATCGCGGTGGTGGATGAGGGCGGCAATCTTGTTTCGCACGTCCGCATGGATGGCGCCTGGATCGGAAGCATCGATATTTCCATGAACAAGGCTTTCACGGCCCGGGCATTTGATTTATCAACGAAGGAATTAGCGGCAAACTCGCAGCCTGGAGATCAGTTTTTTGGCATACACGTCTCCAATCGAGGCCGCATCATGATCTTTGCGGGCGGAATTCCTCTCAAGAGGGGCGGCAAAGTAGTTGGCGCCATCGGCGTCAGCGGCGGATCGGGAGAGCAGGATCAAACGGTGGCTGAGGCAGGCGCAGCCGCATTCGATAGCTTAGCCCAAGCTCACTGAGAACGGCCGCGACAAAAGAGCAGTGCGGGATTTCACAGGCCCAGATCAGTTAGGCCGGGATGTTCATCCGGCCGGCGGCCAAGCGGCCAATGATACTTGCGCTCTGATTCTTTAATGGGAAGATCATTGATAGAAGCAAACCTGCGACGCATAAGCCCGGTTTCATCGAACTCCCAATTTTCATTGCCATAGGAGCGGTACCACTGCCCGGAGTCGTCGTGCCATTCGTAGGCGAAGCGAACGGCAATCCGGTTCTCACCGAACGCCCACAGCTCCTTGATGAGACGGTAATCGAGTTCCTTATTCCACTTCCTTTCAAGGAAAGCGACTATCTCTGTTCGACCGTTAAGAAACTCCGAACGGTTTCGCCAAAAACTGTTCTCGGAGTACCCGTGTGCAAGTTGCTCAGGGTTTCGAAGATTCCACTTATCCTCGATTAGGCGGACCTTCAGGGTTGCCGTGTCTCGTGTGAACGGTGGCACTGGACTCGAAATGTTCTTGGGCGGTGAACTCATATTCCCAACTCCTTTCGCGAGTTTGACTTCACATCGTTAGAACGACGCGAAACTTTTCATTGCCGCTCGTCATGTGCGTGTAAGCCTCTCCTAACTTTTTCGAGCGGATAGGTTTCTATCATCGGGCGCACGCCGGTCAATTCGGAGAAGCGCAGCATGTCCTCGGAATCGGGCGGCGTTTCCGTCGACCACAATCCCGCGACTCTCGGAAATGAGCTCTATCGGTGTAACCTCAATGGGGTCAAATATCGATGGACGTTGCAGAAAAGGCGGTGCCGCATCACCTGTGTGGATTTTCAGGTCCATAACTAATTTAAAAACAGCCAGTTAAAGAAAAGCAACATACCAAATGGCGCGCAATCAACGCCAAATCGGTACCGCGATTCAATCGGAACATCTCCCGCAGCTTCGTGCAAAGGCGTTTCGCTCAGAAGCTTTCTTAGTGATTCTTTATTGAGCGAGCCTAATGGTTTCTTCGAACCATTTGACGAAGGCGCGAGCCTTTGCGCTGGTCAGTCGGCCTGAGGGATAGATGACCCACAGGTCCATCGCCGGAAGCGTCCATTCGTCGAGGATACTTACCACCTCGCCCGATCTGAGCTCCGGAGCGAACATCCATTGCGAAGCGATTGCAAATCCCAGCCCCGCTAGAACCCCTTCCCGCACTCCTTCCGCCGCACTCAGTTTCAGCCGCGCTTTGAGGTACACCGGCGTTTCTGCGGTGCCGCGCCGAAAGAGCCATTCCTCTCCGCCCGAACTCTGGCCATAAATGATGCTGTCGTGTTCGAGTAAATCCGCAGGCGTGTGTGGAACCCCTCTGCGCGTCAGGTAAGCCGGAGTCGCGAGCACCAGACGATGAGCTTGCCCCAGCTTGCGGGCCCTCAGTGCCGAGTCAGTAAGGACGCCCATCCGCAGCGCGACGTCAATGTTTTCCGCCAGGAGATCGACCTCACGGTCGTCCATCACAAGATCAAGCTGCATCTTGGGATGAGCATCCAGAAATGAGCCCAGCTTCGGAACCAAATGCAGACGCGAGAACGTAACCGGCGCGGAGATCCGGAGCCGGCCTTCCAGCCCCGCCCCAGCACCCCGCGCCGCAGCTTCGGCTTCGTTTGTCTCGCCGATGGCGCGAACCGCTCGTTCATAGAACGCGGTGCCAGCCTCCGTCGGCGACAGTTTGCGCGTCGATCGTGTCAACAGACTGACACCTAATCTGTCTTCGAGGCTAGCGATGGTTTTCGAAACCCCCGGCTGACCTACGTTAAGATCCCGCGCCGCGGCAGAAAACGACCCCGCTTCGATAACTCTAACGAATATCTCCATCTCTCGCAGACGATCCATTCCTGAACGGAATAAATTTTATCACCAGCGGGTGTCTTCTGTCTTTTCCATGGAATGTGTACCCTGATTGCAAGCAGGAGGCAACTATGGCACAAAAATTCGCAGGAAAAGTCGCAATCATCACCGGAGGCTCGACTGGTATGGGTTTAGCCACGGCAAAACGATTCGTGCAAGAGGGCATGGATCATGTGTTCATCACCGGCCGGCGAAAGGACGCGCTGGACCGTGCGGTTGCGGAGGTCGGCTCGAACGTCACCGCGGTGCAGGGCGACGTTGCCAACCTAAGTGACCTGGATCGTCTGTACGGCGAAGTCAGGAAACAGAACCGGAAGCTCGACGTGATCTTCGCCAATGCCGGCGTCGCGGAACTGGCGCCGTTCGCCACCGTAGACGAGAAGTTCTACGATCTTCACTTCGACGCAAACGCGAAGGGAATGTTTTTCACCGTCCAAAAGGCTCTTCCGCTGCTGAACGACGGCGGATCGATCATTCTCACAGGATCGATTGCCGACGTGAAAGGCTTCCCGTCGATCAGCGTGTATAGCGCCTCAAAAGCGGCGGTCCGCTCGTTCGCGCGCACCTGGACCACCGAGCTGAAAGACCGGCACATTCGCGTGAATACCATCAGTCCGGGACATATTGATACCCCGATTTTCAATACCTGGCAGCAAGGCGAGGCCCTGAAGAAAATGAAAGAAGAACTGGCAAAAACTGTTCCGTTGGGCAGGCTCGGAGATCCCGATGAGATCGCCAAAGCTGTGTCCTTCCTTGCATCGGACGAGGCGAGTTACGTCACCGGAGTCGAGCTTTACGTCGACGGCGGAGTAGCCCAAATCTAAACCAGGAGCCGGCGGTGTCACTCTAAGCAGAGCGGCGCCGTGGTCCGCCGGGTTGTGCGCTATCGCGCTGGAAGCAGGCCCGTCTGTATCTAAAGGTGCCGGAGGTGCCACGCCGCAGCGTCGGCTATCTAAAATCGCTGGAAACCAAGAGCTAGCCTGTCATATCCAAGGAACAGGAGGAGGACGCCTGATCATGAGTGAAATCGAGCGGTTCGATGTCCTTATTTTCGGCAGCGGGACCGGGGGCAAGCTTACCGCTTGGACCAGCGCTAGTGAAGGCCTGCGCACAGCGGTCGTCGAACGCCGCCTGGTCGGAGGATCATGCCCGAACATCGCCTGCCTGCCGACCAAGAACGTGGTCCACAGCGCAAAGGTGGCTGACTTTGTCCGTCATGATCGCGATTTCGGCAGCGGCACCGCGCCGGCGTCGATTGAAATGGCTGAGGTGCGGGCCCGCAAGCGCCGGATGGTGGACGGCCTCGTCAGCATGCACCTGGACAAATACAAGGAAAGCGGCGCGGAGCTGGTCTTTGGCGAGGGCAGCTTCATCGGACCGAAGACCATTCAGGTTCGAACAAACAACGGCGGCGAGCGCACTCTGGTGGGCGACCGCGTGTTCCTGAATCTAGGAACCCACGCCGCGATCCCGGACATCCCCGGCCTCCGCGCCGCGAAACCGCTCACGCACGTCGAGGCCCTTGAACTCGATCGCCTTCCCGGCCATTTGATCGTTCTCGGCGGCGGCTATGTTGGCCTGGAATTCGCTCAAGCATTCGCCCGTTTCGGAAGCCGCGTCACGGTGCTGGAGCGCGGAGCCCAGTTGCTTCCTCGGGAGGACAAAGACGTCGCCGATTCGGCTCTTGAGGCTCTCCATCTTGATGGCGTCGAGGTTCGTTTCAACGTGGAGGTCGCCCAGATAGAAGGCGCATCCGGGGACTCCGTGCGCATGACTCTCTCCACCTCATCCGGAACGTTGGTTCTCGAAGGCAGCGATATCCTTGTCGCCATCGGCCGAATTCCGAACACCAAGAACGTCGGGCTGGAGAAAACCGGCGTAGCCCTGGACGCGCGTGGGTACATTCAAGTGAACGAACGCCTCGAAACGACGGCGCCCGGCATCTGGGCCTTGGGCGAGTGCGCCGGTAGCCCTCAGTTCACACACATCTCGGAGGACGATTTCCGCATCGTCCATGCGAACCTTCACGGCGGCTCTCGAAACACGCACGACCGCCTGGTGCCCTTCTGCCTGTTCACGGATCCTGAAATAGCGCGAGTCGGGCTCAGTGAAAACGAAGCGGTCGCGGCGGGCCGCCCCTACCGCGTGGCGAAGCTGCCCATGCAAGCAGTGCTTCGCGCCCGGACTCTATCGGAAACGCGCGGCTTTATGAAAGCGCTCATCAGCCGTGACACTGACGAAATCCTCGGCTTCACGGCAGTGGGACCGCAGGCCGGCGAAGTCCTTGCGGTCGTGCAAACCGCAATGATGGGCAAGCTCCCTTACACTGCGCTGCGCGATGCCGTGTTCACGCACCCCACCATGGCGGAAGGCCTGGGCCCTCTGTTCGAAGGCGTGCCGTCCCGCACGCAAGCGGGATCTAAGAAAGGATCGGCTGCCTGAAAAAGGCCGCACCAATGAAGAAGGACTTTAAGGTCGGAGATCATGTGGGATGGAACTCGGAAGCCGGCCATGTCCAGGGAACGATCATGAAAAAGATCATCTCGGCCATTACGTTCAAAGGGTACACGGTCCATGCCTCGAAGGAGGAGCCGCAGTATTTGATCAAAAGCGACACCACGGATCACTTGGCCATGCACAAGGGATCGGCGCTCAAGAAACTCCAATAAAAGGATGCCCAAGGAGGAATGCTCACCGTTGGTAATGACCATTGGTCATTCGACGCATACGCTTGAGGAGTTCATCCATCTGCTTCAGGTCCATGGGGCGACTTGCGTTGTGGATGTTCGCACGGTGCCGCGTTCCGCGCACTATCCGCAGTTCGATAAGGCCTCCCTGCCGCGATCCTTAAAGAAGGCCGGCTTAGGATATGTCCACCTGCCTGGACTCGGTGGTCTTCGCCAAGCAAAGCGCGATTCTCCCAACGCGGGCTGGCGAAATGCCTCCTTTCGAGGGTATGCCGATTACATGCAAACTCCCGAGTTTACGGCGAGCCTTGAAGAAATGATCCGCCTGGCGAAGCAAGATCGCGTCGTCTTGATGTGCGCAGAAGCAGTGCCGTGGCGCTGTCATCGTTCGCTCATCGCCGATGCGCTGCTCGTTCGCGGAATTCGCACGGAGGATATCATGAGCGCAACTCGCCGCCAGGTTCATACTCTCACTCCGTTTGCGAAGGTCCAGGATACGGCAATCACTTATCCGGCCGAGGCTTGACGTCAGCCCTAAAACTGCGACGGCACCCGGTAGTCCGCCAGGTGAACATTTGGCAGCTTAAGATCCATACGAAAATGCGCGACCGGCTCCAGACTGGTGAGCGTCACCGGATACAAATCGCGGGGAACCGAGTGAGAATATCGGCCGAGCGGCACGATCGCCGAATCGGCATCGGCCGGAAATGGCGAATATGATGTTCCGGCGAAAAATCGATCCCGGCGCTCTCCTTTAAATCCCACCACCAACAGGTTTGGAGGCGCCCGGAGAGCCGACTCGCATACGATCCAGTTATCCCTTTCCATGGCGACGTCCTGGCAACGTCCCGAGCCAGGAACATCTACCGCGGCATCCCGAGGCTGGATCACTCTCGAAGCCGAATCGCGCAGCATCGTCAGATACAACGTCAAGCTCACCTCCACCGGATCGGCCGCCCTCTCGAAGGCCAAGCCATCTACCCGCAACAGGAGACGATGCCCCTTGGGCGTGCGCTGCAAATAGTTCGAGTCGTTTGCCTGCCTCCCTCCCCGGCTCCAATTCCCGCCGTTTTCGTTCTTGATAGTGACCTGAACTTCGTCGCTGATCAAGTCCAGCCCATCCTTCAACCCGGAAACATCCAGCGGAATCGCAAGCAAGACCACCTGTTCCCGTTTCGGCGGGATGGGCCTGATCGTCGGAGCGGCCGGCTCTACCTTCGCCGCCGCGATCCGCACTGAGGAGAGATCCACCCTTGGATTCGAAAAACGAGTCTCCAGTTCCAGCGCCCAGGAGGAACGCGCATAATTGACGAAGATTGCGGACCCCAGCAGCCCAACCGCCATGACTACGATCGACCAAATGGTTCCACGGCGCGTGTACTGCGCCAGCAAAACCACGGCCGCGACCACGCACATGATCGCGACGTAGCTGTAATCGCGAATCCATTCAACGCCCGCCCAGACCCTTTCGTTCGCGATCGCGGCGATAGCGTAGTCGATTCCAACGGTAATAATCGCAGCGAGGAACCACTCCGTCAGATTTCGGGTCAGCGTCGCGAACGCGCAGAAAGCGATTAGCGTGCTCGCCGTGATCAGGACCAGGGACCACAACAGACCCACAGCATGAGAGGCGATGGAGAATCCCTCCACACGAAGGATCACGGCGTCGGCGGCCAGCAGCGGGACGCCGATGAAAACCACCATGAACAGCAGCTTCGCGCCCAGCAGGCTTCGCCATTGGTAAGGCCGGGTGATCCAGAACTGCCGGTCGCCCGGAATCGGCTCGGCTTGAACCAGGCGCGCGCAGAGAAAGGCCCAAAAGCACAACAGGATATACGATACGATCGCCGCGCGATTGTCCAGCAAGACGTCGCGATAAATCTGCCCGTAAACGAAAATCGCCATCAACACCATCGACGCCGCCAGTTCCCACCGCAGACACCGAACATCTTTCTTAAAAATATGCAGAGCCTGATTCACGCGGCCCTCCTTTCAGCCTTGGCCAGCGTCACGAAAATCGACCGCAGAGGCATGGGCGTGATCGCGATGCCGCGCGGCTCACCGAATAGCTTGCGCACCTCCGCCATTGTCCGCGCCTCATCGAACTGCGACTCGACAAATCGCACCACCGCCGCCGAAGTCTCCGGCCGCAGCCACGAGCCCGGCCAGTTCGCAGGCAGCACCGGAGCCGCATCCAGCGTCACCTCCACTTCCCGAAACCGTCCGCTCAACGCCGTCATTTCCTCCGAAAATTGCAGCCGCCCTTTCTCCAGATACCCCACGTGGCTGGCGAAACTCTCAATCTCCGCCAGGTCGTGCGACGAAATCAGAATCGTAGCCTCGCTGGCGCTATCGATCAGCCCTTCGATAAACTCGTCCCGTACCAGCGGATCGAGCCCGGTAAACGGTTCATCGAGCACGATCAGCCTCGGCCGGTAAGCCAGCGACGACGCCAGCGCCGCCTTCATCTTCATGCCGCGCGATAAATGCTTCAGCTTCCGGTCGCGCGGCAAATCGAATTGCCGCAGCAACTCCTCCGCCCGCGCGTCGTCCCACGTCGGATAAAACGGCTTCAAATACGCCATGAAGTAGCCGACCGTCATCCACTCCGGCATTTCCTGGTTCTCCGACACATAGCCGATCTGCTGAAATTCAACCGGCGATAGCTTCTGCGAATCGATCCCCAATGCCTCGGCCTGTCCCGAAGTCGGAGCATGGATGTTCATTAGGATCTTGATCGCCGTGGTCTTCCCTGCGCCGTTCGCGCCGACCAGCGCAAACACGCTGCCCTCCGGAACATCCAGGTTCAACCGGTCCAGCGCCAGCGTGCCGCGAAACCGCTTCGTGAGTTCGATCGTCCGCAGTATGCTCACTTCTTTCCTCCGTCGAGTCTCTTCCAGTGGTCGCCGAGCGCCTTGGTGACATCGTCCAGTTCAAGACCGATTTTCTTGGCTTCCACCACCAGTTGTTCCAGCTCATTCTTCAGCAGGTTCCCGCGCTCAGCCGCCGTTGACGAGGCTCGTTCCGCGACCACCGTCCCCACTCCTGACCGCACTTCGATCAACCCCTCGGCAACCAGATGGGTGATCACCTTATGAGCCGTGTTGGGATTGATTTTCAGCGCCTTACTAAGCATCCGCACGGAAGGAAAAGCATCCCCCGGCCGCATCTGCCCGGAGACCACGGCTTTCTTAGCCGCATAAACAACCTGTTCGTAAAGCGAAATGCCCGGCTCAAAAGTCAAGCGGAAGGGGATCACAACTGTACTATAACACGCAGTACAGTAACTTTCAAGTGGGGCAGGTTCCCGACCTGCCCGCTCTTAAATCTCCAGTCGATTCAAACACTTCGCACTTTCATCCACACCACGCCCAAAAGGGATCCCCTAACATGCAATCAAGAGCCAGGGGTATCCCAGTAGACATCTGGTTCGCGCCGCGTAAAAGTTCTCGAGACCCTAACGCGAACGCCGGTAAATTGGGTGGGACCAGCGTCCATTACAGCGGAGTTTGCCGTGGAGACTCATAACCCGGATAGGGCGCCCAACCCGGCGGATCGTCATAAAAAAGCGGTTCGCCGGGATAAAATACTACGCTCGGCCCAAGGGTCGGGCGCGCAAGAGAAGACCGTATAGCGGAGCTGTGCCTGTTTCCCGGCCAGGTTTCTGCCGATGTTCCAGGCGTGAACTGCCCCAACTGCGGCGCCGCGATGCGCCTGAAAGACGACGCGGATTATCTCATCTGCGACTATTGCGAAACCCCTCACTTCCCCGATCCGAACGCCGATGGAGTGCGCGTGCTCGGCGTTCCCGCCCCCATCTTCTGCCCGCTCTGCGCCATTTCTCTGACCCACGCATCGGTGGCCCGCGAACGGATGTTCTATTGCGAGCGCTGCCGCGGCATGTTGATCGCGATGGACGTCTTCACCGAAATCGTCCAGGACCTCCGCTCCAGGCGCGAAATCTCCGTCGATGCCGCCCATCCTCCCGATTGGAAAGATCTGAATCGCCGGATGCACTGCCCGAAATGCAGCGGCACGATGGACACGCATCCGTACTGCGGACCCGGCAACATCATCATCGACACTTGCGAAAACTGCGCGCAGAACTGGCTCGATTACGGCGAACTCGACCGCGTGGTGCGGGCCCCTGACCCAATGGTTCGGCACTTCGACATCAAAACCTCAGTTCACCCAAAATAAGGGACTCTACCAATCCGGAAACCAAGGCACAAACACCGACGTTGATCGCTGATACTTCCGGTAAGCCTCGCCCGTGCTTCTTAGTGCCTGCTCCTCTGTCGCCGGAATCCCGCTCACGCGGAACAGGAAAAACAGCATCAGCGCCGGCGATACCAATGCCAGATACCCGTATTGCGCGGGCAAAGCGATCACCGCGAACGACACCCAGATCAGGAACTCAAAAAAATAATTCGGGTGCCGCGAGTATCGCCACAAACCCACATTACACACCCGAGCTTTATTTTTTGGGTCCCGCTTGAACCGCGCCAACTGCGCGTCCGCGATCGTTTCGCCCAGAAACGCGATCATCCAGATGCCCAAGCCCAGTTCTTCGAACTCAGCCCACCCCTTTGCCGGATCGTGCATCGCCACCAGAAACGGCAGCGATAAAACTCCACACAGCAGCGCCTGAAATTCGAAGAACAACAAAAACTTCCAGCCGGTATTTGAGCCCCACTTGCGCCGCAGCTCCGCATAGCGCCCTTCTTCCGGCTGTCCGCTTACGCGCGTAAAGAGTAAATAGAAGGCCAGGCGCAATCCCCACGCCAACGCCATCGGTCCCAGGAACGCCACGCGCCGCCAATAGCCGACCGCGTGAGCCGCATAAAACAACGCCAGCAGCGCGAGCCCTAGCGCCCACCCTACGTCAACGATCGCCGCACTGCGTAGAGGAAAATGGAGCAGCCACAGGATGAACATCAACACCGCGACGATCGCGGTCCCCTGGGCCATCCAGACCAGCAACCCGCTCATAGATTATTTAATGACGATTTTAGCAACAGATTCGTTGTCGTTTTCGTCGGCCACACGCACCGCTACCGTGTTCTCGCCCGCCCCCCGATCCACCAGCACCCGGTAATCGTGCTCCATCGAATCGGTCAAGCGAGTCGTCGGCTCTACCATCACCCACTCGCTGCCGTTGATCGAATACTCCGCCTTGCCGAGCGTGCTCAACGGATCCTTCGCGTGGAATCGAATCTCGATCTTCCCGCCCGCCGGAACCGCGCTGAGCCCAGTGATTTCGGGCGGCGCATTGTCGATCAGAAACGGCTCGCTCTCGGCCGACGCGCTTAAAGCCTGGTCCGGAGGATTCGACGGAGCATCGGTCGCCGTGATGCGCACGAAATACCGGCCGTCCGGAAACGCAGTCGAGTCCCAACTGTAGTAGTGCTCTCGAATTTTGTCTTTGAGAACCTTCCATACCGATTCGTTCGCCCCGCGAATCTCCACTTTGAACAGCATCGAATCGCCGTTGTCATCGTTGGCGAGCCACCGCACGCCGATCCAACCCTTCGTGTACGTCAACGTTGGAGACGAACCCGAATCGGCCGAGGGCGCGCTGGTCGCCGAAGCCGACGCGTTGTGATGTCCCAGCGCCGGCAGCGTCAACGAAGTGCTTGCGGAAGGCGCAGTGGTCGAGGGAGCCGGGAACTTGTAATTTTCCGGAGTCATCTCCACGTCCTCCACCTCCGGCGCGACGTTCTTCATCTGATAGGCGGCGTCCACCTCGGTAATCTCTCCGCTCCCGGAAAGCGTCAGCCGGTATTGCAGGAACCGGGAGGGCGGCGAAACAATGCGGCCCCCATTGGTTCGCGCAAACTCGTTCCAGTTCTTCTGCGCGCGGTTCAAATTCCCGCTGCGCGTCTCGACGCTGACTCCGTTGTTCTCCTTGGGCGAATACGATAATCGCCCCCAATAGGAAAATGCGCCTGCGTCGAAAATGTCGCTTTCGAAAACGCCGGTCTGTTCCAGCTCCGGTCCAATAGAAAAAATCTTGCCGATATTTCCCGTCACCGCATACAATCTGCCGCCCGCGCCGGTGCAGAAGCCGGTGACCTGGGTCGACGACAGGCTCAACAGCTTCCAGTATTTGTAATCCGGCTCCAGGCGATAAATATCGCCGTGATTTCCGGTGCCCGCAAGCACGCGCCCATGTCCGTCGAACGCCAGCGCGTAAACCAGGTCCTGCGCATGGCTCCAGATTTTGCGCGGATACCCATCGGTCTGGATGCGATAAATTTCCGATCCTCCGGTAATCGCCGGAGCCGCTCCCGCAAGCGTTGGAGGTGCGGGCGCGACGACTCTTCCCGCTGGAGCCGGTGGAGCGGGGGCAGGCGCCGGAGCAGGCGTAGCCGGAGGCACGACCGGCAGCTTATTTCCCACCCCAGCAGCGTAAATCGTCCCTTGCGGAGTCACCGCAACGGCAGTGATTTCCCGCTTCGGAGCCTGATACAGCACGAATCCTTCACCCGCCGGCGTAATCCGTAAAATCAATCCGCTGGGATCGGTCCCGACAATCAAATTGCCGTTCGGATCGATGGCCATCGATCTTGCGTGCGTTTCTTCGGTCTTGAAAAACACACTGCCCGCGCCCGCCGGCGTCACCCGGTGAATCTCGCCCTGATCGCCGGTCGCTACAAAAAGATCGCCCGCTCTCGAGAACTCCAAAGCCCAAATATATTTCTGTTTCGGATCGTAGAAAACCTCGGATTTTCCGGCTTGGTCGATCCGATAAACCTTTCCGTCCGGCGAAGTTGCCGCATACACGCGGTCCTTTGAATCGATGGCGATCGCCTGAATCGCGATTCCTTCCAACTCGCAGAGGGTCTTCGATTTACCCGACGGATCCACCATGAACAGCTTGGTTTTGGAGCCGCCCAATCCGCCTCCGCCGGCGTAGAGATTTCCCTTTGAATCCCTGGCGATAGCCCATAAGAAGGCGACGGAAGGATCGAAAACCTCTTTCACCACCGGAGCCAGCGCTAGCCGTCCATCGCTGGCAAGCGAAAGGCGCGTCAGCGTGCCTTTTTCGAAATCCGCCATCTCGCCTTGCTGCCATGTCTTGGTTTCGACAGCGTACACCGTGCCTAAGGCGCACAAAAACGCCCCTAATGTTCTCGAAATGTGCATGAAAAGTGTCTTACAGAGCCTTATTTGACGGTAATTTTTAGCGAATAGCTGCCGCTGACCATCTGGTCAATCGGGATGGCGAGCTGTTCTTTGGCGCTCTCCACCGAGCCTACCAGGACGCGCGTCGAGGTCCGTTCCGCCTGGAACACGTTCAACACCGATGCGGGCAGACTGGGCAGCGTTTTGTCGTCGGCGTAATAGGTGGGCCGGCCTTCGACGAGTGAAACATAGAGACTGCTATTGCCCCGTTCCTGATTGAGCAGAGAAATGGTCTCCGGAATATCCATGTAGCGATTCCCAAGTACGGCCGCGTTCTGCATGCGGTTTAACGTGTCGGCATCGCTGAACAGAATGCGGTGCTCGCCTTTCGGCGTGCCGGCGGGGACTTTCACCACCACGTCGCGCTCAATGCGTTCGCCGCGATAGGGGCGCAGGAAGACCTTTACCGGAATTTCGGTGCCCGCATCCACATCGGCATTCGGTGTCCAGGCGTAATCGATGGCGGCGGTGCGGCGCTCCGGCAGCAGGTCGACAGTGACTTCAACGCTCTTCAACTTTGGCATCGCCACCGGATTGAGGAACAGGCGATTGAATTTATCGCCCCACCACCCGGCGAGCGCCATGGGCGGCGCGACCGGAGCTTCGCTGGGCGCAAGCATGGTGGAAACGTTGATGGCGCGATCGCCCTCCACTTCCACATGGCCGTTCATGCGATAGGTAATGTCGTCCGCGTATTCATTCATCTGCTGGAGGGATTGGAACAGCGTCAGCATCATCAGGAACGGGGTCCATTTCTGATGCACGAAAACCTGGAATTCAAGCTTCTTCTCGGTGAGCGGCGCGCCGGAGTTGTTGAAGGACCGGACATTGAGATGAACCGGAATGAATGGGGCTTCCGCGCCCAGTTCGCCCATGATTCCGCTGAAGCGGTCCTGGCGCAGCGCGCCGACCACTCCGGTCGCGTTGCCGAACTTGGTGGGCTGGAACGCCGAGCTCAAAACCATGAGAATTTCGCTCTTCGCCATCGGCATGTCGAGCGGACCCAGGTTGAAGAAGGGATGCCCGAAGGCGAGGACTTTCTTCCCATCGTTATAAGTGACCGTGCCCATGCCTGTGGCCGACATGTCGCCCGAGACCAGGACTCCTGAGACCGCTTCTCCGGGATTGAGCGAATCGCGCCATCCGGAAACCGGCTTGGCCGTCAAGGGTCCGGCGCCGGAGCCGCCTTGCACTGCGGTGATCCCCATTTGCGAGAAGAAAGGCGAGAACGCGTCGACGGTTTGCGCGGAGAATCCGGAGAGCACCAAAGGCGTGTCGATCGGCGTCATGATCGGAGAGCTGGCGTGAAGATGGGCCAGCAGATCGCCGGGAATCGCCGCTGCCGCCGAACGGTTTGTGACCGGCTTATCGGGCGTTCGCGCGTCCATGGGGCGCGACCGGTCGAACTCCGGAATTTCGAGCATCAGCTCAATGGGAGTGATGCCGCAAACCGCATCGGGCGAGAATACGCTCATGCGGAGGGCCACCGCGCCTACCAATTTTCCATCGATATAAACGGGGCTGCCGGACATACCGGCAGCGACGTTGGTGATCTTGGCTTTTCCGCCCATTTTGGCGAGAATGACGTCCTGGCGGGGACCGCTCCCGTTCTTCCACACCCCGACGATTTCAATCGGCACGGGCTCCGGGTCCATGCCTTCGAATACCGTCCAAGCGGTACCGGTCATGCCCGGTTTGACGTCTTTGAGGGGGAAGATCTCGACTTTGCCCGCTTTTGGGCGCGTAAGCTCGGCGGCAAAAATTCCCGAGCTCGCGGTGAGCGCCAAAGCGCCCGCGACCAGCCACTTATTCATGGAAGGAAGATACCTCTACTTCTTATTTACTACCGGGACTACCATTATAGACGCTCTAGAAATGAAAATGGGTATGAGCGCTGATCGGCTAAATCTCTTAAATCTGTGATATGGCGGGTACAGTCCAGGCTGTAGGGATTGCTGAAAAGGTCGGGCAGATCGCTTCCTGCGGTCGCGGCTCGGAATCGGCGGCGAGTAAAATGAACAAATTCACCGAGCCGCGACCACAGGGAGCGATCTCTTCGATTGGCACAGGCTTGTAGCCTAGACCCCGAATTCTCACTGGTTGCATGCAAAAAAGGGAGGGTGCCGAAGCACTCTCCCTTTTTTTGTTTAACGACGCTGTTACTTCTTCTTAACCGCGGGCGCTGAAGGCCGAGCTGGAGCGGCTGGATGAGCTGCCCCGCCTGCCGGAGCCTTCGCCGCACCACCGGCTGGAGCACCTGCCCTTGCTCCACCACCAGCCGGAGCACCCGCTCTTGCTCCGCCACCAGCCGGAGCACCTGCTCTTGCTCCACCTGCCGGAGCACCAGCCCTCGCTCCACCAGCCGGAGTGCTGCTATGCGTTGCAGGAGCAGCCGCTTTCGATCCACCGGCCGGAGCGCCTGCTTTCGCTCCGCCCGCTGCCGGGCTGTGCGATGCGGGAGCGCCCGCTTTCGACCCCGCCGCATTATGCGAGGCAGGAGCGCCGGCCTTCGATCCACTCGCTGCATTGTGCGATGCGGGAGCACCGGCCTTCGACCCCGCTGCATTATGCGCTGCCGGCGCATTGTGCGACGCCGGAGCGTTGTGCGATGCCGCGGCGTTATGAGCTGCGGGAGCATTATGAGCTGCCGCGGCATTATGGGCTGCGGCGCCATGTTCGCCGCCCTTGAATCCACCAGCATGTCCGCCGTTCGCCGACGCGCCGTGCCGTGCGTTGACACCCGCTCCGCGGAAGTTGCCGCCGCGCGCCGCCGGATCGTGACGAGTCACCGCCGAACGTCCCATCGCACCGCGGGGAGGAATTCCACGTGAACCCGCCCGCAAGGGAGCATGACCGCCCAGGCGGCCTTCCCTGGTTCCTGCGATGCCACGCGCGCCTTCACGCCGCGCACCGGCATGATCGAAGGCATGACCGCCGAAACGATCGCGGTGGGCAAATTCGCGTCCAATCGGGTGTCCGCCGGCGAAGCCGCCGCGGCCGACTACGTTGACCGCTCTCGGATCGTGTCCGAAGGAAAGATTCACGGCCGCTCCGCCCCACACGCCGGCGATGATACCGGCCGCGAAAATCGTGCCGCACAGATTGACGCTATTGTAATAGCCGAAGCTGACGCCAAAGCTCGGATACCAGGGTTCGCCCCAGCTCAGCGCGACCCAGCTCACCGGATCTACGACGCCGACTAATTCCACGCCGCCGATGAACGAAACCAGCGCGGGCGCGTAAATCGCGGTCACCGCGACCGGTCCAGGCGCCCATCCCCACAATCCGCCGACCATGACCCAGCGGCCATAATGGAACGGGGCATAGCCCCAGGGAGCATCGTCAATCCAGGTCCATCCCCACGGCGCAACGAAACCCCAGTGGCCGAAGCGGTACGGAGCCCAATCCGCCACCACGGCGTTCGGGAACCACACGTTGCCGTAAATCGGAGCGGGTCTCCACACGCCGTTGACATCGAGATCGGCCGCACCCACTACGCCGGGCGCGACAGCTCTGACGGAAACGGAATTCGCGACCTTGGCGTCGCGCTCATTGCCCCAGGCGTCGAACTCGTCGGGGTTGGGCACGCCGTGTTTATCGTAGCTGGCGGGATTGCCCTTGATCACCACTTCCTCGTTGTTGTTCAGAGGAGCGGCCTTGCCGTCGGCGGTGGTTTCTCCTCCGCCCGCGCGAACCCGAATGATCGTCGTGTCGCCGGCTTCATTCACCTCGACGCGATAGAGACCGGGGCGCAGCAGCGTGAACGCAACCTGCGGCGTATCGATTTCGTAAGTCTCGTTGTCCGCGAGGCCGGTGAGGTTCACGGTCATCGAACCGAGCGAGAGTTGAATCTGCGTGGTGTCCCCTTCCACGCCGAGGAACGAGAAATTAGTGTGGCCATTGAGACGGACCACGGAGTTGACGGTCTGAATCTCAGTCCGCCCGCCTTGCTCCACCCAAAGTTTGTCGCCCGTGGTGAGCGGGCGGTTCATGTCGGCGGGAACCCAATCGGTTTCCTCGCCTTGAGGTTGAAAAGTTACGGTACCCGCCATGTAGCTCAGCCGTGCCGCTCGGCTGGGTGGGTCCGGTTCGTCGGCCACCGCGAGTGCGCTTGCCAGCACGCCCGCGGTAAAGAGAATCAAAAATTTTCGCATACTGCCCCCTGCAACTGCGTGGTTCAAAATTCGTGTCCGCATGTCCAGTTCCTTCCTTCGCTTGCCCTTTGGCACTTTTCTATGGCGTGAATCCACATTGCACATTAGGTAGCGCCAGAAAAAAAAGTCCGTGCGGCTGAGAGGATTATCATACTCGATTTCAAAAGCCGGGGCTCGGTGCGAGGGACGACAACCCGGCTGAGCGACGCGACAGGGAGGGGACTAATTCCCTGACGGCTGGATGGAGATCGTCACCGTGCTGTCACTGGCGCCCAGGATCGACACCGATACCGGGATATCGTCCCCGCTAGTGACCCCGCTGGGAACCTGGACGACGATTTCATACTCTCCCGGATAACCGGGCGTGAGGCCGGAGAACAGCACCTTGCAAGAGATTCCTCCGATGGTCACTACCGGCGTGGTCGGCGTTTCATAAAGGACGCTTCCATCGAGGGGAGGAACCGACCCGTTCGCGAGGGGCTGGCCATTGGGATTACCCCCGGGCGTGGTGAGACCTAAACCGGTGGCGTACAGCACCAGGTAATCGCCGATGGTGGCGGGCCGTCCGCAGACCGAAAGCGGATTCGTCGTGCTGGTGCAAGCCGGGAGTCCCAGCGCGGCAGTGGTGGACACCGGAAGGGCCAGTCCGGCCGTGCCGTTGAACTGGGCAATGACGTTTTCACGAGTGGTTACCTTGGGGTCCTGGATGCGATAGAAGCCAGGATTCGACGGCACCATGGTCAGGACGTAATTCGAATAGAATGCCGTGGACGTGGTTAACTGCACGTTCACGGTTCCGCTGGTCGGCAGGTTCGAGGGCACCAACAAATCGATTTGCGGCTGCGCGCCTGCGCCGATCACGTGGAAAAGCGGCGCGGCGGTGCCGTTGAAGGTGACCTGCACTCCCTCGGCGGTGGTCGCCGGGAAGATGGTGGTCTGGTTCGAGGTGGTACCGATGCTGTTCGCGAACAGGGTCGCGATGGAGCCCGGCGAGGCAACTCCGGGATTTGCGAAGGTCGAGTTGCTGATGACGTAGGAAGTCCCGGCCAGTGCGATGGTGATGGTGGAAGGCGAGCTTGCCCCTCCAATCGTCAGCACTAGAGGTTGCGTGCCTTGAACGCCGGTAGGTATTGCGAAATTCACCTGATAGATGCCGTCGCCATAGCCTTGCGGGAGACCGGCGAACGCGACTTTGGTGGACACGCCTCCTATGGTGAGCGTCGGCAGTGTCGTGGTCGGGGAGTTGGCGGTGGGGGCTGCGCCCGTCGCGACGGCTGGAGTTGTGGCGCCCAGGCCGACCGCGTAGACGTAAACGTTATCGCCGCTGTGGGCCGGCGCGGTGGGCGTTACCAGAGCGTTGGTGCTCACTTCATAAACGGCCGCGAACCCCGTGGCGGCGCTGTTTTGGACCAGGAAGGCAGGCGAGTAGGCGCTTAAAGTGATGTTGAACGGAGCCGAGGTCACGCCTCCGACGGTCACGGTGATCGTGGTGGCTCCGGGCACGGCTCCGATTGGGAGTACCGCGTTAAACTGGCCGGCGGTGACCGGCGAGATGACCAAACCGGCGGCTCCGCCGACGCTCACTGACACGGCAGATGCATTCGTCCCGAAATTTGAACCATAGATAGTCGCGGTCAGCCCGGGACAGAGCTGCGTGGTGTAAGAGGCCGCATTGATGACGCCGGTAACGGCCGGCTGCGCGAATGCGGCCGCGATCGTAAAGAAAAGCACACCGATTGTTCTTGCGATCAGCCGAGTATTCATGACAAGTTTTTCCCCTACTGAGTACGGCGCAAACGGGAGGAAAAACGCGTCAAAATTTCTTGAGCGGCGGGCGGGCGCCGCTCAACTTGAATAAAGCCGGGGAGATTGCTTCCTGCGGTCGGGGCCCTGAATCGGCGACTATTTGTCCTTGTCGGACCTGGTTGTCTTTTTCGCCGGCTTTGACGTTTTCTTCTGCGCTCGCTCGTCGTGGCTTTGTGCGGCCGGAGGATTGGCGTGTGGAGCAGCGGTCTCGGGCTGCGCCTCCGGACGAGTTGCTGGTGAAGGATTTGGCCGGCTCACGGCTGGAGGGCCCGCTGGGCGGATATTCGCGCGGGCCGCGGGCTGACTGGCCGGCGGTAGAGGGCGGCCGGGATTGGCTCGCAGCGCTTCCTGTTGACGGGCGAACGGAACCAGCGCAGGCGGAGGAGCGATCCTGGATACAACCGGCCGATTCATGACGGCTGCGGGAGGCAGATGCGCTCCGGCCAAAGGCGCGCGTCCACCGAGCACCGCGGCACGTTCCGGCGCGAGCGGCGCGGCGTGCAGGACTTCCACACGCTCCACCGCGCCGGGCGATACGCGGACGGCGACCGCTCCGATGGGCCGGCCGCCCACGAAGGCGTCGCCGCGGACGGCTACGATCGCTCCGGGAACGGCTCGGTTGGCATAGACGACTCCGACTCCACCGCCGCGGATTGCAACTTCGGTGACCACAGTATTGGTGACGTTGACACGCGTCATATAAACAGCGCTGACGCCGTAGGCGGGCACGAAAACTTCACGCGGGCCGAGCGGGAACCAGCCGACGGAAATGCCGACTCCGAGGCCGGGTCCGCCGACGAAGGCGACCATCGCGGGAGCATAGACGGGACGCACGGCGACAACCGGGCCGGGAATCCAGACCCAGCTTGGACCGACGAACGCCCAGCGGCCGTAATGAAACGGAGCATAGCCCCACGGCGCATCGTCCACCCAGGTCCAGCCCCAGGGAGCGATCCAGACCCAGTGTCCATAATGATAGGGCGACCAGCCGACCGGCACGGTGTTCGGAACCCATACCTGCCCGTACTGCGGATCGGCGCGCCAGGTGCCGTTGGCATCGAGGTCGGAATAGCCCGGCATGTCGCGCGAAACATATTTGCCGGAGGGCGAAAGATCCTCGCGGCGGTCGCGGTCCTGGCAGAAATTATCGAAGGGATCGGCCGGAGGAGCGGGACGCTGATCGATCACAGGCGCGGCTCCTTCGGCAGCGGTGATGCGAGCCTGTTCGCGGGCGTGGACTGGAATCGCCTGGCCGTTGGCCGTGGCCTCGGCGTCGCCTCCACGGACGGTGACGATGGTCGCATCGCCTGCTTCACTCACTTCGACGCGATAATCGCCGGGGCGAAGGAGGGTGAAGGCGATCTGCGGGGTATCGATCTCAACGGCTTCATCGTCGGCGAGGCGGCGGAGGCGGATGTTCAGAGTACCCATCGAGAGCTGGACTTGCGCGGTTTTATCGTCCAGATTTAAGAACGTAAAATTGGTGCGGCCATTGAGGCGGAATGCGGCGGAACCGAGATTCATTTCCGCGCGGGAGCCTTCTTCGGTCCACAAGCGGTCGCCGGTAGTCATGGGGCGATTAGCCTCGGCGGGAACCCAGTCCTCGACGCCGCCGGGCTGGAAGGAAACGGTTCCGACAATATAGCTCAGGCGAGCGGCGCGGCTGGGAGGATCGGCGGCTGGAGCGCTGTTGGCCGGCTCCGTTCCTGGAGGATTCGGGACTTGGGCGACTGCAAATGATACAAGGGATAAGGCAAACAGGAATTTCCGCATAAACGCTCCTGATAGGTGAGACAGGAGTGCGGAGTGCGCGGTTTCGTTTTCTGAAGGGGGCTTAATATGAAGGGCTGCTAATCACGGGCTGTGTTTAGCCGATCAGCCGCTCTAACTTTGACCCCGGGCGGATGATTGTTTCATTCCGCTCCGGCCCCGTCGAGACTCCGCCGACTTCTACTCCGGTGCGCTCTTCTAAGAAACGCAGATAGGCTCGTGCTTCCGTGGGTAGCTCGTCGAAACGGGAGATGCCTCGCGTTGACGTGCGCCAGCCGGGAAGTTTTTCGTAGACCGGTTCGATCGCTTCGAGGGCTCGATAAGTAGCGGGCATTTCTGTGACCTCTTCGCCGTGCAGACGGTAGCGGATGCAGACCGGGATCTCGTCGAAAATGTCGAGCACATCCAGCTTCATGATGAACAGGGTGTCGAAGCCGTTCACCATCGCGGTGTATTTCAGCAGAGGGACATCGAACCATCCGCAGCGGCGCGGGCGGCCGGTGACGGCGCCGAACTCGTTTCCTTCGCGGCGGAGAATTTCGCCGGCGGCATCGTCGCTCTCGGTTGGAAACGGGCCGGAGCCGACGCGCGTGTTGTACGCTTTCGAAACGCCAATAATCCCCGAGATTCGCGTGGGCGGGACTCCGGTGCCGATGGAAGCTCCTCCCGCCGAGGCGCTGGATGACGTTACAAATGGATAGGTCCCGTGGTCGATATCGAGCATGGTTCCCTGTGCGCCTTCGAATAAGATGCGCTTACCCTGGTTCATCGCGTCCGCGAGCAGAGCCGCCGTATCGCAGACCATGGGACGGATTTTTTCGGCGTATTGCTCGTTCCGGGTGCGGATTTCGCCGTAGTCGATGGTGTCATGAAGATTGAACGTAGCGGCCAGCGTTTTCTTGTCCTCGACCAAAGTGTCGTAGATATCGCGGAAGCTTTCGGGGTCGTACAGATCGGCGATGCGGATGCCGCGGCGGCCGGTCTTATCCTCATAACAAGGACCGATGCCGCGGGAAGTGGTGCCGATCGGGATGCGGTTTTCCCGCGCTTCCGACATTTTTTCGACCAGCCGGTGGAAGGGAAAAATGACGTGCGCGCGATTGCTGATGCGAAGCTGTTTGGTGGCGTCGATGCCATTCGATTCAAGGGCCGCGATCTCTTCGAGCAGCGCGGCGAGATCGATGACCACGCCGTTGCCGATCACCGCTTGCACGCCGGGGCGCAGGATACCGCTGGGAATGAGTTTGAGAACGAACTTTTTCTCGCCGATGAAAACCGTGTGGCCGGCGTTGTGCCCGCCCTGGTAGCGCGCGACGATGTCGAAGCGCTCCGCGAGAAGATCGACTACTTTCCCTTTACCCTCATCACCCCACTGCGCACCTAGAACGATTACATTACTCATTTTTTGGAAGGAAGACCCGGGACTATTGTAGCAGTGGAGCCTCAATCAGCCTTACGCTGCCTGTTGAAAGGATCGCTCCCTGTGGTCGCGGCTCGGTCAGCAATTGATTTTACGCATCGCCGATTCCGTGCCGCGACCGCAGGAAGCGATCTGCGCGACTTTTCCGAGGTTGAGACCTCGGCTGCAAGCTGAAGCTCGCGCCACCTAATATGGATCTGATGGATCATCTGCCACGGCGCCTGGGTTTGATAGCGATCGCACTCGCGATTACGCTCGCCGGCGGGACGGTGGGATTCGTTTTCATCGAGCATTATCCGGTCTTCGACGCGTTTTACATGACGCTGACCATGATCACGACCGTGGGTAGCGGCGAAATTCGTCCGCTGAGCCACCTGGGCCGGGTGTTCAATTCGTTCCTGATTTTTTTTGGCGTCACGGTGATGTTGCTGGCGGTCGGCGCGATGACGCAGACCATTATCGAGCTGGAGCTGAATCAATTTTTCGGAAAGCGGCGGGTCAAGAAAATGATCGAAAAACTGGACGGCCATTTCATTGTTTGCGGCTTCGGGCGGGTGGGGCGCGGAGCGGCGGATGAGCTACGCCTTCAGGGCGCTAAATTTGTGGTGGTCGATCACAATGAAGAAAAAGTGGAGCGCGCGATCAAGGAGGGAATGCTCGCCGTGCTAGCCGACGCGAGCCGCGACGACGTGCTGCGGGAGGTGGGCATCGACCGCGCGAAGGGATTAATCGCCACGCTCGCGTCCGACGCCGACAATCTGTTTCTGATCCTGTCGGCGCGCACGCTGAATTCGAAGATCGCGCTCACGGCGCGCATCGCGGAGCAAACGTCCGAAGAAAAGCTGCGGCGGGCGGGCGCCGATTTTGTGTTCGCACCTTATAACAGCACGGGCCATCGCATGGCGCAGGCGCTGCTGAAACCGCACGTGCAGCAATTTATCGATTTCACGACGCAAAATATGGACGTGAAGGTGAACATCGAGCAGGTCCGTGTTTCCGCGCGCAGCAGCTTTGTCGATGCGACCATCGCGGGAATGCAGATCCGCAGCGAGATGGGCGTGATCGTGCTCGCGATCCGGAAGGCGGACGGGAAAATGGTGTTCAATCCTTCCTCTGAAACGCGAATCACGGTGGGGGATCACCTGATCGTAATGGGACAGGAAGAAGGACTGCAAAAGCTGGAGCAGGCCCTGAATGAGGCGCCTGTATGAACGTCCTGACCGCGGAGCAGATGCGTGAAGCGGATCGGCGGACGATCGCCGCGGGGACTCCAGGCGAGGTCCTGATGGAGCGGGCGGGGACGCGCGTGGTGGAGGTTTTAGAGCGAGAGTTCGCGCCGCTGGCTGCGCAGCGAGTGGTGATTTTCTGCGGCACGGGAAATAACGGCGGGGACGGCTTGGTAGTCGCGCGCCTGCTTGAGAGCCGCGTCGCGACCCTGCAGATCATACAGAGCCGCGACCAGCGGGAGCGGTCCGATCCCCAAGCAACGATCGTTGTCGACGCTCTCCTCGGCACGGGATTCAGCGGCGAGGTCCGCACTCCCTACGCCGAGCTGATACGTTCGATCAACGAAGATTTTCCCCACGCAAAAATCGTCGCGGTGGACATTCCCTCGGCCTTGCAAGTCCGCGCCGATATTACGGTGACGTTCGCGGCGCCGAAAGTCGAACTAGTGATCGGGCCGGGCGCGGAAAACGTCGGCAAGATGATTGTGGCCGACATCGGAATCCCTCCGGAGTTTTTGCAATCCGATCTGCATCTATCGGAGGCGCACGATTTCGCGCCGCTGCTAAAGCCTCGCAAACGCGATTCGAATAAAGGGATGTACGGCCACGTCCTGGTGATCGGCGGAGCGCCGGGAAAATCGGGCGCTGCGGCCATGGCGGGGCTCGCCGCGTTGCGCGCGGGCGCCGGATTAGTCAGCGTCGCGTGCGCGGATTCCTCGAAGCTGGTTCCGGAACTGATGACGGAATCGTTCGAACACTTTTCGCTCGAGAAGAAGACGGTGATCGCTGTGGGACCGGGACTCGGACCGGCCGCGGAGCTGCTGAGCAACTTGCTGAGCGAAGTGAAGGTACCCATGATCATCGATGCCGACGGGTTGAACTCCATTGCCGGCACCGATTTTCGCGGACGCGGGTTGCAGACGATTCTGACGCCGCATCCCGGCGAGATGGCTCGCTTGGTCGGAGGGAAATTTACCGATCGGTTGACGACGGCCCGGACGTTTGCACGGGATCGAAATGTGTGTCTCGTTCTGAAGGGCCAGGGCACGCTGATCGCGCTGCCGGACGGGCAGGTATGGGTGAATCCCACCGGGTCGCCTTCGATGGCGAAGGGAGGAACCGGAGACATTCTTACCGGGATGGTTTCCGGAATGGTCGCCCAGCATCCAGACGATATCGCGACCGCAGTTCGAGCGGCGGTGTGGCTCCACGGGCGTGCGGGAGAGTTGGGCGCGGAGGAGTGGACAGACAAATGTCTGCTGGCGACGGAGTTACTGAATTATTTGCCGAAGGCCATGCGCGAATGTCTGTAAAGGAGTCAGAATGCTACAGCACATCCTCCGACGAGGAGACCGTTGATCTGGGGCGGACGATTGCCCGGTCGCTGCCGAAGAAGTGTTGCGTTCTGCTCATTGGAAATTTAGGCGCCGGGAAAACGACGCTGGCAAAAGGGATCGTTCACGGACTCGGAGTCGCCGAGCCGGAAGACATTTCGAGTCCTACGTTCCCCCTGATTCACGAGTACGGCGAGGGCCGCGTTTATCATATTGATCTGTATCGTTTAGACAAAGCGGAACAAGTCGCCACGCTGGGATTGGATGACATTTTCGACCGCGACGCCGTGATTTTAATGGAATGGGGAGAGCGATTTCCCGAATTAATGCCGCGGCCGCGCATCGAGGTCCGCCTTTCGGCAGTGGGCGAGCGCAACCGCCAAATCGAAATTAAAAACGTCCTGTAATCAGATATTTACAAAAAAATCTTGTCACTCGGTCTGGTAGTGTGCTAATAATAGCACTTGGGACGCGGCGCGCAACAAAAACACCGTGCCCCATATCAATCAACGCAAGATTTCTTTATTTAAACACCAGGAGGTTGATCCATGAACATTCGACCGCTGCACGACCGCATTGTGGTTAAACGGCTGGAAGAAGACGATGCGAAAATCGGCGCGCTGTTTGTGCCCGATTCCGCGAAAGAGAAGCCGCAGAAAGGTGAGGTCGTTGCCGTTGGCAAGGGCAAACACGCCGATGACGGCAAACTGATTCCGCTCGACGTACAAGCCGGCGACCATATTCTGTTCGGCAAGTACTCCGGCTCCGATATCAAGCTCGACGGCACCGAATACCTCATCATGCGCGAAGACGAAGTGCTCGCGGTGCTTGAGGGTGGGTCCAAAAAGGCAAAGGCATAAGGAGATTTTCAATCATGGCTGCAAAACAAATTGTTTACTCTGAAAATTCCCGCCAGGCGATTCTCCGCGGCGTGAATCAACTGGCCGATGCGGTGAAAGTGACGTTGGGACCGAAGGGCCGCAACGTGGTCCTCGAGAAAAAGTTCGGCGGACCCACCATCACCAAAGACGGCGTCACCGTAGCGAAAGAAGTCGAGTTGAAGGATCCCCTGGAGAACATGGGCGCGCAGATGGTGCGCGAAGTGGCCTCCAAGACCTCCGACATCGCCGGCGACGGCACCACGACGGCAACCATTCTGGCGCAGTGCATCTATCGCGAAGGCGTGAAGAGCGTCGCCGCCGGTGCGAATCCGATGGCCCTGAAGCGCGGCATCGAGAAGGCCGTCGAGCTGGTTGTTGAAGAAGTGAAGAAGCACTCGAAGAGCATCTCGGGCGACATGATCGCGCAGGTTGGCACCATTTCGGCCAACGGCGACGAGACTATCGGCAAGACCATTGCCGACGCGATGAAGAAGGTCGGCAAGGACGGCGTCATCACGGTCGAAGAGTCGCGCACCATGCAGACGGAGCTCTCCACCGTCGAAGGAATGCAGTTCGACCGCGGCTACCTCTCGCCCTATTTCATCAGCGATCCGGAGCGCATGGAGTGCGTGCTCGAAGATCCCTACATCCTGATCCACGAGAAAAAGATCAGCAACATGAAGGACCTGCTGCCGGTACTGGAGCAGATCGCCCGTTCGGGCAAGCCCTTGCTCGTCATCGCCGAGGAAGTGGAAGGCGAAGCGCTCGCCACTCTCGTCGTGAACAAGCTGCGCGGCACTCTTAACGCTTGCGCCGTGAAGGCTCCGGGCTTCGGCGATCGCCGCAAAGCGATGCTCGAAGATATCGGCATCCTCACCGGCGGCCAGGCCATCTTCGAAGAAACCGGCATCAAGCTCGAAGGCGTCCAGCTCAAAGATCTGGGCCGCGCCAAGCGCGTCACGGTCGATAAGGACAACACCACCATCATCGATGGCGCGGGCGAGCACAAGACTATCGAGGGCCGCATTAAGCAGTTGCGCGCTCAGATCGAAGAGACCACTTCGGATTACGATCGCGAGAAGCTTCAGGAACGCCTGGCGAAGCTCGCGGGCGGCGTCGCGGTGATCAAGGTCGGCGCGGCGACCGAGACCGAGATGAAGGAAAAGAAGGCTCGCGTCGAGGATGCTCTGCATGCCACGCGCGCGGCCGTCGAAGAGGGTATCGTTCCGGGCGGCGGCGTAGCGCTGCTCCGCGCGGCATCGGTGCTCGACGGGTTGAAGGTGGAAGGCGATGAGAAGATCGGGTACGACATCATCCGCCGCGCTTGCGAAGAGCCGGTTCGCCAGATTTCTGGCAACGCGGGCTTCGAAGGCGCGATCGTGATCGAGAAGATCCGCGCCAACAAGGAGCCTCATTTTGGCTTCAACGCTGCCACCGCGGCGTATGAGGACCTGGTGAAGTCCGGCGTCATCGATCCGACCAAGGTAACGCGGTCGGCTCTGCAGAACGCATCGTCGATCAGCGCGCTGATGCTGACCACCGAAGCGATGATCTGCGAGATCCCGGAGAAGAAGTCAGCCCCCATGCCGGGCGGCGGCGAGCACGGTCCGGGGATGGACTACTAGCCACTCGCGTTCGGTAGTAAAAGGAAGGCCGTCCGGGAAACCGGGCGGCTTTTT
>DATHOJ010000126.1:0-57664 GCA_035485055.1 Bryobacteraceae bacterium
GTCTTGCCGTGATCGATGTGTCCAATCGTCCCCACGTTCACGTGCGGCTTACTACGATCAAATTTTTCCTTCGCCATGGATTCCCTCTATCAACTGCTTTCGCGCCGCAATTCCTTCGCGGCTCTTCAGAAACCGTTCCCGCCTGCTGGCCACTGCACGATCCAGAAATTCTTCCTTCGCCACCAGCCTCCAAGGCTTATAGGCGCTCGTCCAACGGCCGCTTTTCGTGTTGTGCTCGTGAAGACGCCGATCGACATCCGCCGCAATCCCGAGGTAGTGCTTCCCGGTCGGGACGCTTTCCAGCACGTACAAAAAATACTTCAAAAAAACTGGAGCCGTTGACCGGGATTGAACCGGTGACCTTCCGTTACGGACGCTCTACCATCCGCCGCTCCTTCAAAATCTGGAGCCGTTGACCGGGATTGAACCGGTGACCTCGTCCTTACCAAGGACGCGCTCTACCAGCTGAGCTACAACGGCCTTAAATTAAACACTAGCCTACCGCGCCACTCCAACCGGTGACCTTCCGCTAACGGACGCTCTACCAGCTGAGCTACAACGGCCTTTTTCAGCACAGACTAAAGTCTGTGCCACCCAAAAAGCCAAGTGGCACAGGCTTCAGCCTGTGAAATTCAAAAACTCAAAAAACTGGTGGACAGGGAAGGATTCGAACCTTCGTACCTCGCAAGGAGGGACAGATTTACAGTCTGTTGGCTTTAACCACTCACCCACCTGTCCAGATTTCCCACGAGCCGTCCGCCGCGCACACTTCCGCACGGAACAGTGGGCGTAAATTCGAGTATACCGCATCTTCCTGGAGATGCGGTACCCGGCTCTACTTCACCGCAATCGTCGTAAGCGCCGCTCCTGTCAGCTTGACGTCCGCCCCCGGGCTGATTCCATCAGACGCCGTCGTTCCGCCAATGTTGCTTTGGATGCCGTTATAGATCACTAAGACCGAGACAACTCCCGGAGGGACCGTCTCTGGAACTACCGCGTTGATTTGCCATCCGCCCGGGAACGCGCCAAGCCCTGAGTACTGAATTTGAGAGCTCGTTAACGGCGTCCCGTTAATGGCGACGGTCAAAGAACCGGTCGTCGGGATGCTGCCGGATGGCGGTGCTCCGTCGGCTGGTGCGTTCGGCACCGGTCCCTGCCCCGTCAGATAAAGAACGATCGTCGCACCTCTCGCGACCGGATTCGCCGGAGTATTGGTTGAATTATCAACCGCGTTCTGCGCCGCGACCAGAGCCGTGCCCTCGGAATTCGAAGTGAAAAACCCAGGATCCGCCTGCCCCATCTGGAAGGAACCCACGCCTAAAACGGCGCCCGTAGAGTGCTGCGTGATGATGTAGTTCGCGAATCCCGACGTCGGCGCTTCATAGGGCACCTGGAAGGAAATGGAGCCGTAGCTGCCGTTCGTCGCGAAAATCGGGGCGGCAGTTCCGTTGACCGTGAGATTAATATCCGAGAGCGTCGTGGGCCATGGATACGCTTGCGCAGCTCCACTCTGGATGCTCATCGGCAATCCATACCGGCCAAGGATCGCCAACATTCCCGGAGCCAACGGCTGTTGCGCGCTATACGTCGCCGCATTTCGATAGAACGCCGCGGCGAAATAAAACGTGATTCGATTCGACGCGTCGCCCACGATTACGTTGCCGCTCGCGTCTACCGCCAACCCCAAAGGTCCATAGGACGCCAGTTGCGCCGTCGGCTGACAGGTGCTCAATTGGCATGTTGTGTACTGCGGATACCGATATACGATCCCGCTATTCGTGCTCGTGGCCCAAAGCTCTGTCGTCGAGGCATTGATGGCAACGCCCAACGGCGCATTCAGGCCTGTAAGTTGGTTGGTCGAGGTCGCCCCGCTCGATCCTTCCGGCGCTTGATTGAACTCCAGGACGCGACCGTTTGCTTCATCCGCGACATACAAACGATCTGAGGTATCGGACGCGATCCCGCGCGGACTATTGAAAGAACCAAATCCCGTGCCCGCGGACGTTCCTGAGAAGCTCGATTGTCCCAGCACGATCGCGGCGCTCTGCCCGCTCGTGAAATCCCCGCTCGCCTGCTTCTTGAAGATCAGCACGCGATTATAGGTCGGATCCGAAACGGCAAGGCTGCCCCCCAAGGGAACCGCACCAGTATCATCGGCGAATAAAGCCAGGCCCCAGGGCGAGTGCATGGAATTCGCGCTCGCTGTCTGAATGAATGACGTAAAATTCGGTTGTCCCAACACCAGATTCGCGGTCGCCTGCTGACCGGCGGGCTGATTGAAGGGCGCGGGAAAGCGCACGACTCGTCCATTGCCTGAATCGGCGACGTACAGGTTCCCGTTGACGTCTACGGCAACGCCGATCGGGCTGTATAGCCCCGTCTGCGTCGGCTGGCCGGCAAGCCCCATGGGGTAATTGATCTCCGACGTTTTCAGATCCGGCTGGCCGATTACGAGATCCGCTTGCTGGAGCGTCGCCCCGGCTCCCACCGTTAGCGCGCTCTTGAAACCCAGGATGCGGTTGTTTCCAGGATCGGCGACATAAAGGTGCGGAGGATTCGAGCTGTTATCGACGACGATTCCCGAGGCCGAGCCCAGCTGCGAGCTCAAGAACACCTCCGAGCCGACGATCAGGTTCGGAGCATTATAAATGTAGTCCAACTGGCCGACCAGCACCGAGGCTGACGAATATGTGGCCGCGGAGTTCAGCGAGAGGCCGACCACTCGATTGTTCCCGGTATCCGCGACCCACATCTGAGTGCCGAGGAATGCTCCGCCGAAAGGTCCGGAAAACGTCGAGGAGCTCGGCTGCGGTTGTGCCTGATTCGACTTTCCAGTGGCAAATCCGATCTGGCCGTAAACATTCTTGATGGGTGGCGAGGGGAAAGACGTCGATTCCGCGGGCCAGTTGGCGGGAATATCGTACTCGACGATCCGGCTCTGCGGCGTATCGGCGACAAAAAGATTGGTTCCGTTCGTGAAAACGCCATTCGCCGGAATCGGACCGCCGCTGGTGTTGAACGCACCGAGGGTATATTGGGTGGGGTACACGGTGGCCGGCGCGCCGGAGGCGACCGGCGGCGGAATCCCCAGAACCCTCAGCGCGGCTTGACCCTGAGACGCGAAATTCGGTCCCTGGAAAAACAACACGCGCGAATAAACGTCCGTCACGTACAAGTTGCCCGCGGTATCGAACGCCAGGCCGGACGGGTCGACAAGACTCCCCTTGCTCAGCAGCGTGAACCCGGACGCCGGTTGCGTGCAGGTCACGAAGTCGTTCTGGCCGAGAACCACCGACGCGACGGGCTGCGAAGCGTTCGCAATGAGGTTGGCGGCCTGGTACATCAATACGCGATTATTCAGCGGATCTGTAGTCCAGAGGTTCCCACTCGAATCGATCGCCAGGCTGGTCAGTTGCGGCCCGGACGAAGTGGAAAACCAGAGAGTCTTGGATGAGCAGTTCCCTCCTTGGTTCCCCGCGTTTCCATTTTGGAAACCCGGCTGCCCGATGAGCAGATCCGGCTGCGGAGGGGTGCCGGCCGGCGTGTTGAAAGGAGTGGGAAACCGCATGATCCGGTTATTTCCCGCGTCGGCCACGTACAAGTTCCCTTTGCTATCGACCGCCAAGCCCGTCGGCGAACTGAACCCGGTGCTGAGAGCCGTGGTAGGACCCTGCCCGGAGGTGCTCATCAGATCCTGCTGGCCGATCACCAGGTCAGCGGTTTTGCCGTTGGTGAGATTCGCTGGATTTTTATAAGCCAGCACCCGGTTATTGCCGATGTCCGCGATGTAAAGAATCGGCGTCGTACCGCTGGTGTCGAACGCGATCTGTCCTGGCGCGTTCAGTTCCCGGCCTTCCACCAGATTCGGCGATGCCTGCGTCGGCAAATTCGACAGAATCTCCGAGACGGGATGGCCGAACTGCCGCGTGGGAATCTGATTGATCATTGGCGAAACAGCTTGCCCCCAAGCCAGTGCTGACAGGGCAAAAATGTAGCAGAACAGTCTTTTCATGAGGATCTCCGAGGTCGGCGCGCGGGAACCGCCTACTATCAGAAGATAGCACAGCCGTAAACCGTTGCATATATATGGATCTGCGGGCCCGTCCATTACGGAACCTTGGCACTCGACGCGGCCGCCCATTGAAGCGTTTCCCGATATCCCAGCAAGCCCTGGACACTGCCCGTTTGCGACGCCGATAAAGCGCCGCAAGCGTTGGCCAGACGCGACGCCTCCTCTAAACTTCCGCCGTGCTGGAGTCCCGCGAGAAAACCGCCCGCGAAGCAGTCTCCAGCCCCGGTGGTGTCGACGGGCTGGACAGAAAAGGCCTGCGACCAGATTTCGGTATCTCGCTCGAAAACGGCGCAGCCGTTGTTCCCGCGTTTGACGACTATGGTATTTACCCCGCGATCGAGAAATAGCCGCGCAGCGGATCGGGCATCCGCGCAACCGGAAATCTTCAGCGCCTCCGCCTCGTTGGCGAACAATACTCCGATGTTCGCGAGGCAGGGCGCCAATACGCTCATCCACTCGCCTCGCGTATCGTGCCCGGTGTCGAGCGAGGTGGTCCAACCCGCCGCCACAGCACGCGCCAACGTCTCCGGACCGGTGCGGCGCATTTGCGGAAGCGAGTAAATATTGGCCAAATGAAAATGTCCCGGCCCGTTGTGAAAATCGAGAGGCGCCGAAAAAACCGCCTCGCTTACTCCCGGACAATGGAGGAATGACCTCGACCCATCGGGAGCCACCAGCACCACAGTCGTCGCGGTCGGCAGCGGCATCCGCTCGACACCCTCGATGCTTACGCCTACTCCGCCCAACCTCGCCAGTACGCGATCGCCGAAATCGTCGCGACCCACGGCGCCTGATAATCGGACCGGTACGCCCAAAACGGCCAGGGTGTAAGAAGTGTTCGCTCCATTCCCACCTAGATGCCCTCGATAGAATCCACCCACACCGTGAATCCATACTCGATCCGCTCCACTGGCCGCACCAGAATATCCTCGACCAGGTTCCCCGCCACCAGGATTTCGCCAAGCACTGCCGCATTCTACCGAACCCTGACCGTAAAGGGACGAGACAGCCTGATAAACTAAAATTTGTCCAACATTCACAAGCCGCGCGTCTGCGCGGTCAGCTACCTGAATACTGTTCCGCTGGTCTGGGGCATCGAACATGGCACACAGCGCGACGTTTTCGAAATGAGCTACGCCCTGCCGTCGGAGTGCGCCGATCAGCTCGCTTCCGGTGAAGCCGACATCGGCATCGTCCCCGTCATTGAAATCGCGCGCCAGAAGCTCGAATATTTTCGCAGCACAGGAATCGCTTGCCGCGGCCCGGTGCGCAGCATCCTGCTGGTCTCGAAGGTCCCCGTACGCGAAATTAAAACGCTGGCCACCGACAACGGTTCGCGGACTTCCGTGATGCTGTCGCGAATTATCCTCGCGGAGAAATACGGCGTGCAGCCGAAACTGATTTCGCGGCGCGCCGAACTGGCGCCCATGCTCGGCGAAGCCGACGCAGCGCTCGTGATTGGCGATCCCGCGTTGCACCTCGACCCCGCGACTCTTCCGTTTGAAACGCTCGACCTCGGCTCCGAATGGCATCAATTAACGGGACTTCCGATGGTCTTCGCTCTCTGGTCGGGCCGTAAAGAAGTGATGCTGCCCGCGTTCGAACAGGCGTTTCTCGACTCCTGCCGCGCAGGCTTGGCGCACATGGACGAGATTGTCCGCGGCCAGTCTCCGATTCGGGGCATCACCGAGCAGCTCGCCCGCGAATATCTCACGCGCCACATCGTGTTCGAGCTCGACGGCCGCGACCACGAGGGACTCGATTTATACCTAAAGCACGCAGCCGCCCTGGAGGAGCATCGCTATGATTACGCGCTCTGAAGCCATCGACATGTACAATTCGAACGACCTGATCGGCATCGGCATGGAGGCCGACGCGGTCCGCCGCAAGCTTCATCCCGACGGCGTGGTCAGCTACATCATCGATCGCAACATCAACTACACCAATACCTGCACTGAGTACTGTAGTTTCTGCGCATTTTATCGTCCTTTAGGGCATAAAGAAGGCTATCTTCACCCCAAAGAAGTCATTTTTAGCAAGATTAAGGAGACTCTCGACCTCGGGGGAACGGGTATTTTGATGCAGGGCGGGCTGCACCCGGAGCTGAAAATCGAATGGTATGAAGATCTGCTTCGCTCGATCAAAGCCAATTTCAACATCTGGTGCCACTGCTTCTCCGCGCCGGAGATCGTTAACATCTCTAAAGTCAGTGACTTAAGCATTCGCGACACCTTAGCCCGGCTGCGGGACGCAGGACTCGATTCCCTTCCCGGAGGCGGCGCTGAAATTCTCGACGACGGGGTGCGCCATCGAATAAGTCGTTTAAAATCAAGCGTGAACGACTGGATCGACGTCCACCGAGCCTGCCATTCCCTGGGAATCTACTCGACCGCAACCATGATGTTCGGCACCGGCGAAACCATCGAGGAGCGCATGAATCACTTCGACATCGTGCGCCAGATGCAGGAAGAGAGCGGAATGTTCACCGCCTTCATTCCCTGGAGTTTCCAGCGCGAAAACACCTCGCTGGGCCGGTTCGTCAAAGAAGAAGCAACCGCGGTCGAGTATCTAAAAATGCTGGCGTTATCGAGGATTTATCTCGATAATATTCTGAATATCCAGTCCTCCTGGGTGACTCCCGGATTAAAGACTTGTCAGCTCGGCCTGCGCTTCGGTGGAAACGACGTGGGCAGCATCATGATCGAAGAAAACGTCGTCAGCGCCGCGGGCGCGCATCATCGCGCGTCCGAAGAAGAATTACGCCGGCTCATTCGCGACGCCGGCTTCGTTCCGAAGCAGCGCGATACGCTCTATCGTACTTATTTCCTTAATTAGGGCCAAACGCAGACTAAAGCCTGTGCCACCATGCAGCCAGAGGTGGCACACGCTTCGGCCTGTGAGCGATTGGAGCTACTTCAACGTCAGCGGAACAGGCAAACTGCAAACCTCCGCGCCGTTGCTCGTACCGCACCCATACAATTGCGTTGACTGCCCGCCGAGCCCCGCGGGAATCGCCAGATTTATCTGCTGAACGCCCGGAAAGCCCGGAGCCGGCCCCGCATAATAGAGGTTCGTAATCTCCGTCCCGCCGACGCGCGCCGTGATCGTTCCTGTTCCCGATAAACCGGTTGCGTAGAAGTAAATGATGCTCCCCGCCGCGGCCCCGTTGGTCACGGAATTAACCGTCGAATCCTGATTCAACACCGCGCCCGCAAAAATTCCCGGCTCGAACGGAGCCACCGGAACCGTGACGGGCAAGCTGGTTTTGCCATCCACCGAAACCGATAGCTGCGCCGAGCTCAGCGATGCCAATGCCGCTGGAACTAACAAATTGATCTGCGTCGCATTGCTGAAGGTAACCGTGGCAGCCACTCCGTTAAAGGACACCGACACGTTTTTCCCGGTCAACGCCGACCCAAGGATCGTCGCCAACGAACCAGGCACCACCGGCGCCTGCGCGAAACTCGCGGCATTGACCACGCTGGTAATCGTCGGCCCGGGCGCGGTTGCCGCGGTCAGCGTCAGCGTCACCGGAATCACTTGCCGGCCAGCCGACCCCGCATCGATCGTGATGGACGCCTGATACGTTCCCATCGCCAGGTTCCCCGGATTCGCATACACGCTGATGGAGCCCCGGTTCATCCCCGACATGGGCGAAATCGTCAACCATCCGCTGCCGCTGGTATACGTCACCGACGCCGACCAATACAGCACACCCGCACCGCTATTCGTGATCGGAAGCCCTTGCACCTGGTTGGGCGACCCCGCGGGCAGGGTGAATTGCAGCGGACCGCTGTTCACGTTCAACTGCGGATAATAAGCCGCGCCGCAATCTCCGACAATTCCGCAATCATTCTGCGGCAGAGTCGCGAGAAACCTCGGAATGGGAGCGTTCGTCGATGCCGTATAGACGGTTGAGACCGGCGCGTACGTCACGCTCTCCCCGGTCTGCACTGCCGTCTGAACGGCGTTCGCGGCGAGCCCCAAAAATGTCGGGAACTGCGCGCTTTCGACCACGAACTGGTTCGAATCGACGACTTCATAGACCGCGTACGCGGACCCGCCGGCAATCGACAACGGCGTGACGGCATCGAACGTAACCGTCCCCGATCCGATGGCTCCCGGCGTATAAACCAGCGAGCCGCCTGCGCCAGTAGAATCGGCGCCGGACACCAAAACCAGCAGCAAAGACCCGCTCGCCGATGGAGCATAAGCTCCGCCCGAGGCGGGCAATCCAAAGTCCCCTCCCGCTGTCGGCTGAATCGCATCCGAGCCGGCAACCACGTTCGGCACGAACAACTGCGCCACTTGCGGGAATCCCGTATACCGCACGATGAAGCGCGTCCCCGTATCCGCATTCAAGTTCGCCGCCGCCGATTTAGGGCTGAACGCGCCCGCAAATCCTTCCGTTACCCGAGTGCTGGTGAACGCGGTCCCTCCGACGATCAGCCCGGCAAAATCCACGGGATTCGTGGACGGCAATGGCGACCCCGACTGCGCGCAAATCAGGTCGGCCGAAAAGCCCGCGTAAAGACTGGTCTCCGCCACCCCGACCACCACTGCGCTCTGGGTAATCAAGATCGATCCACTGGAGCTAAGCGTCGCGACGATTTGCTGATTCACGCCGACTCCGGAGGCGTTTACCCTGATATCTGCGATGCGGATGGTCAACGCGCCCTGGGCTGAATAAGTAAGAGGCACCCCGTTCCAGACCAGATTGCTGGGCGAGAGCAGCAGAGGCTGCACCGTCACCGCCTGCGGACCCGATCCGTTATCGACCGTCAGCACCGTGCCCGTAACGATATTCCCCGTCGAAATTCTGTTAGTAACGCCGGTATTTAGTTGCACGGACAAGTTCACACTGATGGTAGTGCTCGGGGTTCCGGTGCAGTTAAAAACAATATCGCCTACGCGCTCCGCCAGTCCTTCCGCGCGAACGATCGTAGTCGCGGAGGTGGTCGAGCAGGCATAAGGTTGAGCGGCAGCAAGGCCGGCACAACTCAAAAGCACGAAAAAATACTTCATGGATTGCGTCCTGTGAATGAGAATCTGCACAACGATCCCTCATTGCCGCGCGCGGGTGAACTCCGGCAGGAGAAACAAGTACGGATTCATTGTAACAGGCAATTCAAACCTTGCAGAGATTTAAGGAATCGTAATGTTCCCGTAGTTTGACCGTCATATCTGCCTTATAGATTGAGTGCTAATGTCAAGAACAAATAATTCCTGGACACTCTTAACGCTCGGCCTCGGTTTGCTTGCTACATCTCAGACTGTTGCTCAAGCCGGAGTCATCACCGCGTGGACCTTCGAGAATAACGCGATCGCGTTGAACAACAGCCCGGCTCCTTCCACCGGTTCGGGTACCGCCAGCTCGCTTGGCATGGCCACTTACGCGACCCCCAATATCGGAGTAACCACCGACGACGTCCTCGCGGGTTCTACAGGAGACACCGGTGTGAACGGTGTTGCAGATCTCACCCAAGTCTGGCGCATCCGAGCGCAGGCCGGGACTGCCGGGGCAGCGAACGGCTGGTCGAGCGCTGCGCCGATCGGGACGCAGGGCGCGATGTTCGCCGCAAGCACCGTGGGCTACACCAACATCACTGTCAGCTTCGACTGGTATGCGACGAATCAGGGTGAGGCGAACCTGCAATTTCTGTACACCACAGATGGCACCACCTGGCACAATGCGCCGTTGAACCTCTCCGGATCAGACGCCGGTTTGGCGCTCATGAACAATACCACCTCCGCCAATACGGTGAAGGGCTCGTACGTCAGTATCACCGGAGGCGCCGGGCAGGGGTGGTTCACCGGATTGACTGCGATCATCAGCGACCCGAATGCTGCCAACAATCCCAAGTTCGCCGTTCAAATGGTAAACGCCTCGACGGGCGCGGACTGCATCGGCGCTTCGGGAACTGCCTTGAATAACAACTCGGGCAACTGGCGGTTTGACAACGTCGCGATTTCGGGTCAGAGCACGTTCTCCGGCTTCACCACGGGGAATCTGGTGCTCTCGCGCAGCGTCTATATGGGCGATCCGAGCACGGTGGTCGTCGGCGAGGCGTTGCCGCCAGTGTGTCCGGCGAGCGCCAACACCGCGGCGGCCGGAGCCTGCGCCGGAAAGGCCACGAACAACGGATTGTATCCTTCCACCAGCAGCGCCAATAACGTGTGGAACAACGACACGGTCGACGGAAGCTTCGGAGTCACCTCGCCCATCTTCCTCGACCAGTTAAGCCCGGCCGGCGCCACACTCAACAGTTTCGCGATCCCCAGCAATATGATCGTCACCAGCTTCAGTTCCAAATCTGAGCTGGGACTGAATCTGTCCACGGACGGAAGCGTGATCACCTTCATGGGTTACGTGGCGGCGCCTAACACGGTGGATGTTTCGAATTCCAACACACCCGGGGTTTACGATCCAACCAATCCGTCCGGAGGTAGTTATTTCCGGGCAGTCGCCCAGCTCGGCGCCAATGGGGCGATCCAGGTCACGCCGACCAACGCGTATAGCGGAAACAACGGCCGGGCAGCGATTCTCGCCAACGGGCAATACTACATGGTCGGCAACTCCAATAACGGAGCCGCGACGCCCACCAACGTGACCACAGCGACCGGCGTAGAAATCGCAACGCCGGGGCAGGCGGCAACCACCGTGCCGCAGGAGATCGGAAATTTCAACATCACGACGGTCATCAATCCCGCCACGGGCATGAATTACACGACCGCGGACAAGGCCGGCAAGGATAATAATTTCCGCGGACTCACCATCTTCAACAACACGCTGTACGTCACCAAGGGAAGCGGCAGCAACGGTATCGATACGGTGTATCAGGTCGGGAACGCGGGCACTCTGCCTACGCTCGCGACCGCGGCCGCGGCGCCCATCACCGTCCTGCCGGGATTTCCTACCGCTTCCGCGAAAACAGCGGGCGCCACCAGCAATTATCCATTTGGAATCTGGTTCGCCAACTCGACCACGCTCTATGTGGCCGATGAAGGCGACGGCGTGGTCGCCGATGCGGCCGGCAGCACGACCGCCGGCTTGCAGAAATGGGTCCTGACAGGCGGCGCATGGAAAATGGCCTACGTGCTTCAGAACGGCCTGAACCTGGGCCAGCCCTACTCGATCGCGAATTACCCTACGGCCCTCAACCCTGCCACCGACGGTCTGCGCAACATCACAGGCGTTGTGAACTCCAACGGGACCGTGACCGTTTACGCCATCACTTCCACGGTAAGCACCAATGGCGACCAGGGCGCCGATCCCAATAAGTTAGTATCGATCACCGATACCCTGGCCAACACCACCGCGGCCAGCGCCTCGGCGGAAACCTTCACCACCTTGCGGACAGCCGTTGCCGGCGAGGTCCTGCGCGGCATCGCGTGGGCCCCCAGCTCGACTTCGATGGCCAATGCTCCTCTGATCCTCTCCGCCGCAAGTCCCAGCGTGACTTCGATTGCACAAGGCGGACTGGCCTTCGCCATGGGGCAGAATCTCGCGCCCGAAGGCTCCGAAATTCTGGGGCCCTCCCCCACCAGCTTCGATAGCACTTCGGTTTCTATCGAGGACGCCAAGGGAAACATCACCAGCGCTCCGCTAATCTTCGTCTCGCCCAACCAGGTGACATTTCAGGTTCCTTCGACCGTCGCTGCCGGAATGGCTTCTGTGACAGTGACGGCGCCGGGATCGAGCCAGACTGCAAGCAACGTCGTGATCGCTCCCGTCGCGCCCGCGGTGTTCACCGTGAACGGGAACGGCCTGGTCGCGGGCTATGCGACCCGCATCTCGGCGGCCGGAACGCAAATCGTGGAGCCAGCCTACTCCGTGAACGCGCAAGGATCGTTCTCGGCTGCGCCGATCAACATGGGCTCGGCGACAGATAAGGTCTACCTGGCGATTTACGCCACGGGCGTGCAGGCAGCCGGAATCGCCAATGTAACCGTAACCGTGAATGGGGTCAACACGCCGGTGCTCTATGCCGGCAATGCGGGCTACGCCGGCGTCGATCAGGTGAACGTGCTACTCCCGGCAACACTGGCCGGCTCGGGAACGGTGGCGCTGCAAATCACAGCTTCAGGGATCGCCGCGAACACAGTGCAGGTTGCAATTCAGTAGGCAGATTTTCTAGATGGGCAGGTTCCCGACCTGCCCTCTTTGCTTAAGCCTTCGTGCTGACAATCAACGCACCCGGCGACTTCTCAAGCCTGGTCATCTCCGACGACGCGAATCCCGCCTTCCCAAACATCGTCTCGTATTCCGCCATCGTGTAAGCATCGCCCGAAGCGGTCGATCCCAGCATCATCATCGCGAACGAAGCCGCTGCCGGTGGCGTTACGCGATCGTCGTTCGGCACGAAATCGAGCGTCGCGCATCGGCCGCCCGGCTTCAACACCGCATAAATCTTCTCCATCAGCCCCTCGCACGTCGGTTTATCGAAGTGATGAAAGAAATTTGTCACCAGAACCAGATCGTAGGGCCCGCCGAACTCCAGTGCAAAGGCGTCTCCCGGCAACATCGTCACCCGATCCGCGACTCCCATTTTCTTCGCGTTCTGCTCCGCCACGGCCAGCACATTCGCCCAATCGAGCGCCGTCACCTTCGCCTCCGGATTTCTCTGCGCAATGGCAATCCCGAACAGCCCGTGCCCCGCCGCGATGTCCAGCACGTTCTGTGCTCCCGCGCCGGCGACCATTCCCGCGATCTCCTGCGATGCCATAAACTGCATCGGCCCCATCGCCTCTGCAAATTCCACCCAGATGGGATTGTCGTAACTGACCGTCCCTTCCTCCGGCAGCGTCGTCCTGCCGTTTTTGACGATCTCCGTCAAACTGGCGAACGGGGCCATCAATTTCGGATCCAGAATGAAGCGAGTCGCACTACCGAAATAAGCCGGAGATTCTCGATTCAGAAAAACGCGCGCCTCTAGTCCCAGCGAATACTGGTCGCCCTCTTTCGAGAGAAGACCTATAATCACCAGGAAATCGCATAGAATCCGCACGCCTCGCTTCGACGCACTGGTAGCCGCGGCCAGCGCGTCCGCGGTCAGATTCCCTTTGGCAATCTGGGTGAACAGGTCCAAATCCACCGCCGCCTTCAAAGCGGCCGACCGCTGGTACGCAGTCATCGTCTCGAAAATAATCCCCGGGTTCAGGCCGTGCGCACTACCTGGTGTACTCATTTCGTTCCTCTCATTTGCCGTCTTTCTTGTTAAACCAAGCAGTTCCTACAATACTCTACGCACTTCGCGATCTCTTTCAATACGGTCGAGCCCTCGGGCAAAGGATACTCGTACTCGATCGTCGCCTGGAATTTATACTTCTGCTTCTTCATCACTTGAAGAACTTCCTTGATCGGAGTATCGCCTTCCCCAAATGGCACGTTTGGCCCGTTATTCAATTTGCGATCCTTCACGTGAACGTGGGTGATCCGGTCCGCATACTTCTGCATGAACGGTATCGGCGACGTATTGTTGGCCGCCGTAAAGTGTCCCAGGTCGAGATTGATTCCGTTGTACTTGGAATAGGACATCGCCTTCTCCCAGCTCTCCGGTTTCGCGAACGCCTCCGGACTGGTGATATTGGTGTGCCCGTGATATCCCACCATCAGCTTATGCTTCGTGGCAAATTCGCCCAGCCACTGCGTCTTGCTTAAAGGAATCTCGCACGACAGAGCGTGTGCGCCCAGCGCCTTCGCAACCCCGAACGCATAATCGACCACCGCATCCTTCATCTTATCGACCCCGTCGAACTTGACGATCTGAATCGCGATGCCCGCGTCTTCGTATTTCTTGCGGAACTCCTTAAACTTGTCCACCGATGCCGCCAACCGCCATTTTTCGAGAGCCTCCGCGCCGGCGGCCTGCTCGGCCTTCTCTTCCTCCGTCTTCGCCCGCGGCGTTCCGATCCGCGAAGAGTTTGGGGCGCCGAAAAACGCCTCCACTGGCTGAGATCTCAACTCGATCGCGCTGAGTCCGAGCCCCGTCGTGTACTCCAGAACATGATCGGCATCGCCCGGCAGCCCTCGATAGCTGTATGGAACATTGATCCCGATCTGCACGCCTCCCCACTTCGAATCCGGTTTCGCAAGCAAGGTAACCGGCAGCGCCGCCAGCGCAAGCCGCCCAAAATGTCGTCGTGAATAAACCATCGTGCCTGCCATTCTATCCAAGTCTGCCCTCTTCTCAGTCCCCCCGCGGCAGCGAAAAATAAAACGTAGCGCCCTCGCCCGGCCGCCCCTCCGCCCAGATGCGCCCTCCATACCGCTCCACAATTCGCTTGCAGATCGCTAATCCCAGTCCCGTACCCGGATACTCCTCTTTATAGAGGCGTTTAAACAACCCGAAAATCCGCTCCGCGTACCGCGGTTCAAAGCCGATCCCGTGATCCTCAATCGAGACCACCCAATAATTCCCGTCCCGCCGCGCGGAAATGTGAATCGCCGGAACGCTTCCGTATTTGCAGTACTTCAACGCGTTCGACAGAAGATTCTGAAACACGTGCGCCATCTGCGCGACATCGGCGCGCACCTTGGGCAAAGGATCAGCGGTAATCACACAGCCACTCTCTTCAATCCGATTCTTGAGCACCGATAGCGCCTCGCTCAGCGCGTCCGACAGATCCGCCACCCCGATCGTCACCAGTTCCGAATGCACCGCGCGCGAAAACGTCAGCAGATCCTGAATCAACCCTTCCATGCGCCGCACGCCCTGCCGCACAAACGCGGCATACGCGTTGATGTCGGTGCCCTGCTGGCCGATATCCTCCAAAATGAGCTGCGTATAAATATTGACCATGCGCAACGGCTCCTGAAGATCGTGGCTCGCCACATACGCGAACTCTTCCAGTTCCCGATTCACCCGCGTCAACTCGTCGTTGGAACGCTTCAGGTCCGCTTGAGCATATTTCCAGTCGGTGATATCGTGCGTCGTCCCCACCACCGCCTCCACCCGGCCCTCCGCCGATAGCACCGGCACGAAAATATATTCGTATTGCCGGGTCAAACCGCTCTTCCAGGTCATCGGCGACTCGCCCCGAAACGGCTCCTTCGTCTCGATCACCTGCCGGATCTCGCGCAGAAAGCGCTCTGCCAGTTCCGGCGGATAGTCCAGCTCATGAAAATTCTTCCCCAACACCTCTTCCCGGGTTTTTTGAAAAATAAGCAGCCGCGCGCGATTGGCGTAGGTGAAGCGTCCCTCCAGGTCGAGAACATAATTAAAATCGGGCGTGTTGGAAAGAGCCGTGTCGAAGGTGTGCCATTGCTGGCGGACTTGCGCTTCCCCTTGTTTCCGCTCCGTGCTATCCATCACCGACCCCAGCATCCGAACCGGGACGCCCTGCACATTCCGATGCACCTGCCCCGTGGTCGAAATCCAGCGGACGCCTTTACTCGGATGAACCGCCCGAAATTCCACCGCGTAGGGCACGCCGTCCTGTAGCGACGCCCGAACAGCTTCATCCACTTGCTCGCGATCCTCCGGATAGACCAACTGGGTGAAGTGGTTCATTCCACCTCCGAGGTCACTTCGCTCGACGCCGAATATTTCGTAAACCTGAGCGGACCATTCAATCCGGTCCCGCACGATATCCCAATCCCAAACCCCAATCTGCCCCGCGTCGAGCGCCAGTTTTAGCCGCTCCTCGCTCCGCTTCACCGCCTCCTCGGATATCCTCCGGTCCGTGACATCGCGAAACACCAGCACCACTCCCAGCACGCGCCCGCCCTCGCCATAAATTGGCGCGGCACTGTCCTCGATCGGCGTCTCGCGCCCGTCTTTTCCGCGCAGCACCGTATGGTTGGCGAGATTCACCACCACGCCTTCCCGGATCACCTTCTCCACCGGAATCTCGGCAGCGAGGCCGGTAAACTCGTTCTTCACCACGAATACTTCGGAGATCGCTTTCCCCGCCGCATCCTCCTGACTCCATCCAGTCAGCCCCTGCGCCACGGGGTTTATGAACGTCACACGCCCCTGCGCATCGGTCGAAATCACGGCGTCTCCGATGCTGGCCAGCGTGACCTGCAACAGATCCCGATCGCGCTCGCTTCGGCCCCGCGCCCGCCTTACCGCTTCGTTGAATACGCAAAACAGAGCACAGAAGACCACAAACAGCACCGCCCGCACGGCGTCTGCTTCGATACTCAAGGGATGAAATCGCGGAAGGAGAAAATAGAGAACCGCGCCCAGACTAAGGAGCGTGGCCAACATTCCCGGCCCGATCCCTCCGTACAAAGCTGCGAACATGACGGCCGGATACAGAGTGATATAAGGTACCGAGGAACCCAGCACTTCCCCCAGTACAAGTCGAACCACCAGTCCTGCCGCGACCGAGCACACGGCAACCCCATACCGGAGCAGATACGTCTTCCCAGCTCGATTGTCCAAGGGGGTTAGAGTCCTCAGCCCCCTAAGAAGTTTCTCATTCTAATGTGTGCCGGTAGGGCAGGTTCCCGACCTGCCCCCCTTCGGCTTTGATCGAGCCGCGACCGCCCCACAGACCGGTTCCCCTCCAAACGTCACTGCTCCAACCGCAGCGCCACCATCGGATCGATCTGAGCCGCCCGATGCGCAGGAATCCAACAAGCCAGCGCTGCAACCAGCAGAAGCACTCCGGCAGCCCCGGCAAACGTCACCGCATCCGTAGCCGAAACTCCGTACAGCAAACTGGAAATCAGCCGAGTCACCCCGAAAGCCCCCGCAAGCCCCAGAACAATGCCCACTCCCGCAAGCGCCAGCCCCTGCCGCACCACTAATCTGAGAACGTCGCGATAAACCGCGCCCAACGCGATCCGCACTCCGATCTCATTGGTCCTCTGCGCCACGAAGTAATGCATCAACCCGTAAATCCCGATAGCCGACAAAAGCAGCGCGACAAAGGAGAATAACCCGATCAGCGAAGTCTGAAACCACCTCTCGGCCGTCTGCGCCCCGAGCTGCTGCTCCACCGTCGCCACCGGAAATTTCGCGACACTCTTGTCCATCTCCTGGATCTCGCGCTGCACTACAGGAGCCATCGTTGCCGCATCGCCCGTCGTCCGCACGATCACATCCAGCATGTCGTCCGGCCGCTGCGCGTGCGGTTCAAAAACCTGCGGCGCGACTTCCTTCTCCAGCCCCTGCCGATGCATATCGCCCGCCAAGCCGACCACGGTGATCCATGCGCTCGACTTCCGCGCGGGAAACTGAAACCTCTTCCCAATCGGATCCTCTCCCGGCCAATACGCCCGCGCCATCGTCTCATTCACAATCGCGACCCCCGGCGTCCCCGCGCGATCCAGATCCGTAAACACGCTTCCGCGCTGCAACGGAATCCCCGCCGTCTCGAAATAATTCCCCGCGATCACGTCCTCGCAAGGTCCGGGCCGCTGGGGAGCCCTTCCCTCGATCAACACCGAATCCTCCGGGTCCGACCGGAGAAAATCGCTAATCGCCCCCGCCGAGCGAACCCCCGGCAACGCGTTTAGCCGTTCAATCGCGTCGTGAAAATAAGCGACCTGCTGCGCCGCCGTCTTCCCCACATGCAGATCGATCCGCATCACCAGCAGCTTCTCCGGCCGAAACCCTGGATCGACGCTTTGCAATCTGACGAAACTCCGGATCATCAACCCGGCCCCCGTCAATAACACCAAAGCCAGCGAAAACTCGCCGACCACCAGAACGTCCCGCAAATGCCGATTCGCAACCGTAGTCCACTGCCTGCTCCTCGCCAGCGGCGCCGTCCGCAAAGCCGGCCACAACCCGGAAATAACCGCGGCAAACACCGATACGAGCACCGTGAACACCAACACCGGCAAATCGATTCGCGCCTCGCCGATCCGTGGAATCCCCAGCGGCCCAAACGCGATGACAGCTCGCAACGCCGCCGCAGCCAGCCCCAATCCCAGCGCCCCTCCGACGCCCGCCAACAACAGACTCTCCGTCAAAAGCTGAGCCGCCATCGTCCCCCGCCCCGCGCCCAAAGCCCTTCGCAGCGAAAATTCCCTCTCGCGCGCCGATCCCCGAGCCAACATCAGATTCGCAACATTAATGCACGCGATGAGCAGCATCAGAACAACTGACACAAATAACACCAGCAGCGAAAGCCGCACCCTTCCCGTCTCCTGCTCATGCAAAGGAACCACGCGAATCTCCGGCAAATTCCCTTTATATTCCGCAGCCAGCTCCCGCCCGATCCCGCTCATCTCCGCCTGGGCCTCAGCCCACGAAACCCCTCGCCGCACCCGGCCCATCGCGAACCATACCGAGGACGTCCGCTCGCTACTCCGGTCCCTTGCCGTCCAATAAGGATGCGCCGTCACTGGTTCCCACACCTGCGTATCCGCAAATGGATATTGGAACCCCGCAGGCATCACTCCGATGATCCGCGACCTGCGTCCATCCATCAACAAATCCGACCCCAGCGCCGACTTCGCCCCGCCGAACCGCCTCTGCCAGAACCCGTAGCTCAGCACCACCACTCGCTCAGCCTTCTTCTCCTCGTCCGCCGAAAACACCCGCCCCAGCATCGCCTCGACGCCCAGCATAGGAAAAAAATTCGCCGGCACCCGCGCGGACCTCATCCGTTCCGGCGGCCCATCTTGATTCCCCAACAAAAAAGTCTGACCGACAAAAAACGTCAAATCCTCGAACGAATGACTCCGCTTTTGCCAATCCGCGAAATTAGCCAGCGAAACCCGCCCTTCCTCCACCCCATGCGCCGAATCCTCGCACCACAACATCGCGAGCCGCGCCGGATCTTTATAAGGCAGCGCCTTCAGCAGCACCGCATGAACAATACTGAAAATCGCCGTGTTGGCGCCAATTCCCAAAGCCAGCGTCAACACCACCACCGCGCTGAAACCAGGCCTCTTCCAAAACATCCGCCCGGCATGACGAAGGTCCCTCATCGCGCGATCCCAAAAGATCCACCGCCCATGTTCGTAAAACGACTCCCGCACCTGCCCCACATTCCCGAACTTTGAGAGCGCTCCCTCGCCCTCCAGCTCCAGGTGCGATCGTATCTCTTCATCGAAATCCCGCAACGACCTTTTCCGCCGCCAGAACATCACGCCTCCAGCACCCGAGCCATCGCCCGTGCAATCCTCTCCCACGAACTGGTCTTCTCCAGAAGCTGCTTCCGCCCTTTCGCCGTAAGCGAGTAAAACCGCGCCCTCCGGTTGTTCTCCGAAACTCCCCATTCGCCCTTGACCAATCCCGCGCCCTCCAGCCTCTGAAGCGCCAGGTACAGCGACCCATGGTCCACCAGAAACACATCGTCCGATTCCTGTTGAATCGACTTGGCAATCCCCTGCCCGTGCCGCGGTTCCAACTTGATCGTCCGCAGGATCAAAAGGTCCAGCGTCCCCTGCAACAAAGCTTCTCTTTCAGTAGGCATCCGACCCAAGCATATTCCCTCTCAGGTCGGATGTCAACAGGAGAGTAGGACAGGTCCCCGACCTGTCCCCGCCGTGCCATCATGATAAAAGTGTTCACCAAGTCGCTATTCTTGCTCTACGCCGCACTCTTCCTCCCCGCCCAAACCCTGACGACGCTAGCGACCTTCAACGGAACCACCATTCCCCAATTCCCCCTGCTCCAAGCCTCCGACGGCAACTTCTATGGAGTGACCCCAGGCACCTCGAACAGCTCTCAGTGCGCGAACGGAACCTGCGGAGGCATCTTCAAAATCACGCCCGCGGGAGCGCTGACCAATCTCTATAGCTTCGGCGGCTCCGATGGCCAGTATCCCAGCGGCCCTCTGATCCAAGCCGCGGACGGCAACCTGTACGGCACCACCGGTAACGGCGGAGCCACCGGCAACGGCGTCGTTTTCAAAATAACTCCAGCAGGCGTGTTCACCGTCCTCCACAGCTTCACCCTCCTCGACGGAAAATATCCCACGGGCGTAATGCAAGCATCGGACGGAAACTTCTACGGCGTGACTTACCAGGGTGGCTCCAGCGGCACCGGCACGATATTCCAAATGACGCCGACAGGCTCGATCACAACGCTGCACAGCTTCGATTTTTCCGGCACCGGTCAAGGAGTTCTCACGCAAGCGAGCGACGGCAACCTCTACGGGACCACCACCAACGGCTTCGGCACGATCTTCAAAATTAGTCTCGCCGGAGCCTTCTCCACCCTCTACACCTTCGGTTCGCGCGGAACCTCCGACGGCCTCCTGCCCACCAGCCCGCTCATGCAAGGCACCGACGGAAATCTCTACGGAATCGCCTCCGAGGGCGGCGCCAATCTCTCCGGCACCTTCTTCCGAATCACCCCCGCCGGAGCCCTGACCGTGCTCCACGATTTCGATCAAACCGAAGCCCACAATCCTCCCTCCAGCTTGATCCCCGCCACCGACGGAAACTTCTACGGAGCCACCGGCGGCACCAGCACTCTTTTCAAAATCTCCTCCGCGGGCGCGCTCATCACGCTGGATGTTCTTCCCTACCCCAACGGCGGCGCGATCATGCAGGCGGCGGACGCGAGCTTCTACGGAGTCACCGCGGACGCCAACAGCGGCTTGGCGTTCCACTTGAGTCTCGGCTCCGCTCCCTTAATCGCGCCGATTAAAGGAGTAATCAACAGCGCCAGCTTCGAGCCCGGACTTTCGCCGAATTCCTGGATCACTATCAGCGGGATCAACCTTTCCTCCGTGACCGACAACTGGAACAGCACGATCGCGAACGGCCAGCTCCCCACCTCGCTCGACGGCGTCAGCGTGAGTGTAGGAGGACAACCTGCCTATATCGCTTACGTCAGTCCCAGCCAAATCAACGCCATCGCGCCCACCGGCCTCGGCCCGACCGTAGCGGTAACGGCGACCACCCAAAATGTCACCAGCCCTCCTGTAACCGTCAACGCATCTTCCGCGCAGCCGGCATTTTTTCAATGGGGCAACTACGCCGTGGCAACCACGCAGAATTTTGCCCCGGCCCTGACCTCCAAACCAGGCGACATCGTCATTCTCTGGGGCACCGGATTCGGTCAGACGAACCCTCCCGTCCCCGCAGGCATCGTGACCCCAGCCGCGCCGCTTTACGCCACTGCTTCTCCTGTAACCGTCACCATCGGAGGCCAACCCGCCACCGTCTACGGAGCAGTCCTGACCCCAGGAAGCGCCGGCCTCTACCAAATCGCAATCCAAATCCCAACATCGCTCGCCAACGGAGACTATCCCGTAATAGCCCAAATCTCCAACCAACAATCCCCCGGCACCACGCTAATAACCATCCAGCAATAAGTAGATACCTTGGCGAGCCTTGCGCCTTTGCGTGAAAGACTTTGCCGGCTTTTGGCCGCCGCCCAAGTTCACTCAACCCGCAAGGCGCTCATGGCATCAATCCGCGTAGCCCTCCGCGCCGGAATCCAACAAGCCCCCAACCCCACTGCACCCAACAAAACCGCCACCGCCATAATATACCGAGGATCGTTCGGAGCCACCCCATACAACTGACTCGCAATCATCCTGCTCACAATCACGGAGCACCCAACCCCCACGCCCAGCCCCGCCCACACCGGAACCATCCCCTGCCGCACCATCATTCCCACCAACTCCCCGCCGCTAGCCCCCAGCGCGATCCGAATCCCCATCTCCGGCGTCCTCCGCGCCACCATGAACGAAATCACGCCATAAATACCCAGCGAAGCCAGCCCCAGTGCCGCGATCGCAAACGCCACCGCCAGGTACATTTGAAACTTCCTCGCCGCCACCGATGCATCTAAAATCTGCTCCATCGTCCGAGCCCTCGGAATCGCCATCTCCGGATCGGCCGACGATAGCACCGCCCGGATTCCCGCAATGACCGTCGCCGCATCGGCCCGCGTCCGGACGACGTACGACATCGCGTACGGCTGCATTCTCCAGAAATGCTCGTACACCATCATGGGAGGCGCATCTTCCAGCTTCCCCCGAACCTCGCCTACGATCCCGACCACTTCGAGCGACGGCGGCGTCCGTCCCACGCCCCGCACATGTTTCCCGATCGGATTCTGATTGCCCCAAAGAAACCGAGCCGCCTGCTCGCTCACCACCGCCGACCCGCGTCCCTTATCGCTCTCTTCCAAAAACCTCCCGGCCTTCAAAGAAATCCCCATCGCCTGGAAATAACCCGGCGTCACAAACCGAAAATTCGCGACACCGTTGTCCTCGCCGGGCCGTGCCGGCACGTCCGGATCTTTCAGCGTATCTACCCACTGTTCCCCCATCAGCGGCAACTGGCTCACCGCGCCCACCACGTCCACTCCAGGCACTCGCGCGATCTTCTCCGTGACGCTCTCCACAGCCGACCGCGCGACCCCATGCGCATACTTCGCCGAAAAAAACGAAACATCCTGCGTCACGATATGCGCGACCTCAAATCCCTTATCCACACCCAGCAGTCGGAAAAAGCTCGCCATCAACAAACCGCCCGCCAGCAGCAGAACGGTAGTCAGCGCGACCTCCAACCCCACCATCGTTTCCCGGAACCACAGCTTGCGCCCACTCTCCGTTGCAGCACCGGCTTTCAACGACTCCTGCGGCTCGATCCGCGCCAGCCTCCACGCCGGCGCCACCCCGCAAACCAAGGTTGAGAACGCCATCACCCCCATTGCGAAGGCGAACACCCGCCAATCCATCTGCACTTCGTCGAGCCTCGGAATCGCCACTGGCGCGCGCGCAACAAAGATTTTCAACCCGATCCCAGCCAGCGCCAGCCCGGCGACCCCGCCCATCGAGACCAGAATCAGCGCCTCGGTCAAAACCAGCCGGAACAATCGCCACCGCGAAGCACCCAGCGCCAGTCGAACCCCCGCCTCGCGATACCTGCTGGCCGTCCGCACCAGCATCAGGTTCCCGATATTCACGCAGACGATCAGCAACACCGCCCCCACCGCGCCTAACAGTAGCAGCAGCGGACCCCGATCCTTGCGGATCACTTCCTGCCGCAGAGGCGTCAGTCCCACATGGAATCGCAGTTTGTACTCACGCACGAAATCCGCAAGCAGTCCATTTAGCTCCGCCTCCGCTTGCTCCGTCCGAACACCGCTCTTCAACCGAATCACCGACGAATAATTGAGGTTCCCGGCCGGCGAGCTCTGCGGTCCATCGCGCATCCACACGCGGAAAATCAACGGCGGAGCCGAAGGCCCCGCGAATGCGCCCCACTCCTCGCCTCGTGGAAGATGCAATCCCCTGGGAAGAACTCCCACTACCGTCCATTCCTCGCCAATCAGCCGAATCCGCCGCCCGATAATCGATGGATCTCCCGCAAACCGCGACCGCCACAGTTCGTCCGACAGGATCACCGACGCGGTGCCCGGCGCGCCCCCCAAAAATTCATCGCTCTGCACGAAGTCACGCCCAGTCGCCGGCTGCACCCCGAGCGTCCGGAAAAAATTGTAAGAGACATCCAAAGCCGGCAGCAGCACCGGATCGCCAGCGCCCGTCAAAACAAAGTTCGATCCCTGAAACAGCGCCACATCCTGGCACAACTCGCAATGCGCCCTCCACTCATGAAAGTGCCGCGCATTCACCAGCAGCTTCCGCGATATACCCAAGCCAGGGTCCGGAACATTCTCCGCCATATAGAGCCGATCCGGCTGATGAAACGCCAGCGGCTGAAGCAGCACCCCGTTGACGATAGAAAAGATGACCGTGCTCGCCGCCAACCCCAAAGCCAGCGTCATCAAAGCAACCGCCGTAAATCCCGGACTACGCCGCATCTGGCGCAAAGCGTATTTCAAATCCTGCCAAACGGTTTCAAACGAGCTCCAACCCCACACCAGCCGCGTCGATTCGCGAACGTGCAGCTCATTCCCAAAGTCCCGCCGAACCCGCGCCTCAGCCTCGCGCCGATTCTCCCCACGTTCAACGCGCTCCTCCACCGCCATGCGGAAATGGGCAAGGATCTCCTCATCCAATTCCCGATCCATCCGCCGCCAACGCCACAACCGCTTCCACATAAGATGTAGACATCCTACACCCAGAGCCGTAGATTGTCTACATCTTCTTAATTCTGGCTACTGTGAAATACCCGCCACCCACACGGGCATCAGGATGTGGGGCGGACGCCCTCGTCTGCGCCGGACCCCCTGGTCCGGCTCTCCCATCGCGATCGCGGAAAACACATCTCATTCTGGCTACTGGCTATTTCTTCTTCACTTCACCACGCGAATCACCCAAAAATCATCCGCCAGATTGCTATCGGTCAAGTATGCATATGGAATCGTGAAGCACCCGCCCATCCCCCACGCACTCCCCCAAGAATTCCGCACCAGAAATCGTTGCGACGAATCGTCATACCCCACCGCCATCACCGCGTGCCCTCCAACCTCCGTCTCCGCCTCCCCAGGCATTGGCACAACCCCCGACTTCGCCACTGCATCGGACTCAAAGCTCTCATACACCGCAAACCCGAACACAAACGGATACCCCGCCGCCAGGCACGCCTTCAAGTGCCCCGCGTCCTGGGTCACCCGCGCATATTGCACCGCCGGATGCAGCTTCGCGAACTGGTAACAGCTTTGCGGAGGCTGGTGTGCGAAATTCGCTTCGACATAAGCCCACATCGCCTCCGGACAAGCCCCATCCGCCGCGACTGTCTTAATGCCGTCGCGAATCTGCGCGCCGCTGTCGGTGCCGACGCATCCTTCAATCACCCGCTCGTTATAGTAAATGAACAGCCGTGAAGGCGTCGAACACGGCAGCTTCTGCTTCTTCTGATCGAATTCGATCGCCGCGCCGATGGCGTTCGCCGTGCAACTCCCCAAATCGCCCTGATCGTAAACTGCCGGACACCCGGCCCTTAAGTCCGCCGAAGGAGGCAGCGCAGCCACTCTCCTGGGCAATTTGTAAATCCGGTCGCGAGCATCAGGATAATCTGGTATCCAGCCGTAAGTTCGTGGCATAAGTCCTCGGCGCAACGGTAATCTGCGCCCGCCAACAAACCTCGCGGCTGAAAGTCGTACTCACCTGAGAAATCTGGGGCTAATCCACCACTAACCATCAGTGATCCTCACCATGGCTACCTCCCGGTCCATCTGGCCCGTAATGAGCCGCTTCACGCGTCCTCGAAACGCTCCCCTCCGCATTTGGGCTCCGCCGGAAAGCCCTTTCCGGATCGAATACTCCCCATCCCTTCTGAAAGAAGTGCAAATCGCAAACGGGGGCGCCGACATTTTCGGCGTCTTATATGGAGTCCGCCATGCAAATGTGATCCGACTGGTCGCAACGCGTGGCCGCGCCGGTCTCGAACCTCTCGGCGTATTTGCCTCCCGCGCCCGAGGCAAAGTCTTTCTAACGGAGCAAGATCTGGAACGATTCGAAAAAGCGGAAGCCTGCGTCGCGATGGTCGTTTCGGATCAATCCGGAGGCTTCTTCGTCCGCGACGCCACCGGCTCGATCGTGACGGTCCGCAGCTACCAGGAATTTTCGATTCACGAACCGCCCGCCGCAATCGTAGTCAAGAAAAGACCGTGGCAATGGGCCGCGTGCCTAGCCTTAATTCCACTGTTGCTAATGTTTTACCGGCCGCACAAACCCCAACTCGCGCTCACACTCCGCGAAACGCGAGGCCAATTGCGGATTTCCTGGAATGTCCCTTCGAGCGCGACATTGACCATCCTCGATGGAGGAGAACGTACTTATGTGCCAATCGTCCCCAGCCAATCGACAGCCACCTATGCGCGCCGCACCGGCGACGTAACCATCGGAATCGGCTCAGCGCAGGCGCGTTTTGTCGGCCCAAAGCTACCCCCGACGGACATAGAGAACCAGCGCGCCGGCATAAATGCGCTACAGCGCAAAGTCGCCTCACTCAAAGCCGCGAGCGCGGCGCGCCAAAGCAGAATCGCCCAGCTCGAAAGACGTTTACAATGAAACGTCTGCATGCAAATCGACGCTTCTCGAATCGCTAAAGAACTCTACGGAATCGACGCTGTGGCAACGCGCCTGAACGGCGAATTTGACGACAATTTCCATTTAAAGGGACCTTCCGAATACATCCTGAAAGTAATGCGCGAGGGCTGCGACCGGGCCTTTGTAGAGATGCAGTGCGGCGCGCTCGAACACCTGGGCGAATCGCGCGTTGCCGGAGGGATTCGCGAGTATCAGGGGCGAATAGTTTGGCTGCTCCGCTGGATTCCCGGAAAACTGCTGGCGGACACGAAATATCACTCGCCAAAATTATTGCGAAATTTTGGTCGTTTAATGGCTCGCACAGACGCAAAACTAGCAACTTTTGATCATTTAAGCGCGCATAAGGAACTGAAGTGGGACCTGAAGCGGGCCTTTTGGATTCGGGAATACCTCCACCTTACCGCCGACCGTTCCTTGATCGAACGAATCCTTGCGATGGCCCCCGACCTCTCGCCTCTCCGCCACAGCGTGATTCACGGCGACGCCAACGACCATAACGTTCTGATAAACGGAGACGACGTCACGCTGATCGACTTCGGCGATCTGCACTATACCGCAACGGTCAGTGAGCTTGCCATTGCCAGCGCCTATGTGGCTCTAAACAAGAAAGATCCGCTCATCGCCATCGGCCATGTGGTCGCTGGGTATGCTCTCACCGATCCATCCGAAATTGCGGCCCTGTTCCCGCTGATTTTATTACGCCTGGCAGTCAGCGTGGTCAACTCCGCGCATCGCAAGTCGTTGTATCCAAACGATTCCTACATCACGGTCAGCGAAAAATCGGCATGGGAAGGGCTGCGAACTCTTTCCCAAATCCACCCACGCCTGGCAAATTACGTTTTCCGGCAGGCGAGCGGATTGAAGCCTTTGCCCGATTGGACACCCCGAAAAGCCGCGCCGATCTTGCAACACCTTGAATCAGCGCAGGTTCTCGACTTGAGCGTGGGCAATGCGACTGAAATGCCGACCCCGTCGACCCTCAGCATCGGAGGCTATAACGAAGCCCGGCTGTTTTACACGGAGCCGATGTTTGAAGGCCGCACCATTCACCTGGGGCTCGATGTATTCGAAAAACCGGGCACTCCGATTTTCGCGCCTTTCGATGGAACGGTTTACGCGACAGCAAACAATGCCAAACGGCTGGATTACGGGCCGGTGATGATCCTTCAACACGAGAGCTTTTTCACGCTTTATGGTCATTTAGCGGAAACGCGGCTGGCGGTGGGAACCGAGGTAAAGGCCGGCCAGGAAATCGCCCGCATCGGCGACAGGCCCGGCAACGGCGATTGGCCGCCGCACTTACATTTTCAGATTATTCGGGATTTGCTGGACCTCGATTGTGATTTTCCGGGAGTTGCATCGCCGGAACTGCGCGAGGTATATACGGCGATTTCTCCGGATCCGAATTCGATTCTGCAGCTTTCGATGCCAAAACCGCGGACCAAAGAAGAGACGCTGGCTGCCCGACGCGAGCACATCGGCGGGAATCTCAGCATCAGTTATGAAGAGCCGCTCAAGATTGTTCGCGGATGGAAGCAGTTTCTGTACGACGATACGGGGCGGGCGTTTCTCGATGTTTATAACAACGTCCCGCTGGTGGGGCATTCGCACCCGCGCGTGGTGGAGGCAGTGCAAAAGCAGATTGCGGTGCTCAATACGAACACCCGGTATTTACACGACAACATCGTTCAATATGCAGAGAGGCTGACCGCCAAGCTTCCGGCGCTCCTGAGGATTTGTTACTTTCTCAACTCGGCTAGCGAGGCCAATGAACTTGCGCTGCGGCTCGCGCGGACACATACGATTCGTGAAGACATCATTGTGCTCGACGCGGCTTACCACGGCAACACGACTACGCTGATCGATATCAGCCCGTATAAATTCAACGGCCCGGGAGGCAAAGGGAAGAAGCCTTGGGTGCATGTGGCACCGATCCCGGACGATTATCGCGGTCCTTATAAGCGCACCGATCCCGAGGCTGGTGCGAAGTATGCGCGGCAGGTCGCGGAGATTCTTGACGGAGTGAAGCCGGCGGCGTTCATCGCGGAGAGTCTGCCAAGCGTAGGTGGACAGATCGTGTTTCCCCCCGGCTATCTGCGCGATGTATATAAAAGCGTTCGAGACGCGGGCGGAGTTTGTATTGCCGACGAAGTGCAGGTCGGGTTCGGGCGGCTTGGGCGTTGGTTTTTTGGTTTTGAGATGCAGGGCGTCACGCCCGATATTGTGGTGCTGGGAAAACCGATCGGAAATGGGTTTCCTCTTGCGGCGGTGATCACGACGGAAGAAATCGCGGCTTCTTTTGATAACGGGATGGAATTTTTCTCGACCTTTGGAGGGAATCCGGTGGCTTGCGCGGCGGGGCTCGCGGTGCTTGACGTTTTGGAAGAAGAGAAGCTTCAGGAAAACGCGCTGATGGTCGGCGATTATTTGCTGCGCGGGCTTCGTTCGATTGATAACGAATTGATCGGCGACGTGCGAGGGTCGGGGTTGTTTCTAGGCGTGGAGCTGGTGCGGGATCGCGTGACTTTGGAACCGGCGTCCGCGGAGGCTTCTAGGATTGCGAACCGGCTGCGGGAAAGAGGCATCCTCGCGGGCACGGATGGGCCCTATCACAACGTGATCAAGCTGCGTCCTCCGTTGTGTTTCACGCGGGAGGATGCGGACCGGTTTGTTTCGGTGCTGGAGGAAGTGATGTAGCTCTGGTAAGACGCCGGCTGAAGCCAGCGCTGCAAGCTGAAGCTCGCGCCACAGGGCGGCGCTGATAGGCTGGTTTTTATGAAAACTTCGATTGCGGCGATGTTATCTGTTCGGAGAGGCGCGGAGGCGATTGCGTTCTATCAGGCGGCGTTTGGAGCTGAGGTATTGTTTCGCGTGGATGCTCCCGATGGAGCCGTGGTCGCGCAACTATCTGTTGAGGGCGCCGAGTTCTGGGTGGCGGACGAATCGCCGGAGCATCAAAATTTCAGTCCTGAAACGCTTGGCGGAGGGACAGTGCGGATGGTGTTCGTGGTGGAAGATCCAGAGGCTGTATTTGCTCGCGCTGTCGCGGCGGGGGCTATGGTGATTTGGCCGGTCGGCGATCAACATGGTTGGCGGCTTGGACGGATCAAGGATCCGTTTGGGCATCACTGGGAAATCGGGAAGCCTATACTTAAAAAGTGAAGACGTATGCATTCCGAGTAGTGGTGGAGCCCGACGAGAGCGGCTTTCATGCATACTGCCCCGCATTGCGGCGTTACGGCGCTGTCACCCAAGGGGCATCGCCTGAGGAAGCGCTCAAAAATATCAACGAAGTGGTGCAGATGGTAGTCGAAGAGCTTCGGGAAGATGGCATTCCTCTTCCGAACGCCCCTGGCGACGACGTTGAGGTATTTGAAGGCACGCGGGTCGCCGTGACTGTATGACCTGCGTTCATGGCGATTGACTTTTCCGGAAGAAATTATCCGGGCGCTGCTGTCCGACGGATTCGTTTTGCGGAAAAGCCGAAGCGGGAGCCATCGCCGCTTTTGTCATCGCGATGGCCGCCGAGTTACCGTCGCGTTTCACGGCTCCAATATGACGTTTGTACCAAAGACTCTGCGAAGCATGATTGAGGAGCAAGCAGTATGGACGGAAGACGACTTGAAGCGCCTTAAGCTAATTCGCTAGGAATCCGCTCGTCCTGTTCTTCGCGGGGAAGTCCGCTATCCTCCGAATAGCGGACTGTCCCTGCGTGCTGGCGCCCTAATAATCCAGCGCCAGAATCATGGAAAAAACGGCTTGGAATCCGGCGGCCGCGCCGGCGACTCCTACCGTCCAGCGGACCACTGCCTGCCGCCAGAGTTCGAAACGCGTAGCCTTGAAGCGTGTCCGGATTAGTTCATCGAGATTTTTAAACATGGTGATTTCCTTTCTTTTCCTTTTTCGTTAGTTGTTGTAGCTCGCGGCGCGCTCGCGCAAGCGATCCAGTTTGTTTCCGGTCGAGGCCATATCCAGGTGCAGGTCTACGATGTCCTTCACTTCCCCGGAATGATCGGAGATTGCGCGCAAATGGCCGGTGTAGTCCGGATGCCACAAGGGCTTGTCGGACTCGTTGAAGTGTAGAATCGCCGCTTCGGTATGGGCGGCGAGTTTCACGGCGACCGGCATCATGGAGTCAATCGCCGCCTGCTGCCAGGGAGCGGCATCGTCGCGAATGGCTTGGAGCATTGCCAGCCGCTCGCCGAGCGCGTTGATGCGATCCTTGATCACCGTCAACTGGTAGCCGTGGCTGGCGCGGCTGATGCCTCCTCTGGCGTACGAATCCAAGGTGCCGGCTTCCGTGTTCAATTGACCCGCGGTGAACTGGACCTCTTTAAGAAGCTTCGAGCCTGCGGCCTGGTAATTCCGGTCGCCTGATTCAGTGGCCGAGGCTAACATTGCGCCAGCCAAAAACAAAGACGTAAATCTGATTACACTTATCGATTTCATGGTTCATCTCCTAAGAATTGAAAATTAAATATCGTGCAGCTTCCGGTTCGCGCCGGAAGGAATTGCAATGGAGGTCTTAGGAGATCGGAGGAGCGCGGGCGGAGGCGCCGCGGGGGCACAGTTCGTCGTAGAGGGAGCGGGCCGGGCTCGGTGCGAGTCCGGTCGAGGAAAATTCAGGAGTAATGGAAGCGACCACAGGGATCGCAAAGGCGCCGGTGACCGGCCTCTGGCTCTCACGCGGCTTGCGGTTTCTGAGGGATACCCGATGCAGCCCGGAATGCGCGTTTAGCGCGAGCGAGCTGGGCGAAAACGCCTCGACGTTCCGATCGCGGCCAGCGTCGAACCCGGCATCGGCTCCCGCGTAACTGCAAAAAATGAGGGATGCAGCGCTGAGCAGAACTTTTAAGTTTTTGGTCAGCGTGCGCATCTAGAGTTATTGACGCGCTGGCTCGCTGAACGGTGCGTGAAAAGTTAAATATTTTTTAATCGATCTACTCCACCGCGATCTGTGAAGTAAAATAAAGCGCCGATGAGAACATCCGTCGTTCACGCCGCTCCGCTGGTCCTCTGCGCCATTGCGTTTGCGGCTCAAGTTGCAGCGCCGCTCGAATTTGAAGTCGCCTCGGTAAGGCTGATTCCCGGTCCGGTGGGGTTTCACAACACCACGTTGCAGTTTACGCCGGGAGGGTTCAACGCGAACTACGCCGCACTTCGGCAGATAGCAGGGGTCGCGTACAACATTCAACGCGTTCGCGTCGAGGGAGGGCCGGCTTGGATGGATTCAGATCTATACACAATCGCCGCCAAGGCGGAGAATCCCGACACCAGTTCTAACGCAGATCATACCCGGGAGATGCTGCGGACTCTGCTGGCAGATCGCTTCAAGTTTGCGGCGCACAAGGAAACCAAACAGTTGCCGATGTACGCTCTGGTGTTGGGTAAAGACGGGTCGAAGATGCGGGAAGTGAAAGACAATCCTCCCGGGGAGCCCGTAGTGACGCCGGGGACTGGTGCAATCGGCTTCGAACTGGCTTTTAATAATATGCCACTTGCCGGTTTGGTCAACTACCTGGCGAATGTGCTCGGCAGCCCGGTGCGCGACGAGACGGGCCTGAAGGGACGATACCAATTCACGCTGGGATTTGCGCCTCCAGGACGCGCTAAGCAGCCAGAGGATTCCGCTCCCGACATTTTCGAGGCCGTACAAGACCAGTTGGGGCTCAAGCTGGAGGGAAAAAAAGGGCCGGTCGAGGTCCTGGTTGTGGATCACGCGGAAAAGGCATCCGCGAACTGACTACTGCACCGCGATTCCGCTGGCTTTCGACGTTTGTCCACCGATCGAGACGACGATCGTCTGCGCGCCTGCGGCGATGGTCGAAGGGACGGTCGCATTGATTTGATACAAGCCTGCAAATCCAGGGGCAAGGCCGCTGAAGGATACAGGCGCGGCTACTCCGCCGATGGTCACGACGGGGGTCGACGTGGTTTGAGAGAGCACGGTGGAAGATGCAGGATCGCCGCTCGCAGGCGTATTGGTAACGGGACCGAGTCCGTTGACGAAGAGCGCGATCGATTGACCGCGCACGGCGGGGTTCGATGCGCCGATGGTTTGGAAATTTTTGTCGAGCGCGGCTACGGCTCCAGGGGAGACTTCGAAAAACGCGGGTGCGAAATTCGATAGAGGCAGAGTGACGACGTTGCCGTAGGAATAATCGATGGTCACTTTCACTTGCGCCGACGGCTGGCCTTCGAACTCCCACGGCACCTGCACGTTGACCTGCGAAGGGCTGACATAGGTCAAGTGTCCGGGGACACTGATGCCTGCCGAGGGGACGTCGAAACTGACCAGCACGTAGTCGATCGCCATAGGAAGGCGGGCGGTGGAAGAGGAGCCGGTTACGTCGCTGAGGGCCGATCCGAAGATCGAGATATAGGAGCCGGGCGCGACGGCGGCGCCTGGATTCGCGGCTGCGGCGTTCGCGATCGAGGAGATGGAGGGGACGGCGCGCGCCGATGCGGAGAAAGCGAATTGCTGGCCGCTGGAGCTTGCGGTGACCGTGTAGACGCCGGGCGTGGTACCCAAAATAAATTCGACACCGCCGATGCCGTAGCTGTCGGTCACGGAATCCGCGTTAGTGATCAGCGCGCCGGTCGACGCGGTGAAGGCGAGGCGCGCGGAGGGGACAGGCATGCCGTTCGCGTCGACCAGTTTGACGAACGCGTAGGTGGTGTCGGTGACGGTGCCGTCGTAATTGTTGCCGTAAATCGGAATCATGTTGGCCGCGCCGCCGCTCGCCACCAGGTACAGATAGGGGACGCGCATCGAAACATTCGGGCCGGTGATGGTGACGGCTCCGGAATAAGATCCGGGCGGCGGGACGGTGCCGGTGAGAGTGACGCTGAGTGTGGTCGATGCGCCCGCGGCGAGCGTCACGCTCGGCTGGCTGAAGGTCATGGTGACGCCGGTTGCGCCGTGGCTATTGTCGTTCGAGATCGCCAGGGCGACGCTCGAGCCGCCGTTGTTTGTTAGAACGATTTGTTGCGCGGTGGACAGGCGGGTGATCGCGCCGAAGGAAATGGTTGCGGGACTTGCGGTGACGATGGCCGCGACCGCCAAGCCGGCGTCGAGCTTTCCCGCTCCGACGGATTGCGCGGTGACGGTGTTTCCGGAATCGTCCTGCATCACGTCCTGCGTGGCGCTGTTGACGAGCGCACTCTTGACCTGGGCCGCAGTCCAGCCCGGATGGCTCTGTTTAACGAGCGCGGCTGCGCCCGCAACCATTGGCGTGGCGAAGCTGGTGCCGTTCGCGACGGTGTAGCCGCTTGCGCCGTAAAGCTCGCCTAGCGGATCGTAGGTTTCGGCAGCCATATACATGTTGGTGCCGACGGCGATGAGGTCCGGCTTGAGGGCGCTCGATCCAGTGACGGGGCCCTGCGAGGAGAAGCTGGCGAGCTGGTTGTAGACCGTGAGAGACTGTTCTACCTGCGCGGGATTAATGGTCACGTTCGAACGCGGATTGGCGTCGAGATAACTTTGCAGCGCGGTGCCGTCGGCGTTCGAGATCATGACGGTGGGCTGCGAAGTGCCTCCGAGTCCTCCGGGAGAGATCGTAGATGAGGAATCAGCCATATAGAAAATCACACCGACAGCGCCTGCCGCGACCGCGTTCTGAAACTTAATCAGAAAAGTACAGGTGCCGCGTTCAATGAGCGCGATCGCGCCGGCGAGCGAGCCCGAGGGAAGAACCGAACACGCAAGGGTTCCTCCGCCCAGCGTTCCGACATCGATGCCGGGAGCCGTTAAAGGAGACGCGGGCGTGGTTCCATCGCCAAGATAGGCTGCGTAATTTTGCGAGTTGCTGGGAACGGTGACGGATTCCGTGAAGGCGTGCGAATTGGTGCTGGCGCCGGCGGTGATTACGGAGGGCGCATCGCCAGGTGAATCGATGGTATTGAAGCTGGGATAATTCACGCCATCCTGACCGTCATTCCCCGCGGCGACCACGATGATCATTCCTGCTTTCGCGGCGGATTCAAGCGCGGACGCGAGAGGGTCGCACGGCGTGCCCGTACTGGTTCCACAAATCGAACCGGTATCGAGAGGACCGTCGAACGGCAGCGAACCGAGGGAAAGCGAAATAATATCCATGCCATCGCCGATGGCTTGCTCGGCGGCGGTGATGATGACGTCGTCGGACGTAGTGTCGTTCACTTCGGGCGATCCGAAGATCCGGTAGTTGCCGAGAAACGCGCGTGGGGCCATGCCGGTGAAGGTGACGAGTCCGGTATTGGTTTCGCCCGCGACGACCGAAGCAACCGCAGTGCCGTGGCCGGTGTGATCGCGCGGCGAGGTATCATCCGGGCGCGAATCGGCGGCGGGATTCGAGGCGGACGAACCAGCGGTGAGCATGCTGACGTAGCTGCGCGCCACGATTACTTTATTCGAGGTGAACGCGCAATCGGTACCGGAGCAAATCGGAAAACCGGAGGGAGGGACCAGCGAAGAATCCTGAAACGCGGGATGCGTCTGATCGATGCCGGTATCGAGAATGCCGATCTTAACGCCAAGTCCGGCGTTGCTGACGCCGCCGAGCGCGTTCCAGGCTCCCGCGGCATCGACCAGGGTGACCGCGCGATTGAGGTTGAGTTTGTAATATCGCAAAGGGACGACGCCGGAGACGCCGGGAATCTCCGCAAGTTCAGCCGCGCGTTCCGGGGGAGCGGCGACGAATAGCGCATTGAGGATGGTATCCGCTTCGCCAGTGACGATGAGTCCGCGCGACGCAATTTCAGATCGGAGCGCGGCGTGTTTCGCTCGAATTTGCTGCCGGTACGTCAACGCGGCGGGGGAAGCAAGCGATTCGCGCGAGGGATAGAATTGCGAGACGGGCGGGTCGTCGAGCAACAGGGCGTAGCGATTCGACGCGGGCCTCGCCGCGTAAACCGGTGCCAGGATCAGCAGACAAAGAAGTGCTCGTTTCCCCATGGCTGTTTCGACGCACGCCAACCGCCGATGATTTACGGGCGATTACGTTAAAGAGTGTTAAGTCGTCAGTTTTGCGCCGGGACTTTATCGCGTAACTAGACCAGCACCGTGAAAACATTTTCGCTGCGCTCGACTGGACGATACAGCGTATCGCGTTCGATCGGTTCGCGGCCGGCTTCGCGGATCAGGCGCAGCAATTCGCCGCGTCGCAGGTTTTGGCTGGTGGTCGCGCCAGCGTCGTGATAGATTTTTTCCTCGATCACCGTGCCGTCGATATCGTCGGCGCCGAAGCGCTGGGCGATTTGCGCGATACGCGGCGTCATCATGATCCAATACGCCTTGATGTGCGGGATATTATCGAGCATCAACCGCGACACAGCAATTTCGCGAATATCGTCAAAGCCGGTAGTTTTCGGAATATGCTCGAGAGGCGTGTTCTCAGGATGAAACGCCAGCGGGATGAACGTGACGAAGCCTTTCGTCTCGTCTTGCAGAGCGCGCAACTTCATTAAGTGATCGACGCGATCCTCTTCCGTTTCGATATGCCCGTAGAGCATGGTGCAATTCGAATGCAGCCCCATCTTGTGCGCGGTCCGCGCGACGTCGAGCCATTGGTCGCCGGTAATTTTGTGGTCGCAGATGATACGGCGAACCCGTTCGGAGAAAATTTCGGCGCCTCCGCCGGGCATCGAATCCATGCCTGCGGCGTGTAATTTTTCCAGCGTTTCCCGAACGCCGATCTTCGCGCGGTTGGCCAGAAATCCGATCTCGACCATCGTGAACGCTTTCAAGTGAACCTGTGGATAGCGTTCCTTCAAGCCGCGCAGCATTTCGCAGTACCAATCGAGCGTCAATTCCGGATGCAGGCCGCCGACGATGTGAAATTCCGTGACCGCTTCGCTGACGCCGTGGCCCGCGCGCTCCCACACCTGTTCGAGAGACATGGTGTACGCCGTCGGATCCTTCGCACGCTTGCCGAACGCGCAGAGACGGCAACTGGCGACGCAAACATCGGTCGGATTGATGTGGCGATTCACATTGAAATAAGTCTTATCGCCATGCAGACGCTCGCGCACCTGGTTCGCCATCCAGCCGACTCCTAAAATATCGGGCGAGCGGAACAGCGTCACACCATCGTTAAAATCGAGGCGCGTTCCAGCGCTCACCTTTTCGGCGATCGGGATCAGTCGCGGGTCGTCAAATACTGGTTTCATCTTAAATAGATATCAGTTGCCCAAAATAGAAAGAATATCACGCTCACGTAGCCATTCATGGTGAAAAACGCCGCATCGATCCTCGAAAGATCGTCGGCCTTCACTAAACGATGCTCCCACAGCAGCAATCCGGCCACCGCCGCGATGCCCATTACCGCGATCGGACCGAGCGCGTACACACGCACCAATACGATCAGGCAGACTAGCATTCCCACATGCATCGCGCGCGCCATCCAGAGAGCGCCCGCGATTCCGAAGCGCTGCGGCACGCTATGCAAACCGGAGTGCACATCGAACGCATAATCCTGACAGGCGTAAATCATGTCGAATCCCGCGGTCCACAAAGTAACGGCGGCGGTCAGCCAAAGAATGCGCGGATCGAGCGAGCCTCGCATCGCGATCCACGCCGCGGCGGGCGCGATGCCCAGCGAGAACCCCAGCACGATGTGAGAAAACGCCGTGAATCGTTTGGTGAACGAATAGAACATCACGATCGCCAGTGCCACAGGCGCCAGCAATTGGCATAGCGGATTTAACTCGCTCGCTGCAAAAATAAAGACCAGCGACCAGAGGAGGATAAAGCCCCACGCGAACCTACGGGTGAGCTGTCCGGAAGGCAAATGGCGGGACGAGGTTCGGGGATTCTTCGCATCGATATCGGCGTCGAGCACGCGGTTGAACGCCATCGCGACAGAGCGCGCTGCAACCATGCTAACGACGATCCAAAGGAGCTTGAACCAGAGGCCCTGGCGCTCGAAATCCGAAGCACGCCACGCGAGCAAGGCTCCAGTAAGCGCGAAGGGGAGTGCAAAAACGGAGTGCTCGAACTTAATCATTTCGAGCGTCAGGCGCACGCGCTGGAAGAAAGTGCTCATGACCCACACAGACTAAAGTCTGTGCCAACTCCAGCGGCATAGGTGACACAGGCTTTAGCCTGTGAAAATAGTTTGAAATCGGTCATCAAACCGCGACCGGCGCGATTTTTTTGCTCCGCGCCTCCATATACAAACGGATCGCCTCATCCAAGGGAGGCATCGGCGCAATTCCCAGCGCCTCCGATTTCGCGTTCGACAGAGCCGAGTACTTCGGCCGCCGTGCAGCCGTGCGGAACTCGCGCTCATTGGTCGGCTTCACAGAAGGATTCAAGTTCGCGGCCTTGAAAATCTTTACCGCCCAATCGAACCAGGAAATCGGCGCGCCTCCTCCCAAATGAATGATCCCCTCAATCCCTTTCTCCACCAGTTGCGCCGTGCGCTCCGCCAACGCGGGAGCAAACGTCGGCGAGGCCACGTGATCTTCCACCACTTTGATGGGCGATTTCTTCGCAGCCAGGCGCAGCATCATCTCCACAAAATTCCCGCGCGCCGTATCGAGCCCTCCGGGGCCGTAAACTCCCGACGTGCGAATCACCAATGCCTTATCGAGGTAAGCCCGTGCGTAGAGCTCGCCCGCCAGTTTTGAAACCGCATAGGCACCCAGAGGACGCGTCGAATCCTCTTCGCGATACGCGCGTCCCGCCAGACCGTCGAACACGTAATCCGTCGAAAAATGGACCAGTTGCGCGTCGATCTGCCGGCAGGCGCAAGCCAGGTTCCGCACCGCGAGACCGTTGACCTCAAGCGCGGCCAGCGGCTCCTTTTCGGCCACATCGACCTGATTGTAAGCAGCGGCGTTGAGCACAATCGCCGGGTCGTATTGCGCCAGCGCATGCTCCACCTGCATGCGGTCCGTGATGTCGACCTTGGCGCGCTCGAAGCACCCTACTTGATATCCACGCGCGGTAAAAACCGCCTTCAGTTCGACGCCCAGTTGCCCACCGCTGCCAAAAATCGCGACTCGCTTCACATTCCTATTATTACTCGGAACGCATATGGCAGCTCTGGATTTGTTCGCAATGTCCCGCCGTTGAAAGCGTTCCGGGCAAAGTAAGCGGAGCGTGGGTGCTGAACGGAACCCGCATACCGGTGTCTGCGATTTTCGAAAATCCGGAAGCTGGCGCGAATATCGACGACATCATGGAATGATTCGACGGGCTCGACCGCGAGCAGGTGAAAGCCGTCATTGAGTTCGCTGCGCGTATCCTCGATAAAAGGCCGATGAACACTTCCAGTGGCCGTGCTAGCCTGGACTGTTCGGGTGAAGCGTCCCCAAGCAAACCGCCGCAATCGACCCTCCTTCAGCGAAGAGAAAACAGCTCCTCATTCCAATCGCGATCTGTGGATCTGTCTGGCTTTGCTCGCCGCGATTTTCCTCGTTTACGGGCAGACGGCCGGCCACGATTTTCTCAACTATGACGATCCCGACTACGTCACGGACGCTCATGTTCGTGGCGGACTGAGTCCGTCCGGCCTCGCCTGGGCGTTTACATCGGGCTACGCATCGAACTCGTTTCCATTCACGTGGATCTCACACATGCTCGACTTCCAGCTCTTCGGCGGCCGCAGCGGGCCGTCTCACCTGGTAAACGTCGCATTGCACGCGATCAGCGCTTTGCTGCTGTTCTTGTTCTTGAGGCGCGTAACGGGAACCAGTTGGCGAAGCGCTTTCGTGGCTTGGGCGTTTGCGCTGCATCCGTTGCACCTGGAATCCGTCGCATGGATCGCAGAGCGAAAGGACGTCCTCTCCACACTTTTTTGGATGCTGACACTCTGTGCGTATGCACGCTACGCGGAGCGGCGCTCCGTCGGGCGTTACGCGCTTGTCGCCGCGATGTTCTGCTGCGGCCTTCTGTCGAAGCCGATGATCGTGACATTCCCGTTTGCCGCCTTGCTGCTCGATGAGTGGCCTTTGCGGCGCTTCCAAAGCCAACCGACGCGGCGGCTGATTCTCGAAAAGGTGCCGCTGGTCGCGTTGTCTTTATGCGCCTCCGCTGTTGCCTACATCGCGCAGAGCCGCCAGGGGGTGGTGAACGCGCTCGATCAGGTTCCTCTAGCGGTGCGCGCCGGAAATGCGTTCGTCTCCTACGTCCTCTACCTCAGGGACTTCGTCTGGCCTGCGAATCTCGCCGTCTTCTACCCGTATATCGAGCGGCCTGTAGGGCAGATGATCGCCGCGGCCCTGGCCATCACGGCCGCCACGGCGCTTGCGGCTCGCAACATTCGACTCCGCCCGTATATTGCCGTCGGATGGTTCTGGTATCTCGGGACTCTGACCCCGGTGATCGGTCTGATTCAAGTCGGATCGCAATCCCGCGCGGACCGTTACACCTACATTCCTTTGATCGGAATCGCGATCATCGCTGCATGGGGTGCGGTCGAGCTCTTTGACCAGCGCGGCTGGAACCGCCGCCTGCTGGCCTCTTGTGCCGCGGGCATCTGCGTGGCCTGGGCTGCAATCACTTGGAGCGATGCCGCATATTGGCGCAACAGTTCTACTCTTTTCACGCATGCGCTCGCAGTGACGGATGCGAATTACGTCGCCTATAACAACCTCGGAGCGGCATTGCGTCATGATGGAAATATCCTGGAGGCGATCGATAATTTTGAGCGCGTGGTGGCCATCCGGCCCGATGACCCGGAAGCGCAGGACAATCTGGGCGAGGCTCTGACAGCAGCGGGAAAGATCGGCGATGCGGAGCCGCACCTGGTCCAAGCCGTTCGCTTGCGGCCCTCCTTCGCCAAGGCGCACGTCGATCTCGGAGCCGTCCTTTTCCGCGAAGGTCACGCCGCCGAGGCGGAGTCGCAATACCGGATCGCCGTCGAGTTCGATCCCTCAGACGCCGCGGCGCAATTCGGACTCGGCGGCGTTTTGATGGCACAAGGGCGCGAACAGGAGGCGCAAGCCCGTCTTGAACGAGCGTTACCGCTGCTCAGCGCGCAAGTCGCAATGAATCCTGAAGACGTCGACGGACACTATAATCTCGGCACAATTTACGGCATTCTAGGGCGAGCCGACGACGCGATCGCCGAATTTTCCCAGGCGATCCGCCTGCGCCCCGGCGATGCTCAGGCGCGATTCAATCTCGGAACGGCGCTCGCGGCGCGGAATCGTCTGAACGAAGCCCAGGCGCAGTTCGCCGAAGCCGTTCGCCTGGTTCCTGATTACGCAGCCGCGCATTTCAACCTGGCAAGAGTGCTCGAGGCATTGGGGCGGCGCGAGGATGCAGTCCGTGAATATCGGGAGACACTGCGGTTGAATCCTGAGAATCGAGAGGCGCGCCAACAACTGGAAGCAATCGTGGGGTCTAGCGCGAGATGAACCCGCCATTCAGATGAACCTCAAACGCTCGCATGACAGTATCATCGCATCAGGCTGGGTCCCAAGGATTAAAACACCATCGCTCCCAGGCCGGCGAAATCTTTCACGTTCCGCGTCACGATGGTAAGGTTGTGCTCTAAGGCGGTCGCCGCGATTCCATCTGGGGCGCTAACTGCCAATCCGCGGAGTTGGCATTGGCCTTCGAGAACCCCAAAGCTTAGCGATCTCTTCACTGACTGGCAAGATCCGTCCGCAAACCACGGGCGCAACGTCTCGTCGAGCCATTTTCGCAATATGACACGGCGGTGCTCTTCCGGATGGACCGTGAAGCCTTTGCAAACTTCACCAATACTGATCACGCTGAGGTTGAAGTGTATTATCATCCGCATCTCGGAGCCATTGCGCAACGCGCGGGTCCGGCTTTATGCGGATCAACTCGGACGGAACGTTGGTGTCTCCAGAAGGAAACCGCTCATAGATCGATCGGGCGACCCGTCGATTGATTGCGGCTAAAATCCAAATCGAGCCCGCGTAACGGCGATTCGGCGAACAACTCCACAAGACTCTTTCGGCGGGCCGGACATTGATACTTCGGCCGACCACCTCGTCCGGCTGCGCCGCTTATTCGATGAGCGTCGCGATATAAACTTGCACATTGACGCCTCGCGCCGCCGCCTTGCGTGCAAGTTCCGTCTCCACCTCGGGACTGATATCAACTGTGATCGTCATCGATAGTTAAACGCCAGCCAGACAATCAACCCCACCGCCCCCGGCAGCAGAATCTCCGCCCAGTTCCGGCGCAAAAACGCGACCGTCTGCGTCTTGATCAACGATGGACGAAACGTCGGCAGGTCCACCGGCTTCGACGCCAGTGACGATGCCAGCCGAGTCCGCAATCCCGACGGCAGGCCGTTCAGCGCGCGCAAAATCTCTTCGCGGCCGCGCCGGTCGGCGATCAGAATCGTTGCGGAATTGAAGCTATTGGTGGATTCTTCCAGCTCTTTGCGCAACCGCGGAGGCACTTCGCTGACGGAGCGATACACTTGCGTCTTACCGCCTTTGGCGATGAAGATCGTCGAGGTCTTCACAGTCACCCTCTGCATAAAATCAGCCCTCTACCGGTAGAGCCTTTCGTTCGCGTTCCGTCATCCGGACAGCCGCGCGCGTCCCTTCGATTGCCGCGTATTGCAAAGTCACTTCGATAAACCCGAGCGCGGCTTTCGAGAGCGCCTTGTCCTTCCTATAGATTAGTCCAATCTGCCGAAACATGGGATCGGGGCCCATCGACATCGCGGCCAGCGTTCCCGTACGCACTTCCTCGCGGCAATGCGCGCCCGCGCTGAAGCCGACGCCGAGCCCCGCCAGCACGAATCGCTTGATCATCTCCGTCGAATCCAGCTCCATCGAAATGCGCAAATCCTCTTCCACCGGATCAAGCCACGCCGAAATCCGGCTGCGCGTCGTCCCGGTCTTCGGCAGCAGCAGAGGCAACTCCTTCAGGTCCTGCGGAAAGACCTGCCCTTTTGCCGCGAGAGGATGTTTGGATGGCACGATAACCTTAATCTCATCGGCATGGATCTTCGCCACCTGTAGCCGCTTCTCTTTCACCGGCAATTGCACGATGCCGAAATCGGCCTGATTGTCCACCACTGCATCCACCACGCGCGATCCGAAGGACCGGTCCACCAGAATCTGCACGTTCGGAAATCGCTTCTTATACTCGCTAAACACGCGCGGCAGAACGTAGATACACGTCGCTTCATTCGCCGCAATCACCAGTTCGCCGCGAGGCACGCGCTCCAGTTCGTTGATCTGGTCCTGCGCGCGGCGGCGTAACTCCAGGATTTTCTCCGCGTAATCGGCGAAGATGCGCCCGGCAGCCGTCAGCGCGATTTTCGTTCCCAGGCGCTCAAATAGAGACGCATTCAGCTCCTGTTCCAACTGCCGCACCTGCGCGCTCACCGCCGGCTGGGTGCGAAAACACGACAGCGCGGCCTTGGAGAAACTCTTCAGGCGTACGATTTCGAGAAACGTGTGGAGCTGATCCAGGTCCATGCGCAGGCCCGCAAACGGGATATCTTTGAGTTTAGCGGTTTCGCGCCTCCCGCTGCATATCAACGTGTTCATCCACGCCCACCGTACCCTCGCCCCGCTGATGTTCGCGGTCTGCCTCGCGCCTGCCCAGATTGTGCAGCGTGACGGCCATAGTGTCCTTCTGGTGGTCAACGACAATTCTTCCCTCTCGCGAAATATCGGCGATTATTACGCGCGCCGACGGTCCATTCCTCAAACCAATATCTGCTCCATCAAAACGACCGAGGACGAAACCATTTCGCGCGGTCAGTACAACACGCAGATCGCCCCGCCCATCGCGGGTTGCCTGCGCAAAAACGGGCTGGCCGACACCGTCCTCTACATCGTTATTACGATGGGCGTGCCTCTTCGGATCACCGGCACCGGTACGCTGGATGGCGAACAAGCCGCCGTCGATAGCGAACTGACCCTGCTCTACCTCGACATGAAACGCGGAACGCCGCATCCGCTCAAGGGTTCTCTGCCCAATCCGTTTTTCGGGAAAAAAGACGCCGCCTTCAGCCATCCGCAGTTCCCGATCTACCTGGTCACGCGTCTGGCCGCCTACGATTTCGACGGCGTCAAAGCGATCGTCGACCGATCCCTGCAAGCCGTGAATAAAGGCAAATTCGTCATCGACGAAAAAACCACGGGCGAGGACGGCGCCGACGAATGGCTGCAAACGGCTGCGATCCTGCTGCCGAAAGAGCGTGTGGTCCTCGATAACTCGAGAAAGGTGCTCTACGATCAAAGTGACGTAATCGGCTACGCAGGCTGGGGATCGAACGACAGAAACCGTCGGCGGCGTTTTCTCGGCTTCCACTGGCTGCCCGGCGCCATCGTCACCGAGTTCGTCTCCACCGACGGCCGCACCTTCAAGAAGCCTCCGGATTCCTGGAATATCAGCGCCGATTGGAGCACCCCTTCGGCTCTTTTCGCCGGCACTCCGCAGACCTTGGCCGCCGATTATCTTCTGGAAGGCGCCACCGGCGCGTCCGGCCACGTCTACGAACCCTACCTTGCGCAAACGCCTCATCCCGAATTGCTGCTGCCCGCGTATTACAAGGGACGCAACCTCGCGGAGAGCTACTATCTGGCCATCCGATCCCTAAGCTGGCAGAACATCGTGGTCGGCGATCCTCTATGTTCGCTGGGAAAGCCCTAAGGCAACGACTAAGCCCGCAACTCCTCGGCAATCTCGTGAGCCGCCTTGCGCGCCTGTTCCACCGCTCCAATCTCGAAACTGATCGCACCCACCTTCGAGTGCCCTCCGCCGCCATAGCGCTCGCAAATCGACGCCAGATTGTACTTGAGAGGCTCCTTCACCCATGGATTCGAGCCCACACTGACCTTCGTGCGAAAGCTCGAGGTGCTCACCGACACCGTATACGTCGACTCCGGAAACAAATAATAAGGAATAAATTTGTTATATCCCTCAATGCCGTCGCCGACCAGATCGAAGAACACCACGCCGCCCTCGCAAGTCGATTTTTCGCGAATCACCTGCATCGATCGCAAGTGCCGTTCAAAAAGAGGTTGATAAATCTTCTGAATTTCCTCATCTGCGGCAATCTGTTCTAAAGTGCAATGCCGCATTTTTCGGATTATCTTCTGCACCGTATCGGACCCGTTGCTCCCCTCGATGACCAGCGTCAGTTGCGTCGCAGGCGACCGCAATTCCACTGCCTCCTCGGCATCGGCGTACTGCGCCCCGTCCACAATATCCGCCCACTCCACCAACTCCGCGAGATCCGGAGCTTCGAAATCGAACCGCTCCCGCGCAATGGTCGCAATATATTTCGTGCAGGAGCGGAAATTCGGATCGTACATTTTCCGCCCGCTGGTGTCGCGCCGAAAGTGCTCCGCGTCCTCGGGAGTCAGGAACGCGCTCTGATGATGATCGAACCACCAGGTCAACCTGGGATCGGTCGAGTATTTGAAATCGACAATGGCATTCTCATCGCCGTCGAATAATCCCGGCTCAAATAACTGCGAAGCCTTATGTGCCAGGCCGGTAAACGCAAATTCGGCTTCCGGATGAAACTTAGCTTCGACGAAGCGGCTGAAAAATGCAGCGGAGGCCGCGCCATCGAAACAATGATCGTGATAAAGAATTCTCATCCTCAAGGAAATTCACCCAGGAAAACCTGTTAGTGTCTCGCATGTGATAGCCCCAACGCAAGTAGAGAGTTTTTCTGCCGCGGCTACTTTGATTTTCTTGAGTCGATCACCATCGCGATTCCGGCGGCGACGACTTGAAACCACCAGGGTCCTGGGATCGGCGCAAGAAGGATTACAGACGCAACCCAAGGCGGCGTTGTTCTGATTTCGCTCGTCTTGAACCGAGCCTCCCAATCCTTCTCCAAGGCTCTTCTCCTGGCTACTGGCTACTGGCTGCTGGCTACTTCTTAAGACGCCGGCTCCATCCCAAACCTTCGCAGCAACAAAAACTCCGACAGATTCTCCGTAGTCAATAACCCGACCAGCTTATCTCCGTCCATTACCAGCGCGCACCGGCCCGCCTGCGCCATCAGCGGCAGTACCTCGGCCAGATCGTCTCCCGGCTCGATCGACAAATATTCGCGATCCATCACGCCCGCGACATACGCCTCCGGACCCTCCGCCGCCAGTGCCTTCAACAACAGCGTGCGTCCCAGCAATCCCACCACCTGATCGCCGTGCACGATCGGAAAATCCTGTTGCGACGTCGCCAGCATCAGGTTAGCCGCATCGCGAATCGTCTTGCCGTGCTCCAGCGTATGAAACTCCGTCACCATGGCCGCCCGTACCGGAATGCCGTGGGTAAGCGTTCGCCCGGTCGCAGCCGCGAACTCCATCGCCGCGCCCAGGTACACGAACAACGCGAAAAACACCAGCATGAACTCCCCGGCCAGCAGCCCATATAACCCCGCCGCGATCGCCAGCATCCTGCCGATCCAGGCCGCGATCCGCGTAGCCTCATCTTCCGGACGCACATAAGAAAGGATGGCCCGCAGGATTCGCCCCCCGTCCATCGGGAAGGCCGGGAACAGGTTCATCACCACCAGCAGCAGGTTCCCGAATGCCAGCAGTCCCAACAGGTTTACGTCCGCCGGCTGCATCAAATCGGACGGCTTGATCGACACCCGTTGATGCGTCCCTGCCAGATAGCCGAACAGCCCCGCCGCAATCAACGCGTTCATCAGCGGCCCCGCCACCGAAATCCAAATTTCCTCGCCCGGTTTCAGCGTCCGCTCCATGCGCGGCAGCCCTCCGATGGGGAACATCACCACTTCCAGAGTCCGCACCCGTAACCGGTTTGCAACAATCGCGTGCGCCACTTCGTGCAGCAGCACGCTGACCAGCATCCCGACCAGGAACCAGGTGTAGGTGGACGTGGCCTGCTGCCCCGCCAGGTCCTTCACGATCACCACAGTGGCTAAGAGAATGAAACTGAAATGCAGACGAAACGGTGTGCCGAACAGGGAGAAAAACGGAATGGTGCCGGCCGTGCCGCCGTGCGCTTTGCTGGAAAGGTTAGAACGATCCACAGGTGCACGATAACACAGTGCAGCCTATATGTAACTCAGGCATTCAACGTACCATCCGAAAGTTGGGCAGGTTCCCGACCTGCCCTTCGGGGTCCTTAAGGAAACCGCCGCACCACCGGAGTCTTCTGGCTAGGCAGAGGCCCTCCGCCATCGCTCGTACTCACTCGCCGCCCCGGAGCGTTCGAAAAATCCAAATCCGTCTCGTCGAACGTCACCGTGCGGTCCAGCATCATCTCGATCGTGGTCCCTTTGGCGAGCACCGCCTCCGGCCCGCGCGTGAACATGACGGCAGCCAGTCCTGCCGCGGCTCCAGCAGCAGCGCCGATGCCCGCGCCCATGCCCGCCGCGCCCGCCGCGCTTCCCGCCAGAGCCCCGATGCTTGCCCCGGCCGCAGCCGTTTCGCCGACCGTTCTTACATCGCCGCCCTTATTCCCTTCGCTCCGAATCGCGCCTTCATTACGATCGAGCTCCTCGCTCGCCCGTCCATCGAGCTGCGACACACGAGCCCGAAAATCGCGCGTCACTCCGTTCGGCAGCGTCAGTGAATCAAACCGCAGATAAAATTCGCCGCGTCCCTTCACCTTGCCCGGACGCACCACGTTGGTAATCGTGCCCATCACATAACTGCCCGGAGGAATCACGATCCGGCCGCCCGACAGAATCGGAAAAACAGTTTCGAGATAGACCCGGTCGCCCGCCGCCGCGTGCTTGGTGCTGACGCTGTTGATCAGGCTCAACGGAATATGCGTGCCCGGCTCGACCTCAAACGTCTTCGCCGCGGGCTTGACCTCGGGAGCCGGCGCCGCCTTCGTGACAAGCGCGGTATCCTGCGCGAAAGCCCCCAGGCTAGCCGCCAGCAACACTGGAATTGCACGCATAAACACCTTCATTAATGAGTGTAACCCAGATTTGTGAAAATAAACGCGGTGGAATCACCTCTACAATTAAGAAAAAACACAGCATCAGATGAACAGGTAGCTAAGGGTCGGACCGAAGTCAGGCATCTCTCCTCGCTTTACAGCCGCGCTCCATTCCGCCAACTTCCCGTTGTCAGCCTTCCAGTACTTTGCACAAAGCGCGAAATATTGCAAGACAACTCTGGACTTTCCCCTTTCGAGCAATTCCTTCGCCAGCAGCGTATTCGGTCCCATCATCACGCCCGGCGATCCCAGCGCGGCCGCGGCACTCATCAAGTACCTTCCAGCCCGCTTAGTATCGCCCCCCAGCGAAGGACCACGGCCGAGCACACGATCGACGGCGGTCCTATGATGCTGCGGTTCATGGAGCGCGACCAGGCCGAGTATGCAGTTCCCAGCATAGAGTGCATTCACGTGATCCCAGTTGGTTGGGTATTCCGCAGCCGTCTTCAAAAGCTCATTTCCATAGGCGGTGGCCTTAGCGAAATCGTTAGCATCGAGCGCGGCTTTCGCGAGCCTGTCCAACCGGTAGAAGCGGGGCAGGCCGCTTAGCTCCGAGACGGCCTTCTCCATCCTGGCGAATTTCGCTTGTGGCGAGCGGGTCAGAGCCGCGGCGGCCCGGTCCAGGACCATGCGTAATCTCGCAGCGGTGGTGTACGCCGTCGAGGGGTCATTCGCTGCCAGCGCTCCGCGAATCGTGCCGCAGGACGCAGCGGCTGTTTCATGAATCTCGCCTAAGAACTCAGCTTTAGACGGCACCAGATCTTCAGGCCGAGTGCGGATCGAACGATAATTTTGTTGCAGCCCCGTGATGAGGAGGGGTACCATTCGGGCGGCTTCCTCAACATCGTTCGCCTGAAGCGAGGACAGGATAGAATCGCACTCCGAATTTGTTTGCACCGGAACGGGCGTCCCATTTGGAAGCACCGGAACTTGTGCAAAGGTCAGCATCGCGAGCAAATGTGCCAGGACGACCACAGTGGTCAGTATACAGTTGGCAGGACAGATTGCTTATTGCAGCGGCAACACCCGCCCCGCCGGACTGAGCGTCCCCGCATATCCAATCTGTATCTGCGGATTCGCAGACGTGCCGCTCGGCAGTTGCACGTTGATCTGAAACAGCCCCGCGAACGTAGGCACCACGCCTGCATACAGAATCAGCCGCGGATCCACCGCCGCGCCGTTAATCGTCATACTGAAGCTGCTCAGCGGAGTCACGCTCGCCGCCGCCTGAGGGATCTGGTTGGGAATCGCCGCTGGATTCGTCGGACCCAGCCCCGATGCGAACAGCACCACCGTTTCTCCAGCCGCCGCGGGCGACGACGCCGTAATCAGGGAACCGTTCAAATGAACCCCGAGGATCGTCGTCGCATCCGACTGAAAAAAACCGGGCGCCGCGTTTTGCAGCATAATCGGGATCGCGGGCCCCGCCAACGCATCCACCACCAGTTGCAGCATCGCCGGCCCCGGCGCGAGCGAAGTCGGGATCAGCAGATTCACTTGCGTTGGCGAAACATAATAAATATCGGCCGGAATATTGTTAATCAGTACATGCACGCCGGTTCCACCCAGCACCGTAGGCAGCGTTCCCCCCGATACATCCGACGCCGTAAGAGCCGCGGTCGTATAAGCGAGATTCTGACCGTAAATCGTGACGAAGGTGTTCGGCGCGTAAGGTCCGGCGGTTCCGGAAGCGGAATTGGCGATGCTTTGGGCGGTGTAATACGGACCGCTGCCACTCGTATCAGCCAATACGAGTGCTGCAAGCATTACAACGATCAGAGCTTCAGTGTATCAGCCCTGAATCGACTTTAGAATGTCGATGATCTCAAACACCGCGCGATTCTCGATTTTCTCCACATTCGCGCGATAATCGTCCAGCGACGCCAGCAGCAGCCCCACCGCATCGCCCACCCTGCGGAAGTTCGGCAGCACCAGGCCCGCGCCTTGTTCCATCACCCAATCGGCGTTGTAGCGCTCCTGCGGCAGCGTCCATATATTGCGCTCGACGATCACCGGCAGCTTCATTGCCACCGCTTCGGAAATACTGCCCGGACCCGGCTTGCCGATGAAAAAATCCGAAATGTGCATGTATTTCGGGATTTCCGAAGTAAATCCTTCGATGAATCGTTTCGCTCTCGCCTTGCGCCCCCGCAGCTTCGTCGCGAGCGACGTGTTCTTCCCGCACACGAAAATCAACTGCGTATCGTCGAGTCTGCGGTCGATCTCGAGCATCACCTTCGATCCCTGGCCCCCGAACAACACCAGTCCGGTCGGCTTCTCCGGATCCAGGCCCAGCCGTATTCGTTCGGCCACGCGATCGACTTTCACAGGTTGATAAAAAGTCGGCCGCAGAATCATGCCGGACGTTTTGAAAATGTGGTCGTCAGGATGACCCAGGTCGCGCGCCTGTTCCACGGCTCTTCGCGTTCCGCAGATGAAATACTGGTCCTGTTTCTCCATCCAGAAATGGGGCGGATAGTCTGCAAAATCAGTCAGAATGGTGACATAAGGAACTTTGGGCAGCGCTTTGCGTAATCCTTGATAGAGCGTGCGGTTGAAGTTGGGGACCAGCGAAACAACCAGGTCGGGTTTCGACTCCAACCAGTGGCGCGAAAGGAGGTTCGTGGTCGATCCGTGGTACAACCGAATCACTCCTTGCATAAACAACAGACCTTGCGCCGACCCAAGCGTCCAGCCTTTGGCCAGCATAAGGTTGTAAATATCTTCGAGTCTGATCCGGGTCACCTTACGAAAGATATCGAGCGAATGCAGTACTTCCTGCAAGTTGACGAGCCTTACGTCCCAGGGAATCCCCGATTGCTCGATGACGGTTTTCAGCGCCGTAGCGGCGGCCCGATGCCCTCCGCCTGCGTCGAAATAGATGAAATCAATTTTAGTCACTATTGTTTTATAGCAGTGTCATACCCCTGTCATACCAGGGCTCTAAAAAGGTAACATGCAGACCTCAGTTCTTCACTGGGTCGAATTAGGGGATCACCGGCTGATGCGCCGCGTGAATAACTGGCGCGCTCCACGGTGGTTAAGGTTGTGGATGATCGCCGCTACCCGTTGCGGAGATGGCTGGCTATGGTACGGCATTGGAGGGGTGGTCGCCCTTTTTGGAGGCCCGGAACGATTCCCGGCCCTGCTCGCGACCACGACCGCCGTTGGCAGCGGGATCGCACTGTTCCTCAAGCTGAAAAAATCCTTCGGCAGAAAAAGGCCCTGCGCCATGGAACCTCACTGCTGGGCGACTCTCCTGCCTCCCGATCAATTTTCCTTCCCCTCCGGACACACCATCACAGCCTTCGCCGTCGCCATCTCGCTGGGTGCCTTCTACCCGGCAATGCGCGCGGAATTACTGTTCTGCGCGGCCAGCGTAGCCTGTTCGCGAATCCTGTTAGGCATGCACTTCCTAAGCGACGTAATCGCAGGGGGCCTGCTAGGAGCAGGCCTAGGATGGGCCTCCGCAGTAGTCTTCCGCGTCGTCGAGTCCGCGGTTTAACTCCAGCAAACCGCTCCTTCAGTCGCGGCTCGTAATCGAGGCTACTTGCCATCAGGGTTTTCAGCAATCTCTGAAAAACGCTGTTTTTTAAAATCGGCGTTCCTCCGCGGCTAAAATTGGTTTTGCTTTTTTTTGGTGGCACAGACTTTAGTCTGTGTCTTGCTTTCAATTCTCCGTCGGCTTCTGCGCCGAATCGACGATAAAGAACGACACCGGCACCTTCTGCGCTTCAAATTTCAGCCCAAGCTGCTCCTGCAATGCCGAAAAAAGCGATGGCCCGTCCGTGTCGTTCCAGCACAGCTTGAAATCGTACTCGCCCGTCAATCCAGTCTTATCGATCGCCGGTCCCTTCCCCATCTGCGTAAGGATGCTCGCCAATGCCGACGTGGTCCACTTCCGAGCCGTCAGACAGGCGGGCCCTCCCGAACCCGGCTTTCCGCCCGCGCCCCAAGTGAAGCCGGAATCCTCACCCTTCGATGCCTGTAGCTTCGGACCGTTCTTTGCGACCACTAACCCATAGCCGGGCATATCCTTAGTCTCGCGATGGAACTTCAACTTAAACCGCTCGATCAGGAGCCCTTGCAGCATTTGAAGAAGCTGCTGCTCGGTGGTTTTCGTCGGATCCTCCGCCTTAGCGTCGATCGTATAGCGATCCACACCGGTGGCGACCCAGTCGGGGCCGCCTTTGATATACAACATGGCGGTTACGCCAAACGCAATTCCGATCAAATGGCTAAGGCGCGAATTGGCGATGACGCACCGGCCCAACGGCGGCGCGGAAGCCCTCTCATTGGCTCCGGCATAAGTCGAATCGATGCCACGGCAGCCTCCAACGGAGCCACTGTCTAAATTTCCGGGCTTCAACGACGCAACTTCAAAGGCAGGCTGACCGTAAGCGATGCCTGATAAAACCAAAATGGGCAGCAGCTTCATGTCGGAATTGACGTTAATTGACCGTGATAGTTCCCAAAACTCCCCGCAACACGTCGGCGAAGTTAGCTCCGCTTTCCGACCACAGCGTGCGCCGTTCCGGCTTCATGACCCGGTCGATCTCTTCCACCAGGTGCAACAGGCTGCGGATATTCGATTGGCCGATGCGCAGCGCTCCTTCGACGCCCGGCGTGGGCAGGAAGCGTGAGTCGAGTCCGAATTCGATGCGAAGCTGGTCGCCAAGCTCGTTATCGAACCGCGGGCCGAAGCAGATCAGCGTCACGGATACCGGAGCGAGTTTCCACTCCGTGCCGTCGTGGTCCCACAAGTCCCAGGCGGCGTCAACCTCCGTGGTGCAGTCGTCAAGCATAAATTCGCGGGCGGATTCGAGGAGATCCTTAGGGTCGGCTGCGGGCGGGAATTCGCGCTCAAACAAAGGCGGCTCTGTGTGTTCGAGGGCGTAGACGCGAACTACTGGCCCACGTTTCGCGAGCTTCGAATAGGGGAACAACGAAAGCATTCTCCCGAAATGCCGCAGCATGTTCGATTCGTTGTAACCGGGGATCCAACAGGAGAGATAGAGGCGGTCTGGCACGATGATTCCCCCTTCTCCGAAATTGTAGCGCAGGGAGGTAATAGGGACAATCCGGGATTGACAAGTGACAAGATGCACTTTACGGTGTAATCTAGTGATCAGGAGTTTCAAACATCGAGGGCTGAAGCGGCTCTATGAAGATGGGGATGCGCGAGGTATTCGGCCGGACCTTGTAGATACAGTGGAGCGAATTCTTACGTTCTCGACGAGGCGATTGCGCCGCAGGCTCTGAATATTCCCAGGTATCGCCTGCACCTGCTGAAGGGCGACCTGAAAGGCCTGTGGTCCGTCACCGTGCGTTCAAACTGGCGCATTGTTTTTCGTTTTCACGGAGCAGACGCGTTTGACGTGGAACTCATCGATTACCACTAGGAGAAAATATCATGCCCATGAAAAACCCTGCACATCCTGGCCGGATCGTACGGCATGATTGCCTGGAACCGTTAGGGTTGTCTATTACCGAAGGAGCGAAGATTCTCGGCGTGAGCCGGCAGGCGTTGAACAATGTTGTCAACTGCAAGTCCGGTATCAGCGCCGAGATGGCGATCCGCCTCACCAAAGCTTTCGGCAGCACCGCGGACACCTGGCTGCGGATGCAGGTTGCTTATGATCTCGCCCAGGCCATGAAGGACGAGAGCAAGATCAAGGTGCGGCGGCAACGCGTGCCCGCCGAACTGCGCGTCGACTGAAGACACGCCCGCGTGGCATTCCGCCTCGAACGGCGCAAGGGCCCCGCTGCAATCAGTAGCCAACGGATGGCAGCGATTTTGCTCTCACTGCCGGGATGCCTCTTAGATCATTTATCGTATTCTGCTGTTTTTCTATTTCCGTTTTCGGTCAATTTGGCCGAGGTACGATCAGCGCCGGCGCGGGTGGAGGATTTACCGCGGGGGGCGAGAACGTCTACCAAACCTCTTATCTGCCCGACAGCGCGGCATTTTCCGCAGGCTACGAGTTTCGGGTGCTCAAATACTTTGCTCCCGAAGTGAGCGTGGTCAATCTGATTCCCCTGGTCCCGCAATTCGGGAAATTTCCTATGCCCCCGATCAGGGAGCGGGTAACTCTGGTTTCGATCGGCGCTCGCGGGATTCTTCCCCTCCATCAGGGACGTGTCGAGTTGTTTGGAGGAGGAGGCGCGGTTAACGTCTCCACCTCCGAAGCCTATTTGGAACTTGGTTCATGGCTCTGGCAGGTCAACGGCGGCGGCCGCATTGCGATCGGCAAACGGCGCAGGTTCTGGGTCGGACCCACGCTGCGCTGGTCCAGGAATGGCGGCCGTCCTACCGAGGAGTGGGTTTCACTGACCGGCGATTTCGGATTTCGATTCTAATGGTGGGGCTGACCCCCTGGCCCGGCTAGGCGATGATGGAGTAGATGCTCACCGACTTGGTGCAGATTCGACGCCTCGGCGAAAAGAAGCGCGACGAGAATCTGCAATTCCGCAAATACTTGAAGTCCCACGATTGGGTGGAGCGCAAGTTCAGGCATACCGCCGACGAGGTGCAGGACGCCATAGACTGCCGCCAATGTGCCGAGTGCTGCCGCGTCACTGAGGTGCAACTAGCCGAGCGCGACGTCGAGCATCTGGCGAAGTTTCTGCGAATTAAGGAAGCAAAGTTCGTGGAGCAGTACACCATGACGGGCGAGGACGGCGAGCTCATTCTGAAGCGCACCAAAGAGGCAGGCTGCGTATTTCTAGTGGGGAACGATTGCTCGGTTTACGAGGCCAGGCCGGGGAATTGCGAGCGCTTTCCGCACCTGCTGCGCGGCGCCGGGTCGATGGTTAGCCGCATGTGGCAATTCGTGGATCGAGCGACTTATTGTCCGATTGTCTACAACTGGATGGAAACCGTGAAGGAGCTGACGAAGTTCAAAAAACCGGGGACGTGGTGAGCGTCCCCGTAGTAGGAGAGGGAAGTTACTGCTTATTCGGATTCGCGCGCCGGCCCGCCGGAGGACCACCGGGGCCGCGTCCGCCGGGTCCGCCCATCAACATTTCGAGATGGTCGCCGACCTGGGTTTTCTGGTCGTCATTCAGCGTCGCGTAGATCTTCGCCGCGGCTTTCGCCTGGCTGGCCAACTGCTGCTGATGAAGCGTCGACATGCTGGCCGTAATCTTATCGATCTGGTCGGCAGCGCCCGCCTTGATCGCGGCGTGGAGCTGTGTGTTCAGAGTGTGCATCTGGTCGTTGAGACCGGACGTTGCCACGCGATGCTCCTGGAGCGCGGTGTGAGCGGCGTTCTGCTGTGTGGCGTTCAGGTTGAGCGTTTTGGTCAGATGCGCTTCGGTATCCGGTCCGCCGGGTCCGCCGAATCCACCGCGCGGGCCTTGCGCGAAGACCAGCCCGGTCGCGGCGATCGTGATTAAGAGAAGATTCATTTTCATGTTAGGGGTGCTAACTCCTTCATGCGCTAAGACGGCCTTCATTTCCGGCGGATTACAGACGGGTAGACAATTTCTCCAACGCTGGACCCATTTCCTGCGTCGAATTTAGAACGGGAGCAAATAAATCGCCGACCCGGTCGAACCGCGCTAAAGCATTGCGAATATTGAACTGATCAGGGCGGAGGCGGGGGGTCACTTCGCGCCAGGCAAGGGGGGTCGCGACGGGGGCTCCAGGGTAGGCCCGCAAAACGTACGGGGCGGAGATTGTTTTGCCGCGGGCGATCTGCTGCCAGTCGAAATAGACCTTACCCTTTTCGCGTTTGGCCACGGCACGGGGGGTGGTGAAAAGGTCGGGGCGCTCCGCTGCCACGAGGTGCGAGAGCAGCTCGGCCATGGAACGGACTTGTTCGTAGGTATAGATCGGGGCTAGGGGGACGAAGATGTGCATACCGTCGCCTCCGGTGGTTTTGGGGTAGCTCTCAAGCTCGGCCAGGTCCAGTTTCGCTTTGACGATATAGGCGGCTTCGACGATCTTTTCATAACCGCAATCCTGTGGGTCCAGATCGATCAGCATGTAGTCGGGATTTTCCAGTGAATCGAGCCGGCTCATCCACGGATTGTGGTCGATGCAGCCGAGATTCACCAGAAACAGAAGTGTCGCCCGGTCGTTGCCGATAACCGACTCGATGCCGTCGGCGTCGGCGGTATGGAGCCATTTAGGGAAGCTCTCGGCGATGGCTTTCTGGAAGAAAAAGTCGGCCTCAATCCCATTCGGGTAACGCTTGAGAGAAAGAGGGCGATCTTTAAGATGGGGCACGAGTAAAGGGGCAACCGCGTCGTAATAATTCAGCAGGTCGCGCTTAGCGACGTTGTCTTTCGGGTAATAGAGTTTGTTGAGGTTGGTGAACTTCAGGCGATGCCCGTCGATGGTCAGGGTCTCCTCGGATTTGGAGGGGTCGAGAAGGGTCTTGCGCTCGGCCGGTTCGTCGCGGGTGCATTCCTGCGGGTCGATATCGGGGCGGAGGCCGATCCAGACCGGAGCGCGCAGCTTTCCGTCGTCGGTCCAGTTGGAAAAACGGACTTCGCAGACGACCTCAGGCCGGGTCCAGATGACGCCTTTTTTGGGCAGGTCTTTTTCCGGTTCGAGAGGACAGTTTCCGGTGGCCAGGGGGGCCAGGCGGGCATAGATTGCGTCCATCTTTTTCCGGTCGAAACCGGTGCCGACGTTGCCGGCCCACTTCAATTTTCCCTGCTCGTAAATCCCAAGGGCCAGGGCTCCGAAGGGTTCGCGCTCGCCTTTAATCATGCCGCATAGGACGAATTCGTCGGTCGATACCAGCTTGTATTTGATCCAGTCCGAAGTGCGGCGGGATTCGTAGAAGCTGGCTGCGCGCTTCGCGATGATGCCTTCGAGCCCTTGCGCTTTGGCTGCTTCGAGGAGCTCGGGGCCGGTACCGGGGAAGTGTTCAGAATACCTTATGACTTCATTGGGTTGCAGGATTTCTTTCAACAGACGCTTTCGCTCCGTCAGAGGTTCGCCGCGGAGGTCGCGGCCGTTCAGGTAGAGCAGGTCGAAGAGGAAGATTACCACCGGGTGATTACGGGATAGAGTTGCGATCGCGCCGGGGTCGGCTACGTTGATGCGGTTTTGCAGAAGCTCAAAGCTGGGCAGACCGCGAGGATCGAGGGCCGCGATTTCCCCATCGAGGATGGCCGTCGTTGACCCATGGGATGCCTTGATGTGGTGCGGGAGAATGGACAGCTCGGGGTACTGGCGCTCCATCAGGTTGCCGTTGCGGGAGACTAGACGTACTCGGCCGTCCTGGACGTAACAGATAGCTCGGACGCCGTCCCATTTTATTTCGTAGAGCCAATCCGTGCCGGAGGGCGGAGTTCCCTTCCCGATTTGGGCGAGCATCGGGGAGATTTCGGGCAGCTTTTCAGGTTTTGATGGCTTGGGTGCTTCGAGGCTCTTGGCGATCTCTTCCTGGGTGCGGCCGGAGAGGACGCTGACGGGATAATCTTCGATATTCCAGCCGGGGTGGGCGAAGCCGTCCTTCTTCTTGAGGAGCAGCCATTCGTTGCCTTTGCCGCGCTTCATGCGGACAATCGCGAACTCGCCGTTCAGTTTTTCGCCCGTGAGGCGGAACTTGAAATCGCCTTTCGCAAGCTGCTCTTGGGGAGTCAATTCGCCCAGGATTTCGTAGGTGCCGCGGTCCCATAACATGACGCTGCCTGCGCCATAATTGCCTTTCGGAATTACCCCTTCGAAGCCTCCGTATTCCAAAGGGTGGTCTTCGACCATCATGGCGAGGCGCTTTTCGGCAGGGTCCAGCGTAGGGCCTTTGGGGACGGCCCAGGACTTGAGAGTTCCGTCGAGTTCGAGGCGGAAATCGTAATGGAGGTTGGTGGCGTGGTGGCGTTGTATGCAGAATGTCAGGGCGTGGGGGGATTGTCTTGATTGCAACGACGGAGCGGGCTCCGGCGTCTTATCGAAAGACCGCTTCTCGCGATATTTGGTGAGCGACACAATTGCCTTAAAATGTTTTGAGTTATAGTATATAGCGATAGTAACGGATGAGGTGCGAATATGGCTTCCACGGTCTGGAAAGGGCATCTGACATTTGGGCTGGTATCGTTCCCAATCAGATTGTACAGCGCGGCGCGGAGTGAGAGCATCAGCTTCAACCAGCTCCACAAGTCGGACGGCTCGCGAATCAAGCAGGTTTTATTCTGCCAGTCAGAGGACAAACAGATCCCTCGCAGCGAGATCGTGAAGGGGTATGAGTACGAGAAGGACCGGTACGTGGTGATCGAGGATGAGGAGATCAAGAAAGTGGCTCCTCAGACCGCGAAGATCATGGAGATCCTGGAGTTCGTTCCGAACGACCAGGTAGACCCGATTTATCTGGAAACATCCTATTATATGGCTCCGGACGAGGCAGGCGAGAAGCCGTACGCGCTATTGTTTGACGCGTTGAAGAGAAGCAACCGGGTGGGCGTCGCGAAGGTCGCGATGCATAACCGCGAGCACATCGTGATCCTGCGGCCGGGGAAAAACGGCGTGCTGATGCATACGATGTATTACTCGCACGAGATCCGAAAGGTCGATGAGTTTCGTACTGATTTAAGTCTGGTGAAGGATAAAGAGCTGGCGCTGGCGTCGAGCTTGATCGAGGCGCTGGCGGGGGATTTTGAGCCGGAGAAGTACAAGGATAACTACCGCGAGAACCTGCTTCAAATGATCGAAGCGAAGAAGCAGGGTGCTGAGGTTGTGGCAACTCCTGAACCGCAGCAGGCCAAAGTGGTCGACATTATGGAGGCGCTGAAGGCGAGCCTGGCGATGGCAAAGAAGCCGGCGGCATCGGCCACCACATCGGAGCCTGCTGCGGTAGAGGAAGTAAGGCCGGCGAAGCGGC
>DATHOJ010000127.1:0-7442 GCA_035485055.1 Bryobacteraceae bacterium
CCTTTGCGGGATATTGCGCGATCAATGCCTCGGCGCTCCTCGCGGCGATCGAGTTCGGAATTCAGCCGATGCTGTTTCACGACGGGTCGGGGACGCCTCTTTACGCGCCTTATCCGCTTCACATTGCCGTTCCCGCCATGATGATCGGCCATCTGACGGTGGCGGGGATCGCGGAAATGATTGTGTCCGGAGGGGTGGTGGCTTACCTTCAACGCGCGGAGCCGGCGTTATTGAAGACCACGGCTCCAGGCGCCAGCATAAGCGGCGAGGCGGCGGGATGGATGGGCGTGCGGCCTTTGTGGATCGCGCTTGCGGTGCTGCTGATTTTGACGCCTTTGGGAATCCTGGCGGCCGGAGCCGCGTGGGGAGAATGGGTGCCTTCGGATTTCTCGTCGCCCGAATCCAGGCAGCAGATTGCCGCGGCGTCGGGCCATCAAGCTCCGCCGATTGAAGCTCCCGCCGGATTGCAGAAACTTGCCAGCGTCTGGACGGCGCCGATGCCTCGGTACGCCCCGCCGATTTTGAAAAGCGCGCAGCTCGGATATATTTTGTCGGCCATGCTGGGAACCGGGCTGATCGTCCTGGCGTTTCTCGGCGGAACGTGGATTTTTACGCGGCTGCGGTCATGAGACGGTCGTTTGTCGAGAGGACCATCGGCAGTCTGTCGCAAGGCATGAATTTCGCAGCTCTTGCCGAAGACTCCGCGCGGGCGGACGGATTGCTGCAAAGGGTGGATCCGCGCGTCAAGGTGGCGGGAATGCTTGCCATGATCGTTTCGGTCGCGCTGACCCACAGCCTGATCGCGATCGGCGCGATTCTGCTTCTCGCGGCGGGGCTTGCGATAGCTTCGCGAATCTCATGGCTCGATCTCGCGCGCTGGGTTTGGACGCCGGTGCTGCTGTTCACCGGATGCCTCGCGCTGCCGGCCATTTTTATCACCCCTGGTACACGCCTTTACGCGAACTGGCCGGTAACCGAGCAGGGTATCCGCACGGCGAGCTATCTTTTACTGCGGGCGGAAACCGCCGTGAGCCTCTCCACGCTGCTGGTGCTCTCCACGCGCTGGGCGCATATTTTGAAGGCTCTGCGCGTTCTGCGTATGCCGGTGGTTTTCGTCGTGATTCTCGGGATGACCTATCGCTATCTCTTCCTGATCCTGGAAACCGCTCTCGATATGTTTGAATCACGGGAGAGCCGCCGGGTAGGTGTTTTGGAAGCTCCGGACCGAAGGCGCCTTGCGACCGCAACCGTCGGAGTACTGCTCAGCAAGAGCTATCATCTGAGCGCCGACGTGCATCTGGCCATGCAATCGCGCGGCTTTCGCGGCGAAGTCTATATGCTCGACGACTTCGAAATGCGGCTGCTCGACTTGTGCTGGCTGTTCTTCTTTTTCGCCATCGCGGCAGCCGTAATCTGGGTGGGACGCTGATGTTTAGGGTCGAAAACGTGACGTTTCGTTACGGCTCCGTGGTCGCCCTGGATCACGTTTCGTTAGATATCACCGAAGGCAAGCGCAGTGCGCTTCTAGGCGCAAACGGCTCCGGAAAATCGACGCTCTTGCGAATGCTGGACGGGCTCTGCTTCCCAGATTCAGGGACAATTTCGTTTCGGGGCGACAAGATTGATTCCGAAAGTCTTGAGGACGACAAATTTGCCCTCGCATTCCGCCGCCGCGTGGGACTGGTTTTTCAAAATCCTGACGTGCAGCTATTCAATCCGACGGTTTTCGATGAGGTGGCGTTCGGACCGCTGCAAATGCGGTGGTCGAAGAACGAGATTCGCCAAAGAGTGGAAACGACGCTCGAAACTCTCGAGATTACTCACCTGAAAGATCGTCCGCCGCACCGTCTGTCGGGCGGCGAAAAGAAGCGCGTCGCGATCGCGTCCGTTCTGGTGCTGGATCCGGAAGTGCTGCTGCTCGATGAACCGACGGCGGCGCTCGATCCGCGGAGCCAGAGCCAGATCATCGACCTGTTGATCGGCTGGGGCGATGGCAAGAAGACCGTGATCACCGCCACGCACGATCTGGGCCTGGTGGAAGATATCGCCGACGACTGCTTCCTGCTACAGAGCGGCAAGCTGATCGCGCACGGGGCGCCGGCCGGTATTCTTGAAAACGAAGCGCTGCTCCGCAACAGCAATCTGATTCATGAGCATCGGCACGCGCATCCGGCACTGGGTATTCACACGCATCCCCACACTCACCGGGCCTGACGAATTTCGCCGATCGAATAGTTGAGACCTTGCACGAATATCGTTGCGGTGATGTGATCGCCAACGTGCAGCGTGTCGAAACCCTCTTTTACCGGGTATTCCATGGTCATCGCTTCCATCCAGCCCTCGACCTTCTGACCGTTAATCTTCGCGATACGCGCTTGCGGATCGAGTGAGACGACGACGCCATCGAGCTTATACCGTTCGGCCGGCGCGTTCGAAAGCGGCTTCGCAGACTTATCCTTGCAAGCGCATAGTGCCAACGCGAGCAGTAAGATGGATAGGAATTTATGCGGCATCTTCTTCTATTATTGCTGGCCTTCGCCATCGCTTCGGGGCAAGCGCCGGTCGTATTCGACACGGACATGGGCAACGACATCGACGATGCGCTGGCGCTCGCCGTACTGCACGCGCTTCAGAGCCGCGGCGAGTGCCGCATTATCGCGGTGACGATTACGAAGGACAATCCGTGGGCCGCTCCGTATATCGACCTGGTGAATACTTTCTACAAGCGGCCGGATATCCCCATCGGGATGGTGAAGGGCAGCGGTGTGACTCCGGAAGATAGCGCGATGATCCGTGTACCAGCCGAGCGCAAACGGCCGGACGGCTCATTTGTTTATCCCCACAGGATTTTGAGCGGCGCGGACGCTCCTGACGCGGTTGCTGTCCTGAAGAAGGCCTTAGAGGCCGCGCCCGATCATAGCGTGACCGTTATCCAGGTAGGATTCAGCACCAACCTTGCCCATTTGCTCGACCAATCGCGTGAATTAGTCGGCCAAAAAGTAAAGCTGCTGGTGATGATGGCCGGCGATTTCGCGAAACGCAACCCCGAGTTCAATATCAAGATGGATATTCCCTCCGCCCAGAAGCTGCTCCGCGATTGGCCGACTCCCATCGTCACCAGTGGATTCGAGATCGGCAATTCGATGCTGTTCCCAGCATCGAGTATCGTGCGGGATTTCCCCGCGAATCATCCGGTTGCCGAGGCGTATCGAAACTATCAAAAATTTCCCTACGACCGGCCGACGTGGGACATCACGGCCGCGCTCTACGCAGTCCGCCAGAACGACGGGTATTTTTCGTTATCGGAACCGGGCACGATCCAGGTAGATGAAAAGGGCGTAACGACGTTGATCGCCTCGTCCAGCGGAAAACATCGCTACATGGTGATGAACGACGTCCAACGCGCGAGAGCTCTTGAAGCGATGATTCTACTCAGTAGTCAGCCACGCTGAGGTGGTTTGTGTGGGGCAGACGCCCTCGTCTGCCCTTGGCTATTTCGTCTTGTCCACCACCACCGCTCCGCCCTTCATGACCCAGCGGACATTCTTGATCGCGGCGTCGATATTCTCAAGTGGATTGCCATCGATCGCGGCAATGTCCGCCAGGTAGCCGGGCTTCAATCGTCCCAGGCGATCCTCGATTCCCATCAGTTCAGCCGCGTCGGTTGTGGCCGTCTTTAGAGCCTGCTCCGGAGTCATCCCGGCTTTGACGAACCACGCCAATTCGCGCGTATTTTCTCCGAACATGGTGTACACCGCGTCCGAGCCCATGGCGAATCGCACGCCGGCGCGAAAGGCTTTCTTCGCGGTTTCCAGATTGCGGGCAATGAAATTGTTCAAGGGCCCCGTGGCGCCGGACGGGTAGCGGAGCATTTGCGCATTATCCACGTAGTAGCGATTGTGGTCGATAGTCGGCACGTAGAAAATCTTCTTCCGCGCCATTTCGGCGATAGTCGCATCGTCCATGTCGGTGGCATGCTCCACTGAATCCGCGCCCGCACGAACGGCGTCGCGCGCGCCCGCAGGCCCGTAAGTATGAATCGCGATCCGCTTGCCGAGCGCGTGCGCCGCGTCCACCGCGGCCTTCATTTCTTCATAGGTGAACGTTTGATCGCCCGAAACATCCTGGCCCGATCCTGTTGACCCGTACATCTTAATCACGTCGGCGCCCGCCCCGACCTGCTGCCGAACTACTTTCAGAACCTCCGCGACGCCATCCGCTGTTCCCGGACCTCCGCCGCGCCCCCCGCGCGTGATTTGCAATCCATAGCCGGAAACAAACATGCGCGGACCGGGCATCATCCCCGCGTTGATCAGATCGCGCATCGCGATGTCCGCGTAGTCGCTCGCGCCCAGGTTCCGGACCGTGGTTACCCCAGTTTCAAGCGTCTTTTTCGCGTTGTCCTGCGAAAGATAAACCGTAGCCGCCCCGCGGCCTGCTTGCCCGATGCGGTTAGTCTCGAGCACATAAGTCATATGCGTATGAACGTCGATCATCCCGGGCACCGCGGTGTAGCGGCTCATATCGATGGCAGAGGCGTCACTGGCGCCGACGCTCTTAATCCGGTCTTTCTCGATGACGATAACGGCGTTAGTGAGCAGCTTTTCGCCGTCCCACACATGGCCGAAGCGATACGCCTGTGCGTGGAGCGCGCCCGCAAGAGCCGCAATAGAAAGGAAGGCTTTGATCATCGATCCATTCTATCCGCCCAACGCAGATAGCGAATCAGGTCGTGCCGTTGCCGCCACGCAATCCGGAAAAACTCGCGTGCGCCGATGCGGTCTGCATGCAAGCCCCAGTAGGTTTCGATCCTCCAGCGGAGATATGGACTGCGCCACGGACGCAGGCGGTATCCTTTCGATAGCCGCCAGGCGATCCTTAACATTATTTATCGCCGGGTCCCGTTCCCTTGGCAGGCTTCACGGCGGGCACAGGCGTGGCGAAATAACCGTTGCGCGTGCGCACCGTCGGGTTCCCCGGAGCTTTCACCGTCACCTTAATCGCACGAAACGTGCCGTCTAGCGCGGAGTTTAACGGCGTGTACGCCAAAATGTATTGATTGCGAATTTCATGCGCAATCTGCGGCGTAATGGTCTCGACCTCCGACAGCGTCTTCGGATAATAAGACAAGCCGCCCGATATCGAGGAAAGTTCGTTCAAGGCGCGTTTGGCGGCGCGCGCCTCACGCGGCTCCTCTTCGCTCAGCAGGCCGATGCAGTAGATCAACACCTCGCTTTGATGAGCCTTGCGAATCAGTTGCTCCAGAGTTTCGTTGCTGGTGTTGTCGTTTCCGTCGGTGATCACCAGCAGCACTTTCTTGCTCTTCTTTCCGTTTTCCTTGGCGTAGTCGATCGACATGCTGATGGCGTCCCGCATCGCCGTCCCGCCGCGTGTGTCGATTTTATCCAGCACTTGTTCCAGCTTCTTGACGTTGTTGGTGAACGGCGCGTCCAGATAAGCCACATCGTTGAAGTCCACGATGAAAACCTCATCCTGAGGATTGGAATCTTTAATCAACTCGAGCGCCGCCGCCGCCACTTTAGGCCGCTTCTCGCGCATGCTGCCGCTGTTATCGATAATGATCCCCATCGACACCGGCACGTCTTCACGATTGAAAATCTTCAGCGGCTGCTCGACATTGTTTTCGAAAACCTTGAACGCGGACTGCGGCAGATTGGTGATCAGCTTGCCGTTCTTATCGATCACGCTGACGTGCAGCGGAACCAGCTTGGTATCGGAAGTGAAAATCGCCGGATCATCTTGGGCCGGGGGAGGCGTCTGCGCGAAGGCAATGGCGCCCAAAAAAGCGGACGCAAAAAATAGGTTACTGCGTAGGTGCATAATATCCCGTTCGGAACGCAGGCTTTAACGGGGGCAATCCCACCGTCTTTACCAGCTTAACCTGCACCCGCCGGTATTTGCCATCTTTCACCAGATTCTTCGGTGTATAGCCCAGAACATATTGATTCCGCAGCTCCAGCCCGATCTTCGCCGCCACGTCCGGCAGCTCCGCCAGATTGTCGACCCCGAAATCCTTGCCGCCGGTCTGCTCCGATAGCTCGCGCAACATACTCGGACCGCCCATCTCCTCCGGCGTCCGGCCGCGCGAAGCCATTGGTTCATAAATACCGATGGCATATATTTGGACGTCGGATTCGCGCACGGCGTTGCGAACCTCCGTCTCCGTGTAACGGCTGGAGTTATCGCCTCCATCGGAAATAATCAGCAGCGCCTTACGCGGATTCTTCGCCTTTTTCAAATGATTCATCGCCATGTAGACACCGTCGAGCAGCGCGGTGCGCCCCTTAGCCTGCGTGAACGTAAGGCGATTCTGGATCTCTTCGGTATCCGGTGTCAGAGGAACCAGCAATTCCGGGCGATCGTTAAAGCAGACCAGAAAAAACTCGTCTTCCGGATTTGCGGTTTTGAGAAACTGCGTCACAGCCTGCCGGGATTTCATGAGTTTAGCGCCCATGCTACCGCTGGTATCGAACACAATCCCCACCGAAAGCGGCGCGTCCTCACTCGAAAACTGAGTGATCACCTGTTCGGCTTTGTCTTCATAGACCTTGAAGTTTTCCTTGTCGAGGCCGGTAACGAAGCGCATCATGGGATCGGTCACCGCCACCGGAATCAACACCAGCGTAGTATCCACGCGGATATTGGCCTTGCGGTCGATCGACGTTTCCGCCGCGGGGGCCACCGGACCCTTGATACGCGGCTTGATGTCGATGGGTGGTTGCTGCGCGAGGGCAGCCGTTAAAATCGTTACGAGTCCGAGCGTTTGAGCGGAACGCATCGAATCCTCCAGGAATCTGCCAACAGTATACCAGCGGACCGGGCCAGTTAGTCTAAGGCTAAATGTAAAATAACTGCGAACGGTGCCAACTTAGAGATAACCGGGCTTGCCAAAGTATTTCAAAACGCCCGCCGCCCGAAAACCGTTACCAATCCGCCCCCCAACTTGCTAGAATCGAGTGTGCCGCTCCGCATTCTTGGCGTAATCCCCGCGCGGTACGCCTCCTCTCGTTTTCCAGGGAAAGCCCTCGTCTCTATCGGCGGAAAGTCCATGCTCCAGCATGTCTGGGAGCGGGCTTCGGCGGCGCGCTATCTGACTAGCGTCACCATCGCGACCGATGACGACCGCATCCGCGCTGAAGCCGAAAAGTTCCACGCGCGTGTAGTGATGACGCGCGAAGATCACCCTTCGGGTACCGATCGTGTAGCCGAAGTCGCCTCCGCTTCCAACGCCGATATCGTCGTCAACATTCAGGGCGACGAGCCGTTGATCGATCCTTCGGCGATCGATACGGCTGTGCTCGGCCTGATTGAGGATGATGAAATCCCCATGGGCACGCTCAAAAAGAGGATCGAGCTTCCCGAGGAAGTCACTAATCCCAACGTCGTAAAAGTGGTGACCGATCTTTCCGGCAATGCGATCT
>DATHOJ010000128.1:0-198780 GCA_035485055.1 Bryobacteraceae bacterium
ATGCTAGCAACCTCCTCGATACGGGTCTGTGTGCGTTGGATTGCCGCCAGTCAATGTCTGGCCCCAGCTCGTTGCGGGTTACGAAGCGAGCTTCTCCGCTGTGGGAACAGAAACTAGCAGCTAAAGGGAGCGCTCCCGATATTGAATGTTAAGGAGGGTGGCGGCGTGAATCTCACGCCGCCCGTGGGCCCAAAGCCATACCTATTTTGTTGATACGGTTCTTACGACTCCATGAATCGGCTGTGCGCCGAAATGCCCGGTTGCAGGCCCGGTGTACACCAGAGTCACGTTCGAATACGACAGCTCCGATCCTCCCATCAGACAGACCTGGAGGGTCGATGCACCCTTAGACTCGAAGCTTGCCGGACCGCCATTTCCGGTCGTCGTGGCCGTGCCGTTGATCACCAGACCGGAAACGGTGGTCGGAGGATTGTTGGCCGGGCAGACGCTGGTGTCATAGCTGACCGTGATGTTCGTCATGCTGATATGGTGAGTGTGCGGGCTCCGGGTCGCGGGATTCGTCGGATCCACCTGCGTGGCCCCGGTAATCCCGTAATCGGATGTCTCCATCGCCATATCCGCTGAAAAATTGGCGGTGCCCCCTCTTACTACGTCCAGCGTCCATTCACCGCGCATTTCATACGGCCCGCCTGCCACCGTTGAGGGCGAATAGTCGTGGATCATGCCGCTAAAACGCACCGGCCTCAGGTCTTGTGCCTGGGCCAATGCTAGCGCGAGCGCAATGCCCGTAACGTATTTTACTGTTTTCATCGTTCCTCCTGTTTTGGTTGTCTTTTAAGAACCAACTCGACACTAACCATGGACCGCTTAGTACTAAAGATCAAGCCTGGGCAGGCTTAAAGCGTGTTTCATACATTTGCACCTATATGAAAACAAGATGTATCCTCGATACGTGCCCACCGCGCGTACAGATACTGAGGCCGCGCGCCGGCAATTGGAACGCGTCCTTTCGAGCCCTGGTTTCCTCCGGAATGAGCGGATGAGCCGATTCCTCAGGTTCCTCGCGGAGCGGCATCTGGAAGGCCAGGGCAACCAGCTCAAAGAGTCGGTCATTGCCGTCGAGGTCTTTGGGCGTAAACCGGACCACGACCCTTCCCAGGATTCGATCGTGCGGACCGAAGCCGGCCGGCTGCGCGGCCGTTTGGCTGAGTATTACGTCGGTGAAGGAAAAGACGATGCCATCGTCATCGAGCTGCCGAAGGGTGGATACACACCCGCCTTTCGCGCGCGAGACCCGGAGTCAAAACCGGCGCTACCTGACAAGAAGACGCGCCGGCGCGCCTGGCTGGTCGCCGCAGCCGTAGCCGTCGTGTTGGCGGTCGCCGCGATCCGCTGGGTTCAAGTGACCGAACGGTTCTGGCGAAACCCTCTGGGGGAAGTGCGATTTCAGACCCTCACCGATTTCGACGGAACCGAGCAAGCGGCCGCCGTGTCGCGCGACGGCAAGTTCGTGGCGTTTCTGTCGAGTCGGGACGGGCATCCCGATGTCTGGGTCACGCAACCCGGTTCCGGATCGTTCCATAACCTCACCGGCGGAACCGCTCCGGAACTCGTCAATCCTTCGGTCCGGGTTCTCGGATTTTCGCCCGATGGATCGTTGGTAACCTTTTGGGCTCGCACCCCAACCGGCCAAAGCGGAGAGATCGGCATATGGGCGGTACCGACACTCGGCGGCCCTTCCAGGCCCTATTTGGAGGGCGCGGCGGAGTTCGACTGGTCGCGCGACGGTTCGCGGCTCGCCTACCATACGCCTGCCGCAGGAGATCCGCTGTTCGTTTCGGAAGGCACAACCCGCCCGAACGAACCAATCTTTACTGCGCCAGCCGGCCTGCATTCTCACTTCCCTCTGTGGGCGCCCGACAATCAGTTCCTCTACGTGGTCTACGGCGCGCTTCCCGACAAACTGGACCTCTGGCGCTTGAAGCCAACGGGAGGAGCGCCGGAACGTATCACGTCGCACAATGGTCGCGTGAGTCATCCTGTGGTGCTGGATCGGCGCACGTTGATGTACCTTGCCAGCGATCCCGACGGTTCCGGACCATGGCTGTACAGCATCGATGTTGAACACCGCATTCCTCACCGGCTCACTTTTGGTCCGGACCGGTACACGTCGCTGGCAGCCACGGCTGACGGCAAGCGGCTGGTGGTCACGCGGGCAAGTCCCAAGAGCACTCTCTGGCGAATGCGGATCAGCGATGCGGGCGCGGAGCTTTCGCCGCCGGTTCAAATCGCGCTGACGCCCGCCAGCGCGTTCTCTCCGCGGCTAGGACCGGACTATCTTCTATTCGTCTCCTCGGGCGGTACGAGCGAGAGCATTTGGAAACGCGCGAATGAAGCGGACACGGAACTATGGACTGGCGACGGAGCCCAAATCATTGGCAGCCCCAGCATTTCCCCGGATGGCGCGCAGATCGCCTTTTCGGTTCATCAACGCTCCCAGACGCTGTTGTATGTGATGCGGGCGGACGGGACCAACACGCGGGTGGTGACGGATGCACTCGAGTTGCGAGGCTCCCCGGCCTGGACGCCGGATGGCCGGTCGCTCACTTCGGCTGCGAACGATCACGGTGTGCCCCATCTTTTCCAGGTGCCGGCCGCCGGCGGTTCGCCATCTGTCCTTCTCCGCGACTACTCGATCGATCCGGCATGGCAGCCCTCCGGACGGTTCGTGGTCTACTCGGGAGCCGACATCGGCACCACGTTCTCCGTGAAAGCCGCGGGGTCCGACGGCCTTCCGCACGCTCTTCCGAGCCTGACGACCCTGACGCGAGGCGCCCGGCACCTGAAATTCCTCCCGGGAGGACGTGGACTCGCGTTCCTGCGCGGAGGGATCGAACATAAAGATCTCTGGCTAATGGACCCGGAGACCGGCAAAGAGCGGCAATTGACGAGCCTGCCCGGCGATTTCGATATTCGCGACTTCGACATCTCGCCGGACGGCCGTGAAATTGTCTTCGAACGGGTGCGGGAGCGCTCCGACATTTTGCTCCTCGATCTGGCTAACGGCTCTCGCTACTAACTCCATCCGGCCGTGGATAAACGCTTCGATCGGATAGCAACCGCGTGGTAATCGCCACTGCCGGAACCAAATACGCGAATGTTACGCAAACCCACATGAGCGCGCCCGCGAGCTGTTGATCCGCCAGCGCTGAAAGATCGAAGTGCCGCGGCACGCGCAGATAGGCCGGATAGACTACGCGATCGCAAAATGCGAGAAACGCGGACAGAGCATCGCACGGTAGGGTGGCAAGAAAAAGATAGAGGACCGTCGACCATCGCGGATGGGAGACGCTGGGCCAGGACGGAATCACGGGCCACCAGAAAATCAATCCAGCGGTGAGAAAACTCGCGTGCTCCACGTGGTGCCACGGCTCCGACGCCAACCCCAGCGCAAAGGCCGGCGGAACATGCCATCCGATCAGAATAGTTGTGGCTGCGAACCAGCAAAACACCGGATTCGCGAAAGCATGTCCAATCCTCTGCACCAGGGGCAAGCGGAGCAGCGGACCCAGCGCGCCCCGCATTGCGAATTTCGGCAAGCCATGCAGTAGCGGCAGAACCGGAGATCCGAGCAGCAACAAGGGCGGAGCCGCAGTCATCAACAGCAGATGCTGGATCATGTGCACGGACAGCAGTTGCTCATCCAACTCGGCGAGGGGCGATGCCGCGGCGATCCAGATCGAAAACAGCCCTCCGCAAAATGAAGCGGCGCGCCAGAGCGAGATCGCGTTCGTGTTCCGAAGATGGATCCATCCCCGCAAGTAAACAAACACCGTGAGGAGCAGAGCGATCAACATGCTACGGCCGCGATGCGTCTTTCGCCGGCGCCTGCCCGGCTGGATGCAGTGTTTCGAGAAACGCGACCAGAGCGGTGGTTTGCGCCGGATTCAGGCTGTTCCCGTAAGCCGGCATGTTGCCGCGGCCCTGCAATACCTGGCGGATCAACTGGTCTTGGGTGAGCCGCGTCGCGACCAAGTCCAGCGCCGGTCCACGCTCACCGCCTTTTTCTCCCAGCGAGTGGCAGTTGTGGCATTGCTTGCCTTGGAACACCAGCGCTCCCTGCCGTTCGAGAGCGGTTCTGCCCTTGAGGAGATTTTCCGGAATCGGTTCGGCGCTCCACGCATTCATTTCGGGACTCCAGGGGCTGTATCCGGCGAGATGAGTGAAGGACCGCAGCGCGACCGCGATCAGCAGGAGGGTCAGCACGGCAATCGGGCGTCGCCGCCAGCTTTTTTCTCCTTCGCCGAACAGAAACGGCAGCAGCAGAAGTCCGCCGATCGCAAGCGGAGGAACGATCAGCAGCACCGGCGTCTCCATCGCAGGAGGCAGCAGCGCCAGCAAGGCGTAAAGCCAGAGGAAAAAGTAATCGGGCTTGGGAACGGTTTGGATGATGGTCGGGTCAGGCTGGCCGGATGGTCCGAAGGGACCGAAATATGCAGCGCACAAACCAACCGCGGCTACTACCGCCGCGCCGAAGAGCAGATCTTTCCAGACGGCGAAAGGGACAAAAGGGGCGCCATCGGTCTTCGTCAGATGATGGTATTCCGCTTCATAGGTCGCCTTTCTGACGAGGCGCCCCGGCATGGGCCATTCATTGATGCCGAGCTTCAACACCATCAGAAGATGCAGGCCGACAAATGCGATCAGCATTCCGGGAATGACGAAAACATGCAGCGCGAAAAAGCGGGAGAGTGTCGCGCCGGCGATGATCGGCCCTCCCAGCATCAGCTTGACGATGGTGGGACCCGCCACCGGAATACGGCTTGCAATCGACGCTCCGATGCCCAGCCCCCAATATGCGTCTTGATCGAATCGCAGGACCTGGCCCGTGAACGCCATGCCGAGCGTCAGCAGCAGCAGGAAAACGCCCACGATCCAGGTCAGCTCCCGGGGAAATTTGTAGGCGCCGAACAGAAACACCTGCATCATGTGGATCAGCACGATGGCCAGCATGAAGTTCGAGCCCCAGCCGTGCAGCCCGCGGATGAACCATCCCAAAGCCACTTCATGATTCAAAATTTGCAAACTATTCCACGCCTCGGCCGCGGAGGGAACATAGCACATCGCCAGCAGAATGCCGGTGACCACCTGAAGCGTAAACACAACCAGCGCGGCGCTTCCGAAGACATACCACCAACTGGCAGTGCTCTTAGGAACCGGATGCTCCGCGATCTCCCGAACGGGCGCCGCGAGCTGCAAGCGCCGGTCGAACCACTGGCCGACGCGTGAAATCAGGCGCAAGGCGTCCTCTTTTCGCACCCCGCGCAATTCCCGAGCCGCGCGGTGCTGGCCCCCGGCGTGGGTAGTTCGCCGCCTTGGATCAGAAGCAGGCCGTTTTCAATTTTGTGGGGATATTCGAACATGCCCCGTTCCGGCGGTCCCGCCGCGCGAGAGCCGTCGCGATAATACGCTCCGCCGTGGCACGGACACAGAAACAAACCGGACTGCGGAAACCACCGCACGGGACAACCCAGGTGCGCGCAGTTCACGGCGAACACCTGGAATTGATCGGCGGCAACGTGCCGGACCCAGCATGCGGTCCCCGCCGTCTGGCCGTCCGCGGCGATTCCGTAGGGATTCCGAAATGTCGCCAGGCGTGTCTCGCCTTCCGGAAATTGAGTGGCGGGACCGATCGACACCCAGGCTCCATACCCGTTGGCACGCGTGGACGACAAGAGAAAGCGAACCACCGGCACGGCGAGAACGGCCGCAACCAGGCCGTTCAATAGAATTCCCAGCTTCATCAACATGCCGCGGCGAGTCGGTTGATTTTCTGGTGTCATTTTGCGTTGCTCCTTTGGGATGTTAGCCATGCGACGACGTCGGAAATTTCATCGGAGGTCATGGGCCGGCCCGGCACGTTGCTTCGCCAATCCGGCGCGCCCAATTCCGGCCGCCCCGCGATAGCGATCGTGCGCAGATACTGGTCGCTCACTAACGAAAGGTACGCCCCATTGGCAATCGCGCTGCCTCCTTTTGCGCCCTGACCATCGGGGCCATGGCAGGACGCGCAGAAAGTCGCGTACACACCGGCTCCGCGCTGCGGATCTCCGCGCGACTGTGCCATATAGGGCGGGAGGCCGTCGCGCGGAACATCGGCGCCAGCCCACGCCCGAATTCCGTGAACCAGAACGTCGATCTGATGGTCGGTGAGCATCCCGCCTTTGCTCTGCGCAAACGGAGGCATCTGCGTGCCGGGCACTCCAGCCGAGGCGACGTTGCGAATAACGGCGTCGTCGGCGATGGCCAGGTAGACGGGATCTCGCAACGCAATCGACGCACCACCTTTGCCGTCCGCGCCGTGACAGCCGGAACAGTTCTCCTTATAAAGAGTATTGAAATCCAAAACCTGTTCGGGACGAGCAACCTCGTCGCCCGCACCAGGGCGGCCGGGCAGACGATCGCAGCCGGAGAAGGCCAGTAGCGCCGCGACAGCCAAGGCGAGCCGGATGTTCATGGACGGCCGTTCTCCCGGTTCTTGTCCTCCATCCATCCCGGAGCTTCAATCCCCGCTCGCACGGCGAAGGGTTGGAACTGCCGGGTGCGAACGCGCGCCTGCCTCACCACCACCAGTCCGGCGACGATGCCAAAGCCTATCTGCGAAGCGACGAACCATTTCCAGTCGATCTGCCGGTCCAGCAGCGGATTGATCATGCCGAGCGTGGCATAGAGCAGGCCCGACCACATGATGGGAGCAATCAGGCCGCCCAACAAAATCGGTCTCCGCGGGAACATCGGGAGCATGACGCCGTAGAGCAAGCCCACCAGGATGGAGGTCACTACGTGGAGCAAGGACGCCACCAGGAAAAGCGTCAGATGGAACGACGTCAGGTAACTCATCGGAAGCTGAAGCGCCCGGGCCTTCACCACGGCCGCCAGCAGGTTAATCGGATACCAAATGCTGCCGTGCGACAGCAGGCCGTAGGCGCAGGCCAGCACGGCCATCGCGACGCTTCCCGCCAAGCCGCCTTTCATTCCCGCGGTCACCGGATAAATTTCGACCGGAATCCGCAGCCGGTGCGGTTCCACGGAGGGACGCGTGACTTCCGTCCGCGCGCTCACGATTGGCGTCTGCTCCACATCGACGGGCGACATTTCGTGACGTTCGTGCGGCAGCACATCGCGGAACCAGCCTACCGAAGCAACCAGCGCCAGAACGGCGCCCACCACGGTGAGGTCGGCGCTGGTGAGCAGACCCGCGAACAGAAGAGTCACGCCGAACGCCAGAACAATCGGCCATGCCGTCGGCGCCGGAAGCTCGACAGATTTCTGATCCCTTTCCATATTCACCTTCCAATGATGTAGACCACAGTGAACACCACCACCCAAACTGCGTCGACAAAATGCCAGTACAGCGAGAACACGCCGACGCGGCTGGCATGCTCCTGCCGCACTTTCGACGCCAGGGCCAGCACCATCACCAGTCCGAGCCCCAGCAATCCGACGATCACGTGAAAGGCGTGCAGGCCGACCAGAGAATAATACGTCGTCCCAAAAAGATTGGTCGAAATCGTCAGCCCCGATGTATAAATCAGACGATGCCATTCGAGCGCCGTGCCGCCCAGAAAAATGGCGCCGAGGGCAAACGTCACAAACCAGAAAAGTTTGAACGGAACCATCCGGCCGTGTTCCAGCGCGCGTTCCGCGAGGTGAATGGTCAAGCTGCTGCTCAACAGACAGATGGTATTGAAGATCGGAATTTCGAGAACCTGTTGCGGCGTGGGGCCGGTCACGCTCTTCCCTAAATAGAAGATGTAAGCGACCACGAAAATCGTGAAGATCGCTGCCTCCGCCGCGATCAGGCAGAACATTCCCACGCGTCCGCGCGAAGGCAGAGTCCACGGTGCGATGGCGACAGGTGCGGCGCTCATTCGTACTTCCAGTCCGGATCTTCCGGGTGCTTGGCGTCCCACAAAGGCCTGCGGCTCAAAACCTCCGGAGTTGTCGCAAAATTATAGGCTGGAGGCGGCGAAGCGGTGGCCCATTCGAGCGTCCACGCATCCCAGGGATCGTTGCCCGCGGGCCGTCCTCTGAAATACGACCAGATCATGTTCACGACGAAACACAGGATCGCCACGCCCTGAATCAGCGCGCCCAGGCTCACCAGCAGGTTCAGTTGATCCCAGCCGCGCGCGGGTTCGTAGGTATAAATCCTTCGCGGCATTCCCAGAATGCCTGGGATATGCATCAGGTCGAAGGTGATGTGAAACCCAATGAGGAACAGCCAGAAGTGCCACTTGCCCAGAGTCTCATCCAGCATTCTTCCGGTCATCTTCGGATACCAGTAATAAAACGCGGCGAACAGCGCGAACATGATTCCGCCGACAATCACGTAATGAAAATGCGCGACCACAAAATAAGACCCGCTCAGTTGCCAGTTGAATGGCGCCGCGCTCAGCATGATTCCGGTCAGCCCGGCGATCAGGAACTGGAACAGGAATCCGAGCGCGAACATCATCGGCACGGCGTAGTGGATTTTCCCGCCCCACATGGTTCCCAGCCAGTTGAATATCTTGATGCCTGTGGGGACTCCAATCGCCATCGTGGAGAACACGAAGAACGCGTTGGAATAAGACGCCATCCCCACGGTGAACATGTGGTGAGCCCAGACGCTGGTGCTGACAAATCCGATCGCCACGGTCGCCGCGACCATGATCGGATATCCGAAGATCGGCTTCCGCGAAAACACCGGCACGATTTCGGAGATGAAGGCGAACGCCGGAATGACCAGAATGTAGACCTCCGGATGTCCGAAGATCCAGAAGAAATGCATCCAGATCACCGCCGAGCCGCCCGCCTGGGTATCGAAAAAATGTCCTCCCAGGTAACGGTCCACCATCAGCATCAGTTGCGCGGCGGTTAACGGTGTGATGGCGAACAACACCATCCCGGACATGACTAAATACATCCACACCAACAGAGGCATTTTCCCGGCGGTCATGCCCGGGCAGCGCATGGTGATGATGGTGGTGACCAGGTTCACAGCGGTCGCCACGGACCCGAAGCCCGCGATCAGCACCGCGATGGTCCAATAGTCCGTGCTGTGGCCCTTTGAAAATGCAGGGGACGTAAGCGGCGCGTAGGCCCACCAACCTACATCCGGCGCACTGCCTGCTCCATATAGTCCGTCGCCGCCGATAAAACTGAAGTACAGCAGCACGCCTCCGAACAGGGTGATCCAGAAACCCCACGCGTTCAAACGAGGGAACGCCATATCTCTGGCGCCGATCATTAAAGGCACCAGATAAACGCCGAAACCGAACACCAGCGGCATCACCACCCAAAAAATCATCGTCGTGCCGTGCATGGTGAACATGCGGTTGAACACTTCGGGCGAAACAAAACTCGCGTGCGCGGCGGCTAATTGAATCCGCATGATGACCGCTTCGATTCCGCCGATCACCAGAAATAAAAGCGCCATGCCGATATACATCAGCCCGAGTTTCTTGTGATCGACGGTAATCACCCACTCATGCAGCGCCTGAGCCCACGTGCTTCCGGATTCCCGAGGCAGACCGAGCGCGCCCTGAATGGGTACCGAATCCGACGCCATAGCTCTCCTTTAGTGCAACGTTAGTAGGTAAGCGGTGACCTCATCCAATTCCTTGTCCGTCAAGTTCATGGAGGGCATTAACGAACCGGGTTTTATCGCAGCGGGGTTTTGCACCCATCGGCGCAGATCCGCCGCGGCGTTCGGGACCACACCGGCCGCGATGGTTTCCCGGCTCATGAGATGGGTCAAATCCGGCCCGAAACGTCCCTGCGCCTCGGTTCCGCGAATCGCGTGACAGTTAATGCAGGCTGTTGCATTGAACACGCGGCGGCCTTCGAGCGCCTCGGGACTGAGCGCGCTTTCTTCCCGCGCCGATTGTTGCTGCGTCTGAACCCAGCGGTCGAAGTCGGCGCGCGATTCGACGTGAGCCCGCAAGAGCATCTTCGCGTGCTGCGTTCCGCAATATTGCGCGCACTGGCCCAAATACAGCCCGATCTCATGCGGGTCGATCCAGGTGCTGTTGGGATGATTCGCGATCAGGTCCGTCTTGCCCGCCAGGCGTGGAATCCAGAAACTGTGGTCCGTATCGGCGGAAAGCAAGGCCAAGAACGTCGGCGTTGGATGGGCTGGATCGCTGACGGGAACATGCAGCTCATTGGCGGTCACGAAGCCATATTGCGGATACCTGTATTCCCACCAGAACTGGTGCCCGACCACCGTCACTTCGACACTTCCCGGCGGCTGGCGCGCGTCCTGCACGGAGTGAATCACACGGGCCGAGGTCATGAACAGCACGATCACGATCAACACCGGAATCACGGTCCACGCCAGTTCCAGTTGGTCGCTGCCATAGATTTGCAGCGGCTCGCGAATATCGTCGCTAGCCCGTTTCCTGAATTTTATGGCTGCATAGAGCAACAGACCGAAGACGATCGCGAAGATGGTTCCGGTCACTACCAGAACAAAGATCGAGAGCCCGAAGATCTGGTCAGCCGGCGTCGAATCAGGCGCAAAAATATTGGTCGACGTGGAATTTGGGGGCGCGGACTGCGCCAGACAGCAGGCCGCCGCGGACCACCAAGCACCGGCAAGTCCGAGCATATGCCGGAGTTTCAAGCTGTTCCCGCTTGCAACCTTCATTGGGCTCCGCTGCTTTCAACATCGTACACCCGTGGAACGTCGAAAATCGGGTAGAGGGCGTCTTGATTGGCGATAGACCGAAATAGTACAATTTCGGCGATTGCATTCGTTCAATCTGATGATCACCAGCATCCACACCCTGATTTATTCCGACGATGCCCCCGCAACGCGCGCATTCCTTCGCGATGTTCTCGGCTGGCCCTACGTCGAGGATGCGCTGGGCGGAGGCGTGGGTTGGCTGATCTTCAAGACTGGACAGAGTGAGATGGGCGTGCACCCGACCCACAGCGTCTACGATGGCAAGAGGTACGAATCGCCGCGGCACCATCTGATCTCGCTGATGTGCGACGACATCTCACGCACGGTCGCTGAACTGAAGCGCAAAGGAGCGGGGTTCCACGGCGAAGTTCAGGATCACGGGTATGGACTCGTGGTCATGATGGCTGTACCCGGCGCGGACGACATCATGCTTTACGAGCCCAAGCATCCGTTGGCGTATAGCCTTTGACCGATCACCCTTCACAAGACATCGTTCAAACCGAAAATCGAGCGCTGCAAACGGTAAGAGCGCCTTCCCCGATTGGCCGGAATCGTGTTAACCAATAGACATGCACGATCTACACAGAAGAGCAGCCGAAGAACACGAACGGGCCGCCCACGCCCATCGTACTGCCGCGGAGCACAACGAAAAAGGGGATAACGAGGCGGGGAACTGGCATGCCCAGCGCGCGATGGAGTACTCGGAGCGTGCTTATCAACTTGCCAAGGAAGCCCGCACGAAGTCCGGACAGATCGAGACCCTATAATTTATGTCCACACGGTATAACGACGGATCGCATTATGAGAATCACCAGCGCGCGGCGGAATTACACGATATCGGCGCCCACGCCCATCGCAGTGCCGAGGAGCAACGCGAAAAGCAGGATCATCTGACGGGCGCGGAGCATTCCAGGCAAGCGCTGGAGCATTCTGAAAAAGCTCATGAACATACTTCTCAAACTCGAGATGGTATCGTCGCCTTCGGCCATGACGAGATCGCGAAGCGAGCCCATGAGATCTGGCAATCCAGAGGGTGCCCCGAAGGATCGTCCGAAGAGGACTGGTTCCGCGCCGCGGCTGAGCTGAGATCCGGGAAGTAAGCAATCTCGATTAGCTGCGTCCCGAGCACCGTTAGGCCTCGGGACGCCTTTTCTCCGAAAGATGGGAATGCCTATTCGTTGCTGTTGGTCGGCGATTCCCGGCGCAGCGCTCTTACAAAACCTCGCGCGGCCGGGGGAGTCTTGAAGTCGCCGGTCAGAATTTCACGATTGGTCGAGTCGCGGCCATAGAGGACTTTGTTGGTCTCCCGATCCGGACGAAGAGTCGCGCCCTGCAAAGAGATGCCCGCGAACAGTCCCCGCGAACGGGAATAGGACAGGATCTCAGCGCTCATCATGGCATCCGTCTGGGCTGTGGCTTCGCGGCCAATCGGACCAGCCGCTACGCTGGCATCTCCGCCGAGCGTGAACTTATCGGACAACATATGCTTCATTCCGCCGTCGTTCATGACCAGCAAGACAACATCGGTCTCCGACGCGCCAATCTGAAATCCGAAACTCCCGCCTTCGGTCCGCATCGCAGCCGGCGCGCTCCAGCCGGAGCCGCCCGCTTTGCGGCACGCTGCGAATCCCCGGCCTTCCTCGGCGCCGAAAATAAATCCAGCCTTTTTCATCCCCGGAATGATCACGACGCAGTGCGCCTTATTGATCAGATCCTGCGGGATGCCTTTATCCGAAGCCCTCATCAAATCGACGAGCGTGGCGGCCGAAGCGTCCAGCCTGTCCTCGACTTTGATTGCTCTGTCCGCTGCGAACGCGGTGGTACTCAGGGAACCGGCAATTGCCAGAACCCACACTTGCTTTGTTAAATTGATTTTCATAAAAACCATTCCTCCATCTTTCTGTTATAGCGAAACTTAGATTTAGTGCCGGCCGCCGCGAGCTCCGCCGCCGGCCGGTTGCTGGCGCTGCTGCACCTGCTGCATTTGCTGCGTATGCCTCTGCTGCATCTGCTGCGTCTGCTGAGCGTGCTGTTGCTCCTGCTGCTGGGCCCTCTCTGGAGCAACCTTCTGCTTGCTGAACTGCTGATCCTCTTTATCCTGCGTCTTCTGGAGCTTCTGGCGCTCTTGCGTCTGCTGCGCGACTACCTTGTTCTGCTGCTGTTGGTACTTCTGGTCCGTCTTCGCGTTCCCCGTGTTCGAAGCAGTGCTTCTGATGGGCGGCAGTTGATTAGGATGGACCGCGGTATTAGCGCGAGCAGTCGCGGTCGAAGGGGGCGCGCCATGATTGGTGGAAAATTTCTGCTGAGGATTATTGTGGGCGGACCACTCATGTTGCGTTTGAGCCGTTACCGGACCAACATGTTTCCCGCGAGCGGCGGCCTCCTCTTCCGATGAGGCTCGCGCGCTGATTCCGCCATTCCCACCGTTGTAGCCAACATGGTTATTCGAGTCTTCCACGCGGTTGTTGTAAACGTTGTGGAAGGTGTTGGCGTCTACTCGATTCACTGCGGTGTTGTAGAAGAAATGCCCGTTCTCCCAGCGGCCTCCGTCATAACCGTGGCCGAAGTAGCCAAAGCCATAGTCGATGCCGCCATAAAACCCGACGGAAAGGCCCCAGTAACCCTGGTTGAACGCAAATCCTGCGCCGCCCCAACCCCAATAGCCAGGGGTCCACAGGTAGCCGGGTTCGGGAGCCATCACCCAGGTTCCCGGCACCCAGTAATATTCACCGTCCCAAGCCCAGTATCCGGGCGTCCAGATATAGCCGTCGCCCGGACACATCGGCTGTTCGTATACGGGCAACTCGGGCGGCGCAACCGTGATGGACGCAGAGACTTGCGCGAACGACGACGACATCGGCAGCGCTACCATTGCTGCTGCGACTAATAACGAACGAATTCTCATAACTATTTCTCCTGTTCGCCGGACATGGCCGGGGACGAATTCAATCGAGACGGCTCTGCGGCCCTGACTTGTTTGGGTGAGCAGCGGAAGGTGAGGGCGTCTGTCTTAGTTCTTCAAGGCAACCGGAGGCCCAAACAATCGCCGGGAGCCGATTCCAGGCGGGATCGCGCCCCGGAGGTCGGGCGCAGCGTTTTGCGGAGTCTGGCGGAATCACCTAGCGCAATGAGCTTGACCATCCCACGTCGAGTGACCATCCGCGGTCACATCGAGGAAGCATCGGCTCTTAACAATCAACTTTTCGCTTTTGTACTACACTAGAGGCGGTTTATTTTGGAGGGGTAATGCGTAGACGCGATTTTCTACCTGCTCTAGCGGCTCCGGCCGTGTTCGCTCAGACTGCAACGGTCCAGCGCAAGGGACGGATCAAACAAGGCGTGACCCGCGGAGTCTTCGCGCGCGGCACGAGTATGGACGATTGTTGCCGCGAGGCGGCCCGCTTGGGGATCAAGGGATTCGATCTGATCGGGCCCGCCGACTGGCCTACGCTCAAAAAGTACGGTCTGGTGCCCAGCATGTATCCGCCCGGACCCGGCGGCACGATCCCGGAGGCGCTGAACCGGAAGGAGAATCACGAGCGCCTGGAGCCGCTGATGCACGCCGCGCTCGATGAGTCCGCGGCCAACGGTGTGCCCAACATCATCACGTTTTCGGGTAATCGCAAGGGCATGGGCGACGCCGAAGGCGCGGATAACTGCGTCACTTTCCTTAACAAGGTAAAGGCGCACGCCGAGGATAAAGGCGTCACCATCTGTATCGAATACCTCAACAGCAAGGTGAATCACAAGGACTACATGTTCGACCACATCGCCTGGGGCGTAGATGTGATGAAGCGCGTGAATTCACCGAGGGTCAAGATTCTCTTCGACATCTACCACGCGCAGATCATGGACGGCGATATCGTTCGCAATATTCGCGATTACTTTCAGTGGATCGGACATTTTCACACCGGCGGCAATCCGGGACGCCACGATATCGACGAGACCCAGGAGTTGAACTACCGCTTCATTGCTCAGGCCATCGCGGACCTGAATTACACCGGGTTCATTTCGCACGAATATTCGCCCGCGCAAGGGCACGACCCCATCGCCACGCTCAACAAGGCGATGGATATTTGCGACGCGTAAATATGACTAATCCAAAAATGCTGACGCGGCTGCTGGCCGCCGTCTCCTTTACTGCTGCAACTGTCAGCGCTCAGCAGCCGGACATGGCGGCATCGAAAGCCACCTTCGACAAAGTCTGCGGCACCTGCCACACGCCGGAGAGCGCGCTCTCGACGCCGCGGACCAAGGCGCAATGGGAAGAGTCGATCGACAAAATGGTTCAGCTCGGCGCCAAAGGCACTGACGACGAATTCGCGGCCATTCTGAACTTCTTGGTCTCGCAATACGGCAGGGATGCAGTTACGGACGCGGCCTTAGCAGGGCGCGGCGGACGGGGCGGTGCTCCCGCGCGTCCGGCTGGAGGCATCGCGGCATCCGCCGGAGCGGAAGACAAGCACGTGGTGGACGCCGCCGCAGCGGATCGCGGACGGAAAGTGTGGGCGGCCGAATGCATCAATTGCCACGGCACGTATGCCAGGGGCACCGATAACGGACCGAGCCTGGTGCGCGCGGATCTGGTGGCGCGCGATCGCTACGGCAACCAGCTTGGCCCGTTTCTCCGCAAAGGACATCCGATGCAAAGCGGCAGCGCGAGCGCGAACCTGACGGCCGCACAGATTTCCGAGCTTTCGCATTTCCTCCATCAGCGCTTGTACGACACGCTGCGCGGGTCGCCGATCTTTATCGTGCACGATGTGGTCACCGGCGACGCCAAGGCGGGTGCGGCCTACTTCAATGGCGCAGGCAAGTGCAACACCTGCCACTCCCCGACCGGCGACCTCGCGGGGGTCGGCAGGAAGTACGAGGCGGCCACGCTGCAAGCGATTTTTCTTAACCCGCGTCCTCCCGCCGGACGCGGTGGCCGAGGTCCCGGCGTAGGCGGTCCTGTGGCGAAGCCGGTCACCCTGACGGTTACGCCGCCTTCAGGGACACCCATAACGGGCGTGGTGGTGATCTTCGACGATTTCGACGTAGCCATCCGCGATGCCTCCGGCGAGTATCACGCCTGGAAACGGACGCGGGATCTCAAAGTGGTGAAAAACGATCCCTACGCGGCGCACGACGAATTGATCCAGCAATACACCGACAAAAACATGCACGACATCCTGGCTTACCTGGTGACCTTGAAATGACCCTTCGAACTTTTGCATCCGCCGCGCTGGCGGCCGTGGCGCTTCACGGACAGGAAGGACTCAATCCGGCCAAGCTGATGGAGGCGCCGGTCGACACCTGGCCGATGTATCACGGCGATTATTCCGGGCGGCGATTCAGCACGCTCAGCAAAATCAACGCGTCCAACGTCGACTCTCTGTCGCTTGCCTGGATTTACCGGACGGGCGTCGGCGGCATCAAAGCGACGCCGCTTCAGATCAACGGGGTTCTTTATTTCTCCGCGCCGGATCACGTATGGGCGGTCGATGCGCGCTCCGGCCGTGAGCTGTGGCATTTCGCGTGGCAATCGAAGGGTGGCATCCATATCGGCAATCGCGGCGTCGCGGTGTACGGCAATTGGCTCTACTTCCTGACGCCCGACTGCAACTTCATATCGCTAAACATCAAGGACGGAAAGGAGCGGTGGCACAAGACGAACTGCGACCTGGACCAGTTCTACTACGGCTCCGTGGCGCCGCTCGTCGTTAAGAACCACATCATCACGGGCGTCAGCGGCGACGATCTGGACCGGCCCGGCTATTTGAGTTCCTACGATCCGGAAACCGGGGACCTGCAATGGCGCTGGTATTCGGTGCCCCAGAAGATGGGCGAGCCCGGCTCCGAGACCTGGCCCAACGAAGAGGCCATGAAACACGGCGGAGGCATGACGTGGCAGGTTCCTACTTACGATCCGGAACTCAATCTGGTTTACGTGACCACCGGCAACCCGCAGCCGGTTATTGCGCACAAGAATCGCGCGGGCGCGAACCTATATACCGGATCGATCGTGGCGCTCAACGCCGATACCGGCAAAATGGCGTGGTACTTCCAGGCTTCGCCGCACGACACGCACGATTGGGACGCCACGCAAGTGCCGGTGCTGATCGATGGGGAGATCGACGGCCACAAGCGCAAGCTGCTCGCCCTCGCCGCACGCAACGGATATTTCTTCCTGCTGGATCGCACGAACGGAAAGAACCTGGTCACCTCGACGTTCCTGCCGGTGAACTGGGCGAAGGGCGTCGACAAGAACGGCTCGCCGATCCCGGACCCGGCGAAGATGCCGCAAACGGATGGCGCGCTGGTGTCGCCGAATCAGGGCGGCGCGACCAATTGGCCTCCGCCGACGTTCAGTCCGCAGACCGGCCTGTTCTATGTCGGCGCTGCCCGCGCCTATAGCGTGTATTATCTCTTCGACCTCGACGAGCAGCCGCAGGGGTGGGGCGGGACGGACCGCGGCGGCGTCACCCTGGGGTCCATGGTGCAGGCCATCGACTACAAGACGGGCAAGATTCGCTGGAGCCACAAATGGGAGGGCGGCAGCCGCGCCGGATTGATGAGTACCGCAGGCAACCTGGTGTTCGCGGGCGACGGCTCCAATAACATCGTGGCCCTGAACGCGACCACCGGTGACCCGCTTTGGCACGCAGGCCTGGGCGCTCCGGTAGGCAACGGCCCGATCACCTACGAGCTGGACGGCACGCAATACGTGGTGGTCGCTGCGGGCGACACGCTATGGTCCTTTGCGATGCGGAGCAAGTAAGTTATCGGCGCGTGTAACCCTCCGCCGCCGCGCCGGTAGTACTGAAAGCATGCAGCAGATTCAAGCATTCCTCAGCAACGTGCGCTATGCAGTTCGACGGCTCCGGATGTCGCCTATCTTTACGGCGGCAGCAGTGCTCACGCTGGCGCTCGGAATCGGCGGAACCACCGCGATTTTTACGCTGGTGGACGCCGTGATGCTCCGCTCCTTGCCGGTATCCGATCCAGGGCAGCTCTATAGAATCGGAGACAACGACGATTGCTGCGTCACCGGCGGCCCGCAAGACGAGTGGGGCATGTTTTCGTATGCTTTGTTCCAGCGCTTGCGCGCGGAAGCGCCCGAGTTCGAGGAACTGGCCGCGTTTCAGGCCGGAGGCGGACGCCTCAGCGTGCGGCGCGAAAAAGCGGAACAAGCGGCCAGGCCTCTGCGCGCCGAATACGTTACGGGGAATTACTTTTCGACCTTCGGCCTGCGCTCTTTTGGCGGAAGGCTGTTCTCGGCGCAGGACGATAATCCGGGCGCCGCGGCGGTGGTGGTGCTGAGTCATCATGCCTGGGAAACGAATTATGGTTCCGACCCTTCGGTCATCGGCTCTTCGTTCTTCATTGAAGCGCAACCATTCACGGTGATCGGGATCGCGCCACCAGGATTTTTCGGTGATACCTTGCGAAGCGATCCTCCCGACTTGTGGATTCCGCTTCAGCAGGAGCCTACGGTCGCGGCCTCTGGATCTCTGCTGCGGCAACAGGGCACGGCGTGGCTGCGCATTATTGGACGGCTGCGGCCCGGCGCTTCGATCGCGGGCATGGCTCCGCGGCTCACCGGCGTGCTGCGGCAATGGATGCAGTACGACTCCGGCTATCCTTCCAACTGGATGCCGGATGTGATCAACTCTCTCCCGAAGCAAGTCATCAACATCGTGCCGGCCGGAGCGGGAGTAACGGAGATGAAGGAAGCGTACGGCCGCAGCCTGCAAATCCTCTTCTCGGTTTGCGGCTTGGTCCTGCTGATCGCCTGTGCGAACGTCGCCAACCTGTTGCTCGCCCGATCCGTGGCGCAGCGCGGCCAAACGGCGGTCCGGATGGCGATTGGCGCCAGCCGCGGACAAATCGTCATGCAGGCGCTGACGGAAAGCATTGTGCTGGCGATCGGCGGAAGCATCGCGGGATTGCTGGTGGCCAGCGCCGCCGCGCGATTATTGCTCGCGCTCGCCTTCCGGAACGCGCACTTCCTTCCCATCAGCGTCGCGCCTTCGCCGCTGGTTCTCGGCTTTGCGTTCGGGCTGGCGTTGATTACCGGAATCGTGTTCGGCGCGGCGCCCGCCTGGTTCGCCACCCGCACTGATGCCGCCAATGCGCTGCGCGGATCCGGCCGCAGCACTGCGGGCCGCTCCTCGATCGCGACCAGGAGTCTCCTGGTGCTGCAAGCGGCCTTGTCTGTGGTGCTGGTCGCCGGCTCCACGATGCTGGGCCGCAGCCTGAACAATCTCGAACATCAGGACCTTGGCTATCGGACGGACGGCCGCGTCCTGGTGTCGCTGCGCATGCCGCACGCCGATTACACCACGCCAAAGCTGACCGCGCTCTATCGCGACCTCGAGCGGAAGTTCAAGGCGCTGCCTGGAGTGCGGGGCGGGGGACTCGCGCTCTACAATCCCCTCACCGATAACTGGGGCGAAATGGTCTTCGTCGCGGGCCATCCTCCTGCCCGGATGAACGGTGAATCCCATTCCTCCTGGGATCGCGTCAGCGCCGACTACATGCAGGATCTTGGAATGACCATGCACCGCGGCCGCGCCTTTGCCGCATCCGATAACGAAACTGCCGCGCCTGTGGCGATTGTCAATGAGGCGTTCGTGAAACGTTTTTTCAAAAGCGATGAAGACCCGATCGATCAACATTTCGGGCTGAGTCTGCCGCAGAACGCCTCCACTTTTCGAATTGTCGGCGTGGTTCGGGATGCAAAGTTTGCCGGATACGCCTTGAATCGTCCCGCATTTCCCATGTTTTTCGTGCCTCTGGCGCAGCCCATCGATTATAAAGACGATGTGATGCGTCCGGTGGAACTGCGCAGCCACTTTATCGGTGGAATGATGCTCAAGACCGAGCTTTCGCCGGGCGCGCTGGAGCCGGTATTGAAAAAGATGCTCTCGGACATCGACCCGAACTTGACGGTCATCAGCGTGAGAACCCTCCAGGAACAGCTTTCCTTGTCTTTTTCTCAAGAAAGGGCCGTGGCGAGTTTGGCAGGCCTGTTCGGAATCGTCGCACTGCTGCTGGCCGCCGTCGGACTTTATGGCGTGACCGCTTATTCGGTGGCTCAGCGAACCAATGAGATCGGATTACGAATGGCGCTCGGCGCCAGCCGGTTAAGTGTGGTCCGCATGGTCCTGCGCGGAGCTTCGCTGCGAGTTCTTCTGGGGCTTGGGTTCGGAATACCATTGGCAATCGGAGCCGGACGCCTGATCTCCTCCCAGCTTTACGGCGTCTCGAGTTGGGATCCCATCGCGTTGGCAGTGGCTGCGGCGACGCTCGCGATGTCCGCATTTTTCGCCGCCGTCATTCCAGCCCGCCGCGCAGCTTCAATTTCGCCGATGGACGCGCTAAGGAACGAGTGAATCCGCTACAACGCTCTCTCAGAACCGCCACCATCGGAAGCAGTCAGATGCGAGGTTGCCTCACTGAGTCTACTAATCTTCATCGTGCTGGGCGGCAAGCTTGGTTACGACGCCCAGATCTTCAAGCGTAGTAACGTCGCCGCTCACCGTGTTCGACGTTACAATCTCCCGCAGTAGGCGGCGCATTATTTTTCCACTCCTCGTCTTGGGTAACGCGTCGGTGAAGCGGATTTCTTCAGGCCTCGCGAAACTCCCGATTTCGTGGGCTACCCATTGACGCAACTCTTTGCCCAGCGCCTCATGATCCCAATCGCCTTTTTTGAGCGTCACGAAGCAGCAGACGGCTTGGCCGGTAATCTCGTGCGGCTTGCCGACCACCGCGGCTTCGGCGACGGCGGGGTGATGGACCAGCGCGGATTCCACCTCCATGGTGCTCAGCCGATGTCCGCTGACGTTCATCACGTCGTCGACCCGGCCCAGCACCCAGTAGTAACCGTCTGCATCGCGCCTCGCGGCGTCGCCCGTGAAATAAATGCCGGGAAGCTTGCCCCAATATTGATCTTTATAACGTTCGGGATCGTTCCAGATGGTGCGGATCATGCTGGGCCAGGGCTTCTTGATGATCAGATAGCCCTCGTGATCCGTGCCAACAGGCGTGCCTTTGAGATCGACGATATCGGCAATGATTCCGGGCATCGGAAGCGTACCGGACCCGGGTTTAAGAGGCACCGCTCCAGGCATAGGCGCGATCATGATCGACCCGGTTTCGGTTTGCCACCAGGTATCGACGATGGGGCAAAGGCCTTTCCCGATTACGCGGTGATACCATTCCCACGCCGCGGGATTGATGGGCTCGCCGACGGAGCCGAGCAGGCGGAGGCTCGACAGGTCGTGCGCGTTCGGCCACTGCTCGCCTTGGCGGATCAGTGCGCGGATGGCAGTGGGGCTGGTGTAGAAAATATTGACGCGATATTTTTCGATGATGCGCCACCAGCGGTCGAAGTTCGGATAGTCGAGCGCACCTTCGTACATGACGGTCGTTGCGCCGGCCGACAGCGGGCCATAGACGATATAGCTATGCCCCGTGACCCAGCCGATGTCGGCCGAGCACCAGTAGGTGTCGCTGTCATGCAGATCGAAAACCCACTTCATGGTCGCCGTGGTCTGGGTGAGATAGCCTCCTGTAGTGTGCAGGATGCCTTTCGGCTTGCCGGTGGTGCCGGAGGTGTAGAGGACATAGAGAGGATGCTCAGAGTCGAGAGGGACGGCAGGGCAATCTTCGCCGCCGCCTTCGTCTTTATTACTCCCGTCTTCGTCTAAGACGTGCCACCAGTGGTCGCGACCTTCTTTCATGGCCGTTTCGGAGCCCGTGCGACGATAGACGATCACATCGCGGACATCTGGACAATCGACCAGCGCTTCATCGACGGCGGGCTTGAGTTTCACCTCTTTGCCGCGGCGGAATCCTCCGTCAGCGGTGATGACGGCGGTCGCGCCGAGGTCCTGAATACGGGCTTTCAGAGCCTCGCCCGAGAAGCCCCCGAAGACCACGCTGTGCGTGATGCCGAGCCTCGCGCAAGCCAGCATCGCGATGGGCAGTTCCGGCACCATGGGCATATAAATGACGGCGCGGTCGCCCGCTTTATAGCCTCGCGATTTGAGCACATTGGCAAATCGCGAAACCAGTCGATGCAGTTCCTGATAAGTGATGAAGCGCTGATCGCCGGGCTCGCCCTCCCACAGAATCGCGACCTTGTTCTTACGATGCGTAAGGCAATGGCGGTCGATGCAGTTGTAAGAGACGTTGGTCTTCGCGCCGACGAACCATTTCGCAAAAGGAGGCTGCCAGTCGAGCACCTGCGACCATTTTTCGAACCAGTGAATTTCATCGGAGGCAATGCCGGCCCAGAACTCTTCGGGATTCTGTTCAGCACGGCGGTACAAGTCGAGGTAACCTTCCATGCCTTTTACGCGGGCCTTTTGGACGAACTGCTCGGAGGGCGGGAACACTGCGGGGTTGCTCATCGATTTGGATTTTAACAGAGTGGCTGTGGAGGCCGGTCGGTGTCGGGCGCGTTCACGACGGGACGCAGAGAGTACATTGAACGCCGTAACGCTCACAGAGCCGCGACCACCGGGAGCGGTCAGTCCCAATTCTGTCGAAACCACCGGGACGGTCCGCTAGAATAAACTTGGAAGAGGCTTGCAAGCGCGATTTTATGTTGATCCAGCACGGGTTCGTCGCACATTCATCGCCACGACGTGGTGCCTAAGGTGCGCGAGTTGATCGCGAAACGCCAGCGCTAGCGCCCCTTCGGCGGGGAAATTTCGAAACGATCTTTCACTTCCCACGTCGGCTTATCCGCCGACGGGTCTGCCACACGGATCATTTCCGCATTCAGATGTCTGCCGCGCAGAACGAATTTTATGTAGTGATAGTTCGGGTATTCCGCACCCTGATAGAGATCGTCCGCCGAACGCTTTACAGGCACGGGTGCGGCGCCGCCTCCGCCCGAAACCAGATAGACAGTGCCGTCGCGGAAGAAACGTTCATAGTTGTGAATGTGTCCTGAATTGACGATGAAGCGGACCCGTTTGCTTTGCGGCGCGGTGGTCAGATAATCGGCGAAGGCGATTTCGTTGGGGCGCGGATTGTGGCTCGCTCCCTCCCCTGTTTCGATATCGGCCACGGGCGGATGATGGAGATTGAAGATCACGAACCGCGCAGTCTTTCTCAGATTGATGAGCTGCTGCTCCACCCACTTGATCTGCTCGCTTCCGATGGTGAGAGGCAGCGAACTATCGACCGTCAGAACAACGATCTGCGGACCGATCTCGGACGCGTACCAGCGTTTCTCATGCACCTGCGGAAATTCGCGCCACCAGTTATCCAGGCATTTTTTCGGATCGCCGCGCAGTTCATGATTGCCCATCGCCGGAAAGACCAAAATGTTCGCGGCGCGCCAAGGCTCGGTCTCAAGATGGAACTCGGCGTAGTCGGCCTCATTCTCGCCGACGTAGGGGACGTCGCCGCTGATGACGATCGCGGTGGGTTTCTCCGCGGCGATTTTGTCGACCAGCCATTTGCGAACCTTGGGATTGGTGGCCTGCGTTTCTTTGGGATCGGTAAAACGCATGTCTCCATAGGCAATGACCACGGTCCGCTGGGCAAAAGAGTATGAAGTAGCGAGCAGCAGCGCTACGATGAGTCGAAACACTATTCTGATTCTATGACAGCATGGCTGCCGGATTTAATTTACACAGGCGGGAAGTTCGAAGCGAGCCTCGCGATGGTGGTGGACGAGAGCGGAGTCATCGCCCGATTTTCACGCGATGAGGAGGATTTGAAAACGGCAGTGCGCCTCCCCGGGCGCGCGATTCTGCCCGGCCTCGTGAACGTTCATTCGCACACGTTTCAGCGCGTGATCCGCGGCCGGACCGAGCATCGGACGGCGGCGAAGAAAGATACCTTCTGGTCCTGGCGGGAGAGTATGTATCACGCGGCGAACGCGATGTCGCCCGACGATATTTATCGCGCGGCCCGCATGGCGTTTCTCGAGATGGCGCTCTCCGGAATCACGGCGGTTGGCGAATTTCATTACGTGCATCAGGATCTGGACGTCGCGCGGACCATCCTGCGGGCGGGCGAAGAAATCGGGTTGCGCGTTACGCTGCTGCGAACGGCGTATGTGCGCGCGGGATGGCAGAAAGATCCCGATCCGGGCCAATCGCGATTCTTGACGCCCTCCGTCGATCGGTATTTGGCGGACACGGACACGTTGATCGCCGAAGGAGCGCGGGTCGGCGTCGCTCCGCACAGTGTGCGCGCGGTGCCTCTCGAGTATTTGTGCGCAGTCGCGGAGTATGCGCGGTCGCGCGGACTGCCGATACACATGCACGTTTCCGAACAGCCCGCGGAAGTAGAGGCGTGCGTCGCCGAATACGGGCTGCGACCCGTCGAACTGCTGAATCGGCACGGTGTGCTCGACGAGCGGTTCACAGCGGTGCATGCGATTCACATTACCGACGAAGAGGCCGGGTTTCTTGGACGGTCCACCGTCTGCGCGTGTCCCACGTCGGAGAGAAATCTCGGCGATGGGGCCGTGCCCGCGGATAAATTATTCGCGGCGGGCGCGCGGATTTGTTTCGGCTCCGATAGCAATGTGCAGATCGACCTTCTCGAAGATGCAAGGGAGCTGGAATATCATTTGCGGATGAATAAATTGGAGAGGGCGGTGCTCGATACGGCTCGCCTGTTCGAGAGCGCGACGGAATCGGGCGCGCGGAGTCTGTTAGGGTCCGGAGGGAGCCTGGAGCCGGGCCGAGCCGCGGATTTTTTCACCATCGATTTGAACGATTGTTCGGTGGCAGGAGCCGATCCGGATTCGCTGCTGGCGCACGTAGTGTATTCGCTGGAAAAGACGGCGGTGCGCGATGTTTGCGTCGCGGGACAACTCGTCTTGCGCGACGGGCGACATCCTTTAGAGGAAGAAATTATCCGCGACTTCGCCGAGGTGCAGCGAAAATTATGGCGATGAAGGTCGAAAATATTCTGCTGGACCTGGTGGCGATTCCGTCAGTGTCGCCGAGTTCCAATCTGCCGGTGATCGAGTACGCCGAGACGTATCTGAAGGGCTGGAAGGTCGAGCGGTATCCATATCGCGACCCCGCTGGCGTGGAAAAAATCAATCTGCTGGCAACCAACAAACCGGGAATCGCGGAGCTGGCGTTCGTGTGCCACACCGATACGGTTCCCTACGATCCGGCGTGGGCAGAGGCGGTGCGCCCAGCGATTCGCAGCGGAAAACTATACGGACGCGGCAGTTGCGACGTGAAAGGGTTCCTCGCGTGCGTGCTCTCGTCGATCTCTCAAGTGAAGGTCGCAAAACCGATGGCGATCCTGCTGACTGCCGACGAAGAAGTCGGCTGCGTGGGCGCGAAATTTCTGGCCCGGAAGAAAGTCTTGTGCGCGCGGCACATGGTGATCGGAGAGCCGACGGGTCTGCGCCCGGTATGCGCGGGAAAAGGTTACGCGCTGGCGGAAATTGTCGTGAAAGGGAAGGAAGCGCATAGCGCATTCCCAGCGCGGGGGCGATCGGCGATCTTCGATGCGGCCCGCGTCGTGACCGCGCTGGAGCGGGTGGCGAAGAAACTGGCTTCGCGCAAGAATCGCGCGTTCGACCCGCCATTCACAACGTTGAACGTCGGGCTGATTCAAGGCGGCACGGCGAAGAATATCGTGGCGGGAGAATGCCGCATCACAGTCGAGTGGAGACCCGTTCCCGGCCAGCCGGGCGATTGGGCCGCGGAATTAATTCGCGAGGCCCTGAAAAAGTTGGAGCCGATCGACGCCCAGCTAGAGGTGAAGCGGCTCGACCCCGCATTTGCTCCTTCGGCCACCAGAAATCTTGCCGGGTTGGTGGAATCGCTAACGGGACGATCCGCAACCACGGTTTCGTTCGGCACAGAAGCGGCGCACTTGAGCGCGATGACGGCGGAGGCGATCGTGTTCGGACCCGGCGACATGACCGTCGCCCATAAATCGGGCGAATTTGTGCCGGTGAAAGAATTGCATCAGTGCGTCGGGTATCTGGTGGAGTTGATGAAACGATTGTGCGTCTAAGATTCTCTGCGTAGCGGCATACGCCACCTTAGTACTTAGTTTCAATACTCAGTGCCCGACTTTTCCTCTTAGGAACTAAAGTCTAGGCCCTAGTCCACCGATCAGGAGGTTGGATATCTCCATGCTTGAACTCTGGCTCAAGTTCAAAATCTCGGCGAAGTTGGTGGCGTGGGCCGCGCCCTTTATTCAGCAGTGGCTGGATCAGGGCGAACAAAATCGCGAAGAAGGCGATCGCCAGCTCAAAGCGCGCAATTTCGCGGAGGCGGAAGCGCGTCTGAAGGACGCTGTCGACGAGTTCGGCGCAAGTGGAGGATCGCCGACCACGCGCATCCGTATGCAATTGCAATTGGCGGAGGCGCAGAGGAAACAGGGCATCGACGATCCGGCAAAGATCGAGGAAGCGGAGGCGACCATTCGCGGTGCGCTCGACTTGACGGCTCGCATTTCAAATCCCTCAGGCTATGTGCAGTGCGTTGATGCGCTGGCCGAAGTGTTTCACGATCGCGCGGATTATCCAGGCATGCAGAGCCTGCTTGAAGAAGGCGTGCGGATCGAAGCGGCGATGCCTCATCCCGATCCGATCCGGATGGCAAGGCGGATTCAGCGGCTCGGCATCGCGCGTCATTTGCAGGGCGAAGACGGAATCCCGGCGCTCGAAAAAGCGATCGCGTTATTCGAGCAGACCAACGGAGAGGATCATGTTGAAACCGCGCTCGCGCTGAGTGAAGCGGGGATTCTTTATCGCGCGCAGGGTCGGCACGAAGAGGCGCAGAAAAGCTTGCGGCGGGCTTTGCGGATTCATGAGCGCGAGTATGGCGCGGATTCGCCCGAAGCCACGCGCGATCTGCATAATCTGGCGGGCTCGCATGAGGAGTGCGGGGATATCGACGCGGCCGCGGCCCTCTATGAGCGTGCAATGGAGTTGAAGGATCGCGCGGTCGGTGGTGATCAGGAAGAACTGGGCGAGATGCAGTTCAGCGTCGCGGGGCTGTACATCGAATGGGGAAATTTCTCCCGCGCGCGGGAGCTGATGTCCATGTGCATCGGGACATTTAAGAGGAAGAAAGGTCCGCGGCTCGCAGTCGCCTATGAAACGTTGGCGCACATCGAGGAATACTCCGGACGCTACACGGATGCGCTGGCGGAACTGGCGCGCGCGGCCAAAGTATGGGAATCGTGCGGACCGGAGCGCACCGGCGAACTGGCCACCAACATGGAGTATCGCGCAAGCTTGCTCGATCAGCTAAAGAAGAAAGATTCCGCGAACTGGCTGCGCGAAAGGGCCGCCGCCGCACGCTCCGGATCCGCTTCCTAAATAGAGCCGCAACCACCGGGAGCGGTCAAATTCGGGGTTGCCGCGACACCCTACTAGAGCGAAGGACTCGCCGCCGTCGCTGGCTCAGCAGTGTAATTCTGGTGGACCACCAGTGTCTGATCGGAAAAGAAGGTCCTGCTCCCGGAACTTCCAAATGCTTCCGGCACAGCGGTCACCGAGTAACCCGTGGGTGACGACGTCACGGTGAACACATACCCGCTGTGCTTCCCGTCGGCCAGATTCTTCGAAAGAAGATCGGCCGCCGCCGGTCCCGGAGCCCCGCTTGCCGGTGGTCCAAGTTCGGTTAAATTCTGCGCGTAGCGGCCAAATTGCGAATAATATTGCGTCTCGGCCGTGTGGATGGTGCCGATTTCGCGGATCGCCGCCATTTCGTGCGCGGCCATAATCTGCTTGTTCATCTTGGGCACAGCGATCGCCGCGATAATCAAAATAATCGCGATAACGATCAGCAGCTCAATGAGTGAGAAACCTCGGCGAAGGCGGTTTTTCTGCATACCTATATGTTAGACGCAGTTCGGCGCCGAAGTGTGCAGCCCTAAAGCCGTGTGTGCCGATCCGCCTACAAGCCCTTCAACAACAATTCCCGAATTTCGTTATCGCTAATCAACCCATTCGCCCCCTGCGCATACGCCACGTGCATTTCAAGCACCCCACCCTCGAACGTCATCTTCCGCTCGTCGTTGCTCTTCACGTTCACCAGGCGGACCTTCTTCAATCCGTCGCGCACCGCTTCCTTGCCCATATCGTCGGAGCAGATCACGCGCAAAGCCATGTTCAGCCGATGGCAGGACAAATTGTCCAGAAAATTCAGCCCCGCCTTATCGTCGCCCAGCGAAGTCCAGTCCACGTCGTACGGAATCGGCGCGCCGCAGATCTCTTCAATCTCCTTCACGCGGCCGGGCAGAGTGACGTCCTGCAATTCCTTGATCATGCGCCGTTCTTCTAGTCCCATTCCAAAATTCCTCCGGATTTCACTCTAACATCCGTCAGGGCCGCGACCACCGGGAGCGGCCAACGCCCGAGTTTCGTCCGCAAAATTGTTCTTGACCAGCCTACTACATAGTAGTAGGATCAGACGAGAAGCAGTAGATGGCCAAATTGAGCAAGCTCGAACTGCAAATCCTGGAGGCTCTCTGGGCCCACGGAAAAGCCTCGATCCGCGAAATTCAGGAGGCTTTCCCCGACCCTCGCCCCGCCTACACCACCATCCAAACCACCGTCTATCGCCTGGAAGCGAAGAACGCCGTGCGGCGCGTGCGGAAAATCAGCAACGCTCACATCTTTGAGCCGATCGTGGCGCGCGACGTCACACGCCATCGTCTGCTCGATGAAATCTTGAGCTTTTTCGGAGGCAAAGCGCAGCCCATGATGGCGCAGTTGGCGGAAGCCGGGAAGCTCACTCTCGAAGACGTTCGGGAGCTGGAGAAAACGCTCAAAAAAGCGGAAAGGAAGCGGGAAGGGAAATGATCAACCATCTCTGGCAATCCACCCTGTTCGCCGTCGTGGCCGGCTTGCTGACGCTCGCGTTCCGCAGCAACCGCGCGCAGGTCCGATACTGGTTGTGGTTTAGCGCGTCGGTCAAATTTTTCATCCCTCTAGCACTTCTCATGAGCCTGGGCAGCCGTTTCGAGCGCCCCGCGAATACCATCGCGACGCCCGCCGTTTCGCTGGCCATCGAAGAAGTCGCCGAGCCGTTTCCGGAAGCGGTTTCCTTCGCGCCCGCAGCGCCCGGAACTCGCGATTGGACGCCCATCGCGTTCTTCGCAGTATGGGCGTGCGGGTTTCTGGCGATCGCGCTGATCCGCTTTCGAGGCTGGCGGCGCATACGCGCGGCGGTCCGCGCAAGCCTGCCGATGGACATCGCTGCCAGCGTAGAAGTTCGTTCGTCTCCCGGCCTGCTCGAACCCGGAGTGGTCGGATGGCTCCATCCCATTCTTCTGGTTCCGGAAGGAATCGCGGAACGCTTGACGCCTCGTCAATTGGAAGCGGTGCTCGCGCATGAGCTGTGTCACGTCCGCCGCCGCGACAATGCGACCTCGGCCGTTCACATGGTCGTCGAAGCCGTGTTCTGGTTTCATCCCCTGGTCTGGTGGATTGGGGCGAGGCTGGTCGAAGAACGCGAGCGCGCCTGCGACGAAGGCGTGCTGAGCCTGGGAAATGAGCCGCAGATCTACGCCGAAGCGATCCTCAACGTGTGCAAACTGTACGTGGAATCGCCTCTGGCCTGCGTTTCCGGAGTAACCGGCGCGGATCTGAAAAAGAGAATCGAGGCAATCATCGTCAACCGCATCGCGCTGCGGCTGAACCTTGCAAAGAAAGTAGCTCTGGCCGTAGCCGGCATCGCGGTGGTCGTGGTGCCAGTCGCGGTCGGCATGATGAACACGAAGCCTCTGGGCGCGCAACCTCAGCCGCAAGTCGTCGCCGCGCCGGCTGTTGAACCCCCGCCGGTTATTCTACAGACCCCTGAGAAGCAAAGGGCACCACCTGCGCCTCCGCGCGTCGAGGCGAACTCGGTGGATCCCAAGACCTACGTCATCGGTCCGCAGGATGTTCTCTCGATCGCCGTTTTTCACGAGCCGGACCTGACCAGGGTCGGAACGGTCCGGGACGACGGAAAGATCGTCATGCCTCTCATCGGCGACATCCAGGCCGCGGGGCTGACGCCGGTACGCTTCGGAGCCCAGTTGAAAGAAGCGCTTTCCGCCTACATCAACAATATCGATGTGACGATCACGATCATGCAAGTGAACAGCAAGCGGAGCGCAGCCGCTGAGCTCTTGGCAAAAATCGAAGACCCCGTTCCCCTTCAGGCGACGCTGGTATTCGAAGCCGCATCCATCCGCCTCTGTGGCAGCGCCGATGCCGGCGGCAAGGAAGGCGGTGCCAGAGGTGGAGGCGGGCCCGGAGAGCAAGGACCGTCTCCCGACCGTTTGCGCATCAACTGCCAGTCTTTAAGAAATATCATCCGCACCGCGTACGTCGTTTATCCCGACGGTAACCGCGTCATGCCCGGCAGAACGGCGCCGCTCGAAGGAGGCCCCGGGTGGATCGATTCCGAGCGCTACCAGATCGTCGCGAAAGCGGAGGGCGCTCCCGGGCAGAACATGATGCACGGACCGATGCTCCAGCGGCTTCTTGAAGACAGGTTCAAGGTGAAAGTCCACCGCGAGTCGAGAGAGGTCCCGGCCTATGCGCTGACCGTGGCAAAGAACGGCCCTAAATTGCAGCCGTTCAAAGAAGGAAGCTGCACGGTCCTGGATTTTTCGAAGCCTCTGCCGATACCGCCTCCGGACGCGTTTTGCGCGATGGCCATGCGCAGAAGAAAGGCATCGGCCGTCGATTGGAACGTGAAAGGATCGACCCTCGACGATTTCGCGATGGCCCTCGGAGGCGACCTGGACCGAATTGTTATTAATAAAACCGGCATCGCGGGCACATTCGATTTTCATCTGGAATTCGCGCCGGACGAGTCCACCAGGGGCTTAAATAATCTTCGCGTCGGCGGAGGCGAACCAGCTTTTCCGCAGCCCACCGCCTCAGATCCTCCAGGCGGTCCGTCGATCTTTACCGCGATCCAGGAACAACTAGGACTGAAACTTGAATCGTCCAAAGGACCTCGCGAATTCGTAGTAATCGACCGTGCCGAAAAACCGTCCGAGAATTAGTTGTCTTTTATCTCGTTTGTCTCTGCGCACTTCGCATCTCTGTGCGAAATGAGTTCATTCTTTTCCCTGGTATTCTCAGTCCAGAAGGAGCCCGCACCGGAGCTTCTTTGACAGTTTTTTTCCTGCGCAGGAAAAGTCGTATTACGGTGGTGCTGAGCTTCCGGAGCCCGTGGAACGGCTCGCGCGGCCAACTATATGTATGGCTTCGACGGGAGACTTTGGGATCGGTCCTATAACACCCGGGGGTGGCGCCCCGGATTTCAGAGGATTGTGCATCGAAGCATGGAATTTTCATGCGAGAGACAGTCCAATCCACTAGCGGCCCGGCTTCGGTCGGGCTGCTCGCGACATTTGTACAGCCGTAGTGTTCATCGAAGACGGCCGTAACGTGTCCTCGGCGCGGCGCAACCTCGCGCGGCGAACACGCGTCTTTTCATGTATATCGGTGATGTGACATACGTAACCGACCTACCGAAACGTCAAAGGTAACGGGGTTTCCCCCTATAGTTCTCCTGCGTACGGCAAGCCCGTAACGGAGAACAAAGTTGAGGCAAGCATTTCGGATCGCCCTTTTAATCATTGCCGCGCTGGCTGCGAGTCAAACCATGGATTCTTATGTTCGGCAAGTTGCCGCGACTCATTTCGCGGGCTGGAACTGGAATTCCGTGAGACCCAGTTTGTCATGATTCGGAATAACAAATCCAAATTTTCCGCTCGGCCGCCCGGCTGGTGATTTCCAATCCTCAAGCCCCGCCCATTGCTGTTTCAAAAAAATGCGGTGGACGATATCCGTCGGAGTTACTGCCACGGCGATCCGAATGGGCACTTTGTGATCGAAAGCGTAAGAAACTTTGGTCTTTGTTTTCTTGCCGCCGAAAATATCGATATGTTGAAATTGTTCGTCGTCGATCGAGAATAAATGACAATTTTTCTCGTCGAGAAAATTGACCACCCATTCAATTCGCTTGCCGTGGAGCAGCGTCACGGTGAAAACGATAATCCCCTTCGATTCAAAGGGTGCCAACACGTAATTCCCCCCTTCGCGCAGAACGTAACCTTCGCTGCGAACCCATCCTGCCGTCAACCAATCCGCCAGAGTGAACCCGAGGGTGGGGGCAGGAGTGGGTAGAGGCGCCGCAATTTTTGGCGGAGTTATGCTCGCAACAGGCTGGGGCGGCGGCGCGGGGGTCGGCGAAGGTGTCGGCGTGGCCGCCACCTTCGGAGGTTCCTTCACCGGAGCGGGAGCCTTTTTCGCCGTTAGGACAAACTCGAGTTTTGCCTCCTGATCGGCCAGAACATTCGCCGATTGAGGAGCAGGCGAATCGAAGCCCTGTTTTTCCACGCCGATGGTGTACTTGCGGGGAGGCAGATAAAGGAACGCCCGCCCGTTCGCCACTAGCGGATGAGCCGGTTTGCCGTTTACGAGTATCGTCGCATCCGGTTCGCTCGCGACCACCGTCACCAGGCCCTGGTTCTTATCGCCGGAAAGCGAAAACAAAATCGAATATTCAGCGTCGTCGTCGAGGACGATTTGCTGAACCTCGCCGGCGAGCGGACCCGTCAAACGGAGCGTGTGGGATCCACGCTCCAGATCCGGAATTTCAAGGACGCCGTTTTTCACTGTACCTGTCGGGCTCCCGTCGATAAACACGCGCACACCATCCTTGTTCGTTTGGAGGCGCGCATGAGTGCCGGCCCTGGTCAGGACCAGCGCCCTAGCCAGGTTGGCGTCGATCCCGCCTTTTAGTTCGGGCATTTTAGAAGCGCCGGTCGCGACGGTGAAGGATACCCGGGAGGCTCCCGAGACGAAGGCAATCGAATGTTCGCCGGCCGAAAGAGGCAAGGTCTGCGGCGCGCCGCGCTCGATTTGTTTTGCGGGTTCTCCATCAATAGACAAGACTCCGTCCGCCATGCCCAGGCGGACTTGCATCGGCGTGGGTGGGAGCGGTGCTACCTCCTCCGGAGGCGCGACGGTCTCCGGTGGAGGGATGGCCTTCGCGACGTTGGCCGCCCGTTCGCGCCCCACCGTCGTTCGGCCCCGCAGCTTGTAAATCGCAAATGCCGCCAGCGTTAGAAAAATTGCAACCACGGCCGCAGATGCGTAGACCGCGGTGCGGGGCGCGGCCTTGTGAACATTTGGTGGTTCGGGAGAAATCGGCGTCGAGGTCACGGGCGGTTCGAAGCTGACCGGGGGTGCAACGGGTGGATCGCCAAGAGGAGCCTGCGCGCGATCGAGCGTGGCGTGCAATTGAAGCAACCGCGATTCCTTGGGATAAGTGGCGAGACCCTGCGAAACGACCGCGGACGCGCCGCCGAGGTCCCCCTCAGCTTGCAGGCGACGCGCCTGAGATAGGCACCAGGCGACCAACTCGTCACGACGGCGATCGGCGATGCGGGTCGCCAGACTTCGCGCGGCCGGGTGCTGGGGATCCAAATTGAAAATCTCCTGCACCAGCTTTTCCGCGAACTCGAAATCTTTCTCCAGCGCATCCTGCGCCCGCTTGACCAGGGAGTTGATCAACACCGTGCGGATAACGGAATTTCGCGGATCGATCTGGTGCGCTTCACGGAGGATGGTGGCGCATGATTCGAGCGAGTCCTCATCGGCCTTGACACGCGCGCTGCGCAACAGGTCCTGCGCCTGGCGTTCGCGCCCGAGACTCTTCTGCACAAGCTTTTCCAACTCGAGCAGCTCCGCTTCTCCTGGAAACTCCGCAAGGCCGTTCGCCACCGCATTTTGCGCGCGGGCACTGTCGCCGCTTTCGAGATGCTTGTCGGCTAGCTCCACCCATCGCGCCTTTGCAGTCTCGCGCGCCTGCTGATCTCTTCGCTGGATCAGCCGCTCAATCTCGAAGGCGATGCCCGGCTGCCGGTCGTGGATGGATCTCAGAATTTGCCACTGGTCAAGCGCCTCGACAAACTTCCCGTGCTCTTCCAGGAAACGCGCCTTCGCCACAATCGATTCCACCAAGTCGCGTTTTTCGCGTGCCAGGCGCAAGCCGGTTTCGAAGTGCGGCTCGCTCGGATAGGTTTTGAGAGCCTGTTCCAAAATACCGACGCGCCGGTCCAAATCCGCTTCAGCTTCGACTCTGCGGTCGGTTTCGGCGATGGTGGCGGAGAGAGCCTGCTGTTGCCTCTGCTCTATATCGAACTTGAGAGATTGAAACAACGCGTGATTAGGGTATTTGGCGAGATACTGTTTGCAGTTCGCGAGGGCTGCACTGAAGTTGTCCGTAGCGAGGTTGCGGCGGGCTTCGTCATAGGCGTTCTTCAGATCGTCACGTTCGGACTGAACCTTGTTGTAGAGATTCTGATAGCCAGAGCTCCGGGTGGAATCCGGATGGTCGCGATCGAGCCGCATCAGCAGGTCAAGGCGGCTGAGCGCGTTGGTGATTTCGCCGCGCTCCCAAGCTTCGACTGCGGACTGATAGAGAACAGCCTTTTCTTCACGAATATGCGCCGCGTCTTCCTCCAAGCGCCGTACCTCGGCGACTAAGCCGAGGGCCTCCGTGTCGTTGGGCTTTAGCTGAAGAATATTGTCGATTGCTTCCTTAGCCTGGGTGAATGCCTGGTTCTTGATATGTTGATGCACCAGCCCAAGCCAATCTTCAATTTTCTTTCCCTGCCGCGCCCTTTCAATCTGGTTCCTCAGCGCGAGCGCGTTGGCGTCGCCCGAATTAATGTCGAGCACTTCCTGAATCTTACGAAGCGCGAGAGAGTACTCGCTCGCTTCGAAAAACCGACGGGCGCTTTCGAGAAGCTGTTGAATCCGGCTCTGGCGAACGGCCTGATCGAGACGTCCGCGCAGCAATGCCACCTCCTGGTCAAGGTGACCTTCGCCCTCTAACTCGGCGACGACTTCGGAAGCAAAGGCGACATCGCCGGATTCGAAACTCTGCGCGGCGCGGTCCAAACGAGACTTAATCTTGTCGCGATTAAAGCAATCAAGCGGTTCATTGCGGATTGCCTTTTGAAGAGCTCCTCCGAACTCCTTGACACTCAGGAAGCGATGCCAGGGTTGTTTAGCAATTGCCTTGTGGATGACTTGACTGACGGCAAACGGTACTTCATGGTTCAGCTCCGACGCGGGAGGCGGACTGTATTTGCGAATGTTCTGTGCCACCTCATCGTCGGTCGCGCCCGTAAAGGGGCGACGTCGCGTGAGAGCCTCATAAGTGGCTACGCCGAGTGAAAACTGATCCCACAGGGGTGAGGGAGGCTTCATTTCCAACTGTTCCGGAGCCAGATAGAACAGAGTGCCTTTCAAACTGGTATGAGAACTGGCGGAAGCCTGCCGGGCGATTCCGAAGTCAATCACTTTGACGGAATCGTCATCCATGACAAAGATATTGCTCGGCTTCACATCCCGATGGACCAGGCCCAGCTCATGAGCGGCCTGTAAACCCCGACTGGTCTGATCGACGACATCGAGTACTGCCTTGACCGTAAGGCGTGGACTGCCTTCTTTGATGAGTCGATCGAGCGTGGAGCCTGGAAGCAGCGGCATTACGAAGAAAGGTATCTTCGCGCCGCCGGAGTCGAACTCGCCGATATCGTAAATACTTACGATATTCGGGTGAACCATGGCCGCGAGGATGCTCCATTCCTTGAAGAACTGGGTTCGTAGCTCCGGACTCTTTACGTCAAGAAGAGTCTTCACCGCGACCTCCCGGTTCATCACCAGGTCGAAGGCCCGATAGACTACACCCATACCTCCGCGGCCGAGTACGTCGCGCAGCTCGTAGCGACCTTGTAATTGTCTGACGTTGTCTTTTATAGTCATTGTGTATCGTCAAACGCGAGACTTTGTGTTATAGTCTTTTCGTAATGCGCCCCCAATCGAGACTCGGCGATCAGTCGCGCGTTCCGGCGGACACGCATCACAGAGCTTGTTGCCCTCACTCCTGCATTGGTCCGGCGACGACCGGATCGCCGGATGTCTTCGTGAATGGCCAGCCTGCTCTTCGTGTCACTGACCAGGGTGTTCACTCTCACTGCTGCGGTCCTAACACATGGCAGGCGGTCGAAGGCAGCCAGACCGTCTTCTACAACAATCTCGAAGCTCACCGGCTTGACGATCGCGATCAACACTGCGGAGGACCCGGTCAGATGGTGGAGGGGAGTCCCGATGTTCTGGTTGGTGATTAAAGAGGTCATGAGAACACATCCGGTTCGCCGCTAGTATCGGGAGGCGGAGTGGGATCGTCATCGGCTCCGCTATCTTGACCGTCGTCCGCCGAGTTATCCGTGGCAAATCCCGAAAAGAAAGGATTAGATGCAAGGTCTCCGGCGGAACCTGAGGAGCCGCCAGATCCAGGCGCGCCCGAAGAGGAACTAGAGGATGATGACGCGCTTCCTGCGCTAGTTCCCAAATTCGATTGCGTAGAACTCGGCGCCGAACTGTTGGCGGTTGTTCCATTGTTACTTGGAGTGTAAGTCGGCTGTATCGGAGTGGCGGGCTGTGCGCTGAGAGCTCCGGAGGGCGCGGGCATTCCGCAGTTTACAAGAACCTTGCTACCTTGAATCACTACCGTGTCAGTAATATTGATGAAGCCACCGGTACCCAGGAAGACCACACCTTCCGCCGACTCGAGGACAATCCTGCCGCCGGCCTTTAAGTGAATGTCACCGACTGCCTCCAGAATAAAGTTCTCACCGGCCTTCTCGTTCACGGTGCCCCCGACGTTCAGTGACATGTCATCGGCGATCTGCTCACGGAACTCGCCCTGAATGGTATTGTGCTTATCTCCCTGCACCAGTTCTAACTGGTCCTCCGCAACCTGAAGCGTGCGATCGTTACCGACGATCTCGTTGATGTCATGATTCACCGTGATTTCCATGTCTTTTTCGGCGTGCATCACGTAAATCTCTTGACCTTTTGTGTCAATGAAGCGCAACTCGTTGTAGTTGCTAGCTGTCCCTCCGATGGTGCTTCTCGTCTTAATGCCGCTCCAGTTCTTGTTGTTAGGGAGGGTATAGGGCGGCATGTTTTTCTGGTTGTAAACACAGCCCGTGACGATTGGCCGATCCGGATCGCCTTCCAGAAAGTCGACAATCACTTCCTGACCGACGCGTGGAATCCAGATATGGCCGAAACCTGGTCCTGCGATAGGCTGCATGATTCGGATCCAGCAGGAGCTATTCGCGTCATATTGCCCTTTTCGGTCCCAGTGAAACTGAACCTTGATGCGGCCGTATTCATCGGTGTAGATCTCTTCACCTTTTGGCCCAACCACCCACGCGGTCTGTGCGCCGAGCATTTGAGCCTTGTCAGTCTTTCGCTTGGGACGGTACTGGATTTCCCAAGGCATCGCGGACCAGGAGTTGGTATAGCTTGCGTCCTGCGTGTCACTGCCGGGCAGCAGCGTTCCCTCCTGGGCATCGTGGGCCACGCTCAGAATGAGATAGTCGATATTTTGTTCCGTGCGGTCGCACTGGAGCAAATTAAACCTATAGCCCGGCACCATGGCTCGCCCATTGCCACTTCCGTGCGATACGACCCGGTCGCATTCTTGCTCCTCCTGGCGGACCTTGCTCCAGTCTCTGCCTTCAGGGACTTCTTCAAACTCGCCGGGATAGTCGTAGACTTGCAGAGACTGCACCGTGTTGCTCGCGTCTTCGAGACTGGAATGAAACTCAAGCAACGCTTCCGGCTTCTTGAAATTAAACTCTTTATGGACATAGACAGCCGGTTTGACTTCCTTGTGCATGTCGGTGTCGTAAATCGTGTCCTCGGTGCGGAACAAACCGGCTCCAAGGTTGTGGTCGTACTGGAATGTAGACTGATAGGGGCACGGAGTGTGAGCCGTCAACCCGTCCACCATGATTAACGTATGTTTGCCCATTTCATGGGTGAAGTAATAGTAAATCCCTTCGATTTCCATGAGACGGGAAACAAATTCGAATCCCGTTTCACGATACTGACAGCAGTACTCCCACGGTTTGTGACGATCGCCGGAATCGGTCAGCTTAAGTTGATAGTCGTTATATCCGTACTTGTCGAAAGTAGCTTTGAGCACGTCCGGGACTGTCTTATGCTGATAAATCAGACAATCCTGGGTTTGTGTCAAAAACCACAGCCAAGGCACCATCTCCGCCGCATAGTAGGCCAGGCGGCCCGCGTGCCGCATCGGAGCGAACTTACTGATAAAGCCGTTGAAGTACCGGAAGCTGACTCCATCCAGGTGCCGGATCCCGACTGTGACATTCTTGCCAACGACCTGATCCCAACTGATGCCGAACTCTTCCGAGGCGAGTTCGAGCTTAAACTTGAACAAGCCGGATACCTTCTCCTCACCCGAGAAGCGATTCACCAAAAGGGTTTTGCTAAGCGGGCTATCGAAGCTGAAGAGCCGATTTGTTTGTGTCAGGCCCATAAGCGAAGTAGTGTTTCGTCCGGGTCGCGAGTCAAGGGCTCCGAAAAGCTCCAGCAGAGCCAGCCAAGCCTCGGCGGCTGGGCTCCGTCAATATCGAGGCCGAAACGCGGGGCTTCGCTTCGGTCCAGAACTAACTGAGCCTCGACATCCAGATCTTCACCGCAGAAGAATCGGCACAGCGAGCGCAGGGACTCATAGGCGTCCCCGTCGGGGAGGAAGCTCTTATATTTCGCGAGCGGCATGGGACCCAGGCGAAGCCGGATTACCGTTTGCTGATCCCAGACCTCATCGCCCAATACAAAACCGATACCCAACTGTTCCGATGCAGTACGCTGACTGTCCAGCGAGGTTCGGGAGCCGGATTCAAGTGGGCGCCACCCACCAGCAAATGACTCGATTTCGACAGGGATCTCGAAATAGTGTTGAAGAATCTGACGAAGGGCGGAAGGCGACCGCGGGAATTGAGCCAACAAGCCTTCATAACAAATCAAGGCTTGGTCCGGAAATGGTTGACGATTCCTAAGACCTTCGGTGCCGAGACCGATCAAGTTAAGCAGATAGCCCTGAAAGGGGTCCGTGCCACCGCGGCCGTACGCGACCGGAAAACGGTACTTCTCCCACGCCCTATAGAGGAGGGAGATAAAACGATGGTTGAAGATATCGAGGAAGTCACGGAGTGTCGAGTCATGCGCGGCCAGGCGTTCACTTACGAGTTCGGAATAGCGCGTGGGAAGAGTTCCGAGTGTGCCCAGAAGGCCGAAGAAGTTTACAGTCATCCGGGGAGGAGCGTCTATGCGCTCCTGAAGGGAATCGATTTCCGCGGCCGGAAAGGCGAGCGAGGAGTGCGAGCTCAATCGGACCGGCTCCGCCGAGGGAGGCAGGAAAGTGCCGAGCGGCTCCGCCGAGCCTGAGACCAGTTCCAGCAAGCGCACGGCCTGATAGAAAGAGAAATCGTAAGGCCGATCGCGCAGACGTTCCGGAAGTTGCGGCGGAGTTACATCAAGATTCGATTGCCAGCTCTCGGGGGCCATTCGCGAAGCATCTCCTTTCTTTGCGGGGTCCGGACGGCAAGCTGGCTGAAGCTATTCATGGAAACATACTGCGCCAAAAAGTGTTCCAGGACACTGGCGAACAAGTAGACGCCTCCGCCGACGAACTTATTCTCATCAAGCTCCATCTGCACGCGAACGCCGCGGACATAGGAGATGCCGTGGTCGCCAATGACGCGCGCGAAGCGCCGCGCGCTGGACAAGTTACTGATCCCGTCCACTTGTTGATCGAGTAGCGGAGAGGTCGTTTGATAGAGCCGCAACATTTCTTGAAAAGCTTCGCGGCCCTCTTCGACGAGCGAAAGATAGTTGAGCGAAAGATGGGAAATCAATCGCCACAAGGCATGCCGACCGATCGGCGGACGCAGAGATGGCGTAGGTTTACGCAACGCGACTACGCGATGGATCGCCGCGCCTTCCTCCAGCACGAAGTCGCCAGTCTCACCGCCGATAGGTAGCCTGGATGGCAGGTCACCGTTGGTGCAGGTACAGCGGACAGTCAAGGTATCCAAGTCGAGACTGACTGGATTTCCCGAGAGATCGACCAGCGAAAGCCACATCCTGCCGGCGGCCTTGGATCCATTTTCGCGACGCGTGGCATGCCAGAAGGCGGGCGTCTTGTTGGCGGTGCTATGGCGAAACGAGAAGAAAGGTTCGAACGGCACGGTTTCACCGGACTTTTCATAGGTGCAGGAAACCTGATCGACAGAGAAGATCTCCATCACGCGAGCCTGACGGAAGTCGGGAACTACGGGATATTCATACTGAGTCTGGTCCCACTGGATGGGCTCAGCCGTATGAGGAAACAAGTTCACGATCGGGGAGCAGCCCAGGCGAAGAGTCTTGGCACTCACGCCCGCGCCAAGAAAATCGTGCCGGTCGGTTCGCTCGAAGGGCGAAAGAAGGAATAGAATTTCGACGCTGTCTTGAAAACCTCCGGCGGCGAGGGCTTCCATGCCGCGGAGGTCGAAGAAAAAGAATTTCTCCGGGAAAGAGAAGTATTCCTGAAGTAGCCGGTAGGCTCCAAAGGAACGGTGAGTATAAGGGAGTAGGCTTTCACTCTCTTCGAATCCTACGGCGCTCAGTGCTCCGGGCAATAGTTCGATCGGCCGTTGACGGAACTTCGGGCGAGGATCGCGCAACACGATTGAGGTGCAATTGTTAGACAGCAATTCATAGAGCGAGTGCACCAGCGGCAGTTCGCCGTCCAGATAGAAGCGCAGGGAACTCACGGGGAGTTGCGCGAAGTTCACATCCGGCCAACAATCGATGCGGACGCGTAGAACGGCCGCGGCGCCGGGCGCGCGCAGAGGCGGATCCACGCGGTCGATGGTCGACCACGCAACTTCCGAAATAGTCAGGGGCCAAGCATCGGTGTCATACGCGGTCTGAAAGCGAACTGGCATGCCCTCGACGGGCTTCGAGTAGAGCATGGTGCCGCGCGGAATTCGTTGGGCGGCGATCGCGCCTCCTTCGCGCAGACGAAAGTCGGCGATCGAGAAAGACGGAATGGGCCGCGTGTAATGCGGATAGACGACGTTTAACAGGGCCTGGGTGATTTCCGGAAAATCATCGTCCAGGCGCAGATGAACCCGCGCGGCAAGGAGCGCTACGGATTCGATCAGACGCTCGACGTGCGGATCCTCGCAGCGGTTCGGCTCGAGCAGAAGACGCGAGGCGACTTTCGGATATTGCCCGGCGAACTCGGCGCCCATCTGGCGAAGAAAGGTCAGTTCGCGTTCGTAGTAAACCAGTAGCTCATCGCGCATTGATTTCTCCCGCCACGCGATACTCGCCGCTGATGAGCTCCAACGTGGTGTCGAAGTAGACGCGCGCCGGCGCCGGCTCAGTCAGCAAAAGTGCTTCGATCTGAAACTGAAGAATGCGGCTTCCGGAGGTCTGGGGTAGAAGAGTCGCGGTGGCGTTGCGGAGGCGCGGCTCAAATGCGCCGATGGCGGTCTCCAGAATGCGCGCGAGATCTCCGCGCGCCTGCACAGTGTCCAAAGCCATCCCTGTCAGGTCCGGAAGCCCGTAGCAATAAGAGGAACGCCAGAGCTCCTTTGCGCGCGCGGGTGGTTCAGCCGGAGTGCGGCGGGTGTTCAGCATCCATTCGAGATCGCGGCGGACAGAATCCTTTAGCTGACGCAACGATTGCCCCTGCGAGACGAGGGCTTCTTTGCGGTTGTCCGGTTCCAGATCGATGAGCCGATCGATCAGTGAAGGCTGAAGAATCCGTCCTTGAAATTTCTGGGGCATGGCTATCTCACTAAGCGGAGCGCCCGCAAGGGATCGAGCTTGCAGATGCGCGCGTAGAGTTTCTCCTTTTCCTTCACGTCTTCTCCGTTGAGACAGCGATAGAGCAAAGCAAGGGGTTGCGAAATAACCTCCGACGTTTCCCAGCCTTCGAGACCACGAGTAACAATTTCGTCCGACAGGTCCTGCAACACGGGTCGCCCGATGGCTTCGTTTCCGGCGGCAACACACACTTGCGCGAGCTGGGTACGGCGGAGAAAGCGCGCGCGGCCACTCTGTTCGCGGGCGATTTCGAGGGCTAAAATCTCGATGGCCTCATCGATTCGGCCGGAGCGCGCGGCTTCGATCGCAAGATCGTAAGAGTCGGGCGGTGCAGGAGCAGCGTTGTTATCGGGGTCGCGAGCGGGCGAAGGATCAGGAGTGAATTTCCATTCTTCAACCGCGGCAGGCGCGGCAGTTGCCGAAGGGGTGATGTTCTCATTGGCAAGCCATTGGACTGTTTCGGCATTCGCCGCGGGAGTATCGTCGGCCAGCATCGACTTCGGAAGATCCGGAAAATCCGCAAGCAAGGCTCGCAATCCGGACACGATCGCATTCGCCGGCGCGTAGCATCCGGTGTACCGGCAGGACTCGACGGAGTAACGCTGCAAGTCGAGCCATGCGCCGCCGCATGGTCCGGCAGCGGCATCCTCCGCCGCCTCCCGCAGCGCATCCCAGGAACCTTGCGCCGCCAGATGCTTCAAGTCCATCCTCAGTTGGCTGGGCGGAGCGGCAGCAGCTTCCTGCGACCCTTGCGAGCGCCAGACTTCGCCCCACCGAACGGCTCGCGTGACCAGATATGGTACCGGGTTGCCGGGCTCTTGACCACGCAGATACTGAGCGCACGAGAATATCCTCTCCATCGCATCCTCGACGCTGGAAGGCTCGGGCGAGGTGGAGGTTGGGCGGCGGACCGGCGCGGCGGGCGCCATCGTCTCCTGCGCGGTCTCCTGCGGGTAAAAGAAGGTCACCGGCTGTTCTTCCGGCGGCGGGGCTTCCGTGACAACTTCCCGCGGCGCCTCAAGTGACTCCTTCGTCTTGAAAAGAACCCGGACGACTCCGCCGACTTCTTCGAGAGTTAACTGTAAAGGCCCGAAGTCAGGCGATTGATCGCTGAACTTCTCCTTGCAGAGCTCATTGAGAGACTCGAGGTATTCGGAAAGGCCGGTGATTTCCGCATAACACGCCTTCATCGCCTCGAACGGCGTGGACTCGAAAGCCTTCTCGAAATCCTCGGGCGATACTTCACCCTCCGCAAGAGCTTCCGTTCGCGCGGCTAGCTTCGCGGGATCGATCTGCGCTTGTTCTTCTGTTGGGATCGAGCGCGAGGAGCGGTGGCTGTACCAGTTGTATCCACCCTTTAGTATCGGCGCCGAGCGAACCATCGGGCCGAGTTGAGTACCGATCCAACTGAGAGGCATCGATCGAAGATCGAGGTCGCCATCGTCAATTTGTGGATAGACCGAGTCCCAGAAATTCTCCAGCAGGCCGCGAATCAGTTCGAGTCCCTGTCGAAGTCCGTTGTATCCTTCAAGGTTCGCCAGAGCTTCGGTAACCCATGCCGCTACCTGGAGATCTTTACTCTGTTTGGTGAGTGCTTCAGTCGAGAGCTTCAGAGCAAGTGGATAGTTCGCAGTCTTGATTTCGTGCTTCCAGACTCCTTGAGATATATCCTCTTCCTGTCTGCGTGCTTCCTTAATCTTCTCTGTCACCGCGTGATAGCGGAGGTCACTACCAGAAGGAGATTCGCCGGGAATTGGTAGCAGCAGCGCAGGGATATCGATGGGCATAGTCTCACCGTACGTTCGGACCTATAGGAAGGTGTTTCTGGCGCGTTGGGAGGTACCTGCTAAACGGCGATTCCTCCCATCGAGTCATGCGGCAGCCCTGCGTCGTCATCCAAGAAACATCTAAACCGGCGTCGCGGTGGCGAAGTTGTAACCGATTGCGTTTCCGCCGCCCGTGACCGGATTTCCGTTCTTATCCACCTGTATGTAGTTTTCTACAATCTGTGAGAAGGAAATCGACCAGGACTCCATGGGAAGACCGCCAGGTCCCAGGGCTCCCGAGGTGCTGTAATTCGTAATGATCGCGTTGCTGAGAGTGTAGGTCTCCGCCTCATAGAGGCCTCCGTTGGGGGATGCGGCTGTAGATCCCGCTGCCTGGCCGGACCGGATGACGCGAACGTAACAGACCGGAATCGGCTGGCCCTGCGCCAGGTTCAGAAACAGAAGCGGAGTGCTTTTGTCCATCTGCTTGGAGATTTGCATCGCGCCTACAGTGGCCCCGCCTGAAACCAAGCCGGTGCCGGTGGAGTTCGAGGTCCTTTGCGAGATGTCATACCCCATGCTATCGATCTGAATCTTGCTCTTCCAGGCAGGATTGGGACTTTCACTCTCACCCGGTATACCGGTTATATCCAATAACATCATGATGACTTGCCTCCTTTGTTAGCCTTATCGAGGTTACTGAGCCACATTGGTCTTGCTGTTGTAGGTCTTGGTCGCAATGAGCGCCGGTCCGGTCTTCTGCATCTGCCAGTAGCTCATGGCGACTTGCTCAAATGCGAGCTCGATCGACTCATCCTTTTGACCGGCGTCACCGGAGAGATGGCGTCCGGCGACTACGAGGTTCGTGAAGACCAACTCAAAGTATTTGACGATCGGAGTGCCGCCGGTACCCGCGATTTCCTGGCCGCCCCGATAGGCGCGGAAGGTAACAGGCTGCGCCTGCTTGATGCTATTAACCACCTGACGGAACAGTTGAGGACCGTTATGCTTGATCGAGAAGCTGAAGCTCCCCGAGGCGGAGGTGGTTGTGACACTGCCGCTCTTCACGTTGGCGTCGGCGGATTGATGCATATGGAAGTTCCAGGAATCGAGCTCCATCCAGTTGATGGTGTCTGTCTTGTCACTGCCCCCGTTAGGCACACCCGCCTTGGTCATGTCGAGAAAGAAAAACTTCTGCTGAGCCATGCTATCTCCTCTTTTGCATTAATGAATCGCTATTGGCGAACCGACTTTGGAAGCTCGGCTACCAACCGCAGGGAAACATTGAGTTCGTCCAGTTGGAAGTGAGGACGAAGGTACGCGATGGCGCGGAATACTCCCGGCTTCGCTTTGTTTTCGATTACCTCGACGCGCGCTTCGCGCAAAGGATATTGCGCCTTGATGGCATGAGAAGCCATATCGTCCTGAGTGACGTAGTTGGAGATCCACCGGTTGAGGAAGACTTCGCAATCCTTCTTCGAAGTGAAGCTGCCCACCTTATCGCGCATCATCGCTTTCAGGTAGTGAGCGAAGCGCGAGACTGCCATGATGTACGGCAACTGTGCCGAGAGCCTGGCGTTGGCATTCGCCTCGTTGGTGTCATAAAGCCGAGGCCTCTGGCAGGTTTGAACACTGAAAAACGCCGCGTAATCGGTGCCCTTGCAGTGGACCAGGGGAGCGAAGCCCAGATCTCCGAGTTCCTTCTCGCGGCGGTCAGTGATTAACGCTTCGGTGGGACACTTAAGAGCTAGGTCGCCCTCTTCCGTCCTGAAGTTGTGCGTGGGCAGGCTATCGACCAGCCCCCCGCCTTCCACGCCGCGGATCGCCGCGCACCAGCCATACTTTGAAAACGCGTTGGTGATGCGGGCGCCCAAAGCGTATGCCGCGTTGCCCCACAGATACTGCGAATGATCGTTCCCCGTGACGCCTTCCTCATAGTGGAACGCATCCACCGGTTTGGTTTCATTCCCGTAAGGCACGCGCATCAATACGCGGGGCATGGTGAGGCAGACGTAGCGCGAATCCTCCGATAACCGGAAGCCTTTCCAGCGTGCGTACTCCGTGGTGTCGAATACCTTCGCCAGATCTCTCGGAGCGTCCATTTGAGTGAAACTGTCCATGTTCAGAAGCTCAGGCGAGGATGCTGCGATGAAGGGCGCGTGAGCGGCGGCGGCGACTTGCGAGATTCTTTCGAGTAGCTCGACGTCTTCGGAGCCGCGGCCGAACTCGTAGTCGCCGATCAGGCAAGCGAAAGGCTCACCGCCGTAGACTCCGAACTCATGTTCGTAGACCTTCTTGAACATCTGGCTCTGATCGAACTCCGGCACGCGCTGGAGGTCGCGCAGAACTTCTTTCTTCGACGCGTTGAATACCTTGATTTTCAGATTGGCGCTGGTCTCGCTGTTTTCGAGTGTGTAGCGGATTCCGCGCCAGGTTCCTTCCAGTTGCTGGAACTTGGGGTGATGCAGGATCTGATTGAGTTGCAGCGATAGCAAGTGATCGATTTGCGCGACCCTTTGGAGCACCATCGTCTCGATGTCGGGCGAGACCGTCATCTGTCCGTCCAGCACCTGCTTGATGAATTCGGAGAGGACGGTTTTTCCCCAGGCCTTGCCGGCTTCGTCGCGGCCGACCCGTCCTTCGTCGACGATCTTATCGAGGATGCCCTTTTCGGGCGTCACGGTCTTGACTGCGGCGGGCGCGGCCGCTGCGGGTGCTGTTTCCTGTCGTTTAGCCATTGGAACCTCCCTCGGCCGCTGTTAGTTCGTTTCGAACCTGGTTGAGTTTGCCGCTGTCCTGCAGGACGTCCTGAAGCAGGCGCTCCAGCTTCTCGTTGCCTTGCAGAGTGCCGACCAAGTCAGAGAGTTTGGTGCGAAGCTCCAGCAGATCGCGCAAGGGCTTCACGCGCCTGGCGACCTGTTCGGGCTCGAAATCCTCCAGACTCTTGAAGGTCAGATCGACACCCAAGTTACTCGCCTTGGAATCGTCACTGAGTTTGTTTTCGACGGAGAAGGCGACGCGGGGCTTCATGTTATCGAGCACCGAATCGAAGTTGTCGGGGGTGATTTCGACGAAGCGGCGGTCCTTGATTTTCGGAAGGGGCTCTTCCGGCTGGCCGCTCAAATCGGCGAGAATTCCCATGACGAAAGGGATCTCTTTGAGCTCGATGGCATCGCCGATCTCGACGTTGTAAGTAACGTGAACCCGCGGCGGCCGGACGCGCTCGAGTTTTGCGTGGACGCTTTCCCGTGGCATGTGTGCTGCTCCTTTGTTCCAGACGTGGGCTCTCGCTTCACCCAGCCTTCTTGCTCCCGCTGGTATTTCCCGCCCTCACTTGCATTGGCGGAAACGGAAGAAATTTTGCCTCATCGCTTGCTGGCGTTGTGGTACGCCCTCTCCCTGTCCTTCCTGCTTTGCTCCGCGCGCCGAGCGAGCATGTCCGCCTCAAGTTCCGCGTCGGTCTGACTCCGGATCCGGCTGGTGTTGGCTTGGATGAATGTTAAATCCTGAATCTTTGCGGGAATGGTTTCGTACCTGAACCATGAATTGATCCGGTTCGCGGCCTCTTGGGTCGCACCCTTTTCAACGCTCCGCTCCACCCACGGGACTCCGCCAACTGCGCCATGGGAGCCCCCTGGAACCGTACCGGTCGATCGTCCGGCGCTGATCCATGTGGTGTGGTTGGTGGGCTCGTGGCAAACTTTGCAGTTTTCCATCCATTTGCGCCTGTACCGGTCGGGATCACCGTCGGTAAATGTGTTCGAGAATCCTACTGCAACCTTGTCCTTCCAGTCCTCGTAGTCCTTCTCGTCGAGTGGAGCATTGTACTCGAGGATGTTCAGATCCCGATAGAGGACGTAACACTTTTCGACGTTACTCGGAATTCCGTCCGAGTCGACTGACAGGTCCTTGCAGACTGGATCCAGCAGGAACATGGCCTTGATTGGGATCTGGAGTTTGTCGCTGTTGCACCACTTTGCAATTTGAATCACGGCAGCGCCGCCGCGGCTATAGCCCATCAAAAACAGATCTTCCGCTGGGTTTACCTGATGGTACTCCCGGATCTCCAGCAAGGCCTTGCAGGCCTTAAAACCCGTGGTCACGCCCGCGTAACCGGGTCCTGGATAGTAATGTTCGGGATCCTGCAACCTCAGGCTGGTCTGGTGGCAGAAGGAATTTGTGAAGTCTCCACGATATTGCTCGGGACTATAGGGCCCCGTGCCGTCAATTATGCTCATCATTTCAGATGTTTCCTTTCGCCGTGGCCGGCGGTTGTGGGTGCCCTGCCTAAAACGAATAGGCGTCACCCTATATCGCGTGGGAGCCGGTAAAGCTGCGTCATGCCTTGCGGATTCAGGCAAAAACACATCCCTTTGCGCGTATCAGAGGTGTCGGGCACAACCGGTTTCTAGTGCTCGATCGAGGGAAACTTATGGCAAGTATGGAGGCGAAGCTCCGGGACGAGGTTGGGGCGGAGCGCCGCTTTATTCTTGACGGCATGTTGACGGGAGTGGAGTCCGCGATGGACAGCTCTTTCACCAAGCAGGCGTCGGACTGGGACAAATATTACATCTTGCTAGGTTTGGCAGGGAGCGCGGTCGCGGTCCTGGGCGCCGCGGTTGCCGCTATCCCAGCGGCAGCCGCTGGAGCGACAGTGGTCACGGTCGAAGTCGCCGGGGGTCTAGGTATGCTGCGCGTAGCGGCTGTTGGCGGCATCCTGAGTGTCGGCGGGGGCACCCTTAACGGCTATGCGGGATACGAGCAGAATGTTAAGAAGCCCGATTTCAGCCCGACACAGGATGTGATTGCCGAGATGAAGAAAGCAATTAAAACGGCCATCCAGCAGGAAATCTATCTCAACACCCGCGATCCTCCTTACCTGAAGCTGGTCGCGGACCTCATGCAGAAACACGGGAGCGACAAGAAATGGGTTCATGCGTTTACGAGCGACGCGAGCGACGCGGCGAAGCTGAGGGGCGATCTACTGAGGATGGAGTTCTATGGAAAGGTGGAGGGGTTCTTCCCAAATGTCGCCGCGGCGAACGGCGCGCAGGAAGCCTGCGAATCATTGTTTCCGATCATCGCTTCGGTGTACCCGCCGTTTAAGTCCTCAATGGCCGACGTAAACGAATGGGTCGGGACAGTGGAGGACGACGCTATGGGTCTGCCACGCTGGAAGTTAGTTCCGCCGGACGATAATCTGAGGAACCGGCGCGCGAAGGCGAAACACGACTTCGTCGTTCAGTATCCGAATTTCGCGTCGTATCTGCGGGCGCAGCAAAAATACATCTCGTGGAAGAATGGCCACGAAAACGGACTCCCCATGAAAATGTCAATTCCGCAGCCAGGATAGGAGCTGCCCGATGAGGCAGATCGAACGCCGTTCACGCCTTTCTGATTGAGTAGGGATTCGTGAGGGAAAAATACATCGACGTCGATCCGCCGCGCGGGAATCGGCAGGCCTTCCGCATCGCGCTACTCGGCGACTTCAGCGGCCGCTCCACTCGGCTTGCCGCTATGCGCCCGAAGCTTGATGGCGTGAGGCCCGTTTCCGTCGACGCGGGCAACTTTGAAGAGGTCATGGACCGCATGGGCGTCGAGGTCCGGCTGGGGGAGAACGGGGAGGCGCCCGCGCTTCGATTCTCGACGATGGACGATTTTCATCCGGATGAGATCTACGCCCGCGCGACCATCTTTCACGCGGTGAGAACGGCGCGTAAGGAGCTGAAGAATCCCGTCGCTTTCGTCCAAGCGCGCGCTGCCGCGGCGCCTGCGGCCGAGCGCCCTCCATTACCCGCCGGTGCGAGCCTTCTGGATGCGATTGTCGATGCGTCGGCAACGGCACCCGAGAGCAGGCACCGCGATTTGTGGGACGAAGCGATTCAGCGCATCGTCGCTCCGCACGCCCTCCCTTCGCCCGATCCGCAACAGGAGGAAGTGCGCGCGCAATTGGATTCCGTCGCCTCGGAGATGATGAGAATCATTCTCAGCCATCCTGATTTTCAATCCATCGAAGCGGCCTGGCGGTCCGTATTTCTGCTGGTGCGGCATTTGGAAACCAATGAGAACCTGTCCATTGAGCTGATCGATATTTCGCGTGAGGAGTTACTCGCGGACGTGCTGAGCGCCGCCGATATTCGCTCCACGGGATTGTGGCGGCTGCTGGTGGACGAAGCACGAGAGACGCCGGGCGCGGTTCCCTGGTCGATCTCCGCCGCGCTCTATACGTTCGGCGGCTCCGCCCGAGATTTCGAGGTCCTGGAGCGAATCGCCGGCATCGCGAAAGCGGCGGGCGCGCCCTTCATCGCCGAGGCGCATCCCGGGTTAGCGGGATGCGAATCGATTGCGGAGGAGCCCGATCCCGACGACTGGAAAAAGCCGCTTGATTCCGTGCGGGCCTCCGGCTGGCAGCGGCTGCGCTCGCTTCCCGAAGCTCGATGGATTGGCTTGGCCATGCCGCGGTTCCTGCTGCGGCTGCCTTACGGAGCTGCTACGAGCTCGATCGATTCCTTCGATTTCGAGGAAATGCCGGAGCCCGATCACAACCGCTATTTGTGGGGAAATCCCGCCGTGGCCTGTGTGTGCATGCTCGGGGAAACGTTCGAGATCGAAGGTCCCGGCATGCGGCCTGGTTCCGTGTTTCAGTTGGAAGGTGTGCCGATCCATTGTTTTCGCTCCAACGAGGCGACGCCACCGGCCGAGATTTGGATGACGGAGCGTTTGGCGGAGTCGCTGCTCGACCGGGGCCTGATGCCGCTCGCGTCGGTGAGGAACATCGACGCGGTGCAATTCATCTCCTTCCGGTCCATTGCGCAACCGGCATGGCCGCTCGCGGGCCGCTGGAATGCGAATGGGTGATTTGCAGTTTGACTCAGTCGGCGGGCGGCGCTGCATCGCCCAACAGCCGGCGGCCCAGCCAGGCCTTCGCAAATTGCAGATCGCGATCCACGGTGGCGCGCACTACGCCGAGAATCTCCGCGGTTTCCTGGTTGGTGCATCCCAGGAAATAGCGCAGCTCAATCACACGCGCTTTTCTCGAGTCGAGTATTTCCAGCTCCACCAGGGCGCGGTCGAGATCGAGCATGTCCTTGCCCGACGCGTCGATCCAGGCAATTTCGTCGTGCAAAGGGACGCGCTCGGCTTGCCCGGTGGGGCGCTTCAGCGACAACGACGCGCGGGCGTAATCGGTCAGAATGCGGCGCATCATCATGGCGGCGAATGCGTAGAAATGCTGGCGATCTGTGACGTTGATTTCAGCCTGCCGGGCGAGCCGCACGAACAACTCATTAACCAGGCCGGTGGCTTGCAGCGTGTGGAACCGGCTCTCCCTCCGCAGATGCCTTTGGGCGATGGTGCGGAGGTCGTTATAAGCGAGCGAGGCGAGCGACGACAGTGCTTTCCTGTCGCCCTCATTCCACTGGCGCAGAAGAGCCGTAATTTCGCCCGGTACTTTGTCGGGAGGCTCCATGCCGATAAGCTTCTCAGGATAGCATCGAAGGCCGCGCAATATTGCTTTTGCGGGGACCGTTTGTTAACGTAAGGGGCAACGTGCGAATCCTCCAGCCGGTGATCTGGTCCAAAGGCGTGTTCGTCAGCCCCCAGCACCTGCAAGTCCAGGATCGTTTCATCGAAAGTCTGCTGCAATTCCGGACGGAGGCGCTGACGTTCCGGCCCTGGGGATACACGCGGCTCCAGTTGAACCAGGAGGCGCTGGCCGGAGGGCTTTTCGCGATTCATGAGGCCAGCGGTCTGTTTCCCGACGGGCTCGCCTTCGACATTCCCGACTCCGACCCGGCGCCGCCCGTAAAATCCGTTGCCGAGTTTTTCGGTCCCGACGACAAGAGCGTGACGGTATCGCTCGCGATTCCCAGCTACCGGGTGAGCGGCGTGAACCTCGCGATGCGCGAAGGAGTGGGTGACACTCGCTATCTGGCAAAAGTGGCGGAGTTGCGCGACGAAAATTCGGGGGGCTCAGAGAAGCCCGTTCAACTGGCGCGTAAGAATCTTCGTCTGCTGGTGGAAGGCGAATCGAAGTCCGGATTCGTGACCATGACCGCCGGCCGGGTGACGCGGGATGGCACTTCTTATCAGCTCGATCCGACCTTCGTCCCGCCTTTGCTCGATTTTTCCGCCAACGATTTCCTGGTTTCGATTCTACGTGGATTGGTGGAAATTGTATCCGCGAAGCGAAGCGTCGTCGCGGGCATGCGGCGCCAGAAAAACCAGCGGCTGGCCGACTTCACAACGGCCGATATCGCCCAATTTTGGCTGCTCTATGCCACCAATTCCCACTTTCCGGCGCTGCGACATTTATTTCTGAGCAAGCACGGTCACCCGGAGAAACTGTTCGCGGCGATGGTTGCATTGGCGTCCACGCTGACTACGTTTTCGCTCGAGATTCAGCCGGAGGATCTGCCTGCTTACGATCATGAGAATCTGGGCGAGTGTTTTTCGGCGTTGAACGAAAAGCTGCTCTATCTTCTCGAAACGGTGGTGCCCAGCAATTTCATCTCGCTGCCGTTGAAGATGATTCGCACGTCGATCTACGCAACTTCCATTTTCGAGGACCGATTCCTTGAAAATACCAAGATGTACCTGGCGATTGGCGCTGAAATGGACGAGGCGGAACTGATTCGCAAAGTGCCTGACCTGGTCAAGATTTGTTCCGCGAATCATATCGAACATCTGATTCGCCAGGCGCTGCCGGGAGTGCCTTTAACCCACGTTCCGTCGCCGCCCGCGACGATCCCGATCAAGATGAACCACCAGTATTTCAGCCTGAACCAAGCGGGCCTGGCGTGGGAGGCGATTGGCCGCGCACGGAATCTAGCCGTTTATGTTCCCGGGGATATTCAGAACGTAAGGGCCGAATTGATCGTTCTGCTGCCTCAGGAATAACGCAGGCGGAACCGCCTGCGGGCGCTAGCGTCGCGAATAAAGCAACGCTACCAGGATAATCACCGCGATGAACAGCACTCCGACCAGGACGAAGGCCACCACTAGTGCACGATTCGCACGAGGCTCCGCCGAGGGGACGGCCATCTGGGCCGGCGGCGGTAACGGCTGCACAGGCTCCTCATTCTGCTGAGGGATCGCCATCATCCGCGTGTACTCTCCGGGACCTGTCTTTTCCCGCGCCTCTATTTTGGAATCCGGCGGGGCCGCTTTCGGTTTGCCTAAATCGAGCCCGCTGTCGAAGAACGACGATATCGTTTTCGGCGCGCGTTCCGGCGATGATACGGTCTTGCGAGGCGCCCCGGGGCCGAACATACGCGTGAAAGTTCCGGCGCGGCGGAATGGCTTTTTGTCGGGCGTCGCGAGGCCGGCCGCGCGAGCCTGCTCCGCTTCCACATCGACGTGCTCTCCGGGCAGCGCGGCGCCGAACAAGTCCGAAATGTCGTTGGAGCGGCCCGGCTGGGATTCAGGCCACATCGGTATTTCAGGAGCCTTCGGAGGCTCTGGTTTCAAAATCGGCGGAGTTTGCGGTGGAGCCTGTGGCCATGCGGACTGTCCGGCGCGAGGTGGCTGAACCACCGGCGGAGTGGGCGCGTGCACCATAAACTCACGCGTAAATGCTCCCGGTTCCTTGTCGGAACCAGGCGAAACGACGGGCTTCGGTTGGATCTCCGCCGGCGGTGCGCCCTGCTGAAGCGCGAACATTCGAGTGAACTCGCCAGGCTCTTTCGTGGACGAGCCGGCGATCGGCCTCGGCTCCGGTTTTGGCGCAGGCGCAGCCACCAGGCCCGAAGCAACCGATTCCGCCCAGGCGGTCAGATTCACGAACGGATCGATGATCTCGGTCACTGCGTAAAGCGCACCCGCGAACTCGCCGGTCTCGATCAAAGGAGGAGTCAAGCGGCCGGCGCTGTCCCGGAAACGGGCGGCGATGGTGTCGAACAACAGGCGGCCTTCGGGGTCGAATAAGTGAAGAAAAACCGGGCGTCCGCTCGAATTTTCCACGGCCCGGAAAGTCTTAGCGGGACCATCGGCGAGTAGCCGCTCGAGTTGATACCTGCTGTAGAAACTCACGCGAAAAACCAGCGCTTACCAGAAGAGATGTAGTGTATCATAATGCGGGAGATCCGGCGTTGAAAAGCTTGTCCAGAGTGGTTTGGTCGGAAGGCATGTACATCGGTCCGCACCATTTTCAGGCGCAGAATCGATACTTTGAAGACTCGGTTCATTTCTCGACTTCCAGCCTGTGGTTTGAGCCGTACGGCTTCACCGGCTTTCAAATCGACGGCGAATCTTTGCGTAACGGTGTCTTCGCGCTGCGGCACGCGCGCGGGGTTTTTCCAGATGGTTTGAGTTTTCATATGCCGGAATTCGACCAGTTGCCGGCGCCCCTGAAAATCGCCGACGCATTTCCCGCGATGCAGGACCGTGTGGAAGTGCTGCTGGCCGTTCCCGCACATAAACAGGACGGCCTCAACTGCGGAATCACCGACGCGGAGCGGGTTCTGCCGCTGCGCTATTTTTCCGAAGAGAAATCGCTGGCCGATGAGAACACGGGCCGCGACGCGAAGCCAATCGCGATGGGACGAAAGAACATCCAGTTTCGATTGGCTACGGAAAGTCTGACGGGCGTTGAGACCTTGCCGCTTGCGATCGTGCGGCGCCAAGGTGTTGGACAATTCGTGCTCGACGAGCGGTTCATTGCGCCCAGCCTGCGGCTCAGCGGGTCCCCGCCTTTGGTCGCGCTGTTGCGCAGCCTGGTCGATCTGATTCGTGAAAAAGCGAAATCCGTGATTCGTCCGAAGGCCCTCGGCGCGAACAGCGCGTCGGGCTTTTCCGCGGAAGGGATCTCGAATGCCTGGTTTCTTCATTGCCTGAATTCGAGTCTGGGACCGCTGCGCCACTTGTGCCTCACCAAGCGCGGACATCCCGAGGAGATCTACGGAGAGCTGTCTCGCCTGGCCGGCGCGCTCTGCACGTTCGGACTGGATTCCGATCCGGCCTCGCTGCCCGCCTACGATCACGTGCATCCCACGGCATGTTTCGAGGCGCTGGATCGCCATATTCGCGAGCATCTCGAATTGATCGTGCCCAGCAGTTCCGTCGCAATCGCGCTGACACGCTCGGCGATTTATTTCTGGGAAGGGCGAGTGCTCGATGAGCGGACCCTCAACCGTTCGCGGTGGATTTTCGCCATCCGTTGTCCGATCGGTGAAGCCGATCTGATCGAGCGGACCACGCGCCTGGTAAAAATTTGTTCCAAGGAGTTCGTGCCACGCCTGGTGGAGCGCGCCCTTTCCGGTTTAAAGCTTACTCACCTCCCGGTTCCTCCCCCCGCGCTGTCTCCGAAAATCGAGTTTCAGTACTTCAAGCTGGATAAGAGCGGCCCCTGCTGGGAGCATCTGGTCAGAACGCGCGATATCGGCGTCTATGTGCCGGGGGAGCTGCCCGATCCGCAGATTGAATTGTCGGTCATTCTCGACAGCTAGCACGCCTGTGAAAACCCCGGTACTGACCGGTCGTGGCTCCACTTGATCCCCAACGCTTTTACAGATCCGCGACCACCGCGAGCGGTTTTGTCTGACGACAATTGCCGAATGAGGTGAAAGCTCCCACTTTTACGCGGGTAGAGGTGTGGCAGAGACTGTAATTACCGGCCCGGCGGCTCGGCCGGCGAACCTCGCTCTGATTTTCCAGGAATTATTCACCGCGATTGTGCGCCTGCGCGCCAACCGCCAGGATATTTCGAGCGCCGACGTTTTCCGGAGTCAGGTCGTCAATGCCATCCGAGCGGGCGATCAAGCCTCCAAAGCGCAGGGATACTCGGACGAGGATGTAAAGCTGGTAGTCTTCGCGCTGGTCGCGTTTCTCGACGAGTCGGTTCTCAATTTACGCAAACCTGCGTTTGACGACTGGGTGCGCAAGCCGCTTCAGGAAGAGCTGTTCGGACGCCACGTCGCGGGCGAAACGTTTTTTGAAAATCTGAATCATCTGCTGGGCCGCAGGGATTCGCCGGAGCTCGCCGACGTGATCGAAGTTTATTATCTCTGCCTGCTGCTCGGCTATCTCGGCCGCTACAGCATCAGCTCGAAAAGCGATCTTCGCCAAGTGATGGGCCAGACCGACGACAAGATCAAGCGCATTCGCGGAGCAGGCGTTGGACTTTCTCCGCAGTGGATGCTGCCCGAAGGGGGCGCGGCTCCCGTGACTCGCGATTCCTGGATCTTGCGTCTCGGCGTCTTCTCCGCGCTGTCCGCGATTCTCGTTGTGGTTCTTTTCTTGTACTACGATTTCTCGCTCGGGACCGGCGCTACGGCTCTTCAGGCCTTGATTTCAGGGGCGCACAGGTAGCTATGGGCGCTTTCGGTTTCTACATCATCGGAGCCGTATCGATGGTGATGTACCTGGCAATCGCCTGGGTGGTGACTACCTGGCTGCACTTGCCTCCGCAAGCCGACAGCATCGTCCGAATGCTGCTGATGGGTTTGGGATTCGCCGCATTCTTCGCGATCTATCAGTGGCGGGAGCGCAGGCAGCGGCGCAAGGAATCCGCCCAGCAGGATGCGCAGCAACAAGCCGCGCGGACCAGCGAGAGCGCAACACGGGAAATTGAAAGCTACATCCGGGAGGCTGAAAAACGCCTCGCCGCAGCGCGCGGCTCGCGCGACTCAAAACTTTCGAACCTGCCGGTGTTTTTTATCGCGGGGGAATCGGGCTCCGCGAAGACCAGCCTGTTCCTGCACTCCGGCACGGAACCGGATCTGCTCGCCGGCCAAGTCTATCAGGACAGCACGGTCGTTCCTACGCGTCCAGTAAATCTGTGGCTGGCTAAAGACGCCGCGTTCGTCGAGGCAGGCGGTCGTTTGCTATCCGACCCCGTTCGCTGGGAGCGTTTGCTCAAGCGGCTGCGGCAGAGTGCCCGGCGGTTTTTCACGGGGCGCCCCCAATCCGCCCGGGGTGCGATTCTCTGCGTCGATTGCGAACGCTTTCTCCGCCCTGGATCCGATGAAGCGCTGGCGGCGGTCGCCCGCGGTTTGCAGGAGAGGCTTGCCGAAATCTCCCAGACGATGGGCGTGAATCTTCCGGTCTACGTGGTGATTACCAAGCTCGACCGGATGAATAGTTTTACCGAGTATGCTGCCAACCTGACCAACGACGAAGTGACGCAAGTGATGGGCGTTACCCTGCCTCTGCTCAGCGGATCGGAGCTGGGGATTTACGCCGAGCAGGAGTCGCGCCGCCTGACCACCACGTTCGACAATCTGTGCGCCTCGCTGTGCGACAACCGGCTGCCATTTCTTGCCCGCGAAAATAATTCGACTCATCTGGCCGCGGTCTACGAATTCCCGCGCGAGTTCAGAAAACTTCGCGTCCCCTTGATCCGCTTCCTGGTCGACTTGTTCCGCCCCAGCCAATTGCGGGCGAATCCGGTGCTGCGTGGTTTCTATTTCTCCGGAGTCCGGCCCGTTACCGTGAAGGAATCCGTGCCGCTGGTACGCGGATCTGCCTCCGCGCCGGAGCGTGAAACACCTTCCCTGTTCGGCCGCTTCGACGCCGGCTACGGATCGTCGTCGCCTGCTGTCCTCGCCCAGGAGGTGCGCACCAGACGAACTCCGCAGTGGTTGTTTCTAGGGCACTTGTTCAGCGATGTGATCCTGGACGACCGTGCGGCGATGATCTCGAGTGGCCGAAGCTTTCGCGTACAGATGGCCCGCCGCCTGCTAACCGCGTGCGCCGGCGTCCTGTGCCTGGCGTTAGCCGCCGGATGCACCGTTTCCTATTTCCGGAACCGCGCCCTCGAATCGCAGGTGGGCGAAGCCGCGCGAGGGATCGGCTGGTCGGAGACCGGCGGCGCGGCACAGGAACTTCCGTCGCGCGCTTCGCTCGAACGCCTGGATGCGCTGCGGGAGAGCGTGGAACAGCTCGCCGGTTATGAACGGGACGGCGCACCCTGGAGTCTGCGCTGGGGTTTATATATCGGGCCGAAGCTTTATCCCACCGCTCGGCGTTTGTATTTCGCCCGCTTCGCTCAGATCATGTTCGGATCGACGCAGGCGTCCCTGCTCGATTGGCTGCAAAAGCTGCCGGAGAAGCCGGGTCCGAGCGACGAATACAAACCTACCTACGATACACTCAAAAGCTACCTGATCACCACATCGCACCACGAAAAGAGTACGCGCGCCTACTTGTCGCCGATTCTTTTCGAGCGATGGGCGGCTAAACGGCCCATCGATTCCGACCGGGCCGCGCTCGCGCAAAGGCAGTTCGATTTTTACAGCGATGAGCTGTTCTATTCCAATCCGTACTCTTCAGAAAACGACAAGGATGCGGTAGAGCACGCGCGCACCTATCTGGCGCAATTCAACGCTTCGGAGAATGTTTATCAGTTCATCATCGGCGAAGCTTCGCGCCAGAATCCTCCTGCGAATTTCAATAAACAATACGCGGGATCGGCCGCCTTCGTCGTGAACAACAAGGACGTCCAAGGCGCGTTCACCGTGGCCGGCTGGCAGTTTTTCCAAAAGGCTCTGCACGATCTGCGCCGCTACTTTGGAGGCGAGCAATGGGTGCTGGGCGACCGCGTGGTCGCGACCTACGATCCCATCACGCTCGGCCCGGAGCTGCTGGCGCGTTATCAGAAAGACTTCATCGGGAATTGGCGCGCGTACCTGGCGAACACGGAAGTGGTCCGCTACCGCGGGATACCCGATGCGGCGCAGAAACTTCAGCAGCTATCCGGAAATCAATCCTATCTGCTGGCGTTATTTTGCGTCGCGTCGATCAACACCACTTTGACCGGCAATGAGGCGGCAATGGCGCCGTATCAACCCGTGCAATACGTAGAGGCGCCCGGCTGCGTCGAAAAGCTGGTGCAGGATCATAACGGTCCTTACCTCACGGCTCTGGCCAGTCTACAAGGCGTCATGGAACGGCTCGCGAGGAACAACGGCACTATTCCGGACGATATGGTGGAGCAGGTTCAGAATGAGGCTGCGAACGCGTACCGCGTCACCCGCCAGATCGCGCAGAATTTCCGCATCGATCGCGAAGGCGACGTGCATGGCATGGTTCAGAAAATCATGGAGGACCCCATTAAGCAGGCCGAGGGACTCCTGCGCGGCATCGGCCCAGCGCAACTGAATGGAGAAGGCCGGCGCTTCTGCGGAGCGTTCTCTGAGCTTACCGGGAAGTATCCGTTTAAGACCGACTCGAAGATCGACGCGACCCTCGATGAGCTCAACGCTATGTTCCGTCCGGGCGACGGAAAGTTCGATCAGTTCTATGATTCCGCTCTGAAGAACTATCTTGACCGTCACGACAGCCAGTACACGCGCAAAGCCGATTCGCACGTCCGGATCACCGACGGGTTCCTGCGCTTTATGAATCATGCCGGCGCGTTTCGGGAGGCGCTATATCCCGCAGGTGCGAAAAATCCGTCTCTCGCGTATAACATGACGTCGCTTCCTTCCGACGGATTGAAGCACGTCGCGCTGACTCTCGACGGTCAGGTCCTATCTTCCACCGGCGAGGCGAGCGCGGCGAAGGATTTCACGTGGCCTGGCACGCCGCATCAGGCGAAGCTAGCGGGAAACCTGGGCGGCGGCGATTTCGGCTTCATCAGCTACGATGGCTTGTGGGCCGTGTTCCGCTTCTTCGGCGACGCGGACCAGTTTCAGGCGTCGGGCAATTTGTACACGCTGCAATGGGTGCCCCGGCAAGGCCAATCCGGGCAGGCCATCAAGCTCGATAGCGGAAAATCGTTGACGCTTCCGTTCCGGCTCGATCTGAAGGGCGCTCCGCCAATTTTTCAGAAAGGCTACCTGTCGGGATTTCAGTGCGTATCCGACGTAGCTCGTTAGCTTACCGAAGCTGACCGCTCCCGTGGTCGCTGTTCAGCGCCAGCACTGAACCGCCATGCGTGAGCATGCGGGCAGACGCGAAACTCTCGCCAATAAGGTAGCCCTCGATTACTAAACGCGCCGCTAGCGAATCGCTTCCAGATCCGTGCGCATATAGGAGACCAGTTTTCCGCGAGGCGGCGCGATCAACGCCAGTGCGCGATCCGCGGTTTGTTTCGCTTCCGCCTGCTGTCCCGCCGCGTTGTACGCCATGGCCAATAAATAGAGCGCAAAGGGCTCCGTCTCCTGTCCCGCCGCGACGTTACGCTCTGCCAGCACCACCGCCTGGCTCAGATTACGCAACTCGACTGGCTCGATGGTCCGATAGTATTCGGAAGCCTGCATCAAAACATTCGCCGGCGCATTCTTGCCGGCCGTCAGTTTTGCGTATTCGTCGAGCCCGGCTTTCGCGGGCTGGATCGCCTCCGCGTTCCGTCCGAGCCTTGCCAACAGGATGCCTCGTGAACACCGCATGTTCGCTACGTCCGCGCGCCACGCCTGGTTCTCCGGGTCCTTGGTCACCAGCTTTTCCTCGAGCTGTAAAACCTGTTCGGCCAGGTTGAGGGCGCGCTCATTGTCCCGATGCCGGTAGAGCACCTCCTCGAGATCGCTCAAAGCGACTGCAAGATCGTACGTCGCGCGGAAATCATTAGGATCTTCGATGGCGGGTATTCGATTCATCGCGATCGACTGCTGAATCGACGCTTCCGACTCCTTCCACTGATCCAGATCGCCCAACGCCACGCCTTTTTTTCGAAAAAACGTCGCGCGAAAACGCTGATTGACCGGATTCCGTAACGCCTCAGGCGGAAGCGCCTCCAGAGCGCGTGCGGCCTCCTCGAAATAATCCAGCGCGCTCGCCGGGTCTCCGTGACGGACCAAGTCTCCCAGCTTCGCCTGCATCAGGGCCAAACCGCGTCGCGATCGCGTCGCCCCGGGAGCGACCTGAAGCGTCAATTTGTCGAGCTCGATCACCCGCCTGTACTCCGCCTCGGCCTTTGCCCGATCGATTAAGCTCGATGTCCCCGGCTGCCCGTAAACGTCGCCGAGCGTCCCATGGGCGCTCGCCGCGTCTGCCATCCACACTGGATTTTGGGTAAGGGGAACCATCGTGTCGAACAGTGCGACCGATGCCTTCAGATGCTCCATCGCTTCTTTGACTTGTGCCATCCCGAAGTAGACTTCGCCTGTATCCTGCTCGGTCATCCCCTCCAGATGCAGCCAGCCCGCATCCTTCGCCCGATGCGTCACGATCTTGTCCGCGATCGCCTTTGCCTTGGCCAGACTGACCAGCGCCCCTTTGGTGTCGTTCAGATTCTGGACATAAGGATCGCCCTGCAACTCCCCCAACTGGCGAAACGCCTCCGCCATTTCGAGCTGCAAATCCGGATCGTCGGACGATTGGGACATCTTGTCCAGATTCTTCACCACGCGGCCCACCAGGATCTGTTGGGCCCTGGTCGCGCCCGGAATCTCGTTAATTGCGTCTTTTAGTTCGAATAGCAGGCTAGTGGTCAGGCTCCGCAAATCGGCGTAGCGCTCCCGCGCGAGACGGCCTTGATAGATCGCGACCAGCGCCGCCACCGTAATTCCGATCGCGAAAACCGCCACCACGCTCACCGGCAGCCACCGGCGGCGCAAGAATTTTCCCGCGCGATACAGTGCCGTCTGCGGACGCGCCAGCACTGGCCGTCCTGCTCGAAAATTCTCGATATCGGCGGCGAACTCCCGAACCGACGAATAGCGCTGCGCCGGATCGTTTTCAATCGCTTTCATCGCAATCGCCGCGAGGTCGCCTTGCAACAACTGTGCGAGCTGAGGGCGCGAAGCGGAGCGCCGATCCGCCGATTCCTCCGTCACCGCCGTTTCCATCGGCGTCGCGATCGCATTGGCCATCGCGCGATTCAGCTCGCTCACCAGCGACTCGGGATCGCCGAAAGGCCACGCCCCCGTCAGCAGTTCGTAGAGGATCACGCCCAGCGAATACACGTCGGTCAAGGTGTTGACCCGCTCTCCCCGAAGCTGCTCCGGGCTCGCATAGCGCGGCGTCAGCATCCGCATGCGGGTTGCCGTAACCTCACTGGTTCGTTCCAGCAGCAAGGCGGTGCCGAAATCCAGGAGCTTCGCGTTCCCCTCCGTGTTCACCAGGATATTGGCGGGCTTCAGGTCCCGATGAACGATCAGGTTGCGATGCGCATAATCCACGGCGCTCAAGACTTGAAGAAAAATTCCGAGCCGCCCCTGCACGCTCAGTTTTTGGCCGTCGCAGTACTGGTTAAGCGAAAGGCCGTCGACGTATTCCATCACCAGGTACGGATCTCCGGTCGAGGAAATGCCCCCATCCAGAAGACGCGTGATATGAGGATGGGCGAGCGAAGCCAGTAACTGCCGCTCCGTCTGGAACCGCCGCAGAAACTCGCCTCCGGCCAGGTGGAAGGCCATGGTTTTCAAGGCCACCGTCTGCTGGAATTGCCCGTCGGCGCGCGTCGCCAGGTAGACCGCGCCCATGCCTCCCCGGCCGATCAGCTTAACCAGTTGATACGGACCGAAACGCGCAAGGGGGACCGGCTCTTCGTGTCCCTGTTCGGATGCACCACTCGGCTCCTGCGACTTGCAGCTTCGCTCGTGAATCTCCAGGCCCGCGAGCAGCGACTTCACCTCGCGGCGCACTTCTTCCGATTCCTGAGTTTGCGAATCCACCCACGCCGCGCGGCCTGTGGCGGATTGCTGCTGCGCCGCATGAAACAACTCTTCGATGCGGCTCCAAAGGTCCTGGTCGCTCATCGGTCAATAGCTGGTCAAGTATACAGCAACTCATGGCGTTTGAGGCAATCTTTCGCCATTCAACGCGGTTCCTACTATGGGCTGGCTACTTGCGTCCGGCAATCAGTTAGTGTGGATCCGTCCTAGCCTTCAGAATCTGGAACAGCACAACCTGGAGGCCTGGAAAAAGGCAATCAAGGGCGGCCAGAACACCTTGCAGTGGGGCGACGAACAACAGCCGGTCGATCGCAATAGCTGGTTCAGCGTCGCCTACGACCCGGATAACCAGTTTTGGATTGCCCGGCACCAGCCCGCCATCTGCCGCGGCTTCCTCGGCGCGACCACGGGAGCCGCGCATCGCGACAGCACCGCCAGCGGCAACCTTGGGCTCTACTCGGCCACTTACAAAAGCGGAAACGAACCCACGATCTTGTTGATGTTTTACAAGTATGCTTCCGAGGCGACCGCGAAGTGGAGCGGCAATGCGGTGCGCTTCGAACGCTACGGCGCCGATGGCGAGGTGACCGGATATGCCCGGCGCACGCGCTTCGTCCGCGAACTGGACGCCTCCCTGATGGCGCCCGATGAGCGTCTTTGCGAAATGACCCAGATGGCCGTCGACGATCCGAACTTCAGTGCGGAGATGAAGGCGCAGTTCGGCACTCTGGCCGATCCCAAGATCCTGTTCGCCATGGCCGTGATCATGGGTTTGTTCATCGGCATCGGAGCGGGGGCGGAAGTCCTGGGCGGCGCAGCGTTTGCTGCCGCTGTGCGCATGCTGCTCGGCGTGAGCATGCAATTGACGATGGTGAAACCGTACTACGACGCCTTCGCGGAATTGCAGCGCTGCTGTTTTTCCAGCAGCCAGGAAGATTTCATGAAGGGAGTCAAAGTCGTCCAGTCCATCCTCACCATGACCGTTCGCGATATCGCGATGGTCCTGTTCATGGACGGCGCGATGCGGCTGGGCTCGAAAGCCATCGGCATATTGAAAGGGCTGGTGCTCAAATACGCGCCCGAAGAATGGATCGCCGCCGGCCGAAAGTACAAGGGACTGGCGGAGCACAAAATGGCGCAGATCCGTGCCGCCAAATATGGATACGCCGGCGAAGCGATCCTTCAGATCGTTCAACAACCCCTGAAAATCTTCTTGAAAGGCGAACATCACTTCTTCCTCGACCGAGCTGCCAGAGATGGCGAAATGATCGTTATCCGCGGACCCAGCCTGGATCGCATGGCGTGGCTCGAAAAGCTCCAGGGCTGGCTCGAAGGGAAACCGGAATGGATCAAAGCCAAGTCCTGGCAGGGATGGCACGGGCTTCTTTGTATTCCCAAATTGCCGGAAGTCACCGCCGCGTTGAAGGCCCCCAAGCCGCCCTACCAAATGGGTCAATTGAAAGGGGTTTTCAAAGAGGTGGATGATGTGATTGCTTCCAAGGTCACCTGTCCCGCCTTCGAGATTCCTTACGGTATGAAACTCGAGTACAACTATGGGGGGCAGAAATACAAGGCATTCGATTTTGAAGCCGCTGGGGTAAAACACGCCGACGCGCAGGGCTACCGCCTGGTCGATATAGGAGACCGCTATCTGATCGTCGATTCGCTCGGACGCCCCGTCTGCCAGGATCTGGACCTCGGCGCGATTCAAAGAGTAGGAACGCCTGTGGGAGCCCCACCCGGCTCGCATCTTGAATCCGGCTTGAAGGGAAAGAATCGTGAAACGGGCGTGCAGGAAAAGAATTTCGAAGACAATTTCGCCGCCGAGGACATGATGAATTGGAAAATGAGCCAGCTCACCGGATACATGTACAACGCCATAAAACACGGCGGCGCAGGCGGCAGCGCGCGTCACCACGCGATGGGCGGCGGCTGGACCCCGCGCGGCAATCCCAAGGATTGGAACGAAGCTCTCTACGTTTTCCTGCCCGTCGCTGGCGCGGGAAAAACAGCGCGTCTGTTCAAGATCGACGGGTGGGGCGAAATGGAAAAGTTTTGGAACGCCAACATAGACCTGTTCGGCAGCAAATTCCCCTTTTAGCAAGCAATGCGGCATTTTCTCCGCGCTTTCCGCGTTTATTACTTAAGGGCCGCGACTGGAGAAAATATGCGCAAGTTCATCGCTCTGACACTTCTGACTTCCGCCGTAGTATTCGCTCAGGATAAGAAACGCGTCGCCGTCATCGATTTCGACTACGCCGCCGTGCAATCTTCGTCGGATCAGATCTTCGGCAGCGGCGCCGATATCGGCAAGAGCATCGCAAATCTGCTGGTTGACCGCTTGGTCGCCGGCGGAGCTTATTCCGTCATCGAACGAAAAGCAATCGACAAAATCATCGCGGAGCAGAATTTCTCGAACGGCGAACGCGCCGATCCGGCAAGCGCCGCCCGCATCGGCAAACTGCTCTCCGTCAACGCCATCATCGTCGGCAACATCAGCCAGTTTGGCAGCGAGGACAAAAACTCCACCGTCGGCGGAGGCGGAGCCAGCGCCGTTTCCAGCCGCTTCGGCGTCGGCGGCGTCAATAAGAAAAGCTCCAAGGCCATGGTGCAGATCAGCGCCCGTATCGTGAATGTGGAAACCGGCGAGATTCTAGCGGTGGCGCAAGGCCACGGCGAATCCTCCCGCTCCAGCGCCTCGCTCATCGGGTCCGGAGGCGGTATCGACAACACCGGCGGCGGAGGCATCGACATGGGCAGCGCGAATTTCGCCAGCACGATTCTGGGCGAAGCGGTGAACAAAGCCGTAAATAGCCTCTCTGCTCAATTGACGCAGAGCGCCGCGAAACTGCCCACCGTCGTGATCCAAGTCGACGGACTGGTAGCGGACGTCAACGGCCCGACGCTGGTGTTGAACGTCGGCACGAAAGCCGGCGTGCATAAGGGCGATCGCTTACACGTGCTGCGCACCGGCCGCGAAATCAAGGACCCCGCAACCGGAACCGTCCTGCGCCGCACCGATACCCCGCTAGGCGACGTCGTCATCACGGAAGCAGACGAGGGCTCGTCAGTCGGCACCTACTCCGGAGCCACGCCGCCAATCGTCGGCGACCACGTTAAGAATTGATTTCTAGCGCACACCCGAATTGACCGCTCCGTCGAAAATACAATCCGTGCCATCGGTCCCTGGACACTCCCGGTAGTCGCGACTCGACGGGCGTTACGGCGGATCCAACCGAGCCGCGACCACCGGGAGCGGTCAACTCCGACCTAGCGCGACTTTTCGAACGTCAGCATGTATTGAGACTTCGGAATGTGATCCCGCTGCGAAAGCAGGTGGAAGCCGTTGCGCTGAATTTCGGCCGCTACTTCATCGCGCTCCAACCGGATGTGCCCCGGACTGGGGCTGGCGGATTTATAGAAATCGACGATCACCAGGTGGGCTCCAGGTTTGAGACCGCTGCGGATCGCAGCCAGCATCTTGTCGGGATAGTCGAAGTGATGATATACGTCGAGCACCAGCGCGATGTCCACGGAGTTCGGAGGCAGCTTCGGATCGGTGGTGGTGCCCAGGATCAATTCGGTGTTCGGGACGTTCTTCGCCCGGGCGCGATCCAGAAAATCGGTCTGAATATCCTCGCCGTAAACCTTGCCGGTGGGACCCACGGCATCGCTCAAAAACTTCAGCATATAGCCGGTTCCGGTGCCGATATCGGCGACCGTCATTCCCGGCTTGATGTTCATCGCGGCGACCAGTTCCTGCGGCTTCTGGCGCGCATCGCGATGCGGATCTTCGAGCGTCGCGGCCACCTTGTCGCGGCCTTCTTTCGTTTTGTAGCCTTTGTTGGCGTCGTCGGCGACTTGCGCCCACGCGCTTATCGTCAAAATCAAAACGGCAAAAATCTTCATAGGGGCAACTCCATTGGCATCGCCAGAGGCGGCTCGATTAGAAAATTCAATTCCAACATACGCGCAATCGCCGCGCGGATCGATTGCTCGGTGGCGGGCTCGACCGTGATCACGAACGGCAGGTCGCGCCAGTCGGCCTTCGGTAACTGTAACACCGCGTCGATGGAAATTCCCTCTGCCGCGAGCGCCGTGGCGAGCTGCGCGATAATTCCCGGCCGATCCTCGACGCGGAATCGCAAATAGTAGGCCGACTTGCTAAGCGTGATCGGAATAGGTTTATACACGCCGAGATTCGCGTGAGCGAAGGGCGAAACGCGCTCCGGGCTGCCGGAGCGAATCTCGCGAGCGACGCGCATCAGGTCGCTGACCACCGCAACACCGGTCGGATGCGGCCCCGCACCGCGGCCGTAATAGAACGTATCGGCGCCGTATTGTCCGCTCACCCAAACTGCGTTGTAAGCCCCGCGAACGCTGGCCAGAATCGTCGATTGCGGGATCAACGACGGACGCACGGAAAGAATCAGGCCTTCGTGCGTTTGACGGGCGGTGCAGATCAGCCGGATAGTGTGATGCAACTGATGCGCATACTCGAAATCGACGGGCGTAATGCGGCGGATGCCTTCGGTATAAATATCGGCGGGGATAATCTTTTCGCCGAACGCGAGAGCCGTTAAGATCGCTAGCTTCGATCGCGCATCGAACCCGTCAACGTCAGCCGAAGGGTCCGCCTCGGCGTATCCCGCGCGTTGCGCTTCGGCGAGCACCTCATCGAACGACGCGCCGCGCGTTTCGATCTCGGTAAGGATGAAGTTGCATGTGCCGTTGAGGATTCCGTAAAGCGTATTGATGCGGTCGCCCGAAATTCCTTCGCGCAAGACGGCGTGAATAGGAATGCCTCCCGCGACGCTCGCCTCCATCGCGAGATTGATTCGCGCGGCGATGGCGCGATCCCATAATTCGGCGCCAGCGAGTGCCATCAACTCCTTGTTCGCAGTGACCACGGATTTTCCATTGGCGATGGCTGCGTCGATAATCTCGCGCGCCACGCCGGTGCCTCCGATCAGCTCGACCACCACGTCGACATCGGGATGATTGACGACCTCCCGCCAGTCGGCGGTTTTGAAAACGGTCGGCAGCGCGATCTGCTTCTTCGCAATGCCGCGGCTGCAAACCGCGGCAACCCGCAACGGGAAGCCGAGCTTGGCTTCGATGTGCGCGGCGTTTTCCGTGAGGATGGTCAACGTGCCTTCGCCGACGTTGCCGAGTCCGATGATGCCGATGTTTACCGGCTGCATATAATGAGTCGCATCTTTCAATGTACGACGAGCTTGAAGTCGATCACCAGGACCAGCGAGTCCGGGGTGATGCGAACGTCGGTCAAATTGAAGGACGCCAACTCCGCTTTATAGGATGCGCCTTCGCGCTGCTGCTCTAGGATTTTGCGAGCCTGGTCCTTCACCTCGATCTTCACGTCCTTGCCGAAACTCCCGGTAAGCGCGGCCCGGACGCGGCGGATGTAGTAGGAATCCTTCGTGGTGGTGACCCTCACATCCTTGAATCCGATGGCTCCGTTGCGTACCACGGGCGCGGCCGTGATCGTCAGATCGAACGAATCGCCCAGGCCGATGCAGCCGCCCAGCAGATCGAATGCGGTGCGTCCGCTGAAACGGGCGCTGACGCGCAGCAGACCGTTCTCGGAGCCGATGCGAGGCTTTTCGAGATAAGCGAACTGGCACCGGGTGGCAGGCGTTCCGCGAACGTATTTACGGCCATCCTGCGTGAAAACCTGCTCGGAGATGATGCGTTCCAGCGCGTCGAAGCGAAGCTCGATGTCGGCTGCGAGGGCCGGTCGAACGGCGGTGAGTAACAGAAAAATCACAGCAGCCCGTGCTCTCATCGCGTTTGTATCATTGTAGGTGATGCCACGCAATCTCCTTGCTCTGTTCCTCGCTTTCGCGTCGTTCGGGCAGCCGCCAACGGTCCCTCCGGCGCCCGGCACAAATCCCGACGTTCAGCTCCCCAACGGAAAATCGCAGCACGATGAAATCCTCAAAATGGAGCACAAGAAGAACCTCGAGGATGCCGCCGCCATGGCGAAGCTGGCCGAAGAGGTGAGCGAGGATCTGGAAAAAAACGACCGCTACGTGATGTCCTTAAAGACGCTGAAGCAACTGGATGAAATCGAGAGACTGGCGAAGGCCGTGCGCGGCAGGCTGAAAAAATACTGACTGTGTTACCCTCAAAACGTTTACCCTCCATGCCCGCCACACGAGAAAAATCACAATTGATGAGCGCCTCCGAAATCGACCGGACTTTGGTCCGCCTGGCGCATGAAATTCTGGAACGAACATCGGATCTGGACAAGCTGGCGTTCATCGGGATCCGCCGCCGCGGCGTGCCGCTCGCGCAGCGGCTGGCCAAGAACATCCAGGCCCTGGAGCATCGCAAGGTTCCCGTGGGGATTCTCGATATCAATCTCTATCGCGACGATCTGTCGACGGTTTCGAATCAGCCGGTGCTGAACGCTACCGATATTCCCTTCGACGTGACCGGCAAGGACATCATTCTGATGGACGATGTGCTCTATACCGGCCGCACGATCCGGGCGGCGCTCGACGCGTTGTTCGACCAGGGTCGCGCGGCGCGCGTGCAACTGCTGGTGTTGATCGACCGCGGGCATCGCGAAATTCCGATCGAAGCGCAGTTCACCGGACGCATGGTGCAGACCAGCTCGAACGAAATTATCGAGGTGAAGTTTCAGGAAATCGACGGCATGGAAAAAGTGCTGCTGGTGGAGAAGACGGAGTAAATGAAATCTGGTCTGCTGGGCATCGAAGACCTGAAGCGCGAGGAGATCCAGGCGATTCTGGACCGGGCGCGCGATTTTCAACCGAAGCCCGATCAGGGTTTCCGCAAGCTCGATCTATTGCGCGGGCGAATGGTCGTGAACCTCTTTTTCGAAGCCTCGACGCGGACGCGAACAAGTTTCGAGATCGCGGCCAAGTGCCTGGGCGCGGATTCGGTATCGATCACGGCGCAGGCTTCCAGCGTATCCAAAGGCGAATCGCTGGTGGACACGCTGAACACGCTGGCAGCGATGCGGCCGGACGCGATTATCATGCGCCACGCGGCTTCCGGCGCACCGCATTTTTTGCAGAGGCACCTGGAGACTCCCATCGTCAACGCCGGCGACGGAACGCATGAACATCCCACCCAGGCGCTTCTCGACGCGCGCACCATTCTCGACCGGGGCGCATCGCTCGAAGGCTTGCGTGTGGCGATTATCGGCGATATCGCGCATAGCAGAGTCGCGCGGTCGAACGCTTACCTGCTTTCGAAATATGGCGCCGATATCGTGCTCTGCGGACCGGCATCGCTGCTGCCGCAAGAGTTGAAACAAATCGCTCCCGGCGTTTCGTTGACCACGCGGATGAAGGAAGCGATTCGCGACGCGGACGTGATCATGATGCTGCGCGTGCAACTGGAACGGCAGCAGGAAGCGGCATTTCCCGCGAGCGAATATTTTCAATTCTACGGGCTGCGCCTGGAACATCTGCGGCTCGCCAAGCCGGAAGTGATCGTCATGCATCCGGGTCCGATCAATCGCGGCCGGGAAATTTCTTCGGAGGTCGCGGACTCGCAAAAATCAGTGATTCTGAATCAGGTGGAAAATGGAATCGCGGTGCGCATGGCCGTGCTTGAAAGGGTGTTGAGTGGCTGCGCTCCTAATTAAGAATGGCCGCGTGATCGATCCCGCATCGGGCCACGACGCAGTGGCCGACGTGTTGATCGAGGACGGCGTCATTTCCGGAGTCGGCAAGGATCTCGCAAAACTAGGGGCTGAAGTGCTCGATGCATCGGGGCTGATCGTCGCGCCGGGGTTCATCGACATGCACGTGCACCTGCGCGAGCCGGGATTTGAGCATGCGGAAACGATCGAATCGGGCGCGCGGGCCGCGGCCGCAGGCGGCTTTACATCGATTGCGCCGATGCCGAACACGGCGCCGGTCAACGACAGCGCGACGGTGACCAGCTACATCGTCGAGAAAGCCCGCCGGCATGCTGTGGTCAATGTCTGGCCCATCGGCGCGATCACCAAGGGTAGCGCGGGCGAGGAGTTGGCCGCGATCGGATCGATGGTCAACGCGGGGGCCGTCGCGATTTCCGACGACGGACGTCCGGTGATGAATGCGCGCGTGATGCGCCGCGCGATGGAGTTCGCGCGAAGCTTCGGAATTCCCGTCATCGATCATTGCGAGGATCTGCACCTGAGCTCGGGCGGCGATATGCATGAGGGCTTCGAATCGGTGCGCCTGGGTCTGCGCGGCATTCCCGGTTGTTCGGAGGACGTCATGGTGGCCCGCGACATCTTGCTCGCGGAAGTGACAGGCGCGCGCTATCACGTCGCACACATCTCGTCGAAGCATTCGGTGGAGATGGTCGCGTTTGCCAAATCGAAAGGCCTCGCAGTGACGGCGGAAACCACGCCTCATCATTTCGCGATCACCGATACCGACATGCTTCCGTACGACAGCAATTACAAAATGAAGCCGCCCTTGCGATCGCATGGCGATGTGGACGCGGTGATTGCGGGCGTTGTGAACGGCGCAATCGACGCGATCGCCACAGATCACGCGCCGCATCCGGGTAGCGAGAAAATGCAGGAGTTCGAAAAGTGCCCCTTCGGCATCATAGGCCTCGAAACCGCCCTGGGCGTTGCGTTCGAGCATCTCCTGCACCCTGGAAAAATCGGATTGATGCGCCTGGTCGCGCTGTTCACCACCGGTCCTGCCAGGATTCTAGGCATCGCCCGCGGGACACTGGCTGCGGGCGCTGCCGGCGACCTAACCATATTTTCGCTCGATCGCCAATGGACCTACGACGTGAACAAATCCTTCTCGAAGAGCAGAAACTCTCCTTTCGACGGGACGACGTTTCGCGGAGGACCCGTGGCGACGATCGTGAACGGCAGGATCGTCTGGCGGGCGGAAATCGGCAATACGTGAAATCAACCGCTGACTGAGCCGCGACCGCAGGAAGCGATCTCTTCGAGATTATAAGATCGCCCGAACCACTCCCCCATCCGCCCGCAGCGCCGCGCCGTTAGTTGCCGATGACAGCGGGCTGGCGACAAACGCCACCAGAGCAGCCACTTCTTCAGTCCTCGCGAAACGCTGGATGAGCGATGAAGGCCGCACGCTGTTAAAGAATTCGCGCTCCACCGTCGCCGCATCGACCTTCTGCGCCGCCGCCATGCTCTTCACGAAATCGCCGACCCCTTCTGACGCCGTCGGTCCCGGCAGCACGGAGTTAACCGTCACATTTGTGCCTTTCGTGGTCTCCGCCAACCCTCGCGCCACCGCGATCTGCGCGGTCTTGGTCATCCCGTAGTGAATCATTTCAGCCGGAATCTGCACCGCGGATTCGCTCGAGATGAAAATGATGCGGCCCCAGTTGCGCTGCTTCATCCCCGGCAGATACTGGCGGCTCAGGCGAACTCCGCTTAACACGTTGACCTCGAAAAAACGGCGCCAGTCGTCATCGGAAATCTGCTCGAAAGGCTTCGGCTCGAAAATTCCCATGTTGTTGATCAGGATGTCCACATCCGGGTATTTGTGCGCCGCGATCTCCGCTCCCGCCGCCGTCCCCAGATCCGCCGCGACGCCTTCTACGTTGCCCTTCAGCTTCGCCACCGCCTCGTCGACCCGTTTCTGCGTGCGGCCGTTGACGATGACGGACGCGCCTTCGTTCGCCAACACTTCCGCGATCGCGAATCCAATGCCCGCGGTCGAACCCGTGACCAGGGCGCGTTTCCCTTCCAGTTGTAGGTTCATAAGTGTTACTTTTTAGCGGCCGCCATGCGAACCGTGGTGCCCGTTGCCAGCGAATCCGGGGGATTGACCACCACGTTGTCGTTCTCCGTCAGACCCGCGGAAACCACCTCCACCTCAGTCCCGTAATCCCTGCCGATCACGATCGGCACCAGCTCTACCTTGCCGCCGTCGCGAACCACCCCCACCTGCAAACCCTCCGCGCGAAACAGCAGCGAGTTTACCGGCAGCAGAAGCGATGGAGCTTTCGCAGCCAGCGTCAAGTGCACCTGCGCGAAAGCGCCGGGCAACAGTTCCCCGGTGGAATTATTGACGTCAACCTCGGTGAGCAACGTCCTCATGGAAGGATCGATGGATTCCGCATTGCGCGCGATCTTGCCGCTAAAACGCCGATTCGGATATTCGGTCAGCGTCAACTGGGCCATGACCCCGGGCGACGCCGACCGCGAGTAAATTTGCGGAACATTGACGAAGACACGCACCACGTCCGTCGCCGCCAGAGTGAACAATTGCTGCGCAAGGCCGCCATTGCCGGCATTGATCAAGGATCCGATATCGGTGTTCCGCGTCGTGATCACGCCGTCGAACGGCGCATAAACCTTCTCGAAGGAAACCATGTCCTCCAGACGCTTCACATTCGCGCGGCCGGAATCCACAGTCGCCTTTTTTGCCTGGAAATCGCCGACTCGATCATCGGTCTCCTGCTTGGCAACCGCGTCTTTCCGCAGCAATTCCTGCCAGCGCACCATGGTGGATTGCGAAAGAGTTAAATTGGCTTCCGCCGTCGCCAGGTCGGCTCGCGATTGATCCAGCTGCTTATCCACCTCCGGAGCTTCGATCTCCGCCAGCAACTGTCCGGTCTTCACACGTCCGCCGATATCGAAGTACCACTTCTTCAAATAGCCGTTGATGCGGGCGTAAATCGGCGAAACCGTAAACGCTTGAATATTTCCGGGCAGCACGATCTCATCCTTCAGTGCGCCGCGCTTCGGGTGGACCACCGTAACGGTGGGCACCGACATGTCGATGGTTTCCTGCTTGACGTTGGCCGCCGCCTTGATCCGCGTGTTGATGCCGCGTAGAACTCCGAACGCAAGCAGCGATAAGAGCGCCAATACTGCGATCACTTTTAGGATCCTGCCCAGCACGTTTCTATTCTCACTCATGCGTTTCTCTTTCGCCGCCCATGCAGCACGCTGAAAACCGCCGGGACGAAGAACAGCGTCGCCACCGTCGCCAGCGACAATCCCCCGATGACCGCCCGCCCTAGAGGCGCATTCTGCTCGCCGCCCTCGCCTGCGCCCAGCGCCATGGGAACCATCCCGATAATCATGGCGAGCGCTGTCATAATCACAGGACGAAACCGCGTGAGCCCCGCCTCCAGCGCAGCCTTTTTCGCGTCGCCTTCCTCCGCCAGCCGCTCTCTGCCGAAGTTCACCACCAGGATGCTGTTCGCCGTCGCGACGCCCACGCACATGATCGCCCCCATCAGCGCCGGCACGCTAATGGTGGTGTGTGTGAAAAACAATGCCAGCACGATCCCGGCCATCGCCGCGGGCAGAGCCGTGATGATAATGAACGGATCCAGCCAGCTCTGAAAGTTCACCACGATCAGCAAATACACCAGCACGATCGCGAGCGCCAATCCGCCCGCCAAACCAGTGAACGATGAATGCATGGTTTCGATTTGCCCGTGCATCACCACCTGCGCGCCGCGCGGCAGCGAGGAGCGGCTCTCATTTAAGATTCGGTTAATGTCCGTCGAAACCCCGCCCAGGTCGCGATCCTGCACGGCGCCGAAAATATCGATGGCGCGCTGAATGTTGTAATGCGAAACCACGGCCATGCCCGCGCCGCGTACCGTGGATGAGACGTCGCCTAAAATCTCCGGCTGCGTCGCCGTCGAGCCCGTGATCGCAATATTCTCCAGGTCGCTGAGCGAACTGACCGAGTACTGCGGATTCTGCGCAATCAGGCTGTAATTTACCCCGTTTTTCCAATTCAGCCAGAATGCCGGAGTGGTCTGAAAGCTGCCGCTCAGCGCCACCACCATGCTGTTGGCGACGTCCTTCTCCGTGAATCCGCTCTCCGCCGCTTTCGTGCGATCCACATTGATGTGCAGCTTCGGCTGATCGAACAGTTGATGAATGTGCACATCCACCAGCCCCGGAACTGCCCGCAGTTGATCCAGCAGCTTCACCGCGTAAACGCGATTGGCGTCGATATCCAGCCCGACAATCTCAACATCGATCGGCGCGGGCAAACCGAAGTTCAGAATCTGGCTGATAATATCGGCGGGAAGAAATTCGAACATCACCCCCGGAAATTCCTGCGGCAGACTCTTCCGCATTTCGCGAACATAGTCGGCGGTCGGATGGTGATCCTCGTTGAGTGAAACCAGTATATCCGCGTCCATCGTTCCGATCGGAGCGGAAGTGCTGTACGACAGATTGATGCTGGAGTACGGCAATCCGATGTTGTCGATGACGCTCCCAATCTCTGCCGGAGGGATCGTTCGCCGGATAGCCGCCTCGATCTTGTCGCAGGCGTTTGCGGTCTCCTCAATGCGCATGGCGGTTTTCGTGCGCACATGCAGCTTGATTTGCCCGGCGTCGGTGGATGGGAAGAAATCCTGTCCCAGCCATGGGAACAGCAGGAACACCGCCACGCACGAGCCGAGAAACAGCGGCAGAAACAGCCACGGAACCTCCACCAAGCGGGTCAACAGGCGATGGTAGGCGTCCCGCGTCGCATTGAACCCCCGTTCGAACGACAGTTGGAATCGCCGCAGAATATTCCACGGGGACGGTTTGCCTTGGGTCCCATGCGCGCGCAACAGGTACATCGCGAGCGTCGGTACCAGCGTCCGCGACAGAACATAGGACGCGAGCATCGCGAAGACCACGGCTTCCGCCAGGGGGATGAACAGGTATCGCGCCACGCCGGTCAGAAAGAACATCGGGATAAACACGATGCAGATGCACAGCGTCGAAACCAGCGCCGGCACTGCGATTTGCGCAGCGCCATCCAGAATTCCTTCGTGCAGGTCTTTCCCTTCTTCGAAATTACGCTCGATGTTCTCGATGGTCACAGTCGCGTCGTCCACCAGGATGCCGACGGCCAGCGCCAGTCCGCCGAGCGTCATGATGTTGATCGTCTCGCCGAGCGCGCTTAAGCAAACGATCGACGTGAGAATCGACAGCGGAATGGAGATCGCGATGATCAATGTGCTGCGCCAGCTTCCCAGGAACAGCAGGATCATCATTGCCGTGAGGCAGGCCGCGATCACGGCTTCGCGAATCACGCCGCTAACGGCCGCGCGCACGAATATCGATTGATCGGCCAGCGGCTCGATCCGCAGCTCGGGGGGCAGCGCAGCGCGGATCGCCGGCAGCGCGTCTTTCACCCTCTGCACGATGTCGAGCGTCGATGTCGCGCCCACTTTTTGCACCGTGAGCAGCGATCCGCGCATCCCGTCGCGCCGCACCACGTTCGTCTGTGGAGAAAATCCGTCGCGGACGTGCGCTACGTCATGCATGTAAACGGTGTTGCCCGTAGTAGCCTTCACCGGCAGGTCGTTGAGCTCCAGCACGGTCTTCGGACTCGCATTCAAATCGACGTCATACTCGAACTGGCCGATCTTTGAGGTGCCCGCTGGGAGAATCAGATTCTGCGCGGTCACCGCGTTCACGATGTCGCTCGCCGCCAGCCCCTGCGCCTGCATCGCGGACGGCGAGAGGTCGATCATGATCTGCCGCTGCTTGCCTCCGTAGGGCCAGGGCACCGCCGCGCCCGGAACAGTCGCCAGGGATTGCCGGATAAAATTGGTGCCGAAGTCGTTCAACTGCTGCTCGGAGAGCCCCTGACCGGAGAGCGCGAGCTGAAGAATGGGAACGCTCGACGCGCTATAGCTGATTACCAGCGGAGGCGTAATGCCCGGAGGCATCTGCCGGATCGCCGGTTGTGACGACGCCGTCAATTGCGCCACTGCCGCGGAAACCTGCACTCCCGGCTGGAAGAAAACTTTTACCACCGAGATGCCGTTCAGCGACTGCGATTCCATGTGCTCGATGTCGTTCACCGTCGTCGTCAGAATGCGTTCGTAAACCGAGGTGACCCGCTGCTCCATTTCCTCGGCGCCCAGTCCTGTGTACTGGTAAAGAATGCTGACAACCGGAATGTTAATATTCGGAAAAATATCAGTCGGAGTGCGCAGAATCACCAGCGGACTGATTAACAAAATCAGTAACGCTAATACAATAAATGTGTAAGGACGGCTTAGCGCGACTTTGACGATCCACACCTGAAGAAACAGCTCCTGTTAACTAATATAGATACCGCCCGGTCCGAACGGTTGCGGAAAACATCCTTGCCGTTATGATCCGCTATTGACGGCTCAGTTTCTCTTCCAGGGCTCCGGCCAGATTGTCTTTGCCCAAATCGCGATAGATTCCAAGCGCTTTCCTCAGTTTTGCCACTCCTTCGGCGCGCGCTCCATTGCGCAGCAGCACTTCACCGACCTCTGCGTTGGTGTCCGCGACTGTTAAGCGCGTTTCGTCATTCGCGCCTTCCGCCGTCCCCAACGTCTCCGCAATCGTTAACGCGCGGCTGAAGCTCGACAACGCCGCCAGCAGGTTGCCCCGCTCCATTTCGATCTCGCCGATCTTCGACGCGACTGACCCCAAGGCCCGTTCTGTCGACGGATCGTGGCGTCCGGCCTGCTGCGCGAGTACTTCCAACTGCGCCAGTGCCTCGCCATAATATTTCCCCGCTGCATTCCGATCCGCAGCGGTGTCACCCATCCGAAGGGCGGCCTCGGCCAGGTCGCGGCGGGACTCGCCCTGCTCCGGAAGCGAGCGCCAAATTGCGCTGGCCAAACCGTACGCATCTCGAACGCGCTCTGCACTGCCGATCTCCAGATCCGCGCGCAGCAACTGCCTCTGTAGCGAAACTGTAGCCTCGTCGAAGCGCTTCTTGTCTTCTCTTTGACGGTTCGCGAAAAAAATCGTGCTCCCCAGAAGAATTCCCACCAGCGCAATGGCCGCCGCGACCCCCGCAATATTGCGCCGCACGAACTTTCGCCACCGGTATCCCCGCGAATCGATTCTGGCAGTCACCGGCCGCCCATCCAGGTACCGCCGGACGTCCTCGGAAAACTGCTCCACCGACAGGTATCGCTTCGGCGGCTCCTTCCGCAGCGCCTTCAAGATGATGATGTCGAGATCGCCGCTCAGCTTTTTCTTCAGCCGCTTTCGCGCCAGCGACCGCGTCTCCGCCATCGCGACTTCTATTTTCTGCGTCGCCTGCGGAATCGCGTGGGTATCGTCGGCCAGAATCACCGAACTGGGCCGCCGCGGCTCCGTTTCGAGGATCGCCTTTCGAATCGCATCGGGAGATCGCGTCGTCACTCCGTACGGCATTCTTCCGGTGAGCAGTTTATATAACAGCACGCCGAGCGAATATACATCGGTGGACGTCGTGATCGCCTCACCCCGCACCTGCTCCGGACTCGCGTAATCCAGTGTCATCGGCCGCAGTTCAGGCCGCGTCTGCGCGATCTCGAGCGTCGAAAGATCCGTCCGCAACAGCTTGGCGATGCCGAAATCCAGCAGCTTCACCACGCCCGCCTGCGTCACCAGGATATTGGCGGTCTTGATGTCGCGATGCACCACCAGGTTCTGATGCGCAAATTGCACCGCCGCGCAAACTTCCAGGAACAGCTTCAATCGATCCGTAATCGCGCTAGCCCGCGACTCGCAGAACTGATCGATGGGCGTGCCTTCCACGTACTCCATCGCCAGATACGGCATCCCCTCCGGAGTCGATCCGCCGTCGATTAGCCGAGCGATATTCGGATGGTTCAAGCTCGCCAACACCTGCCGTTCCATGCGAAAACGCCGCAGGATTTCCGTGGTGTCCATGCCGCGCTTCACCAGCTTGACCGCGACCCTCCCTCCGTTTTGAGGAGAAGTCGCCAGCCACACCGAACCCATCCCGCCGCGCCCGATGCGCTTCTCCAACTGATAAGGACCCGCGCGAAATCCCGCCGGATACTCGCCCGATTCGTCGCCCGAATAATGCAGCGTGTAGCCCAGGTCGGCCGCGGGTTTCGCCAGAAAACCGCTCGCGTCGTCGTGACTCGCCAGCAGGCTTTCCACCTCCTGCCGCATCGCGTCGTCGCGCGCGCACACCACTCGAAGATAGGCGGCGCGATCCTTCGGCGCCCGCTCTAGCGCGCCGTCAAAGATCTGCCGGATCTGCGCCCATCGCTCCGGCGTCACTCTGGCCTCCTGTCATCTCGCGATGCAGAAACGCACGCGCCGAACTCCAGCTCCGCTTGATCGTCGCCGGCGAAACACCCATCACGTCCGCGGTTTCCTCCACCGATAGTCCGCCGAAGAATCGCAATTCCACCAGCTTCGCCTGCTCTGGATCGAGCCTCGAAAGCTGCGTTAAAGCCGTGTCCAGCCCGATCATATCGAGCGGCGTTTGCTCCGCGATCGCCATCGTATCCTCGAGCAGCACCTTCTGCCCGCCCCCTCCGCGCCGCTCCGCGCGATGCTTGCGCGCATAATCCAGCAGAATGCGCCGCATCTGCGTCGCCGCCACCGCCAGAAAATGTCCGCGCGTCTGCATCGCCGCTTTCTGATCCACCATCCGGATGTAAGCTTCATGCACCAGCGCCGTCGGCTGCAGCGTATGCTCCCCGCGCTCCCTCCGGAAATAAGATCGCGCGAGCCGATGCAGTTCGTCATAAACCAGCGGCAAAAGCTGGTTCATCGCGTCCTTCTTGCCGCCGTGAATCTCCCCCAGCAACCTCGTGACTTCGCCTGTGTCGCTCATTATAAATAAGGTGCGCCGCCGAACAGGAACGTTTCGGATTATATCGCGCCCGCCAGTGGGGCAGGTTCCCGACCTGCCCGCGCTCAAAAAAAGGAACCCCCTCCCGTCTCAAGGCCGCCACCGGTCAACATCATGTCGCCACCCCAGGATATTAGCCGATTACATGCTTCATCGTTTGATAAAAAGATTAGCGGGCCGTTCAAAGCGTCGCCGTGGGTCGACCTCACCTCCAGCCTGGCCAAGATTTGCAGGACGGAGAAGCGAGGGTGAGCCTCAGGTCCTCACGGTCAGAATCTCCTAGGAGTGGAACGGGGCTTGCGTCCATGAAACGGATGAGCCCGCTTCTGCGCGGCTCCACTTGAAACTCGGGGCATCTCCCCAAGATCGACTCCATCACGCCAAGACGTCCATCGAGTTGACCCTCCATCCCCGCCACAATCGACAGCCCGAACGAACCATCCGCGTGGGTCTCCGTGGTCTCGGTGTACCCACTTTTCGGCGAAGTGAATATCACGGTCGCACCGGCGACCGGAGCCCCATCTGCAAACTGGAACTGGCCCTGGATCTTGTATCGCTTTTCCTCGGAGGGCAAGCGTATCTCAAGATCGCTGAGGTATTTTCCAGCCTCGACCGCGACTACCGTGCCCCGTTCCCGCTCTCTTACGCCAGGACAGTAAAGCGTAGATTTCGACTTGAGCCGATCTCGCGTGACCTCGTCACGGGCGACCAGCCAGTATTTGCCGGGAGGCATCATCTCCATTTTGAATAGTCCGCTGGCTTTTGAACAATCGAAGAAACGTGCTCCGTTTTTGCCACGACCTTCGAGGGGTTCCAGATCGATGCATACGCCCTTGACGGGCGAGCCCTTCGCGTCGAGCATCCGGCCGGACAATTTTGTGTCCGCCTGAAGCACAAAATCAACGCTGACCCCGCCGTCCTTATCGAGCTTTAGCGCGCTCTCGTTACCTTTTACAGGCGCGGAGCCGGTGACTACCGGGAACTTGATTTTGAGACCGCTAGGAACGTGGATCCTCACGGAGTAACTCCCCGGAGGCAGACCGTATAGTTCATAGGTCCCGCTTGCGTTCGTCGCGACCTCGCGAGGAGGGCCCACTTGGCCGGAGATGCTCACTCGCACGCCCGGAATGCCTCCTACCCTCTTAAATGCTTGCTGAGGGGAGTCCTCATATAGGTCGACCGCCCCAGAGAGCCTCGTGCCAACCGCAGATTTCGGCAGTGCCCTTAGAAATAGCAAATCGTCTCCACCTGGTTCAGCGCTTCCAACGGCATGAGTACATGCAGGCACGACCCAGCCTTGCGTCCGCCCCGTATAAAGGTAGAAAACGGCGCTCTGTCCGGTCCTGAACTTCGCGGAACAATCGTCCGCGCCTTGGTGAAGTTCGATCGTTTGTCCTGCGAACACCCCTTTAAACGCCTCCTCGACGCGAATGTGAACGAGCTGTTCTTGGAACATCAGCTCCAACCCGTCACCATCAGGTTCGGCAACTGCTACAGTTGCCAAGAAGACAGCGGGAGCATTACTCCACGCCTGCTTGACTGATGGCCAGTTCCCCCCGCACGAGCAAGCCCAGGCGCGAGCCGCAAAGATCGCCAGCAGAACGAAGCGTGCAGCCATCGAAGACCGCCTCCACAAGTATCATAGACGGTCCGAGCCGATGCGTTTAGCGCGGGTGCGAGCCGCTTACATTCGACAAGCGCGGCCCTTCAGCTTCCTTCAATCCGCTTGTATGTTAACTCACCCCTTTTGCCGCGAGCGCCAAAACCTCAAAACACTCACCCCCAACTCCGCGCCTTTCAACCACTTCCCACTTTCACTCGACCCCTCCGCGATCCCCCCCGATGCAACATGAGAGTGAAAGGACACAAAGATGTCAACACCACACCGCACCGAAATCAACCGAGCCGAAATTAATAGAGCCAACGCTCAACACTCCACCGGCCCCAAAACCCAAGCCGGTAAGCGGCGATCTTCCCAGAACGCCCTTCGCCACGGCCTCACCAGCCAGGTTGTAGTCATGCCTGCCGAAGACCCGCGCGCCTACCAACTCCACCTGAAATCCTTCATCGGCGAATACCATCCAACAGGCCCAACCGAAACCCACTTGGTCCAGGCCCTCGCCGACACCTCCTGGCGCAGGAACCGTATTGTGGCGCTCGAAACCAATCTCGTGAGCCAAGGTGACATTCACGGCTTAGCCACCCTCAGCCTCTACAGCCAGCGCCTCTCCCGCGAATTCGAACGCACTAGAACGGAACTTTGCAAAATCCAAAAAACCCGCCGCGCCCAGGACGACAAAGCCCTGGACGATTTCTTAGACATCAGGGAAATGTACGAAGGCAAAGGAGAAGTCTACGACCCATCAGAAGATGGCTTCGTTTTTTCAAGATCTCAAATCAACGAAGCAATCCTCCGCCGCAACCGCGAACGCGAGGCCGACAATGCCTGGGAGTACCACAACGAATAAGATGGCGTAAGCTTCAGCCGGCCCGTTCGGCGTAATGAAACCCAAAACTAAACTATGATAAATTCATGAAAAGTTCCGCCCTCCTTCTCCTCCTCGCTTCTCTCGCCATCGCTGCCCCCGGCCATTCCGCCGACGCGCGATTGAACAAATCCTTCCGCAGGCCTGCCCAGGCCGGCTGGATTTTCGTGCACCTCGAAGGCAAGCCGTCGGAGATCGGATTCCAGCACGGATTTCTGCTCGCCCCGGAAATCCTGGATGCGCAGAAAGCCATCAAACTGGCCCTTACGCACGATTCGAAGGACTGGAATTATTTCCGCAACGTGGCCGAGAAAGTCCTGTGGCCGCACGTCGAACAGGAATATCGCGATGAGCTCACCGGCATGGCCGCCGGCCTCGCCGCCAAGAATATCAAGCTCGATATCTGGGACCTGGTCGCCACCAACGCCTGGCTCGAGCTCGATCCTTATTACGTCAAGTGGGCGGAGAAAAACTCCAACCGATCCACTGCCGAGCATTGCAGTGCCTTCGTCGCCACCGGCAGTTTCACCAAGGACGGCAAGCCAGTCATCGCTCACAATAACTGGACCGATTACATGACCGGTTCGCGCTGGAACATCATTTTCGACATCACTCCCGAGCACGGCCAGCGTTTCATCATGGACGGAATGCCGGGCCTGATTCATTCGGGCGACGATTTCGGTATCAATGCAGCGGGCATCATGATCACCGAAACCACCATTACCGGCTTCGTTGGATTCGATCCCAACGCCATCCCCGAATTCGTCCGCGCCCGCAAAGCGATGCAGTACTCGGCCTCTATCGACGACTTCGCGCGCATCATGAAGGAAGGCAATAACGGAGGCTACGCCAATGACTGGCTGGTGGCCGATCGCAACACCGGCGAAATCGCCAGCCTCGAACTGGGCCTTAAACACGTCAACCTCTGGCGCACCAAAGACGGCTATTTCGCCGGCTCGAATTATCCTATCGACCCCGCGCTCGCCAAGGACGAAACCGACTTCAATCTCAACGACCCCAGCCTCAGCGCCAACGCCCGCCACATTCGTTGGGACAACTTGTTAACCGAAAATAAAGGCCGCATCGACGTGGCCCTAGGCCAGAAATTCCTGGGCGACCACTACGATACGTTCGCAAAAAAGGTCGAGCCCAACGAACGCACCCTGTGCGGCCACATCGAGCTTTCGACCCGCGGCTCCAAACCGTGGCAACCTCCATATGGCACCGCAGGAGCAGTGCAAAACAAAGTAGCCGACGCCACCATGGCCGCCGCGATGTCCTTCACCGCCTCCATGGGCCACTCCTGCGGCATCGATTTCAAAGCTGCGAAACACCTGAAAGCCCATCCCGAATTCGCTTGGGAAAAATCGGAACTGCGCGACCTGGATTCGCACCCGTTCACAACTTTTTCAATCTCGAAATAACCTGAATGCAAATCCCTGTGCCAACCCAGCTCGGAGCTGGCACAGGATCAGTCCGTCCTGGCTACTTCTTTAAACGCCTCGGGCCCAATCATCCGAGCCCCGCGCTCCTCGCCGGCGCCCCACCCGAGCGACGACATCCTCTGCGGATTCGCGCTAAATACAATCTGGAAACTGGAAGGATCGTCCGGCGCCCCCGGAGCCTTCCCCCGCATCGGCGATACCAGCGCCAGATATTTGAGGATCGAATAAATATCGCCTTCGTCCGGAAAGCTCAGATCGAATTCCTGCGTGCAAAATCGAATTTGCGCCCCTCGCTCCGCCAGGCGAAACGCGAGGTAAGCCGAGCAATCCACCGCCGATTCGAACCATCCTTCAGTCTCCGTGTCCAGGTCGAAGTAAATCACCACGTGATTGTCCTGCTCCCGCGCAAACTCCCGTACCTGCAAATCGCCGGTATGCGCCGTCGCCTTCCAATCCACGTGCCGCGCGCTCTCCAGAGCCTCATATGGACGGATGCGATAAAAATCGTGCCCTCGCCCACGCTGCTGCGCCTCCATTTCGCCGCGAACTCCTTGGAGCAGCGCCTCGAAACCCGGCTGCGCGTCCACGCATGGATAGACCAGGATGTCGTGCTGCGCGGTCACCATCTCTCTACGTTCGGAAAATCCAAAGGGGAAACGCGTCGAAAATTGAAAGGTCCGCTCCTTCTGCGCGCCGCGCTTCGGGAAATAAAGCTCCACCGGCTCTTCCAGAGTCGCCCCGCCCGGGACCACCGGAAAGTACAGAATCGCGTCGAACCCGCTCTCCTTCGAGCCGGCAAGATGAATGCTGAACGACGGGATCACCCGTTTCAGATTGCGGATGCGGATCCCCGCCCGCACCTTGCGGCGGGCCGAAATGTGCTCCGGCACCATCAGATTAATTTCCAGCCCAGCGATCCCCAGCCGGCTGATGAATCCCGATACCAGCAGCGTCGAGAGCATCGCCGCGAAGATGAGGAACAGTAAATTGTTCGCGGAAATAAACGCCCCAGTGGCCACCACGGCCAGCGCAGCCGTGTACGCGATGCCCGTGCCCGTAACCTGCTGCCGCAATCCTTGCGTCCAGATCGCGCGGAATTTGCGCCACGCCCGAGGCAGCCACGAATCGTGTAGGGACTTAATCACGTCTTCAACCCGTGTATACGGCCAATCGCATTTACTAATTTACGATACGGAATCTTCTCGATCGATTCGAACCCCAGCCACTCTCCGTCGCGCCAGCTCGAGCCATGCCATCGCGTCAAAATCGACAGATGTTCCATATTCGGCGGGCCACCCGGAGGCAGCGCGTTCGTCGCATCGCGCAGCCGGTGATCCATCGATTCTCCCGCTTCCATTTTCGCCCCCGGCGAGAATCGCACCGGCTCCTGCCACCGGCCGCCGAGCAGAAACAACAAATCCACCGCATCGGCGTCCGGCGATCTCACTACTGCGACGCCATTCAATTTATCGATGGATCTTGCGAGTTCACCGCTCAGCGCCCGTACTTCGGCGATTTTTTCAACTCGCTGATGCAGCCTCTCCGCCGCCTCAAACTGCATCTCCGCGCTCGCGCGGTCGCGTGCGGCTTCCGCTGTTTCGAGCAGCGACAAACCGCTTGTCCGGAAGAACTGTTCCACGCGTGACGACTCGCTGCGATATTCCTCTATCGACACCGCTTCCTGGCACGGCCGCAAACAACGCGCCATCTCTCCGTAGATGCAACCCGGATGCTCCGGGGACGGCGCGAGATTTTCTTCGCACCGCCGGATCTGAAACAAGTCGAGCAGCTCGCCGTCGAATCGCTCCGCGGCCGCGCGGCTCGCAAAAGGCCCGTAAAATAACCCTCGCCCGAGTCGCGTCGTGATCATGGTCCGCGGAAATGGATTGTCGATGGTTAACCGCACAAACGCCGGGGGCCGCAGGCGCGTGATCCGCGGCCAGTCCTCTGGAAAATGTTGCTGCGCCAGTTCAAGATGCAGGAGCGACGATTCGAGGCGCGACCCCATGGGCCAGTACTCGATGCGCTCGGCGATGCCGCGCAAATTCAACAGCCGCGAGACCCGGTCCCGATCCGAAATCAGCCGCTTCAAGCGTCTTTTAAGAAGCGCTGTGCGCGCCAGATATGGTTTCCCCTCGCTCGCCCACAGCAGGAAGACTGCTGGAACATCGGGGATGGAATCGAGCTCGGAAGGACTCGCCGTCAGCGGAGCGCGCATGTCTCTCTTCAAGAGTAACTTTTAATGGAAACATCGCGAGGCGGCACGTGTTCTCTACAATTAGGATGATGAAAATATCGAAGCAAGCCCCTCTCTTGTTGGCGCTCGCGATGTTCGCAGCCGCCCAAGGCCGGCACCCGGCCTATCTTCACGCCCGCAGCGATCTGCGCCGCGCGACTCTGCTGATGCGTATCCCCGATGAGCCGAATGTGAACCGCGATATGGCTATCGCCGTCGATTACACGGAACACGCTATCCGTGAGCTCGACGCCGCTGCCCGTTGGGACCGCAAGGATATCGACGAGCATCCGCCCGTCGATACGCACCTCGGCCGCGGCGGGCGGTTCCATGAAATTATGCGCCTGCTCGAAAGCGCCCGCCACGACATCGAGCATGAAGAGGACAACCCGGCCGCCCGCGAATGGCGCAACCGCGCCTTCCGCAACATTGACGACGCGATGGCGCTGATCCGCAAAGCCGGTTACGATAAATTCCGCGATGAAGTAGGCGCCGCTCCGCCTCCGCCGATGCGCCTGGCGCCCGCTCCGATGCCTGCGATTCATCCGGCCTACCTGCACGCGATTTCCGATCTGCGCTACGCCCGGGCGCTGCTGTATCGTTCCGATTGGCGCCCCGTGATGCGCGATCAACAGGCGGCCGTCGAAGAAATCGACCGGGCCATCGCCGAAGCCAAGCGCGCCGCCATCGACGATGGAAAGAATCCCGACGACCATCCGCCCATCGACCGCGGCCTCGGTTGGGAAGGCCGTTTCCGCAAAGCGATGGAGCTGCTGAACTCCGCCGAGCACGATTTATCGGAAGCCGAAACCAACGGAGCGGCGGCAGCGTGGCGCAACACCGCGCTTGCCAACGTGAGAAACGCGAAGCATTTCGTCGAAAAAGCGATGCGCGATTCCTGGTGGCGGGAGCGCTAGTTTTCGGAGATATTCAAATTTTTGAAATATCCCTCTGTCCCAGGGCCGATCCACAACGCGATCGCGCCTTCCACGTCTCCCAGTTTGAGATCGTGGACGAGCAGGCAAGGCTGCTCCGCGCTACCGACATAAAGAGACGCATCGGTTCTGTGAACCACTACGCGCAGATGCGTCCACTCCCCCGCTGCTAGGTCCGTGTACGATTCGTATAGCCCTGGAGTCTCTTTGCGTAGACGCTCCCAAGGCCAATCCGGATAGGAGGTGTACTGCGTCGAATGGTTGCGGCGCAACTGGTCCGGGGCGCGGCCGTTGGTCGGCCGGATATAGATGTTCTCCCAATGAGCCCCATCGGATTGGATGCGGAAATTTACGCCGATGAACCCGCGCGCGAAGTCTCCCGCGGCCTTCGAAGGGGCTCCGGCGACATCCAGGTTGATCGTGCCGTTGCGAAAGCGCGTTCCTTTGACGATCGCGTAACCGTCGCCTGCATCCTGGCCGTGGATTTCCAGCTTGATGGCCGGCGAGCCCCGATAGCGGCTCACCTCCGCCTGTGCGTTCTTCAGCTCCAACTTCGTTACATCCAGCAGCGGTATATCTCCGGCCAGAACCGTTGTCGATGCCCAGATTAGAAGTGAGAGATGTGTCCGCATGGAGCTAATTTTAAAGCTTCTTCAGGACACGGTTCTTGATGGCCCGGATGCGTGCCTCGTCGCGTTTATAGAAGGTCCACTGCTTGATCCGCTTGCCCCGGATCAGGCCCGCGGCCGTCAGGATTCTGAGGTGTTCGCTGGCGGTGGGCTGCGTCACTTCGAGCTTGTTTGCAATGAACACGCCGCAGACGCCATCTTTTACCAGGTCGCCATCCACCTGCTTCGGAAAATGGGAAACGGGGTCCTTGAGCCACTCCAGAATCTGCAATCGCCGCTGGTTGGCCAGGGCTTGCAGAATCGCCTCCACGGGAAATTCATCTTGCATATAGACAATTAGCGAATCGACGAAGTATACTGCCTTTATGCCAGTATACCGCTACCGGGTGGTGGACGTATTCACGGAGCATCCTCTCGAAGGCAATCCTCTCGCGGTGTTTCCGGATGCCGCTTCCATGGACGATGCGACGATGCAGAAGATCGCCAGGGAGTTGAACCTTTCGGAGACGACGTTTGTGCTTCCGGCGTCCAATCAGGAATGCGCGGCGCGTGTCCGGATCTTCACGCCCAGGAAGGAAATGCTCTTCGCGGGGCATCCTACCATTGGCACGAGTTTCGTTTTGCTCGATGAGGGCATGGTCCCGAAGGGCTGCGAGAGCTTTGTTCTGGAGGAGAAAATTGGTCCCGTTCCAATACGGGTGGAATCGGGGATGATCTGGCTCACGACGCCCCCCATTCACGAGGGACGTACTTTCGACTCCGCCCTGTGCGCGAGGGCGTTGGGACTGGATGCTACTGAGATTCTGGGACCGGCTCCTCAGCTGCTGAGCGCGGGCAATCCGAATCTGTTCGTTGCCTTGAAGGATAAAGCGTCCGTTGACAAAGCGGATCTTGAATTGGCAGGAGCACGTTCGCTCCGCGAGCCTGGCGAGGAGGCGTTCTGCGTCTTTGTTTTCGCGCCGGTCGCTAACGGCGCCTACTCCCGGATGTTTGCTCCCGAATTCGGGGTGGTGGAAGATCCGGCGACGGGAAGCGCAACGGGACCGCTCGGTTTATATATGATGCGGCACCGGCTGGTCTCCGGAGCCGACGGCAGCCAGTTCGTGAGCGAGCAGGGAACCAGCATGGGGCGTCGGAGTTTTCTCCACGTTCAGGTTCGCGGCGAGCAGGGCGCGGCGGGGATCGATGTTGGCGGTCATGTGACGCCTTTGGTTGAAGCTACGATGACTCTGTGAAAGGGTGGGGGAAAAGCTCGGCGGCAGGCGAAACCGCCTGCCCCACCTAGTCATGATTGCGAGGCAACACGGACGAATCCCCCGGCTTACGAGTCTATGTGAAAGAGTCAATTTAGACCGCTCCTGTTAGTCGCGGCTCTGTTTCGAACCTTCAGATAAGGAGCGGTTAGCTCCGGGGTTTTCGCACAGGATTCAGACGAACGGTGCACGGTAACGATATCGCCGAAACCTGTACCGGGAGGGGCTCAATGAGAAATGATCGGACTGCTAGGCTGTTTTGGCACCAAACGCGTCGATGGTCCGGGCTGAGTAGACCAGAGCGGCGCCGGCGTTCACTGCGATGGCGACGCCGAGGGCTTCTACCAACTCCTCTTTGGTCGCTCCGTTCTTCGCTGCTGCATCGCTGTGAATGGTGATGCATCCATCGCAGCGCAGCGTAACCGCCACGGCGAGAGCGATCAGTTCCCTGGTCTTCGGGTCGAGCTTCGCCGTCTTCGAGCCGGCTTCGCTTAGCGCCCGATAACTTCTCACGATGTCGGGACTGGTGTGCGCGATATCGGCGACGGCGGCGCCGAGTTGTTTCTGATATTCATTCCAATCGAGCATCATGGGCGGAGTTCTCCTCCGCCCACGGTAGCAAAAGGCTTCAGGACGAGGTGGCTCGGGCCTTGATGTTTGGGGCTGCCGTCAGCCCGGCTACGGCAGTTTGAAGCTGATTCCGCGCGTTTGCGCTACCAATTTGAGCTGCCAGCTCATTCACTGCGGAAGCGAGGAGATGGTCGCGCGCTCCGGGCGACAATTGCGTCCAGGGATCGCCTGGACCAATTGGAACTGTCCCTGGGGCATCGTTGATGATTCCGTAGAGAACTTGCAGATGCGCGGCCGCGAATTTAAGCGTTCCGAGCGAAGCCTGGGTCTCCGTATCATATTGATAGCCGAGCGTATGATGATTCATCACGGTGGCGGGCGTCGCCTTCGTCTGGAAAGGCGCAGTGCCGGAGCTATTGAAAATCAGCGCGTCATTCAAATTGGTCCCCGGAGGCCCTCCGGCTACCGGCAAATAGTGCGCCGAGGACTGATGCAGACCCTGCCACACCGCATAAAGGCGATCGATGTTGGCCGCGTGCAAGAAAAAGAGCGGGTCGTTTGGCGAGGCCGTTGTGTCCATGGTTCCACCGATAAAGCGGTGCACGAGATTGTGCAACGCGATTTCGCACTGCCAGCGGAAGGAATTGGTAACGCCCTGCCAGGGCGAACTGTCGTAGGCAGCCACGTTAAGGACGGCATTCTGCAAACCGGCGGTGGGCAGCGCGGGCGCTGTTGGATCGGCTCCGAGATCGCGTTGGAGAGAGATCGAATCGCCGCGGTCTTCCCTTATGTTTAGTTTCCATTTGCCGCTCGCGAAGGGGCCCTCCTCGACGATTTGATCGGCGCCGGTGCCGTTACCGCCTAAAAAGTCCGGGGTGAGCGGATTTGCCTGGGTGCTGATGTCCGTCCAGTCCCAATACGGGAGGGAAACGGCGGCGTCGATGGACGCGAGGTCGTTTTCGAACTGCAAAATAAATTCCCGATGCCAGGGAAGGAACGCCGGGCCGCCGTGAGCCCAGGCGGCCGAGCTCTGCGCATTGCGGTGCACCTCGGCGTAATCGTCATAACGGCTAAATCCCGTATTTCCGGGATGGAGAATGCTCGGCTTTTTCTTCAACGCGAGCACGGTATTCACAAAATTCGTCTTCTCGGTTTCGGTCAGCGTCTTCACATTTTTTCGGGTCCTCATGGTCCCTCCCGCGATAGAGTGCAGGAAGAATCACTTTTTTATCATCAGATTGTCCGTATTGTTTTTCGCCGCAGATACCATTTCGGGAAGCGGCTTAACGGATATATTGGGAGTAGATGCTTTGGGTGATGTTGCTGCTGCTGGTTTTGCCGCTGGTCGCGCAGCCTACATGTCTGTCTACGCCTGCCTGGACTCCCTGCGATTTGGTTTTCGACCTCGAAGGGGATGAGAAGCCCGATGCGGTCGAACTGCACGCCGAATTTCGCTCGCCGCAGCACCGGACCTATTTAATGCACGCGTTTCGCGCGGCCGACCGGCGTTTCGTCATCCGCTTCTCGCCTACCGAAGGAGGGACGTGGGACTACAAGGTTACGAGCAGCATCGCGCGACTGGAGGGGAAGCAGGGGCAGCTCAACGCGAACGAATCCGATTCTCCGGGCTTCGTCAAGGTCGCCAACGTTCATCATTTTCAAACCGAGAATAAAAAGCCGCACCTGTGGATGGCTTCGAGCGTCGATAAATTTCTCAGCATGCCGCGGGCGGAATTTGACGCGCTGATTGCGGCTCGCGAGAAAGAGAAGTTTACGCATCTGCGCGTGACTCTCGATGCGCAAGCGGATTTAGCGGAGGCCGCGGAGCGAATCCGCGCGATTAATGGCCGCGGCATGACCGCGGATCTGATGTTCGCGGCCATTCCAGAGGACGCGAAGCAGCGCGAACAGTATGTGAGCGAGGTGGTCGCTCGGCTCACGGCGTTCAACATCACCTGGGCTGGATATCCTGCCTATGAGCGCGTGGCGCATGGCCGGGCGATTCTCAAGGACACCGGAGCGCTGCTCAAAAAGCTCGATCCGTATCAGCATCCGCGCATGACCATGGCCGAAGTTACCTCGGCGCCACTGTTCGCCGATGGCTGGTCCGATATGCTCGGCTATGGAACGGCCGATCCGAATATCGGGGGCGTGGAGCATCAGTTTTATCAGGCTCCGGCGCTTGCCACGGGAATCGCGAATGCGCGGGATCTGTGGAACGCGACGATGAACGGCCAGTATCCGGCGGGCGGGTCGGGCGGGTATATGACGGCTTGGTACGAGTTCATGTCCGGCAACCGGTATTGGGAGCTGGAACCGTTTTTCGGCGTCGATGGAGGGCGCGGTTTGGCGCTCGATGGGGTGGAGTACATCATCTATATAGAGAAGCCGGGGCCGATCGAGGTGACGCTGGAACATCATGGGTACGATATCGCGTGGATCAATCCGGAGAACGGCGAAAGAACGAAGGTCAAGCAGAAGGAATACCGCGGCGAGCGATTTACGGGAGAGCCTCCGGACCGGTCCCACGACTGGATCCTGCATATTTCGCGGGAGGGCACGAAGGCGGGGATGTTGAAGTCGGTCAAATTCGAATCGCGCGATGTGCCGGTGCAGGAGATTACGCTCGCGGGGGAAAAGCCGCTATTCGAAATTCCGGAGCCGGAGGAGAATGAAGTTTCGATGGCGCATCCGCCGCACTTTTCGTTGAAGATCAAGAAAGACACGCGGTCCACGCGGTCCTTGTTGGTGGAGTGGACGGCGGAGGTGGCAGCGGACGGCGAGGGGTATCGCGTGATCGGAACGGGCAGGGAAGGGACGCTGAAGGTTCCGGCGTCTATTGTGAAGAATTTTCCTGCTGTTCTGAGTCTGCATGCGAATATTGTGAACGCGAACGGGAAGGCGTATCTGATGGACCGGATTTTCAAGTTGGTTCCCTAGCGGCCTGCCGGCAGAGTCTTTCACGCAAAGGCGCAAAGCTCGCTAAGGTTTTTCCTTGTGTTTTTTTGTGCTCCTGACCTGTATCCCGAACTGGTGCCCCACAAGGTCGGGAGGATAATCGTTGAAGCGCGTAAGATGAACATTCTCGCCATCGACACTACCAGCAACCTGGGCAGCATCGCGATCACGGACGGCGATCGGGTGATTGAGGAAGTGGTCCTGCAAGCGGGCGATGGATATGACCATGTCCTTTTCGGTGAGATCGAGAGTCTGCTGGTGCGCAACAATTTGAGGCTCCTCGATATCGACGTGTTTGCGTCGGCGTCGGGCCCGGGGACGTTTACCGGCGTGCGGGTCGGCTTGGCGGCGGTGAAAGGACTGGCGGAAGCCTTGTCACGGAAGGTGGTCGCGGTGTCGAATTTGCGGGCGATGGCGGCGTTCGGCACCGGCGAACGGAGGGCGCCGTGGATCGATGCGCGGCGGGGCGACATCTATGGAGCGGTCTATAGTTCGTCGCTGGAGCTGGTTCAGGAGGAAGTAGTCGAGAAGTACGACGCGTGGCTTGCATCGCTTCCTGCCGATGCCGAGATTCTCTCCGGGGCGCGTCCGCTGGCTGGAGCGATAGGGAAAATCGCCGCGCGCGAATTTACCGCTGGGCGCGCGGTGGATCCGGTCGGGGTTGATGCAAACTACGTCAGGCGGGCGGATGCGGAGATGCTGTGGAAGGATGTTCGTTAACTGGCGGCGAAACTGCCTGCCCCCGCCCCACCTTTTTACTCAGCGCTGCACGCATTTATTAACGCTTGCGCGATGCGGCCCAGGGGCAGCGTCTGATCGACAGCTCCGGCGCGAATCGCCTCCCGGGGCATTCCGAAGATGGCGCAGGTCGCTTCGTCCTGGGCGATGGTGTGTCCGCCTTGCTCCTTCATGCGTTTCATGCCCTGCGCGCCGTCGTTTCCCATGCCCGTGAGAATCACGCCCACCGCCTCCGATCCGGCGACCATCGCGACCGAGCTGAACAAGACGTCCACCGACGGCTTTTGATAGCAGACCAGAGGACCATCCTTGATCCTGATCCGCGGACCGCGTTCGAGCACCATGTGGAACCCTCCGGGCGCAACCAGCGCAAGGCCCGGGCGCGGAACGTCTCCATTGACGGCTTCGCGGACTTCCATGCTGCACAGTTTGTCGAGTCGCTGAGCGAAGCTGCGCGAAAATATCGGGGGGATGTGCTGGGTAATCAAGATCGGGGGCACTTCCGCCGGCAGTTGCGCGAGCATCGCAGCGATCGCTTCCGTGCCTCCGGTGGAGGCGCCGATGGCGATGAGACGATTGGTTCCGGCGGGCTTCGTTTGTAATAGCGCAAGGGGCTGCGCCGTGGCAGGTTTGAGAAGCTTGGCTCGCGCCGCGGCCCGGATGCGAGCCGAAACTGAGGCCCGTAATTCCCCGACCGAGTAAGGACCGCTGGGTTTCGAGAGTACATCTACCGCGCCGCAGCGCAATGCTTCTAGTGCGATATCGGCCGACGATTGCGCCAGCGAGCTGATTAGAATCACCGGCATCGGCTGGGTCTGCATCAGTTGCTTTAAGAACGTGAGGCCGTCCATGCGCGGCATCTCGATATCGAGGGTCAGCACATCCGGCTGCAACCGTTTGATTTTTTCGAGCGCGATCAAAGGGTCCGGCGCGGTACCCACCACTTCGATGTCGCCTTCCGCCGCCAGCGTTTCCGAGAGGATTTTTCGGACGATCGCGGAATCGTCGATTACCAGAACTTTGATCTTGCGCGATTCCGGCATCGGGTCAGCTTCGATCGAAATCCACACGCAGGCAGACCGACAGCGTGCCGCCTTCGAGCAGAAAAGCCCGGCGCACGCCCTCTACTCGCGGCGCGAAGCCCTGGGGACGCGTAATCTCCGCTACCCCCAGGTTGAAATACTCCACTTGACCGAGGCTCGATAGGGCGGAACCGCAGGTCATGTTGCAGAACTCTCCCATCACCTCGTCTTCCTGGGCCGAAGTTACTTCACTTTCGTCGATTCCCAGAAATCCCGCGGCGAGCGCGCGCGCAACTCCGGGATCGGTGTCGACCTCGAAATCGCCGGAAGGCCTGCCTTGAAAATGCAGACGGGACGCCACCCTGGCGCAACCCGCGCTGGCTGCCCAATCGGCGATGTCCAACACCGGCGCGAAGAACATGGTTTCGAGGACGTGCTCACAGCAGGAGAAGAGCAGGGCGCCGAGGAGCGCGTCCACTTCATCATTCATGATGAACCCCCAGCACGCGGTCGAGTTCGTTGCGCAACTGTTCCGGCCCGAACGGTTTTTGCAGATAACCCATGGCCCCCAGCTCCTGCATCGTATGGATCCGATGAATAGTGGCGTCGGTCGAGATCACGATCACGGGAGTCGATTGGGTGGGCCCGTTGTCGCGCATCCGGCGCACGAATTCCTCGCCATCCATTACCGGCATATTGATGTCGGTCAGCACGGCGTCGATGGGATTGGCGGCCAGTTGCTCCAGCGCCTCCGCTCCGTTGGCGGCCTCGAAGTAACGGTCCACTTCGATTCCGCTCAGGCGCACCACGCGGCGGATAAAGGACCGCATGGCGGGTGAGTCGTCGACGATCAGTATTTGCAGGGCCATCTCATACTCCTTTGGCGAAGCCGGCCTTCGCTTTCAATTCCTGGTCCGCTCCGGCGGCGCGAATCCAAAATGTTCCGGTACCCAATTCCAGCCGCACGGTGCGCGACCCGTGGCCGCCCAAATCCTCGCTGAGCGTCAGCAGCCCGGCTTTCCACAAAGCTTTGCGAACCGCCAGTTGGTTCCTTTTCCCGATGTTGAAGACGCCGCGCGTGTCCATCACCGCCGATCCCCCGGCGAGCCATACGCGGAGCCGCGATTTCGACGCTCCCAGCTCCTGGCATCGATTCAGCAGATGCGCGACGCCTGTATCGGCGAACATGGAAGGATTTTTCGCGGCCTTTTCCGCGTCCAAACTCGATTCCGGCAGCAGCACGTGCAGCAGCCCACCCACCTTGGACGCCGGATCGAACACGCCGATCCCGACGCACGATCCCAGGGCGTACGTCACCAGAGTCGAGTTGCGATCCTTCGAGGTCTGGCAGTCCGCTATGCCCACGACAATCGGCGTCATGCTAAGACCCCCGGCTTGCGGTAAATGGCTGGTTGTACATATTCGAGCGAGTGTTTGACTCCCATCAGGCTCTCCGAATGCCCGATCAGCAGGTACCCTCCGGGCTCGAGAAATCGCGACAGGCTGGTCACCACGCGCTCCTGTGTGGGCTTGTCGAAATAGATCATGACATTGCGGCAAAAGATGACCGGAAACGACCGCCTGCCGAGCATCGGCTCGATCAGATTGACGCGTTCGAACTCAATCATGCGCCGGACTTCCGGAATCACTTGATAAGATCCGGGACCGGAGGCCGCGAAATATTTCCTCATTACCGGCGCCGCGATCGACCCCAGCCGGTCCGCCGTATAGGTCCCTAGTTTCGCGACGGCGAGCGCGCGCGTCGAAATGTCCGTGGCGCGGATGCGCAGAGCGGGTTTCGGCGGCATGCCCAGTTGTTCGAGTAGCGTGACCGCAATCGAATAGGGCTCCTCGCCGGTGGAGCATGGCGCGCTCCAGATGTCGATCGAAGCGCGTTTCCGCAGTGCCGGCAGGACGTTTTTCACTACAAAATCGAAGTGCCCCGCCTCCCTCAGAAAGGACGTATGATTCGTCGATAATGCGTCGATCAACGCGATCAGCGATTCGCCGGTGCGGTCCGCCAGCACCAGGTCGTAATAAGCTTCGTAACTCGAAATCTTCAGCTCGCGCATTTTTTTCCCGAGCCGCGCCGCTACTAGCTGCTGCTTCGGCCCGGTGAGATTCAACCCGAACTTGCAATAAGCCAGGCGCTGAAATTTTTCGAATACCGGCACGCTGAGAGCCGGCGAGAAGTCTCCCGCGGCCTTAAGCATCGACTTTCTCCCGGAACACGCCGTTCACATCGAGGATCAATCCCACGCGGCCGTCCCCCAGAATCGCGCCTCCCGAGATCCCGGCCACTTGCCGGAAGGTATCGCCGAGGCTCTTGATCACCACTTCCTGCTTGCCCAACATTTCGTCGACCAGCAGGCAAAATCGCCGGCCCTGCGCCTCGACGACCACGAACAGCGCTTCGGCGGGATTCTGGCGCGCGCCGGCGATCCCGAAGCGCCGGTCCAGCCGCACGATCGGCAACAGCTCTCCGCGCACCATCGCCATCTCGGAACGTCCTTCGAGGGTGAAGATCATCTCCGCGGTCGGCCGCAGCATCTCGCGCACGGAATTGATGGGCATGACGTACCGCTCCGGCCCCACCCCGACGATCAGCCCATCGATGATCGCAAGCGTCAGGGGCACCCGCAGCAGGAACGTCGAACCTAGTCCGCGCACCGATCGAATCTCGATGCGTCCCCGCAGCCCCGCTATCTGCCGCCGCACGACGTCCATTCCGACGCCGCGTCCGCTGACGTCGGTCACCACCTCCGCGGTGGAGAATCCCGGTTCGAAAATCAAGAAGAAGATTTCGTTCTCGCTCAGGTTGTGAACTTCGGGAACCAATCCCCGCTCCCGCGCTTTTTTGAGGATTTTTTCCGTATTGAGGCCGCGCCCATCGTCGGTGATCTCGATCAGAATATGTCCCGCTTGATGAGACGCTGCGAGGGTCAGCGTTCCTTCCGGGGATTTTCCGTTCGCAATTCTTTCCTCGGGTCCTTCCAAGCCATGGTCGAGCGAGTTGCGCACCATGTGCATCATCGGATCGGCCAGTTGTTCGATCACGGTTTTATCGAGCTCCGTCTCTTCGCCCGAAAGCTCCAGCCGGACTTTCTTGCCGTTCTTGCGCGTCAGATCGCGGACCAGGCGGTTCATGCGCCCGAAAAGGGTGCTCACCGGCGTCATGCGCATGCTCATGGCGACGCGCTGCACTTCCGCGGTAATCCGGCCAAGCTGTTGCAGGTTGCGCTGCAAAGGGCCGTTTTCGAGTCCCCCGATTTCGGGATTATGGGTGATCAGGGACTGCGCGATCACCAGTTCCCCGACCATGTCCATCATGTAATCGAGCTTGCCGGCGTCGACGCGCAGCGATGCGGCCGCTTCCGCTTCCGTGGGCGCTTTTTCAGCCTGCTTCGCGGATTCGGCCGGCATCGGGGCGGCGTCCTGCTTGCCTTCGAGCACCGCGCGAACGCGGTCCAGTAATCGATCGAAGGCCGGAGCCTCACCGGCTTTCCCGTTCAAACCCGCTTGCACCCACGCGACGGCGCGCTTCAGATAATCAGCGCTTTCGAGCACCACGTCGATAATGGCCGGGGTGAGCAGCAAATCCTGATTCCTCGCCCGGTCCAACAGTGTTTCCACTTCATGGGAAACCGCGCGGATGTCGCCCAGATCGAGAAATCCGGCCAGGCCTTTGATGGTGTGAAAGCCGCGGAACGCCGCGTTCAAAGGATCGGCTGCGGACGGATCGCGCTCCAGGATCAGGATCTGGGCCTCGATGGTCGCCAGATGCTCTCCGGCCTCGTTGACGAAGTCCCCGATTAATTCCAAGTCCTGCGCCAGGACATTTACCGGCGCGGCCTGAGGCTGTCCGGCCGCTTCGAGCGCTCTCCGCAGTTTCTCGATCCCTCCGATGACCACCTGTTCGAATTTCTCGGGCGACGTTTTCGCGGCCCCGGTTGCGCGGGCCTTCCATTCCAGGGCGGCGTCGGCTGCGGACTCCCGTCCCGCTTCGCGCGCTGTCTTTTCGATGGCCGCGAGTAGTTGCAATGTCTCCGGTACGCCGGCCCCGCCGACCACCATCTGTACGCTCAGTTCGTCGAGCTGCCGGATAACGTCTTCCACCATTTCGACCATTTTCTTAATGGCTCCGTTATTTCGCCGACAGGTCGAGGCGCGCTAATTCGCGAGCCGTCATCACCTGATCGATGTCCAGAAGGATTTTGACCTTGCCCTTGAGCTTGGCCATTCCCATAACATACGGCACTTCCACTTCCTTGCCGAAACTCGGCGTATCTTCCACGTCGACCCCCGCCACGTTCACAACCTCCGCGACGCCATCGACCACAATGCCCATCAGTACCGCACCGCGCTCGCCGGAGACTTGCACCACGATGATGCAAGTACGGTGGGTGTACTCGACGGCCGGCATGGTGAACTTCAGCCGCAAGTCGATGACTGGAATCACTTTTCCCCGCAGATTAATCACACCCTTGACGTGCTCCGGCGTCTGCGGGACCCTGGTGATATCCTGCACCCCCATGATTTCGCGGACTTTCTGCACCTGAATCCCAAATTCTTCTTCGCCCAGGTGAAAGACAAGATACTTACCCGCGCGGGTGTCTGTGGGCGGCGGTGTGAGGAGACTGGTGGCCATGAAGTTCCCTTCTTATGCCGGGCCTGGGCCCGGGCGGTCATGTTTGTCTTAACGGCTGGGGCAGGGGAAATAAGAGAGTGGGCCAAACTTCCAGCGAATACTGGACTAAGCGTGGATCAAACCACTGCCATTTTTAGATACCGTGTCTTTAGTGATCGGGCCGGTCGTTTATTTATACTTGTGGAATCACTTGCGGACGGCGGCAAGATCGTTTGGCATTTCCGCGGTACGACCCGCGTAGATACGGCAGGAATTCAGGAGGCTAGAATATGAGAAGAAGTAACGTGGCGCTGCGGCTTCAAACATCGCTGCCGGAGGAAGCAAAGCGGGTTGCCCTTCTGGGAGACGAGATTTAAAACAGGCCCATTATTATCAATGATTTACGAGGTTCCGAAACATATCCCTGGCCCCACGGCTCTGACCACACAGGAGGGAACCTCGTGCGACATATCTCGTGTTGTCTGGCGTTAACAGCGTTTTTGGCAGTCGGCGCTCTGGCCCAATATGGACCCGAGGGCGGCCCTTATCGTCCCGAAAAAATTGACACCCTTATCGACCAGATCCAGGTCGATCTGAACCATGGGTACGACGTCTGGAAGCTGCATGGCGACGACCGTAAACGGCTCAATAAGGCCGGCGAACAGCTTCGCGAGTTTGCCAAGCAGTGGCACAGAGGCAAATTCGACAAGGGCAATCTCGACGACTCGGTCAACGCGATTCAGCACGTTTTGAACGACAATCACTTGTCGGGAGCGGAGCGCGACGCGTTATGGAACGACGTCGATCAGCTGCGAAAGATGCGAGAAGCCTACGACCGGCACGAAATCGGCAGCTGGTAGCGGGCTGTTCGTTCTCCTAAGTCTCGGCGCCTGTCCGCATGCTTACACATGGCGGTTCAGTTTCAGGCTCGCGCCTAGCGTCTTGATTTGCGTGTCCTACCCGGATATACTCGACACGGGCGGAAAACGTCCAGATTGAGCCGAAATCTCTTTCTTTAACGCGTAGTAAGAGTTAGAGTAAAACTTCGTGTGCGTGGTGCAACGAAATGTGCGGCCGCGCGCACGTTTACCGATAGGGAGGATCATCATGCCCAAAGAGAGCATACATGCAAAGCTAGGCCGAGTCCGGCCGCCGCGTGTGCATATCACTTACGAAGTTGAAGTCGGAGACGCGATCGAGATTAAGGAGTTGCCCTTTGTCATGGGTGTTTTAGGCGACTTCACCGGTCAGCCGACCGAGCCCTTGCCCCGGCTGCGGGACCGCAAATTCACCGAGGTCAACCCGGACAACTTCGACAACGTACTCGAAGGAATGAAGCCGCACCTGGCTTTCGCGGTCGAAAACAAGCTTGCCGAGTCCGCGGACGCTCCCCAGCTGAAAGTCGATCTGCATTTCAAGAGCATGGACGACTTCGAGCCGGAAAACGTCGTGCGCCAGGTCAAGCCTCTTTCGGAGCTGATGGATCTGCGCACCAAGCTGAGCAATCTCCGCGCGAGCCTGCAAGGTAACGATCGCCTGGAAGAAGCGCTGCTGGGCGCGGTAGGCGATCAGGATAAGCTGAACAAGCTGAAGAAAGAACTGGATAAGCCGACGGGAGGATCCAATGGCTGACGCACAAAAAGCAGCGCCCCAAGCGACTGAACAGGTCCTCGAAAAAGGCCTGCTCGACCAAATCGTCGAAGAAGGGCGGATGGGCAAGGATGAGGGCGCCAAGGAGCGCGGCAGGGACCTGGTGAAGGAGTTCGTCTCCCAGGTGCTCGACGGCTCCATGACGGTCACCAAGGACGCCGAGACGATGATCAACCAGCGCATCGCGCAGATCGATCATCTGCTCTCCATCCAGGTCAATGAGATCCTGCACCATCCCTCGTTTCAAAAACTGGAAGCCAGTTGGCGCGGGTTGAAGTACATGCTGGATCAGAGCGAGACCAACGACAAGCTGAAGATTAAGGTATTGAACGTCTCCAAGCGCGAGCTGCTCAAAGACCTGCAACGCGCCCCCGAGTTCGATCAGAGCGCGCTGTTTAAAAAGGTTTACGAAGAAGAGTTCGGCGTGTTCGGCGGAGCCCCGTTCGCGGCCCTGATCGGCGATTACCAGTTCGGGAAGCATCCCGAGGATATCGAACTGCTGGAGCGCATCTCGCAGACCGCGGCGGGCGCGCACGCGCCTTTCTTATCGGCCGCCAGTCCCGAGTTCTTCAACCTCGAAAGCTACGCCACCCTCGACGCGCCGCGCGATTTGTCGAAGGTGTTCGATTCGACCGAGTACGCGAAGTGGAAGTCGTTCCGGCAAAGCGAGGATTCTCGCTACGTCGGGCTCACTGCGCCTCGTATGCTGCTGCGCTTGCCCTACGGCAAGGACACCAAGTCGGTAGACGCCTTTCAATATGAAGAGGCGGTGGACGGAACGGACCACGAGAAGTACTTGTGGGGCAATTCCGCCTATGCGCTGGGCACGCGTTTGACCAACGCGTTCGCCATGTACGGCTGGTGCGCCGCCATCCGCGGGGTGGAGGGCGGTGGACTGGTGGAAGGCCTGCCGGTTCACAATTTTTATACCGACGACGGGGATCTGGCGATGAAGTGTCCCACCGAAGTGCAGATCACCGACCGCCGCGAAAAGGAAATGGCGGACCAGGGATTCATCCCGCTGGTCCACTCCAAGAACAACGATTTCGCAGCGTTCTTCAGCGTGCAGAGCTGCCAGAAAGCCAAGGTGTACGATAAGGACGCCGCCAACTCCAACGCTCGTTTGTCCACGCAATTGCCCTATATTTTCGCCGTCTCCCGTTTCGCGCACTATCTGAAAGCGATGATGCGCGATAAGCTGGGCAGCTTCATGTCCCGCTCCGATTGCGAGCGCTTCCTCAATCAGTGGATTCAACACTACGTCACGCCCGACGATACTGCGTCTCAAACCGTCAAGGCGTCCCATCCCTTGCGCGAAGCGAGGATCGATGTGGCCGAAGTGCCGGGCAAGCCCGGTGTCTATCGCGCCACGGCGTTCCTGCGTCCGCACTTCCAGCTCGACGAACTCAGCGTCGGCCTGCGCCTGGTTGCGGATCTTCCGGCGCCTGCGCAAAAGTCGTAAAACTTTGATCCGGTTTTCAGAACTTCCACGCGAATAGAGACAAGGAGATAGGCAATATGGCTACAGTAGATGGTTTTTTGATGCCCAACGGAATCAAAGGTGAATCCACCGATTCCGCCCACAGCGGCGCAGTTGAACTTGACTCGTTTTATTGGGGCTGCTACCAGATGTCCACGGTCGGCTCCGGAACAGTTGGCCAGGGCGCGGGGAAAGTGAGAGCTCAGGATCTGCATTTCCGGGCGAGGCCCAGCGTGGCGAGTCCTCTGTTCTTCTCGTATTGCACCACGGGAAAACCGATCGACAAAGTGATGCTCTACATCCGCAAGGCGGGCGGCAGCCAGATCGATTACCTCACGATTACGCTTGAAAACGTGTTGGTAACTTCGCATCGTATCGATCTCGGCTTTGACATTGAACAGGGTTCCGGCACCGGTTCTTTTACCAACGAAGCCGGCCTGGGCGCTTCGGACGACTGGGTGGTTTGGGAATATTGCTCCATGTCCTACGGTAAGCTCACCTTCCAGTACAACGCGCAGCAGACGGATGGCACGCAGGGAGCCGCGACCATCAAGAACTTTAACTTCACGACCAACATCGGCGGCTAAAACTCCTTCATGAGCGCTCAGGAGCTTTTCAAAGCCGGTAAGCTCAACGAAGCGATCGAGGCGCTGGGCGTAGAGGTGCGGAACAATCCCACCGACGCCCGGCGCCGCACGTTTCTGTTCGAGCTGTTGTGCTTCAAGGGCGATTTCGATCGCGCCGAGAAGCATTTGAATCTTCTCGCCGACGTGAGCCCGGACGCGCGCGTCGGCGCGATTCTTTATTTCTCCGCGCTGCACGCGGAGCGCCTGCGTCAGGATCTTTTCGAAAAGAAAGATTATCCCGTCCTGCCCGACTCGGAAGATTCGCGCGGCGGCACTCTGAACGGCAAGCCTTTCGAAATGCTGGAGGACGCTGATCCGCGCGTCGGGCCGCGCCTCGAACTCTTCGCCGCCGGCGCCTATCTGTGGATTCCCTTCGAGCACATCGAATCGATCGAGATCGAACCCCCCAAGCGTCTGCGCGACCTGCTGTGGGCTCCCGCGCTGGTCCGTACCGGCCCGAAGTTCAAAGACAAGGAATTGGGCGAAGTTCTGCTGCCGGTGCTCGCGCCATTTTCCTGGCGTCACGCCGATGACAATGTAAAACTGGGCCGCGCTACGGAGTGGGTTGAAATCGACGGATCGAGCGTTCCTGCCGGTCAGCGCGTGATCTCGGTGGACGGCGAGGACATCCCTTTGCTCGAAATCCGGAAAATTGAGTTCGCTTCCGCGGAGCCCGCACTGGAATCTGAAGTCGAAAATCAGGCCGAATAAGCAATGCCTCTCCGCGCCGATCTGCTGACCCCCATCGCAGGCGACAATCCCAGCGGAGCCAATCTCCGCTACGATCCCGTTTACGATCAGATCAAGGAAGCGCGCCGCCAGGACGACGCGGGCCCCCAAGGCGATTGGCAGAGGGAGCGAAAAACCGCTGACTACCGGCTGGTGGTCGACCTTACCAGTAAAGTCATCGCGGAGCGCTCGAAAGACCTCCAGCTCGCCGTCTGGCTCACCGAAGCCGCTCTCCATCGAGAAAAATTCGCCGGGCTTCTACAGGGCCTCGACCTGCTTCGCGGCCTCCTCGAACAGTTCTGGGATACTCTCTACCCCGAAATCGAGGATGACGATCTCGAACCCCGCGTGGTCCTTCTCGGCTGGGTCGGGGAGCGTCTGGTGGACGCCGTTCGCTTCACTCCCATCACTGCCGGGGGCTTCGGTCTGCTTCAGTATCAGGAATCGCGCCGCGTCGGTTCCGAAGAGGATGCCGCACAGAGCGAAGCCAAACAGCAGGCCCGCCAAACCGCGATCAATGAGGGCAAGCCCACCGTCGAGGATTTCGATAAGGACGCCGCCTCCACCTCCACCGCGCAGTATGAGGCGTGGGTCGCTTCGATGGACGGATGTCTCGCCTCGATTGCGGCGCTCAGCTCGCTGTGCGACGAAAAATTCGGCGACGACGGACCCGGCTTCATCCCTCTCCGAACCGCCGTCGAAGAGGTCCAGCGTGTTGCCAGTCAGATCCTTCAAAAGCGTCCGGGCCGCAGCGCTCCGGTGGCCGAGCCTGTGGCAGACGAGGAACCGGCGCTGCTTCAGGATCCGGTGTTCGTCGAAACCGCCGCTGCCGCCGCGCCCGCCAGAGCCGCCGCCCCCGTGGTCACGCTCGAACCTTTAGATCTCGACGATGTCACCGCGCGCCTCCAAGCCGTAGCGAGATTTCTGCGCGCTCAAAATCCCGGAAGTCCCGGCCCGTATCTTCTTCTACGCGGCTACCGCTGGGGCGAACTGCGTGGTTATAGCGATCCTCCCGATCCGGGTCTTCTGGTCCCTCCGCCCACCGCGGTCCGCCAGACCATCCGCCGTCTGGCCACCGAATACAACTGGTCTGAGTTGATCGAGACTGCCGAAACCGCCATGGCCCAACCCTATGGACGCGCCTGGCTCGACCTTCAACGCCACGTGGTCAACGCCGCGGAGCAATGCGGCTACGCGCACGTCGCCGCGGCCATCCGCAGTGAAGTTCGAGCCCTCCTCATCGACCTTCCCCGCCTGCCCGATTGGGAATTTTCGGATGAAACCCCGGTCGCCAGCTCCGAAACCCACGTCTGGTTGAAGGAACTGGCCGCGCCCGCGCCTCCCGCGCTACCTCCCGCCGCCGCCGTCTTCGACGATCCCGGCATCAACCCCTCGGAACCATCCGAGCCCGCCCCGCCCGATTCGTTCATCCTCGCGGTGGAAGCCGCCCGCGCCGGCCGCGGCAACGAAGCGATTCAAATGCTGGCCTCCGAAATTCCGCACCAGACCTCCGGCCGCTCGCGCTTCCAGCGCAAACTCCAGCTTGCGCAGATCTGCATGATGACCGGCCACGAAACACTGGCTCAGCCGATTCTTGAAGAACTGGCGCAATCCATCGACCAGCACCAGCTTGACGACTGGGAATCCCGCGAAAGTGTAGCCCAGCCTCTGGTCATGCTCTATAAAGTCGAACGCGACGAAGCCCTGAAGCAGAAATTATACGCCCGCATCTCCCGCCTGGACCCTGTTCAAGCTTTGGAGTGCGGCCGATGAAAAGATCACAGGCTAAAGCCTGTGCCACCTGGTGCCGGGTAGGTGGCACAGACTTTAGTCTGTGTGGATTGTCCCATGCCTAGATCCGACGCCGACCAACCCGTCACCCAACCTCTGATCGACCGCCTCATCGACCGGGAGAAGGACCGCGATCGCGACCGCTCCATCCCTCCGTCCGCTACCGCCGACCCGTACCGCACCCGCTCCGCCAGCATCCGCGGACTGAAAGCCGCGCTGCGCCGCGACCTCGAATGGCTGCTCAATACTCGCCGCAATCCCTTCGCCGCCCCGGACTCCATGCCGGAGCTTTCGCAATCGCTCTATAACTACGGCCTTCCGGATTTTTCCGCTATGAGCGCCGACGCACCCAAGGACCGGCAAAGACTGGTGATCGAAATCGAGCGCACCGTCGCCCTCTTCGAGCCGCGTCTCCGCAACATCCGCGTGGTGCTGGTGGAAGGCAGCTCGGCCGGCGCGCGCACGCTCCGGTTCCACATTGAAGGCTCCCTCCAAATGGACCCTTCGCCCGAACACATCTCCTTCGACGGCGAACTCCAACTGGCCAGCGGCGAATATCAAATCCGAGGCGAGCGCTAATGCCGCCTCCTCGCAACAGGTGGCTCAAAAAGCCGTGCAGATCGCTTCCTGCGGTCGCGGCTCGGAATCGGCGATGCGTAAAAACAACCGCTTACCGAGCCGCGACCGCAGGGAGCGATCCTTTCAACAGGATTTGGCAATCTCTTCAGCCTGTGAGCGTGCAAGTGGGGCAGGTTCCCGACCTGCCCGCCCTCAATTTCACACCCTACGCGCACCAGGAGCTCCCCCGTGCGTGACGACCTGCTCCTCTACTACGAACGCGAGCTGAATTACCTCCGCCAGTTAGGCGCCGAATTCGGCCAGAAATACCCCAAAATCGCCGGCCGCCTGGTCCTCGAACCCGACAAATGCGACGACCCTCATGTGGAGCGCCTGCTCGAAGCTTTTGCTTTCTTAGCCGCCCGCGTCCACCTGAAGATCGACGATGAATTCCCCGAAATCACCGAGGCTCTGCTCAGCATCCTCTACCCGCACTACATCCGCCCCCTTCCGTCCATGTCTATCGTCGAAATGCATCTCGACGCCGAACAAGGGGGAGCCGCGACCCCTCAAAAAGTTCCTCGCGGGGCGGTTCTCAACTCGCGTCCGGTGGCCGGGGTGCCTTGTCAATTCAGAACCTGCTACGAAACCACCGTGCTTCCTCTGCGCGTGGCCGAAGCCGAATGGACCTCGCCTGACCGTCTCTCTCCGCCCGTCAAATCGCTGGACGCCGTCGCCGCCATTCGTGTGGAATTTCGCGCCCCTCAAGATGTCGTGCTCCCGCAGTTGGGCATCGATACCCTGCGCATTCACATCAGTGGCGAAGCGAATGTAGCGCACACTCTTTATGAGCTGATCAGCGCCAACACCGTTCAGGTTCTGGTCCGCGATTCTACTCCGAATTCCCGCGTACGCCCGGTGGTGCTGCGCGGCGACTCCGTCAAACCCGCCGGCTTCAGCGAAGTGGAATCCATGCTGCCCTATCCGCGCCGCAGTTTTCCCGGCTATCGGCTGCTCCAGGAATATTTCACCTTCCCGGACAAGTTTTTCTTCTTCGAAGTATCCGGTCTCCGCGAAGCCCTGGGTCCAGGTATAAAAAATCGCTTCGAGCTGGTCTTTCTCATCTCTCAATTCGAGCAAACCGAACGCCGCCAGATCCTGGAACTCGGCGTCAACGCAAAAACCTTCCGCGTCAATGCCACGCCGATCGTCAACCTCTTCGGCCAGACTGCCGAGCCGATCCTGCTGGACCAGCGCCGCTACGAATATTCCGTCGTCCCCGACGTCCGCCGCCCGCAGGCGACCGAAGTCTTCTCCATCGACGAAGTCCTTAGCATCAATCCTCAATCGAACGAGGTCCTGCGTTTCGAGCCCTTCTACTCCTTCCGCCACGCCACCCAAAAAGACAAAAAACAGACTTTCTGGCTGGCCCATCGCCGCGCGTCTTCGCGCGTGGGCGACGAAGGCACCGAAGTGTCCATCACTCTGGTCGATCTTTCCGCGCGTCCCGTCTATCCCGATATCGATACGTTGACGCTGCGCACGACCTGCACGAATCGCGACCTGCCCTCCCGCCTGAGCTTCGCCAATGAAGCCGGAGATTTCGAAATCGAGGGCGGCGCAGCCATCAAGCGGATCGTCGCGCTGCGCAAGCCGACCGCGGCAGTCCGTCCTCCGTCCGGAAAAGCGGCACTGTGGCGCCTGATTTCGCATCTCTCTCTCAACTATCTTTCGCTGGTGGATGAAGGCCGCGAAGCGTTCCAGGAAATTCTAAAGCTCTACAACTTCACCGGCTCCGCGTATTCGGAAAAGCAAATCGACGGCATCACCAGCATCAGCAGCGCCCGCCACTTCGCGCGCCTGGTGTCGGAAAACGGTATCACCTTCGCCCGAGGCACAAGAGTCGAATTGGAACTGGACGAAGAAATGTTCACCGGCGGAGGTGTGTTCCTTTTCTCGAGCGTAATCGAAAGGTTCCTGGCCGAATACGTCTCCCTGAACAGCTTCAGCCAACTGTCAGTCCGCACGAAACAAAGAAAGGAGCCGCTAAAAGAATGGCCTCCCAGAGCCGGACAAACCATCCTGATGTAACCAGCCTGGGTGGCACAGACTTTAGTCTGTGTTCGCGCGCGCACATCGCAAAAAATGGGGACTGCCTACTCTGTCCCAAGGCGTGCATCCGTTCGCGAAGCAGAGCAGGACTCCGTCGCCGCGTGGACAGAGCGGGCTGTCCCCATTTTTCGCCCCGCCGATACAATTACGGTGTCACGTTAACGCTCTTTTTATGACTGACCTTCAACCGCTCCCAGCAGCTCGCTACGCGCGCATGGAAGCCAAACTTCGCGCCAACCCCTGCGAGTTCGAATTCTTTCAAGCGGTCCGCCTCATCGAACGCCTCCTCCCGGACCGGGCCCCCGTCGGCCGCTTCGTCAGTCCCGATAAAGAGGTAGTCCGCTTCAACGCCCATAGCTCTTTCCCATTCCCTGCCAGCCAGATCCAGCGCATCGTCTGGGACGGCGCCGTCCCGGTCTTAGTAGTTAATTTCATGGGCCTCACTGGGCCGATGGGCGTTCTTCCTCTCTACTACACGGAAATGATGCTGGACCGAGTCCGCAACAAGGATTTCAGCATTAGCGAGTTCTTCGATATCTTCAACCACCGCATGATTTCGCTGTTCTATCAGGCGTGGGAAAAATACCGCTTCACGCTCTCCTATGAACGTGGGGAGCGCGACAAATTCTCCCATCATCTGATGGACCTGATCGGTATCGGCTCCGCGGAGATGCAGAATCGCCTGCAAGTGAAGGACGATTCGCTGCTCTACTACGGAGGCTTGCTCGCCCTGCGCACCCGCTCCGCGGCCGCTCTCCAGCGCATCATTGAAGATTATTTCGACGTGCCCGTCGAAGTCGAACAATTCACCGGAGCCTGGTTTCGTCTCTCCCCGAAAGACCTCTGCGTGTTCGACCGCGCCTCCACAGAATCCGAACAATTGGGTTTCGGAGCCGTCGTCGGCGATGAGATCTGGCACCAGCAATCCGGCGTCCGCCTGCACCTGGGTCCGATGCCGATCGAACAGTATCTCGACTTTCTTCCGTCCGGTACCGCATACTCGCCCTTGCAGTCGCTGGCGAAATTCGCCGGCCGTGGAGAATTGGATTTTCAAGTCCGCCTGATTCTGAAAAAGGACGATGTCCCGCCCTGCGAACTCGGAGGCGAGCCGCGTCTGGGCTGGACGTCATGGGCAACAACGCAACCAAAACAAGAGCACGCCGGTGATACAATTCTGACGATTTAAGTGCGCACCTCCCTACGCGCAGTGCTCTGCCGAGCCGCGACCACAGGGAGCGATCATTGAGAGGATTCGAGGAGGGAAATTTTATGAGCGTAAACCTAAAAGGCCTGATCGGAAAATTAAACGACACTACCAGAGGAGCCCTGGAAGCCGCCGCCGGTCTCTGCCTCGCGCGCACCCACTACGATATTGAAATCGAGCACTTGCTTTTGAAACTGCTCGACTCGGAATCCAACGACGCCGCGAAAATTTTCCGGCAATTTGAAGTGGACGGGTCCAAGCTGCAAAAAGAATTGGAGCGCAGTCTCGATACGTTCAAAACCGGCAACGCCCGCACCCCCGCCTTCAGCCCGTCGGTATTGAAACTCCTCTCCGGGGCGTGGTCGACGGCGTCGCTCGATTTCAATGCGCACCAGATCCGCAGCGGCCATTTGATTCTTGCTCTGGTTTCGAGCGACGAATTGATGAGATTAGTGTCGAATAAGGTTACCCAGCTAGCGAAAATCGATGCATTAAGGCTGAATAAGGAGCTGTTAGCGATCACCGAAGGCTCCCAGGAAGACGTACAAGAGTCCTCTGCGGCCGGCGATCCGCTGGTTCCCAAAGTAGGCGGCGGCAAGACTCCCAACCTCGACCAGTTCACGGTGAACCTCACCGAAAACGCCAAAAAGGGCAAAATCGACCCGGTGCTGGGCCGCGACTCCGAAATTCGCCAAGTCATTGATATCCTGATGCGCCGGCGCCAGAACAACCCGATTCTGACCGGCGAGGCAGGAGTAGGAAAGACTGCGGTTGTCGAAGGATTCGCCCTGAGAATCGCCGCTGGGGACGTTCCTCCGTCGCTCAAAAACGTCCATCTCCACACCCTGGATCTCGCTTTGTTGCAAGCAGGTGCAGGTATCAAGGGCGAATTTGAAAACCGCTTAAAGGGCTTGATCGAAGAGGTAAAATCCTCCTCCGTTCCCATCATCTTATTTATTGACGAAGCGCACACCATGATCGGCGCGGGCGGACAGGCCGGTCAGAACGATGCCGCCAACCTGCTCAAACCTGCCTTGGCTCGCGGCGAGCTAAGAACCATCGCTGCTACTACTTGGAGCGAATATAAAAAGTTCTTCGAGAAAGACGCCGCGCTGGCTCGCCGCTTCCAGGTGGTCAAGGTCGAAGAACCGGTCGAGCAGCAGTGCATGGTGATGCTGCGCGGAATTGTGGGCGCGCTGGAAAAGCATCACAACGTGCGGATTTTGGACGAAGGCGTCTCCGCCGCAGTGCGTCTTTCGCACCGATTCTTAGCGGGACGCCAGTTGCCGGATAAAGCGGTAAGTGTTTTAGATACAGCATGTGCGCGATTATCGCTGGGGCAAAATTCCACCCCCGCCGCGATCGAAGACGCCTCGCGCGAAATCGACGACCTGACGGTGCAGGCGCGGGTTCTGGAACGCGAAGCATCGGTCGGCGCGGATCATGCGGAGCGCCTCGAAGCCATCGGTAAGAAAAAAGCCGCCGCCGAAGAGCGCCTCAAAACGATGAATGAGCGCTTTACAAAAGAACGCGATCTGGTTATGAAGATTCGCGATCTGCGCATGAAACTGGAAGGAAAAGAAGGGAACCGTGAAGAGCTCGACAAGCTGAACGCCGAGCTGACGGAATTACAGGGCGAAACTCCTTTAATGCGCGTCTGCGTCGACGGACACACCATCGGCGAAGTCATTTCCGCCTGGACCGGCATCCCTGCCGGCAAAATGTTGAAGGATGAAATCTCAACGGTCCTAACTCTTGAAAACGTTCTGGGATCACGAGTTATCGGTCAAAATCACGCCTTAATGCAAATCGCCGAACGCATCCGCACTTCGCGCGCGAGCCTGGAAGATCCGAATAAACCGATCGGCGTTTTTCTGCTGGTGGGTCCCAGCGGTGTCGGCAAAACGGAGACCGCGCTTACTCTTTCCGACCTGATGTACGGCGGCGAGCGGAACATGATCACGATTAATATGAGCGAGTTCCAGGAAGCGCACACGGTCTCGACGCTCAAGGGTTCGCCTCCCGGATATGTAGGATACGGCGAAGGCGGAGTGCTGACCGAAGCCGTACGCCGCAGGCCTTATTCCGTGGTGCTGCTCGACGAAGTCGAAAAAGCGCATCCCGATGTGCTCGAGCTGTTTTTCCAGGTTTTCGACAAAGGAATGATGGAAGACGGCGAAGGCCGGGAGATCGATTTCAAGAACACGATCATCATTTTGACGTCGAACGCCGGAACCGATACGTTGATGAAACTAATGGCCGATCCCGAGACTGCGCCCAGCGCCGACGGGTTGGTGAAAGCGCTAAAGCCTGAACTCGACAAGATTTTCAAGCCGGCATTTCTCGGCCGCATGGTGATTATTCCTTATTTCCCGGTGCGCGATGAGGCTCTGAAAACCATCATTAAACTAAAGCTTGGGAAAATCCAACGCAGGCTGATGGAAAATCACAAGGTTACTCTGGACTACGAACCCGCGCTGGTCGACGAAGTAGCGAAACGCTGCACCGAAGTCGAAAGCGGCGCGCGGAATGTCGATAACATCTTGACCAATACTCTGTTGCCGTCGATCTCGCGGAAACTGTTGACGGGGATGGCGGAGGGTCAAAAGCTTTCGACGATCCATGTGAGCGTGGGAGCCGATTCCAACTTCGTTTACGCGTAAGCGAGTATGGGCACCCTCGAAGGTAACCGCTATCTTTATCTGACGACTCCTCTGGGCGAGGACAAGTTGCTGTTGAGCGGATTTACCGGGATGGAGGGTTTGAGCAAGCTATTTCAGTTTGAGCTCGAACTGCTGGCCGAAAATGCCACGTCGGTTGATTTCGACAAGCTGATCGGGCAGAAAGTCAGTTTCGGGGTGAATGGACAAGATGCGAGCCAGGAGGCTCGCGACTTGAATGGTATCGTGATCGAGCTTTCGCAGGGCAAAAGGGATTTTGAGTTCACCGAATTCAAAATGACCATCGTGCCGGAAGTCTGGAAGCTGACGCGAAAATTCCGCAGCCGCATTTTCCAGAGCATCAACGTTCCGGATCTGCTCCGGAAGATTTTCGACGGATTCGACGTCGTGTATGAGTTGCAAGGGACGTACAATTACCGCGAATATGTCACCCAGTATCAGGAGACCGATTTCGCGTTTGCCTCGCGGCTGATGGAAGAAGAGGGGATTTACTATTTCTTCAAATTCACGCGTGGAGCGCACAAGCTGGTGGTGGCGGACACTCCGCAATCGCATCCCGATATTCCGGGCGATTCGAAATTGATCTTCGAGGCGCTGGAGGGAGGACAGAGGGACGAGGAGCGCATCCGCGCGTGGCGGAAAGCGCAGGTATGGGATTCCGGCAAATGCACGTTGTGGGATCATCATTTCGAGTTGCCGCACAAGCACCTGGAGGCGGAAGAGATCGTTCAGGACAGCGTGCAAGTGGGCAAGGTGGCGCACAAGCTGAAGATCGCGGGTAACGAAAATCTGGAGGTTCTGGAGCATCCGGGACGGTACGCGCAGCGCTTCGACGAAATCAGGAGGACGGGCGACCGCTATCCGCCGGAACTGCTCAACATTTATCAAGACAACAAGCGCATGGCGGACCTGCGCATCCAGTTGAAGGAAGCGGGCATGCTGCGCATTGACGGCGCCAGCAATTGCCGGCAAATAACGGCGGGCCACAAGTTCACGCTGCAACAGCATTTCAACGGCGACGGACAATATGTGATCACGAGCGTCGTGCATGAGGCCCGGGAAGGGTCCTTCCGTTCGGACGCGGGAGAGCGCAAGGACGATCATTACGGGAACACGTTTACAGCGCAGCCGTTCGCGCTGCCGTACAGGCCGCTGAGAATGACTCCTTTGCCGAGAATCAGCGGGCCGTTGACCGCAGTGGTGTCGGGTCCGGAGGATGAAGAGATTTTCGTCGATCCTTACGGGCGGGTGCAGGTGAAGTTCATGTGGGACCCGTCCGACGAGGAGGAGCATTGCTCACGGTGGATTCGCGTGGCGACTTCCTGGGCGGGAGCTTACTGGGGTAACATTTTTAATCCGCGCATTGGACAAGAGGTGGTGGTTTCTTTTTCGAACGGCGATCCCGATCTTCCTGTCATTACGGGAAGCGTTTATAACGCGACACAAATGCCGCCCTATGCTTTACCGCAGCATAAGACAGTGAGCACCATTCAGACCCACAGCACACCGGAGGGCGATCCGATCGACAACTACAACGAGCTGCGCTTTCAGGATTTGAGGGGAAAAGAGCAGCTTTATTTTCAGGCCGCGCGGGACAAAGACGAGCGGGTGAACAAGGAATCGCGCGAGTTTGTGGGCGGCAACCGGCATTTGATTGTCGAGAAAAGCCAGATGGAAAGTGTGGCGGGCGACAAGAACTCAGCTGTTGCAGGAAACCATATCGCGCAGATTCGGGGTGAGCGGCATTTTCGAGTTGACAAATTTACGATTGAGAACTACGGGGGTGACGTATTGCAGGACATGTTCTCAGACCATACGGTCCGGTTGGAAGGGAACTATAACAGGAGTGTCTTTGAAGGCAGCGTACGCGAGCTGATTTCGAAAGGCGATCAATCGACGATTCTCAGAGAGGGCAGCACGAACCAGCTCAATCAAAAGGGTGACTGGGTTTTACAATGCCCGGAAGGCACTATTTCGGGCGGCGCGGCCATGGTTACGATCGGCGCGGACGGTCTTATGAGCTTAAGCTGCGGCGCGAGCTCGATTGTGTTGACGAAAACCTCGATCGCGATTAATTCGCCGTTAGTGCTGATTAATAGCGGTCCGGCTGAACCTATTGACCCGGCGGAGGCAGCGGTTGTCGCGCCGACCGTCTGGCCGCCGCACACCGAGTTGAAGTCTCCGGCCGCGCCGGATGCCGCCGATAGTGGAGGTTTTTTTGACAAGGCGATTCCCGGTGCATAAATTCGATAAAATGTGTCCGCGATGCTAGTCATTTTGGAGGCGGTGTCCGGGCCGATCGCCGGACGACGAATCGAGGTGCGCTCGGGTACGATTCTGCGCATCGGCCGCACCGCCAAATCGGACTACGCGCTAGGCGAAGATTCCTATTTATCGGGGCAACATTTCGCGATTGAAAATGACGGGAACGAAGCGCGCGCGCGCGACCTGGGATCGAGCAACGGGACGTTCGTCAACGGCGAGCGGGTGGTTTCTGAAAATGTTTTGCGCGAAGGCGATTCGCTGACCGCGGGCGGAAGCACGTTCACCATTCATCTGGAAGGAAATGAGCAATCCGGCAGGGAGCCGGCCTCGCGCGCGACGACTCTGCCCACCGATTCGTTTCCCGGCACTTCCAAAATCAGCCGCGCAGAACTGGGCCTGGAGACCGAAGCGTGGCCGGGCTTCACGCGCGGGCAATCGGTGCTGCTGGCATCTCTCTATCGCAGCGGCGAAGGCGTTTTCGCGGTGCTCGATCCGATGCGCGACGCGCGGATTCCGGCGTTTCTGGATGCGTCGGGGGAGCGGTTCATCGCGCTCGACGACGGCGTCCGGGTGGCGGCGTACGTGGTGGAGCTGCCTCCGCATGCGCGACTTTTGGATGTGCTGATCAAAGACGGCTGGAGCCGGGGGTGGGGATTTTATTGCCTCTCCACAGCAGGGCTCGATCCGATCTGCGCGCATTTTAGAAACTTCATAACGCTGTATACGGCGGCGGGGACTCCGTTGACGTTCCGGTTCTGGGATCCGAGGGTGCTGAGAGCGTCGCTGCCGGCGTTCGTGCAGCAGGAGGCGGTGGATTTTTTTGGACCGCTGACGCGGATCGTGGTGGAGGGTGAAAAGGCGGAAATGGCTGTGGAGTATTCGGTGGGTCCGCGTGGGGCGAAGCATCAGAGTGTGGTGTTGGTGTAGACGGGGTATAGTGGAATTCGAATGAAGCGCTTGCAGCCGGTTATCTGGATGAAGGGCACGATGCTGAGCCCGCAGTATCTTCAAACGCAGGATCGCTTCCTCGAAAATTCTTTAAAGTTTCAGCTTGATGCGCTGACGTTTGCTCCGTGGGGTTTTCGCCGGTTGCAATGGAACCAGGAATCGCTGGCGGCGGGCTATATCGCGCTGACCGATGCGGCGGGAATTTTTCCGGATGGGCTGCTGTTCGATATTCCGGAAGCCGATCCCGCGCCTGCGCCGAAGCCTCTGGCGGATTGTTTCGAGGCCGATCAGAAAACGCTCGACGTATTTCTGGCGATTCCGCATCAGCGTGACCGAGGGTTGAATATTTCGCTGGCGCAATCGAAGGCGGATACGCGGTATCTGACGGAAGTTTCGATGACGCGCGATGAAAACTCGGGACTGGCGGAGCGGCCGATTCAGGTGGCGCGCAAGAATTTTCGTTTCTTAGTCGAGGGCGAATCGCAGCAGCATTCTTCGGTGCTGAGGATCGGGCGGATTGAGCGCACGCCGGCAGGAATGTTTACGCTTTCGACGCGCTTCGTTCCGCCTCTGCTTGATATCGCGGCCAGCGATTTTCTGGTGTCGATTCTGCGGCGCCTGGTGGAGATTCTGGCGGCGAAGAGCAGCCAACTGGCGGGATCGCGGCGGCAGAAGAATCTCAGCCTGGCCGATTTTGGCGCGGCCGATATCGCGAATTTCTGGCTGCTTTATACGATCAATACTCAGTTTCCGTTGTTGCAGCATTTGTTCGAAACTCGCAAAGGGCATCCGGAGGTGCTGTTTCAGTGCATGCTGGCGCTGGCGGGAAGTTTGACGACATTTTCGCCGACCATCCATCCGCGCGATCTGCCCAAGTATGAGCATGACGAGATGAGTTTTTGTTTTGAGGATTTGGACGAGAAGATTCGCCTGCTGCTGGAAACCGTGGTGCCGAGCAATTTCGTTTCGCTGCCTTTGAAGCTGGTGCAATCGTCGATCTACGCGACGTCGCTGGCGGACGATAAATATCTTCGCAACACGAAAATGTATCTGGCCGTGCGGTCGGAAATGAGCGAGGCGGAGTTGATTTCGAAGACTCCCTATCTGGTGAAGGTGTGCTCGGCGAATCATATCGAGCATCTGGTGAGGCAGGCGCTGCCGGGCGTCGCGCTGGCGCATACGCCTCGGCCGCCGAGCGCGATTCCGGTGAAGCTGAATTATCAATACTTCAGTTTGAGCCAGACAGGCGTGGCGTGGGAAGCGATTACGCGGTCGAGAAATCTGGCGGCGTTTGTGCCGGGGGATTTTCCGACTCCGCAGTTGGAGTTGATTATTTTGTTGCCAGAAGGTTGAGGACACAGACTAAAGTCTGTGCCACCAATGGCACAGGGTTCAGGCAACGAAGTTTAGCTCTTCACCATAAACATCGAAAGCGCGATTGCCAGTCCGACCAGCGCGCTGCCGATCGACGCGAACCAGATGAGCCTGCTCTTGGTCAGGATCGCCATCGATGCGAATACGATTCCCAGCTCCAGGAACACCTCGCCGAATTCGAGGCGCTGTGCCTGATCGCCCTTCATTTTGCTCTCCGCCTCCAGCCCCTTGGCTTCCTTGCTGATCTCGTCGGTATCCTCGCGATATTTCTCGGCGGCTTTCTTGTATTTCTCCACCGAAGGCTCGGCCGCCTCCGTGTGGAAGGCCTTGAAGACGTCGGTGGCGACTTCGGAGTCGTACCTGCGAATCGACTTCGCCTGATAATACGACCACTGGTCGGAGGCTTTCTGTTGCAGTAACAGTTCCTCGGTTGTGAGCAGATGCGCCATCACCCCGTCGACGGCCAGCATGGCAGCGATAATCGCCATGGTGACCGCGACCATCTTGTCGAAGGGCTCCTTGGCGCGTTCCGCGTTTTCTTGTAATTCCTCGTCTACAGACATTCAATTAAAGTACCACGCGCTAAAAGTTTGTTGAAAAGGGCACAGACCGCTCTGTCCACAACCGCGTTCATAGAAAAAGCGCCGCTTTCGCGAGCAGGGACAGAGTAGTCGGTCCCCTTTTCAACAAACTCTTAGCGGGCGGCAATCTCGACGCCGCGGGTGGTGACGAAATATTTCACCAGCATGTTCGATTGCTCCCACGCGGGCAGCGTTGCGGGGGCTTTCAGATAGTCGAAGAAGCGATTGGTCACTTGCGCGAAGTGATCTTCGTGGCCGACGCGCTGTCTCTGGGGAATCACGATACGCGCTTCGCCGGCGAGCTTTTCGATGCCGATGCCGGGATGCGACGCCGCCCAACGGTCGAGCGCCGCGAACACGTCGGGACGTTGAGAAAGGACATATAGCTCCGGAACGAAATGCTGCGCGGCGCCTTGCCGAAGCTCGATACGCGACTTCGTGCCTTGGAAGGACGCCTCGTACACATCGCCCGTTTCCGATTCCCAGTTCCAGCGAATATCGAGCGCGATGTGCGCGCCGCGGACGGTATAGCGAACCGAGTTGTTGCAATCGTACTCGAGCTTGCCATCCTTAATATGTGCGGCGAGCGAGGCAGGGAACCGCGGCTCGCCAGTCACGCGCTCGAAGTCGGATTTGGAAATCACGGTGGGCCAGCGGCGCGCGCCGAGCAGGTGAATATCCTTCTTATAATCGATCGCGTCGTTGGGAAACGCGGTCCACTGCACCAGGTCGACGACGTGCGTCCCGACGTCGGCCAACCCTTCGCCGTATTCATTCACATCGAAAAACCAGGCGGGGCGGCGCAGAGGCACGCCGGCAACTACCTTCATCAAATGATGGATGCTGCGCGCGGTCACGGCCGGCTCGGCTTCGGTGCCCAAGATGAGCTTGCCGAAAATGTTCTCAGTATTAACCAGGTCTTTTTGTAGAATCGAGGTGATCTCGAAGCGCTCCGTCATGATGTCGTAGGCCACCAGGTTTTTCTTCGCCGCCTGATTGAGTATGCGTTCAAGTCTCGGCAGGTCGCGCGAGGAAATAATCCACGGCTTATCGGCGAGCACGTTCAATCCGGCGTTCACCGATACCTCGATGCGATCGATCTTCGGGCGGTTGCGGCCCGTGAGGATCACGACGTTGCCGGGATGCTCTCTTAGGAAACGCTCGAAAAAGTCGGGACCGGCGTGCAGTTCGATTTTCCACGCAGTGGGATTTTCTGCGCGCGTGTTGAACAACGCAATGCGATTCAGATAATCGACCACGTCGGGTCCCATGGGCGCGTAGACCGAGACCACCGGGTCGAGCGACGCGTACATGTCTTTCTGAACCAGCGCGGCGTGAAAATGTCCGGGATCGAGGACGATTAGTTTCACCGGGTCCGCTGCGTAGGCGCACATAGTGAAAATGATAGCGAGCCGGAGGATGCGCATGGCGATATTCTAATTTAATGCGCACGCTCACCGTTGCCGTTTTCGCCGTATTGCTTTCGTCCTGCGATTCGAAGCCGCCGGAACCTCCGAAGACGGAGGCGCCGAAACAGGCCGACGCGCCGAAGCCTCCCGATGAAACGCGGCGCTTTCCGAAACCGAATCGCATCGATACGCTGGTGGTGGAAAAGCAACTGCTGGGGAAGCCGTTCATGCCAGGAGGCACGCTGGCGCAATATAAAAAAGGTAAAGCCGAGTACGATATGTTCGTCGCGAAGCTGGCGAACCCTACAGAGGCTGCGCTGCTGCTGCCCGATTGGAAAAAGCTGATGAGCGATTCGAAATTCGAGGCGTCGTTCGGAGGATATTACGGCCACGACGCTGGGCGTCCAATCTTCGTGTTCACGAAAGGTGCATGGATCGCGGGGATCGCCGGGCTGGGTGAGAAGGACGCGGACAAGGAAGCACGGGTGCTGGCGAAGGCGCTGGATTAGCGGAATTCGCAGGCGGAAGAGATTGCTGAAAAGGACCTATTGGCCGCTGATAAACGCTGATTGCGCGCGAGAGGTCTTCTTGTCTTCGATCAGCGTTTATCAGCGGCTAAAATTGGTTTCGCTTTCTGGATGGCAGGGACCCTAGCCGGTTCTTAATCCGGTAAGCGCCACGGCATGTTGATGATCACCGTGCATCGATTCGCGCTGAAGTTCAGCATCGCTTTTAGCACCTGGGACCGGTTATTATGCAGCAGGACGTAATACCAGCGGCTTTCCACCAGTTCCGGGATGATCACCGCAATGGTGCGGTCCGGATTGGCCTGCTCCAGTTCGAGTGTGTAATTCAGAATAGGCCGCACGATGAACCGGAACGGCGATTTCAATAACACGAGTTCGGGGACCGGCAATCCGGCGGCCTTCGCGGGCCCCTCGATGTACTCCGAGTATTTCCGGCACAAGGCGTCGGTTTCTTCGCCGCACTCCACGTGCAAGATCCGAATATCGGACGAGATTTGCCAGGCGAAACGCAGAGCATTTTCCGATACGATGCTCCAATGCTCCACCGGGACGACGACGATCGGATCTCCCGATTTGGCGGTGTTGATTGGCCCTTTCGCGGCGGTTTGGCGCTCCACGCGGGCGTAGTGGTGCTTCACGGCGCGCATGGTCAGGATCATCATCGGGATCAGGACCACCACGATCCACGCGCCTTCGACGAATTTCGCGATCAGCACCACCGCCACGGTGATCGCGGTCGCCACCGCGCCCAGTCCGTTGACGAACATGCTGCGGCGCGCGCCCGGCCCTCCGGTCTTGCGCCAGTGAACCACCATCCCGGCCTGCGATAGCGTGAACGCCAGAAACGCACCGACCGCGTACAGAGGAATCAAGCGGTCCGTCACGCCGCCGAAGATGGTCAATAATAATCCCGCGAGAATCGACAGTGCATAGACTCCTTGTGAGAAAACCAAGCGTCGTCCGCGCAGGGTCAGGGACTGCGGAAGAAAGCCGTTCCGCGCGATCGCGTGCGCCAGGCGCGGAAAATCGGCGAACGCGGTGTTCGCGGATAGCGACAGCACCAGCAGGATCGATGCGATCGAGACCCAGTAAAACGCGCCCTTTCCAGTGATCGCTCCCAGTAACTGGGAGAGCACGCTCTGATAACCCGATCCTTCCGGATTCGTCGCCGCGACGCCGTATATAGGGCACAGATAGGCGATGCCAAGCAGCATGATCATCAGGATTCCGATGATAATGGTCAGCGTCTTCTGCGCATATTTATACGTCGGCTCGCGGAACGCCATCACGCCATTGCTCACCGCTTCGACGCCAGTCATTGCCGTGCATCCGCTCGAAAATGCGCGCAGCATCAGCCACACGCCCATCGCCTCCGTGGCGCCAGTCAGCTTCGGAGGAGCCACCACAGGGATCGGATGTCCTCCGGCAAGAAACGCTTTAGCCACTCCGATCACGATCATGCCAAGCAGGCACGCGATGAACAGATAGGTGGGAATCATGAAGATCCCGCCGGTTTCGCGGACGCCGCGAAGGTTGACAATGGCCAGCACCAGCAAAATTCCGAGACACATCGCCAGGGTGTGCGGTTGGAGCGAAGGAACGGCGGAGACCAGCGCGCCGACCCCGGCCGAAATACCCACTGCGGCGGTCAGCACGTAATCGATCATCAGCGCAGCCGCCGCCAGCAGGCCTGCGCCGGTGCCCAGATTCTCGCTCGCCACGGTGTACGATCCGCCGCCGTACGGATACGCTTGCATCGTCTGCCGGTAGGAAAAATAGACAATCGTGAGCAGAATCACGATCGCGGCGGTGATAGGCAGAATGTAGGCGACCCCCGCCATGCCCAGAGGGATCAGAAGCGTTAGCGCGGCCTCCGGCCCGTACGCGGCCGAACTGAGCGCGTCCAGCCCGAAAATCGGAATGCCCTTGACAGCGCCGATCCGTTCCGCCTTCTCATCCTCAGTCGCTAGAGGTTTGCCCAACAACAGATCGACAATGTCCATCATCTTTATAGTAGGTTCACGAAAGGCGCAAAGCTTTCAGAATTATTTTCGACCGTTCATCGCAAGTCCCACTTTTTCTGAATTTCCTCGATCGCGTCATCGGGACGCGTCGTATACAGCCAGAACACCTGAATCGCATGAACTCCGCGCACCTGCATTTTCAAGCCTCCGCTGACGGCGTTGAATTTGAGATGCTCTTTGCCGGTCTTGATCGGTGTGATCACGCCCAGCGCAATTTTCGTCACGTGCTCGGAATCGCGCGCCGCCTCGACCGCGGGAATGGCGCTCGGAATGACGGTCGAATGTCTGCCGTTGAACTTCGGCCCGCGCAGCAGTCCTTTAATGTGCGTCATGCGTGACCACCCAAAATCGCCGCAGCACGACGGCGAGGACCAGATAGACTATGCTCGAAACCGCGCATCCCGCTATCAGCCAGATTACCAGCGCATGCATCGTCGCGACCCACAAAGTGGTGATCGTGTGCCACATGTCGGTGCGGATCAACGTGAAAATTTGTCCGATCGTGAGCTTCGGTCCGTCCACGCGAAAGATCCACGCCCCGGCGCGCAGAAACGGCACCAGCAGCGCGAGTTGCAACGGATAAACCAAGCCGTTGATGAGCATGATTCCCGGCAGATTCAGGCGCAAGGTGACTGCCGCGACGGTACACAGCATGGTGGTCGAGCCGATCACCGGGATCACGCCGAGGCTGACCCCTAGAGCGATGGTCAACGCAATTTTCTCAGGCGTGACGCCCTGTTTCAGCAAATCAATGAAGGGCTGAACCAGCTTCCGATGAATCGCGGAACGAAGTGCCGCTAGGCTTCCCATGGATTTAATACCGGCACTCTGGTACTAGCAAAATCGCCGGTATTGCGGGAGACGACGGTCAGGTTATGGTGGAGCGCAGTCGCCGCCAGCAGTCCGTCGATGACCGGGAGAGGCTTACCCGCACGCTTCGCCTCCGCGGTCAACAGCCCCCATCGATCGGCAACGCCGGCGTCCACCGAGAGAATCCTTCCGTGAAACCGCGTTTTCAGGTCCACCTCCAGCCATGTTTCCAGCCTTGTTCGGCGCGTCCCCTGCGGCAGTGCCGCCAGGCCTTTTCGAATTTCCCCCAGGGTCAGAACGCTTAGATAAAGCGACGCCTCATTGGTGGCGTCCGCCCATTCCATCACGCGGCGGTCGGGACGCGGGCGGACTAGTTCAGAGACGCAGTTGGTGTCCAGCAGAAATCCACTCATAAATCGATGTCGCGTCCGATGTCCTTGTCGCGCGTTAAATCGATCTTGACGCCGACCAAGGGCGATTCGCGAAAGAATTGCACCAGGCTCTTCGGTTGGCGGGCTCTGCCGGTCAACTGTTCGAATTGTTCCACCGGTATCATGACGACGGCCTCTTTCCCCTGTTTAGTGATGAGTTGCGGCCCTTCGGTACGGGCACGTCGGAACAGCTCGCTGAATCGCGCTTTGGCGGTTTGCACTTGCCAGGATTGCTGAACGGTTTTCTTTGACATAATAAACTAGTCAGACTAGTCATATGATCGCATATTGTGGCCTCGTAATCTGGACCGCTCTCGTCAGCTTTCAACATGAGCCGCAACCACAGGAGGCGGTTTCCTGGAAGCTTTCAGACAGGCTTCCTCCGGCGATCACGCCTGTTCCGGCATCCACAGGATCACGTCGAGCGTCCGCGAAAAATGCAGCAGCGGCGGCTCATCCGGCAGATCAATTCCGAACGGCTCCGTCATCGTGTTCGTCTCAATCGACGCCTCCGCCGGCTGCAAAGGCCACCGTGGATGATCCACCTCGCCCCGGATGACCCTTCCTTGCGGGTCTAGCGCATAGAAACAATATCGCTCCGTGAGCCAGTATTCGAGCGTCCCCGGCTGCCCCGGCGCGACCTCGCCCGTTGGTCTGTAGGAGCCTCGAAATTGCGCGAGCTCGCCGGCGCTCTCGTAGTGAACCATATCTTCCTGGCTTCGGACATTCATCTTCGCAGGATGGTAAGGCAGATGAAAAAATCTGCGCGCGACCTTCACGGCGGCTCGATTAGAGGCATGCAGGCTCAAGAAATAGACCCCGCGCTTGCCTCCGAATTTCACGTAGGTCCGCACATTAATCTCCGGCGTCGCCGAGATCCCAGGCACGGCGAACATGCCGCGCGGGCGGATACGATCCATGCGGAATGGCACGACGCCGATCCATGCGCTTCCCTCCCATAAATCCAGTTCGAGAGGCAAGGGAACCACCCGTCCCAGGTCGGCCGGGGGCACGCGCCAGTGGGCGAACAGCAGGTCGCGCCAAGTCTGTGCCATGACCCAGGAACGCTCCGGGAGTGCCCATTCTCTCATGTCTGATTTTGACCCATCGCGCATCAATCAAGCGGGGAATTATGGTCATTTAAGGCTCCGCCGGGGGTAGCATTAGCGGCATTTAAGGGCTCTTCATCGAAAACGGGGGCAGGCCTTGATTTCTGACTGATAAAACATTCTTGGAGGAATTGTTTTGATCAGATCAGAGCTGGTTTTAGGACTGCCCGATTACGAGATTACCGATATCCAGGTCCGCGGTGGGGCGATCCACATCTCGGCCCGATACACAGGACCGAGATCATGTCCGCACTGCGGCCGCGACCGGCTGCGCAACAAGGGGCGCTATCTACGGCGCGTGCGGCATGAGAACTGGGGCCTCCGGCACTGCATCCTCGAGCTGGAAGCCTCGAAATTTCAATGCCACGACTGTGGACGCCACTTCCGCGAGCGCTTTCCGGGGATTCAGCCGTGCCAGCGGTCCAGCGAAGCCTTTCAGGCGATGATCTTCCGCCAGCACCTGGACGGCATCAACCGCAGCCGCCTGGGCCGCCGCGAAAGCATCGGCGCGGCCACCGTGGAACGCTACTTTCAGCGTGGACTCCAGCGCCAGTTTGGCCAGTGGCATTCCCCGCGATGCCCGCAACTGCTGGGCATCGACGAGCACTTCTTCACGCGCCGCTCAGGCTACGCCACCACGCTGTGTGACTTGCGAAATCACAAGGTCTATGACGTCGTCCTGGGCCGGAGTGAAGCGTCGCTGGAGGCCTATTTTCACCGCCTGGAAGGCAAAGCCGAGGTTCGCGTGGTGTGCATGGACCTGGCCGCCAACTATCGCGCGCTGGTCCGCCTGCACTTCCCCAACGCGCGCATCGTCGCCGACCGGTTCCACGTGATCCGCATCATCAACCATCACTTCCTGGCCTGTTGGCGAGACATCGACGGCGTCGGCTCCAAGAACCGCGGATTGCTTTCGCTGATGCGCCGCCATCGCCACAACCTCCGGGCCGATCAGCAGCTTCGCCTGGCAGCCTATCTGGCCGCGCATCCCGTGCTGGAAACCATCTATCGCTTCAAACAGCGGCTGTGCTACTTACTGCTGAAAAAGCATCGCTCTCGCCGGCAATGCGAGCACCTGGCGCCACGCTTTCTGCGAGCCGTCTACCAGTTGCGCCAAGCCGGTCTCGCCCCGCTGGTCCAGCTCGGCCAGACGCTCTCGTCCTGGTCCCAGGAAATCGCCGCCATGTGGCGCTTCACCCGCAACAACGGCATCACCGAAGGTTTCCACAACAAAATGGAACTTATCAACCGCCAAGCCTACGGCTTCCGTAACTTCCAAAATTACAGACTTCGAGTGAAGGTGTTATGTTCTTAGAAATCAGTTCAGGATCGGGGCTCGCCCCCGTTGTTGGCGTAGAGCCCATTTAAGGTCGATTAAGGCAGGGAAATTCTGGCGGAGAGGGGGGGATTCGAACCCCCGGTAGAGGTTTCCCCCTACGACGGTTTAGCAAACCGCTGCTTTCGACCACTCAGCCACCTCTCCGCGAGGTTGTGAGCACTTCAGGAGCATGGTAACACAAGAAGGTCATTCGGGGCGAAACGGACTGTCCTGGGACGCCGCAGTGCCCGTAAACGTAAAATGCCCACCGGTGAGGGTGAGCATTTACGAACCCTGATCTTTCGCAGGGTGATGTACATGGGAGAATCAGATTCAAACGGCATCGCAACCGTCAAAACCTGTGTGATTGGATATTAGGGCGTGCGGGAAATGATGTCAAGGGAAAAACTCCCACCCTTTTTAAGCCCTTCAACCCCATCACCCGCAAGGGGTTAGCGGTATCGTACGAATGTCTCCCATTGTGGAAAACATGTGACAAAGCCCTGAAACACCCTATCGTTTCCGGTGTAAGGGCCAGAACTGCCAAGGCTTATCGAGTCACTTATTTGCCGTCGAGCCCGAGGGTGATCATGGCGTCCGGATCCACTCGCCGACCCATTTTACGGGCTAGAATCTTGAACCCTCCGAATGCCACCCCGGCGACTAGACACATCCCTAGGATTATTCCTGCCAGCACGAAAATGTTGATCAAAGTTCGCGCGAACCCTTTGACTTCATTGGTCGGAACCTTCTGGCTCCAGGTCAGATTGGTCTCGTATTTTACCTGCGCGAGGAGCCTTTCCGCGGAATCGAGATCGGGCGGGTCGATGGTGACGGCGACCAGCGGACCGGCCCGTTTTGCCATCGCGCCGGGGATTTTCTGGAATTCCAGGAGGCGCTCCCGGGCCATGTTCGGGGTCGGGTAGTTAAAAATTGCCAAACTGAGAGGACCCTTAGGACTCTTATACTTACCAATCTGACCTTCAGCACCGAGGTGAAACGCCGCGATCGACGGCGCGACTCTGGGCTCGAACCGGTCGAGCGAAACAGGGCCCAGAACATAACGCTCCGAATTTGGGATCAGGCCGGCGGAAGGCAAAAAGCTGATCAGCGCGGGGAGGGGTGACTGCTCCAGTTTCGGCAACTGAGCGTAAACCGGAGCCAAATCGGTTGCGGGAGGAACCGCGCCGGTAAACTGGAAGACATAATTTCCGAAGGCGAAAATCGAACCGTCGGAGGTCGAGGCGGTCAATTTAACAACCGGCGCGGGTGTGGCTCCGGAGGGCCTGTGAGCCTGGAAAAAAGCCATCGCTCCGGTGGCGTCGTGGAAGCGCCAGGCGGTCGCGGTGAAGTGTTTGGAATCGGATTTATAATCCGCCTGCTCCGTGGCTTCGAGGCCGAATTCATTGAGCAAATCCCGGTCCGGCATGCTGAGCGAGGCGGGGGAGCCTTTGTCGAAGGTCCCGATATGTTCGGGAAAAATGGCGGCCTGCGCGACCAACGGCAGGAACAACAAAAGCCTTAAGGTTTGTTGCAGCATTTCTTATATTTTTTACCGCTCCCGCAAGGACATGGGTCGTTGGGGCCAACCTTTTTGGCCGCGATCACCGGCTGCTTCGGCTTGGACGACGCTTCGCCGCCTATGAATTGTAGCGCGGCCAGCTCTTTCTCTTTTTTGCGCTCGATGTTGCGCGTGAAATCGAGGACGGAGTTTTGCGCGGCTTTCTGCGCCGCGGACTGGCGTTCCTCTGTTGCAGCGACGGCGACCGGCTCGCCGCCCTCGTCGTCGGGTTCGTCGGCCCAGACTTCGGGGTAGGGAACGCTCGCTCCCGGATCCTCGACGCGCTGGAGGAAGAACAGGTAGCGGATGGTTTCGTCTTCAATGCGGTCCATCATGTCCTGGAAGAGGACGAAGGATTCCTTCTTGTACTCGATCAGAGGATCTTTCTGGCCGTAGCTGCGGAGATTGATGCCTTCCTTCAGATGGTCCATCGACAGCAGGTGGTCTTTCCACTGGTTATCGATGACGTTCAGCATGATCATGCGCTCGGTTTCGCGCAGCAGTTCTTTGCCGACCAGAGCCTCTTTTTCGCCGTATTTCTTGACTAGCTGATCGTTGATGGTTTCTTCGAGCTCGCGGCGGTCGAGATTGGCGAGCTCATCGGTGCGGATCTTCACACCGAATTGCGTCAGGACGTCGGTTTCAAGGCCGGTCAAATCCCACTGGGTGGAATGGCTTTTTTCGGGAACGCGGCGATCGACGAAATCTCCCAGGATACCGGCGATGATGTCGTTGATGCGCTCTTTTTGATCGGCGCCTTCGAGCAATGCGCGGCGCATGCCGTACACGGCCTGCCGCTGCTTGTTCATGACGTCGTCGTATTCCAGGATGTGTTTGCGGGCGGCGAAGTTTTGCGCTTCGACGGCTTCCTGCGCGGCTTGAATGCGCTTCGAAATCATCTTGCTTTCGATCGGCACATCCTCTTCCATGCCCAGGCGCAGCATCAGGTTCTGCATGCGCTGGCCGCCGAAAATGCGCATCAGATCGTCTTGCAGAGAAAGATAGAAGCGAGCGCTGCCAGGGTCGCCTTGACGGCCGGCGCGGCCGCGGAGCTGATTGTCGATACGGCGGGATTCGTGGCGCTCCGTGCCGACGATTTGCAGGCCTCCCAGAGCGACCACTTCGTCGTGCTCCTTATCGATCTGCGCCTTCACCATACTATAGACACCGTCCCATTCCTCTTTGGGCACCTGATCAGGATCTTTATTTTCCTTGCGCAGGCGTTCGCGGGTCAGGAAGTCGGGATTGCCGCCCAGCAGAATGTCGGTTCCGCGGCCGGCCATGTTGGTGGAGACAACCACCGCGCCTTTGCGGCCCGCCTGGGCGACGATGGAGGCTTCGCGCTCGTGATTCTTGGCGTTCAGGACTTCGTGGCGGACGCCCATCCTCTTTAAGATGCCGGACAGTTTCTCCGATTTTTCGACGGAGACGGTACCGACGAGGACGGGTTGTCCTTTTTCGTGCAATTCCTTGATTTCTTTCGCTGCGTTGCGGAATTTTTCTTCTTCCGTGCGATAGACCACGTCGTGGAATTCTTTGCGCAGTAGAGGCTTATTGGTGGGAATTTGCGTGACTTCGAGCTTATAAATCTTCTCGAATTCGGCTGCTTCCGTATCGGCTGTTCCGGTCATGCCGGCCAGTTTTTTGTACATGCGGAAGTAGTTCTGAAAGGTAATGGTCGCGAGCGTCTGATTTTCGCGCTGGATCTTAACGCCTTCTTTCGCCTCGACCGATTGATGCAGCCCGTCGCTCCAGCGGCGGCCGGGCATCAGGCGGCCGGTGTGTTCGTCTACGATGATGACTTCGTCATCTTTCACCACGTAATCGCGGTCTCGCTGGAACAGGACGTGAGCTTTGAGAGCCGTCTGGACGTGATGATTGGTTTCGAAGTTCACGGCGTCGAACATGTTGCTCAGGCCGAGCAGTTTCTCGACTTTCAGCACGCCTTCCTCGGTGAGGCCGACGGCCTTGTGCTTTTCGTCGACCGTGTAATCGCCGGTGGTCCATTTCTGGCCGGGCTCCTTGCCTTCGATCACTTCGCCTCGGGTGAGGAAGGGGATGATGCGGTTGATTTTGTAGTATTTGTCGGTCGATTCTTCGCTGGGGCCGGAAATAATGAGCGGGGTGCGCGCTTCGTCAATGAGGATCGAGTCCACTTCATCGACGATGGCGAAATAATGTTCGCGCTGCACGCAATCGGCAATGCGGAACTTCATGTTGTCGCGCAGATAATCGAAGCCAAACTCGTTATTGGTTCCGTAAGTGATGTCGCAGGCGTAGGCGGCTTGGCGTTCGCGGTCGTCGAGATCGTGGACGATGACGCCGACGGTCATGCCGAGAAATTTGTAGATCCGGCCCATCCATTCCGAATCGCGCTGGGCCAGGTAATCGTTGACGGTGATGACGTGGACGCCTTTACCGGCGAGCGCATTCAGATAGACGGGGAGGGTCGCGACCAGCGTTTTTCCTTCGCCGGTTTTCATCTCCGCGATTTTGCCGCGGTGCAGGACGGTTCCGCCGATAAGCTGCACGTCGAAGTGCCGCATATTGAGGACGCGGCGGCCGACTTCGCGCACGGCGGCAAAGGCGGGGACCAGCATATCGTCGAGCGTGGCTCCCTGAGCTATCTGCTGGCGGAAAACGGCGGTCTGGCCGGCGAGTTCCTCGTCGGAGAGCTCCAGCATCCGGGGTTCAAGGTCGTTGATCGCGGCGATTAAAGGCCGCATGGCCTTCACGTCGCGTTCGTGTTTAGTGCCAAAGACTTTCGCTAAGACATCGTTGACTATCATATTTCCTCCACTTAAAGAGCTAACTCACGGAAACGAAGGGAGACGGAGTTGGCGGTTAGCAGCGGAGGAATTCGCGTTGATGGCGCCGTTCGAACAGATCGACGGCGACTTGGCTCGACACCAGGCACAAGGAACGGCGAAACGGCGTGGCGGTCAGCGCGGCGAGAGCGAAGGCCGCGTCGGGCGCCGGCGCAAACGAGAGGACCGGAGAACAATGTTCGGAAGCGGCTAGCGCGTAGGGCGAGCTAAGGCACAATAATCGCGCGTGCAGCAGCCGCGACGAGGAATCGTGCGACGGATGCGAAACGGGTGTGCCCGCTCCCGCCAATAAACTCGCGGCCAGTGCGGACAGACTGAATATAATTCGCGCGGTCAACGGATCAAGCTTTCTTACTAAAATTTTAGCATGAGCGGCAAACAAACAGAGTAGTTCTCAGGTTTTCCCCTGATTGGTTTAAGGGTGGATACGCCGTAAGCTTATCTGTGTACCCTTACGTTGCATTACTTGCCTTGTTTCAAGCCCCTGCGCCGCAGGCTGGCGTTCCACTGCTAGACGACTGTTCCGACTTTGCCCCGGTTCTGGCGACGCTTTCGAAGAACTCGCCGGCCGAGGTGCGTTCTTCGGTCGCCGGTTACGCGAAAACGTGTTACGCAGTGACGGCTGAGGTGAGTGGCAAACAGGTCCAGGGGTATGTGCTGGGCAACGGGCTGGAGGCAGTTGCGGAATTTGAGCGTCAAAGAGCAGCCGTGGCCGCATCGATTGCCGATGTAGCTCCGGCGCCCGTGGCTGCGCCGGCGGTTGCTCCGGAGGCAAAGGCTCCTGCGGTGGAGAAGCCTCACTATCCTCCGTTCAGGGACTTTTCCGCGTTGGATATGAAGGGCAGGGCGGTGAGCGCCCATAGCTTGAAGGGCAAAGTGAATCTGGTGGTGTTCTGGTCGCCAGGTAAAGCGGATGCGTCGCGCGAGCTGTTGCTGGTCAACCGTCTATATGCCCAATACCGGAAGGAAGGCGTCGACGCGCTGGCGGTGAACGTTTCGGGTGACTCTCCGCAACTCCGGGACACCCTCGAGGATTATCAATTGGGATTCCGCAGCGTGCCGAGCGGCTTCGATATCGCCGCGAGATACGGCATTGACTTTCAGACGCTGCCGCGCACATTCGTTCTCAATGAGAGTTTCGAAGTAATCGCGTCCGGGCTCCACGGCAAGGCCCTCGAGGATTTGGTAAAGAGCTTGACGGCGCAGAAGTAAGGAGTCTGTGTGAACGTCGTTCGACAGGCGAAACCGCCTGTCCCACCGTTCTGTAACTGCTGGCGTAGTCGTGGTAGGGCGGGCGGTTCCGCCTGCCAATCACAGATCACAGCGGCTTTTCATACATGCTTTAAAGGCAGAGCAGCCCCGCGCCGACGCCGCAACCAATCAAGGCTGACCTGACACCTGAAGAAGCCCGAGACAGCGCAATTCTTCGGCCATCGCCCATTCAAATCAGGAGGTGAACGCTGGTGTTAGGGGGGGCCTAGCAAAATCAAGGACCATTGATAATTAAACTTAGCTCGTCATACCGTAGGAGAACGAAGCCAACTTTGAACGAATCACGCGATCGGCATGCCTTATCAAACTAGTTAGCTGAAGAGTTTGCGTGCACACCTTCATGGCTAAAGGCCTCCCGATCGATGCACCACCGGAGCGTTATTTCGCGATGCGCAGGATTTCGGCGGCGATGGTCGCGAACGCCGCATTGATATCGGCCGACGTTGGAGCGAGGATAAAGTCTCCCTGCTGTTCGGTCGGAGGAGCCACATAAATTGGGCTTGCGGCAACGTTACTAATCCGCTGGAGCAGCGGGACACTGAGGGGATAAGGCGCGTTTCCAAGACCGACGGTGTAGATGACCACACTGCTAAGACCCTTGCCAATGTTGCTTAGTAGACCAGTTGCCGAAGTTGGCTCGACCACACCGGCCCGGATAGCCTGGGCCGCATAGTCCGCGGCATTTTCCGCCATGTAATCTGCGTTGGTGGTATTGTTGAGCGCGATGAACGTGTTTGAGCCCGAAGATACCGTCGTGACCGGTGTCAGGTAGGCGCTGTTCGCCCCGTAACCGGCGACCATTTTGTCGCCGAAGACATCAATTTCCGGAACGCCGAGGAAATCGCTGGTCACAGTCTGGTTGCCCGAGTAATTATTGCCGCCGGTTCCGCCCATGTAGCCACAGTTAGCGCTGTTGTTTCCGTCCGTGGTCTGACCGCTGTCCGCGCTGTTCGCGTATCCGGTATTGATTGGATCGGAGAGGCCGAAAAATTCGTCCTGGTTTGTATAGGTATTGTAGAGGCCGTTAATGTACTTCCACGGTATGCTCGCGGTCGCCGCGTGCGCGCCGGTGCACGTACTGCCAGGGGCAATTGGCATGTTCACATTGACGCCGGTCGGCTTCCCGTCCGTGAAGAACAGGATTACATTCAGCGCGGTCGGCTGATTCAACCCCACCAACTGGTCATAGCCGTACCACAGCGCCATCGCGGAGCTGGTCGAACTTTGACACGTGATGTTGCCGATCAAGGTCGGGACCGTCGAGGCGGGCGCGGGCAGCGTGCCGGACGCACCCAGGAAATTGTTCGCGATCGGAAAATCGACGTGGGTGCTGGCACCGAAGGTAACCAGACCGAGGTTATCGCTGCCGTTGGAAAACTTGTTCACGAAATTAATCGCCGCTTGCTGCACCGCGGCGCAGGAACCGCTCGATGCGAGGGATCCAGACCGGTCCATCACGACGACGATGTTCACGTCGCGGCGTGTCACGGTAGCGCTTGCGTTCACGTTGGTGGAAGTGAAATTCAGCCAGCGCATGAACAGGGTCGGGACATTGGCATGCGCGGTAACGCCGACGGTTCTCTGGTTCGCGACGGATTCGTCAATTGTAATGTCGGTTGCCTGATTGACAGTGATGCTGTTTGTGAAAAAGAAAGTCGTCGGATAATTTAGGAATACGTACTCGGCCGCAGCCTGCCTGGCGCTGGTTTGTTGAGCTGCATCATTGGTTCCGCGCGCCAGCGATTCGGCGCCGGCGAGCGCGGCTCCGTCCGCGGCGCCCTGTAGCCGCGCCTTATCCACGTATAACAAGGTGACGTCGATAGCCAAACCGATCACGGGGATGAGAATGACCAGCATGATGGTGGTGGCGATCACCGCAATCCCTCGCTCGGCTTGTCTTTTTCTCGTCTTCATACATTCCTTCCTTTGCTTTCTAGCGCGCCACTCAGTTAAACATGAAGCAGGTATAGGCTCCGCCGGCGGTGCTCCATCCCAGGAACCCGATGTCGGGATACTGGAAATAGGTCTCCACCATGTACACGATATTGCCTTGAGGCTGCACCGGGGCTGTTCCGGAAAGTCCCGCGCTTACCGCCGCGGCGGAGAGCTGCGCTTCAAAAGCGGCAGCGACGCGGACTGTCGCATTCGAGTTGCTGAGGTAAACGCTGGGAGAAATGTTGCCGGACGCGTCCATCAGCGTGGACGTTGGGGTGCCGAAATTGCTGGCGCGCAAGCTCGTGTTCCCCACGACGATGCGCTGCGTGAAGACTGGAAGGCCCAAATTGGTGCAAGGCGATACCGCGGCGGCAGTGCAATCCACTTGATAAACGGTTTGTATCTGGGAAAAGATGATGACTCCGTTCCCAGTGCTGTCCGCTGGATTTAGCCCGTTTCCGCCGCTGGTGGTCATGCCGATGCCGTTGGCGAGCTGCTGAATAATGATGTTCTGCGGGGTGGTCTGGGTGAAGTCGACGCCATCGGAGTACATGTGCGCTACGTCGCGCCCCACCTGCACGCATTGAATATAACGGCCCATCATGACTCCGAGGCCGACGCTTCCAAAGAAGAGGAGCGTGAGGCACGGAACTACAATCGCGAATTCAAGAAGGGTACTTCCGCTTTGCCCGCTGCGCCGTCGATTCGTTCGATTTCCGTTCATAAGTCTCACCGGGAAGGCAACACGCCCAAGGGCGGGGCTTCCATCACGTCCGAGGAAGAGGCGCTAAAAGTGAGAATTCCCGTGCTCCGCCAGACGGGAGCCATCCAGGAATGCTGCACCGATGCCGAGACAACACAGATGTTTCCCTGCCCATTGCTTCCGACGCCTGTTCCCGCATTGGCGAGCGTGGTGCCGTTGTAGTAGGTAATCGAGAAGGTGTTGGCTCCGGAAGCGATGCCCGCGTCACTGATGAATCCGAGCGAATAGCTTTCGACCACCGCTTTGATGGCCGCGTCCTGTCCCCCCGCGCCGGTCTGCTGGGTGATGGCGAAACGGACGCCTTCGCGCACGGACTCCCGAATGGTGTTCTGGATAAAGATCGCGAACGGAAAATCAATCATCGCGAAAAACAGAGCCATCATCGGCAACAACACCAATGCGCCTTCGACGATGGCGGACCCCTTCTGTGTTCGCGATCTCGATGAAGTGTATTTCTTGCGGGAAGAGCCCATCAGTTCTTTCGAACCTCTATAGGGTAATCATCGGCGGGTTGCAGGAATCCAGCAATAGAGCAAATCACCTAACGTCTTGTAAGGCGCGGGTACCATATCTCGGGCAATGCGGGGGTGGTAAGCCGAGGAAAGAGAAGGCGGATGGCCGAGTGTGAATTTTCGATCCAAAAGTGGGCTGGGAAGGCGCGACTACGGAAAAACACTTAGTCGATAGTACGGTAATAGGAATGGTCCTAACGGCCTCATCGAGACCGACGTTTATTGGGATTTTCTGCCTAATTGCGGAAAGTTTTGTTGCCGTTTTCTCCAGATGGGGGCCATGTCCGAACGGATCTGGTCCGTTCTGATGTAAGGTGTCTAGGTGCGCGCCGGTCGAGTTTCTCCGTCGCCGTCCCTGCGTCGAGGGTTCGAAGCGTAAAAACCCCGGGAAAAGTCATTCTAGAGGCGCGTGGCTGGTTCCGGACGGTCCTTTGGTTCCAGAGCAGCTACAGCGAAGTCCTTAGCCGACATACGTTATCCCTCGGAGGTTTTCGATGTAGAACCCTGATGGCGTCTCTATCTATCGCCCCCTACAATCCTTGGAGAAGCAGTACTTTCAAGCGCTCAGTTTGAGGGTATAGGCCAACAAAAAGGAGGGGGGCATCATGATCGCAGTATCCCCGAGGCGGAGAAAACAGCGCGGTAACACGATTCTCGACTCCGCGCTTTGCTTTTTGCCGATGATGGCGATGTTTTTCGGGATCATCGACGTTTGCTACGCGGTCTCCATTCAGAGCCTGTTCTCCCAGGCGGTGCGCGCCGGGTCACGCTTCGCGATCACCTTCAGCGCCAACTATAACGGCAATAGCTGCGCTTCTCAAGCGGCTTGCATCGCGCAGGTGGTGCAGGACAATGCGGTCGGATTCCTGGCGGGGACCAAAGCGAATGCGGTGGTGGTGAATTACTATATTTCGAACAATCTGACCACGCCGATCATGACCTGTAACGCCGGTACGTGCACGGCGGCCGCTTCGCCGGTGTTGCCCTACACCTATACGGTCGCGACCACCACCGGCACTACCAGCGTGACCATCAGTTACGCCAATCAGCCGGGGAACATCGTCGAGGTTTCCATTCCTTCGTATCCGTTGCTGTGGATGGTCCCGATCACGGGGTTTTCGGCGGGAAGCCAAGTCACCGATATGAGCGGGAATAAGGGGCTCGGGTTGACGCTGTCCGCGTCCGCCGCCGATGTGCTCGGCGGGTTACAGCAAGGGACTTCCATTCCGCCTTCGCCCTAGATTCAAGGAACCACTCTCATGCGAACACGATACAAATCCGAGTCCGGCCAGGCGATGCTGGAGTTTTCCATCGTAACCATTTCGCTGGCGTTTATGTTCGCTGGCGCATTTACGGTCGGCGCGCTATTGAACAAGGCTCTGCAAGTCAGCAATGTCACGCGCAGCGCGGCGGTGTTGATGGTGACTTCCGTCACTAATCCCAAGGCCGATCTGAATCTGGTGTTGCCGCAGAATCAGGCCATCCTGATTCGCGAAGCGAGCGGGCTGGGCATGGGTTCGCCGCCCTCCTATACTCCGAACGCTTCCGGTAATGGAGCGATCTTTCTCTCGAAAATCATCCTGGTGGGAGCCAACGAATGCGCCGCCGGAGTCACTCCGATACCCAGCGGCGTGCCGCCGTGGAATCCTTCGGCTTGCCCGAACTACAACAGCTACGTCTTTGCTTACTATGTGGCGATCGGCAACAACACGCGTTGGGCCAGCAATTTCGGGACGCCCCCATCGGCGGCTGTTCTGTCCGACGGAACCATCTCGGCGGTGAACATCGCGACGAATACCAGCCTCCAGGTTCCCTCCACCACCATGACGCCGATCATTACGCTCGCGCAAAGCCAGTATGCGCTGATTTCGGAAACATACGCCGACGTGAGCGGCATATCGGTGTTTTCGATTTTCAAGCCGCCGGTGATTTACTACCGCACGATTACCTAGTAGGAGCAACGCATGCCGCATATCGTAACCAAAGACCGGAAACGCAGAGGATTCATTCTTCTGACCCACGCATTGATGGTGTTCTTCACCATCGCCATGATCGGCCTGGCGGTGGATGCAGGGACCATGTATGTGATCAAAGGGCGCCTTTCCTCGGCAGTGGACGCCGCTGCGCTGGCCGCCGGACGATCGGTGAACCTGGCGAACACGGTGCCGGCTGCGTCGGCGGCGGCAACCGCGACAGCCACGCAGTTCTTCAACGCCAATTTTCCGAACGGCTATCTTGGCACAGGCACGATGAATCTGACCACGCCGACCTTCACGCAGGAAACGGACGGGAACGGCAATCCCAACGGGATTCTGGATATTTCGGTAAATGCGTCGGTTCCCGCGCCGACCTATTTCATGCAGATTTTCGGCATAAAGACGGTCAACGTTTCGGGCACCGGGACTGCGACGCGCCGCGGAACGGTCATGATCCTGGTGCTCGATACCTCTGTATCCATGAACACTCCCGGCAACCCAACGGCTTGCCAGGAGATGGTCGCCGCGGCTCAGCAATTTATCACGAATTTCAGCCCCTACGACACCATCGGCGCTGTCCAGTTCGGTTACACGGCCAGTGTGCTTTACGCGCCGAGCACCAGTTTCGGAAACGGATCGCTAAACACAGCGCTCGGGTCCATCTTGACTCAGCCCGGTCAATGCGGCGACAACACGAACACTACCAGTGGCTTGTGGCTCGCCTATGAGCAGATCAAGAGCGTCGGCTTGCCTTTGGCTTATAACTCGATCGTCTTGTTTACGGACGGATCCCCCAATGGCGTCTCCGCGAATTTTCCGATTCGCACGCAATCTGATGTTCGCTACGGAAAGGACTATACGCAATATACCGGCGCGCCTGGCGCCACCTGTACCTCGTACGGCAACACCTGCACCATGCCGGTGATCTGCACGGCCGCGGGCACGGTGACCGGAACCTTGGCGCAAGGGGCGGGTCAAACGGATACAGGAGCCACCAACGGACTCTTCAGGCCCGTCAACACGGATGCCTGGGCCAGCTATCCGGCGACTTGCAACGCGACCGCGGTTGGTTATCTGCCGTCGTCGTCTAATAATGGTGGTGCCCATGCCGATATTGCTCGGCAAATCTTGGCTTATATCCCGGATTTCGATATCTACGGAAACTCGACCCATGGCGTCCCGACTACCTCGACGCCGCCAACTTGCCCCGGCTCAACCTGCACGGTCGCCACGGTCACGCTCGGGTCCACTGGTGCGTCTTATACCTATGACACGCGTGATTTCTGGAGGTTTCAGTGCAACAACGTATGCACGGGCGCAACTGGATCCGCGGCTGCCGCGTGTTCCACCGATTCGACTCCCGGCCAACAATATGAGGGAGGGGTATGGACGTCCTTCCCGGCGGACTTGAATTCGAACTTCTTCACCGCAGGCCCCTACAAGGGCTTTATGCGGCCCGACCAGCCGACCACTATCGTCGCGGCTACCATGAACACGGCTATGGCGGAAGCATACTGGATCCGCGGAGACGCCTCCGGATGCGGAGGCGCGGGAGGCAACGGTACGGCGTGCGCCACAAAATTCCATCCCGTGATTAACACCATCTATCTGTTAGGCAACGCCGGCGACGCGGCGGATCATGAGTTCTTGCCGATCATGTCGAATACCCAGACGATTCCCGCTCTGCCTTACGATTCGAGCTGGACTCCTTACACCAATCCTGCCTTCCTGACGGATCAGGAACAGGGCTTGTATCAGGTGACGGCTGACAAGACGCAACTCACAGCGCTGTTCCAGAAGCTGGCTTCCGAAGTGTTGCGGCTCAGCCATTAGAGCGATGCGACTCTTAATTCTGCCCGTTGTCTTTATTGCCTGCGCATTCGCATCCACACCCGTGCGCGATGCGTGCAGTGAAGACGGCTCGGTTCTCGGCAGCGTCCAGGCCGGCGACGCAATTCAGGTACGCCATGCCGTGGTGGGCGAAGCGATCCCTTGTTACTCGGTGATGGTTATGCAAGCGGGAAAAGAAGTGCAGGGCTACGTTCTGGGTTCGGCATTACCTGAGATCCAGGAATTCGAGCGCAAGCGAGCGCTCGAATCGCGCGTTGCCGTTCCCGCGCCCGAACCGGCGCCAGGTTTAAAAAAGCCGCCTCTTCCATCCATCGGCCCTCCCTTCGTAGTCTGGAGCGGTGTGGATATCAAAGGCCGGCGACTGCAAATCGCGCCCAGTGATTCCAAAGTCACGCTCGTCACATTCTGGTCCGCCCAGAGTGGCGCGGCACGCCGTCTAGCCGAGAATCTGATGAAAACCGAATCAGAGTTCAGACCGAAAGGCCTAAGGTCGTACGGCGTGATCGAAGCCCCGAGCACCGGCCGCGCCAACTATTACCTGGAAGACATGGGCCTGGATTATCCGCAAATCATCGATCGGCAAGGTCTGGCCGCGAAATACAACGCCGATCCTATTAAAGGGACAACGTTGGTGGTGGACGCCTCCAACAACGTGGTGGCGATCAGTTCGAATCCTGCGGAGATCCGCGCCGCGGTGGCAAGACTGCTATCCTCAGAGTAGATTGTTCCCCAAGATATTCTCCATTGGCACTTTCTATTTGCCCACATATGGCGTCCTGGTCGCGCTGGGATTCCTGACCGGCCTTTGGATCACCGTAAAATTGGCGCGTAAGGGCGGATTAGACGCTGAAAAGGTCACTAATCTAGCTGTTTATGTCGCTTTAGCGGGCTTAATTGGCGCGAAACTCCTGATGATCGCGTTCGACTGGCCGGATATTCAGATCTTTTCGGTCGCCACGCTGCAAGCCGCCGGAGTATTTCAAGGCGGCCTGATTCTAGCCCTGATTACTGCATTTTTCTATATACGCCACAATAACTTACCGGTGCTGGCCGTATCTGACGCGTTCGCACCCGGCATCGCCATCGGCCACGCCGTCGGCAGATTAGGCTGCTTCGCCGCCGGTTGCTGCTGGGGCAAGGAATGCCACCTTCCGTGGGCAGTAACCTTCAAGAATCCAGAGGCTTACGGACTTACCGGCGTACCGCTGGATGTACCCCTGCATCCCGCGCAATTATACGAATCGTTCACAGAAGCTGCTTTGTTTGCTTTCCTTTACTGGCGCTATGGAAAAGCTCACCCACCGGGTCAGATTATCGGACTTTACCTGGTGATCAGCTCCATCGCCCGGTTTTTCATTGAGTTCGAGCGTTTTCATGAACAGGCGCTCCCGTTCGGATTGCCTCTTTCGATCACGCAATGGATCGCGGTCGCTCTGGCGATTACCGGCGCGATTCTATTGATTCCTAAAGCTCAGCCTCTCGTCAGCCGTTCTGTATAGAGTGGGTCGAAATAGACGAGGCTTCGTTCTTATCGCGATGTCTGTCACCATGCTGCTTTTACTGGCAGTGATGGGACTGGCGTTCGACGTGGGACGGGTATATATCGCTCGCAACGAAGCGCAGGTTTTTACCGATGCGGCGGCGATGGCTGCGGCTTCTAAACTGGACGGAACAAAGGCCGGATTGGATCTTGCGCGCGACGCCGTCGCCCACGTTCCGATGCGCTGGAATCTGGGAACTCAGGAATTCAAAGGAGTCGTGGTTGAGTTCAGCGCGGACGGCTCGAAATGGGAAAAAGATCCGCGCGATGCCGGGAGCATGACGCAGGCTCGCGTGACGGCTCCTGATAACAGCGTCGAGATCACGTTTTTGCGCGCGGTGGGTGGGCCGACTACGTTCACGGTTCCGGCGCATGCCGCAGCGGCGGCGAATCCGGTCAGGCTCACAGAATGAGGCGGAAGCAGCGTGGACACGCGATGATCGAACTCGCAGTGTGCGCGGCGGTGATGGTTTCCTGTCTGGCTGGGACTTTTCAGTTCGGATACACGTTTTACGTCTACAACCAGCTAGTGACGGCGGTGGGCAACGGCGGACGCTACGCGGCGATGCGCACCTATCGCGCGGCGAGCGATGCCGATCTCGAAAAAGCCCGCGCGGCAATTCGCAATATGGTGGTGTATGGCGACACACGGCCGACCGAACTGGTTCCGGTGGTGCTGAATCTGCGTCCCGACCAGGTGGATGTCGAGTGGGTGAAGGATAAGAGCGGCGCGCCTACGGCGGTTCACGTGGCGATTCGCAATTATCCGGTGAATGCGGTGTTCAAGACGATCTCGCTCGAAGGGCGGCCGGGGGTCGAGTTTCCGTTCGTCGGACGCTACGCTCCGGGGGAGCGGGAGCCGTGAAGCGCGAGAAGGGTCAAGGACTGGTCGAGGCGACGTTTGTGCTGCTCGCATTTTTCGCGCTGCTGCTGGGTGTGATCGACTGCGCACAGGTGTTGTTCGCTCATCAGGCGCTGGTGGAGAGGGTCAGGTCGTCGGTGCGGTGGGGCGTGGTTCATCCGTGGGAGGGCCCCGATCGCATCACGAACCTGATCCTCTACGGCGAGCAAGTGGCGCCGCACGTTTTGCCTGGCGGATTCTTGGGTCTGAAGCCAGAAAATGTTCGGGTTCGCTATCAGGAGGCGACGCCGGAGCGGCCGGACGATGAGACGCTGACGGTGGAGATCGTTAATTTCGAGTGTCATTTCTTTTCGCCGGTGATCGGGAAGACGCTAGTGAATCCGCGGCCGGTGAGGATTAGCGCCCCGGTGGCGTTTAAGAAATAAATCGGCCGCCGATGAACGCGGATGAACGCCGATAACGCTATCCTGATTATTTGGCGAACGTAAAACCCTTTCAACCTTTTCGCTATTCAGCGAAGGCCGGTGATCCGGCGAATCTGCTCACCCAGCCCTACGACAAGATCAGTCCGCCGATGCATGCGAAATACCTTGCCGCGAGCCCTTACAACCTGGTCCGAATTATCCTGGGCGAGAAGCGGGAGTTCGATAACGACTCCGAGAATGTCTACACGCGGGCCGCGAAATGTTTCGACGACTGGATTCGAGAAGGCGTGCTGGCGCAGGATGCGGCGCCCGGATTTTTCGTCTACTCGCAGGAGTTTGAGGAGCCCGATTCCGGAAAGAAGCTGACCCGCCAGGGATTCATCGGGCTGGGCAAGCTGGAGGATTATTCGGCGAACGTGGTGTACCGGCATGAGCAGACGCTGACGGGTCCGAAGAAGGACCGGAGGGAGCTGCTGAATCACACGCGCGCGCAATTCGAGCAGCTCTTCATGCTGTATCCCGACCCGGCGGGGACGATCGACGCGATTTTGAGCGAATCGTCAAAGGGCGCGCCGGTTTTGGACGTGCTCGACGAATACCAAGCCCGGCATCGCGTGTGGCCGATCGCGGACCCGGACCGGATCGCGATGATTCAATCCCTGATGGGCGGTAAGAAGCTGCTGATCGCGGACGGCCATCACCGCTATGAGACGGCGCTGGGATATGCGAAGGATCATCCGGAGGATGCGGCGGCGCAATACGTGGGGATGGCGTTCTTCAACATGCATTCGGCGGGCTTGAAGATTCTGGCGACGCACCGGGTGCTGCGCGGGATCGACCCTACGGGCTTTCACGAGCGGGCGAAAGAGCATTGGTCGGCGACGCCATTGCATTCCGTTGACGAGTTGAAGAAGGCGCTGGCGGTGCCGAGTCCGTCGACGGTGCGGATTGGAGTCGTGACCGAGTCAGGCCAGCACTTACTCGAAAGGCCTCGCGCGGGAGGGGAACTTGATGTTCCCGTGCTGCATCACGACATTCTCGGAGGGCTGCTGGGAATTAGCGAAGAGGCCGTGCGCGAGGAGAAGCACATCCAATATGTGCGCGGGATCGACGCGGCGGTCGCGGAGGTGCGCGAGCGAGATGCGGAGGTCGCGTTCATTTTGGAAGCGACACCGATCGAAGAGATGGCCCGGATCGCGTTCGCGGGGGGAGTGATGCCGCAGAAGTCGACGGATTTTTATCCTAAGTTGTTGAGTGGGGTGGCGATTTATAGGTTGTGAAGGGACCTTCCAAGCCTGCCCGTAGGATGAGAGCTGAATATGATTTTTCCACTGGTGTTCGGGGCAAGTATGTATCGGCGTATCGATGCGGGACCAACGTGAGGCTACTAGGTGAACACGTGGCCGTTTAGCGTAGGGATGAACCGCACCCTTACGATCGATGCTGGGATTCGTCGCGATTAGTTTTTCGCACAGTGCCAGCTTCTCAGCGAGATCTTGCTCTTTTTCGCGGGTGGCCATTTCGTATGGGTCGGTGCTCAATCGTCTGGTTTACGAGTCTGTGTGAAAACTCGCTGGGATCTGTGATTGCCAGGCGGAACCGCCTGCCCCACCACGACAAAGCAAGTAGTTACAGCACGGTGGACAGGCGGTTTCGCCTGTCGAACGACTTTTCACACCGACTCCTACGCCAGGGGTTGTGCGGCGACTTAGGCCATAGTTTTCTCGTGGACGCTGCTGAATACGTCGATCATGGCTTTCGTAAAGACCGGGATGTCGTCGGGTTTGCGGCTTGTCACCAGGTTGCCGTCAATCACCGATTGCTGGTCCGTCCACTCTGCGCCGGCGTTCTTCAAGTCGGCTTTGAGCGACGGCCATGATGTCATATGACGGCCGCGCGCGGCTCCTGCTTCGATGATGGTCCAGGGACCATGGCAGATCGCGGCCACCGGTTTTCCAGCGTCGAAGAAAGCTTTTACGAACTGTACTGCGGATGGGTCCATGCGCAGCTTGTCTGGACTCATCACGCCTCCGGGCAGAAGCAGCGCATCAAAGTCATCTGGGTGCGCCTTGTTCAGCGCCAGCTCGACCCGGAAATCCTTGCCCCACTCAGTGTGCTGCCAGGAGCGCACCCGGTCACCTTTCGGCGAGATCACGGTAGTTTTTGCACCCGCCTGCTCCAGGGATTGACGGGGTTTTACCATCTCAACCTCTTCGAATCCGTCGGCCACCAGGATGGCCACGTTGATTCCTTTTAGGTTCTCCATTTTTAGCTGTCCTCCCGTGCTGGAAACGAGCATTTGACCTGCCAATAAAGCGCCCCAAAAAACCTCGCGCGTGTTGCGGGAAAGACTCCTCAACGCCAGGATGTTTAGAATAGATGCTATGCGCAAAATCAGAACCGCGATGTTCGGCACCGGCTTTATGGGCAAGGTGCATACCGAGGCGATACGACGATTGGGAAATGTGGAAGTGGTCGCTGTAGCGGGCGTCGATCAGGCGGACGGCGAGAAGTTTGCCGCTGCGTTCGGCGTCCCCAAGGCTGCCGCGTGGGAGGATTTGCTGGCCGATAAAGAGATCGATGCGGTACATATTTGCACGCCGAATTATCTGCATTACGGGATGGCGAAGGCGGCGCTCGAAGCGGGAAAGAATGTTTTGTGCGAGAAGCCTCTGACGATGACCCACGCCGAGGCGAAAGAGCTTGCTGAAATGGGCAAGGCGAAGAATCTAGCGAATTGCGTGAATCACAATTTGCGCTGCTATCCGCTGGTGCAGCAGGTGCGCAGCATGATCGAGGCGGGTGAGCTGGGCGATGTGCTCATCGTGAATGGCACATACTTTCAGGATTGGCTGTTATACGACACCGACTGGAACTGGCGCGCGCAGGCGGCTGAAAACGGCGCGTTGCGGGCGATGGGCGACATCGGGTCGCATTGGATGGATCAGATTCAGCACGTGACGGGATTGAACATTACGTCGCTGTGCGCCGATTTGGGGACGTTTCATCATACGCGCAAAAAGCCGAAGGGCGCGGTGGAGACGTTCACGGGGAAAAAACTGGCTCCCACTGATTACGATCAGGTGGAGATTACGACGGACGATTTCGGAGCGGTGCTGGTGCGGCTCGGCGATCGCGCGCGCGGATCGTTCGCGGTGAGCCAGATGTCGGCGGGACGGAAGAACCGGTTCGATTTCGAGATTTACGGGTCCAAGTGCGGCGTGGCGTGGAACCAGGAGCGTCCGGATGAATTGTGGATCGGACAGAGAAACACGCCGAATCAGCTCATGATTAAGGATGGGTCGTTGATGTATCCGCGCGCGGCGACGTTCGCCGATTTGCCGGGTGGACACAGCGAGGGCTACGACGATTCGCACAAGCAGAATTTCCGGCGGTTTTATAAGCGGGTCGCGGATCCGTCGGCGCCTGTGGAGTATCCGACGTTTGCGGATGGGGCGCATGGGATGGGGCTGCTCGAAAAGGTGCTGGAAAGTTCGAAGACGCGGGCTTGGGTGGATTGTTAGCGAAAGGACTTGCAAACCAAACAGCTTGGTAGTAGTCTTACAAACAGATGTAGTAGATTATGCCTCTGCCAAGACTGACCAAGCTGGAGCTCCAGATCATGGAGGCGCTGTGGAGTCTGGGCGCGTCTTCGATTCGCGAGATTCTGGAGGCGTTCCCGGCGAAAGGGCGTCCGGCTTACACCACCATCCAGACCACCGTTTATCGCCTGGAAACCAAGGGTGCGCTGCGGCGTGTCAAGAAGATCAGTAATGCCCACATTTTTGAGGCGTGCGTTTCCCGAAATGCGGCGCGGGGGCGGTTGATCGACGAACTGCTCAGTTTGTTCGGAGGGAGGGCGCAGCCGGTGATGGCTCATCTGATCGAATCGGGGAAGCTGACACTGGACGACGTGCAGGAGGCGGAGAAGACGCTCAAAAAGCTGGCGAGGAAGGAGAGGTGACGGTTTTTGGAACTTATTCGGGCTTGCGAGTGAAACTACGTTAGAAGACAGAAAAGTTCCCGGTTCGGGGACTTTTTCATCTCTTCCAACGTCTAACCGAGAAATCGAGGATATTTCATGAATCGCAGGCAACTGTTGACGATCGCGGCTGGTTCTCTCGTGTTGAAGGGGCAGGAATTTGAGGCGGCGTCGATCAAGCCGAGTGCTCCGGCGCCGATGGGAACGATGAGGATTGGAGTCCAAATGCTGCCTGGCGGGAGGGTTTCCATGACAGGTGTCACGGTGAAAATCCTGATCCAGAGGGCGTATGGAGTGCGGGACTTTCAGATCGTCGGCGGGCCAGCGTGGCTCGGTTCAGAACGATACGACATCACGGCAAAACCGGAAGGGGCTGCGACGCCGGATCAGGTCAAAGTGATGACGCAGGCGCTGCTGGCGGACCGGTTTCAACTGAAGTTCCATCGTGAGACGAAAGAGCTTCCGACTTATGCGCTAGTGGTTGGGAAGGGCGGTCCGAAGTTTCATGAGTCGGAGGTGGTGGCCGGATCGGACAAGCCCAAGGGAACGCGAATCAGTATGGAGCGGGGACAATTCACACTTCAAGAGGCGCCGGTGTCGGCGCTGGCGAATCAACTCGGGCAGATTTTGGGGCGCTCAGTGATCGATAAGACGGAGTTGACCGGAAACTACGATTTCAAACTGGAATGGACGCCGGACGAAGGCGAGCGCAGGATGGTGAGCGCGCCGGGCGATGCGCCCGCTCCGGCCGATGCGGCGGGTCCTTCGATTTTTACCGCTGTGCAGGACCAGCTTGGTTTGAAGCTGGAATCGACGAAAGGACCGGTCGAGATTCTGGTGATTGAACGGGCGGAGAAGGCGTCCGAGAATTAAAGTGATTTGACACCGTCTGTAGGTAGTACTAATACTTTAGTAATGAAACCCTCGCTAATGATAGCGATAATCATGATGCCGGCTGATGGGGATTACTATCAGGCGACACAGCCGGCGTTCGACGTCGCCACGGTTAAGATGGGCGGGCCTGTGGAGGCGAACGGTATGATCAACATCAACACCGGCAAGATCCTCAATGGAGTGGTCACGCTTTCCAATGCGACCTTGAGCGATTGCCTCAAATTCGCGTATTCGCTGACGACGGACGCGCAGATTGCCGGTCCTGATTGGATCAACGAGAAGATGGTCCGCTTCGAGGTCACGGCGAAGGCTCCGCCGGAAACTCCCGACGATCAGCTTCGGCTGATGCTGCAAACGCTGCTCCAGGAGCGGTTCCAGATGACGCTCCACACGGAACAACGGGAAATGACGCATTACGAATTGGTGATCGGGAAGAATGGGCCGAAGCTGAAGGAATCGACGGTCGGGCCGGCGCAAGCCACCGGTACGGCGCGCCTCGACGGGATCCGGTCGAACCGCATGCAGATGAATCGGCTGGCGGCGATGCTTTCGCGGATGACCCGGATGCCGGTACTCGACAAAACCGGGCTCACGGGGTTTTATCAATTCGATTTGCGGTATGCGGACGAGGTTTCGAAAACGCCGGCCGAGACTCCGGCGGGTCCGTCGATTTTTACGGCGGTGCAGGAACAACTGGGGCTGAAGCTGGAATCGAAAAAGGGGCCGGTGGATGTGCTGGTGATCGAGCATGCGGAAAAGGTTCCGCTGGAGAATTAGAGGAGAATGTAATGAGCGGACGGGGGCGGCGTCTTTTTAATATGAACGTCGGAGGGCTTGCCCTCGTCTGTCTATTCAATACGGTTCCCGGCATTGCCTCGTCGCAATGGATTGCGCGGGCAACAGGCGTGAAGATGCGGACACAACTTCGGAGCGTCCAGAGATGGGAAACGTTGGCGTAACTTCATATATCAGAGGGGCCTACAGCGTGCAATCGCCCTGGGTCTTTTCAAAGAAACCATGGTGAAAATTAAAAAATACATCTTGTGCGGCCTGAGTCTCTGGCTGGCGATGTTCTCTTTCGTCACGACGGTTCTGGCTGCGTCCGAGCACCATGGGCAGGTCAAGTTCGGGGGCTTGCCGATTCCGGGCGTTACCGTGACGGCGGCGCAAGGGGAGAAGAAATTAGTGACGGTCTCCGATTCGCAAGGGATGTACTCCTTTCCCGATTTACCGGACGGCGCCTGGACGTTTGAGATCGAAATGCTGTGTTTCGTGCCGATCAAGCAAGAGGTGACGGTCGGTACGGATGCGGCGATTCCAGATTGGGAGTTGAAGCTGATTCCCCTTGATGACATCAAGGCGCAGGCCGGTCCTCAACAGGCTCCGGGACCGGTATCGGTGGCGATTAATGCCCCGGCGGCCGCGCCTGCCGCGGAATCGACGGATGCGGCGAAGCCGGCGAAGAAGTCAAAGAAAACCGCGCCTCCTCCGGCAAATACTCCTGGAGGATTTCAGCGCGCGAATGTCAACGCTTCTACTTCGGATGCCGCGAAACAATCGAATGCGACGGCTGCGGCGGCGAGCGACAACACTGCCGGCAACGACGATTTGAGTAAGAGGGCCGCGGACGGGTTCCTGGTCAATGGCACCGCGAACAATGGGGCCAGCTCACCGTTTGCGACCAACCCTGCGTTTGGGAATAACCGGATCGGTTTGAGGTCGCTCTATAACGGGAGCATCGGATTCACGCTGGACAATTCGGCGCTGGATGCGCGGTCCTATTCGATTACGGGGCAGGATACTCCGAAGCCGGAGACGAATCGGTTCACTGGATTGGCACAGTTCGGAGGTCCGCTGAAGATTCCGCATCTGATCCGGAACGGCCCGAATTTTGTCCTCCTTTATCAGTGGGCGCGGAACCGGACTTCGAGTTCGCAGCCTGGACTGGTGCCGACCGTGGTGCAACGTTCCGGGGATCTATCGCAAACACCGACGCCGGTTATCGACCCGTTGAACAACATCGCATTTCCGGGGAACATCATTCCGATTAATCGTATTAGTCCCCAGGCGCTTAGCTTATTGAATCTTTATCCGCTGCCGAATTTTTCGGGGAAGTTGAATTATCAGCAGGCGCTAGTCACACCGCAGCATCAGGACAGCATGCGGGGGAATCTGAACAAATCCATCAACCGAAAGAATCAGGTTTTCGGAAGCTTTGGGTTTCAGAGCACGCGCCAGGATAATCCCAACTTGCTGGGTTTTCTCGACACAACCGATTCGTTCGGCTGGACTGCGACCGCCAACTGGCGCCACCAATTTACGAACCGCTTCTGGACGACGCTTACCTATAATTTCAACCGGTTTTCTTCAACGAACATATCGAATTTTGCGAACAAAGAGAATATCTCCGGCGAGGCGGGGATCCTCGGGAATAATCAGCAGCCGCAGAACTGGGGTCCGCCGGCGCTCAATTTTTCGAGTGGCATCACGCCGCTGAGCGATGGCAACCAATCGGTACTGCATAACCAGACCAGCGGAGTTTCCGATACCAACTACTGGAATCGCGGCCGGCATAATGTTCAATTCGGCGCCGATTTCAAGAAGCAGCAGTTCAATTTCATCGGGCAACAAAATCCTCGCGGCTCCTTCGGTTTCACTGGAGGTGCCACGGGCAGCGACTTCGCGGATTTTCTGCTGGGAGTGCCCGACACAAGTTCCATCGCCTTCGGAAATGCCGACAAATACCTGCGCTCCAATGTTTACGACGCTTTCGTGCAGGACGATGTGAGGATCAACCCCAGCCTCAGTATTAATGCGGGGCTGCGGTGGGATTATTGGTCCCCGATTACTGAGTTGTACGGACGTCTGGTGAACCTCGATGTGGTTCCCGGGTTCTCGAATGCCGCGCCGGTGGTTGCGAACGATCCGGTTGGTCCGCTGACGGGCACTCGCTATCCGGATTCGCTGGTTCACCCGGATAAACACGGATTTGAACCGATTATTGGGCTGGCATGGCGTCCTTTGCCGGCATCGTCGATGGTGATCAGAGCGGGATATTCTCTCTACTACAACACGTCCACTTATCAGACCATCGCGCAGAATATGGATCAGCAGGCGCCGTTGTCGAAGAGCTTCAGCGTGCAGAATAGCGCCAGCGATCCGCTCACTTTGGCGAACGGATTCAATGCGTCGCCGACGACCATCCCCACGACCTTCGGAATCGATCCGAATTTCCGAGTGGGATACGCGCAAAACTGGCAGGCATCGCTGCAAAGGGATCTGCCGGGGGCTCTGATCATGACTGCTACGTACCTCGGCATCAAAGGCACGCGCGGAACGCAGGAGTTCTATCCGAACACGTATCCGATTGGCGCGGCGAATCCGTGCCCTTCGTGCCTGCCTGGATATACGTATATGACCTCGAATGGAAACTCGACGCGCGAGGCCGGACAGATACAAGTGCGGAGGAGGTTGCATAACGGGATTACAGCGAGTGTGTTGTACGTGTACTCCAAATCGATCGACGATGCGGCATTGGGCGGCAGGGGGCAGGGAAACCTGTTTGTGGCGCAGAACTGGCTCAATCTGAGCGGGGATCGCGGATTATCCCCGTTCGATCAGCGCCATCAAGTTACGATCACGGGACAATACACGTCGGGGATGGGAATGCACGGAGGAACGCTGTTGAGCGGATGGAGAGGGCAAGTATTCAAAGAATGGACCGTGACCAGCACGGTGATCGTTGGGACCGGGTCGCCCCTCACGCCGGTTTATCCACTGGCGGTGCCGGGCACGGGATTTATAGGCACGATCCGGCCGGACTATACAGGAGCGCCGATTTACTCGGCTGCTCCGGGACTGTTCTTGAATCCAGGGGCGTTTACTGCGCCGGCGCCAGGGCAATGGGGAACTGCCGCCCGCGATTCGATTACGGGTCCGGCGCAGTTTTCCATGATCGCGTCGCTGGGGCGCGTGTTTCGTTTATCGGACAAGCTGAATCTTGAAGTCAGGGTGGACGCAACGAACATCCTTAACCATGTGGTGTTCGGAAGTTACGATACGCAGCTTAATCAACAGTTCGGTCTTCCCGCATCGCCCAACGCGATGCGAAGCATGCTGAGCACGGTGCGCTTGAGGTTTTAATTTATGATGCGATATTTGGTTCCATTCGCGATGGCGCTGACCTACGCGCAACAGGTGGGCGAGAACAAGACCGGGAATGATGTGCCGAACTTCACGGTCACGCGGCAACTGAAGATCGAGACCGTGCTGGTGAAGGACAAGAACGGCAATCCGGTGGAAAACCTGACCGCGAAAGACTTCACGGTTACGGAAGACGGCGTGGCGCAGGAGATCAAATTCTTCGAATATCAGAGGCTGGAAGAGATCATCAAGGAAGCGGAGCCGCTGCCGCCGATCGGCGCGCCAAAGTATTACGAGAAGCTGCCGCACACGCAGATCGCGGGCGAGGTGCCGGGGAAGACATCTTATAAGGATCGCCGCCTGCTGGTGTTGTATTTCGACATGACGTCGATGCCGCCGCAGGATCAGTTGCGTGCTCTCGACGCGGCGCAGAAATTTATCAAGACGCAGATGAGCGCGGTGGATCTGGTATCGATCATTCAGTATGCGGGGGGAGCGGTTCAAGTGACGACGGATTTCACCAACGATCGCGAAAAGCTGCTGGGCATCCTGCAAACGATGATCGTAGGCGAAGGCGAGGGGTTCGATGAATCCGTCAGTGACGCCAGTTCCGCTGACACTGGAGCCGCCTTCGGTCAGGACGACAGCGAGTTCAACATCTTCAATACGGATCGCCAGTTGGCCGCTTTACAGACCGCCGCGAAGATGCTGGGGCATCTCAACGAGAAAAAAGCTCTGCTCTATTTCGCCAGCGGTTTGCAATTGAACGGAATGGATAATCAGGCTCAGCTACACGCTACGATCAACGCCGCAATTCGGGCCGGAGTATCGTTCTGGCCAATCGATGCGCGAGGGCTGGTGGCATCCGGCCCTCTCGGCGATGCCACACATGGACCGCCGGGCGGCGCCGGCATGTATACCGGTGCTTCGGCGCTCGCCTCGGCATCGAATTTTTCGAAGTCTCAAGACAATCTGTGGACCATCGCCGCGGATACCGGCGGGAAGGCTCTGCTCGACAACAACGACCTGGCTGCCGGCATCGTGAAGGCGCAGAAATCGGTATCGAGCTATTACATCCTCGGTTATTATCCGACCAATGAAGCGTTGAACGGCAAGTTCCGGAGGATCAAGATTTCGCTCAACAGCGGGCTTTCCGCGAGCGTGGATTATAGCCAGGGTTATTACGCGGGCAAAGTGTTCGCGAAGTTCACGGCTTCCGACAAGGAACGGCAGCTTGAGGATGCCCTGATGCTGGGCGATCCGATTACCGAACTGACCATTGCCATGGAGGTCGACTACTTCCAGTTGAACAACGCCGAGTACTTCGTGCCGATCATGGTTAAGATTCCCGGCAGCGAACTCGCGCTCGCCCGCAAAGGCGGCGCGGAACGCACTTTGCTCGACTTCATCACCGAGGTGAAGGACGACTTCGGCACGACGATGCAGAACGTGCGCGACAAAGCGGACATCAAACTGAGCGATTCCACCGCGGCGGAGTTGGCGAAGCGCCGCATCGAATATCCGACGGGCTTCACGCTGCTTCCTGGAAAATACTCGGTCAAGTTTCTGGCGCGCGACGCCGAAACCGGCCGCATCGGCACCTATCAGACCAAGTTCTTCATTCCCAACCTTAATAAAGAGGAGAAGCGCGTCCACATCAGCTCCGTGGTTTTAAGCAGCCAACTGGTGGACCCCAAAGACGCGATTTACAATGCTTCGAAGGAAAAGGACAAGAGCGAGATCGCGAATCCACTGGTTGTGGACGGCCAGAAGGTGATTCCAAGCGTGACGCGCGTGTTCAGCAAAACGAAGGACATGTACGTTTATCTGCAAGCTTACGAGCCCACCGCGACTACCATCCAACCTCTGGTCGCGTTCGTCACCTTCTATCGCGGACAAACGAAAGTATTCGAAACGCCTCCGCTCACGGTGAGCGCCGGCCTGAACAACAAAATAAAGACCATACCTTTGAAATTCAATCTTTCGCTCAGCCAGCTTCTACCGGGCGAGTACAACTGCCAGGTCACGGTGCTGGATCCTACCGGACAAAAGGCCGCGTTCTGGCAGGCGCCGGTCATGCTGATTCCGTAGGCAAAAGATGCAAGGCGGGGCAAATCCTACGCGGTTCGCGAGCCACGGAAGAGATGCAAGACCAGGGAAATTACGGCCAGGATAAGCAGTAAGTGGATAAAACCGCCGGCGATGTGGAAGGCTAGCCACGATACGGCCCAAATCCCGAGCAGCATGAAGAACAGCACCAGAAAAATAAAGTCTCGTATCACGATCTGTGCTCCTTAGTCGCAAGGCGACGTAAATCACAGAGCATTCTGAGCGCCAGAAACGACTCAAAAAACCAGATTGAGCAGCGAAACCGCCTGACGCGGCAGCGCGATGTCGATTGTCGCCACACCGCCCTTTACTACGATCCAGTGGGGAGACTCCAGCTCTTCCAACTGTCCCGCCGCCTCCAGCGCCGAGTATTGCTCCGCCGAAGGATTCTCAGGCGACCCCACCTTCTTCCACGCGGTCCAGGCGTTGCTGTGCGTCTCGTCGATGCGGTAGTGCCGCAGCAGCGCGCGGGTACCGCGCATGCCACTCACGTCGATTCGCACTTTGGCAACAGGACTTGCCACGTCGTCATCGTGATAATTCCATGCGAGCACCGAAATCTCTCGGTCCGAGCGGACCGCCAGCGCGTCGACATCGGCGTGGCCCCGAACGCCCTCCGCGATCATCGCCTGAGGGGTTACGCCACCGCTGCTCTCCGTCCTCACGCGATCGCCGCGCATCATTCCGGCCATGCGAAACAGATTCAGCACCGGTTTATCAATTCCATTGGTCGCGAGCGTCCGGAAGCCGTCGAAATAAGGTTGATCCTCGAATTCGAAGGCCCACGTCAGCATGCCCGCGATGTTGGTTTTCGCCCGATCCGCCAGCTCGAAAATATTCTTCATCATCGCCGCTTCATAGGCCGCATAGAGCGGCCCATTGCGATACGCATTCTGCGGATAGACACGCGCCGAGCACGCCGCGCATCCCTCCGGATCGGATTCGCTCAGCACAATCGGCAAATCTCGAAACTTGGGAAATTCGCTCACGATTCGAAAGCCCGAATCCACATCCTCGGCGTTTTTCGAAATTCCCATCCGCACATGCCCGTCGACTACCGACGGCCGGCCTTTGGCGTGATAACTAATAAAATCGAGCGGCACGTTCTTCGCCGCGCAGTGCTCCAGAAACTGCCGCAAAAACGCCGCCGGCTTCGAGCCCGACGGGCCCGTGGACGCCGGCCCTCCGATCCTCGCCCCCGGCAGCGCCCGCTTCACGGCTTCCGCAGTAGCGTCATAAAGTTTGTTGTACTCTTCGGGAGTCCCGTGCCAATACGCGATATCCGGCTCGTTCCACACCTCCCAATACCAGGATTCCACCTCGCTGGTCCCATACTTCTCCACCGCGTGCCGCACCCAGCGATTCACCAGTTCGGCCCACTTCGCATAATCCTTCGGCGGGTAAGCCCAGCCCAGATAATATTGATCAAAATTCGAGCCCGGCGACCAATCCGGCCGATACGGTTCGGGATTCATCGATAACGCCCTGGGCATGAACCCGATCTCGACGAACGGTTTCGCTCCAACGTCGAGATACGTTTGAATAATTCGATCGACGATAGTCCAGTCGTAAATTGCCTTGCCCGACGAGTCCTCGGTGTAGGCGTTGGTTGATCCAAATTTAAATCCAGGCATCCCATCGCCGGTCGTGAGCATGAAGTGGGTTCGAATATAGACCGGCGCGCTGCTCAGCGCCGCAAGCTCGCCTACCAGCTTCCGTCCATTCTTCGTATACGTGAAATTCGGCTCATCATATCCGAAATAGCCATAGATCGGTTTGAAGGAACCTACCGCCTTCGACGCGTCGACGCGAATCGTAACTGCGTCCTGCGCTCGCAGCAAAATAGCGGCCGATAAGATCAGAAGAGTCAGACGCATCTGATAGAAAGTCTAACCCGAAGCAGTCCGAATCCTCTACAATCACTTATATGCCGAAGAAAAAAGCTGCCGCCGAGGAAGTTGCTGTGGAGGCGACACCAATAGCCGAGCCCAAGAAGTCTCAGAAGATTCCCAAGCTGGCGAAAAAGAATAAGCGCCGCCTCCCCCGCAAAGAGAAGAAAGCCAAAAAGAAGGCTGACGCCCGAGCCTGATCCTGGGTCTGAATCGCGCGATGGCACGTTCCCGGCGCACCAACAAATCGGCCGGCGGTCCTAAGCGATCCCTCACGCTAACATTAATCGCTCTGTTCAAATTGACGAAGGGCGTCCTGCTGCTCATCGTCGGAATCGGCGCACTCAAACTGCTGCATCGCGACGTCGCTGAAACGGTCAGCCATTGGGTCGATATCCTGCGTGTCGACCCCGACAACCGGTACATCCATCGACTGCTGGCGCGCGCTCTCTCGATCACTCCTGCGCAGCTTAAAGCCACCAGCGCGGGAACCTTCATCTACGCGGCGCTGCTGCTCACCGAAGGCATCGGTCTGCTGATGCTGAAAGGATGGGCAGAATACTTCACGATTATTACCACGGCTGGCCTGATTCCTCTCGAAATCTATGAGCTGGCCGGCCGCGTGACGATCGCGAAAATGGTGATCCTCGCAATCAATGTCGCGATCGTCCTCTATCTCATCGCCCGCGTGCGTCAACGCAGGCGCGGTCAGTAATGAAGGCCGCCCAGGAGATAAATCACCAGCACGATAATCAAAATCGTGCCGAGGGAAATGCCTGCGCCGCCGCCCGCGCCCCAGCGGCCGTACCCGTAATAACCGCCGCCGCCCGCGAAAAGAATCAACAGAATAATAAGTAAGATAAGCATCTTGGTTTTCCGTTCTTACTTCTCGAAAACCTTTTCGATCTGTCCGACTTTCTTCTGAATCTTACCGGAGACTTTCTCGTCTGTCCCGCGGTCTTGCAATGCCGGATTATTGGTCAACTGGCCGATCTTTTCTTTCACCTTGCCCTTTACCTCATGAACCTTGCCGCCCACTTGATCTTTCGTGCTGTCCTTCATTGTCTAGGCTCCTCTTAATTGAGGGTTCTGCAAGCGATAGGCCAAAGCCTCAACAACGTGGTTTTATTGGAGTTAACAAAGTGCGCACAGGCACTCGCCATGCAACTTCCGAATACCCGAGGCAAATTCTGCGATTCGCGATTGAGGAAACTACTCGTCTCGGAGTGCGATCGCCGGGTCCACAGTCATCGCGCGCCTAGCTGGAATCCAGGCCCCCAGCAGCGCGACGACGAGCAGAGTCGCCGCCGCCCCGGCGAAGGACTGAGGATCGCTTGCGCGTACTCCGTATAACTCACCGGCCAACGCCCGACCCGCGAATGCTGCTACCACAGCGCCCACTGCCGCGCCCGCGATTGCCAGCTTCATCGCCTCGCCGATCACCATCCTAAGCACCTGTCCCTGCTGAGCTCCCAGCGCCATGCGCAATCCCATCTCCCGATTTCTTTGTGTCACTGAATAGGACACCACGCCGTACAGCCCCACCGCGGCAAGCGCCAACGCCAGCATCCCGAATAGCGAGATGAGCAGCACCGAAAATTTGCGACCCGCCAGCGATTTATCGACAACCTCCTCCATCGTTCGAAAATCGCTGACCGGAGCTTGCGCGTCCAGCGCCGCCACTTCGCGCCGGAGCGCACCCGCCATCGCCATCGGATCGCCGGTCGTGTGAATCAAGATGATGCCGGAGTTGTTGGCGATATACCCGGCGAAGTACAGCGTCGGTTCCACCGGGGTGTTCAATCCCAATTCCAAAGTATCCGCGACCACGCCGACAATCGGATAAGCCACCGGCTTCGGACCCAGCACCCCGAGCAACAAATTCCGGCCCACCGCGTGCCCGTGATAATACTGACGCGCCAGAGTCTCGTTCACCAGGATCGGTGCGCCATCGTCAAACCTGTAATCGTGAGCCGTGAACCCGCGCCCGGCCAAAATCGGAATGTGCATCAACTCGAAATAATTGGGTGATCCACGCCGCATGTGGGCCACTGGATACCGTCCCAGCTCCGGCGGCGGTTCGCCGTCCACAGCAAAGCGGGTGGCCCCGATCGCATCGGTCAGCGGCGCCCAATCCGTCTCCGCAACGCCTGTCACTCCCGGTTTTGCAGCCATCTGAGCCATCAATTGGTCAAAGAACCCGGCGATTTGCGCGTTGCTCTGGTAGCTCCCTGGCAGCGCCACGCGAGCCGTCAGCAAATGATCTATGCGAAATCCCGGATCGACTCCCGTCAGGCGCATCAGGCTCCGCGTCAACAAGGCCGCGCCCACTAACACCAGCATCGCCAGCGCCACTTGCCCCGATACAAGTGCCGCCCGCAAGCTCCGATGCAGATTTCCCCCGGACCCTCTTCCGCCCGATCGCAAATCCGTATTCTGATCCGTGCGCGTCGCAGCCAGCGCCGGCACCAGACCAAACAAGATCCCTGCGGCTAGCGCCACGGCGAATGCGAACAACAATACCTGTCCGTCCACCGCGATCTCCGATGCGCGCGCAATTCTTCCTTCCGCGAGTACCCGCAGCCAAGGCGTCGCGACCACAGCCAGCAGAATGCCACAGACGCCTCCCGCCCCCGCCAGCACCATGCTCTCAGTCAACAACTGCCGCACCAGTTGACCTCGCCCCGCGCCTAACGCGATCCGAATCGCAATTTCTTTTCTTCTTCCCGCTGCCCGAGCCAGTAATAGATTCGCGACGTTCGCTGTAGCAATGAGCAGCACTAATCCCACCACCGCTAACAACACTAATAACGGAGTCCGCGAGTCACCCTCAATCTCCCGCGCCATCGGCAGCAGCGACGTGCCGATGCTCTTGTTCGTGGCCGGGTAATCGTGTTCCAGTCGAGTCGAGATTCCTCGAATCTCCGCCGCCGCCTCTGGCAGCGTCACCCCTGTCTTCAACTTCCCCACAACCCGAACCACGTGATGAAGCCTGCTGGTACGGTCGAAATCGGGAATCATCGTTCCAAATGGCGTCAACAGATCCACATCTTTGGGCAGAAGTTGCGGACCCGGCAACACGCCTACCACAACAAAGCTCGCCCCGTTCATCCGGATGCTGCGTCCGACAATCCCCGGATCGCCATTGAATTTCCGGCGCCAAAGCGCATCGCCCAGCATTACTGCCTGGGTCTCCCCATCAACGAATCCTCGCCCGAGTGCCGGTCTCAATCCGGTCGTAGCAAGAAAATTGTCCGAGACGATGCTCCCATCCACCTTTTCCGGCTCGCCCACGCCCGTGATCTGAAAGCTTTCGTAACCCCACGCGGCCACCTGCTCGAACGATGTCGTCTGCGTACGCCAGTCGATATAATCCGGAAACGCGACCGCCAGGTGCGGAAAGCTCGGATGCGTTTCCCAGAGCTGCACTAGCCTTTCGGGATGACTTAAGGGCAGGGGACGCAGCAGCGCCGCATCCACTGCGCTAAAGATCGCCGTATTCGCGCCGATCCCCAACCCCAGCGTCATCACCGCAGCCGCGGCGAATCCTGGACTCCTCAGCAAAGTTCGAATGGCGTACCGCATATGTCTTCCTGAACCCTAGATGGTCGCAACCCCGCGGTTGCTCCTAAACTAGTCACAATGACACATTTTTCCGCGCCATTCTCAGAGGAGGAAAAACGCGGCCTCTACCGGGCCATCTACGAACGCCGCGACGTCCGTTCAAACTTCCTTCCTGACCCCGTGCCGGACGAAGTATTGGCGCGGATCCTCGACGCCGCCCATCATGCGCCTTCAGTGGGTTTTATGCAGCCGTGGGATTTCATCGTGATCCGCGATCGATCCATCCGCAACGAAGTGCGGCAGAATTTCGAGAAGGCCAACCGGCAAGCCGCCGCCATTTATGAAGGGGAAAAAAGAAGTCTCTACGACACGCTCAAGCTGGCCGCTATCGAAGAGTCGCCCATGAATCTTTGTGTGACTTGCGATCACCAGCGCACGAGAGGCGCAGGCCTGGGCCGCCAGTCGAATCCCGCGACGGACCTCTACTCCACGGTCTGTGCAGTACAAAACCTCTGGCTCGCCGCCCGCGCCGAATCGCTAGGCGTCGGCTGGGTCAGCATTCTCGATACGGAGGCCCTTAAAACAACTCTTCAGATTCCGTCCGAGGTAACACCCGTCGCCTACTTATGCATGGGTTATGTTTCCGAATTCGGATCCCGGCCGGAGCTTGAAAAAAAAGGTTGGGAGCACCGTGAGGCGCTCGCCAACCTGGTTCATTACGATAAATGGAGTTTCAAGCCTTCTTCATCTGCCACAACCCCAGCCCCGCGCCCGTCGGATCCTTAATGATACTCAGCCAACCCATCTCCGCCACCGGAGTGACGTCGCGAATAATGGTCGCGCCGAGCGATCTCGCTTTCGCCGTGGCCGCATGAATATCGTCCACGCTTACATACGACAGCCAAAAGGATGGCTGGCCGGGCATCGGCTGCTGGATAATCCCTCCTGCCGTTCCTCCGCCTACGCCGATCATCGTATATGTGCCGATCACTCCTACGGGCACGTCTTCCAGCTTCCAATCGAATAACGATCCGTAAAATTCTTTCGCCTTAGCCACATCTGTCGTGTTCAATTCGACGTGCACAAACGGATTTGCCATATTTTTGTCCTTTCAGAACAAGATTACAGCGAGGCCGCCGTAGGAGTGGGACCAAAGTCCTATAAAGAGATTTGGAAAGACGGACGAAAGATTATGGAATTTAGCTGTCAATTCAAGTTCAAGGACACCAGCTCATGACATCAACCGAACGCGCAAAAGCATTTATTAGCAGCAAGTTAAAGCGAACCGCCCTGATCATTCTCCCGTTGGCGGCAGCCGCCGTACAGGCTCACGCCGGCGTTATTTTCACGCTTGGTTCCGGAAGTAATCCGATGCAAGCCAGCGGGAACGCTACGACAAATGTCACGACGCCGTTCTCTTCCTCCCAGATCCTGGACGGCGTAAATGGGATCTCCCTTTTTGGCGCGGCTACCTACACCGCGAACAGCAGCGGGCTCGGATCGAGCGGCGGAAGTGCCTGCGCGAACATCTGCGGGGGGTTCTTTACTTTTGGCGGCGGCTCCGGGAGTTTCGCTTCCGATACGTTGGTGACGAATTACGACTTTACCCTTTCCGACAGTAACGGAAATCCGCTCCAGTGGTTCTTGGAGGTCGTCATCAACGACTCCTTCAGCAACTCGATCAGTGGGTCGGCGGCGAATGGGACCGAGGTTACGGGCAGCTTAAACATAACGGGGTTGAACGGAGTCGCACTCACAAGCTGGGACGCCGAACTCGAGGTAGATTTCGGCGGAGCCTCGTTCGCGCAAGGTGATACTCTTACGGTGACGATTCCGGGCGGCGCATCCGTCGATATCGGCGCAGCGACCCCTGAGCCTGGCACTGGGTCTCTGATGGCGATTGCCGCGGCGGCTTTAGCCGGATTTGGCGCTATCCGCCGGCGACTTTCCTGAAAAACTCCGCGTACCGGGGAGCGAGTTCTTCGCGCAGATACGCGCGGCTCGCTTCCCTGGCGCGCTGGGATTCGCGGGCGTAGAAGTCCACATTATCTTCCAGCCTGACGATGGCTTCGATCCACGGCTCGACCGCGGACGCTTCGACGGGACGGGTGCATCTGACGTCCAGATCCTGAGGCAGAGGCAGCACGAATCCGCCGCCGTTCGCGGCTTCCGCCAACCCTCCGCGATCGCTCACCAGAGGTGGAACGCCATTGAGCAACGCCTCGACGACTACTCTGCCGGACGCTTCGATCAACGAGGGCGCGAGCAGCGTTTTCGCGGGCACAAAAATATCCTTCGGCTTGGGAACGGCCGGCGAGAACATAAGATTCTCGTGCCGTTGTAGGTCGAATCCCCCGGCCAAGCCTGCCGTCGCCAGCCGTCCCGCGGTGCCGCGCGATTCGATGACCAGGACGGGAATATCGGGACGGCGGATGCTGAGTTCCTCCGCCAGGCGCGCGAAGAACATGAGTCCTTTTTCGATCGCCGGATTGATCATGGTCGCGAAGATGGGGTCGCGCTCTTCGGCAAGCACATCGTCCAGCTCGATTGGCGTCGGCAGAGGCGTGCTTTCAACGCCAATGGCTTCGCGGTAACGGCTGGAAAGATATCGGCTCGGCGTGAGGACGGCGTCGACGTGGTCAAAGAAGCCCTGCTTGAAATAGCCTTCATTTCTCAATCCAAAAACGATTTTGGTTCCCTGACGGCGGGCACGGTGCTGGCGCTGGACGTCGCCCGTGGAGCCACCGAAAGTAAAGAGGATGTCCGGCTGGAATCGATGAAGCTCGTCATCGAAGGCGAGATCGAACTGGCGTCCACAGGTATGCTCCCAGTGCGCCATGGTCTTTCGTCCGATGTCGAGCAGCCGGTAGCCGATGCCGCGCCGCGTGAACTCCAGCTCCGGGCGAATCCGGTTGCCGGTACGCCCGGCTGCAACATGCACATCGCAGCCCAGACCGCGCAGGTAGGCGAGCGGCTCCATGTGGGCAGCGTTTTCGGTGCCGGTGGTGCCCAGGGCTCGGACGACGAAGCCGGATTCGGCGAGCATTTCGCAGATGGTGGTGAGGGAGCGCGCGGCGCCGCTCGAAGGGTCCTGCGGCATCTGGGGCACGACGAAAAGGATACGAAGCATTAATGGGCCAGTATACCGGGAGCAGGCAATCCGGATTGACGCTTTTGCAGGAACCGGCGTACGGCTGGGTCGCGCTCCAGGCCGATGGCAATTTCGTACGACTGCCGGGCTTCGCAATTCGCGCCGGCTTTCGCCAGCAGTACCGCTCGGGCGGCCCAGTAGGGTTGGTATTCGGCTAGTCTTGGATCGTCGGGCATTGCTTGGAGCGCCTGGGCTGGTCCGTCGGTCTCGGCGATCGCTAGGGCTCGATTGATTGCGATTACCGGCGAACCGGCGATCGCGAAAAGCGCGTCGTAGAGCTGGACGATCTCCACCCAATTCTCTTGCCCGGTTCGGCGACGATGGACGTGCGCGGATTGTAACGCGGCCTCCAGTTGATAGCGGCCGAGCGCGCACAAAGTACTGGCGCGGTGAAGCAGCCACTCCGCTTCCGCGATCATTTGCCCGTTCCACGATTCCGCATTCTGTTCGGCTAAAGGAATGTACTCGCCATCCGCTGAGCGCCGCGCCGGACGGCGGGCTTCCGCGTGAAGCATGAGCGCCAGCAGACCCAGCGCCTCCGGCTCGTTTGGAAGCAACTCTGTCACCAGCCTTGCCAGGAACATGACTTCTTCGGTCAGATCGCGGCGCGCGGCATCGGTTCCACCCGGATCGGTCCATCCTTCCGTGAAGGCGGCGTAGATCGCGTCGAGCACGGTTGCGAGGCGTGGCGGCAGGTCGTCGCGTTCCGGAATGCTAAACGGAATGCCCGCCTGCCGGATCTTTTCCTTGGCGCGCACCAGCCGTTTACTCATGGCGGCTGGCGACGTCAAGAACGCCGACGCGATGGGCTTCGCATCGAGGCCCAGCACAACTTGCAAAATCATCGGAGCGCGAATGCCGGCTTCGATGGCAGGATGCGCGCAGGCGAACATCAACGCGAGACGCTGGTCGGGAATCTCGGTCGACGCTTCCAGACCCTCCGACATGATCTGCAACTGCTCGGACAGAAGTTCGTCGCGCCGGCGCCGGCGCATCGAGTCGATCATTTTGCGGCGGGCCGCAGTCAGTAGCCACGCCTCCGGATTCTGGGGGCAGCCGCTGATCGGCCAATTGGCGAGTGCCGCCGCGAACGCATCCGATAGCGCGTCCTCGGCGGCGGCCACGTCGTGCGTGCGCGCGACGAGGAAGGCGATGAGTTTCCCGTAGCTGCGGCGCGCGACCGCGTCCGCGGCAATGCTCGCTTCGACGCCGCTTTCAGGGAATCTCATGCTGTTAGGACGGCATCGCCCAGACCGGACGCACTTCGATGACGCCATGACTTGCGCCGGGGCAGCGAGCGGCCCAGGAAAGCGCCGCGTCGAGATCTGGGACGTCGATCAGATAATAGCCGCCAACCTGCTCTTTAGAGTCCACAAAGGGACCGTCGAGCACCTGGGACTTGCCGTTCGTGACGCGCACGGTGGTCGCTGACTGGCTAGGCTGAAGTCGGTTCGACCCCGCAAGGGCGCCCGCCTTCTTCAAGGCTTCGGTGAAAGCTCCATAAGCCGCCACTCCCTGTTCCTGCTGCGCTTTTGTCATCTTGTTCCATTGGGCTTCTTCCGAGTAGAGCATCAATATGTATTGCATGTGAAATCTCCTTTTCGCATTTTAGGCGGGCGTTCTGTCCCGCCACCATGATGACGTTCCGGCATTCACGATTTGGACAATCGCTATGGCAAGATTTTAACAATGGGTTCGGTATCCTATTTTGTGTGTCCGGCCGAAGGGATAAAACTCCGGAGCGATCGCGATGCGGTTGACCTGATCGGCGAGGCGCAGGGGTTCGATTGGATCGCGATTCCGGTGGAGCGGCTCGACCCCGATTTTTTCCGGCTCAAAACGGGGGTCGCTGGAGCGATGCTCCAAAAATTCGTGACCTACGGGCGGCGGGTCGTAATTGTCGGCGACATTTCGCGGTATGTGGATGAGAGTGCGTCGCTGCGGGATTTCGTAGTGGAAGCGAATCGTGGTGGGCACATCCTGTTCGTTCCCGCGTTCGAGGATCTGGCAGGCGAAACCGCCTGCCCCACAGGGTCGTAAATTCGTGGTGACCTTGGTAGCGCTGGGGTTCCGCCTGCGCGGGAAGAAGGAAGCGTGTGCGAGTTGCCGAGTTTCTTCCGGAGGCTTCAGGCGAGGAGAAGGCGGGGAGTGGTGGCTATCGAAGCTTACGGCGAAGTAAAGTAGTGACATGCGGCTTGTGGTCCTGCTGATCGTCACCGGTGTGGCTCTGCTGGGCGATCTTGCGGGCGTCTTCACGGGCGCGCTGGATCATCCTGCGATCGAATATTCCACCCGCCCGGTGCATGATCCGGTCGCCGCGCTGAATGCGAAACTCGACCGGGATCAGACTCTGGCGTTCGAGCCCGAGCATGGGTATCTCAAGGCGGTGCTCGACGCGCTCGCCATTCCGGTGGAATCGCAAATCGCCGTATTTGCCAAGAACAGCTTTCAGCAGCACATGATAAATCCGGCCAACGCCCGCGCGATCTATTTCAACGACGGGGTCGCGGTGGGATGGGTGCGGGGAGGGCCTTTGCTGGAGATCGCCTCCGAGGATCCGGAGCAGGGAACTATCTTTTACACGTTAAATCAATGGAAGAGCGACAGCCCTCGTTTAAAGCGCCGCGACGATTGCCTCATCTGTCATGAATCCTACGACACGCTGGGCGTCCCCGGGATGCTGTTGCGCAGTGTCTATCCGGCGCCCAACGGCTTCGTGATGCGGGAGCTGGGCAGCTACAATGTCGACCATCGCGTGCCCTTCGCGCATCGTTGGGGAGGCTTTTTCGTTACCGGAAAAACGGACGCGCTATCGCACCTGGGGAACGCCGCGTTTCAGAGCGAGTCCGAGGCGCAATCGGTGGAGACGAACCTGAAAGGGTATCTCGCGCCTTCGAGCGATATCGTCGCGCTAATGGTATTCGATCACCAGATGCATATGACGAACCTGCTGACACGCATTGGCTGGGAGACCCGTTTCGCGCAGCACGAAAAAACGATGACGCCGGAAAAGCTCGCGGGGATGGCGAAGGAAGTTGCCGACTATTTGCTTTTTTCGGAGGAAGCCCGCATCAGCTCGCCCGTCGAGGGCACAGCCGGCTTCGAAGCGCGGTTCGCGGCGCAGGGTCCGTTCGATAAGAAGGGCCGGTCCCTGAGGCAGTTCGATCTTTCGCGGCGGATGATGCGGTACCCGTGCAGTTATATGATCTACTCGGCGGCGTTCGACGGCTTGCCGTCAGAGACGAAAGACGCGATTTATCGCCGCATGTGGAGCGTTTTGACTGGGCAGGCTGCGTCCCGGTTGTCGGAGGCGGACCGGCGTGCGATCCTCGAAATTCTGCGAGAAACAAAGAACGATTTACCGCAATTTTTCCTGTGATACCCGGTGTGATCCGTCGATGGGCGCAAGCGATCCTGCTGGGCTGGGTGACGCTACTCGCAATTGCGTACGGACTAGAAGGCCCGCTGCTTCATTGGATCGGGCCGTTGCTCGGCGCAAGCTGGATCGCAACTGCGCATCTGGCGCTCGATTGTGCCATATGCGCGGCGGCCGGGTATATGACCGGCCGATTCAATCGATCCCATCCTGTATGGACCGCAGTCCTCTTTGCGGTCACACTTAGCTTCTGCGGTTTTGGGGATACTCTCGCCCTGAACATCCCGTTCTTACTGCGACTCACATGGAACTCGCTTCAGGACTCCCGCTTCTTCGACGCGCTGCTAACCAGCGCGGAGACTCACACCTTGCTTCTGGGTTGCCTGTTCGCAGGGGCGATGTTAAGCCGTCCGCGAGCAAAGCCGATTTCCGTCGTTAGCTGAGATCGTCCCTTTTTCACCGTCGGGTCGATGTCGGATGCGAGTGCTTAGTTGAGTTTTAATGCTGGTTGAATAGCCTTGTATGAGAGGTCGGTAAGAGCCTCGCAGGCGCGGGCTACGAAGCCAGTCATGTTGGCTACGGCAAAACTGACGCCGTTTAGGTTTCGCTCTGGAGGTACGCCGGGCATGGGGCGTGGGTAGCTTGACGCGTAGAAGACTTCACCGTCTGAGTGGTATTGGTCGCGGGGGCATGCCGGGTCTTGCGCGACGCGGATTACGCCGGGAAGGTCGCCTGGAAGGGCGCCGGCCGGCGAAACGATGAGGGCGCGGGAAATAAATCCGGTGAATTTTTCGGCGTGCGCTGCGTTCGATGTACCCAGACTCAGATTGATGATGTCCATTTTGTTTTCGATAGACCACTCGATTGCAGATAGTAGTGTGTCGATGTTGGTACGCAATTCGCGATCGAAGATGCGGACGGCGAAATATTCGGCGTCCGGTGCTTTTTCCTGAATCGCGGCCATGACGGCGGTGCCATGGCCCAGGCGGTCCAGGAAATGGTTTTCGGGCCAGCCTCCGTCGATCCGCGCGATGTGAGGATGGGATGGATTTACACCGGAATCGATTACAGCAATGCGGAGAAGCTTTCGAGCCACACTTTTCCTTCTCTCAGATAGATGACCTGGTCGGCGATCTCCGCCAAGGCGGTGCGGTGCGTGATCACGATTACGGTGGAATTGCGGAGATTTTCACGTAGATTGCGGGCAACTATTTTCTCGGTTTCGGCGTCTAGTGCGGAGGTTGGCTCGTCGAGCACCAGGACGCTGGGGCGGCGCAGCAGTGCTCGGGCGATGGCGATGCGTTGGCGTTCGCCAGCGGAGAGAGCGAGTCCGCGCTCTCCGGTTTTTGTTTCGTAACCTTCAGGCAGACGGCGGATCAGTTCGTCGATGCCGGCTGCGGAACCGGCAGATTCGATTTCGGCGCGGGTTGCATCGGGCTGCGCGTAGGCGATGTTTTCGGTGATGGTTGCGTTGAACAGGTAGGGCGATTGATCGACCAGGCCGATGTGATCGCGGAGATTCTTAATGCGTAGGTCGCGCAGGTCCCGGCCGTCGAGCGTAATGCTGCCGCTATCCGGATCGAGGAGGCGGACCAGCAAGTCGGCTACGGTGGATTTACCGACACCGCTGGGGCCGAGGATCGCGCAGAAGGTTCCGGCGGGGATGGTGAAGGAGACTCCGCTGAGCACGTCGGCGCGATCGTGGCGGAGAGTGACGTTTTCGAATGCGATGTCGCCGCGAACGGATGAGAGTTCCAGGGCCTGAGGACGCTCAGTGATCTCGGGCGCGGTATCGAGGACTTCGAAAATCCGGCCAAGAGAGACGCGCGCTGACGCCAGATTCGCGGCTAGGCCCATCATGGTTTGCACGGGATTGAGCAGGCGCATGTGATAGGCCATGAATGCAACCAGGGTCCCGATGGTCATTCGGCCGTGTATGATCAGCCAGCCGCCGAGAAGGAAGACTCCGGCAGTGGCGGCAGTGAGGATGGTGCCGGGGAGGGCTCCGGAAAGGAACGACGTCATTTGCAGGCGCAGGAGGGTGTCGACGAAGGCATTGTTACGACTGCGGAATTTCTCGGCCTCGCGTTCGCCGGCATTGGCGGTTACTACCGTTCGCATGCCGAGCAACGTGTCGACGAAGAGGCTGCCGAGGTCGGCCCCGCGTTCGCGGAGCTGTTTGGTGAAGAGCATCAGCTTGCGTTGATAGTGGCGGAAGGTGATGAGGCTTACGGGAACGAAGATCGCGCTGAACAGGAATAGCCGCCAATTGAGCCAGATCATCATCGCGACGCTGCCGACTAAGAAGACGACGTTGCTAAGAACGGATAGCAAAGTGTCGGCGGAGACTCGCTGCACTTCGCCGATGTCGTTATTGAGGCGCGAGACCAGGTCGCCTAAGCGCCACTTGGCGTAAAAGCGCGGGGAGAGCGTTTGCAGATGACGATAGAGCGCGAGGCGCATATCGAACAGCATCGCGGCGGAGACGCGGACGTAACGATAGCTGGACAGTATATTGAGCAGGAAGCCCAGTACGGTAGTGGCGAACATCAGGGCTGCTACCCAGGCCAAGGCTCGCATATCGCGGCGAAGCAGGGCATCGTCGATCAGGAGTTTCGAAATGTAGGGCTGGGTGAGGCCGAGCGCCGTAGAGAGGACACTGATGCCGAGGATCACTCCGAGGCGCGAGGCGTAGGGGGAAAGGAAGGGCTTTAATCGGCGATATTCGCTCCAGTTGGTGGTTGGGTCCAGCATGTTCTCTTGATCGGCGCGGCCGCAAGGCAGGTCGGGAACCTGCCCCACTGGCACCACGGCTCGCTTCATTATGCAGTAACATCACTGATAATCGTATGACTCGAAAAATTCTGTTTGCTTTTCTGGCTCCGGTGCTCATGTTCGGGCAGGCTCGCCTGCTGCGGCATCCTTCTTATTCGAAGGGCAAGGTCGCATTCAGCTATTTAGGCGATATCTGGACCGCGAACGAAGATGGCTCGGGGGTGATGCGGGTTACGGACCATAAGGCGCGGGAGATTTATCCGCGGTTTTCGCCGGATGGGAAATGGATCGCGTTTTCGTCGAATCGCGAGGGTAATTACGACGTGTATGTGATCGCGGCTACCGGAGGGAAGGCGAAGCAGCTTACCTTTCACTCGGCCGACGACAACGTGGTGGGCTGGACGCCGGATGGAAAGAGCGTGATCTTCACGTCGTCGCGGAATTTGGGGGTATTTCCCAATGTCGCGACGATGTTCGAAGTTGCGGTAGAAGGCGGGATGGAGAAGCCGATCGAGACGGATTGGGGCAGCTCCGGAAGCTATTCGCCGGACGGGGCAAAGCTGGCGTTTACGCGGCATCCCTCTGTTTGGTCGCGGAAGCATTATCGAGGAAGCTGGGCTGCGGACCTGTGGGTGGAAGAGGTCGCGACGAAGAAATTTACCAAGCTGGCGGATCCGGATTACAAAGGCAATTATCTGTGGCCGATGTATGGGCGCAACGGCGATATTTATTTCGTGTCCGATGAGATGGCGAATGAGAAGAGCGTGAAGTGGGGCAGTCCGGAGATATATCAGAGCACAAACAACATTTGGAAAATTTCGGATAAGGGCGGCAAGCCGGTGCAGGTTACGCATCACACCAGCGGTAACCTATACTTCCCGAGCATCTCGGCAGACGGGAAGACGATCGTATATGAAGAAAATTTTGGTATGTGGAAGCTCGATACGGCGACCGGGAAGAGCAACGAGATTCGTGTGGATATTAAGTCCGACGTGAAGGAGAGCGAAGTCGAGCTGAAGACGATTACGAGCGAGGCGGAGGGGTTTAATTTGTCGCCGTCGTCGAGGCGTGCGGCGGTTTCGACGCATGGCGAGATTTTTACGATTGCGACGGAGCGCGGCGAGGTGCAGCGCGTATCGGATACGCCCTGGAGGGAAGAGAATCCGCGATGGTCGCCAAATGGGAAGTGGATTGCGTTTGTGTCCGATAGGACAGGGCGCGAGGAGATTTGGATTGCGGATGAGATGGGCAGGAATTTGAAAAAGTTGTCCGATGTGGATTGCGATAAGCCGGCGATTGTGTGGGCTCCGGATTCGAAGTCGCTGTTGTGGTCAGGATCGGATCATAAGCTGCGGCATGTGGTGATCGACAACGGGAAGACGGAGGTGATTGCGACGGGGACGGCGGGAAATATACAAGGTCCACAATTTTCGCCGGATGGGAAATGGGTTTCCTACTCGAAACAGGATGCGCTGCTGAAGGCGCACGTTTACGTAAAGCCGCTTGAAAGCGGGATGGAACGCGAGATCGGGTCGGACGATTTCGTGGTGGCGTCGGGCGCGAAGTGGACGCCGGATGGGAAGAAGCTGCTCCTGCTGGGAGGGGTGGGGGCGCCGGGAATGTCGGCGCTCAATCGGACCGTGCTGCAGCTTTACAGCGTTTCGCTGACGCGGAATGAGAAGAATCCGGACGATCACGATGTCGACACGGAGGCGCAGGCGGAGGCGGCTGCGATGGAGACCAACCGGCGAGGTGGCGGAGCGGCTGTTCCCAAGGTGGACGTGAAGATTGAGTGGGACGGCCTCGATCAGCGCATTCGGAAGTTGACGAGTTTGGGCGGGTCGGTGACGGATGTCGTTCCGTCGCCCGATAGCCGGATGTATGCGGTGGTTGTTGGAGGGGGCGCCGAGGATGGGCCTGGGCTGTACACGTTGAGCGACGATGGCACTCGGCTGACGCGGATTTCAACTGCACCTGAGGGCGGCGGCCGGGGACGAGGCGCGGGCGGAGGCGGAGGAGGGTTCGATCCGCAGTGGTCGAAGGATGGGCGCAGTCTTTACTACATGCAGGGCGGTGGGATTTACTCGGTCGCGGTTCCGGCGGCGCCCACGGGGAATGAGGCTGCGGCTGCTTCGGGCGGAGGCGGCCGGGGAGGGCGGGGCGGAGGAGCGGCTCCGGCAGCGGGGACTGCGGCGGCTGCACCTAGAAGGGTTGCGTTCACTGTGCGGCTGGAAGTCGATAACGAAGCTGAGCGAAAGCAAGTCTTCGAAGAGGGCTGGCGGGTGATGAAGAACCGGTTCTATGACGGGAAAATGCACGGCGTGAACTGGGCGGCGGCGAAGGATACATACGAATCGCTGCTGCCGAACATCGTCGACAACGATGAGCTGCACGTGGTGATGATGCAGATGATCGGTGAGCTGAACGCGTCGCATACCGGAGTGACGGGGGGAGGAGCGGCGGGCGTGGATCGGATTCAGACGCACTATCCGGGGTTCGACCTAGCGCCGGATGCGTCGGGGTTCTATAAGGTGACGCATATTTACCGCAAGGGTCCGGCGGATCACGATTATGTGAAGATTTCGAGCGGCAATTATATTGTCGCGGTGAACGGCCATGAATTAAAGACTCCGGAGAATTATTGGAAGCTGTTTAATTTGCTGCCGGGGCGGAAGTTCGACTTTACGGTCAATTCGAAGCCGCAGGCGGATGGCGCATGGAACGTGAGCCTGGAGCCTTTAACACAGCAGGCGATGGGCAATCTCGAGTACGAACGCTGGGTGGATGAGCATCGCGCGATGGTAGAAAAAGCAAGCAACGGGGAAATCGGTTACCTGCACATCCGCGCGATGGACGCACCGTCGCTCGAACGGTTTCAACGCGATTTGATAGAGAACCGCGGGAAGAAGGCGCTCATCATTGACGAGCGGTTTAATGGCGGAGGCGGGATCGATCAGGAGCTCTTGGAGATCCTGAATCAGAGGAAGAAGTATGAGTCGTATCGCAGCCGCGATTCGGTCGAGGTGCCTCGGCCGGTGCAGGCTTTCTTTGGTCCGATGGTGGTTCTGGAGAACGAGCGATCGGCGAGTAATGCGGAGATGTTTCCGGAGGGATTTAAGACGCTGGGGCTCGGGAAGGTAATCGGGGTGAACACAATGGGCGCGGTGATCGGAACTGGGTCCTACCGGTTGATGGATGGAGCGACGATCCGGACGCCGGGGGTCGGGGTGTATACGGCGAATGGGACGGATTTCGAGAATTATGGTGTGCCGCCGGATATTTATGTCGATAATGCGCCGTCGGATTTTTTGAGCGGACATGACCGGCAGATTGAGAAGGCGGTGGAGGTGTTGCGATCGGAGATGAAGTAATATTAGTCGGTTTCCACGAAGTCGGCTTCGGGCATGGGGAGTTTGTCGTGCTCGTCGGCGATCCAGACGTAGAGAGTGGGCAAGAGATAGATGCTCATCAGGAGTGCACCCAGCAATCCGCCAACGATGACGATGGCGAAGGGGCGCTGCGAGTCGGAGCCGATGCCGTGCGACGTCGCGGCGGGAAGCAGGCCTAAAGTGGCGACCAGCATGGTCATCATGATGGGGCGGAGACGCAGGATGGCTCCCTGTTCTGCCGCGTCGATAACTGCGTGGCCGCGTGCGCGGAGTTGGTTAATGTATTCGACCATGATGACTCCGGTTTGGACGGAGACGCCGAAGAGAGCGAGAAAGCCGACGCCCGAGGAGACGCTAAAATTCACGCCCGTCAGATAGAGCGCGACGATGCCTCCGATGGGAGCTACGGCTACGTTCGCGAAAATCAGCAGCGACCATTTCATCGAGCTGAACATGGTGTAGAGGATCATGAAGATCAGCAGGAGAGTGAGAGGAATAATGATCATCAGTCGGCGCTGGGCGCGCACCTGGCTCTCATACTCGCCGGCCCAATCGATGTGATAGCCGGAGGGCAGTTTGACCTTGTCCTCGACCTCCTTCATGGCTTCCTGGACGGCGCCGCCTAGATCGCGGCCACGGACGCTGTACTTGATGGCGATGAAGCGGGAATTTTCCTCGCGGGAGATCTGCGACGCGCCATCGGCGATCTCGATGTTGCAGAGCTGCGCGAGTGACACTCGTTCTCCCGACGGAGAGAGCAGGCGGATATTGGCGATGGCCTCCTTGGTATCGCGATAGGGCCGCTGATAGCGGAGCACCAGGTCGTAGCGCTGTTCGCCTTGCAGAACCTGCGTGAGGGCGTTGCCGCCCACCGCTGTTTGAATGGCGTCCTGCACATCGGCGACGTTGATCTGGAAACGCGCCGCCTTGTCGCGGTCGACGGTCAGGTTCAGATTCGGCTGGCCGAGCACGCGAAACAATCCCAGATCCTGAACGCCTTTGATGCGCCGCATCACGTCGACAATATGTTCACCGCGGTCTTCCAGAACCTTCAAATCGCTGCCATAGAGTTTGATTGCTAGCTCGCCTTTGACGCCGCTGACCGCTTCCTCCATGTTGTCGGAGATGGGCTGCGAGAAATTCCAGATCACGCCGGGGATTTTTTCGAGCTCGTGACTAATCGCTCCGATCAGCTTTTCCTTGTCCTGTTCAAAAATCGGGCGCCAGTCTTCCTTCTGCTTGAGGTCGACGAAATATTCGGTGTTGAAAAACCCGGTTGTATCGGTTCCATCGTCCGGACGGCCGACCTGGCTGGTGGCGACGGTTACTTCGGGAAAAGACGCGAGAATGACGCGAGCCTGATTGGCCAGGCGCATGCCTTCTGTGGGGCCCGTTGACGGCGCAAGGGTTCCGCGCACCCAGATGGCGCCTTCGTCGAGGTGAGGGAGAAATTCGCTGCCCATCCTCGTGGTCAGCAAGAGCGCGCCCACGAACGCGGTGAGCGCGATGGCGACGGTGAGGTAGCGCCAGCGAATCGCTTTATCAAGCGTGAAGCGATAGACGCGCGTGAAAAATATCATGAGCGGGTTGTGCCACTCTTTCGCGCCTTTGGGAAACAGAAAGCTCGCGAGGACTGGAGCAAGCAGCATGGAAAAGATCAACGCGCCGGCGAGTGCGAAGGCTACGGTCCAGGCCATCGGTTTGAATAATCGTCCTTCGACGGCTTGCAGGGTGAAGATCGGAATATAGGCAGTAATAATGATCCCGATCGCATAAAACACGGGCCTCTGGACTTCATGGGCGGCTTCGGCGATCTGCTGGCGCGGAGGTTTTCCGGCCCCCTCGCGGCGGCCCAAGTGACGAAGGATATTCTCCACCATTACGACCGCGCCGTCGACCACCATGCCGAAATCGAGTGCGCCTAAGGACAGAAGATTCGCGGGAATGCCTTTCAACTTGAGACATGTGGATGCGAACAGCAACGCGAATGGGATGGTCATCGAAACGATGAGAGCACCACGGATATTGCCGAGAAACACAAATAATATGACGGCGACCAGAGTAATTCCTTCTGTGAGGTTCTTCTCCACTGTGTGGGTGGTGAAATGAACCAGGTCGCTGCGGTCGAGGAAAGGAACGATGGTCACGCCCGGCGGCAGCAGGCCCGGATGATCTTTGGTTCCGTTCAGTTCCTTGACTTTCTCGTGGATCAGTTCGAGCGTCGCGTCGCCTTCCGCGCCTTTGCGCAACAGCACGATGCCTTCGACGACGTCATCGTTATCGAGAATCTGACCGTCCTTTTTGTGAATGGCTTTGCCGTTCCTGCCGAGCCTGGTTTTCTCGCCTTGCGCGACGATGGCGATGTCCTTGACCTTAATCGCGGTGCCGTTTTTTGTCGCGACGACGGTATTCTCAATGTCGGAAACCGTTTTCACCAATCCCACCGCGCGGACATTGACCTGCTGCAATCCGGATTCGATAAAGCTGCCGCCAGCGTTGTTATTGTTGTTGGTGAGCTGCTGTTCCACCTGGGCGATGCTCAGGCCATAGGCGATCAGTTTATTGGGATCGAGGCGAACCTGATATTCCTTGGTAATGCCGCCCAGGCTCGATACGTCGACGACATTTTTCACGGATTTCAACTGCTTTTCGACGAACCAGTCCTCGATCGACTTCAGGTCCATGATGTCGAACTGCGGGTTGGTGCTGTGGAGCGTGAAGAAATAAATCTGGCCGACCGGGCTCCAGTCCGTGCCCATTTGCGGCTGAAGGCCGGGAGGGAGTGTGACCTGCGAAAGGCGTTCCAGCACCTTGGAGCGATTCCAATCGTTTTCCGATTCGTCGTCGAAAACCATGGTCAGGGACGAGAGTCCGAAGAGAGACGTGGAGCGGAGCGAAGTGAGATGCGGGATGCCATTCATCACGATTTCGAGCGGCACGGTGACCTGCTGTTCGACTTCTTCGGCCGCGCGCCCGGGCCACTGCGTGATCACCTGGACGTAATTGTTGGCGACGTCGGGATAAGCTTCGACCGGCAGGCTGCGGAAAGAAATGATGCCCCAAATGAACAACAGCACCGCCATGGCCAGGATCAGCACACGGTTGTTGAGCGCGAAATCGACGAGCCCGCGGATCATCTATTGCTGCTCCACAGCATTCTGAAGGACCAGCGCGTTGGTAACCACTTGATCGCCCGGCTTGATGCCCGACACGATCTCCTGCAATTTTCCGGGCAGCATCGCGCCACCGACGACGGACAGACGACGGAAGCGCCCATTGGGAGCGGGAACGTAGACCCAATCGCGGTCGTGAAGGTGAAGCACGGCGTCGGCGGGTACGGTCGCGCGGGTTTCCGCGGATTGGCCATGGAAGGTCGCGGTCACGAACATGCCCACACGCAACAAGCCTGGATTTGCGACCTCTAAACGCACTTTGGCGGTGCGAATCGCTGGATCGAGAACCGATCCAATGTTGCTGATGCGGCCTTTCAGCACGTGATTGGGATAGGCGACCAGATGGATATCGGCATACTCGCCCACATGCACGACCGGCAGGTCGTTTTCGAAAACGTCGCAGACGATCCACACGCTGGAAAGGTCGGCGATGGTGAACAGGTTCGGCGAATTGTCGAGCGTCTTTACGCCGCCGGCCACGGTGATGTTTTGTTCTATAATCACCCCGGAAATCGGGGCAGGGACATCGACTACGCCGGTGGGACGCGCCGTATCGCTGCCTAGCACTTTGAGATGCTCCGTGGTGGTTTCGACGTCCACCACAGCGCTGTTCTCCGCGCTCTCGGCAACCTCAAGATCTTTCTGGGCGATGGCACCCTTTTCGTAAAGAATTTTCGCGCGATCGAGCTGCACCTTCGTCAGCCTCTCCGCCACCACGGCTTTGCGGTAGTCGGAGAAGGCTCCGGAGATATCGGCGCTTTGAACCTTCAGAAGGATCTGACCTTTTTTCACTTCGTCCCCGATGCGGCCGTCGATTTCGACGACGCGGCCGGAAGCGAGGGAGATTACGGGAACTGTTCGGGCGACATCGGGTTGGACGACGCCGGTGACGCTAAGTTCGGGAGCCGCGCTGTGCTTCCCGGCGGTTGCGAGGGGAAACTGTTCGGGATGATCGACCTTGACGAGGTTCGCGTCGCCCTCCTGCTCGACTTTGGCCGGCGGAGGCGCTCCGGCCTTGGTATCGGCCGTCTCCTCTTTCTTGCCGCAGGCGGTTAACAGCAAGATCGAAATGGTTAGCGCCGCGAACTCGCGTCTCATGGTATGACCTCTTTTCCCACAGCGAGATTCAATTGGCTCGCGGCGGTCAAGAAGGAGCCGATCAGATTCAGATAGTTCAGTTGAATACTCCGGTAATCGCTTTGGGCTTGCAGAAAATCGAGCAGCGAGGCTTGACCGTGCTGGTAAGAAAACGAGATGGTGTCGCGGATTTTGCCGGCGCGAACAAGATAGGTCGATTTGTAGGGCTGAAGCAGGTTGACCGTTCCCATCAATGTGACGTAAGCGGAATCGACGTCGCTGAATACTTGGGCCTGCGCGGCGTCGCGAAGATGTTCAGTGCGGGTGATGTCGAGCTTGGTGCGCAATTTCTCGCCTTGATTCCTGTCGAAAATGCGGAGGGGAAAATCGACGCTGAATCCGACGTAGGTGGGATCGCCAAACTGACGGCCGAAGTCGATGCCGAAGGTCGGATCGGTGGAACCGTTGGCTTCGGCAAGCTTGTAATCGGTCTTCGCTTTATCCACCGTTTGAACGGCCTCCCGGAGATCGGGGCGGGTGGCGATGGCGACCGTTCGAAGATTGTCCAAGGTGTCGATCTTGTCGGTGAAATCGAAGGGGCCAGTGATGTCGAAGGTGTCGATGGGGGTGCGGTCGTTCAGCATCTGGAGCAGTGTTATTTTCGCCGCGCGAAGGCTCACTGTTGCGTTCTGAATGTCGGAAAGATACTGGATGCGCTGTTCTTCCAGGCGATCCATATCGACTTCGGCGATGTCCCCGGCTTTGAAGCGGACCCGATTCACATCGAGCAGCTTGTCGTAATATTCGAGGTTCTCTTTGGCAAGGGCGAGTACGGCCTTCGCTTGCAGGGTCTGCACAAAAGCGTTGCGCAGAGTGTAGATCAAGGTCCGATGCAGGTCTTCCTGCGTAGAGGTCGCGATCGTGGTGGCTTTTTCGGCGCTTTCTTTGCGCAAGTCGCGTTTGTGCAGGCGTTCGTACAGGTAGCTGACCCCGAGGCCGGGTTGAAGCTGGGAGAACGGGCGATAAGGATGGGTCGTAAAAGGATTGAACTGATCGATGCTCAATGTCATGTCGGGGTTGGGGCGCAGGAACGCGGTAATCTCCTGGGCTTTCGCCTCGTCGATGTTCAATGCGCCGGCCCGCAGCGTGGGATTCGCGGCGTCGAACCTTTTCTCTACCTCCGCCCAGGTAAAGGGCGGCTGCTGCGCGGGTGCAACGGGTCCGAAAAAGCAGAGGACTCCTGCCAGTGCGATTGAGTTCCTAAAAAATCGGTGGATCATGATTGCGAACGAGGGCTCTACGAGGAAGCGCCAATGCCAGGGTCCCATACAATGTTAGACCAGCGCTCGTGAGTAAAGTATTAAAAAGCCATCAGATTTCCAAAAGAGCATTCTGGTTCTATCTTTCGATCATATCTTTCGGTCAGAAGCGCGTTTGATAACATAGATGTAAAGGTCACCTTTCCGTTTGCTGAGCTATTTTTTTCAAGGTAAGCCTCGCGCCATGCTGGTTCGCGCGGTCGTCCTGATCGCGGTAATCGCGGTGATCGACTGGCGCGTCGAAACCAACGTCTCGCTGGGTTTCCTGTATCTGTTTCCGATGCTGATGGTGGGCGTCTCCCTCAATCGCTGGCAGATCGGAGTCGCCGGTGCGCTGTGCACTTTCCTGGTGGAAATGTTCGACCCGTTTCCGTTTCTCCCGTACGAAAGTATTCCACGCGACATCCTGGTCTTCGCTGCGTTTTTTGGCGCGGGATTGTTCGTGTTCGAGTCCAACAAGAATCGGGCGCTGACGCAAAAGCACGTTGCCGACCTCGAAAACGAAATGGAACTGCGCCGCGATGCGGAGGAGCAGTTGCGGGTTCTGGTGGAAAGCAGCCCCGCGGCCATTTTTACGCTGGATGCGCAAGGTACGGTGCTGATGGCGAACGAATCGGCGCATCACCTGCTTGACGTCGATGCGGGCACACTGCCGGGGGCGCGTATCGGGAATTTTCTGCCCGCGCTGGCCAGTGTTCCCCCATTTTCATCCAGCTCACAGCTCTTCCGGACGGAAATGGAATGTCCGGGGCGGCGCGACAACGGCGACGTGTTTCTTGCCAATATCTGGTTTTCCACCTACCGCACGCGGTCAGGATCCAGGCTGGCTGCAGTGGTGGTGGACGTGTCTGAAGATTTGCGCAACCGCGAAGAATCAAGCCTGGAGCAGTTCATGGCCGGCTCGCGCATCGTGGTCGCCAGTGTTTGCCATGAGATTCGCAACCTGTGCGGCGCGATCGGCATGGTGAACGCGAACCTTGGCCGGAATGCCGCGCTGGCGGCGAGCGAAGATTACCGCGCGCTGGCGACGCTGGTTTCGGGCCTGGAGCGGATTGCGTCGCTCGAATTGCGCCAGACCGCGACGGAAGCCCTGGATGGCATTGATATCCTGGCTCTGCTGGACGAACTGCACATTGTTATCGAGCCTTCGTTGCGGGACGCAGGGATCGAATTGCGATGGATTCTGCCGCCCTCCTTGCCGCTGGTGTGGGCGGACCGTCACGCGCTGTTGCAAGTTTTTCTCAATCTGACCAAGAACAGCACCCGCGCGATGGAGTCGTCCGATCCGAGGATTTTCACCATCGCCGCGGTGGTCGAGGGGGGCCGCGTGATGGTGCGAGTGGAGGATACCGGTACGGGTGTGGCGGCGCCGGAGAGGCTGTTTCAACCGTTTCAGCCGGGCGCTGAATCCACCGGGCTGGGACTCTATGTGTCGCGCGCCCTGGTGCGCGGATTCCGAGGAGACCTCATGTACGTCCCGCGCGCGCAAGGCTGCTGTTTTACAATTTCGTTGACGGTGGTCGCGGAAGCCGAAGACCTAAACAAGAATGCCGAACATACGCCTGTTGCTACTGGACGACCACACCCTGTTTCGGGAGAGCTTGAGCAGGCTGCTCGACGCGGAACCTGATTTCGAAATGGTGGCGGACTGCTCTTCCGTCGCGCAGGCCATCGAAGTTCTGCAAACCAGCGCCGTCGATCTGGTTCTTCTCGATTACGATCTCGGCACCCAGCGCGCTCCCGATTTTCTGGAGCGGGCACGCGGGTTGGGCCTCGCGCCGCGGGTATTGATGGTCACGGCAGGAATCACCCCGTCCGAATCGGTGCAGATTTTGAATGAGGGCGCCTCAGGATTGTTCCTGAAACACAGTTCTCCGGCACTGTTGGCTGAGGCAATCCGGAAAGTCCATGCGGGCGAGACCTGGGTGGACCAGCGATGCCTGCGCGATATCGTGCACGTCGCCTCGCAGCCGGAGGATCGCCCCAAGAGCAAAGATTTCACCGAACGCGAGCGAGCCGTTCTGCGCGGCGTGTTCGAAGGCTTGAGCAACAAGGAGATCGGCGCGCGCCTGGAAATTTCGGAGAGCTCCGTAAAGGCAGCGTTGCAGCAGCTATTTCATAAAACCGGCGTGAGGACGCGCAGCCAGCTTGTCCGGATCGCCCTGGAGCAATTCTCCGGACAGTGGAGCAGGTAATCCCTCTATGAATGTAGCCATCATCGGCACCGGGTACGTGGGCTTGACGACGGGTGCGTGCCTCGCGTTTTTGGGACACGACGTCACGTGCGTGGACGTGGCGGAGGACAAAATCGCGGCGCTGGAGCATGGCGAGGTTCCGATTTATGAGCCGCATCTGGCGGAGCTGATCGCCGGCGCGCGGGCCCATTTGCGCTTCACCACCGATTATTCGCAGGCGATTCCCGCGGCACAGGTGGTGTTTATCGCCGTAGGAACTCCTTCGAGCGGAACGGGCGCTCCGAATTTGAGTTACCTGGAAGCCGCGGCCCGCCGGATCGGCCGACATCTCGGGCAACCTTACACCGTAGTGGTAAATAAGTCCACTGTCCCGATCGGCAGCGGCAACTGGGTGGGATCCCTGGTGCGGGAGGCGGCCGGCGAGCGCGCGGACTGCAGCTTTGCGGTCGCGTCCAACCCGGAATTTCTGCGCGAGGGGACGGCGATCTACGACAGCCTTTATGCCGATCGCGTGGTTATCGGCACAGATGAAGAACACGCTGCTGAGGTCCTGTACACACTCTACCGGCCAGTGCTGGAACAAACCTTTCAGGCTCCATCCTACCTGCCGCGTCCGGAAGGATTGGGCGCGGTGCCTCTGATTTCGACCGATCTCCAGTCGGCCGAATTGATCAAGTATTCGGCCAATGCGTTCCTGGCGTTGAAGATCAGTTTCATCAACGAAATCGGAACGCTGGCGGAAAAGGTCGGCGCGGATATCACCCAGGTGGCAAAGGGCATGGGCCTGGATGCGCGCATTGGCACGCGGTTCCTGCAAGCGGGAATTGGGTGGGGCGGCTCGTGCTTCGGGAAAGATACTGCGGCGTTGGTTTCGACGGCGGCCGAGTACGGTTTGGACATGCCGATTGTGAAGGCGGCGCGGGAAATTAATCGGCGCCAGCGGGAGAGAATTGTCGAGAAGTTGCTTCAGGAATTGAAAATTTTGAAAGGTCGAACCATCGGCCTGCTAGGCCTGGCGTTTAAGCCACACACCGATGATTTACGGGAAGCTCCCGCCATCGAGATCGCCCGAAAATTGGTCGAACGAGGGGTGCGCGTACGGGTGCACGACCCGGTAGCGATGGATCGCTTTCGCCGCGAGCACGCAGACCTGGAAGTGACCTGCTGCGCCTCTCCGTTCGATGCCGCGCGCGATGCCGACGCCCTGGTTCTGGTGACGGAGTGGCCGGAGTATCGCGACCTGGACTGGGAATCTGTCTGTTCGTCGATGCGCACGGCAATCGTTCTCGATGGGCGGAATGTGTTCGACAAATCCCGCATGGCACGCGCTGGATTTCGGTATCTGTGTCTGGCGTAGAGAATAGTCATCGAAGGGCGTTTAACAGGTATTGGTAAGGATTGATGGGCTTGCCCTGCCACCAGTGTTTTTCGGGACTCAGTTCGTGGATTTCGAAATGGAGGTGAGGGACCGCCGGGTCCGCGTTGCCGGTGCTGCCTACGTAGCCGATGACTTCCCCCCGGTGGACTAATTTGCCCGGTTCCAGACCTTCGGCGTAGTGATCCAAGTGAGCGTAATAGTAGCAGTAACGCTCCGTGGGATCGAATTGATAGATGGTATTACCGCCAGGTTTACTTAAGAAGAGTTTCTCGATTTTTCCGTTATTCACCGCAAGCACGGGGGTACCGCGAGGGGCCATGATGTCGGTGGCCTCGTGAGGGCGCGTGCCTCCTCCGCGGCGTTCGTTGAATGTGTCGTGAATGTCGGAGGCTTTCAGGTCTTTTATCGGCAAAGAAATGTGAAGGGCTGCATCGGTCCCCTGAAATGCCAGCAGGCAAAGAAGAAAGATCATTTTTCTTTGAAGTAAACGGGCGTCCGTGCAGCCACCATCTTCGATAGCTCCAGCGCATCCCAATTGGTCATGCGGACGCACCCGTGCGATTGGGCGTGTCCGACTACGGCGGGAGCGGGAGTGCCGTGGAGTCCATAGTGCGCTTTGGTGATGCCGATCCAGACCACGCCAACGGGATTTCTGGGGCCGGGGGCGATTTTAGCTTTGGCTTGCGTGGCATCGTCGGCGTCCCAGAAAAGGTCAGGGTTGTAGTAGAAGGGCGGATTGTAGACGACGTCCTTTACCTTCCACTCGCCTAGAGGAAGAGGGTCGTGATCGCTGCCGGATGTGCACGGGAATTTCGCCAGCACTTTGCCGTCGCTGTCGAGAGCAGTTACGGTGTTCATCGACTTGCTCACGGTGACGGAGGCGGCTTTCAAGGGGACGGGCATGTTCACATCAGGGACCCAGATTTCCGTGTCCGGCTGGTCAAAGGGCTTGCGCGGATTTAGTTTGTGAAGCAGGGAAGGGGCGGAATGGAAACGCTCTCCAAGTTCCGCGTCGATGGATTCGTAATTCATCGCTGATAATTGCGCTTGCGCCATTAAGTCGTCTGGGATTTTTACGAAGGGGCCCGCTACATCTTCTTTCGTTATGGTGTATGAGATTAACGCAGCCGCTGTGTCTTTATTGAGAGCGGCCCAGGTCTGCTTATTGAGAGCTCCCGTTGGCGGCAGATCATGGGCGGTTTGGAAGCCTTTTAGGGCGTTGCGAAAGTTGGTGCCAGGCAGACCGTCGATTTCACCTACAGAAAAGTGGGCTCGGGACAGCAGGATTTGGGCTCGAAGGACGGGGGTTGGATTGGGTTGTTTAGGAGGACTGGTATCGAGAAACAAGCAGAGGGAGAGTAGAAGGAAAGGAGACATTTAGAATGACACTTCATAGAGCGCGTAACGCTTAAAGTGTTTCGAAACGCCGCTTAACTTGTCGGACGCAGGGCAGGTCCGGAACCTGCCCCACTTTTGCGAGCAACGATGACGGAACCGGCGCCTTAGAACGCCGCGCATTGACCTTGCTTTTGCGCAGCGAGGTTTCCGCCTCCGGTGATCGCGGAATCGTTCTGGCATTGCAGGTTCTTCTGAATCGTGTTACCGAAGACCTGCGAGGTCCCGGTATTGTTCAGATCCTGCAAGTTGCCTCCAACGGTGTTGCCGAAGATCGCGGTCGCGCCGGAGTTGTTGTGGACCTGGAGGTTACCGCCGATCATGTTGCCCGGGCAAGAGGGGGCGGAGCCGATCGCGATGGCGTTTCCATTGTTCTGAAACTGGAAGTTGCCTTTAACGCTCGCCCCGCAGACCTGGCTAGGCGGCATCCAGGAGGGGAGATTCTGGATTTGCAGGTTGCCGTCGATTATCGTGGCTGGACCGATCGATAGAGTTGCCGCGCCCTCCGCTTGGACATTTCCGCCAATCGTAACCGTGTTCATCGCGAGAACGCCGCCGTCCAAGTCGATATTTCCGGTGACGCCGCCGCCGACCAGGATACATACCTGAAGGTTGGAGACGGTTACATTGCCGTTGAAGGTTCCAGCGTACGCGCCGTTGCAACTGCTGCCCGACGTGAGCACGGGGGAATGGGGTTGCAAAACGGTCAAGGCAAGCAGGCCTTGCCCGTAGACGGTGGGATGGACGTCACAGCCGCCGGTTTTCAACGGCACGAGCAGGCCGGCTTTGCAGGGGTCGCCGCCAAAGAGAGCCGACGCGATCTGAAACGCGGTGAAACCGTCGCCTATTGTTGCTCCGAAATTCGAGCTGACCAGTTCCATCACGCTGTTTAGTTGCTCGACGACGAAGGTAAAAAGCGGGTCGGTGTTGGGTGCGGAGTATAAGACGAGGACAAGTTTACCCTTATAGACGGACCGAATTTCGGCAAGAATCTGGGTCAGGTTTTCGGCGTAAGCACTCAGGACGCCTGGGAGATTCGCTTCTACGCAGGCCTGAAAAGACGCCGCGGTAAATCCCGGAGGGGAGCACTGCTGTTGTAGTAGCAACAGGTCGTCGCCTCCTATACTTAAGGTCACCAAGTTAATGGGATTGGTTAACAGCTCCTGCACGGCGAATGCGGCTTGGGAGCCGGCATAGCTGGTGTGCAGGCCGATGGTCGATATAAAGGCTTGGCAACCGTTGTCAGGGGTGAGGTAATTCAGGAAACTCGCACTGGTTTGGCCCGGGCAGGAAGCGTTAATTTCCGCGCCGGCAGGCAGGTGCAGGTCCGCCGCGACGATTTGCGGGTATCCGATGTACTGGGACACAGGCGGAGGAACAATGTTGGGATTGTACCCGAATGAGATGGAATCGCCCAGAGCGAGATAGGTAACGTTGCCGGCAAAAGCCGGCAGAGCTCCGAGTGTCAGGAGAATAGAGTAAAGCTTCTTCATAAAAACCCTTTATTGATGAGATGGAACTACGAGGGAAGATCCTCGCTTTCGCGCGGCTGTTTCACGATTTGCGAACCAGAGCGAGTAGAATTGCGCTGGCCCTAGAGTTCCCGATGTCGAGGGTTGAATTTCAGGGAATTGAGATGGATTCGCCACGGGCAGGCATGTGGGCGTCTATTCCGTATTCTTTAGTGATCCGCGCGGCCAGGGTTGCGCCCGGGCCTGGTTCGCCGTGGACCAGGAACACTTTCTTTAAACCCTTGGCGATGGGGCGCATCCATTCGATTAATTCGTGCTGGTCGGCGTGGCCGCTCAGTTCTTCCAGCGACACGACTTCGGCGCGGAGAGCCATGGGCTCGCCGAAGATCGGTACTTCGCGTTGGCGGTCCTGGATTTTGCGGCCGAGGGTATAAGGCGCCTGGAAGCCGGTGATCAGAACGGTGTTGCGCGGGTCCTCTATATTGTTGCGGAGGTGATGGAGAATGCGTCCGGCTTCGCACATGCCGGAGGAGGCGATGATGACTACGGGCCCGTGGAGATCCTTGAGCTTTTTCGATTCGTTGGCCTCGCGGACGTACTTCAGGCGCGAGAAGCCGAAGGGGTCTTCGTCCTGTTGTAAGAATTTGCGCGCTTCCTCGTCATAACATTCTGGGTGTTTACGATAGACCTCGGTGGCGTTGATGGCGAGAGGGCTGTCGACAAACATGGGGATCGAAGGGATGCGATTGGCCTCCATTAGCTGATGGAGCATCAGCACGACCTGCTGGGTGCGGCCGACGGCGAAACAGGGAACGATGATCTTGCCGCCGCGGTTCGCAGTGCGGTTCACGATGTCTGCCAATCTGTCTTCGGCGTGGCCGATGGGAGCGTGGAGTCGATCGCCGTAGGTGCACTCCATGATGAGATAGTCCGCGGGGTCGAGGGGTTGAGGGTCGCGGATGATGGGGATGCCGACGCGTCCGACGTCGCCGGAGAAAGCAAGACGCACGCCTTCGGCTTCGACGATCATCGCAGTCGATCCTAACATGTGGCCGGCGTCGAAGGTGCGGTAACAGAGAGCATCCGAGACTCTCTTACATACCCCCAACTTGACCGCCTGGAACAGAGGATAAGTATGCGCGGCATCGTCAAGCGTGTAGAGAGGGGCGCACTCGCGGTCGTCCAAGCCCTTCGATTTGCGATGGGCGCGGCGTTTGTTGCAGAATTCTGCGTCGGCTTGCTGGATGTGCGCTGAGTCGGCGAGCATGGCGAGGTCCAGATCGATAGTCGCGGGAGTGGTATAGATGGGACCGCGGAATCCGTTGCGCACAAGGGTAGGGAGATTACCCGAGTGGTCCATGTGTGCATGAGAGAGAATCACGGAATCGATGGAATCGGCCGGGAAAGGAAAATGACTGTTGCGATCGAAAGCTTCCTGGCGTCGCCCTTGATACAAGCCGCAATCGAGGAGAAAGTTCTTGTCGCCCGTTTCTACGTGGTGCATGGAGCCGGTTACAGTCCTGGCGGCACCCCAAAATGTTATCTTCACAGTTAATTAATATACGATGCCGAGACGATATCTTTTTTTGTTCCTGATAGTTCTGCCGATTTTGGGGCAGACGAAACCGGTCACGCTCGAGTCGCTGAAGTCGATTAAACATGAAGGTGAGGGTCCGCCGACATGGGCTCCGGATGGGAAGACATTTCTGTTTTTGAAAGATACTTCGCTGCGGATTTACGATCCGGCTAAGAGGACGTCGAAGGAGTTGGTTTCGACGGATGCATTGGACAAGGCGGCCGTGAAGGGACCGGAGGAAGGGGCTTACGGCTGGACGAACCGTTATGTGGAATCGGGCGCAGCGGAATTTTCGGCGTCGGGGAAAGATGTTTTGTATTCCACGGGTGGGGATTTATTTCTGATTCACGTTGAAACGGGCAAGTGGGATCAGTTAACAAAAACGGCGGAGCCGGAGGAAGACGCGAAATTATCGCCGGATGGAAAGATGGTGGCGTTTCGACGAGCGTCGGATTTGTACACGCTGGAGATCGCGACGGGGAAAGAAGTTCGGCTGACGCACGACGGGTCCGACACTCTGCTGAATGGAGAGCTCGACTGGGTGTATCCGGAAGAGCTGGAGTTGGGCACTGCTTACTGGTGGTCGCCGGATTCGAAGTCGATCGCGTATTTGCAATTTGACATCAGCCGCGAGCCAATCGTGCCGCATGAGGACGTGCTCGGGGTTCGGGCGCGATACGAGCCTGAAAGGTATCCGCAAGCGGGCGAGAACAATGCCGATGTGCATTTCGGTGTGGTGCCGGCGGCGGGAGGATCGACACGATGGCTGGAGGTCGGCGATACGCGGTACGCGTATTTGATCGCCCGGGCGGGATGGATGCCGGATTCGCGGAGTGTGTACGCGGTTCGGATGAACCGGGTGCAAAATCGCTTGGAATTGTTTTCTATCGGCGTCGATTCGAACATGCCATCGGCGATTTTGCGGGAAGCGGACCCTTATTGGATCAATATCGACGGGGACGTCCGATTTCTAAAAGACGGCAAGAGATTTTTATGGACCAGCGAGAAGGACGGGTATCGGCACATTTATCTTTACTCGAATGATGGGAAGGAATCGAAGCAGTTGACGAAGGGCGAGTGGGAGGTGCGGGGTATCGTCGCCATCGGCGAGGATCGCATCTGGTACATGTCGGACGAGGGAAATCCGCTGGAGCAACATCTATATAGCGTGAAGTTTGATGGCTCCGGGAAGCAGAGACTCGATAAGACGGAAGGCTGGCACGATGTTTCGGGAAGCGCGTCTTATTATCTTGATTCCTATTCGACTTTGAAATCGCCATCGAGGACGATATTGCATTCGTCAGACGGGACAGAATTGGGGATCTATCGCGACGCCAAGGAAGCCGAGTTCGAGATTCTTCCCACGGAGATCGTCAAGTTCAAAGCAGCCGATGGGACCGATCTCTATGGGCGGCTGATCAAGCCAGCGGGTTTTCAGGCAGGCAAGAAGTATCCGGTAATCGTGGATGTCTACGGAGGTCCAGGAGTCATGCTGCCGGTGCACAATTCCTGGCCTGGGATCGGAATGGACCAGGTTTATGCTCAGAAGGGTTACGTAATCTGGCAATGCGACAATCGGGGAGGGCAGGGCCGGGGGCATCGCTTCGAGACAGCGATTTTTCGGAATCTAGGCGCCGCAGAATTGGCGGATCAGGTGGCGGGCGTGAAATACCTGGAGTCCTTAGGATTCGCAGATGAGAAGCGGATTGGCATTCATGGATGGAGCTATGGAGGGTTCATGACCCTGAACGCTCTATTGAATGCTCCGGACGTTTTTCGAGCGGGAATTTCGGGCGCTCCGGTGACCAGTTGGATGAATTACGACACGATCTACACAGAACGCTATATGGGATTGCCGAAAGAAAATTTCGAATCTTATAAAAATACGGCGCTGCCGTCTAAGGCCGGGAACCTGAAGGCAAAGCTGATGCTGATCCACAATTACGAGGACGATAACGTTCTGTTCCAGAACTCCCTACAGATGACGAACGCACTGCAAAATGCGGGGAAGCAGTTTGAATATATGTTGTATTCGCAGAAGACCCACGGAGTAAGCGGTCCGGCGGCGGATCAGATGAATGCCTGCATGCTGGATTTTTTTGAGAGGAATTTGAGGTGAACTGCTTCCGGAGAACGCCGCTGCTTGTCGCGGTGGTGGTTTTGGCGGGGTGTTCGCATAAGGCCGCGGTTGGACCGAAGGTCGACCCCGCGCTGGAGACTCTGATTCCGGAGGACACCACGCTGCTGGTGGGGACGCGGCTTGAGGCGCTTCAAAAGACGCCGGTTTATCAGAAGTATCTTGCCGATCGAAAATTTCCGCAGGTGGAGGAGTTCGCGAAGCAGACCGGGCTCGATCCGGAGAAGGATCTCTGGGAGCTGTTGTTCGTTTCGAACGGCAAGAATAATGTTCTGCTGGGGCGCGGGAAATTCGCTAATGAGATGGAGCCTCGTCTCGAAAAGGGCGGCGCGAAGCGGTTTGGATATAAGGGATACAACCTGATCGGGGACGAGAAGGCGGCGGTGGTGTTTATCAGCTCCACCACTGCGGCGATGGGTCCTACGGAATCGTTGCGGTATTTGCTGGATCAGCGCGGAGCGTCGAAAGGTCCTCCAGCGGCGCTGGCGGCGTTGATGAAGGATATTCCGGCGGAGGCGCAATTTTGGGCGGTGTACGCTGGCGGTCCGGTGGAATTGGGGTTTACGGGGAATCTGGCGAATATCAATAAATTAGTCGGGTCGATTCAGACCGGCTCCGTGTATTTCGATTTGCGGACGGGATTGAGCGGGGTCGCGTCGGGAGAATGTTCGACCGACCAATCGGCGGAGGAGGTGCAGGGGGCGCTGAAGGCGTTCGTCGGCCTCGGGCGATTGAACACGCCCGCGAATCAGCCGGAGATGCAGGCAGCTTGGGATGGGTTGCGGACTACGCTGCAAGACAAGCGGGTGAAGCTTTATATCGATGTTCCGCAGAATGTGGTGGATCAGTTTTTGGCGTTGTGGATGGGGCGGAAGCGCTGATTATTTCTTCGGCGGAGGGATGGCGTTGCCCAGGTTCATCGAGCCGCCGCCTTCGCTGACGTAGTTGCGATTCCAGCCTGGGATCTCCACTGTAACGTCGCCGGTCACTACGGCCTGGCAGGCCAAGCGCGAGTGAAGCGTCAGGCCGGGAGCTTGGTCAAGACGGTCCAGTTCGTCATCTTCCGGCGGGTTAGGGCTCAAATTCTCATCGCCCTTCTTGACGATCACATGGCAAGTAGTGCAGGCGCAGCTTCCTCCGCAGGCGTGTTCGATCTGTACGCCGAAATTAATGGCGACATCTAAGACAGATTCGGGTTTGCCGTGTTCATCGTACGGAAGCTTTCCGGACTCAAATTCGACAGTCTTCCCCTCAGGGAGGAAGGTAACTTTAGGCACATTCCCATTGTACCTGCCATACTGGATTTTTCCATGTTTCATCTCCTTGAAAAACGTATCTCCCAGGCTATCGCCGCGCGTATTCAGTCCTTGTACGGCATCGAAACGGCGGTGCAAATCGAGCAGCCGAAGCAGTCTTCGTTTGGGGAATTAGCGGTGCCTGCGGCGTTTCAACTGGCTCGGCAGTTGAAGAAGGCTCCGAAGGCGATTGCGGCCGAAATCGATACGGCGGGCGGGCCGATTGAGGGCGTCGCGGCGATGGAAATTGCCGGGAATGGGTATTTGAATGTTCGACTTGATCGCGGTGTGTACGGCTATGGAGTGCTCACAGGCGCGGGAGCGGTTTCGAGAGAAACGGGGACTAAAATTATCGTCGAGCATACCAATATCAATCCGAACAAGGCGGCGCATATCGGCCATTTGCGTAATGCGATCTTGGGTGACACGTTCGTCCGCATGCTGCGCGCGACGGGCGAACGCGTTGAGGTGCAGAACTACATCGACAACACCGGTGTACAGGTCGCGGACGTCGTAGTCGGCTTTCAGCATCTCGAAAAAAAGTCGATTGAGGACGTGCGCGCGCTGATTCGTGATACGCGGTTCGATTACGTCTGCTGGGATGTGTACGCGAAGACGTCGCAGTATTATGACGAGCACAAGGATGCCCTCCAGTGGCGTCACGCGACGCTGCATTCGATCGAAGCGGGGCACGGAATCGAGGCGGAATTGGCCCATCTGGTGGCGGATGCGATCGTCAATGCGCATATCGCGACCATGTGGCGGCTGGGGATCGCTTACGACGTTTTGCCTCGTGAGAGTGAGATACTTCACCTGCAATTTTGGGCCACTGCGTTTGAGCAATTAAAGGATCGCAAGGCGATCTATTTCGAGACGGAGGGCAAGAATAAGGGGTGCTGGGTGATGCCGGGGTCGGCCTTCCGTGAGGGGTCGGTCGAGGGTGATGACGATAGCAAGGTGATCGTGCGGTCGAACGGCACAGTTACCTACGTCGGCAAGGATATCGCCTATCAGCTTTGGAAATTCGGGTTGCTCGGTAAGGATTTTTACTATCGCAAGTGGCATACGTATCCGAACGGACACGAAGTCTGGGCTTCGACCGATGTACCGCGGACCGGAACTCCGGAGTTTGGAAAAGGATCGCGTGTCTACAACGTGATCGACACGCGGCAGTCGTATTTGCAGGACGTCGTGGTGGCGGGCCTGCGCGCGCTTGATTACAACACACAGGCGGACAACAGCATCCATTTTAATTACGAGATGGTGGCGTTGTCGCCGCGGACTTGCATCGAACTGGGAATTGAGTTGTCCGAAGAAGATAAGAGGCTGCCTTACGTCCAGGTGGCGGGTCGTAAAGGGATCGGCGTCAAGGCGGACGATCTTGTCGACAAGCTGATCGAGAAGGCGCTCGACGAAGTGACCTCGCGGCATCAGGATGAGCCGGAGGAGACGCGGCGACGTGCTGCCACACACATCGCCATTGGGGCGCTGCGCTACTTCATGCTGAAATTCACGCGCAATTCCGTAATCGCGTTCGATTTCGCGGAGGCGCTCAGTTTCGAAGGCGAAACGGGTCCCTATGTTCAGTACTCGGCGGTTCGGGCGCGGAATATTTTGAGAAAGCTGACTGAGCGAGGGGAGTCGCTCCCGGACTTCAGTGCGGTATTGACTCAAGAGATTATGGCGCGACAATTAGCCCAGGAGGATTGTTGGCAGTTATTACTGGCAGCCTCAAAGGCGGGATCGGCGATCGAGAGGGCTGTGGCGAGTGGAGAACCCGCGCACGTCGCCCGGTACGCGTTTCAACTCGCGCAATCCTATAGCAATTTCTATCATGAGTTTCCAGTACTTTCCGAGACGGACGTCGATAAAAAAAGCTTTTTACTATGGATGACGAAATACTACCTTGAGCAGCTGGAAAAGACACTCGGTGTGCTCGGTATCGAAGTGCCGGAGTACATGTAGCTGGTCGTGGTCCCCCAGCTTATGCCAGGGCATAACCCCGTCACGTGAGTGCGAGGACTAGAAAAGCTTTGCTATCCGATGAGCAACGCCCGGCAGCAGTGGCGTTTCGAGTGGGTCGGTTTCGAGGAGTGTTCGAGATGGACCGGACGCCGATTCCCAGACTTCTACTGTGCGTTTATTAGGGTCGATGACCCACGCGAGCTTGCAGCCGCTCGCGAAGAATTGTTCCAGTTTGCGCTGCATGGCGCGGCGGCTGTTCGATGGCGATAGGATCTCGGCGGCAATTTCCGGAGCTCCTTGAATTTCCTGGTCGGGATCAACGCTCCGAAAACCACAGAAACGTCGGGAGCACGCTTCGTCGCGGGGCCGAGAACAAAGAGGATATCCGCGCCGAGAACCCGATTGGATTGTTTTCAAGGTAGGAGCGGAGGGCGAAATACAAGTTCCCCTCGATACGCTTGTGTCTCACTCGTGGCCTGGTCATTGTGATAAGTTCACCCTCATCGAGTTCATAACGGAACTCTTCTTCTTCCAGCCGGTCGAACTCTGCGACGGAAATGAGTGTCTTCGCGCTCCTGCTTCGATTCTACGCCTGCGCGCGATAAGATGGAATTACCCATGAAAAGTTTGAACTCCTTCCACGCCGCAGGCAAGCTTTCCGCTGGCGGCCGTACCTATGAAATTTTCCGTTTGGCCGCGCTTGAGGAGGCGGGGGTCGCCAAGCTTTCCCGGATTCCGTATTCGATCAAGATTCTGCTTGAAAACCTGCTGCGGTTCGAGGACGGCGCGACCGTGAAGAAGGGCGATATCGAGTACGTCGCGAAATGGGATCCCAAGGCCGCCGCGCGCGATATTAATTTTCGGCCGGCGCGTGTCCTACTGCAGGATTTCACGGGAGTGCCCTGCGTAGTGGACTTGGCCGCGATGCGGGACGCGCTCGCGAAAATGGGCGCCGATCCCAAAAAGGCCAATCCGCTGATTCCAGTCGATCTGGTGATTGACCACTCCGTGCAGGTGGACGAGTTCGGGACCAAGGGCGCGTTCGCGGCAAATGCCCTGCTCGAATTTCAACGTAACCGCGAGCGCTATGAGTTTCTGCGCTGGGGACAGACGTCGTTTGAGAATTTCCGCGCCGTGCCGCCCGATACCGGCATCGTGCATCAGGTGAATCTGGAATATCTGGCGCCGGTGGTCTTCAGCGCCGATGGGCAAGCGTATCCGGATACCGTAGTCGGTACCGATTCGCATACCACGATGATCAATGGGCTCGGCGTAGTCGGGTGGGGCGTCGGCGGAATCGAGGCGGAGGCGTGCATGCTGGGCCAGCCCGCGACGATGCTGCTGCCGGCAGTGGTCGGCTTTAAGTTGGACGGCAAGTTGCCACAAGGCGCGACTGCCACGGATCTCGTGTTATTCGTCACGCAGATGCTTCGAAAAAAGGGTGTAGTCGGGAAGTTCGTCGAGTTTTACGGCGATGGGTTGAGTGCGTTGAGTGTGGCCGATCGCGCGACGATTGCAAACATGGCTCCCGAATACGGTGCGACCATCGGCGTCTTTCCCATCGACCACGTGACGCTGGATTATCTGCGCATGACCAACCGGCCTCCGGAACTGGTCGAGTTGGTAGAAGCCTATGCGAAGGCACAGGGATTGTTCCGCGTCGACGGTGCGCCGGAGCCTTTGTATTCGGACACTCTGACCCTGGATCTTTCGACGGTAGTGCCATCGCTGGCTGGTCCGAAGCGTCCGCAGGATCGCATCAATCTGCCGGATGTGAAGCAGAATTTCTTGACGGCGCTAGGCGCGACGCCGAAATCGAACGGCATCGTTAGCGATGGCAGCGTGGTGATCGCCGCGATTACGAGCTGCACGAATACATCGAATCCGTCGGTGATGATCGCCGCAGGCTTGGTCGCGAAGAAGGCTGTGGAACGTGGACTCAAATCAAAATCCTGGGTGAAGACCAGCCTTGCGCCGGGATCGAAAGTGGTAATGGATTATCTCTCCGACGCCGGGTTGGTACCGTATCTCGAAGAGTTGAAATTCAATCTGGTCGGCTACGGATGCACCACGTGCATCGGCAACAGTGGACCTTTGCCGGAAGAGGTCGCGGCCGCGGTGCAAAAAGAAAAACTGACCGTGGCGAGCGTGCTTTCGGGAAACCGGAACTTCGAAGGCCGCGTGAATCCGCTGGTGCGCGCAAACTATCTCGCATCCCCGCCGCTGGTGGTCGCGTACGCGCTTTTAGGGCGGGTCGATGCCGATATCGCGAACGATCCGATCGGACAGGATCAGCAAGGGCACGATGTATTTCTGCGCGACATCTGGCCGTCGCCCGAGGAAGTGCAGGCGGTGCTCAAAAAATCCGTACGCCAGGAAATGTTCGCGAAGCAATACTCGGAAGTGTTTGCCGGAGACGCGACTTGGAATTCGATCAAGGTTCCCATCGGCGATCTGTACGCGTGGGACGACCACTCGACCTACATCAAGCGCGCGCCGTACTTCGACGACATGGCCGATCCCAAGACGCACGTGAAGGATTTTTCGGGTGTCCGTGCGCTGGCGGTGCTTGGGGATTCAGTCACCACCGATCATATTTCTCCGGCGGGCAACATCGCGGTGGATAGTCCGGCGGGAAAATATCTCGTCTCCCTGGGCGTGAAGCCCGCGGATTTCAATTCCTACGGCGCGCGCCGCGGCAATCATGAAGTCATGGTGCGCGGCACGCTGGCGAATATTCGCCTGCGCAACCAGATGGCTCCGGGAACCGAAGGCTGCTGGACCACGCACGTTCCATCGGGCGAGAAGATGTTCATCTACGATGCCTCGGTGAAGTACCAAAAGGACGGCGTGCCTCTGCTGATCGTTGCGGGCAAGGAATACGGCTCGGGATCGTCGCGCGACTGGGCGGCGAAGGGCGTCTTGCTGCTGGGCGTCCGCGTCGTATTGGCGGAAAGTTTTGAGCGGATTCACCGCTCGAACCTCGTCGGCATGGGCGTGCTGCCTCTGCAATTCCTGGAAGGCCAGAATCGCGATTCGCTTGGCTTGACGGGCTTCGAAACGTTTGCGATCCAAGGCGTTCCGGAAGCGGTGGAGTCGAGTGGCAAGACCAAGGCTCGGGTCACGGCCGTGCAGGACGGCGCGACGAAGAAATTCGAAGCGATCGTCCGTATCGACACGCCGCAGGAATCGGAATACTACCGCAGCGGCGGAATCCTGCCCTACGTTCTGCGGCAACTCGCGGCACGCTGATGCGTTTCCCAAGTACGCGACGATCCGCGGTGCTGGCTGCGCAGAGCACCGACGCAACGGAACGCCGACAGGCGTTTGAAGCGCTGGTCGACGCGTACTGGAAACCGGTTTATAAATTCGTCCGCATCAAATGGCATTGCGACGCTGACGACGCCGCGGACTACACGCAAGGCTTCTTCACGCGCGCCATGGAAAAGGACTTCTTCCGCGCCTACAATCCTTCAAAAGGCAGTTTCCGGACGTTTCTCCGCACCTGCCTCGAAGGCTATATCGCGAATGAAAAGAAGGCCGCCTCGCGATGGAAGCGCGGCGGCGATACGACGGTTCTTTCACTCGATTACGCAACCGCCGAAGGCGAGCTGCGGGAGCATCCTCCCTCGCCCGATACGAGCCCCGAAGAATCGTTCCACCGCGAATGGGTCCGCAGCCTGTTCGCTCTCGCGCTCGACGATCTGCGCCAGCTTTGCGAAACGCGCGGCAAACGCTCCGAGTTCGAAATATTCTCGCGCTACGATCTGGACGAGCCGACCAGTTACTCCGCCCTCGCCCAGGAATTCGCGATTCCCGTGACCACCGTCACCAACCGTCTGGCGTGGTCGCGCCGCGAATTTCGCAAATTGCTTCTAGACCGCCTGCGGAGCGTCGACGGCCGCGAATCGGAGCTCCTGTGAACTATCTCTCCGACCACGCGCTCGCACGCTTGCGCCAGATTGTCGACGTCCCCGATACCACCGGCACGCGTTATCGCATCGTCGAAAAAATCGGACGCGGAGGTATGGGTGCGGTCTATAAAGCCGAGGACACCGCGCTCGGCCGCATGATCGCGCTCAAAGTCCTCGACGACGCCGAAGAAACCGACGAAGCCCGCATCATGGCCGCGCTCGAACATCCCGGAATCGTCCCCGTCCACGACGCCGGCCGCCTTCCCGATGGACGCCTGTTCTACGCGATGAAGCTGGTCGATGGCGCGCCCTTCAGCGAGTTTCACGCCCCCCTCGCCGACCGCCTGCGCGTCTTCCAGAAGATCTGCGAAGCCGTCGCCTTCGCCCATTCCCGAGGCATCGTCCACGGCGATTTGAAGCCCGAAAATATTATGGTCGGCGCGTTCGGCGAAGCGCTCGTGCTCGATTGGGGCGTAGCCGCGCTGGCCCGCCGCGGTTCGATCGCAGGCACGCGCGGATTCGTTGCGCCTGAGCAAGCGGCCGGCGCCGCGATGGACACCCGCTCCGATATTTTTTCCCTTGGAGCAATCCTGCGCGAGATTTCCTCCCGCGAGCCGGCGCGCACCGCTCTAACGGCGATTTGCGCGAAAGCCATGGCGCAAAGGCCGGAGGATCGCTACGCTTCGGCGCTTGACTTGAACACCGAAGTCGCGCGCTATCTCGACGGCCAGCCTGTCCGCGCGCACCGGGAGACCCTCCTCGAACGCGCGGGGCGGCTATTCGCGCGTCATTATATGTGGATTCTGCTCATCGCGGCGTATCTCGTCATGCGGATGCTGCTGCTACTTTTTCTGCATCGCTAACGCCGCGCCGGCGCTGGCGCTCGCGCGACTATCGCTAACGCCGCGCCGGCGCTGGCGCTCGCGCGTCGATCTGCCGCAGGATGCGATCCAGTTCGGATTCCTGAACCGGCCGGCCCAATAGAAAATTTCCGCCGTCTTCGATGCTCCGCGCCAACTCCGCGTCGTAGCCGTCGCTCACCAGAACGAACGCCGTAACTGAGGCCCGGGCGCGCTCCTGAAATTCGCTCCACTTCGAACTCCCCGATGGTGACAGGCGCATCGCCCACAGCACCGCGTCGAACCGCAGCCGCTGCGCCAGGTCCGCCGCCTCTTCCTCCGACGCCGGCACCACGCGATGTCCCCGCACGCTCAGCAGACCCAGAAGCTGGCGCTGCGGGCCATGGTCCGGATCCACCAGCATGATGGTGAGGGCGCGATCCGGTCTTCCCGCCATGCTCGGGTCGATGGGCGCTTCCGTCCGCACCATCGGCAGGTCCACTTCAAAGTACGCGAATCCGCCACGCGCGCTAAATCGCATTCCGCCGCCATGGTTGTTGACGATGCTGCGGCAGACGCCCAGAGATAGCGCGCCCGCTCCCGAGGTCCGGCTCTCCGCGAACGGGTCCGAGTTCGCGTCCTCGCCTTCGGAGCGAGCCGAATACCCGATCTCGGCCAGCACCCGCCCCGCAATCATGCTGGTGGCAACGGTTACGGTTTTTGAAGGCACATCCGCCGCGGATTGCTCGGCGTGCACCAACAGGTTTAGAAATACCTGTTCCATCTGTCCCTGCGCGCCCATGACGAACGCCGGTTCCGGGGCCAGCCGATTCTGCAAACGCAGCTCCATCGCCTTCCACTCCGGCTCGCGAAACTCCACCAGGCCGGCCAGTAGCGCGTTCACGTCGAACCGCCGCGCTTCGGAATCCTCCGGCCGCGCGAAGGACACCAGCCGGGACACGATTTCGGAAGCGCGGCGCGACTCAGCCGCCAGCAGGCGCAAGTCCCTCTCCGCCTCCGGCTCCCCCGCAGGGCTCGCCAATGCGGTCGCCAGTTGTAGCGATAAATGCAGGATCACTTCGAGCGGCGCGCGCAGTTCATTGGCCACCCCGGAGATTAACTGCCCCGTCGCGGCCAGTTTCTCGCTGCGGAAAAGCTGCTCGCGGATCTGGCGCTGCTCCTGCAGCTTCAACGCGGCGGCCACCTGGTTGGCTAGGTGCTGAATGGATGCTTGTTCTTCGATGGTGAAATATCCCACCCGGTTGGCGTTGCCTGCTTCCAGCACGCCCAGCACGTCGCCCTGCGTAGTCAGCGGCACGATCATCGCGGAGCGCGGAGAGTTTTGCTTCGTTCGTGTGTTCAGGTATTGGCTGCGGCGCACATCCGGAATGTTTAACTGCTTGCGATTCTGGAAGCAGACCGCGGCTCCATTGGCCAGTTCATCGCTTTCTTGCGTCTCGACCGGTACCACCATCGGTTCAGGATCGGCCTCGGTGGGCACACGTTCCAGCGATTTCGTCCGGCGATTGAAGATGTACAGCCAGGCGCCCGTCGCCTGCGTGATCGCCGGCACCACCGTCATCAGCTTCTCGGCGATCTCCGAAGGCGACGGTGCCGCGATGATCTCTTCGCATAGCGTGTGGAACGTGCGCATCGTACTATGTTGCTCGGTCAGCCGCCTTCCTCGAAGCCACCACAGACCCACCAATCCGCCGGCGGCGATCACGGCCAGAACTAGCAGCGGCATTAGAGTCGATCCGGATCCGGAGACTTTCAAATCCCCCGGAGCCGCAAGCATGATCTGAAAATCGCCATTGAAAGGTGGCCGGGGCGCGTATTGCGTGACCAGCCCCGTCACGGCCACTTTATCGCCCACATGGATTCGCGTCGGCAGGTCGTTGCTCACCGACGGCGAGCGCGGCAAAAAGGCTAGCGCCGAAGCGCCATGATCGGACAATTGCACCACCGTGCCGCCCACGCTCTCGCCGATTCTCGCTACCGTGCCGTGCGTATCCACCAGCAGCCCGACGTAACGGAGACTCGCGGCGTCCGCCAGCGGCAGCGATTTGGCCGTCGCCGGCGGCCCTTGCCGCACTCTCTCCATCGAATCCGGAACCATCAGGGGCAGTCCCGCGCGGCTTTCGATCTTCCCGTGCGCCTCCACCCAGTCGCCCTGCTCGTAGCTGGCAAACTGCTCGTGCTCGCCGCGCAGAATTAGCCCGTGCTCGCTCGAATCGCGGAGGGGAAGATAATACATCCCGAACGCCCAAATCGGAGGCGACGCAACCTGCGCGCGCACCGTGACGGAGCGGCCTTCGTACACGGCTGCGAAATCCGCGCCAGTCCGCGAGGCAGCCTGCTCCAAAGAGACAACTTCCTGTGCGTGCAAGCAGACCGCAACAGCAATAACTCCCCATGCCCAGTGGCGCACGCACTCGTGCGTGCCGTGTCGCCGCCCGGGAGCACCGCCAAAACGAGCCGCGACCACAGGAAGCGGTTTTGGGAAGCCGATGTACTTCATGACCTTTCTGATATCGACAGTTGCCCGGAAAGCCATAAGGCCAGTTCCGGCTGAAGAAAATCGCGCACCGCGAAGTCGACATGTTCCAGCCGCGCGGCATGCGTCAGCAAACCCACCACCCTCATTCCCGCCGCGCGCGCCGCCTCAATCCCCACCGGAGAGTCCTCGAAAACAATGCAGTTGGCGGCATCGACGCCTAACAGCTCCGCGCCTCGCAGATAAACATCGGGCGCAGGTTTCGCGCGCGCCACCTGCGATCCGTCGACAATGACCCGGAAATATTGCCGGATTCCCGCACCGTTCAAAGTAAAGTCGACATTGGCGGGCTCCGCGTTCGTTCCCACCGCGAGCGGCACCGTCTTCGATGCTTCAGCGAGAAACTCCCGGACGCCGGGCACCAGTTTTTCCTCCAGCGTCGAGCCGATCATTTCCCGAAATAGACGCTCCTTGGCGGCGCCGTGTTCGAACACGGCGGCTGCGTCCAGATGCGCGCCAAAAAGATCGCGTACCAGGTCGTCGTTGCGTTTCCCATGCATGCGAGCCTCAACGTCGCCGGGATCGATGCCGTTCGCTTCAAGATACCGCTCCCAGGCCAGCGTGTGGGTAGGCATCGAATCGATCACCACGCCATCGAGATCGAAAATTAGAGCCAGTTCCGGATTCAATGTCAGCACGTAATAACCTAGAATACATGGGTGCCATCAAAGCACACCGTTTTCTGATCTCCGGCCGCGTGCAAGGCGTCGGATACCGCTATTTTGCTGAGCGTTCCGCCCATGCGGCGGGCGTCACCGGATGGGCTAGGAACCTCGACGACGGGAGCGTCGAAGCGCACGCCAACGGCACCCAGGCGCAACTCGACGACTTTGAAGCGCGCTTGCGCCAGGGACCTCGCTTCGCCGACGTGCGGTCGGTCCAGGTAAGTGAGGTGCCGGTGCTAGAATTGAGTGGTTTCCATATCCGCTAACGAATGAACCTAAAATCCCTGATCCGAGAAGTGCCGGATTTTCCTAAGCCCGGCGTCAATTTTTACGACATCACCACGCTCCTTCAGAACGCGGCAGGCCTGCGCGCCGTGATCGACGATTTAGGAGCCGCTTATAAAGGGAAGGGAATTGAGGTCGTCGCCGGCATCGAAGCGCGCGGCTTCATTTTCGCTCCCGCCGTAGCCTACGCCCTCAACGCCGGCTTTGTGCCGATCCGTAAACCCAAGAAACTTCCAGCGCCGACCGAGCGTGTCGAATACGAGCTTGAGTACGGAACCGATATTCTGGAGATTCACAAAGACGCGATCGAGCCCGGCCAGAAAGTCCTGATCGTCGACGATGTGCTCGCCACCGGAGGCACCGCGAAGGCGGTTGCTCACCTGGTGGAAAAGCTAGGCGGAAATTTGGTCGGCTTAAGCTTCGTAATCGAGCTGGATTTCCTGAAAGGCCGCGACAAAATCCCCGGCCACAAAGTAAACTCGCTGCTGCACTACTAATGTTTTATCTGCGTTCATCTGCGTTCATCGGCGGCCCAATTCGTTTTTTCTTTTGCGAGCTTCGCGCCTTTGCGTGAAATGGATCTCCCCTGTGACCCGCATCGCCCGCATAAAATCCCTCGCGAAAATCAATCTCGACCTGCGAGTCCTGGCGAAACGCCCCGATGGCTTTCACGACCTCCGCACCGTCTTCCAAACCGTCTCCCTGGCCGACGAAATCACCATCGAATTCGAAAGAGCCCGCCGCCGCGAAGTCTCCATCGAAGATCCGAAAGCAATCCCCGACAACCTGATTTTAAGAGCCGCACACGCGCTTCTGGACCAAATGAACATCGCAGCTCGCGTCCGGTTCAAACTGGAAAAACACATCCCCATGGGTGGAGGCCTGGGCGGAGGCTCCAGCAACGCAGCAGCGGTCCTTCTAGCTCTCCCGGTCTTGGCGGGAAAGATCGTCCCACTGGAGCGTCTGCTCCAAATGGCCAACGAGTTCGGCAGCGACGTCCCGTTTTTCGTCCTTGGGGGCACGCAGCTAGGCCTCGGAAGAGGCGGCGAACTGTATCCGCAGCCAGACGTGCATCTCCAGCCGATTCTTCTCGTTACGCCCGATATCCACGTCGCGACCGGCGCCGCCTACGTAGCCTTGGGGCGAGGTTTGACTTTCACGTCTTTGTCAAGTAGTATTAATAATTTCCAGGCGTTCGTGCGCTCATTGGACGAGGGGCGCGACGCGGTAGCGGCTAGTGCGCTCAGCGTGAACGATTTTGAAACGGTCGTTTTCCGGCAACATCCCCAGTTAAGAAAGATCGCGGCACGGTTGCGGACGGTGAGCCCAGGCGTGAGGATGAGCGGCAGCGGCTCGACGATCTTCGCGCTGTTCGAATCTGAAGAGGACCGCGAGCGTGCGGTTTGCAAATTGGATAAAGACCGGGTCTTCAAAGGATGCCGGGTGATGAAAGCGAAGTTGGTCAGCCGGCGGGGCTATCAGCGGCTCTGGCGCAGGCAGCTCAAAGAACATCTGGTGCCTTCTAAAGACGATATATGGCCGCCCCGAAGCCGGTACGCGCGATGAGGTTTAATCACTTCAAAGTGTTCTCGGGTAACGCGAATCCTGCCCTTGCCGCCGAAATCTGCTATGAGCTCGGCTGCCAGCTCGCGGCGGTTCGCGTACGCGAATTTTCAGACGGCGAAGTGCATCTGCAAATTCAGGAAAACGTGCGCGGCGCGGATGTTTTCGTAGTGCAGCCGACCTGCACGCCGGTCGATCGGCATCTTATGGAATTGCTGCTGATGATGGACGCGCTGAAACGTGCCTCAGCGGAGCGCATCACCGCAGTGCTACCCTATTATGGGTATGCAAGGCAGGACCGCAAGGACCGGCCTCGCATGCCGATTTCGGCGCGTCTGGTGGCGAGCCTGCTGGAACGTGCCGGAGCCAACCGCATTTTGGCGCTCGATCTGCACGCCGCGCAGATTCAGGGCTTCTTCGATGTCCCGGTGGACCATTTATTTGGAATGCCGGTGATGATCGACTACTTCGACGAGATGCGCGGAGAAGGAATGACCGTGGTTTCCCCGGATGCGGGGGGCGTGGAGCGCGCGCGTGCGTTCGCGAAAAGATTGGATGCGCCGCTGGCGATTATCGATAAGCGGCGGACGGAAGTGAATGTGGCCGAAGTGATGCATATTATCGGCGATGTGGAAGGGCAGCACTGCCTGATCGTGGACGATCTGATCGACACGGCGGGCACGCTGGTCAAAGCCACCGAAGCTCTGTTGAAACAGGGCGCGGCAAGCGTGCGCGCCTGTGCAACGCATGCGGTTCTATCAGGACCGGCGGTGGAGAGAATTGAAAATTCGGATATCAAAGAAGTGATCGTTACCAACTCGATTCCGCTCAAGGGAGCGGCGGACAATTGCCGGCGGATCAAGCAGCTTTCCGTTGCTCCGATGCTGGCCAAAGCCATCCAATCCATCCATGAAGATGGCTCTGTAAGCACTTTATTCGTGTAGTTTCGTGCAATTTATGGTCGTTTAAGGGTTCATAAAGATGAGAAAAGATATCACAATCGTTGCGGAACCGCGGTCCTCGCGCGGCAAGAATGAAGCACGGCGCCTGCGCGTGGCGGGTCAAACCCCGGCGGTGCTCTACGGAGCGGGCGGAGAATCCGTCCCAGTGGCGGTAGTGCCCAAAGAAATCAACAAGATACTGCACAGCAACACGGGCCACAATACGATCTTCAACCTGAGCGTAACCGGCGGCGAAACCGTCCCCGTAATGGTCGTAGATTGGCTAAATGACCCAATTAAAGACAATTTGCTGCACGTCGATCTCAAAAGGATCGATTTGACGATGCGATTGCGGGTTAAGGTGCCGGTGCACACCTCGGGCGAGCCTAAAGGCGTGAAACTACAGGGCGGATTGCACGAACTGATCACCCGCGAAGTGGAAATCGAATGCCTGCCGGACGATATTCCCGAGCAGTTTGTTCTAGATGCAACCGAATTGTCCATCGGCGAGAGTTTGCGCGCCAGCCAGATTCCGATGACCGGCTCGATGAAGCTGCTCAGCAACCCAGAAGCCGTCATTTCTCACGTAGTTAGCATGAAGGCGGAGGAAGTAGTGGCGGCGCCGGACGCAGTTGCTGCCGCGCCTGCCGCGGCGGAGCCGGAAGTGGCCAAGAAAGGCAAGAAGGAAGAGGAGGCGGCTCCGGCGGACGACAAGAAGAAGAAAAAATAAACGGTGGATTTTCTTATTGTCGGTTTGGGCAACCCTGGCGAGAAGTACGAGAATACGCCGCATAATCTGGGGTTTCGAGCGGTAGATCATTTTGGGATCAGGCTCAACCGCAAAGAAAATATGTCGTTTGTGGGGCATGGCACTATCAGGGAACATCCGGTGGTGCTGGCCAAGCCGCAAACTTTTATGAACGAGAGTGGGCCAGCGGTAAAGGGCCTGCTCGAGCGGTACGAATTAACACCCGGCCGCCTGATTTTGGTGTACGACGAACTTGCACTTCCGTGGAACACGATCCGGGTCAGGCCGAAAGGGTCGGCGGCGGGTCATAACGGAGTGAAGAGCGTGATCGCAAGTTTGGGAACGAACGAGTTTCCGAGAGTGCGGTTGGGCATCAAACCTGATCATCCGATCGGAGATGGTGCGAAATTTGTGCTTTCGCCGTTTAAAAAAGCACAGATGCAGGAAGTGGAAGAGATGGTCGCGCAGGGATGCGCGGCGATTGAATCCATAATCGCTGATGGCGTCGAAAAGTCCATGACGATGTTTAATCGTCGCGCCGGAGGCTTAAAACAAGAGGAAGAATGAGAGTCTACGAAGAGTTGTTTATCGTGAAGCCGGATGCGCCGGAAGAGGAGGTCAACAC
>DATHOJ010000129.1:0-2896 GCA_035485055.1 Bryobacteraceae bacterium
GCGCCGTGTAAGGAATCTCGGCAACGAATAATCCCGGCTCGCCAATCTTTCCGCTGGCAACCTGCACGGCATAGGAGTCGGTGTAATAGAGATGGTTGTGCATTCCCACCAGACCGGGGATGACGGTATAGCCAGAACGATCAATTCGTTGCGCGCCCTCAGGGATTTGGGCGGACGCCTCGGAGCCGATAAATTGTATTTTTCCGTTCGCAATCGCAACCGCTTGTTCTTCCTTCGGCGCCGCCCCCGTTCCATCGATAACTCGGACATGGTCGAGCACGAAGACTGATGCATCAACGCTGATGACGTCTGCAACGCCGCTCGCCTTCTGTGTTTGCGCAACGGTGATCGCGGCAAGGAACAATGAAGTAATTAGAAACAGGAGACGCATCGCAGACCTCGCAAGATTCCGCCATGGAGAATTTGGCAGGAAGGCCGTAATTTTACACTAGTGTTTCTCTAGCGTGATTAGCCGGGTTGGCAGAGAGGGCGTGGACTTCAGTTTTGGATTACTTCCCGTTGGCCGACATCCACCCAGAATCGTCGCATCCGGTGGAACGTGCTGCACAGTCTATAATTGCGCGCACGGATGGCTCTTACCCCTGGGACAAAACTCGGACCGTATGAAATCGTCGTGCCGGTGGGCGCGGGCGGCATGGGCGAAGTGTATCGGGCGCGCGACTCGCGGCTGAACCGAGACGTTGCGATTAAGGTCCTGCCCGCGGCTTTCGCCCGCGATCCCGAGCGGTTGCGGCGATTCCAGCAGGAGGCGCAGGCCATCGCCGCGCTGAATCATCCCAATATTCTGGCCATTCACGATTTTGGCGAGCACGAGGGCTCGCCTTACCTAGTGACGGAGTTTCTTGAAGGCGAAACTCTGCGCGAGCGGCTGGGCACCATGCCGCTGCGCAAGGCGATCGAATCTGCCGAGCAGATCGCGCGCGGTCTGGCCGCAGCACACGCCAAGGGAATCGTCCACCGCGATCTGAAGCCGGAAAACATTTTCATCACCCGCGACGGACGAGTGAAGATTCTTGACTTCGGTCTGGCGAAGCTGACCCATCCCGAGTCGACAGCCGACGCTGCGACCCTGGCTTCGCAAACTGAGCCCGGCGTGATGCTGGGTACAGTCGGTTACATGTCGCCCGAGCAGGTGAAGGGACAGAACGCGGATCCGCGCTCCGACCTATTCAGCTTTGGCGCAATTCTCTACGAAATACTCTCGGGCAATCGCGCTTTCCACGGCGAGACTTCAGTCGAAACCATGCGCGCGATCCTGAGAGAGGATCCCCCGGACTTCACGGCAACGAACCAAAGCATGCCTCCTGTGCTCGAGCGGATCGTACGCCACTGTTTGGAGAAGAATCCGGAAGAGCGCTTCCAGTCGGCGCGGGATGTCGCGTTCGCGCTGGGGAATCTTTCGGGAAGTTCAGGTGCTAACACACCGGGGGCCGGACCAAAACCAAAACGCCGCTTCCCGTTGCATCGTTGGGGTCTATTGGTTCTCGTGGCAGCGGGGCTGTTGCTCGCGATTCTGGCGGTCGTCCTCTGGCCGTCACATCCGACCCCAGCGGTAGAGTTCGTGCAGTTGACCAACGACAGCTCTGTCAAGAATGCCGACGGCTGGCCGCCGCCCGTGCTCGTCAATCCGCTGCTCAGCGATGGAACGCGTCTCTACTTCACCGCGGATTTTGGCACGGCGGCCACTCGCGTCACCGCCGCTCAGGTTTCGGTCCGAGGCGGCGAAGTTGCGCCCATCCCTCTGGCACTGTCTGCGAGGGGCATCACACTCCAGGGCATTTCCCCGGATGGTACGGAGCTTCTGGCAGAGACCTTTGACGGGGTGGAAGTAGAAACACCGCAATGGATCGTTCCGGCGACCGGCGGCTCGCCACGACGAGTCGATGACCTCCTTGCTCACGATGTGGCTTGGTCTCCGGACAAGCAATTGATCGCCTTTGCCCAGGGTGACGGTCTTTTTCTGCTGGATGGCAACAACGGAAAACGAAAGATATTCACTGCCCGTGGGTTCGTTTTCTGGCCGCGTTGGTCGCCCGACGGGAAGCGCTTGCGCTTAACGGTGGAAGACTCTTCCAATTTATCCAGCGAGCTGTGGGAAGTGCAGGCCGACGGGACGGGCGCGCGGCCTTTGCTTCCAGGATGGAACAAACCTTCGATCGAATGCTGTGGCGAATGGACCCGCGACGGCCGGTACTATGTATTTCAGACTGGCGGCCTTTCCCAGTCGGATATCTGGGTCGTGGCCGATGGGCTGTTCGGTTCCGCCCGGCCTTTTCCGGTGACATCCGGGCCGCTGAAGTTTTCGTCGCCGTTGCCCTCAGCCGACGGTAAATGGCTCTACATGATCGGTACCCAGCATCGTTACGAGCTGGTGCGGCTGAATTCCGTTTCGGGGCTGACGACGCCGCTGACGACTGTTCCATCGGTAGTAAGCGTTGACTACTCTCCAGATAGAAAATGGATGGCGTACGTGACCCACCCCGATGGAGTTCTCTGGCGAAGCCGTGCGGATGGCTCCGAGCGGCGGCAATTGACCCATCCGCCCGTCGTCGCCAGCTCGCCGAAATGGTCGCCTGACGGCCAGCAGATCGCTTTCGCCGCCGTACGGATCGGCCAGCCCATGCAGATCCAGCTGATTTCCGCTGAAGGTGGTATCCCCCGCGAGGTTTATCCGGAAGGCCGAAATCAGGGGTCTCCGGCCTGGTCTGCGGGCGGGCAGTCACTCATCTTTGGTAGATTGCCTTGGCTGGAGATTGGCCACAAGGTCCCGGTTCGACTGGCAAAATTCGATTTCCGCACGCGTCAGCTAACCGAAATACCTGGTTCAGAAGACATGTTCCTACCTGCCATGTCTCCGGATGGCAGGTTCCTGGCG
>DATHOJ010000130.1:0-16319 GCA_035485055.1 Bryobacteraceae bacterium
CCGGTGATCAAAACGCCGGAGTCGGTTGGCGCGACCCTGGATATTCGGGAAAGCATCTTTTTCAGAGGAGCCGAAGTACCGACGATCTCCTCGAACATCGATGCTTTGTCGATTTCTTCGCGCAACGCAACGTTTTCTTCCCGGACTCTCTGCTCGGCCAGCTTGCGTTCGTCGATATCGGTCCCTGCGGCATACCACCGCGTCGTGCGCCCTTGCTCGTCCGAGACCGGACTTAAGCGATAGTGGAACCAACGATACTGCCCGTCCTTTCTCCTGAGTCGCGCTTCGTACTCAAACGGCAATCCGCTTTGGAGTTTTAGCGGAAGATCCCGGGTCACAATTGCGGCATCCTGCGGATGCAACACCTGCTGCAAACCCACGTCCTTCCATTCCTCCGATGTAATACCGTAATAATCCAGCGACGCCCGATTGACGTAGAGGCGCTCCCCATCGGGGCCTAATTCGCCGATGTGCATCGGCGACAAGTCGAGAAGCTGCCGGGCTTCCTTCTCGCTTTGGCGGATCTTGTCTTCCGCACGCTTTTGATCGTCAATTTCAGTTAAAAGGAAGTACCATCGGACGATGCGCCCCTGCCGGTCACGAAGAGGAAGCCCGCGCATGTTTAACCATCGGTAGACGCCATCGAAACGACGAGTTCGTACTGCTTCATATTCAAATGGATCTCCTGCGGCGAAACATCGCCCAAAAGCCTGAAGGTACGCAGGGCGATCGTCGGGGTGGATTGTGTCGTCTACGGCCCATTGACGCAATTCTTCCTGTGACCTTCGGAAGTAGTCCAAAAGCGGCTGACTGACCCGCTCAAGCTCGCCGCTCGTGTCTAAAACTGCAATCATGCCAGGAATGCTGTCCACGATTAAGCGAGATTCGTGCTCGCTTTCCTGTAACGCTTCCTCGGCGCGCTTACGATCGTCAATATCGGTGATAAGACCATACCAGCGAGTGATTCTGCCTCCTGTGTCACGCACAGGAAGAATGCGAGTCTGGGACCATCGATAGAGGCCATCGGCCCGTCGATAACGGAGCTCACTATCGTAGGCAGTTCCGGATGTCATCGAATGCGTAAGTTCCGCGATCACGCTCGGAAGATCATCCGGGTGGACCGCACCGTTAGTTCCCCAGGAGTTCAGCTCCTCGACCGTTATGCCAAAGAAATCCAAGAGCGGTCGATTGGCCTGATCGATCTGACCGGTCGGATTTAGAGTGCATACAAGGCCAGGAATGCTGTCGAGAATCTGGCGGAAATTGTTTTCGCTCGCTTGCAGGGCTTCCTCAGCGCGCTTCTGGTCGTCGATGTCGGTGGTCGTACCGACGAATTTGAGGGCTTTCCCTTCTGCATCGCGCAAGACGACGGCTTGTTGGAGATGCCAACGATATGTCCGGTCCTGAGCGCGAAGAGAGCGGGTTTCTACCGCGAAACCTTGTCCTGAGCCTACTCCAGCCCAAAAGGCCTTCGATGCTCCTTCGCGATCCTCGGGGTGAAGCGCGGTCATCCAGGCATCGGGACGCGACCGGATGAAATCGAGATTCTGGCCGGAATATTCGAGCCAGACTTGATTCACGAAGTCCGGTGTCCCATCGGGCTTGAGCGTCCACGCGGATACCGGAAGACGCTGCAGCAGCTCAGCCTGGAGTTGCAGATCGGAATAGAGGCCCGCGTTCTCAAGTGAGATCGCGGCCTGTGACGCCAGCAACTGCAGCACTGTAACCCGGTCCGGCGTAAAAGCGCCCGCAGTGAGATTGTTCTCCAGATACAGTGCGCCGACCAGCTTCGCCTGCTTCACGATTGGCAGGCAGAGAATGGACCTGGAGTGCTTCTGGCGCACATATTCGTCCTTTGAATACACGCTATCGGCCGAAGCATCATCGAGCAGCACGCCCTCCTGTGTCCGGATCACGTAGTGCAGCGCGGATAGCGGAAGATCAGGCGTCGTGACGGCTGCCTGTAGAACAACAACCTCAATTCCGCCCGGGCCGGTTATGGCTTCGGCTTCGATGCGAAGCTCGCCGTCCCGAATCAGGATCAACAAGCCCCGTTCTGCGCCGGCATTTTCCGCCGCGATTCGCACCAGCATCTCGATCAGCGCGGGAAGAGCCATCTCACTCGAAATAGCCTGCGACGCCTTCACGACGGTCTCGACGTCCAACCGCTCGACCCGCGGGTCAACCGTGCCCGAAGGGGCGGGAGTTCGTCCCTCGCGCAGGCACGGATGGCGTTCGTCGAGTTGCTTTACTTTTCCGTCGGCACCCCAGCGGGCGTAGCAGTTCCGCGCATTCCGGAGATAGGCGTCAGCGAATGTCTCGAAGCCGCGCGCCGCGTAAAAGCGCGCAGCGACCTCATAGGCGAGCGCCTCATTATTGACGAAGCCGTTCGTGCGGGCCGAGCGGATAGCCAGTTCGTACAGCTCAATGGCATCGAGAGCTCGTCCTTCGATGCGCGCAATCTCTGCCCCCACCAGTGCGGCACGGTTTTCGAAATTTTCCGGGCAAAGTTCCGCGCATGTAGCCAGCTGTTTGTAGTGATCTCCGAGGGCGTCCAAATGCTCCCGGCTTTGGCCCGATGCAGAATCGCAGCACGCCGCACGGGCAAGTGCACTGTAAAATTCGTATTCTGCCAGCTCAAAACTCGGAGATGTTAGAAGCAGCGGTTTTGCCTTCAATGATGCCTCAAGGGCGGAAGCAAAGTCGTTGGCAAAGAAGCGCGCCTGCAGTTTTCGGATCCAGTACCAGCAATGAACCAGGGCCGGGTAACTCCCCAGATGAAGCTCGAACGCGGTTTCGTCGAAGTCTGTGTGGTCAAAGGAGCCGAATTTTGTCGTCGAGCCTCTGAGTGTTCGTACAATCCCGAGCTGCGTATTGATAATGAAGATGAGGAGGCCGAACTTCGCCTTCTGCGCAAAAGCAGCGCTGGATTCGGCTACACTTTGCACTTCAATGAGCGGATCTCCCGCCGCGATCTGCTGAGTGACCAGGGCGAGACGGCTGTACGCTGCCCATGTGAGTTCACCTGCTTTGTTCGCGATCTCGAAAGCCTGACGCATCACCTTTGAGCAGGCCGAGAGATGTCTCATCCATGGCAGAACGCTATTTCCGACGCTGACATGAGTCTGAGCCTGGAAGCGCTTCGAGCCGCGCTTTTCAAACAGATCAAAGCCGAGCTGACCGAATCGAAATGCATTCTCGTGGTCGCCGAACCAATGCCTCGCGACGGTACTGAACCAGACATAGGTGAGGCAAGAACCGTCGTTGTTACCGCGCTCGATGCTGAGACTGGCCGCTCTGCAGATGACCAGGGCATAAAGGTTCGAATCCGTAAACAATGCGGGAGCCGATACCCTGATCAGAACATCCATAGTCGCGATAGACGTGGGATCGCTCATGAGGGGGAGGTCAATAACCTCCTCGATCGCGCGGCCTCCGAGTTGTGACCAGATCCGTTGATACTCCGTTCTTACTTGTTCTTCCGTTGGATGAAGCGGCCAGTCGATAGCGAGATGTTGCAGGTAATCGAGGCAGACTGTGATTGCACGGTCCATCTGACCAAGTGTCATGCAGACATCGATGCCCACGCATGTGGCCATCGCCAGTTCAACGGCGCCTGACGCACGTGTTCGGAGCATTTCCATGTGCTCGGCCGCGATGGTCAGCTCGCCAGTCAGGAATTCGCATTCGGCCCGGTGCAATTCCAACTGGAAAACGAGATCGTGGCGGCGGTCCCAACACTCATTTGTCAAGAGTGCCTGACCGGCGATGAAATACTGAAGGGCCGAGGCGTAGGCGGTAGATCCCCTGGCCCGCTTGCCAGCGATAAGGTTGAGCTCAGCCACCTGGAAGCGCTCATTTTCTGAGGTGATGAGACCGGCTCCACGGTTATACTGATTGACGATCTCGAATATCCCCTCCTCGCGCTTTTCCGGGGGAATGTGCGCGTGCAGCAATCTCCCGATTCGCAGATGAGCCCCGGCGCGCGCTTCTCCCGCAATGAGCGAATAGGCTGCTTCCTGAACGCGGTCATGCACAAACCGCCATCCGTCCTCCGAGCGGACGATCAGTTCCAGCTGGAGACCTTCCCCAAGCGCCGCTTCGGTTTCTTGTTCGGATGTCTCAAGAACAGCAGCAAGCGTAGAGATTTCGGCACTGTTTCCGACGCAGGCAAGTTGCTGGAGGGCCTTTTGACTCGTGGCCGATAGTCGGTTCAGCTTGGCGACCATCAGGTCCACAACGTTGTCGGTGAAACCCTTAGCGTGAATGGCATCCAGATCCCAGCGCCATCGGGCATTTCCATGATCGAAAGTAATCAGCCGCTCTTCAACCAGGGCGTGGATGAACTGAATGGCAAAAAACGGGTTGCCGGCGGTCTTTCCATGGATGAGTTGCGCCAGCGGCTCTGCGCGTTGCGGCTCACAATGCAGGGTGTCCTCAATCAAATGTGTCAGGTCGCCGGAGCCGAGCGGCGTCAGACGGATCTCCTGCACAGCGGCGCCGGCTTCACGGATTGCCGACAGCTTTCGCGTCAGCGGGTGCGCCGGATCGACCTCATTGTCTCGCCAGGCGCCAACTACCAGCAGGTGCGCCAGATCTTCCTCGATCAGCAGATCCTCCAGAAAATCCAGGGTTGCCGCATCCAGCCACTGCAGATCGTCGAGAAACAGGCCCAGCGGATGCTCGGGGCGTGCGAAAACGCCGAGGAATCGCCGAAACGCAAGGTGCGAGCGAATTTTCGCCTCCTGAGGAGGCAGAGGGGCGACAGGTGGCTGTTCTCCTATGATTAATTTCAACTCCGGAACGAGATCCACCAGAAGCGATCCATTCGGGGCTAATACCTGAATCAGGTCGTCCCGCCACTTGCTCAGCTCGGCTTCGGGCTTACTCAGAAGGGGCTGGATAAGGCTCTGAAAAGCTTGCGCCACAGTTGCGTAAGGAACGTCGCGCTGATATTGATCGAACTTGCCGGATGAAAACAAGCCACGGGGGGACACCAGGAATTTGTGAAGCTCATGGACAACCGCGGACTTGCCGACGCCGGAGTATCCGGAGACCAGAACCAACTCCGGCCTTCCGCCGGCGACAACACGATCGAACGCCGAAAGCAGAATTTCAACCTCGCGCTCCCGGCCGTACAGCTTCTCTGGTATCAGCAACCGATCCGACAAATCGTCCGCGCCCAGAGGGAATGAATCGATGCGGCCATGCGTCCGCCACCGCACGAAGCACCGCTGAAGATCGGCTACCAGACCCGCGGCGGTCTGGTACCGGTCTTCCGCGTTCTTGGCAAGAAGCCTGATGATGATGGCGGACAGCGGCGCGGGAACCTCGCGGCGATCCGCGGGGGGTACCGGCTGACGTGCGATGTGGCAGTGGACCCACTCCAAAGGGTCGGCGGCATCAAACGGGAGCACGCCCGTCAGCATCCGGTAAAAAGTGACGCCCAGAGAGTAGAGATCGCTGCGGGTATCCATCGAACGATTCATGCGCCCGGTTTGTTCTGGAGACATGTAGGCCAGTGTGCCCGCAACCGTCTCGGGCGCCGCGGGGCTCTGTCGCTCACGTGGCAGCCGGGACGCGATGCCGAATCCGGTGAGCCAGACATTGCCAGCGTCGTTAACAATCACGTTCTCCGGCTTGAGGTCCTTATGGATAAGACCGTGCTGGTGGACGTGGCCGAGCGCCGTGGCCATGCCAATTGCAAGAGCCAGGAACCGAGGCACATCGAGTGCGTCTTGCCCGTCCCGATCGAGAATGCGGTCGAGCGGTTCGCCGCCCGGGTCGGCGAGAACAAGAATGGTCCGTCCTTCGTGGCGTGTGAGCGCCAGAGGTTTGGCCGCCCATTCGGGCTCCAGTTCGGCTGCGAGCGAGTATTCGTGCTCAAGGCGTCGCAGACTCCGGGGCAACGGCCGTTCCGCAGCAGGAGCCACTACCAGCAGGGGGATCTCATTGCCGAGCTGTTGCGCACGATAAAGCGTGAATTCCGCGCCGTCGCGGACCGGCTCCAACACGTACTCAGAAGCAGCTGCCATTACGATGGATACTTATTCTCTCAAGCCCTGAGAAACGCGACTGAAGTCGCGTGTACGAGCCAGCGTTTCAGAAGGTAAGCCGGCCCGCCAGTTGAATCTGGCGCGCGGTGCCGATAGTGGTCAGAATTTGACCTGCGTTAGCGGCGAAATTACTCGCCGCATCTTTGAAAACGGCATCCCCGTTGCCCCCCAGAGAAAGCGGACTTTGTGTATTACTCGGAACGCCAAAATTCGGATGGTTGAATAAGTTATAAGCTTCCACTCCAACCGTGATCTTTCGTCGTTCAGCGATCGCAAAATCCTTGTGCAGCGATGCGTCAAACTGTGCGAACGCCGGTCCCCGCAGGATATTTCGCCCGGCATTGCCAAATTGACCGGCCGGCGGTAGCGCAAATGCTCTCGGGTTGAACCAGCACGACGGAGTGCCCACTCTGGTGCCGTTCGGACAGACACCCGCGTAGGGATTGCCGACGAGGTCCGGACGCTCTGAAGTATCCAGCGATTGTATATCGGCATTGTCGAAGGCGAGCACTGGTGTGAATGGAACGCCGCTATGAGCGCTGGCAACCCCCGAGGCCCGCCAACCACCCAGCAGACGGCCGCGTCCAGGCAGGTCGTAAACAACGTTCGCCACGAAATTATCCCGAATGTCAAAATCTGACGGGCCGCGGCTCCCCTTGCGATCGAAGATATTCTGAGATGTTTGAGGATCATTCACGGATTCTATGGACGAATCCACCGAAGCATCATCGACGGAATGGGCTAACGTGTAGGAGAACTGCCACGAAAGGCTGCGTGCATAGCGCTTCGAAACGGACACCTGAAAGGAATTGTAGAAAGATTGCCCGTCGCTCAAATCCGCTGCCAGAGGCGATGCCAGGTTCGGATTGTAGCGATGGCCCAACGCTGGTTCAAATGGGTTTTCCTCGGCTTCCCGGGTGAGGTGATTGCCGCGCGCGCCAAAGTATCCCGCGCTAAGGATCATGCCCTGCGCGAGTTCCCGTTCCACGTTGAGGTTGTATTCCATAGCGTAAGGGAACTTCGGGTGATAGGTGACGACGGAAGCGTCGAGCGGCAGCGTCTCGGCAGCATTCTGTGGGCTTAGGAATTGAGGTAAAACGAATTCCTCCACATCGAAGAAAGGCGGAAGCAACCGCTCGATACCGAACACGATTGACGAGAGCTGATCGCGATAGATGCCGAATCCGCTCCGCACCACAGTTCTGCCGTCACCGAAGACGTTCCATGCAAAGCCTGCCTGGGGCGACAGAAGATCCATCGGGGTCCCGGCAAATAGCTTGCCGACGGTTGGAGCGGAGTCCGTCGCGGGGTCTCGAAAAGCCGAGAGACGACCGAATGCCTCGGTCGGATTGGAGTAGAAATCGTAGCGCAATCCGACGTTCACGGTTAAGCGGCTGTTTACATGCACGAAGTCCTGGGCAAAACCAGACGCCATGGTTTCACGGTATCCGCGGTCGGAATTGGCGTTCGAGGGATTGACGCCCACGTACGCCAGGGGCAAGCCCTCAAGAAAGAATTCGAGCGCTGGGTTGTTGCTGGATGCCTGCAGCCCGAAGGGAGTCAGGTCCTCGAACTCGTACAATCCATTAACACCGAAATCCAGCGACCCATTTTCCTGGAGCCTTCGAAACTCCACGCCGAATTTTAAGGTCTGACGGCCAATGCTATGCGACACCTGGTCCTGAACCTGATAAACGGTCGAAAAATCGCCCAGGGGAAATGCGGGGCTGTTTCCTATGAGACTCATTCCCGTAATATCAATCATTCCGAACGGTTGGCCGGGAATCAAAGAAGTAGACAGACCCGGATGCGTATTATCAATCGAGGAAGATGCTGTTGTCCGGTTGACGCCAATGCGCAACTCATTGCTCCAATCGTCTCCGAGCACGGCGCGATCCTGAACAGTGCCATACTGATTCCGCGCCGAGTGAAATGCCGGGAATCCGGGCGCGTCGGTGCCCGGCGGCGTCCCGACATATGGAACCAGGGCGGAACTGTCATCTACGGTGTAGCGCGCGAATAGCGAATGGGTACTGGAGAAGTTGTGGTCGACGCGAACCATGCCGTGGTCCTCACGGGTGGTGCCTTTGTTGGCGGTGATGAGTTCGCCGGTTCCATCGCCGTTAGCTGGTCCGTTCGAAGCGGGCAGCAGATTCAGAAACGGTTGTAGCAGAGGATTCATCGGAATGGCGACACATCCGCTGGGGGTGGCATTGGTGCAGGCGGATGGATTAGCAGCGGACGGCAGCAGTCCCTGATGGGCGAGGGCATCGGGTACCGTGGCAATTGCCGTGGATGCCTGTACCTGACGGAATCCCTCATAGTTGGCAAAGAAGAAAGTTCGATTGCGCTTCAGCGGCCCTCCGACCCCGGCGCCGAACTGATTGCGGACGAATTGGGGGATCGGATTGGTACCCAAATCGAAGTAGTTCCTGGCGTCGAGCGACGCACCCCGATACAATTCCCACAAAGATCCATGAAACTGGTTACCGCCTGACTTCGTTGTCATCTCGATTACGGCGCCACCATGCCCGCCGTACTCCGCGTTGAAGGTTTGGGTCAAGACGCGGACCTCCGCCAGCTCATTCAGCCCGAGGAAAAATCCGGAAGCACCCGCAGGGGAATTGCCCCAGACCGGATCGGTCGCATCCATACCGTCGATCAGGAAGTTCGTCATACTCGAACGGATGCCGTTAATTGCCACTTGCCCGGCCTTACCGCTTGAAAGCAATGAAGGAGCACTGCTGGGGTTAGGGGCGACTCCGGGCTCCAGCGCAACCGCACTGAAAAGATCTCGGTTGTCGAGGGGCAGTTCCGTCAGGCTCTGCTCCGGAAGTAATCCAGCGCTGGTCGACGTCGTGCTGTCAATCCCGGCAGCGTTCGCGCTGACCGTCGTTTGCTGTGCAAGATCGCCTAAGACGAGTTGCGGATTGATCGTCACTTCGACAGCCGAATTGAGCTGAACTCCTTCGCGAACCTGCGATTGGAATCCTGTTTTCTCCATCCGAAAAGAATAGTTTCCAATTGGCAATCCGGCGAAACGGTATTCGCCGACCGTGTCGCTGAGAGCGCTCCGTTTCAATCCGGTGCCCTGGCTGACAACCGTAACGCTGACGCCGGGGACAACCGCGCCAGTTGGGTCGGTGATGGTACCGGAAACGGTCGCAAGCTGGGTTTGCGACCACGCACAGACTGAAAAAAGCGCCGCCAACGCTGCTGCCAGTATGCAACGTCGGTACGATGCGCGTCTCGCACCTGAAAGCGCCCCAACACAGTGGTTCGCTACCGCGACCGGCCTTATGATCAACTCAGGTCGGGTTTTCGTCATGGCTCCCTTGAATCTCTGACAGCGGTCTACACCAAAGCTATCAGAAAGAGCCGCTGTCATGTTTCGCACCATTCGCCCTCGATGGACCTTCAGATCACCTGCCGTCCGCGATTGAACGGCGCAACCAGAGCATTTACCTCGCGCTCCCTCTCGTCCAGTTTCTCTGGTATCGGCAGTCGGTCCGACTAGTCGTCCGCGCCCAGGGGGAATGGTTCGATGCGACCATGCGACTGCCATTCCGTCAGGCACCGCCGAAGATCGGCTTCCAGGCCCGAGGCGGTCTGCTGTGCAAAAAGTCGGAAGAGCGACTTTTTCTGGCTCGTGGGCGAGTCCGTCCCTTGATAGCAAGTCATTTAGCTCTGGCCTGGCAATTGCCGATCTACCAATTAGCGTGAGAAGGGTGCGCGCAAATGGAGACAGGTTCAAATGAAGCGTGGTTTTTTATCCGCATTTTTCGTGACGATTGCGGGCAGTGCCCGCGCCCAGGAGCAAACAGCAACGCCGACCGTGGAAGTAGGCTTCGATTACTCACTTGTGCATGCCACATCAGCTTCCGGCGGGAATCAACTTACAAGTAAGGGCGGGGTTTCACGATCCAAAGCATCTCGGGAGAGACGGCATGGCACACGCTATTGAAACGGGGATTCAAAGACTTGGCTACTGGTGGTGCAAGTTCATTCACGATGCGCCAGCGTGGCCTATACACAGGCGGTATGAATGTCGAACCTGTGGCCGACATCACCCGGTGATGTGGTGAGACGCGCGTCCAAACCATGAATTACGCAGTCGAATACCTCCTGAATCACGGTTGCTTTGTTTTGTTTGCATGGGTGCTGGCGGAGCAAGCCGGGGCTCCGATACCCTCAGCGCCGATTCTGCTCGCGGCGGGCGCGTCGGTAGGGTTTGGTCGGATGAGCTGCGCCGCCGCTCTCGGATTGTCCCTTGCCGCCTGCCTCATCGGCGATTGCGTCTGGTTTTACCTGGGGCAGCAACGCGGTCCCGCCATTCTGGGACTTCTCCATCGCATGTCTCTTTGGCCGGGCGTGGGCATCACCGAGACGAGTTCGCTCTTTTCGCGTTACGGCCCCGCGTATATTGTGCTTGCGAAATTCGTGCCTGGATTCGGAATTCTCGTGCCGCCCCTCGCCGGTTCCCTCAAGGTCTCTCCGTGGAGCTTCCTGCTGTTCGATGCCTGCGGTGCCTTGGCATGGGCCGGCTCGCATCTCCTCCTCGGCTATCTGTTCCGAAAGAACTTGGAGAGTCTGGCGGGTATGTACGCGAAAGCAGGCTTCCTCTTTGCGGTATCCGTTGTTGCCGCGTTAACTCTCGTGGTAACGGTCAGGAGCCTCCAGGGTTCGCGTACTAACCGAAACTCCCCGAAGGCGCGAGTGTCGCTTGGTGGAATCGGGCTCAATCGGGATCGACCGGCGGCTGGATCACACGTTCGGGAGCATCGCGTCATTTGAGTTCTGCCTGCGGTAGATGTGGGCTTTCGATGAGGAACAAGGGCCCGGCATCGAGCTAAACGTTTCCTGTCAAATGGCCCAGCTTCGACGCCTCAAGGAGTGCTGCCGCGCCAGCTCCCTTACCGGTATTCATTTTGTTGTGTTCCTGCTTTCACGCTGATTAGTCGAGCTTCTGGATCGGTATAGGGCCAGGGTTCCACTGGTGATCGGTGCCCTTATTGCAGCCGCGGGTTTCCGCGCTAGTTTGGCCCGGTCTGGGAGTTCGGAACCGCCACAAAAAAATCGCAGAGCAGAAGACACAGACGGACACGGTCAGAAGAAAACGATGTTGGGCCAAAAAAAGACACGATAGAGGCCCAACGGGCGCTGGAAGTTGACGCTCCGATCAACTACTGATCAGGAGCGCCGGTCCCAGGGTAGGTTAAATGCGTGCCGCTTAGCCGCGCCCAGGGCGTAAGCGCATGGAGTTTCGTGCGATCAACTCCGGTGATTTCGCGCACTGCAATGCCGCGTGCCAGTAGCGCATCAGCGATCAGGGACCGGTGACATCGCCATGGAACGGCCTCGGCGCACATAATCGCTGTTTGCTCCTGTTTCGCCAGTTCTATCAGATCCACGAGACTCCCCTCGAACCCGGGTGTCTGCATATAGTCTGCATAGCCCCGGAAACTGGCATTGCGCCAACCGGTATTAATAGAATCCGGGCGTGGATGACGGAACCCACCCAATCCAGGCATGTACCTGTAATGCAGGCGAGCCGAATGCAGTGCCGGCGAGAGTGCGGTGCGGTTGAACTGAGGATTGTGCCGTGAACGCGGAACAGAGCGTACATCGACCAGCCTTTTTACACCGTTTGACTTCAGAAGATGAATGAACTCCTCCAGCGAACGGGTTGAGTGCCCGATGGTCATCACGACCAGCGACGCTGATTCATACGGTCTCATTTCTCGAGTGCTCCTCCCGTGGGCGGACACCAGGCGGGCGGGGTGTGCGCCGTTCGCGGGCCAGTTCGGCTGGCTTGCCACAATTGCTGACGTGAGCAACCTCCGGGCGAGTCGTTTGGGTCCTCCAATCTTGCTGGGCTCCGTCTTCGGTCTTCGCCTTCCGCGGGTGCCACCTCGTTCCGCAGACACTAACTGCCGCCAACTGGCGAATGGCACTCGCTGCGCAATCAATCAAGCCTCATGTCACACCATTACTCCGGCCCGGATTACGGCTTTCCCCACGGCGACGCCCGCCTCGACCTCACGGACCTCTATGCCTTCCCCAGTCCGGGGAATCCTGGCAAGTCAATACTCATCATGAACGTGCACCCGGCCGTCGGAGTGAATCCGCAGGGCCCAACTCGATCCGGAGTTTCTTCCCGGCTGAAGCGGCTAGTGCAGACTGACTGACGATCAGCCTGCGAACTCTCCTGCCCTCGACAAACCCGGCACGCACAACAATTGGTTGTGTGCCGCTTGAGCGCCGCGATCGAATCCCGCCGGGCGGGATGCGTCGGGCGGGATGCGTCGGGACACCGGCGAATCTTTGGAATGCAATCCGTCATAATGTAGTCAGGTTCTATCGCATGATCTGCAATGCCAAAGATCTCTCGCCCGACCAGAAGGCCGCTATCGAGACGCTTCTCGGACGCCGTGTTCAGGAAGACGAAGCGGTAAGCGTCCGTACGTTTGAGCCTGTCACCGTCTCGCATCAGCGGAAACTGGAAATAGCGAACGAGCTGCGGAGGTATTTTGCTGAGGTGGATGCCGCGCGGAAGCCCGTTTCGGAGGAAGAAGCCGAAAACATTATCACTGAGGCCATGAGAAGCGTTCGCCCCGGCTATCGCCCTTATCAGTGAGAATCATCCTCGATACCGCCATCCTAGTTCGAGGACATGGCAGCTCCAAAGGGCTTGCCCGCGATCTCCTGATCAGCACCGTCGAGTCCGATCATATTTTGCTGCTCTCCAACGAGATGCTCTACGAGTTGGCCAGGGTCCTGCGCTATCCGCGAATGTTGGCACTCCACGGCCTGTCAGAGAAACGCATCTACGATTACGTCGGTTTCCTGCGCGAGGCCGCCGAAATCGTGGCCCCGAATCCCTTGTTGGTGACGCCGATCCGCGACGTAAACGACATTGTCGTCATGCAAACCGCGGTCATTGGTGAAGCCGACGTTCTTTGCACGAAGGACCGGGATTTCTTCGAACCTCCGGCGGAAGGGTTTCTGAGAAAAGCCGGGATAGCCGTTTTGGACGACATCTCGCTGATGCGCCAGTTGCGTTCCTGACGCACCATACTCTCATCCGATCCCAGGCCGCGCTACGAATCCCCAAAAGGATACCGGTCTCAGTTCCGAAGCGAACATCCGCGTGGGAGTTTTCGCCTCCGACAACGGAGGCCTCCCCTCCAGCCTCGATGCGACGGCCATGCGTGGATGAATCTCGGAAGCTGAGAGCCGAAAGTGGCTTGCTTAGCCAGGAGGTGCAACCGCTTCACTCTTGGATCCGCAAGACGGGATCACGAACACCACCGAGCGGGCGGTAAATTACTTAAGCCCATCGTCATCCCGAGCGATGCGTGTTTGCGACCTGGGATAATTCGTACAGAATGCGCGCGGCTCCATGGAGTGATCAGCCTTACACCGAATGCTCTTCCCGTCCTGAAACGGCACGCGTTCATCTTCGATAAGTTTCATCTGACCGACCTCAACCAAGAGCTTTCGTGGACATTGACCGATGACGTCGCGCCGAGCCTGAATGCGGATCTCGCGTTCCTCCAAGAAAAAAACCTCATCGCGTGGCTGCCGCATCGGAAGGCGACCATGAAGCAGACGGCGGTTGAGACAGAAGCGCACATGCGGTACATCGCGTCTTTAAGTGAAGAGATACTCAACGACGTCGTCGCCGGATCGGAGGACACCACAAACCGGCACAGATGCAGAAAACGGCATTCTGCGGCTCGGTCGAACAAGGCAGCTGTCTCAAAATGACATCCTTGCCGTTGATCGTTACAGTGTGTCCGGAATTCGGCCCTCCGCACCGAACATGCCACGGGGAGGTTTTTCCGGTAGCTAAAAGCGCGGCAACTTTGCCTTTTCCCTCGGAACCATATTGGCCGCCGACCACAATTGTTGCGGGCATAGTCCTCCAGTATAGTGCTCATTGATGCGCCAGACCGCGTGTATCAGCGGATGTCGTCGGGCTGCCGGTTCGTGCAACAACTGCAGCCTCTCGTCCTGTTCCTGAAGCAGGGTCACGTCCTGGCACCGAGTCTATTTTGCAAGCTGCGCTTCCTGCGACGGGGGGAGGTGGATGTCAGAATTTTGTTGCATTGTCCTGACATAGAGCTATACTGGAAAAGTCAGAAGTTTGGTGCATTTTTCTGACATGCCCCATGTCCACTCCGGCATCAAGCATTCCAGCCGCCATCCGGGACCGTATCTCCGCCCCGGCGCAGCCGCGCGTCTGGACCCCGGAAGATTTTGCCGACTTGGGACCGCGCACCGCGGTCGATCAGGCCCTCCACAGGCTGGTCGCTTCTCGAAGCCTGCGGCGGATCGCGCGCGGCTTCTACGACATTCCCCAGGATAACCGGCTCACCGGAAAGCCCACCTATCCTAACCCGCGCGACGTGATCGACGCGCTGGCCCGGAAGGGAAAGGTCCGGGTGGTGGTCGATGGCCTCACCGCCGCCAACGACCTCGGACTCACCCACGCCGTCCCGGCGCGCATCAGCGTGCTTACCGATGGACGCCTGCGGCCCATCACCCTCGGCAACCTGACGCTCGACTTCCAGGCCGCCGCGCCCAGCCGCCTTTATTGGGCGGGCCGCCCTGCCATGCGTTTCGTGCAGGCGCTCCATTGGCTGCGCGACATGCTCCCGTCCGATGACGGAAGCCTGCACCAGCGCCTTGTCTCCATTCTCAAAGACCCCGACCACGGGCAAGCCATTCAGGACGATTTGCGCAGCGGCCTGTCGGCGCTGCCGGAGTGGATGCGGATGATCGTGCGCAATCTGCTTCAGCAGGCGAACGCTGAAGCGCCGCCAGCGACCGAAAATCCGAAGCCCTTGAGACAAGCGCAAACACCCGCCCCTATCATCAAAAGTGCGAAGCGTCCGAGAGGCCGATGACTGAGGGATTTCAAACCGTCCTGGCGGCGAGCGGGAAAGAGCGTCGCGACCTCTTTGTCGGCGCCGCCGACCGGCTCCGCACCAATGAGCAGAATATCGAAAAAGACTTCTGGGTTTGCTGGACGCTCGGTGCGCTCTTCAACGAACTGGAGGCCGGTGGCCCGCGCTTGCTCTTCAAAGGGGGCACCTCGCTCTCCAAATGTTACGGGTTGATCGAACGCTTCTCAGAAGACATCGACATCACTGTTTTCCGGGAGGACATTGGACAGCCCGCGACCGTCGAGGAGTTGGAGGCGCTGAGCGGCAAGAAGCGCAACAATCGCCTGGAGGCCATAAAAGCCGCTTGCCAGGAGTACATTCACGGCCCGATGCTGGAACAGTTGAGCGCATTGCTGCGGCAGACGCTTCAGACCGCAAACCTAAAAGCGGATCGGGCGCGCGTTGAAGCCGATCCCGATGACCCCGACCGTCAGAGCTTGCTTCTGTGGTATCCCACCGCGACCACAGAAGGCAATGCATACATCCGTCGGGCCATCAAGATCGAATCGGGCGCGAAATCCGCCCTTGACCCTCATGCTCCCGTCGTCGTAAAGCCGTACATCGCTGACGATCTTCCAAGCTTTGATCTGACGGTCGGCAACGTGACGACCGTTTCCCCCAGCCGCACCTTTTGGGACAAGGTTGTTATCCTGCATGGCCTGCGCCGCTGGTGGGACCGGCGTGGCGAGCTAAAGGGAGGAGGGCAGCGCGTCTCGCGCCACTACTACGATGTCTATCGGCTCCTGGCTTCGGAGATTGGGCAGAATGCAACGGGAGATATGGCAATGGCCGAAGACTGTGTTCGCCATGCGCGGATGTTCTTCAACCGGCCCGATCTTGACTTGGCGTCGGCTACTCCCGGCAGCTTCGCGCTGACTCCACACGACGGAATGCTCGCTGATCTGCGGCGGGACTATGAAGCCATGTCTGGCATGGTCTTTGGCCCGATACCCAGCGTGGACCAAGTAGTCGCGGCCATCGCCGAGTTGGAGCAGCGTCTCAACATTGATTTGCGGCAAAGCCCGAGGGCTGACGAGAAGTGAGCCGCCTGCGCCAAATCCACCTCGTGATCCCCGAAGGGACCAAAGTGCTGACGCGACCGGCCAAGCATGTGGGCCTTGTCGCTCACGCGCCGTCGGCTCCCGAACATAATTACAGGGTCCGATTCGCGGATGGAACAGAGGGAAGCTTTCGTCGGAGCGACCTGACCATTTTTAAACACGCTCAGTCCGAGGTGCCGGGCGGAGTGGAATCAACCGATCTCTACGGTTTCGTGATCTATCGCTGTATTGTAGGGTCGACCGCCTACGGG
>DATHOJ010000131.1:0-7640 GCA_035485055.1 Bryobacteraceae bacterium
AGGGATTCCACACCAAGATGGAGGTCCTCCAACGCCAGGCTTACGGGTTCAGGAACTTTCAAAATTACAGGATGCGGGTCAAGGTATTATGCTCTTAGATCAGCTCGGGGACACTCCGCCCCCGTTTTTGGCGTAGAGCCTATAAAATCGGTATAATAAAATACGTAACTTATTGAATCTAAAGCGTTGGTAGCGCTAACGGGAATCGAACCCGTATTTAAGCCTTGAGAGGGCTCCGTCCTAACCGTTAGACGATAGCGCCAAACACTTTCATTATACTACCGGTCCGCTGAACCCTTCATTCTTAATTCCACGTTCTGTTCTCCAGCTTCATCCACCTCTATGCTCATCCCCATGCTCCGGCAACTCGCAAGGCCATCCGGATTGTAGTAGTCACACGGCGGTTCATCGAGCCATGCCACTAAAATATATTTTCCCGGCCCAACCCCGCGAAGCAGGAACAGTCCGTTCTCATCTGCCGCGCCCTCTCGATACGCCTGTACTCGCCCTTTGGGAGGATCGGGAATCAGCGCCACGCTCGCGCGGCTCCACAAACTGTCGTCGGAACCGAGGACTCGCCCCGACACCCGTCCGCCGCGCGGATCGAGCACTACTTCGAATGGACGCTCCGGTGTCGCCGCCGCACCTTCAATCCCGGATGCCATCATATCCTGGCCATTCACGCGTACCGCCGACAGGTAAAAGTCGTTAGGCAGATTGGTCACGAAAAGGTCGTACAAATCATCACCCATTAGCGAGAAATGAAACCCGTCCACACCCGCCAGTTTCGATGCCTCCACTATCTTCCCCCGCTCATTGCGAGGCTCGAAGCGCAATCGCGCATCGTCCAGTCTCACGCCTCCATCCACCAGAACTGCGCTCCCTGGGCGCGGCCCCAGAATCGTCAGCTCGACATTGTCGATGTCCGCCCCGTCTACCGTTAGCGGAGCGTGCCCCATCAGAACTGTCCCACCGTCGGCGCTTTCCGCCCATATGATGTACGATTCCGGCGCCACATCGCGAATCTCAAACCGGTGATTGTGATCGAACGTCACCGGAACGGTAACCGCGATCGACGCCGTATTGTGAGCGTCCACCCTTTGCATCGCAATCGTAGCCGACGAAACCGCGTCGCCCGTCGCCCCGCTGATCACGTACCCGTGCAGTTTCACTTTCTTGACACGCTTCAAAGACACATCGATCCCGCCGCTCTCCTGTCCGTAATCCAGAAGAACGGGAGCGGCCTCGCCCAGCTTGGTCGAATTCGGGTAGAACGTGGTGGTGTAGCGCAATGTTTGGATCTCGCGGACCTGTTCACTCGCGGCCGTCGGACGCTCCGTCGCCGCGACGATATAGGACCCCGGCTGCAATCCGAATAAGCGATACTCCCCCCGGTCGTTCGTCGTCGCGCTGTCCGCCAACGCGTATCCGTGCCGCAGATGATTCCTGTATTCGCGATACGCCTCCACGCGGACGTTCATCGCCGGTTCGCCGTCTTCAAACGAAATACGTCCCGCCATCACCGCGAACGGCCGCAGCCGGAACGTCAGCCCCGCCACTGTTTCCTTGGCCCCGATCGCGAACGTCGGTTGCATCCGTACATTACCCAGCCAGCAGACCGACGTCGTCAGATAGCCGTCCCGCGCAGCGCTCACCGAGTATCGTCCCGCCTCAAAGCCGCGAATTGCGAACCCGCCTTTTTCATCCGCATCCACGGCGACCGCGCTCAACCCCGCCTGTGCCGGCAGCAGACTAACGTGAGCCCGCGGCAGAGGCTGCCCCGTGCGATCGTTCAGAACCGTACCTTCAATTGAATTCACCTGCGGATTCGCAGGCGCAGCCGGTGTCTGGGCGAACACCCGAATCGCCACCAGACCTGCCACTACCAATCTGCCCATCTTCTATTATTGACGCTCCCCGCCTGCTGCTCGTGCAACTACTTCGCCGGCCGACGCGGCCTCTGCTTCTCCGCGATCGCCCGGATTATCAGCTTTCTCTTCTTCGTAAAATCGATCGGCACCACCGCCTGCTCCAGCGCCTCGGCCATCAACTCTTCGACCGCGGGATCGTCCAACGTCCCCGCATTCTCGAGCACAATGTTCCGAACCCTGCTTCCGCCGCCCTTCAGCAGCTTTTCCGGATCGCGCAGGCCTTTCCCATGCGCGAAGAACAGGTTCACCCAGCGTGGATACAACGCGATCGAAAAGATCGCCTCCGATGGCCGCTCGCCCGGACAAAATCCTATCACCAGGGCGTTGTAGTTGTCGTAGACCATCTCGACCGCCCCTGGCAGTCGCTTCCGCATCTTGACCAGCACCGCCTTCGCCAGCCCCGCGATCTCCGGTGTGAACTTCGCCAGGAACTCTTCTAATTGAGCTTCCGCGCTCTTAGTATGTTTCAATCGCCGGCTCCGAAGGTGCACTCGCGCGCATCCGGAAATGATACACCAGCGCTCCCGTCGCCACCGTAATCACCGCGGCCAGCGATACGTACGGCTTCAGTTGTACTCCCTGAATCGTCATCCACAATCCCACCAGGATGAACAAAACCGGAAACAGTGGATAACAGAAGCTCACCACGCGCAGCTTGCGCCAGCCCGGCTGCCGGCGTAGGTAGATCAGCGACGCCACGCTCATCACCGCGAAAAAGTTCAGCAGAAATCCGATGTAAATCACCAGTTGCGGAAACGGCGTCAGCGTCATAATCATCGTGCAGATCCCCTGCGCGACAATCGCCAGAACCGGCGTGTGCCATCGCGGATCCACCTTCGCCGCCGATGCCAGAAACGCTCCGTTCTTGGCCATTGCGTAGTAAACGCGCGGCCCGATCGTCACCATCGCGTTCACCGTCGCCATCAACGACAGCGCCATCAATCCGCTGAACAGCCCCGCAATCTCCGGCCCGAACAATCGCGATGCCGCCAGCGCCCCCACCGCCACCTGTCCCTTCAATTCCTCTAGCGGCGCGGCATAAATGAACATCACGTTTAATAAAAGATAGAGCGCCGCCACCAGCGCCGTCCCAATTCCCAGCGCCGCAGGAAGCGTCCGCGAAGGATGCCGCAACTCCTCGGCCACGTAGGTCGCCGCATTCCATCCGCTATAGGCAACGTAAATCCAGAACAGGCTGAGAAAAAACTGCTCCGGAATCTTAGTCGACGCCGTCCGCGTCGCGTTCATCGATAGATTCGCCCAGGATCCATGACCCATGGTGAACGCCAGCACGATGAACCCCACCAGCGTCAGCACCTTCGCCCCGGTCAGCACGTTCTGGATCTGCGCCACTCTCCGCACGCCGATGCAGTTCAGCAGTGTGAACAACAGCACCAGCGCGCACGCCACCATCTGTGCCCCGCCCAAGTGTAGCGTCCACTCACCCGACCCCGCCAGCACGTGCGCGTTCTCCTGCTTCACCGACGGGAAAAAATATCCCAGATAATCGGAGAACGCTAGAGCCGCCAGCGCGATCGGACCGGAAAATCCCGCGAAGAACGAAACCCATCCGGTCATGAATCCCCACGTGGGACCGAAGGCCCGCGTCAGGTAGACATATTCGCCCCCGCTCGACGGTAGATTCACGCCCAGCTCCGAATAGCAGATCGCGCCCAAAAATGCGCAAATCGCGCCCACCACCCAGATCGACAGCACCAGCTTCGGCGTGCCCAAATCACCCGCCAGAAATCCCGTGGTCGTAAAAATCATGGTGCCGATCATGTTCGACACCACAAGCGCCGTCGCGCTGACTACTCCGAGCTGTCTGAGAAGAGAAGGCCTGCCAGGAGCCGCCACTCTGTCATTCTACCGCGCTTACTGCCGATACCCGCCCGCCACCAGCACCGTCTGACCCGTAACCCACCCTGCATCCTCAGAGGCAAAGAACACCGCAGCCTTACCGATGTCTTCCGGCTGTCCGATCCGCCCTCCCAAAGGAGTCCCGGCTTCCACCGTCTTTTGGAAATCGCTCTCCGCGAAGCCCGCGGCGTGGATGCCTTCCGTTTCCACCATTCCTGGATTCACCGAATTTACCCGGATCTTCTTCGGACCAAGCTCTTTGGAAAGCGCAATCGTAATCGAGTCGACAGCCCCCTTCGGCGCGCTATATACGGAGCGCAAGGCCGACGGCATGGAACCGACAACCGATCCAATGTTGATGATGGAGCCGCCCTGCGGTCCAATCGCTTTAACCGCCTCCTGCGTCGTCAGCAGCAGCCCGAGCACGTTCAGATTGAACTGCTTGTGGAAGTGCTCCGCCGTAATCGATTCCAGCGGCAGGAACTCGTAAATTCCGGCGTTGTTTACCAGAATGTCTAACTTCCCGTAAGCCTTCTTCGTCTCCGCAAACAGGTTCGCGATATCTTTCGACTTCGAGACATCGCCCTGCACCGCGATCGCCTTGCCGCCCTTGTCCGTGATGTGCTTCACCACCGCGTCCGCGCCCGCCCTGCTGCTCGCGTAATTAACCACCACCGACGCGCCCTCCGCCCCCAGATGCTCCGCAATCGACGCGCCAATCAGTCGCGCAGATGGGTGCAAGCCGCGCATTCGTGCGAAGCAATTTTCTTCAGGATCTCAAACCCGCGCAATTGCCGGCACCTCGCGGCCAGTCATTTTCCACAGCACTTCTTAAACTTCTTCCCACTCCCACAAGGACAAGGATCATTCCGCCCAATCTTCTGCCCTGCCGCAGCCGCAGGCTCTTCCATTCTGACTTCTGACTCCTGACTCCTGACTCCTTCTTCGCCATTCTCGGCAAAGACCGGCTCCAGCCCGTGAAGCCGAAGCCTCTCATCCAGCGCAAACATCACCAGGTCCGTCTCCGTGGGATCCAGATCCGCCAGCGCATCGATCTTCCGCAGCATGCCTCGAATGCGCCCGCGCGTCGTCTCGCCCGGCATCGCCAGCGCGTAGGCGAACAGCGCATCGTCCCGCAAGGTAGCCAGATCGCCTTCGCGATCTAAGTAGGAAGCAATTTTTTCGGCGTGTTTGGTCAGCCGGAAATACCCGGCGCCGCGCAGCGCCTGCCGTAAGATTGCGATCTCTTCGGTCTCTTCCAGGTGCGCGGCGAAATATTTCGCGTACGGTTCCCAAAGCGATCTCCACATCGCTTCCAGGGCTTTTGCCCGCGCCTGCCCACCCAACTCATACAATGCTTCGATGCCGCGCCGCGCCGCGTCTTTATCGGCGAAAGCGTATAGCCCCACCGCCGCTGCCCCGCGCTCCTCCACCGGCTTCGATTCGTCAAGCAGCGTAGCGATCAGCGCATTCTGGACCGGCGTTTGCTCCGATGCCCCCGAAAGCGATTCCCAAGCCTGCACTCGAACTTTCAGTTCCAGGTCGCCCTTCGCCATCGCCAGCAATTTGTCGCGAGTCTCCGGACTCAAATCCTCATTGAAGAAGCTGTGCGCAGCCCCCGCGCGAATCAACGCGTCGTCGGATCCCAGCATCTCGATCCGCTCGCTGTCCGGCAACAAATCGAATGCCGGCAATTCCGTCTTCGGGTACTCTTTGAGAATGTCGAACGGCTCCGGAACATATTTCGGCTCCGGTGAATCCAGCAGTTCGATCGACCGCCCGATCTCCAGACGTAATTCCGTGTCCTCTTCCGGAATCTCCGCCAGCATTTTTTCCAGGGCCGGAAGCGCCGCCTTGTCGCCATAAAGCCCCAGCAGGAACGCGCCGTCCCCCGCGTCAAATTCCAGACGATCGAGCAGCAGTGCAAGCACGCGAGGGTCGCGCACTCTCAGCCCCGCGAGCAGAAATGCGATATCGCCCCCCTGCTCCTCGCCCAATTCCTCATAGAGCGCGAGCAGCGGCGCCGCCGCCTTTTCACCAAACGGGAGAAATGCCTGCACCAGGTCGTCGCCAATTTCTTCCGGCTGCCTGCGAACCGAATCGATGTAAAAATCGAGCGCCTCGTCCGATTTCAGGTAGCGGAATAAATCAACAATTAGAGGATCGAGGTCGAGCCGGTGCCCTTCCCTGGGCTCTCTCGAAAACGCCAACACCCCAGCCGCGGCATCCGGCTGATCGAGAATCGATTGAATCAGGCGCCGGTCAACCCCTAAGTGCCCCGAAGCCGCCTCCCGCAACAACTCAACAACCGTAGCCAATTCCAATTCCCCCACACGTCTGTTGGACGCCGTCGCTCAAACTCAGGGACTGACTACCTTTTTCGCCCAACGAGCTTTGCGAAACACAAGGAACCTTCGCGGCGAAAAAGGCTGTCTGTCCCCAACCTGCCGCAAACCCCTATCGCAGCGCTAACGCGGTGTTCTCGCACCGTCTGCGATCCTCTGCCTTCGAACGAGCCGCGACCACAGGAAGCAGTTTCAGGACCAATCTCGCAACGCTCAGTCTTCCTTCACCACGTGAACCGGAATCTCCACCGACACTTCCCGATGCAGCTTGACCGTAGCTTTATAATCGCCAAGCTTCTTGATCGGCTCTTCCAGATTCACCTTGCGCCGGTCGATCGTGTAGCCCTGCTTTTCGAGCGCTGCCGCAATATCGGACGCCGTCACCGATCCGAACAACTGATCGTTCTCGCCCGCTTTGTGCGCGATCGTCACTTCCACCGCTGCCATCAGCTTCGCCAGATCCGTCGCCTCTGCCGACTCTTTCGCCTCTCGCTTCAGATGCGACTGCCGCTCCTGCTCGACGATCTTCTTGTTCGATTCCGTCGCCGCCACCGCCATCTTCTTCGGCAGCAGGAAATTCCGCGCATAACCCGGCGTCACCTTCACCACCGAGCCACGCGTCCCGAGGTTATCGATATCTTCTCTGAGAATGACTTCCATAATGATGTTCCTTAAATTGAGGTGGAGAAGGGGATCAGCGCAATGTTCCGCGCTTGCTTGATCGCCTCGGCTAATCTGCGTTGATGCGGCGCGCACACGCCGGAAATGCGCCGCGGCGTGATCTTTCCGCGTTCGGAAATGAACGACAACAACAGCCGCACTTCCTTGTAATTGATATCGTCGATTTTGTCGACGCAAAACCGGCACATCTTCTTGCGCCGGAAATATTGTTTCTTGCCCGCAATCGCCTTGTCGCCGCCCGTGGGACGCTGTGAGGCGCTGACTGGTCTTCCGCCCTTGGTTTCTGCCATGTTCGCTCTCCTCGATTATCCCTTCGTCTCTTCCACCGCAACAACGTGTTCCGCGGGTGCAGATGCATCCGGCGAAGCCGGTGTAGGATGTGATGCATCCGGCGCCGCAGGCGCTGGCGCAGCCGGCATGGGATGAGCAGGCGCGGGCGCTCCCGGCACCGCCGCATGTTCACCGGGCGCTCCCGGGACTCCCAGCGGAGCCGCCGGAGCCGCAACCTGAGGCGCGGGCCGTCGAGCCGCGCGCTTCTCGCGCGCTTTCTTCCTCTTGTCGATCTTCTTCTGCTTCTCGTCGATCCGGACCGTGATGAACTTGATCACCATGTCCGCCACGCGCAGACGGCGCTCGATCTCCTTCACAGCGTCCGGAGCCGAGCTGAATTGAATCAGGATGTAATGCCCTTCGGCGTATTTCGACACGCGATAAGCGAGCTTGCGGGTGCCCCAGTTATCCACCTTGTCGACAGTTCCCTTGGCCGTAGTGATCAGCGTCTTAAGTTGGTCGATAAATGTGTTGACCTCCTCTTCCGGCGCAT
>DATHOJ010000132.1:0-10383 GCA_035485055.1 Bryobacteraceae bacterium
GTTTAGTTGGCGGGCTGGGTTGTTGCGGACGATTGCCACTGAGCCCGCCGGACAGCAGGCCGAGTTGACATCGGAGATCTGTCGTAATCTGCTGAATGGAAAGGACTTCGCGGACGTTTCGAGTTTGCAGGGACTTTGTCCTGATTTGAAGAATGGGCGGGTGAGCCTGCGGACGGTGCGGGTCTATTACAGTTTCTTGAAGGCCATGAACCGGTTGGGGGATTTGATTGTGGCGCCTGGCGCGAATGGATTTGGCGGCTGGACGAGCCGCGAGATGGCCTTGTGCACGCAATATACCGCTGCGGTGCTGTCGCAGCGTTTGCGAAGCAATCAAGAGTTGGCTGTTGAAGTACGGTCTTACTAGTCCTCGCACGATTACCTCGCATAGATTTCGTTTTAGCACCTCAGCGAAATCCAGCTTTTCTATCCCTTCTGTCCTTCCAGCCAGTTGCCTGATACGCCATTCGGGGCGGGTATTTCCCATCGGGGGCGCGGGTTTTCATGCCTAAATAATGTGGGTGAATCCAACAGCCATTAGGTGTGTGCCGACCGAAGGAGGCGCCATGAAGAGCCGCGCCAGATTTACTAGTTTGCTTGCATTCATAATTTTGGCCGTCGTGCAGTTCTCCGCTTGCTCTGGCACACCATCCACGTTCAACAAGGTGACAATTTCTCCTAGCGGGACGATGTTCCTGGGACAAGGCGGGACGATTCCGTTGATCAGCGCGACGGTACTGAATGATACGAAGCTGAACGGCGGAGTGACGTTTACGCTGCTGCCGGCGGGAGTGGGATCGGGAACTCTGACGCAGCTGAGTTCGACCACGGCGAGCTTTGCGGCACCGGGAGTGGTGACGGCCGAGACGATTGTGACGATCACTGCGCAGTCTGTGGATTTTCCGAAACAGTTTGCGGTGCTGACGGTGAAAATCGAGCCGCCGCCGATGATCACGACGACGACGGTACCGGATGCGACTTTGGGCGCGGCTTACACCGCGCCGATCACGGCGACGGGCGGAGTGCCGCCGCTGGCTTGGAGTTTGTCGTCGGGGACGCTGCCGAAGGGATTGGCGCTGGGTTCGAGCACGACCGGTACGGTGAACATTACCGGCAAGCCAACGGTGGCGGGGGTGTCCACGTTCACTGTGACGGTGACGGATGCTACCGGAGCTTCGAATACGTCGGGGACGCTGCAGATTGTGGTGAGCAGCCTGGCGTTTACGACGACATCGCCGCTGCCATCGGGGACGGTGGGCGTGGCTTATGCAGGCGTGCAATTTGCGGCGACGGGCGGGACACCGCCGTACGCATTTTCACTGGCGACAGGATCGAATTTACCGCCGGGGCTGCAGCTCAATGCGGGAGATCTGACGGGCACGCCGACGACGGAGGGCAACTTCAGCTTCGGCATCAGCGTGACGGACAGCGAAAGTCCGGCGGCGGTAATCACGAACACGTTCACGCTGGTGGTGAATCCGGTACAGGATTTGACGCTGCTTACTGGATCGTTCGCGTTCAATTTCAGCGGGAATAATGCGAGTGGATTTGTCGCGGCCGCGGGGACATTTACCACGGACGGCAATGGAAATATCACGACGGGTGAAGCGGACATCACGAATTTGCAGGGGAACACGCTTTTCAAGAGCATCACCGGGACATACACGGCGGGCCAGGACGGGCGCGGGACGATAACGTTCACGAGCGTGGCCGGGACGCCGACCTTCGCGTTTGCGATTGATACGGGCGGATCGGGGCATGGAAGGCTGATCGAGTTCGACGCTGTGCCAGTGGTGACGCGTGGATCGGGGCGGCTGGAGGCACAAAGCGTTACGACTTGCGTAGTTTCCGGGACGGGGACGAACACTTATTCAGGGACGTTCGCGTACGGCGGTTCCGGTTTTGCGAGCACGTTTGCTTCGGGTGGCGCGGGGCCGATCGCTTTTGCGGGAACGTTTACGGCTACGCCGCCGGTTTCGCCGTCCACACAGGGAACCTTGGCGAGCGCGGAAATGGATTCAAACGCGCCGGACAATGTGCTTTCGGATCCGTCGGTTTCGGGAACTTATCAATCCGGACCGGACGCGACGCATTGCACGATCGCGCTTTCGTCTGCTGGACTGGCGAATCCGAATTATGACGTGTATCCGATTTCTTTCAGCGACGCGTTCCTGATAGAGACGGATTCGGTGAGCGCGAGTACGCCGCCGAACATAACTCTGGCGGAAATGAAGCAGCAAATTGGACAGCCATTCTTCACCGGCGCGATGAGCGGAGCGATTGCCGGCGGAGTGAGCGGGACAGTATTGAACGGAAGCATCTTCGAGCCGTACGTCTCGGTGATACAAGTGGCGCCGACGACGGGGTTGGGGAGCTTCAACTACTCACTGGCGGACAACACCGCGGGGACCGTCACCAACACTAATGGCACTCCGTTCGCAATCACCTACACTTCGGATCAGTTTGGCCGCATAGATACTTCGGGATTTGTGGTTAACGGCGTGTTTGAGCCGGTTTTCTATCTGGTCAACTCGCAGGAAGCTTTCGTCGTGGGGATGCTGAACGGCGGACCGATCGCGGGACATCTGGATCCGCAGACGCCCAGTTCGTTCACGGCGGCGACCATCAATGGAACGCTGGTGGAGGGAACATCGGGGCCGGCGGTTAGCGCGGACCGCGATTTTTCGGGGTTCCTGACGTTTAATGGGTCGGTGTCGCCTGCGACGATTGTCGGAGTGCAGGATGAAAGCACTTCATCGGCGAACACATCGGCGGAGACGGTGACCGGGACTTACGTGCTTTCTGCGACCGGAGCTACGGACGGGAGCGGGACGGTTACGTTGACGTCGCCGGCGGCGTCTACTGGCGCGTTTTATATTGTGTCGCCAACGAAGGTGGTGATGATCACGACGACCGCGGGGGATACGAATCCGGTGTTGGTGATCATCGGGCATTGATGTTAGGCGGCGGCGAATTGCATCTACGATTCGTTCACCGGGTTCACGCTTTACCAAGTTGGGGCGCAGCCCTTCGAACCGGCACTGCCGGTTCTCGGGATGAATCGCCTCGCAGGGCGATTCACAAACAGCGCCCCTACCAAGGAACATTGAGCTGCCGCCGCGTTGATAAAAAACGCGGCTGGCGGCGCCTCTCCGAATCATTTCGCGGGCTGTTGAGGAAGACCTGCCGCTCTTTTAGATCACTACAACTTGATTAATAGGCCCAACGCATCAGGACTGCGCCGGTGGTGTAGCCGGCGCCTACGGCGATCAGGAGGACGAGGTCGCCTTTGCGGAGGCGCTTTTGTTCCACGGCGTCCATCATGCCGAGGGGAATGGTGCCGGCGGTGGTGTTGCCGAAGCGGTCGATATTGACGAGAACTTTCGAGTCGTCCACGCCCAGGCGTTCCTGCATGCCGCGAATGATGCGCAGATTGGCCTGATGCGGGACGACCAGGGCGAGATCTTTGCTGGTCAGCCCGTTGCGTTCCAGGATTTCGACGGCCAGCTCGCTCATGCGGCGCACAGCGTATTTGAAGACTTGCGCGCCTTCCTGATGAACGAAGTGCATGCGGTTGTCTATGGTTTGTTGCGAAGCGGGATGCAGGGAGCCGCCGCCGGGCATGTAAAGGTTGCAGCCGCCGGAACCGTCCACGTCGTGAATGAAATCCAGGATGCCTTCGGAATCGGAGGCGGCGGGCTCGATGAGGACCGCGCCGGCACCATCTCCGAAGAGGACGCAGGTGGCGCGGTCGGTGTAATCGAGAATGGAAGTCATCACGTCACTGCCGATTACCAGAACTTTTTTGTGAGCGCCGCTAGCGACGAATTGCGCGCCGACGGTGAGGGCATAGAGGAATCCAGAGCACGCGGCGGAGAGATCGAAGCCCCAGGCATTTTTCGCGCCGATGCGATCCTGAATGAGGCAGGCGGTGGCGGGGAAAAGCATGTCCGGAGTGACGGTGGCGACGACGATGAGGCCGATGTCGTCGGGACTGACGCCGCGAGCGGTGAGAAGTTTGCGGGCGGCTTCGGCACCGAGATGGGAAGAGGCGACACCCGGGTCAGCGTAATGCCGCTCGCGAATTCCGGTGCGGGTGCGAATCCATTCGTCGCTGGTGTCCACTCGTTTTTCGAGATCGAGATTGGTGACCACGCGCGGCGGAACGTATCCGGCGACTCCGGTAATCTTTGCGGCGATGCGTCGGCCCATTCATTTCCCCCAGGAAGAAAGAAAAGATTGAATCAAAATGAGTAGTTGGTGATTGTATGCAATCGGACGCAGGTGTGACAAGGGATTGTCGCGGTTGGCGATGGGCAGCCTTTGCCAAGACGCATCCCGAGTTTCAGCGGGTGTGCTTCGCGACGCGAGCGACCAATTGGTCCAACCTGGAAAGTAGCAGCTTCAAGATGGGGGAGTCGTTGGACTTTTTGTAGCCGAGGAGCAGTTCGACAGTGGGCGCATCTCCCTTGAGAGGACGACTGGTGAGCGACGCGGGGAGGAAGTTCTTTGCGTAAGCGGGTAACAGGCCTACGCCGCGGGTTGAGGCGATTAAGGACAATCCCATGGTGACATGGTCCGCCTCATGAGCTGGGGTGAGATTGACCCGGGAGCGCTTCAGGTAATTGTCGATTATGGCGCGGAGCACGGGAGCCGTGCGCGAGACAGTCACGAATGTTTCGCCGACTAGATCTCTCGGAGCGATCGACTTGCGCGCAGCGAGACGGTGGTTGTTGGGCAAGATCACCGTTAAAGGCTCTTTGATGAGAGGGCGGAACGCCAAGCCTGGCGCGCCGCGTTCGCGTCGAAGAAAGGCGGCATCGATCTTTCCTTGTGAAAGAGCGTCGGCAAGGAGAGGCGAGTATTGACTGGATATCATCACGTCAATGTTAGGCAGCTCGTCGCGCAGGATGCGCAGGGCTTCGGGCATCCAGGTCAATTCGTGGCCAGTGAGAAAGCCCAGCGAGAAGCATGGCTTGGCGGGACGAGCGGCGCGGCGAGCAGCTTCGGACGCGGCTGCGACCTGGGAGAGTACCGAGCGGGCGTGATCGAGAAAGGCGCGACCTGCCGGGGTCAGTTCGATGCCACGAGCGCGCCGCGTGAGGAGTTGCGCGCCTACCTCGTGCTCAAGATCTCGAATCTGGCGACTTAAGGATGGTTGCGAGGTGTGCAGTTCTCGGGCTGCCGCCACGGTGACGCTTCCAGCCTCGGCGACCGCGACGAAATAGCGCAGATGGCGCAGTTCCATTTTGTTCTCCCATGCTTGCAGAGCATTGCTCACAGCTTAACAAAGTATGCTGTAGGACGCTACCAGGAGCGGCTTTCCCCATCTAAAGGAGTGATAGTGATCTGAGTTGCCCGGAGCTGGATTAGTGGAGCTATCAGTCATGCTCCGCCAGCATGGGTCGAGATCAATGGAGGCAGTGCCATGAGTTCACCAGTTGTTTTGATTACCGGCGCGCTGACCGGCATCGGTCGCGCTGCGGCAGCGGTATTCGCGCGAGAAGGAGCACGTGTGGTTGTGTCGGGCCGTCATGAGAAAGAAGGACAAGAGTTGGTTGGGGAGTTGAAGGGGCTCGGAGCGGAGGCCATTTTTGTGCGCAGTGACGTCCGCAAGGATGAGGATGTGCGCAACCTTGTGGACCAGACGGTCAAGCGTTTTGGACGCCTGGATATTGCAGTGAACAATGCCGGGACGGAAGGCTTGCGCGGTCTGGTGACGGAACAGACGGCAGAGAGCTACGCGGCTACGTTCGACACCAACGTACTCGGCGTGCTGCTAAGCATGAAGCATGAATTACGAGTGATGTTGCCGCAGGGGAGCGGAAGCATCGTCAATATTTCCTCAACCTACGGCCATGTGGGCGCTGCGGGAGCGTCCGTTTATGTGGCTAGCAAACATGCGGTGGAGGGTCTGACAAAATCTGCTGCGCTGGAAGTGGCGGGGACTGGGGTGCGAGTAAACGTGATCGCTGTGGGCACCACGGATACGGGCATGCTCACGCGGTTCACCAACACAGATGAGAACAAGGCGGCGCTGGTCACAACCGTACCGCTGAAGCGCCTGGCGACACCGGACGAGATCGCTCAGGTGATCGCTTTTGTGGGCTCGGCGAATGCTTCGTACATGACTGGGTCGTCTATCCCGGTGGATGGAGGAAAGCTCGCTCACTAATTCCAGGGGCGGTTACCGATAGGATCGGGGTTCCGCGGACGGCAATACGCACAACGGGCCCGGCCCTGCTGCGGTGGGCAGGGCCGTGTCCCTACGAAGACTTCGGGAGGATTTCGAAGCGATAGGTGATGGTGGCGGTTTTGCGAAGCATGGCGGCTACCGAGCAGTATTTGTTTTGGCTTAATTCGATGGCGTCGCGAACGGCTTTTTCTTCCAGCTGGCCGGAGAGGCGGTAGAACATTTCGATTTTGGTCCAGACGGAGGGCGGGTCTTTGGCGCGTTCTCCGGAGATTTCGATTTCGAGGGTGGAGAGTTTCTGGCGTTTTTTTTCGAGGATTGAGACGACGTCCACCGAGGTGCAAGCTCCTAGTGCGCCCAGGAGCATTTCCATGGGGCCAGGGGCGGTGTTGTGTTTGCGGTCTGCGTCAAAGGGGACGGTGTGGCCGGAGGGTAGGGCCGCTTCAAATTCTTCGCGGGCGATCCATTTTATGGTTGCGGTTTGCATGAAGAGGCTCCCGATGTAATTAGGTTGCGAGATCTACGGAATAAACTTTAGCGGGGATTAGGTGGGGCGTCTAGTGTTGGGTGAACGCCGCGAAGCGTTGCGAGTGGAACAAAAGATTTAACACAGAGGGCAGAGAGGAAAGGCGGAGGGCACAGAGAGAGAAAGAGAGATCCTTCGGCCGGCTTGAGGCAAAAGTGCCGCCCTCGGGATGACGATGCTCGTCGCATCGTCAGAGCTGGGAGGAGAGGTTTTCGGAGTCTGAGGCGCCTACGGGGGCGGCAATGTGTTGTTGGGGGGCGCGGCGCATGGCTTCCACGAAACCGCGGACGATTTCTGGATCGAATTGGTTTGAGGCGCAGCGTTCTAATTCGGAGAAGGCTTCTTCGGGATTGCGAGCTTTTTTGTAGGTGCGCTCGGAAGTGATGGTGTCGTAGGCGTCGGCGATGGCGATGACGCGCGCGCCAAGGGGAATCTGATCGGCGGAGAGGCGGTCGGGATAGCCGGTGCCATCGTAAAATTCGTGATGGTGGCGAACCATTTCGCGGATGCGATTCATGGCGGCGAGCGGCTCGAGAATTTTCGCGCCGAGCTCGGTGTGGGTTTTCATGGTGGTCCATTCGGTGGCGTCGAGCGGGCCGGACTTGTTCAGGATGATTTCAGGGATGCCGACTTTGCCGATGTCGTGCAGCAAGCCGGCGAGACGAATTTCCTCGACCTCGGCCTGGTTCATGCGCAGGGCTTGCGCGATCATGACGGAATACGCGGAAACTTTTTGTGAATGACCCTGGGTGTAGCGGTCTTTCGCGTCAATGGCAAGCGCGAGCGAAGTGACAGTATCCACGACCGCGGGCGGAACGGGATCACCCGCGGCGCCATCGCCGTGTTCGATGAGCGAACGAGTGAACTGTTCGAGGCGGCGGTAGATTTCGTCGAAGGCGTCAGGGCCAGTGGAAAATTGGCGCTTGAGCGTGACGCCGAGATAGGCTTCGAGGACATCTTTTTTCCAGCGCTTGGTGTCTTTGGGGTCGCCTTGCTCGGCGCTGGAAACGGAATTTCCTCCCTGATGTTTCGAGAGGTACATCGAAGAGTCCGCCACCTGAATCAATTCCTGCGGGGTGGATCCGTGCACGGGGAAACCGGCGATACCGAAGCTGGCGGTAATATTTTTATCGCGCAGGAGCGGATCGGCTGCGACCCAGCCGCGGAGTTTGCTGGCGAGCTGGATGGCTTGTTCGACGCTGGTTTCGGGCATGAGGATGACGAATTCATCTCCGCCGTAACGGGCGACGACATCGGAGCGGCGGCAATTTTGTTCCAGGATGTGGCCGACGCGCTGCAGGACGACGTCGCCTTCGAGGTGGCCGTAGAAATCGTTGACGAATTTGAAGCGATCGAGGTCCATGAGGACCAGAGCGAAAGGGCGATTGGCGCGGGTAGAGCGCTTCCATTCGGAGGAGAGCGCTTCCATCAGGAAGCGGTGAGTCTTGACGCCGGTTAGACCGTCGGTGATGGCCTGTTCCTGGGCTTTCTGGAACGTGACGGCATTGTGCAGAGCGCCGGCAAATAAATCGGCGAGAGTGCGGAGGAGGCGAATTTCTTCGTCGGCGAAATCGCAAGGTTTCGAAGATTCGACGTAGAGCACGCCGAGCAAGCTATCCGCGTAGGTGACGGGGAGAGCGATGGCGGAGACCGTTCCCGGGAGGACCGGCGTGGGTGAATCCGGACCGACTGTGGTGACGGCGGCGATCTGGCCGGAGCGCGCCACATGGCCTACCAGTCCTTCACCGAGGAGGATACGGCGACCGAGGGCATCGCGACGCGTGCCGGCTTCGGCTTGGATCTCGAGTTCCTTGGAAGTGTAATCGAGAATGGCGATGCCGATATGATCGTAGGTGAGCGCGTTTTCAATTTCGGCGGCGATCTTGGCGAGCATTTCTTCGGGATTCAGAGTGGTGATGGCGTGGCTGGAGACATTGTTGATGAGCGTCAGCTGCTTCGATTTTTTTTGCTCCGCGGAGAAGAGGCGAGCGTTTTCGATGGCGATGGCAGCTTCGCTGGCGAGGACGCGGAGCAGCTCGACGTGGCCTTCATCGAAGGCGCGTTCTTGCACGCTGTGAACGGCCATCACGGCGACGGCCTGGTCGTAGAGGATGAGAGGAACGGCGCACATCGAGCCGGTCAGCTTTTGCGGCTCAAAACCCAGGCGCGCGGTTTCTTCAGCGAATTGTTCGCGGATCAGCAACGGCTGCGCGGTGCGAATCACGTGTTCCGCGAGGTGATTGCCGGCGGGCCGCGATCGTTTGGGCTGGCGCACGCCCTCGATGACTTCGATTTCAAAGCGGAGCTGTTCCGATTTGCGGTCGTAGTAGGCGATGAAGAGGCAGTTGACGTCCAGCAGGCGCTGCATTTCGGAATAGATGCGTTCGAACAGCGCGTCGGGTTCGAGGGTGGAGCTCAAGGCGCGGCCGATTTCATTCAGGATGTGGAGCTCTTCGCTGCGGCGCGCGGTCTGTTGGATCAGATAGCTATTTTCGACGGCCATGCCGATCTGGTGGCCCAGGGCGAGGAGCAGGCGCAATTCCGGGGGAGCGAAATTGCGATTATCGGGCGTGCCGAGGAGCAACATTCCGAAGACGCGATCTTTGGCTTGCAGGCTGATGCCGACCACGGTGCGGAGGCCCTGCGCGAGCAGCATTTTACGAATGTGGCGGAAGGGTTCTTCTTTTTCGAGGGCGACCCAGTTGGCGTCGCGCGCGAGATCGCGGAGGACGACGAGGCCGCCGAGACGGGCGACGAGGCGGACGACATAATCATCGAGATTATTTTCTTGCACGGAGGCGCAGAAAGAATCGTCGAGGCCGGTGACGACGACGGATGCCGGACCATTTTCGTCGCCATAGTGCAGGATGAGCGCACCGGCGGGGATGCGCACGACGTTGAGCACGCGATCCAGAGCTTGCGCGAGCATTTTCTGGATTTCACCGCCGGCAAAACTGGAGGTGGCCAGATTCAGATTGGAGAGGGCCAACATGTTGCGTTCGACGCGGCGGCGCTCTTCGTCGTACACAGCCATCAGCATGAGGACGCCGCCGATAATTTCGGCGAGCAGAGCGAAGGGCAGCAGGTCGGCATGGGCGAGCGGGCCAAGGCGCGCCTGGTAATGGAAGAGGAGAAGCAAAGCGCCGGTTACAACGAAAGTGCAGGCCAGTAGCTTATCGGCGCGTGATTCCTGTTTGCGGCCTTCCTGCCAGAACACTTGCGCGGTGAGGAAGAAAGCGACAGCGACTCCTAAGGCGAGCGGAACCGCGATCCAATCGCGGGGGTAGGCGAAGGACCAAACCGCCGCGCCGGCGGCCGCTAACGCGACGCGGCGCGCGGAGAGCGTGAAGCGCGCGTACAACCGGGAGGAACAATAGAATGCGAGGGCGGCGAGCGCCAGGACCCAGTCGTTGATAACGGCAAACCATCCGGAAAGAGCCACCGGACCAGCGAAAGCTGAGCGCACGAAATAGAGCGAGAGCAGGAACCAGGCGGAGGCCCAAAGGAGGAGGTAGGCCTGGCGCTTCTGTTGGTACACGTACACGAAGAATGTACCGAGCAGAAACGCGCCGGCGAGGAGCACGACCGCACTCGTATTGAGATAGCTCAACAACTCAAGACTCCGTAATCAGGGCCCTGCAGATTTCCCCTGAGAATAGCAGAAAAT
>DATHOJ010000133.1:0-2017 GCA_035485055.1 Bryobacteraceae bacterium
GTGGGGTTGATGTAGAAACCCGTTCCCCACTCAAACCCCGCAGTCTTGGTGAGCTTCGGCATGAACTCAATGTGCCAGTGGTAGTGGTCGTTGGTGGGGTCCTGGGCCGGCGAAGTGTGGATCACCAGATTGTAGGGCGGATTATCGAGCACGCGGTCGGCCTTGGTGAGCAGCGTCTTCAGCGCTCGCGCCAGGTTCTCGAACATATGCGAGGACGAGTTCTCGAACGCCGACTCATGCTGCTTGGGCAGGATCCAGGTCTCGAACGGAAAGCGCGGAGCGTAGGGCGCCAGGGTGAGGAAGTCTTCATTTTCCGCCACTATGCGAACAGCGCTGTCCATCTCCTGCCGGATGATATCGCAGAATACGCAGCGTTCTTTGTAGAGAAAATATTGCTTCGCGCCTTCCAGTTCCTGGGTCACGTTGATGGGCAGAATCGGGAGCGCGATCAGTTGCGAGTGGGAATGCTCCAGCGAGGCTCCCGCCGCTTCCCCGTGGTTCTTGAAGAGCAGGATGTACTTAAACCGGCGGTCTTTCTTCAGATCGAGTATGCGGTCGCGGAAGGTCCACAACACGTCTTCAATGCGTTTAGGAGGCAGCGTGGCCAGGCTCGCCGTATGATCGGGAGTTTCGACAATCACTTCGTGCGCTCCCACGCCGTTCATCCGGTCGAACATGCCTTCGGCTTGCCGGTTCAGAGTGCCTTCGATGCCCAGTGCCGGGAACTTGTTGGGTACGACCCGGACAGTCCATCCCGGGGTGTCGCGCTGTGGCGTGGGGCCGCCATTTTGATTCGGCCGGTAGGCCTGAATCTCGGGAGGCGTCTTGCTCTCGTTGCCATAGCAAAAGGGACAAAAGCCCCCTTTGATCTTCATGTTTTCCCGAATGAAGTCGGTGGGACGCTTGGCCCGGTCGGTCGAAATAATCACCCAGCGGCCGACGATGGGATCTTTCCTCAGCTCAGGCACTACTGAATCCTTTCCATTAACAAAACCGATATTCTACGCCGAGAGGGAGGCATTGCGAAACACTTCGATTGGCGGCTGGCGGGCCGACGACTGCGGATAGTATACGCTCCCGGGTCGAACCGCCATGGGCACGACGGTGGCTGGCGGCGCCGGTACTCTCCTGCTACGGCCGCCACTTCGCGGGGTTTATGGCGGTCCACGGCGGCTTCGGGGATCTTTACGCGCGACGTCCGCGTCTTAGCTTCAATAAAACAAGGCACCTCGGGACTCCAGCCGATCAGCTCGATTTCTCCCGGCGAGCGCGGCGTGCGATAGTTGCAGGCCACAATCCCATAGCCCAGGTGGCGGAAAGGGAAGCAGGCGTCCTCCTCGCCACGCCGACCAGTGCTCGATGCGCCGGCGTCTTGTCCGGCGGCAAGCGATGCCGCGCCAGCCAGTCAAGCCTGCGGATGATTGCGTGCGTGAGGCGGCCCTAAAACAGAATGGGGTCTCTTAGGATGCGGATTCGCCTCGTCGAGGAAATGCTACTCCGCTGGCACGGGAAACGGTTGTGACGGATGTCACAACCGTGTTTGATCGCAACGATTGGGGTTCCCTTTCGGGAACGACGCGGAGACTAAAGCCCCGAAGCGTTACGCGTCCTTGCCTACGATTTTGATGCACTCTTCGAGCACATCGACGGCAACGTCGGCTTCGTCTTTGGTTACGATCAGCGCGGGACAGATTCGGACGGTGCTCGGGCCGCAGCCCAGAAACAGCACACCGCGGTCGAAAGCCAGTTCGACGATGCGGTCGCGCTCGGCGGCGCCGTATTCTTTCGTGACTTTATCCTTCACGATCTCGACGCCGATCATCAGGCCGCGGCCGCGCACGTCGCCCACGAGTTTCAGTTTTGATGGCCAGCCCGCCATGCGCTTGCGCATGTGGTCACCGACGGTGGTCGAGTTCGCGAGCAGGCGCTCGTTCTCGATTACATCGAGCGTCGCCAGGGCGGAGGCAATACAGACAGGATTGCCGCCAAAGGTTGACGCATGCGATCCCGGAACCCA
>DATHOJ010000134.1:0-42508 GCA_035485055.1 Bryobacteraceae bacterium
CGTCACTCTGCCGCCGGCCCCGGCCGACACTTCACTATCCTCCGAAGCGTCTGACGTGGACCGGCGGCTTTTTTTAACCGCCAGCGCGAAGGGAACGCAGGTGCCGAACTTCCGCGGAATGACGCTTCGGTCGGTGCTTGAGGAATCATCGGCGAGAGGAATGGTAGTGGAAGTGCTCGGGTCGCCTGCGGCCGGGTTGGTGAGAGATCAGGACCCGCCGGCGGGATCGATGCTTCGTCCGGGCACGCGCGTGCGCGTTCAATTTGCAAAATGACGTTGCGCCAGGTTCTGGAAGGTGTAAGGCTGCTCTCGCCGCTTTCGCCGGACCTGGCTGAGAAGACTGTCGGGGGAATCGAATACGATTCGCGGCGTTTGAGTAAGGATAACGCCAGGGGTTTTGTGTTTTTCGCTTTCGCGGGATCTCGCGTCGACGGGCGCCGCTTCGTGGAAGATGCGGCGGCTCGGGGCGCGTTCGCATTCGTGAGCGAACTAGCGGCTCCGGAGGGAGTCTCCGAGTCGATCGCTGCCGGATGGATTCAAGTCGAGCACGGCCGCCGCGCGCTTGCCGCGGCCTCGCGGAATTTCTGCCGGAAGCCCGATGAAAGAGTACTATTTACCGGCATCACCGGGACCAATGGAAAGACCACCACATCCTATCTGGTCGACGCGATCCTGTCCGAGGCAGGCTTCGTGACTGGGCTGATCGGAACCATTGAATCGCGCCTGGCGGGCGAGCGTCGCGAAGTGGTGAACACCACGCCTGAATCGCTGGACGTGATGCGCTTCGCGGCGGAGCTCGAAGGGCGGGCTCTTGAGGGCACCCCGGCGAAGCGGCCGGCCCTTACAATGGAGGTGTCCTCCCACGCCCTCGCATTAGGAAGGGTTTTCGGCATTCGGTTTCACACGGCAGTTTTCACGAACCTCACTCGGGACCATCTCGATTTCCATCACACGATGGATCACTACGCGGCGGCCAAAGCCCGGCTGTTTTCTCCCGAGGATTCTCCCGGCCCGCAGTGGTCTGTTTTGAATGCGGACGACCCCGCCAGCTCTGGAATGGCGATCGCAAATCATGCTCCCGATCGAATGTTGTGGTACGGGTTGTCCGAAACCGCCCAGATCCGCGCGGAAAATATCGATTCGAGCTTCGCGGGGCTGCGTTTCGACCTGGTCTATGACGGGGCGCGCCAGCCCATTGAATCGGGTCTCGTCGGCCGCTTCAATGTGATGAACATCCTGGCGGCCGCGGGTGTGGGGATCAGCTACGGGATCGATCTCGATACCATCGCGCGCGGAATCGCGGCATGCCGCAGCGTCCCCGGACGATTCGAACGGATAGGCCAAGGCCAGCCATTTCTGGTCGCGGTGGACTACGCGCATACCGATGACGCGTTGCGCAACGCGATTCAAGTGGCCCGCGAATTGGTCGCGGCGACGCAGGGTGGAGAGACCGCTGCATCCGGCGTGATGACTACGGGCCGCGTGATCACAGTTTTCGGATGCGGCGGCGATCGCGACCGCTCCAAACGTCCGCTGATGGGGATGGCCGCGGGCGAGCTCAGCGATTACGTCGTGCTGACCTCTGACAACCCCCGCTCCGAAGACCCGCTCGCCATCATGAACGACGCGTTGGTCGGCCTGCGTCGCTTCGATACTCCGCACATGATCGAGCCGGACCGCGCCAGGGCGATTCGCCACGCCATTGAGCAGGCCGCCGCGGGCGATGCCGTGCTGATCGCCGGCAAAGGGCACGAAACTTATCAGGTATTGAAGGACCGCACCATTCACTTCGACGACCGCGAAACCGCGCGGGAAGTGCTGCGGACGATCGGATTTGACGTGCTGGGATTCAAGGAGTCATGAAGTTCCCGCTGCGCGATGTGGCGGCGATGCTGGGATTGCGAACCGATTCGGAAGCAGTCGTCACGGGATGGAGCGTCGATTCGCGCTCGATTCAGCCGGGTGATTTGTTTTTCGCGCTGCGTGGGCCGAATTTCGATGGGCACGCGTACCTGGATGAGGTTTTCGCGAAGGGGGCGGTAGCGGCGATAACGGATCGCGAAGGGACTTCGAACGGAGCCGTCCTGAGAGTCGGCGATTCGCTAAGAGCCCTGCAATCGCTTGCTTCCGAAGCGCGGGGACGATGGGGCGGCGAGGTTGTGGCGGTAACGGGGAGCGCGGGGAAGACGACGACCAAGGACATGATCGCGGACATGCTGGCAGTGGGAATCAAAACCGGGAAGAGCGAGGGCAACCTGAACAATCACATCGGGCTGCCGCTTTCGCTGCTGCGCATGGACGAATCCGCGCGCGTCGCGGTCACCGAGATCGGCATGAATCACGCCGGCGAAATTCGCGAACTGGCGAAAATCGCAAAACCCAACGTCGCAGTGCTCACGAACGTGGGATACGCGCACATTGAGTTTTTCGAATCGATCGACGAAATCGCAGCGGCCAAGCGGGAACTGGTTGAATCGCTGGATGAAACGGGAATAGCGGTGCTGAATGCCGACGATGCGCGTGTCACGGCGTTCGCGAGAGCGCATCGCGGACGGACCGTTCTATATGGGCAATCTGCGAGCGCGGATGTGCGCGCGGAGAACGCGGAGTTCTCGCGCGAAAGCACGCGGTTTTCCGTGAAGAACGCGCGCTTTTCGACACAACTCACCGGACGCCACAATGTTTCGAATATCCTCGCCGGTATCGCGGTCGCGGGCTTATACGGCATTGAACCGCAGCGGCTTACGGGCGCCGTTGAGAATCTCCGCCCTGGAAATATGCGCGGCGAGCAGTTTCATCATCGCGGCGTTCTCATTTATAACGATTGCTACAACTCAAACCCGGACGCAGTCCGCGCCATGCTGGATCTATTGCGGGACACGCCCGCGCGGCGCAGGATCGCGGTCCTGGGGGAGATGCTCGAACTTGGCCGCTGGGCCGAGCCTCTGCATCGCGACGTAGGCAGCTACGCCGTCGCGCAGGGGATTGATGTGCTTGTTGGGATACGCGGCGCCGCCTGGAGTTTCGTGGACGCAGCGAAGCTTGCCGGTCTCAGTGCCGGCGCCGCACTTTTTTTCGACGACCCAACAGAAGCAGGCCGAGCGGTGCGCTCCATCGCACAGCCGGGTGACGCCATTTTATTCAAAGGATCGCGCGGTGTTCATGTGGAACGCGCGCTGGAACGGTTCGTTGCTCCGGATGAGGGGAACGCGAACTGATGTTTTACTGGCTGTTTTACGAAAAATTGTTCCATGCCGGAGCGGTCTATTCGCCGTTCCGGCTCTTTCAATATTCGACTGTGCGGACGGCCATGGCGAGCATCACGGCGCTGCTGCTGTCGATCGTGCTCGGTCCGTGGCTGATCGCGCGGCTCCGTCAATACCAGATCGGGCAGCATATTCGCGAGGAAGGTCCGAAGTCGCATCAAAAAAAGGCGGGTACTCCGACCATGGGCGGACTGCTCATTTGCCTTTCGATTGTCGTGCCGACTCTGTTGTGGGCGAATCTGCGCCTGCCGTCGATTTGGGTCGCGCTGACGGGTCTGCTCAGCTTCGCCGCCGTCGGGCTTCTCGACGATTACTTAAAGATTCGGCGAAAACACAATCAGGGTCTGACGGTTGCCCAGAAGTTCACACTGGAGGTCATCGCAGCTTTGCTGGTGGGCATACTTCTGTTGGCGATGAATGCGCGCCGCCACTATGACACCAGCTTGAACGTGCCATTCGCCAAGAATTTCAAGCCTGACCTACTGATTCATCCGTGGTTGACGAGTGCGTGGACCTATCCTCTCGCGTTCGTCGGATTTTTTTTCTTTCTGATTCTGGTGCTGGTCGGCACGGCCGATTCCGTGAACCTCACGGACGGCCTCGACGGGCTCGCCATCGGTTTGATGATCATCGCGGCGGGTGCGATGACGATGCTGTCGTTCCTAAACGGAAACGTAGACTTCGCGCGCTATCTGGATCTCGCACGAACTCCGGGCGCGAGCGAATTGACGATCTACTGCGGAGCGATGACCGGCGCATCACTGGGTTTCCTTTGGTACAACGCGCATCCGGCGGAGATTTTCATGGGCGACGTGGGAGCGCTGGGATTAGGCGGCGGACTCGCAACCGTCGCGGTACTTTTGAAACAGGAGCTGCTCCTGCCGCTGATCGGCGGCGTTTACATGATTGAGGCGATCTCGGTAATTCTCCAGGTGGGAAGCTTCAAGCTGCGCGGGAAACGAATTTTCAAGATGGCTCCGATTCATCATCATTTCGAGCAATTGGGATGGGCGGAATCGAAAGTCATCACCCGATTTTGGATCGCGGGGTTAATCTTGGCGCTATTCGCATTGACCACTCTGAAACTTCGATGAAACTGGAAGGCGCAAAAGTCGTGGTGGTGGGGATGGCGCGCAGCGGCGTGGCCGCGGTCGAATTACTCCGCGAAAAAGGAGCGATTGTTCGCGCGGTGGATCAAAAGCCGGTACCAATCGAAGGCATCGAGGTCGAACAGCAAAGCGCGGACGCGTTCACCGACGCCGATTTGATCGTCCTGTCGCCGGGTGTTCCCGCCGACCTGCGCGAACTGAGCGGTCCAAGAGAACGCGGCCTGAAAATTGTAGGCGATCTCGAACTTGCGAGCTGGTTCCTAAAAGGAGAAATTATCGGAATCACCGGCGCAAACGGCAAAACCACCACGACTGCCTTGACGGGCCACATTCTCAAAGAGAGTGGGATCGCGGCACAGGTGGGCGGAAACATCGGAACGCCGCCAGCCTCGATGGTGCGCACCTCGCGGACCGATCAGCTCAATGTGCTGGAGCTTTCAAGTTTTCAACTGGAAACCACCGAATCGTTCCGGGCGCACATCGGCGCGGCTTTGAACGTAACGCCGGATCATCTGGATCGCCACTACACGATTGAGAAATACGCGGAAGCCAAGGCGCGCCTGTTCGTGAATCAGCGGGAGAGCGATTTCGCGGTGCTCAATCACGACGACGAAATCACTCGCGGCTACGCGAGTTGCACCCAGGGCAGCGTCCTGTGGTTTAGCTCGACACATTCGGTGAGTCCCGGCGCTTTCCTAGATAGTGCGCGCATTCTGCTGGATGGAGAGCCGTTGATGAAGACCTCTGAGGTGCCTCTCCGCGGCACGCACAATCTCGAAAATACGATGGCGGCGGCAACCATTGCGAAAGTCGCCGGTGCCACACTGACTCAGATTCGCGCAGCGGTTATGACCTTTCCGGGCGTCGAACATCGCCTCGAATTTGTTCGCGAACACAACGGCGTCGCCTGGTACAACGATTCCAAAGCTACCAACGTCGATGCGGCGTTGAAGGCCATCGCGGCATTTTCCGGCGGCCTCTGGATCATTCTCGGTGGCAAGGACAAGAACAGCGATTACCGGCCTCTGGCGGCGCCCTTGAAAGAAAAATCGCATGCCGTGCTGCTCATTGGAGCCGCGGCGGAAAAGATTCGCGCGCAGCTAGGAAATGATGTTCGCATGATCTCGTGCCACACTCTGGAGACTGCCGTTCGAGAAGCGCGTGCCCGGGCTGCCGCCGGCGATACCGTGCTGCTTGCGCCGGCCTGCGCCAGCTTCGATCAGTTTGAGAACTACGAACATCGCGGAAGGGAATTTAAACGTCTGGTGGGAGAACTCTAATGGCCAAATTGAAAACCGATTGGGTGCTGTTTCTAACCATCTTGTCGATAGTCGGCTTCGGACTCGTGATTCTCTATAGCTCTTCTTCCGCGGTGGCTGAGTTGCGTTATAACGTGGTGCCCTATTACTTCGTCGTGCGCCAGATCGGGTTCGCCATCGCGTCATTCCTGATTCTGATGTATTTCAAGCGCATGGATTACCGCCGGTTAAACACGCCGGCATGGGCATTTTCAGGGCTCGGCTTGGTGCTGGGCCTGCTGGTGGTCGTGTATTTTGCCGATCCGCACACGCACCGGTGGTTTAAGATTCCCGGGGTCGGGTCGCTCCAGCCTTCGGAGTTCGCCAAACCCGCTCTGATTTTATTTCTCGCCTACTTCATCGCCCGCCGGGCGCACGTAATCAACGACCGCCGGACGATTCGACAGGCCGTAGTAGCCGTGGCGATGCTCGGATTCATGGTGGTGGTCGCCGATCTCGGAACCGCGCTGGTGCCGGTCATCACGGCGGTCATCGTGTTCTGGGTCGCGGGACTTGAAAAGAGGTACATGCTGCGTCTCGCTATGATCGGCGCGGCGATCGCCTTCCTTGCGATTGTGTCAAAAGGCGAACGCGTCCGCCGCGTGGTCGCGTTTCTCGATCCGGACTATTCGCATATAGAAATGATCGATACGCACGGTTGGGTACGCGCGTATGTGGATCGGTCGACGCGTTCGCAGGACCCTACCTATCAGCCTCGTCAATCGAAAATCGCAGTCGGCGCAGGCGGAGTGCTTGGAGTCGGTCTGATGCAGGGGAAACAGAAATTGATGTTCCTGCCGGATGCGCACACCGATTTCATTTATGCCACCGTCGGCGAAGAACTCGGCCTCTGGGGATCGTCCGCGGTTCTCGCAGGATTCGTCGTCATACTGTGGCGAGGCGCGCGGCTCTTTCTCCTCGCTCGTGAAGATTTTGGAAAATATCTCGCGTTGGGGGTTACTGTATCGATCGTCGTGCAGGCATTGATCAACATGAGTGTCGTGCTCGATATGGCTCCGACAAAAGGCTTTCCGCTCCCTATGATCAGCTTCGGCGGAAGTTCCATGTTGAGCACGCTGGCATCGCTGGGAATGTTGTTGAGTGTGAGTGAAAATGAGGGATGAACAAACCGGCGACGTTCGTCATGGCGGGCGGGGGGACCGGAGGTCATGTGATTCCGGCGCTGGCTGTCGCGAGCGAACTCCGCTCCCGAGGGCATACCGTGCGCTTCATCGGAACGCGCCGCGGCATCGAATCGAAGCTGGTGCCGGCCGCGGATTTCCCCATCGATTGGATCGAGATCGGCGGACTCAATCGCGTCGGACTTCGGCAAATGATGACCTCCCTCGTAGAACTTCCAGGGAGCATCTGGCAGGCAGCCAGGCTGCTCGATCGTGCCCGGCCTCTCACTGCCGTATTTTCCATGGGTGGATATGTCGCGGGCCCCGTGCTGCTCGCTGCGTTGTGGAAACGCTTGCCGGTGGTAGTGATGGAGCCGAACGCGGTTCCCGGATTCACGCATCGGAAGCTCGCGCCCTTTGTTACCAAGGCGCTAGTGAGCTTCGAGGAGACCGTTCGTTATTTTCCGAAAGGTCGTGCGGAGGTGACGGGACGCCCCGTGCGCGACGAGTTTTTCGCGATCGCACCCAAGCCGCGAACGAATGTGATCACTGTGCTGATCACCGGCGGAAGCCAGGGTTCGCAGACATTGAACCGCGCGGCGGAACAGAGCTGGCCCTTGTGGGAAAAGGACTCTGTGCGGCTGATTCATCAGACTGGCGAGCGTGCCTATGGGGATCTTGCGCCGAAATTCCGGGCATCGGGAATCGACGGCGAGATTTCAGTTTTTTTCGACGACATGCCGCGGGCATTCGCCGAAGCCGACGTGATCGTCAGCCGTTCGGGCGGCACAGTAAGCGAAATTGCAGCGGCTGGCAAGCCCTCTATCCTGGTTCCTCTACCGGGAGCCGCCGACCAGCACCAGTTGCGGAACGCCCAGGCGTTAGAAAAAGCGGGCGCGGCGCGGTTGGTGCTGGATGCGGAAATGACGGGCGCTCGGCTGGTGGAAGAGGTGATGCATCTGGCGGGCGAGGCTGGCTTGCTGGAAAAAATGGGCCAAGCCGCCCGAGCATTGGCTCGGCCGGGAGCCGCCGGGCGGGCGGCGGATGTCCTCGAAGGGTTTATGACAGATTGACTTCAGGACAGAAAGCCGAAACAATAGCCTATTGAAATGTTTTTTAAGCCCCAGCACGTTCATTTCGTCGGCATCGGAGGCATCGGCATGTCCGGTCTCGCCGAAGTGTTGCTCGAATTGGGGTATCGCGTCACCGGATCCGACCTCAAATTCTCGCCGACCACGGAACGTCTGGCACAGAACGGCGCCGTGATTTTCCAAGGCCACAAAGTGGAGAACGTCACGGGCGCGAAGGCCGTGGTGGTCAGTTCCGCCGTGCAGATCGACAACCCGGAAGTGGAAGAAGCGCGAAGACTCGCGATTCCAGTCATCCCGCGCGGCGAGCTTCTGGCCGAACTGATGCGCCAGAAGTTCGGTATCGCGGTCGCGGGGAGTCACGGCAAAACGACGACAACATCGATGACCGCGGTGATTCTCAGTCACGCGGGACTTGACCCCACCATCGTCGTCGGCGGAAAAGTCGGCATGATGGGCGGCGCCAACGCGCGGCTCGGGAAGTCCGATTATCTCGTCGTCGAATCGGATGAAAGCGACGGATCGTTCCTCAAACTCGCGCCCATCGTCGCGATCGTGACCAATATCGACCGCGAGCATCTGGATCACTACTCCGGGCTCGGCGAAATCAGGCGAGCCTTCGCGGAGTTCGTCGGGAAGGTTCCCTTCTACGGAGCCGCGATTCTCTGCCTCGATGATGAGAACGTGCAGCAGATCCTCCCGGCCATAAATCGCCGCACTATTACATATGGACTAAGCGCGCAAGCGGACCTGCGTGTCACGCATTCCTCCGCCGGGCATCTGGCGAGCGAGTTTCACCTCGAATTTCGCGGACAGGACCTGGGCTGTTTCCGTCTGCACATCCCCGGTGCACACAACGTGCTGAATGCGGCGGCGGCCATCGCCGTGGGTCTCGAATTGGAGATCGCAGTTGAAACGATTCGTGAGGCGCTCGAATCATTCAGTGGAGTTGACCGAAGATTTCAGATTCGCGGCACGGAGCGCGGCGTGACCGTGATCGACGATTACGGCCACCATCCCACGGAGATTCGCGCGACGCTCGCCGCCGCTCGCGCATGCCAGTACAAGCGAATTCACGTTCTCTTCCAGCCGCATCGCTACACCCGCACCGATGCGTTGATGGACGATTTTGCCCGCGCCTTTCACCAGGCGGATACGGTGCACGTGATGGATATTTACGCGGCGTCGGAAGAGCCGATTGAGGGCGTGACCGCGGAGGCGCTCGCCGCGCGCATCCGGGCGTTCGGACATCGCGCCGCGCATTACGTCGGATCGATGGAGCAGGGAATCAAATCGGTAACGGCCGAAGCTCATCCGGGGGATGCCATCGTGACGCTGGGTGCGGGCAGCGTGTCGCACGCGGGAGAGGGAATCTTATCGTGTTTAAGGGCCTAAGACCTGAGGAATAAAAAGATGTTGCCGGACGCGGACATCGAGAACGAGCCGAAGCGATCGCGCGCGCGCGGTAGTGCGCCCGTTCGTGGGGGTGCGTCCACGCTGCGCATTATCGGCATTGCCCTTGCGTTCTCGGTCCTGCTGATCGCCTCGCTCTACGCGTTTCACCGGCTCGAACAGTTCCTGATCCGCGATCCGCGCTTCGCGCTTGCCGGCGTAGATGCGGATCCGGCGATGATCGAAGTCGCGGGGGCCGCGCATGCGTCGCGTGCTCAGATTGAGCGCGTTTTCTCCATCGATCTCGGGCGCAGTGTTTACCTTCTGCCCTTATCGGACCGCCGTGATGCGCTGCGCGCGGTCGACTGGGTGAAGGATGCATCCGTCGCGCGCCTGTGGCCGAATCGCGTTGTCGTCAGCATCCAGGAAAGGAAGCCGGTCGCGTTTCTGACGCTCGCGCCCGCGCGCTTCGGTTTGATCGACGAGGATGGAGTGATTTTGCCACCCGCCGCGGACCGGTTCACCCTCCCGGTGCTGACTGGCGTCCACGCCTCCGATGCACTCTCCGATCGGCGCGACCGCGTCCATCGCATGGTGCGCTTGACCGTCGATCTGGGCGACGATGTCCGGACTGTTTCGGAGATCGACGTTTCCGATCGCGACAATCTCAAGGTCACCGTTCCGCGCGACGGCCACATGGTGACCTTGCTGCTCGGAGATCGCGACTTCGCCCGGCGTTACCAGATTTTCTTGCGGCACTATGCAGAGATCCGGCGCCAGTCGCCCAACGCGATGACCTTCGATCTGCGCCTGGGCGATCGCATTACGGGAGTGGAATAGTATGGCTTCGAAAACGCAGCTCGTGGTTGGTCTCGATGCGGGAAGTTCACGCACTCGCTGCGTGATCTGCGCGCTCGAGGGCGGTTTCATTCGCTATCTGGGCCATGGTCTTGCTCCCGCCGCGGGATGGGCGAAGGGCCGCGTCACCGATCAGGACGCCGTTGCCGAATCCATTCGCGCCGCCGTCACCGATGCCGAGCGCGGCGCGCAGGTTTCGGTCGAAGCGGTCACCGTCGGCGTCGGCGGAATGCATGTTCACGGTGCCCATTCTCGCGGCCTGTACGAATTTGGACGCCCTCGCGAGGTCGATGCCGCCGACATGGCGTATGCCGTCGAGCTCGCTTCGGAAGTCCGCCTGGAGCGCGATCGTCTGGTGCTCCACGTCGAGCCGCAGGATTTCACGCTCGATGGCCGCGCCGGCTATCGCAAGCCTCATAACGGCGTCTGCTCGCGCCTCGAAGCCAACGTCCATGTGATCAGCGCGTCGTTTCAGGAACACCAGGCGATCGTCGCCGCCGTGCACTTGGCCCACCTCGCCGTTGAGGAAACCGTGTTTGAGCCGATGGCCGGCGCGTACGCCTGCCTCACCCAGGAACTACGCGCCCGCGGCGTCGCGTTCTTGGATTTGGGTCTCGATTCCACTGACCTCGTCGTTTACGACGGCGAAGCCCTGATGCTCGCCTCCAGCATCCCCATTTGGGCCGACCATTTCACGCGGGATGTCGCTTCCGTCTTCAAGGTCACCTATGAAGACGCTGAGTGCCTGAAGCAGCAGTACGGATGCGCCCTACTCGGGCTTACCGCCGATTCGAGCCTTATCGAAGTCCCTTCGCCCGAAGGCCGGGCTCCGCGCGAAGCCCACCGCAGCGATCTCAACGAAATTCTGGAAGCCCGCGCCGAGGAACTCTTCCACTACGTACACGCCGAACTACAACGCGTCGGCATGGAGCGGAATCTGCTCGAAGGCATCATTCTCTCCGGCGGCGGCGCTCTGCTGAACGGTATGTGCGACATGGCGGAGCGCGTATTGAATTGTCAGGCCGGTAACGGTCTGGCTACGGAAAACGATATCGGTGAATGGCCGGAAGAGCTGAAGAGTCCGTCCTGGACCACGGCCGCGGGATTGGCGATGTACTCGGGAAAGCTTAAACTCCACCGTCCGCCGCGCAGGCGGATGGGTGGACTCATGGGTCTAGTTCTCAGATAAAGGAGCAAAATATGGCACTCGATGCGTTGAAATTCGTGATTCAGGAAGAAGCTGCACCCAAGACGCGAATCCGTGTCTTCGGCGTCGGGGGAGGCGGCTGCAACGCGGTCGCACGCATGCAGAACGAAGGCCTCTGCGGCGTCGAATTCTGCGTAATCAACACCGATGTGCAGGCGCTCTCGGCGTCGCCTGTGCCGAACCAGCTCGCCATCGGCTCGAAAGTCACCAACGGTCTCGGCGCCGGCTCCGACCCTTTGGTTGGACGTCAGGCCGCTCTGGAGGACACCGAAAAAATCATCGACCTGCTCGAAGGCGCGGACATGGTCTTCGTCACCGCTGGCCTCGGCGGCGGAACCGGCACCGGAGCCGCGCCCGTGGTCGCATCGCTCGCAAAAGAACTCGGCGCGCTCACCGTCGCCGTGGTCACCAAGCCGTTCGCGTTCGAGGGACCGAAGCGCCGCAAGCAGGCCGATCTCGGCTTAAGCGAGCTCGCGAGCGTGGTCGACACCGTCATCACCATCCCCAACGATCAGCTCCTGGAGCTGGTTCCCAAAGGCACCAGCTTTTTCGAAGCCTTCCGCGTCGCCGACGACGTTCTGCGCCAGGCTGTCCAAGGCATCAGCGATATCATCACGACCCCCGGCCTCATCAATCGCGACTTCTCCGATATCCGCAGCATCATGCTCGGCATGGGCTACGCTATGATGGGCACCGCTTCCGCCAAGGGTGAAAACGCCGCCATGGTCGCGGCCGAACGCGCCATCAGTTGCTCGCTTATGGAAGCCGGCGGAGTCCGCGGCGCTCGCGGCGTGCTGATCAACATCATGGGCTCGTCCAAGCTCGGCCTGCATGAGGTCAACGAAGCCTGCACGCTCATCCGCAACGCTGCCGCCAACGAGGATGTGCAGATTAACTTCGGCGTCGTCCTCAACGAAACGATGGGCGAAGAAGTGAAGATCACCGTGATCGCCACTGGCTTTGAACGCGAAAATCTCCCCGCCATTGAGCGTCGCAGATCCGCCGCGGAGATCGCCTCGGCGCCCGCGCCGGAGCCCGAACAGCCCTCGATGCAAATGGATCTGCCCGAACCGGAACCCGTCGCTATCGAAGCGGCTCCTGAATCAGAGCCCGCACCCGACGCGGCCGAGATTGGCATGGCAGCATCCGCCAACGGCGCAGCCACGCCTCCGGCAGCGCCCCTATTCGACGACCTCGATGTCCCGGCCATTCTCCGCCGGGACCGACGCTTCGTCCAGTAGCTGCTCATCCAACGAAATGCAACACCACGCTCCTTCGATGCGGCGCCGAGCGATGCTCGAACAAATAAATCCCCTGCCAGGTCCCGAGCGTCATCCGCCCATGGACCACAGGAATCGTCAACGAAGTCGCCGTCAGTGCCGACCGTATGTGCGCCGGCATATCGTCCGGACCCTCGTCCTGATGCCGGTACCGCGGATCGTTCTCCGGCGCCAGCCGCTCGAAATAATCAGCCAGGTCCTTCACCACGTCCGGGTCGGCATTCTCCTGAATCGCGAGCGACGCCGAAGTATGCTGCACAAACACCGTCAGCAACCCGGTCTCGATTTTCAGCGATGCTACCCACTGCGCCACCTCGCGCGTGAATGGATAAAGCCCCTTACCGCGCGTAGAAATCTGCAAGGAGTGCGTATGCTGCGTCACAGATTTTAAGATACGCTAAGCACATGCGAGCGCTCGCTCTACTTCTCTTCGCAATCCTCCTGCTCGCCGCCGCGGTCCGCCGGTTCGATCCCGTTCCGCTCGAAACAGTCTCCGAAACCACCGCCAACGCCAGCATCGGCGACCTCAACGGCGACGGCAATCTCGACATCGTCCTCGCCAAAGGCCGCCACTGGCCTCTCGCCGACCTCGTCCTCTTCGGCGACGGCAAAGGTCATTTCAAACCCGGCCCGCCGCTTCCCAACAAGCCCGACCGCAGCTACTCCGCGCCGCTCGCCGATCTCAATGGCGACGGCTTTCTCGACATCGTCATCAGCAACGACCGTCCCGACCCCAAAATCATTTTGCTGAATGATGGCAAAGGCAATTTCAAAATGGGCGGAACTTTCGGCGATCCCAACTGGTCAACGCGCAACGTCGTGCTCGCCGATCTGAACGGCGACGGTTTCCCCGATATCGCCGTCGCCAATCGACCCGGACCCGCGCAGGCCTGCTTCAACGACGGTCACGCGCATTTCACATGCAAACCGGTCGCGCCCGAAACATCAGCCACGATTCTCGCCGCCGACATGAACGGCGACGGAGCAATCGACCTGGTAGTCGCCTGCCGCGACGATTGCCAGAGCGTAATCTACTTCAACGATGGCAAAGGAAATTTTCCCACCAAAAAACCGTTCGGCCCCGCTGTCTCCTCGACACGCGCCTTGGCCATCGGCGATTTCGACGGCGACGGCAAAGCCGACATCGCCGCCTGTCACGAAAACCTCGGCCTTTACATCTACTTCGGCAACGGAGAAACGCTCACGATCGCAGGCCGCGACGCCTTGCCCTACTCCATGCTAGCCGCCGATTTAAACAAGAGCGGCAAGCCCGACATCATCGTCGGCTATGTAAACGCGCCCGGCGCAATTTACTTCAACGACGGCACGGGCAAGAAATTCACCCGCGTCCCCTTCGGCGATAGTAAAGGCGCAATCTACGGAATCGCCGTAGCGGACTTAGACGGAGACGGTTACCCGGATATCGTTGCCGCCAAGTCCGACGCCCCCAGCATGATTTTCTTCAGCAGACCAAGCAAAAAATAAGTCAGCGTTGGTTTTCCGATCAGCGTTCATCGGCGTTCATCCGCGGCCAATTCTTGCTTTCCTCAGCCCTCCATGTCGATCGCAGAAGCATACAACGCGCTCAATGAAACATGAACTCCCAGCCTCGCAACGGCAACCGAGCCCTCTGCGCCCGTATGATCCCCCAGCAGCCAACTTCCATCGTCCTGTTTAAAATAATGTTCGACGTGCCGACGGTCCTGATGCACGACCAGGTATTCCTGAAAGCTCGGGATCGTCCGGTAAAGCTCAAACTTCTTCCCGCCATCGTAGCCTTCGGTCGAAGGCGAAAGCACTTCCACGATCAGCAGAGGATTGAGAACCACATCCTTTTGATCGCCGAAGGTTTCGATCTCGCCGCAGATCACGCGCAATCGGCGTAAGTATAAAACCCAACCGCCGAAGCTTTGATCCGCAGTCCAGGGTCAAAAAAGCGACACTCCGCGGGTACTTGGTGATAGAGCAGCGCGCCGATGCGAGCGGAGAGCAGCGCATGATTGATCGAACTGGGGGGCCATGGCAAACATCCGCCCGTCGTGAAACTCGCTCCTAAATTCGGCGAGCCGCTCGATCTCAAGATACTGCTCCTCCGTCAGCGGCGCATCAGGCAGAATGGCCATATAGCTATTGTGGTTCGCAAAATAATCACTCCATCTCGAACAAGGACTTGGATAGTTCCGACTGACGAATGATGCTGAACAACGTACCCCGCTTGACAGAGTCGTGAAGGGGAACCGGAACAGTAATCGTAGTTCCCTCAATCTTCTTTTGCATAATCCGGTGGCTTCCTCGTTGGCGGATCGCTACGAATCCGCACCCCTCAAGGATCTGACAGATCTCTGCGCCGGACAAGACCCTAAGCTTGCCCAACAGGCACCTCGACCTGGGTCACAAACACTTCATTCTGAAATCGGCGGGAAACCTCAGAAGGCGAGGCAGTTTCGAAGAAGAGAGTGAGCGCTTCGACGAGGTTGGCTCTGGCTTCCTCAATCGTTTGCCCTTGGCTAGCGATGTCCAGTTCCGGAGACAAGGCCACAAACCCATCGTCCTCGCGTTCAATAATGACGGTCACGCGCCGGGCTTCACTCATAAGTACAGTCTACGCCAGATGTAGGATAGTGCTGCTTTCCCAGAAAGATCAAGTCCTTGTTTGCAAATCAGCGTTATTGGCGGCTAATTTCGGCTCTCCGCCTGCCTTCTGTGACTCGGTCCGATCCTAACGCTGCGCCCAGTGGTGTGCGCCTTCGGGCGTGGCGTGTCAACTGTCGTCTAGCCCGTCGAATGAAATGCGCTCGCGTACAGTAACTTATAACCAATCGCCTGTTATCGACATCAGCGCGACGAATAGCGCACCGGCCGTCGGTATCTCCATCAGAGTCAACAAGCCGCCGGCGGACAACCTGAAGCCCTTCATTCGCCAAATCCAAAACGCACAGGACGCTAACGATCCATACCAAAGCGCGTTTAAGCACAAACCCGCGAATCGGTCGGGGTTGGAGGCCGTGCCAGCCAAAGTAATTGGCTTGGCGCACAGGGTCCCTAACACGATTGCACCGGCGAAGAACAGCAAGTGCGTAAGAACCAGCCATGGTATCGTTTCCAGAGCCGATCTCGAATAGGCCGCCGTTCCAGTCCCCCGCAAACGAAAGCGGCCGCCGCGAGCACCGTGGGCAAGCAGAGCGGGGGCACAAACATGAATTCTAGCGCCCATTCAGAGAATTCACCGCCGTTTCGACGCAACCCACGTTGAACCGGGGCTGCTTCTTCCTCCCGAACCCGAAGCCGCCCGAAGCGCCTCCTTACTCCACCGTCACACTCTTCGCCAAATTCCTAGGCTGATCCACATCGCACCCCCGCCGCACCGCGATATGATACGCCAGCATCTGCAACGGCACGACCTCAAGAATCGGCAGCAGCAAATCGTGCGTCAGGCCGATCGGAATCACGTAATCCGCGACCCTCTTGACCTGCTCATCCCCCTCGCACGCCACCGCCACCACGATCCCCTCGCGAGCCTTCACTTCCTGAATATTGGACAGGGTTTTTTCATACAAAATGTGGCTCAGTTCGTCGTTCGGATCCTGCGTAGCCAGCACCACCGTCGGCAGATTCCCGTCGATTAGCGCATTGGGCCCGTGCTTCATCTCGCCCGCCGGATACCCCTCCGCGTGAATGTACGAAATCTCTTTCAGCTTCAAAGCCCCTTCGAGCGCAATCGGAAAATGCACCCCGCGTCCCAGGTACAAAAAGTCAGAAGACCGGAACAGGGCCTTCGAAAGATCCTCATAAATCGCATCCCTCCGCAGCAGTTCTTCGAGCTGCAAAGGAATGTGCAGTAACTGATCCACCAGCTTATGCGACGTCTTTTCGTCGAGCGTATCCCGCGTCTGTCCCATGTACATCGCAATTAAAAACAACGCCGTCAACTGCCCCGTAAACGCCTTGGTCGACGCGACTCCGATCTCCGGCCCCGCATGCGTAATCAGCGTCCCGGCCGCCTCGCGCGTGATCATGGACCCCACTACATTGCAGATCGCGAGCGTCTTCGAGCCCTTTAATTTGGCCTCGCGTTGCGCCGCCAGCGTGTCCGCCGTCTCGCCCGACTGCGAAATGACGATGGTCAGCGAATCCGGCCTCACAATCGGATCTCGATAACGAAACTCGCTGCCGTAATCCACTTCCACCGGAATCCTCGCCAGCCGCTCGATCATGAACTTGCCGGCCAGCGCCGCATGCCAGCTCGTGCCGCACGCGATAATGCGGACGCTCGTAAACCCACGGAATTCCTTGGCCGTAATATCCATCTCGTCCAAGAAAATCCGCCCCGATTCCTGCCCCACGCGGCCCAGCGTCGTATCGCGCACCGCCCGCGGCTGCTCAAAAATTTCTTTGAGCATGAAGTGCTTGTAGCCGCCCTTTTCGGCCATGATCGGGTCCCACAAAATGTGCGAAACCTGCCGCTTCACCGCGCGCCCGTTGAAGTCCGTCAAATGGACCCCGTCGCGCGTCAGCACCGCCACATCGCCGTCCGCCAGAAAGAACATGTCCCGCGTATAACTCAGCAGCGCCGGCACGTCGCTTGCAACGAAATATTCTCCGTCGCCCAACCCCACCACCACCGGCGGACCCGACCGCGCCGCGACAATCTTATTGGGATCCTTCCGCGAAATCACGCTCAGCGCGAAGACACCAGTCAACTTGCGCACCGCATCGCGCACCGCATTTTCCAGGTTCCCGTCGTAATACTTCTCCACCAGGTGAGCGATAATTTCGGTGTCCGTCTCGGTAACGAACCGGTGCCCTTCGTCGGTCAGCTCCTGCTTCAACTTCAGATAATTTTCGACGATGCCGTTATGCACCACCACGATGTCGCCATGGCAGTCGCGATGGGGATGCGCGTTTTCCTCGGTCGGCCGTCCGTGCGTCGCCCAGCGCGTATGCCCGATTCCATAGCTGCCGTCGATAGGACTCAGCTTCAGCGCGTCTTCTAAATTACGCAGTTTTCCCGAGGCGCGCCGCACCGTCAGGCACCCGTTTTCCTCCAGCACGGCGATGCCGGCCGAATCGTAACCGCGATACTCCAGGCGCCGCAGTCCGTCCAGGATGACGGGCACAGCTTTCTTCGGACCGATATAACCAACAATTCCGCACATAAATGTTTATCGAACGATCAGTCGAAAAACTCCACGCGATAGTCTTCGATTACCGGATTGGACAGCACGTCGCGCGCGATCCCGTCCATTTCCGCCGCCGCCTGCTCCCGGTTCACGCCCTTCAGCTCAATCTCGAAATACTTCCCCTGCCGGACGTCCGCAATCGAGGCATGACCCAGCCCGTTCAAAGCCCCTCGAATCGTCTGCCCCTGCGGATCGAGCACCGTCGTCTTCGGCGATACATACACGCGAGCCTTCATAGCTCTATCCTAAACCACGCGCTCCCCCGCCACATTCTCCGCTACACTAAAGATAGATTCCAACGGAGGCCTTCCCATCGTAAAAGTTTCGGTTCTCGCGTCCTCAAGCGCCGGCAATTCCACGCTGGTCGCCACCGAGCGGACCCGTCTCTTGATCGACGCCGGCCTTTCGCGCAAGGAAACCTTCGAGCGCCTCAATTTGGCCGGCCACGCTCCCGAATCGCTCACCGCAATTCTAGTCACCCACGAACATTCTGACCACATTGCAGGCCTTCAGGTCATTGCCCGGAAGCTCCGCATTCCGGTCTACATCTCGCGGCTCACCGCGCCTGCCGTACCTTGGGACGAAAATCCTCCGCATCTCGAACTCTTCCAAGCCGGCGCCAGTTTCACCATCGGCGATATCGATGTCACCAGTTTCACCATCCCTCATGACGCCGCCGACCCGGTCGGTTTTTCGTTCCGCGCGGAAGGCATCAAAATTTCCATTGCCACGGATCTCGGCTATCTTCCGGAATCGATTCGCCATCATCTGCGGGGCTCCGATCTATTGCTGCTCGAATCGAATCACGATGTGGAAATGTTGAAAGTCGGCCCGTATCCGTGGTCGGTGAAGCAGCGGGTGATGGGGCGCAACGGCCATCTTTCTAACGATGTAGCGTGCTCTTTCATCCGCGACGATCTGGATACCAGCACCTCAACCCTGATCCTCGGCCATATCAGCGAAAGCAACAATCATCCGGAAATCGTCCGCCTGTGTGCCTCCCAGGCATTGCACGGCCGCGCTTTGTTCACCAAACTGGTCATTGCCAATCCCAAGCAGCCCACAGAAACGTTTACCTACTAATGATTGCCCGTTACACGCGGCCCGAAATGGGCCGGATCTTCTCCGATGAAAACCGCTTCGCGCAATGGCTCGAAGTAGAACTCGCCGCCAGCGAGGCGCTCGCCGAGACCGGTGAAGTACCGGCCGATGCCGCTAAAGCATTGAGGGCGCATGCCGGATTCGACGTCGCCCGCATCCACGAAATCGAAGCCAAGGTCAAGCACGACGTCATCGCATTCACCACCGCCGTGGCCGAAAAAATGGCCGCCGCCGGCGCCGCCGATGCATCGCGCTGGTTGCACTACGGGCTGACTTCGAACGACGTGGTCGATACAGCGCAGGCACTGGTGTTACAGCAGGCATCCATCTTATTGATAAAAGGGGCGAAAACCCTCGCCGTGTCGCTCGATCGGCGGGCTCATGAATTTAAGCACACCGTGCAAATCGGGCGGACCCACGGGATTCATGCCGAACCGATCACGTTCGGTCTCAAAATCGCCTTGTGGTACGACGAGATGTTGCGCAATATCAGCCGCTTATCGAATGCAGCCGAGGATCTCCGCGTAGGGAAAATCTCCGGAGCCGTCGGCACCTTCGGCCACATCGGCCCCGAGGCCGAGGAGAAAATCTGCCAGCGGCTCTCTTTGAAGCCCGCCCCGATCGCATCGCAGGTCATCGCCCGGGACCGGCATGCCGCCTGGGTGAGTGCGCTCGCTATCTTGTGCGCAACCCTGGAAAAAATAGCTCTCGAAATCCGCCATTTGCAGCGCACCGAGGTCCGGGAGGCCGAGGAACCGTTTAGCGAGGGGCAGAAGGGCTCCTCCGCTATGCCTCACAAGCGTAACCCTGTGACTTCAGAGCAGATAGGCGGCCTCGCGCGGGTGGTCCGGGCCAATGCGCAGGCGGCGATGGAGAATATCGCGTTATGGCATGAACGCGACATCTCGCATTCTTCAGTGGAGCGGGTGATTCTGCCTGATTCCGCGATACTTACCGATTATCTGCTAGCCAAGACCCTGTGGCTGATCGACGGTATGCGCGTCTACCCTAACCGCATGAAAATGAACCTCGATAGCACCAAGGGGCTGATCTTCTCCGGGCAGCTTCTTCTGGACCTAGCCGCCGCAGGGATGCTGCGCGAAGAAGCCTATGCACGTGTGCAAAAACACGCCATGGAGGCCTGGGAAACGGAGGGTGATTTTCGCGCCGCGATCGAGCATGACGATAAAATTCTTTCTTATCTATCGATTGCAGAGATTAATACCGCGTTTTCGCTGGATCGCCACCTTGCTCACGTAGACCAGATCTTCGCCCGCGTGTTCGGTGAAAACCACATTTAGAATCAGTCGATTAAGTACCGAAAATCGAGTACTAGGAAAATCTCCGGGTCGAAAATCAGGTCTTCTGGGTTAAACTGGAATCCGGAAGTTGCACGATCTTGACATATAAATCCCGGATCTTCGATTACGATTTGGCACGGGTTTTACTCGTCGACGACGACCCAACGTCGCGGTTGACGCTACAAACTGTGCTTAAGGCCGGGGGCTATAATGTCGATTCCGCCGCTAGTGCCGCGGAAGCGGTCGGGAAGCTCGACGCAGGCGAATATGAGCTTGTTTTGAGCGACTTACAGATGGAATCGCCGGAAGCGGGCCTCAAGGTAATCGCGCATGCCCGGATGAAAGATTACAAGCCGGCGACCGCTCTGCTGACGACTTACCAGAATGCGCGCCCAGCGCCCACCAAGCACCAGAACTTCCTGCTGATCAAGCCGGAAGACATCCCGGAGCTGCTTAGTAAAGTCGCTTACCTCATTAGCGACCGCGCGACCCGCCGGATGGAGCGGGAATTGCGTCTGGCTGCTTCTTAGCTTCGCTTAATCGGCCATAAATCGTCAAAAAACAGGCTCAACGAGGCCTTATAGGACCTTAATTTTGGCTTCTAAAGCCTCTAGTGCGCCCACAAAGAAGTGATCCTGCGCCTCGATCAAAATCAGCTGTTTCGGTTCCGGCAGAGGGGTGACGATCGATTCGATCTGTTCCACCGATCCGAACTGGTCGTGCGTGCTCTGAATAAACACGCGCGGCGTGGTGCAGGTATCGAGCCCAGCTTTATCCTTGTAGGCATTTGGAAAGCCGACTGCGATGACCCGCCGGGCGATGCCGCAGCCCAGGCGCAAAGCAATTCGCGATCCGAAGGAAAACCCGGCAACGGTGAAGGGCAGTCCAGGATAGCGGGCGCGCATGTAATCGAGCGCGGCGCGCGCGTCGTCGAGTTCGCCCTCACCCTGATCGTAGAAGCCTTCGCTTAAATTGACGCCGCGATAGTTGAAGCGCAGCACGACGGCTCCGGCGGCGCGCAGACCGCGAGCGATGCGGTACACGACTTTGTTGTGCATCGTCCCGCCATGCTGGGGATGCGGATGGCATACCAGGGCGGCTTCGTTGGGCGCGGCATCTTCGGGCTCTTCGAGCAGCGCTTCCAGGCGCCCGGCCGGCCCTGGGACAAAGAGCGATTCAATTTTGCGGGGCAACTTCAAGCTTAATACGGGAGCTTGCGGAATTTCGGGCTATTTTTTATTTCACGCAAAGGCGCAGAGTTCGCAAAGAGGATGCAATTTAATAGGTCTTTCGGTCATCCGGCCTCGACAGTAGATACCGCGCGCTTCGACGGTGCGTCTGTGAGTGTGGAAGTGAGGGTTTGTGAGTCACATCCATATTCATATCCGCCGCTGGGTTATCTGGTGGCTTAGTCTAGGCGTATTGTTCGGCGCGATTGCGCTGGTGAACATTCTCTTTCGCGATCTGACGCGCACGCAGGACAGGATCATCCTTTTGATCGGCATCGTGCACTGGGTCCTGGGCGGAGTTGTCTGCTGGGCTTTCGACGGCATCACGGTGCGGACCACGCCTCCTTCGGAGCACCAGCAACTGGCGCGGATCGATGAAGTCAGAGAGTGGCATTCGGCTTCTGAATTTATTCTGCCGGGTACTCGGAAGAGTATTTTGCCGCCGCGGGGTTAAAGGAAAAGCCGCCTGAAAGGGCGGCTGCCGCCAAAATTGGCCGCCCCACCTTTGAGCTGACTAATTTGAGCGGTAGTTGATGAATTGCAGGTCCAGGCCGAAGTCGGTCGAGCGCAGCAGGTGCATTATTTCCTGTAGCGTGTCGCGATCTTTGCCGGCGACCCGCAGCAGGTCGCCTTGGATCGACACTTGCACCTTCTTCTTGCTGTCCTTCACGGCCTGCACGATCTTGCGCGCCTTGTCGGCGTCGATGCCTTGCTGAAGCTTGATCTCCTGGCGGACGGTCGATCCGGCGGCCGGAGTTACTACTCCGTATTCCAGGCCTTTCAGCGACACTTTCCGCTTGACCAGCTTCTGCTCCAGAATTTCGATGATGGCTTTGAGCTTGAAATCATCGGCGCTGGCCAACAGGATTTTGTTATCCTTCTCGACCAGTTGAATGGTGGAGTTGGAGCCCTTCAGATCATAGCGCTGCTGGATTTCCTTGAGCGCCTGCTGGATGGCGTTCGATACTTCGGGCAGCTCGATTTTCGAAACGACGTCAAAACTGTTGTCGGGCATTTAGTGTGGGCGGTGCGATTCGAAAGGGAGAGACCGCTCTGTCCAGATTCGCGACTGGCGGCAAACACGGGATCGGGCTGCGTCTGGGACAGAGAGGTCTGTCCCCTTCGAATCGGAGTCTCCTTAGTGTCCTAATGCTACCAGAACTTTTTCCGTAATTTCACGGATCAGCGCCGGCAGCGCGGCGTCGAGCGCCAGGGTGATGGCGGCTTCGATACGCTCGGGATCTGGCGGAGTGGGCTCCGGAGCGGGTGCTTGCGCGGCTACGGGAACCGGAGACGCTTCGGCGATGGCTTCCGCGAACAATCCTCGCGCCATCTGCGCTTCGGCGATCAGAGGGCGGATGGTCTGCATCACCACCGACGCTTCGAACGGTTTCTTCAGAATCGCATCGCAGCCGGCTCGGCGCGCTTCGTCCTCATCGAACTGTTCCAGCAAACCCGCAGTGAGAATGACGCGGACATGGCGATGGAGGGATTTGACGTGGCGGCACAGCTCGAATCCATTGCGGCCGGGAAGGAAAACGTCGGCGATCAACAGATCGGGATCGACGTCGTCTAAGCGCACGACGGCGGTATCGCCATGCGTGATGCTGACCACTTCGAAGCCTTCCTCGCGCAGAATGCGCTCACCCATGCGCTGCGCATGAGGGCTATCGTCGGCCAGCAGGATGATGCTCATTCCTGGCTGGTGGTCTTGGTGGTATCGGTCTTGGTGGTTTTGTCGGTCTTCTTCTTGTTCTTCTTCTTGCCCTTGGACGCGTCCGGAGTCGCCGCCGCGTCGGGCTTGGCTGTGGCGGGAGTCGTTGCAGCAGGGGTCGCCGGCGCGTTAGGATCCGCTGCGGCCGGGGTTGCAGGCGCGGTCGGATCGGTCTTCAGAGAGGTACGGGCATCGGGCTTGGTGTCGAGCGGGGAACCCGCGCCAGCCGCTACCGGCGCAATGGTCACGTCGTTGACTCCGGTGGCCGCGGGCATGTTGGTAGCCGCGGTGCTAGCCGGGATAGGAACACTCAGCGGCACGGTCTGTTTCGGATTGGTCATGGTCGGCGAACCGCTTTTCGCCGCATTGTTGACATCCGGTCCGCGCTTCAGAAACTCGGTGCTCTTCGACAGTAAACCGACCTTGGTACGATTCTCCTGCTCCCACTTCATGCGAGCTACGGCCTTCGGATCGGCCTCGGGGATCGCCATTTCCAGTTCCCTCAGGCGTTTCTTCGCCGGCTCGACATAGACGCTGAGCGGATAATCGCGGACGATCCTCTGGAGCGCGTCGCCTTCCTTTTCGCGGGCCAGTTTGCCCATTTTACGGTAGGAATCGGCCTCTTCCCAGAGCGCAAAATCGGCGCGGCTAAAGAGAGGATATTGATCGACCACGCCGCCGAGGCGGTTGGCGGCCGCCGCGTTGGCACCCTTGTGATGATAATAATCGCCGACGAACACTTCGGCTTCGGCCAGGTCTTCCTGGATATTACGCAGCTTCTGCTCCGTCTCCGGCACGAACTTGGAGTTGGGAAATTGGGTGATGAGCTGCTTGCACTCGTATTCTGCGCGCAGAGCGTTGTTGGGGTCGCGGTCGGCCTTTTCCATCAGGCCGATGTGGATATCGCAGATGCGCTTCTGGGATTCGGCGGCCTCTTCCATGGCCGGATAGAACAGGATGAAGTCCTTATATTCCGCCTCCGCCTGCGCCATGCCGTGGACGCCGCCTTCGCGATACCAGCTATCGGCGATGGCGAGTTTTGCTTTCGCCAGATATTCGCTGGTGTCATAGGTATTGATCAGAGTATTGAGCGTGAGGCGAGCGAGTTCGTACCGGCCTTTCTCAATATCGTGAACGGACTTGTCGTAGAGAAGCTTGTCCGGCTGCTGGGTGTCCTTGGTGATCGGGTTTTCGTACTTCTTGCGCTTAAAGCCGCACGCCGAGGTGGCGAGGAGGGCGGAAACCGCGATTACGGTGAAGCTCAGTCTGGAAAAACGAATGATCATGAAAGAATCCTTACGACTATACCTTAATGGCCGAGGCATTTCTGGCCAGCGAGCGCAGTTCTTCAAAAGCGGCCCGGGGATTCACAGTGTGAAAAACAGACGTCCCCGTGACCACCCATTCGACGCCCGCATCTACCACAGCGGCAATGTTTTCCGCGTCCACGCCGCCGTCGATCTCAATGGGAAAGTGCAATCCGCGGTCCCTTTTGCGCACCGCCAACTGGCGGATTTTGTGGAGCGAATTGCGAATAAATTTCTGCCCGCCGAAGCCGGGGTTGACGCTCATGACCAGCACGTAATCGGCGATGTCCAAAACTTCGTCGAGCATGGCCACAGGGGTTGCGGGGTTAATCACCACTCCAGCGCGGGCGCCTTCACTCTGAATCATCCGGAGGGTGCGGTCGAGGTGGACGCAGGCTTCCTGATGGACCAGAATCTGGTCGCCGCCGGCCTCGATGAAAAGGGGCGCGTAGCGGTCCGGGTCGGAGATCATGAGATGGACATCTAAGGTCATCTTGGTGACCTTTCTAAGGGACGCGACCACCGGCGGACCTAAGGTGAAATTGGGTACGAAATGGCCGTCCATCACGTCGACGTGGAGCATGCGGCATCCGGCGGCTTCGAGCGGCGCGATCTCTTCGCCCAAGCGGGCAAAATCCGCCGCGAGGATGGATGGGAGGATCTCGACCATATTTGCGCTTAGACCAATGTTATCACGGCCGCGAAGAAGCCATCCCCGGGGTCGCGGCCGGGCAGCCGGAGGTGAGTTTCGGCGCGTAGGCGGAGCGACTGGATCACATTCTGATTCTCCTCGTTTTCGAGCGAGCAGGTGGAATAGACGATGCGGCCTCCGGGTTTCATAAAGCGCCGCGCCTGGTCCAGCATGGCTCGTTGGCGGGCGGAGAAAATATTGGCGTCGCCGGGCTTGAGGCGCCACTTAATCTCGGGGTTTCGCCCTAGGGTGCCGGTGCCGGAACAGGGGGCGTCGATCAGGATGCGGTCGAATTTTTTGGAGAAGGGAAGGGGCTGAGTCGCGTCGAGGACCACGCGGTCGGCCGTGGCGGGGACTTCTTCGAGGCGTTTAAAGTATCGATCGCAGGCGATCACGCGCGCACCCGCTTCGATCGCCTGGGCGGTTTTGTTGCCGGGGGCGGCGCAGAGGTCGAGGAGAGACATTCCCGGTTCAATGGCGAGGAACGGAACGATGGATTGCGCGCCGATATCCTGCTGGCGGCCGGTTTCCGGGTTGATATTTTTCTCGGGTTCCTGGAGCGCGGCGCGGGCGGCCTTCTCCGCGGCTTCGACGCCGAATTGCTTATCCCAGCGGGCGAGCATCCAGGGAGGAAGGCTCAGCTCGGTGGCGCGATCCGGCCATTTGACGGGGTTGCGATCCACTTTGCGCAGCACGGCGTTGACGAATCCGGCGGCGGATTGCTTGCTTCCGGCTTTGACGAGATCGACGCTCTCCGTCACTGCCGCATGGGGAGGAATCCGGTCCAGATAGCGGAGCTGGTAAATCGCCATGTGCAGGGCGATGCGGACTTCCAGATCGAGCTTGGGCTGCTTGCGGCCGGCAAAATGGCCGATCAGAAAATCGAGTTGTCCCTGGTAGCGGAGGACGCCCATGACGATTGCTTCGGCTAGCGCGGCGTCGCGTTCCGACACATTGGAGCCTTCGTGGCGAAGCAGGTCGGACGCGTAGCCGCCGTTGTGGACCTTCTTTAAGACACGGAATGCGAGGTCGCGGGCGGGGGAGATCACAGGAAGGTGAATCCGGGCGAACCTTTCAGGGCTTTGTCGAAGGTTACAGTGTCGCGGCAGCCTGAAGCTGCGGCGATCTCGCCAATGAGATAATCCGGGAAATCGGCTCGCCCTTGGCGGTATCGGCGTAGAGCGCCCTTAATCGCCTGCTCTCGTTCGAACACGAATACTTCACGTACGAGGATCTTCTGAAGGATGTCCGCGACCTCCGTTCTGGCGAGGCGAAAACTCGCTTGAAGCACCCACACCAACTCACAGAAAACATGCGGAACAATTAAGAGGGGCTCTTGCTGATCCTGACTCGTTTCCAGGAGACGGCGGGCAACCTCTGCCTGGCCGGTATCGTCGTCCATAAAGAAGCGGATCAGGACATTGGTGTCGATGGCTCTCACAGCAGACCGGCGTATCCCCGGGCAATCACCTGGTTCATTTCTTCGATGCTCAAAGGCTGCTTTCGCTTGGATTTTAGAATCCCCCGTAAAGACCGGATGTCAGTATCGATTGCTTTGAGCGTGATGCGGCCCGCAGGTCCCACCACAAAATCGACCCGGTCACCCGGTTTTAGCCGCAGGCGCTCCCGAATTTCCTTGGGAACCGTGACTTGGCCCTTCGAAGTGATGGTGCTGCTCGGCATGAAGTTCCTTACTTCGAGTATATCTCCTTACCAGCGGCCCATTCCTTACCGGCCCATCCCGTTCTCGGCTCGCGCTAAGATCCACTCATGAGATTGCTCGTCAAGTTCAGTGCGATTTTCACGCTCGTCTTCGGGATCGGGGTGGCGATTATCGGCGCGCTGACGTATCGGATGCTGGAAGACGGCGCGCACGCACAGGTGCTCGCGCAGGCGCGGCTGATGATGCAGGCCATGAGTTCGGTACGCAAGTACACCACCGTTCAACTGCTGCCTCTGCTCGAGAAAGAGGAGGAACGCACCCAGACCTTTCTTCCGCAAACCGTGCCAGGCTACGCCGCCACTGAAAATTTCGGGTACCTGCGCGCGCAATTTCCCGACTACTCTTATAAGGAAGCGACGCTCAACCCGACCAACCCTCGCGATCGCGCCGTCGATTGGGAAGCGGATGTCGTGATGGCGTTCCGCAACGATGCGAACCTGCACCAGTTGAGCGGGGAACGCGACGCGGCCATCGGCAAATCGCTATTTTTCGCCCAGCCGCTCCGCGCGAATGCGCCGTGTCTCCAGTGCCACAGCACGCCCGATGTCGCTCCGAAGGCCATGCTTGCCCGCTACGGATCGGGCAACGGATTCGGCTGGAAAGAGGGGGAGATCATTGGGGCGCAGGTGATCTCGCTGCCTCTTTCGGTGCCGCTCGAAATCGCGCGAGCCGAATTTCGCACGGTGCTGATTTATCTCGGAGTCATTTTCCTAGGGAGCCTCGCGGTGCTAAACGCCGTGCTCTATTTCATGATCGCCAAGCCCGCGGCGCGCCTGTCCGATATGGCGAATCGCATCAGCCTGGGCGATCTGGAGGTCCCCGAACTACCCGTAAAAGGCGGCGATGAAATCGCCGACCTGGCAGGCGCGTTCAATCGCATGCGGCGCAGCCTGGTGACGGCGATGAAAATGATCGGGGATTAATCATCACTGAAACGCCGCGAGAAACGCCTTGCGCTCTTTCTCATCGACAATTTCCGCTGCCAGCGCGTCACGCAATTCTTCCGCGGAGCGAACCCGCTTCGCGGTGCGCGAAACTACCATCGCCGCGATGGGACCCAACGAGGGCGCCAATGCCTTTCGGGCCGCCTCCAGTGTTTTGGCGTCAAGAGGCGCGACGCTCTGCGATCCGGACGGCGTCGTTTTATGGGAGCCCGAACTCACTCCGCAGGACTTCAGAAATGCCGAGCGATCCGCCTCCTGCGGAATCTGTTCCGCCAGGTCGCGCGATAACGCTTCGATGGTGTGATGACGCGTCGCCGCTTTTCCCACCAGATTTTTCGCGATCGGTCCCAGCACCCGGGTCAGCGCCGATTCGACGCGCGCCAGTTCCGCGGTGTCAATCCTGGGGAGTGGCGGAGCGGGAACAGCCTGCGTAAAAATCTTGGTCGTCGAATCGTCGCCGCCAAAAAACGCGTTGCGCCATGCGTTTTGGAACTCCGCCGCGGACTGATAGCGATCCTCCGCCGCCTTCGCCAGCGACTTCATCACCACCACCGACACCCCCAGCGGCACCGACGGAACAATCGAGCCCGGCGAAACCGGCATCTCTTTCAAATGCGCGTCCATCAGCGCATATTCGCTGGTGTTCTGAAACGGCTTCCTCCCGGTCAATGCCTCGTAAATCGTCACGCCGAGCGAGTAAATATCCGAACGCTCATCGAGCGGCTTCGACATCACCTGCTCCGGCGACATGTAGGCCAGCGATCCGATTGCCACGCCGCTGCGCGTAATCCGGGCGTCGCCGGCGGCCGTCGCGATGCCGAAATCGGTGAGCTTCGGAGCGCCTCTCGGCGTCACAATGATATTCGACGGCTTGATGTCGCGGTGAACGATGCCGCGCGAGTGGGCGTGCGTGAGCGCGCTCAGAATATCGTCGGTGATGCGGAAGGCCGCGCCCAGCGGCAGCGAACCCTCGCGCAGCTTCGCCTCGAGACTCACGCCCTCGATCAATTCCATGATCATGAGGACGCTTCCGCCCGACCGGAACGCCGTGCGAATGCCGGCAATGTGCGGATGCTGCAAACTGGCCTGAATGCGAATTTCGCGCAAAAACCGGTCGGCAATCTCGCCCTGATCCGCAGCCCCCGGCAGCACCACCTTCATCGCCTCTTCGCGATCCGTCAGGGTGTTGCGAACCCGGTAGACAGCGCCCATGCCTCCCCTGCCGAGGATCCCGAGGATCTGATAGTCGCCGATTGTCTGCCCGATCTCGAACGTCATGCGCCTTCGCTTACGATACCGTGATTTGTAGTGTGGGACCGCGCCCCGCCAAAATTCGGACGAAAGCCCAAGCGAAAACTGCCTCAGTAATTCTTTGTCGAACTGCACGCCTTCTTCCCCGACAACCACTCCGACGCCGCCAGAGTCACCGGATCGTGCGTCGAAATCGAAAAATCGGAAAGAATCTCCTGATCCGGATCGATGCCGAACGGATACTCGTTCCCGTTTCGATCGACCATCACCGCCGTCACCAGGTAGATCTGCGCGCCATCGCCCAGAGGGAAGGGAAATGTCGAAGTCGCGACGCCGTAGGTGGTTTCTCCAAAGAACCGCGTATCAGGCCGTCCGCGAAACGCCACCGCAATGCCTTCGCCGGAGCTTCCTGTGTCGCGGTCGATCAAAACAGCAACCGGAGCCGCATGGCTTAGGCGCACCGCCTCACCCGTCGTCTGCGCATAAAACGGACGGTCCGCGTTCCGTTCGCCGGACATTCCGTTTTCATAGAACCATTTGCTCCGGACGCCTCCGTGCAGGAATCCTCCCGGCTCGCCCTCGCCTAAAATAGGCCCGATTCCAGCCAGCATCGGCCACATGTTTCCGCCGCCGTTGCCGCGCAGATCGACGATCCATCCGCAGGGATGCTTCGCTTCCAAGTCTCGAACCACCAGTTGAATCTGGGTGGCAAACGCACCAAGATCCGGCCCCGAAAACTGCGGGATTACGATTTGCGCGATCAGACTCGCCGCTGGCACAACCATCGCCCCTTCGGGAACGCGGCGGCTGCGGAACGGAGACGGGAACGGACTCACAGGCTTTCCTTTGTCCTTCTCAGGCGCTGTTGGCAGCGCGATGGCTTTCACGCCCAGCAATGTTTCCTTCCGCGTCAATTCCGGGGTGAGCTGAAGATAGCTATGGCGGTCGCCGAGCTTCGACAACGCAAACCGGATCGCCGGATATGTTTCGACCGCGACCTGTGCTTCCCCCGCCTGCGACAACGTCTCCCGCTTGAGCCGCTCCCAATCGATCCTGTCCCGATAAACGAAGTTTTCCTGCATCACCTTGAGCGCGGCGTCGAGATAAGCTCTCGCCCCGTCGGAAATCCCGTCTGCGGCGCAGATCTGGCCCCCTGCGGCTGCCATCGCCAGCAGGAGCGGAAGTGGTTTTCGCATGTATATACAACGCGGGCCCAGGCGAATTGGTTCGCTACAGAAAATCAATAAACCTGTCGAACAACATACTCTAACTTCTTTCGGGGGACCCTTCCATTGCTAAGCACAATGCTGTTGACGTCGAACACCGCCACCGGGCATCGAATCGAGGACTTACTCCAGGATTCCAACGTCTTCAAGCTGGTTGCCAAAGGCCCGGTTCGGTCCCCTCTCGAAACCGTGCGGCTAAGTGGCGTCCACAATCCGGAGCTGATCCTGATCGATCTGACCGATTGGAACGAGGCTTCCGCGCTAGTGCGCGGGCTCAAAAACTTGAAGCGCCGCGGAGTGTTGATCGGCTTTCGCGAGTCGTGGAATCGTCTGGAGCAGGTCACTTTTGAGGACGCCGGAATCGGCGATCTGTTGCGGGAACCGTTCGGACATCATGAACTGGAGAGGGCCACCTACGATGCGCTTCATCGCGGCCATGCCGTTGCCGACCGGAACATTCTCGCGTTGTTGCCCGCGAAAGCCGGCGGCGGATGTTCGACGGTCGCGTTGAACGTGGCGGCGGCCCTGGCCGGCAATCACGCAAAGAAAGTCCTGCTGATCGAAAGCGACCGGCGCTCCGGCATCCTGTCGATCATGCTGAATCTGCAAAATCGGTCGGGCCTTTCGGAGGCTCTGCAACAGGCGGGCGAAATGACTCCGGTCGAATGGCAGCAGCACTCCGTGTGGGTGTCGGGCATCCATCTGCTTCCGGCGAACCCCGCCCGCCGCGGGCCGCCGCCGACGTGGGCCGAATACTATCAACTTCTGCGTTTCGCACAGAAGCCTTACGATTACGTGTTCGTCGATCTGCCGGAAGTGGTCAACGAAGCGACCGCGGAGGTGGTGAAGTCCGCGCGAGCGATCTGCGTCGTCTGCACGCCGGAAGTGCCGTCGCTCAAAATGGCCGCCCAAAGAATCGCGGAGCTCGAAGCCTGCCAGATCCCCGCGGACCGGATCCACGTGGTGATCAACCGCTGGGAGCGCGGGGGCCTGCCGATCGAAGACGTGGAAAAGGTGCTGGAACGCCCGGTGTTCGCAACGCTGCCCAACGATTATAAACAGGTCAAAAACGCGATCCTCGAATCGCGCCTGGTGGCCCAGGATAGCCGCTTCGCGCGAAGCTGTAAAGCGCTGGCGCAAAAACTAAGCGGCCTCCCGGAAACGCAGTCGGCCGAATCGAAATTCACGTTTCTAAAAGAACTGGTAAGAATCGCCGACTAATCCGTTGTGGCCAGGTTGAAGAGATTGCTGAAAAGTCATTCGCAGGGCATGGCCCCGCGCCACGTGGTGCAAGCGCTCGGATGGACTCTTTCAGCACCCTGTGAAGAAGAGATCGCTCCCTGTGGTCGCGGCTCGGTTGAATTTCTTATTTAATCCGCCGCCGATTCCGAGCCGTGACCGCAGGAAGCGATCTGTCCGGCCTTTTTCAGCAATCTCTGGCACTCTGCGGACCAAGTGAAGATGCCATCATATCTGCCATTACAACATGCCATACTAGTGGTGCAGAGTCAACGCCATGAAAAACTTCCACCTGCCACTGCCGGAGCCGACCTATACGTTGCTCAGAGCAGAGGCCGAGCGCGCCCAAGTGCCCGCGACCACCATTGCTCGCGAAGCCATCGACGCATGGCTCGAGTCCCGCGCACGTAAGGCGAGACATGATGCCATCGCGGCCTACGCAACGGAAATGGCCGGTACGGACCTCGACCTGGACCGCGATCTGGAATCCGCGGGAATCAGCCAACTGGTCAAGTCCGGCCGGAAACGCAAGTGAAGCGTGGCGACGTGTACTGGGCCGATCTGATACCTAGGTCCGGATCGGAACAGAGTGGTCGGCGTCCCGTCATTGTGTTATCGCACGACGGATTTAACCAAATTGCCGCATGGAAGTCGATCATCGTAGTCCCGATCTCGAGTTCCAGCTTACAGGCGAAGCGCGGACCAACGGTCGTCGCTCTATCGGCCGGGGTCGCTGGACTCGCGAAGCCCAGCGTCGCCATATGTCATCAGGTCACGACTCTGGACCGGGCCAAACTCACGAAAAAGATCGGAACTCTTCCGCCTGGAATCTTAAATGAAATAGAGTCAGGACTCCGGGCTGCAATGGACCTCGATTAACGCTCCGGCCACAAGATCGTAGGCCGCCGTTTCTGCACCGCACAGTCGCTTAGGGTCAAATTGATGAGGTTCTGATAAGGCATCCCCAACCCAAGCCGCCGTTTTCTGAATAATCAATCGCCAATGTGTCGGCACGGATTGTAGTGATCAGGTGTGGCTCTTCGAACTTGTTTGGTAAAATCCGTTTATGGACTGGCGCGAGCGAATCGAAACCAACCCCGACGTGCTCGCGGGCAAACCAGTCATCCGCGGCACCCGCTTGGCTGTCGAACTCATTCTTGAGCTCCTGGCCGCTGGCGAGACAGAGGCCGACCTGGTGGCCAACTATCCGCGCTTAGCGCACGAAGACCTGCTCGCGTGCCTATCTTACGCGAGTCATCTAGCCCACGAATTCAGATCGTATCCGATCTCTGCTTAGAGGATGCGATTCCTCGCTGACGAGAATTTTCCGAAGCCCGTGATCAGCTGGCAGTGAGTGCCCAGCCCAATTCGCTAAGGCCTTGACGCTCGCCGTTGTCTCTTCTATAAGTCAGAGAGCACCGCTTCTTATCGTTTGCCCGCTATCCCAGAAAACGCACGCGCAAAGCAATAGGGAATAATTGTCCATGCGAGCACGTATCCAGCGAGTGCGGCCTGCTGAGGAGCGGTTTTTTGCGCATCCCAATTCGTGAACATATAGACAGCGGCGTAGCTCGCGCCAAACATCGGCAGCGTAAATATCAGCCTGCGCAGAACGTCCAGTAACACCCGAAGTGTCTGAAGGAGGACTTGAACGCCTGAGCGATCCGTGGCAGCGGTCATTCCGGCACTACCCCGCTCGCCGTCGCGATTCCGTAGGGCGCCGACGCTTCAGCCTCTTGCAGGATCTTGCCACCGACGCGGATTAGTACATGTACCGTACCCTCCACGCCGTCATCTATCAGGACTGTCCGACGCGCGAAGCCATCTTCGGTTTTTGTGATTCGCGCTTTCTGTACGGACAAGTAGAGGGAGGTTCCAGGCGCGGCGTAGAATTTGTCGCTGTACGGCAGCTTCTCTTGCCGCTGTTCACTTGCTCCATCCGCATTTTTGCGGGTCAGATTAGCGTAGTGAATCGTCCCAGTGATTTCGTACTCGACCTCGCGGGCGCCCTCGGCTGCCGGTACGTTGAACGTCGTTGATCCGAGAAACGCCAAAGCGATCAGGGTCTTGCGCATGGGCTAAAACATCGGCATCCTCAGCGTTGCACTTTAACGACGTAGGTGATATTTAGCTGGAGCCTCGTCCGCGGAACGGATTTCTTTCTTGCGCGGAGGCCATGTCCCACTGATCATAACTCCAACCATTCATTAGGTGCGACCGCGACCGATCCTTTTCTGGAGTACCGAACGAGGAGTTCCTTGCTGTGCCCTCCAAGCCCAGGGTGGAACTTGAGACACGGATCGCCAAGGTCGTTGTTCGCGAGAACTCGCAGAGAGCCTTGCTTAATGCGGTCCCAGAGGAATGTGGTTTTGTCGATGTAGGCTGCGGCGTCTTTTACGCATATCCATCGCGCATCGTCGATCACAAGCGGCCCGAGGCCAGGGGCGGTCCGGGTGCGCCTGCGCCACCATCCCACAGCGTCCCAAACCAGGAGCCACACGAACGGCCACTGCAAACCCAGCAAGACACCGCGCCAAGGTCTGTTTTCGTAATTGCCCACCCGCTGAGCTAGGGCGAAGATGGCGACCAGCAAGGCGAGCACGCCGACGTTTTTAAAGAGACGCACCAGGAATTCATGCTACTGCTTCCCCGGCCCATACAAAACCCGTCCCGGCCTCTCCGCCGTCAACTCTCCTCCGGCGATCACTACTTTCCCGTTGATCACAATATCCTTGAACCCCACCGCATACTGATGCGGCTTCGCGAACTCGGCCTTATCCGCGACCGTCGCGGCGTCGAACACCACCACATCCGCCTTCATTCCCGGCCGCAGCAATCCCCGGTCGTAGAGTTTCAACCGCGTCGCCGGCAATCCCGACATCCGATGCACCGCGTCTTCCAGCGTCAGCGTATGCCGCTCCCGCACGTATCTTCCCAGCACCCTGGCGAACGTGCCATAACTGCGGGGATGCGGCGCGCCCACTCCGAACTGCGGGATCTCTCCATCGGACCCGATCATCGTGAACGGATATTTCAAAATCCGCTCGACGTCCTCTTCACTGATCGCGTGATACACCGCCGAACATCCGCCCGCGATCTGGATTTCGAGCAGCGTCTCCGCCGCATTCTCGAAATTGACCGCGTGCCCTCGATCCTTGGTGATATCGGCCAGCGATTTCCCCGCGAGCGTCTTATCGAATCCGCAGCTCGCCATCACCACATTCGCCGGATCTCCCGCGCCCCGGTCGTTCTTGATGTTCTCGACCACCGTCGCTTTAATCCGAGCTCTCTGCGCCGGAGCATTCAAGCGTTCGACCAGCGCTTTCTGCCCACCCTCCTGCGCCCATTGCGGAATCAGCGCCGCCGTTCCGGTGCTCGACGCAGTATAAGGATACGCATCGATGGACACATCGACCCCGCGCGCTCTCGCTTGCTCCACCAGTTCCAGCGTCTGCTTGCTGAGCCCCCAGTTCGCGCCGCCGATAATCTTGTGGTGCGTCACCTGGGTCGGCATATGTCCTTCTTCGCCGATGCGGATCGTCTCCTTCACGCTATCCAGAATCTGCGCGGATTCATTGCGCATGTGCGAAATATGCATCCCTCCCATCGCGCCCGCGACCTTCGCGATCTCGATCACTTCGTCAGGCGGCGTGAAATTGCCGGGGACATAGAACAAGCCGGTCGACATCCCGAACGCTCCGTCGAGCATCGCCTGCCGCATCAGGACCCGCATTTTTTCGATCTCTTCCGGCGTCGCCGGCCGATTCGCAAGCTCCATCACCTGCGCGCGGATCGTGCCTTGTCCCGCGAAGGTTCCATAGTTCGGCGCCGGATGCGCGGCGGCGACCTCCGCAAGAGCTTTCGCGATCGATGGTGGCGAACTACCGTCATTTCCTTCCATCAGCGTCGTCACTCCCTGCCGAAGGTAGTTTTGAGCGGAAGGATCGGTAAATATTCCGCGCCGTGCGTGGGTGTGGATGTCGAGAAAGCCCGGCGCGACAACCATCCCTTTCGCATCGATCATGCGCGCCGCGCTGTTCGGGTCGAACTTGCCGATCGCGACGATGGTGTCGGCCTTGATTGCCACATCGCCGTAATACCACGGGCCGCCCGCTCCGTCGACAATTCGTCCATTGGCGATAATAAGGTCGAATAAGGGCTGCTGCGCCAGCAAAACCGGTGAAATAAGAGCGAATAAGGCGTGTTTAAGACGCATCAGTGCGTCTCCAATCGGTCTCGCAGCAGATCCTCGATTACGTTGATCTTCTGAGAGAGCGCCTTAATTTCGGCTTCTGCCCGGCGATTGACGTCGTAATCCAACTCACCCCGAAGCCGGTCCTTCGTATCCTGCCGGTTCTGGCTCATCATGATGACTGGAGCCTGGATGGCCGCCAACATTGAAAGGAATAAGTTCAACAGAATGAACGGATAAGGATCCCAGGCGCTTTTCCCGAGTCCGATGTTAATGCCGCTGTAAACGATAATCGCCACGGCAAATGCAATGATAAACGCCCAGGAGCCGCCGAATTGTGCCACCACGTCGGCAATCTGCTCGCCTTTCGTCATTTCCTCTTCGATGACTTCGTTCGGATTACGCCGGGACCGAACGCGCACCAATTGCTGCGACGCATGAAACTGGCGCCCGAGTACCGTCATCATGTCCAGGCCGGCGTGAGGTTTGCGCTCCAGCAAGACGGCGATATCGTTGCGCTCCACCTCCATGCAAACGGCTTCATCGACCGCCGTCGCACTGGTTTGATGGGGTGTCTGGTCGAGCATGGAGGCGAAGCCGAAAAACTCGCCGCATGCGGGCTCGTCAACCAGGACTTCCTGGTGATCTTCGTCCACCGTGGTCACTCGGATCTTTCCGGAGACCATCACGTAAGCCCGTCCGCCCGCATCGCCTATCTTATAGATTCGTTGACGCGCAGCGAAAGTCTTCAGCTCGACCTGACCGGCGAGAACCGCCATTTCCTCGTCGTCGAGCAACGCAAAAAGAGGGATATCTCTAAGGATTTCAGGTTTGCATGCCATAGTAGCCAGCCTCGCAGACCAGCATTCTAGCATGCGCCACTTTGACACACAGTGTGTCGAAAATTATGCGTTCTTGACTTGTCTGGCCTCGGGCTGACGATCTTCGCTCGGTTTGGGCGAAGATGCGATCATCTCGAAAAACAAGGAGATGATCAACAATCCGGCGATAGCTGCTCCGATAATCATATACGACCCCGTCTCTTTCCTGCCTGTTTGTTAAGCACGCTTACTGCCAATATGTCTCGGCCGTTTTTCGGCTCTCTTTAATCCAAGTGCATTCCAATAGGAATACGTTTCTTTCGATGCGTGCGGATTAGGTCGAGATACACTTAAAGAGATGTCACAACAATACGCAACCCCGCCCACGATGGCGATTGATCCGGCCAAGAAGTACACCGCGACGTTCAACACGTCCCGCGGCGAGATTGTTTGCGAGCTATTTGCGAAGGATGCTCCCAAAACGGTTAATAATTTCGTATTCCTGGCCAAAGAGAAGTTCTACGACGGTACGGTTTTTCATAGAGTGATCGCAGATTTCATGGTGCAGGGCGGCGACCCCACCGGCACCGGCCGCGGCGGTCCTGGCTACAAGTTCGAGGACGAGACTAAGGGCAATCCGAACAAGCATGCGCCCGGCACGCTTTCGATGGCGAATGCCGGTCCCAATACGAACGGAAGCCAGTTCTTCATCACCCATGTCGAAACCTCGTGGCTGGACGGGAAGCATACCGTTTTTGGAAAAACCATTAAAGGGAAAGATATCGTGGATCAGATCCAGCAGGGCGATAAGCTGGTTTCTGTGACGGTTGAGGAGAAGTAGGCGGTAACCGGAATGGGACAGGTCGGGGACCTGTCCTACTGCTGATATACTCACCTTTCCATGCGCCGATGGTCTCTCGTCTGCCTCCTCAGCCTCGGGATCATCATTGCCTATATCGATCGCACCAACCTCTCGGTATCTCTGGCGTCGGCGGATTTTAAGACGCTGTTTCACTTGACCGATAAAGACCGTGGACTGCTGGGGTCGGTTTTCTTTTGGTCCTACGCGGTTCTGCAAATTCCCGCTGGGTTCGTGGTGGACCGTTTCGGGGTCAAGAAGCCAATGGCGATCGGGCTGTTTTTGTGGTGCGTGGTGAGCGCGGCCACGGCGGGGGCGACGCTTATCTGGCAGTTGTTGGCCATGCGGCTGTTGTTGGGCGTTTTCGAATCGGTCATCACGCCGGGGGTGATGCGCTGGATCCGCTACAACATGGAGGAGAGGAACAGGGGATTCGCGATCGGACTGGCCATGTCGGGAACGAAATTCGGTCCGGCGGTGGGAGCGCCACTCGCTGCGCTGCTACTGAATCACTACGGCTGGAGGGTGATGTTTCTGGTGCTTGGATTGGGCGGGTTGCTGTGGCTGATTCCCTGGCTGGTGCTCGATCGAGACGACGACCGTCAGCTTGCCGCGGCTGAGGTCATTAGGGATGGTCCATCTTTTTTATCGCTGTTCAGCACGCGAATCATGTGGGGTACGCTGATCGGGACCTTCTGCTACAACTACTTCACGTATTTCTCGATGACCTGGCTGCCGGCTTATTTCGTGGAGCGAAGGCATCTGTCGCTAACCTCCATGGGAATGTACACGATGGTCAGCTTCGGAGGGATGGCGACGGTGTCGATTTTAGCCGGATTTGCGGCGGATTGGCTGATCCGGCGCGGCGCGGACCCGGTGAACACGCGGCGCTGGTTCGTGATTGCGGGATTCCTGATCGCGTCGACCGAGGTGATCGGGGCGCTGACGGATTCGAATGAAGTGGCGAAAATATTCGCCATTGTGTCCTTGGCGGGACTGGGGTTGGCAACCGGCAACTATTGGGCGCTGACGCAAACATTGATGCCGGGAAAATCGACGGGCAGCATCGCTGGAGCGCAGAATACAGCGTCGAATGTGGCAGGAGCGATCGCGCCCTTCGTCACCGGTTGGTTGAAAGAAGTGACTGGAAGCTACGATGCTCCGATGAAGGCGATCTGGGTGTTCTTGATTATCGGAGTGGGGTGCTACCTGTTCTTGGTGAAGGCGCCGAGTGAGCAGGAAAGCGCGGGAGCGGTAGCGAACGCGGTCGCCCCGTAGGGCCTTCGGTCCATTGCCCTGTCCATGCCCATCTCTGTTAAGGTCGCGACAGAATGCGTCGCTGGCTTCGGCAGAATTTCGGATTCGAGCCCTTACGGTGATACCTTAGGCGGCTAATTCTCCGTGGGGGTTTTCTCGGCGTGGTCGACTACGATCAGATCTACGTTTCCTTTTTTGGGATCCAGTTTCAGGCCCAGTTGGGATTGGATGGCGAGGAAGATATTTTGAGGAGGCTCGACGTCGGGCATCTGGCGCGGGCCGCGTCCGCCTTCACCGCCGCCTGGAGGACCCAGCATCATCATGCCGTTGTTTAGTCCTTCCATCGCGTAGGTCAGCGTGAAATCGTATTTCGCTTTTAGCTCCGTCGCGTCGATGACCGGCTTACTCAAAACCGACGACAAGCGTTCCACCAATTGCTGCATGGTCTGTCTTTGCCCCGTCAGCCGGGCGCCGAAGGGGGTCATGATCATGAACAGACCGCCGCGGCCGCCGGAAGGAAGAGGGAGATTCGGAAAGCCGTCCGGACCCAGTTTGGGCGGGCCGGTGGGAAACGAAGGCGGCGTCGGGTCCTTGGCCTCTTCTTCGGGCGAGATTTCCGGTGACTCTTTCATTTTCGATCCGTTCTTGGCGACTATCAGCGAGTACATCGGAAGCTCTTTGGTTTCGCGATGTACTGCCATCTTGAATCGCTCCGCGAGAAGGTTTTGGAGCATGGTGCGGAACTGCTCCTTGGTGGTTTCGGGCGGCATGGTGGCTTGGACGTCGAAGCGTTCGCTGTCCAGGAAGCCGGGGCCGGAGATCTGATAATCCTTGACGTCGTAGGCGATGGTCAGCAGGTTTTTCAAAGTACTGGCGGGATAGTGAATCCGGCCTGGATCGGTCGAGCCGGGGCCACCGCGGCCTCCTCGGTCCATGATCATGCCGCGGCCACCGGTGGGAAGACTGAATGGCTTGATCGCGGCCGCATCGAAGGTGAGCTGCTTGTCATTATTTTGGCCGGGGCTTTGGCCGGCGGCGGAGAAACACACCGCGGCCAGGAGAGCTAACCGTTTAAGATTTCGCATGCGCTTCTGTTCCTGACGCGTCCGGGTCCTTTTAGTTAACATTCAGGACATGAGCGGGGAAAGTTCCACAATTCGCAGTTCGTCCGTTCGAATGGACAAATGGCTGTGGGCGGCTCGGTTCTTTAAGACGCGGTCCATGGCATCGCGGGCTTGCGAACTTGGACGGATCGAATCGAATGGGCATCAGGCTAAAGCGGCGCGGGAGGTGCGGGTGGGGGATTCGTTGCGGATCAAAAACGATGGCGGCGAATTTCAGGTGGAGGTGCTTGTCCTGAGCGAGATCCGGGGTCCGGCGGTGATGGCGCAAACACTTTATCGGGAGACCGAGGCTAGTTTAGATGCGCGGAAGAAGCTTGCGGAGGAGCGGAAGGCGATACCGAATTTTGAGGCGTTTCGGGAGGGGAAGCCTTCGAAGAGGGATCGAAGGGAGATGGGAAGATTACGGGGGAGATAGAGAAGGGCAGGTCGGGAACCTGCCCCACTGGGAAGAAAAACTACCAGCTTAGGGCTAGTTTTACGAAGGTTCTTACGCAGACGCCGGTGGGGCCTTTCGCCATGTTCGGCTTCGCATCGTCGAGCCATGCGGTGCCGGCGATATCCAGGTGGACCCAAGGAGTGTCGTCTACGAATTCGCGGAGGAACCAGGCGGCGCTGATGGCTCCTCCCCAGCGGCCTCCGATGTTGGCGAGGTCGGCGAAGGCGCTTTTTAGGAGTTCCTTGTAGTCTTCGTCGAGAGGCATGTGCCACATTTTTTCGCCTTCAGTTTTCGCAGCCGCCATTACCTTGGCTAAGAAATCTTCGTTGTTGGTGAAGGCACCGATGTTGACGTGGCCTAGAGCGACTACGATGGCTCCGGTTAGCGTGGCGGCGTCCACAAGATGCGTGCAGCCGAGGCGTTTGGCGTAGGTGATGGCGTCGATTAGAATCAGGCGGCCTTCGGCGTCGGTATTGAGGACTTCGATGGTTTTTCCGTTCAGCGATTTGACGATATCGCCGGGGCGCTGCGCTTTGCTCGAAACCATATTTTCCACGGCGGGGACGAAGGCGGTGACGGGGATCGAGGGTTTGAGTTTCGAGATGGCGCGCATCGCTCCGAGGACGGCTGCTCCGCCGGCCATGTCGTACTTCATTTTCTCCATGCCGTCGGCGGGTTTGATGGAGTAGCCGCCAGTGTCGAAAGTCACGCCTTTTCCGATTAAGGCGAGGTGATCGGACGATTTGGAAGCAGTTTCGGGCTTGTATCTGACAACGATGAGTGCGGGTGGTGCGGCGCTGCCTTGGGAGACGCCTAGAAGCGAACCCATGCCGAGCTGCATCATGCGGTCCTGATCTAGGACTTCGCATTCGAGGCCGGATTCCTGGGCCATGGCCCGCGCCTTATCGGCGAGGATCATCGGCGTCAGCAGATTGGCGGGTTCGTTGACCAGCTCGCGAGTAAAGTTTTGGGAATCGCCGAGGATTTTTCCGCGCTCGAAGGATTTTTCGATTTCGGCTCCGTTGGCTGCGGCGACAAGGTGAAATGCCTCCAAGGATTTGGCGTCCGATTTCGTCTTGTGCTGGTCTGGTTCGAAGTTGCCGAGCATTGCACCCTCTACGGCGGCTTCGGCGTCTCGACCTTCAAGCGACCAGGCTAGGGATTTTACGCCTTTCTGCTTCAGGGTGCGCACGGTCGAGGACGCGGCTTTTCGCAGCGCCGCGGAATCGAACTGGGCCTTCTTTCCACCGCCGACGGCGACTACGCGCTTCGCTTTGATGCTCTGGGGCTGGTGAAGAACGGCCAGCTCGGCTGATTTGCCGGTGAATTCGCCGGACGATTTCAATTCGTCGAGCCAAGCGGACGCGAACTTGAGATCGGCGGGGGCGGGTTCTTCTTCAAAAAGCACGACGGCGATGGCATCGGCTTCGACTTGGGCTAGGGGCTGGTAGAGAAGTTTAGTTTCCATTTATTCCTTTTGTTTGCGGCGCATGCCGGCTTTGGCTTCGGCGTCCATTTCCTTTTCGCGTTCGGATTCGCGTTTGTCGTGGAGTTTTTTACCTTTGCCGATCGCTAATTCTATCTTAATGAGGCCATTTTTGAGATAGAGCTTCGTGGGGACGACGGTGAGGCCGCGCTCGCGGATTTTTTCGTGGAGGTTGTCGATTTCCTTGCGATGCAGCAGGAGCTTGCGGCGGCGGACAGGCTCGTGATTCATGATGTTGCCGTGGGAGTACTGTCCTATATGAGTGTTACAGAGCCAGGCCTCATTGCCTGCGACCTCGGCAAAGGCGTCTTTCAATTGGATTTTGCCATCGCGAGCGGCTTTGACTTCGGTGCCGGAGAGCACGAGACCAGCTTCGATGCGGTCCGAAAGATAGTAATTATGACCGGCGGACCGGTTATCGCTGAGGATTTTGATTTTCGATTCCACGTCAGGAACCCAAACTGCGTCAGTAGCTTATGAGGCTCGAACTGCCATTGTAGCACGGGCCCATGGGACTAAATCCGGTAAGATGATGAACCGAATACACTTATGCGTCAAGGGTCGAATTGGAGCGCTGCTGTGCGCATTGCTGATCCTGATTGGTGCTTGCGCCGTATTGGAAGCCAAGGACAAGGGCGACAAGGATTTTAAGGCTGCGGAAGCGGCCGCGAGCAAGCAGGATTGGGATGCGGCGCTGGATCTCTATATGAAGGCGCTGGACAAGAATCCCAACAATGTCTCCTACACGATTGGGATGCGGCGGGCGCGGTTTCAGTCCGGCCAGATGCATGTGAATAAAGGGCAGAAG
>DATHOJ010000135.1:0-10238 GCA_035485055.1 Bryobacteraceae bacterium
CCGGGCGCTTTTGTCGACTTCTTCGAAAAAATAGAATCGCTTGAGAAGAAGAAGCCGGGTACGATGGCGAAGGTTTTTTCCACCCATCCTCCCACCGATGCGCGCATCGTAAAGGCGCAGCAGAATATTCAGCAGCTTCTGAAGGAGCGGCCGGAATACGTGGTCACGACGTCTGAATTCAACGATGTCAAGGCCCGCCTGATGGCGTTCCATAACAAGCGCAAACTGGATCCCAAGGACGCGGGCCGTCCGCAGTTGAAGAAGGCTCCGGGCTCCGGTTCGTCATCGGACGACAAGAGCTCCTCCGGCGACGACGATCGGCCGACGCTCAAGCGCCGTCCCGATAGCGGCAGCAGCAACAACTAACTCATTTCTCCCTGATGCGGTCAAAAAGGGCCCGTGACTTCGGTCGCGGGCTTTTTTATTTACGCGACCACAATTACCGCGGTGCAAGCCGGACATCGCTTCGCCGCCAGAGGAATCTCCGTCGTGCACTCCGGGCATGGCTTGGTTGTGGGAGCGGCCACGGGAGCGGGCTTCTGGAATTTGTTCGCGGCCTTCACGATTAGAAAAATCACGAACGCGACAATCAGAAATTCGATCACCGTGTTCAGAAACACGCCGTAAGCGAGCACCGGCACCTTCGCCGCCTTCGCCGCCGCCAGCGTATCGACCGGCTTACCCGGATCCAGGTTGATGAACAGATTCGAAAAGTCGACCTTCCCCGCCACCAGGCCGATTACCGGCATCAGAACATCGCTCACCAGCGACGCGACGATCTTCCCAAATGCCGCCCCGATAATCACGCCGATGGCGAGATCCAGGACGTTCCCCCGCATAATGAATTTCTTAAATTCAGAGAGCATCCTGATACCATATCACTGATATGGCCGAACTCATTGTCATCATGTGCCCCTGTTGCCAGGCGGAATTGCACATCGACCCCGAAACCTCCGCCGTCATCCGCCACAAAGAGCACGTCAAGCCGCCCACCATCACCGACATGGAAGCCGCCGTCAAAAAACTGAAGGCCGAGCCGGGCCGCCGCGAGGAGATTTTCAACAAATCGGTGAAAGAGCACAAAAGCCACCACGACGTGCTGAGCAAGAAATTCGACGAGATGCTGAAGATCGCCAAAGAAAATCCCGACGAGCCTCCTCCGAAGCGGGATTTCGATTTCGATTGAGTAAGAATGAAAAAAACTATCCGCGATCCTATCGTCGAGGAGATTGTCGAGCAGATGCGGGGCCGGCCGCGTCCCGACCAGGCGAGCGTCCGCGCGGCGATACGTGAGATCCAAGAGCAGCTAGCGAGCCTTCGAATTCTGGATTCTCGCACCGCGGACGAAATTATCGGCTACGACCAGTTCGGACTTCCCGAGGATGTCGGCACCGATTTCTCGGCAACTGACATTCCCACGATAACCGCTCCGAATTCGCTTCGGCATCGACAGGAGAAGTAGGGCGGTGTTTAAATTCTACACTCGTCGGTTTCTTGCGTTTGCGGTTCTTCTATTTGCGCCTCTCGCCCCTGCTCAATCATCATTGCATCTGATTACTGGGGCCTATAATCAGGGATGGATGGCGAGGTACGCGTCGGCGCTGTTTGAGGTGGGCCAGGACGGCAAGATCACCAAAACCGTAGATCTGGTCACCAAACGAGAAGGCTTTATCTGGATGGGCATGTCCTTCGAGATGAAGCAGGCGGCGATTTTGTCTGGAGGGGACTCGGCCTCGGTTACCTTCTTGAACCTGAACAGTGCCGAAGTAACAAAAGCATGCGACCTCCCCGAATTCCTGCAGGGCGGCTGGGCCCGTTGGCTCGCGAATGTGCCGGGCCAGGGCATCGTATTGGAGATGGCGAACCTCGGCGAGGACTACCTTCACGACCCATGGGAATTGTACGCGCTCGTTGCTGACCCGGCGATTGAATGCGATGAGAGCTTAGGAAAAATCTCGGTCCAGGACGTGAGGTACGCCATTCCGCAGGCGGTCGCCGGAGTGGGAGATTTTGCCATGAGTGACGGAATGGACTCTGTGTTTGCCGACCCGAACGGGAATTTTTCGAAGCGGATGGGGGTTGGAAACGATGTTGCGCTGGGCTTCAAAATCCCCAACGGTCTCTTATCGGAGGGTGGTCGTCGAAATGTGTTCGTTTCTGCCAACACCTCCCGGCTTCTCGTCGCGTCTGTGGGATATGCCCCACACTCCCACCTCCTTGTACTGAAAAAGTCGGACAACACTTGGCACATTATTCCACAGGCGCTCGGGCCAGCCGGTCTCCGGGCCTTCGGAAAGTACGTCGCAATGGTGGAGGCCTCAACCAAGAAATCGATCGCAGCGCAATTGAAGGAACATCCGGGCATGGTGAACATCGACAACGAAGTGCGGTCGGAACTCGGCCCGGGAAAGAGTGAGTGGAGGGGTACAGACGGCATAATGGGGCCGAGCCAAGTTGAAAGCTTTGCGATTGCGGGCAACGTCTATCCCGGGCGACTGCACATCTTCGACACTGATACCGAGAACGTCTACACGATCACGACCAATCAGGGCGACAGCGAGATTTTGCTGATCGAGGGCGGGACGGTCTATTATCGCGTCAGCGACCGGCTCTACAGCGCCGCTATTTCGGACAAAGGCCTCGGCGAGGCGCACTTAATCGCCACGGACGAAGTAGTGCGGGACGCGCACTGGGCGTTTCTGACACGCAACTGAACTTCCCCTATTTCTCCTCCGCCTTCACCACAAAATAACTAACCTTCTTGCCGTTCGCGACCAGCATCTGATGCGGCACCTTCGCGGGAATATGGACCGCATCGCCCGCGCTGAGCGATTTCTTCTCGCCTCCAGTGATTGACGTCCCGCGAATCTCTCCGGGGGTGGTGGCATGCCCTCCGACCACCGTCCCGCCAACAATCAGCGACGCTTCCCCGGACACGATATAAAACACGTCGGCCATCTTGTCATGCACCTCCACCTCGCCGTCGCCTTCGCGATGCGCGAGCATCGTCAGATGGGTGCCGTAATTCGCCAGAGTCTCGCTCGCGATTTTCTTATCGCTCATCTTGCCCGCGAGTTCTTTATCCTTGGCCTTCAAATCGCTGGCCTTCCAGATGACGAAGCCCGGAGGGTCGGCGGCGAACATCGGCACCAGTATCAATAACGGAAGAAGCTTTTTCATGCGGTCCTCACTTTAGGTATGCGCGCCTCCACGGGAGGCAGCGCTGGAAAATCGGTGTACGGCGCGGCCTGATACCAATAGCCGACGGAGAAAAAATTATCGCCGCGGTCATTGGCGTGGCCGTGTTCAATTGTGTATTTCAAATAGCGCTCGAACGTCACGGGATTATCGCCGTGCCAGCGATAGCAGCACCAGCGGCCTCCGGTCCGTTCAGGCGCTGCTATCAGCGGAGCGCCATACATATGATGCGCGAACGGCTGGGCGCCATCGCGCCCGCCGAAATCCCAGCTTCCCAGGAAATAATCTTCCGAGCCCGTCCCGTTGATCAGCGGCTTCGATTCGTCATCGATGAAAATCATGTCATCGCCCTCGCCCCACCACCGGTCGGCGTTTTGCAGCACTCCGAGCGTCACGCCCATCAGATGGCCCCGGCCCCGGGTCTCGGCGAACACGTAATTCAATTTTCCGTCCAGATTGATCTTCGCCGCCTCGCCAGTCGTAGGAACACACGGCGCCGCTTGCCGGTACTGGGCATGAAAATACATCGCGTCGGCCGGCAGCCGCGGGACCGTCATGTAGTCGATGTTCGAATAAAACGCCCCGACCTCCTGCTTCCCTTCGTTCGTCACCGTGATCCGAGCCGATTGCCGGTACGGCATCGCAAAATAACAGTTCAGCGATTTCCCAGGAGAACACGCCAGGTACGCCGATTCGTAAATCTGATACGAGTTGAGATTCAGGCCAAAAAAATCCCCAATCGGAGCCTCAATGCTCGGCTTTGAGTTCCCCTCCCAATACGCACGCAGCACCAGTTCCTTCAAGTGATCGCCGCTGCGCGCCGCAATCGTGAACCAGATGTGCGAAATGACGCCGGGACCGGTCGCATTGAAGACTTCCTGCACTCCTCCTGCGGGGATCACCCAGGAATCGCGATTGCCCCCAGTGCGGTCGAAGCTCGATTGCTTCATCGACTTGTAATTCTGCGCCCGCGCGTACTTGGGAAGGTAATCGAAGTCGGCGCCGGCACCGCGAGGTTGCGCCCGCGCGATCTGCGCGGCTCCGATTCCGCCTGCTGCCAGTGCTCCCCGCAAGAAAGCCCGGCGTGGTTTGGACGACTGAGTCATGGCGGGATTATAGCGCGCCCGCCCGGTCCGAAGCATGCCCGCCTTCCGCAAACTATTGATTCAATTGTCAAAATACTCCGCCGACCGGTGAAGTAAGCCCCCAACGCCACTTTAGTACAGCGGTCCGACCCAGTACCCTAAGGCTACCTTAGTTAGTAATTAAGTAAAAACTCTTGGCGCTTCGCTAGGGGCTTCTCAATTGCGGATAGTACTAGAACCCTTTAGCATTGTAGTTCGGAGAAGAGAAGAGAGGCTTATGGACACTATGGTAGCCCCCATCAATGACAACTCGGAGGGAGCGGAGAAAAAGAAGGCGACGGTGCGTATCGTCATCGCCGACGACCACCCGATTGTCCGCGACGGCCTGAAAAAACTGCTGCTGCTTGAAGACGACTTTGAGATCGTCGGAGAAGCAGGCGACGGCCGCGAAGTGCTGGAGAAAGTGCAGGCGCTCGATCCCGACGTTCTGCTGCTGGACCTCCGGATGCCCAATCTGGACGGCCTCTCTGCCCTGCAAGCCTTGCAGCAGACCAACAAGCGGACCCGCGTCATCGTGCTCACCGCTTCTGAAGATAAGAATGAGTTCGTGCAGGCGATGAAGCTCGGGTGTAGTGGCATTGTGCTGAAGCAGACCGCGCCGGACCTGATCGTAAAAAGCATCCGCAAAGTGAACTCGGGCGAAATCTGGCTCGATTCGCACACTACCGCCGCCGTTATGCGGCAGTTTTCGACCGGCCAGGAAGGCTCTTCCGGCGGCCAGTCCTCCGGAGGCAAGAGCCGCGAGCGCAGCCCTCTATCGGCCCGCGAACGCGAAATCGTCGCGCTGGTGGCTCAGGGCTATAAAAACAAAGAGATGGCCGAGAAGATGTTCATCAGTGAGCAGACGGTAAAAAACCACCTGCACAATATCTTCGACAAGCTCGGCGTCTCGGACCGCCTGGAACTCGCGCTGTACGCGATTCACAAAGGTCTCCATCTGGCCGGCGAACCAGCTCAGCGCTAAGCTTTACGGCTTGGGTTTCGGCAGCGCAGGCAGAGCCGGCCCCGGCGTGGATGTACGTGTAAACGCCGGCTGCTCCCGTTTGCTCCCCGGTGCAGGCAGAAAGTCCGGAGCCTTATCGAAGATAATCTCCAGTCTTCGCTGCACCTCTTTGCCGTAAGCTGTACCCTCCAGATCTTCGCGCCGATTCTTCACCACGGTCAACTGGTCTCTTGGACCCAGGTATAAGTACGCGTCCCCTCTCTGATCCCACAGTTCTACCGTCCCTCCGCGGCCGGGCGTCGAGAGCGAGCCCACCCAGCTTCCCTTCAGCTCAATCAGCGATGGCCACGCCACCGAATCGAAACGCGGTTCGAGGTCGAGATAGCCGCCCACCATGTTGCTTCCCGCCAGGATCACATAAGGTTTCACCAGACTCGTTAGCAACTCATTCTCGATCCTTCCCGGTTGCCCGCCACGGCGTTGAAAATGCCCTCCGCCCATGATGAGCAGCGCCTTGCGCTTCCTCGCAATCACCTGGTCCCGCACGACACTCGCGTAAAACTCATCGCGGAACGGAAGATACGGCGCGATGTCCTCCCGGCTCTGGACCCGGCTCCAGTCGATCGGGGGATCGCCCAACAGGATCCGCAGCCTGTTTTGCTTCGGCAATTTGCGGTTCACGTTCCGCACCGCGGCATAAAACTCGCCGTAAACCGGCGACACCGGCCCCAAGGCTCCCACCACATCCTGCCAGGCCTTCTGAATCTCCGGAACATCGTCACCCGCGACGTACCGGTCGACCCAATCCTGATAGCGTGCGTTGCCGAACTCAACCACAATGTCATTCACCTTCCCGGCGAATCCCGGCGTAGCGATTAAAGCGCCCAGCATGTCGTACTCCTGCTTGCATTCATGCATCTCGCCGAACATCACGATCCGATACGTGTCGAACAACGCCACAATTGCCGTCGGCGGAATCTGGGAGATGCCCACAGAGCTCGTCAACATCAAGCCACTGAGAATCATTGGCCACTTCATAAGCGCCTTGACACCGCAGGCGCTCCGAAAGTTCCCTGGCGCGTTAAGCCGTCTTATCTTTTGCGTAACACAGCGGATTCAGCATGCACTCCGCGCATTTTGGATTCCGTGCCACGCACAGCGCGCGTCCATGATGAATAATCTGATGGGAAAACAGGATCCACCGCTCTTTTGGAATGATCTTCATCAGATCCTTCTCAATCTTGATCGGCTCTGTTTCCTTCGTCAAATCCAGCCGGTGTGAAATACGCTGCACGTGCGTATCGACCACCACGCCGGACGCGATCCCGAACGCCGTCCCCAGCACCACATTCGCCGTCTTGCGCGCCGCTCCCGGCACGGTCAGCAGCTTCTCGATGTCCTGGGGAACCTCGCCCCCAAAGTCGCCGATAATCTTCTTCGCAGCTCCGATCACCGACCGGGCCTTGTTATTAAAAAATCCCGTCGACTTGATCTCCTGCGCCAATTCCTCCTGGTTGACATTGGCGAAATCCCGCATCGTCGGGTATTTCTTGAACAGCCCCGGAGTCACCATGTTGACCCGCTTATCCGTGCATTGCGCCGAAAGTATGGTCGCGACCAGAAGCTCCCACGCGTTCGAATGATGCAGCGCGCACGTCACGCCGGGATACATTTTGTCCAGCGTCGCGAGGATTTTCTTAACGCGTGCAGCCCGCTCAGCGGCGGTTTTAGGTTTGGCGACAGGTTTCGGCAAGCCACATAATAGCATTTGCGAGAGAAATTCCTTCTGTGGGCCGCGGCCCTGGCCGCTTTCGGCGGATGCATCTTCGTGGCCTTCGAATTCGACGATTTCTCGCTCTTTTCGAAGTCGCCAGTCATGCTGCCGGCGCACTGGATCGATTGCTTCCGTCAAACCCGCCCGCTAACTGAGCTGACCTTCTGGATCAACGACGCCCTCTTCGGCCGATCGGCAATTTCCTGGCACATCATCGACCTGCTGCTCCACCTCGCTGTCGTGACGCTGCTCTGGGACGTCCTCCGCAAACTAATCGGCGACCGCGCAGCCCTGATCGCCGCCGCAATCTTCGCCGTCCATCCCCTGATGACAGAACCCGTCGCCTATATATTCGCAAGAGCAACATTACTGGCAACGTTATTCAGCCTGCTTGCCCTCCGCAGTTGGATCGCCGGCCGCGTCTGGATCGCCGTGATCTGGTTCGCCCTAGCGATGCTGGCAAAAGAGGAATGCGCCACCCTCCCCTTCCTCCTGATCCTCTTAAAGAGCCGCGACCGGCGGGAGCGGTCAGCATTCCTGGCCATGTTGGCAATCGCGCTAGCCATCGGTCTCCGCACGCTCCAAGCCGCATCCGCCATTCAAGGCTCCGGCGCAGGCGCGCAAGCTGGAATCTCCCCACTCACCTATCTGGCATCTCAAGGCGTAGTAATCTGGCGATACCTCCGCCTATTCGCGATCCCCTGGGGATTCTCCATCGACCCATCTCTCACCCCGCCGCCGTTCTGGGTCGCAATCGCAGCCTGGATCGCTCTGGGCGCCGTCTGCCTGATCCCCTTCCGCGGACGATTCTGGTTCTTAATGGGCTTGCTGCTACTAGCCCCCAGCTCCTCGATCCTCCCCGCAGCGGACCTCGCAGCCGACCGCCGCATGTATCTCCCGATGATCGCCTTCTGCGCCTGTGCGGGAACTCTCCTAGAGTCTGTGGACGGCCGAGCCGTAGCAGCAATCATTCTCGGCCTGATCGCAATCTCCGTCCGCTATTCGATTCTCTGGACCAGCCCGCAAGCCCTCTGGAGCGAAGCCGCGCGCCTGGCGCCCACCGCAGTCCGCCCGCGCATCCAGCTAGCGCGCGCGCTACCGCCCGAAAAAGGGTTAGAAGAGTTGCAGAACGCTCCGGATACCGAACAAGTAGCCACCGAACGAGGAAGATTGCTGCTGACCCTGGGCCGTCCAGCCGAAGCCCTCTCGGCGTTCGGCCGTGCACTAGCCCTAACCCCCGACGACCCGCGAGCCATCAGCAACCGAGCCGTAGCGCTAGCCGCATTAGGCTCCCGCGAAGCCGCAATTGCCGAACTCCAACGCGCCCTGGAAAAAGACCCCTGCCTTTTCGAAGCCCGCGAAAACCTGTCAAAACTAGGCGTCCACCAGCAAGCCCCGGAATCCTGCCGCTAGCAGCCCCCTGGACCGCGGCCGCCTTTGTTTTCGGGCCGCCGGCGCGGACGGGCGGGCGTCCGCCCGACCGATCGCGATGAAACCCGAGCAGGGTGGGTCCCCGACCCGCCCTCCGTCTGGCGTTGAATGAATAGCGGGGCAGGTTCCCGACCTGCCCTCCTCGGCACCCGCCACGTTTTTTCGAGATCCGGGAGCCTTCAACGCCTCCGGTCCCCCCCGCCAAACAATCTCAGGAGAATATTCAACGTAGCCACAAATATATTGAACACTCCCGCGAACAAAGCCAGAGCCCCTGGAACCGCGCTATCCGCATCCCCGCTCTGCAAAATCGCGCTCGTCGACGTCACCAGCGCGATCACACCAATAGCCCCGATCCCGACCGCAATCAGGATCCCAATGAACCCAATATTCAGGAACGCATTTAAAACCATAGCCCCGATCAGCGAAAAGAACAGCCCCACCATCAGTCCTCGCGGAGCGCTAAACGTCCTGCCGGATGTGAACACATAACCGGTAATCCCCACAAAAACGATGGCCGTGATTCCCAGCGCCACCAGAATCATTTGGGGAGCCCTCAACGACGCGAACCACAACAGCGGAGCCAGACACAGTCCCGCGAAAAACCCATCGAACACCAGCGCTGCCGTGCCCAAACCCGAATTTCCCCGAGCCGACATCGCAATCCGCGGCACCGCGTTCAATCCGATCATCGCCACAATCCAGCCCACCCAGCTCGAAAAGAATCGGACAATCGCCTCCGTGGTCGCGCCAATATACCCGCCCACCATCGCCGCGATCACGGCAATGCCGAACAACGCGTAAGTCTGCTTAATCACCGCCGCCTGCGACGCGGTCAGAACGGTGGTCGCCGACATCCGGTCAAACACAGTGGAATTAGGGTTCGATGGATTCATAGGACTCTCTACTACCATTGTAGATGCGCCGCGCCCTCGTTTGATTCACGACGAAACCCATGTCTAGATCAAGGAGCCTAAATGCCCATCCGCCTCTTCTTCCTCTCCGCGCTTCTATCCTCGGGCGCAACGCTCACCATCAGTTGCGTCGACCCGCTCGACATCGCCACCCTTACTTGGTCCGGAGCCACCGTTCCCGTTCAGATCATCGTGGGCTCGCCCACCGGTACCCCCATGACCGGATTGCTTCCCGCTTCCGGCACCGCCGTCACCGGCCCCTGGGTCAGTGATAATTTAAAGTTCTATCTCGAAGATCAGTCGGGAAACGTCGAAGCCTCCGTCACCGCCAACTTATACTGCGCCAACTTGCCACCCGCAGTCGACCAGGGCCTCGCGTCCGGCAGCTATTTCCCTCTGGCCATCGGCAACACCTGGGTCTATAAGTACAACGACCGCCTGGTCACGGCGTCCTATGTCGTTCGAACCATCGCCCAGCAAACCTATCAGGCCGGCCAGATCTACTACATACTCACTCAGACCTCGCCGCCAGACCCGACGCCCATCGCGATGCTTCGCGCCGACGCCAGTGGAGTCGTCTACCAGCTGACCAGCACCGGCGAACAGGTCTTGCTCGATCCCAAATCCGCCGCGCCGGCGGCCTATCAGGGCGCGTTAGGAATCTTCAACGACGCCCTCACCCCGCCCGCCCAAGTCGCCGGAGGCTTGATTCAGACCACCACAACCTATGCCCGCGGCATCGGATTAATCGCCTCCCAATCCACCATGCTGACCGGCTCCTCGGGAGGCTTCACGGAGAGTCTCGACCTGGTCGACGTAAAAGTCGACGGCTT
>DATHOJ010000136.1:0-2423 GCA_035485055.1 Bryobacteraceae bacterium
CTGAATGAAGCGTGCGGGAGGAACACTGACTGCACCATCCTTGCGCAGGTCGATTTTCTCCCACGGGCTCCAATTGCGGTCGGGATTGTCTACGTTGCCACTGCGGGCGAAGAGTTCGACATTGCCGGCGCCACGGAATTCGGCGCGTCCCCAGCGGGAAAAGATGTGGGCGTCGAAGACATCGCTTTCGTAAGTGCCCTCGGATTCAGGGGTCGCGCTGAGCAAAAACACTTTTCCGAGGTTGCTGGTCGAAGCGTACAGGCCGCCTTTGGGTGCGTTGGCGAAGGCGGTCACCTGGGTCGCGCTGGCTTTGAGCAGGTCGGTGAACTCGTCTTCGCCGCTGATAGCAAAAACGTGTCCGCGGTTTCCGGTGCCCGCGAGCAGACGGCCGCGCTGATCAAAGGCGAGGGCATACACGATATCTTCGCGAGAACTCCACAGGCGGCTGGGAGAGCCATCGGGGGCGATGCGATAAATTTCCGAGCCACCCGCGGTTCCAGCACCGGGGATAGGGAAGCTGATCGAGGGTGCTGGTGTGCTGGCGGGAGCGCTGGTGATCACGATACCGCCCTGCGATCCGGGACCGGCAGGTGAGGACGCAGGAGGCATCGAAATTACCGGGGAGGAAAAACCTGGCACGCCGGTTCCACCATGTTTTTCTCCCACACCTGCGGCATAGATGTTGCCCGTTTTGTCGATGGCCAGGGCGGTGATTTCTTTTTTCGGCGCGCTGTAGAGCACGAAGCCTTCTCCGCCGGGCGAGATGCGATAGACCAGGCCGCTGCCGTCGGACCCGGCGATCAGGTTGCCCTTGTTGTCGAAAGCCATTACCCGGATATGGGCTTCGTCACTTTGAAAGAAAACGGAGTGTTCGCCCTTCGGCGTGACGCGGAATATCTGTCCGTGATCTCCGGTGGCCACGTAGAGGTTGCCGCCATCGTCGAGCACGAGGTCCCATATGTATTTGGTACCGGGCTCGAAGTAAACCGAGGAACTCCAGAGAGAATCGCTGGCGGGTTTGTCGGTGGCTTTCTTATCTTTACTAGACGAGGCTGGATGATCATCGATTTTGTAAACCTTGCCATCGGGATTCGTGGCGGCGTAAATGACTCCGTTCTTATCCACAACCAGCGCTTGCACCTGAAGTTCCTGCGGCTCGAAAATCACGGTGGATTTGCCATCCGGAGTAATTCGATACACGCGCGCGGGCGAGCCGGCGGCGGCAAAGAGGTTGCCCTCGCGATCCGCCGCGATCGACCAGATGTAGGTCGATGGCGTCGTAGAGAGCGCCGTGAAAGCAGGCGCGAGCTCCAGCCCGCCGGTGCTACGGACGGCCACGCCTTTGGCTGTCCCCTTGATCAGTTCCTCGAACTTCGATTGTTCCCAAGTACGCGTACCTTCGGCAAAGAGGAAAGAAAGCAGAACAAGAACTGGAAAGATAACCAACAGCCAACGCAGGCGGATCAAGTTTTTCGGTACCTCAGTACAAGGTTTGGGTAAAAATTCAGGTTACCACGTTGCACACGAGAGCGGGCGGGGAGGACACTCCTTTCCGCCACCGTTGACTTTGATGTTTCACGGTTGGTTTCGTATCTTCGAGATGAGAAACCGCTGGTCGTGATTGCGGTGCTACACGGACGAAGAAGTCCGCGTGTCATCGCAGCCATTCAACGCGCAGGAAGTAGACTCGCAGATGGGTGAGTGACACTCACAGCTGGAATTTCTTATTTGATGCTGATGGTTAGTACTTGAGCGCCAGCGACTACATAGTCGAGCGGGCCAGTGGCGGCTTCGTTTACCGACGACTCGCTGGAGACGACCATGTCTTGGGTGCCGCGCATGCCGTCCATCACGTTCATGATTGAGAGCGGCAGCGTGGGCATGACTTTATCGGCGATCATCGCCTCAGGATCGGCTTCGAGCAGCGAAACATAGACGCGGTTGTTCACATGTTCTTTATTCAGGAATGCGATGGTCGCGGCGAGATCCAGTTTGCGTCCAAGTAATGAGGAGCCACGCCGGAGATGGTCAAGGGTGTCGCCATCGCTGACCAGGATGCGCAGCGGTCCCTTTGAAGTCGAAGTAGGGATGTGGATGGGAATGTGTTGCACCACGCCCTCTCCGCGATAAGGGCGCAGCATGGCTTCAATCGTAATGTCGTCGCCGGGACGCGCTTCGGTGATATCGGTACGGGCGCTTTCGAGGCGGGCCCAGCGGCGTTCGCGAACCACGTTGAAATCAAGCTGCACGCCGTTAATGGCGGGCACGCTATAGGGATTATCGAAGATGCGGCTGAAGCGATCGCCTAACGAAATGGCGGCCAGCATCGCGCCCGGCTGTCCACCATCGGCTGCGGCGAACATGTCTTGCACAGTGACGTCCGGGTATCCGTCGACGCTGATGCGTCCGTTCATGCGGTAGGT
>DATHOJ010000137.1:0-3928 GCA_035485055.1 Bryobacteraceae bacterium
CAACGTTTTTGCGGGCTGTTTCAAGATCGCCATCATAGAAGGCTGCAATTCCCAATTGGGCGAGAGCTCGATACTGCCATTTGGCGTTTCCGAGATCGCGGGCCAGTTTCGCGACCTCCTGCCAGTCCTCGCGCATGGCGCGGGAATCAACTTCCCCGTCGATGTCGCCTTTCACGATGAGGCAAAACATGCGCAACTCCTTGTCCGTCTGGAGTATCGGATTGGATTCGAGATCTTTGGCTAATTGCGCCGATGTTTCAGGAAGAGGGTGTTGCTCGCTGTTCGATCTGATGACGCCGAGCCTTGCATAGAGTGCGTTCCTCTGGTCTCCAGCGGCAAGGAAAAGCGTTTCCGCCTCGGCAAAGTCAGGGCCTGCATCGGCCCAGTTGTAGAGATCCGCCAATCGCAATGCGTGCTGCAGTTTCTTGGCGGCCGCAGGCTGGGGCTGCGCCGCCAATCGCGGGATGAGGGGAGCCGAAATCAGAAAAAAAGTTATGGGAAATAAGGCGCGCACTGTTCCTCCTGTTTAGTCCACGAACACCGAATACTGGCGCCACGACGCGGCACCCTTGCGAAGAGCCAGCGTGTATTGGCCGGGTTCTACCGTTCGCAGATCGATCCGGATGGACAGAGTCTCCGTGGTTCCGTCCCATTTGGCTGTTCCGGTGGTTTGGATGACAGTCTGGCCAGCGGTCCTGCGAAACTCGATCGAATATTGCCCATCCTCCGTACCGATTGGAAGGCGAATTTGAAGACTCAGTAGCGAGCGCCGCAGATGCGGAATCGCGATTGGTCCGGATGGCTGAACCTGATCAGACCTCTCCGCTGTCCTGTCATGGAAGTCCAGAACCGCAGTCATGGGCGCGACCTCCGCGATCTGCGGGGGGCGATTTGCCACCTGCGGAAGAACCTGTCGGCCCAAATACCAGGTCGCGGCCAAGGCTGCGAGGAGCGCGACAACGGCTATCGAACGCTTCCAGTTGTGGCGGGCACAGTACTCTTTCCGGTACCCAGTGTAAATGTCGAAACACGGCGAGCATGTGGCGATGTGGTCGACCACGTCGTTAATTTCCGAAAAGGTCAGGCGACGCCCAGCGACAGCGTCAAGAATCCTCGCCTCAGGGCAACCGATCCTCTCCGGATTAGGAAAACCGGACACCAGTGCGTCTGTTGCGACCGCGATCAGATCCTTTTCATTCCGCCGCACAAATGTCGGCCTGCCGCGCTCTTTTGCCATCAGCCGCCACCCTCTGCCCCGCGACGCCGGAGTTGAGTCTCAAGCAACTCTTCGTATGCCTTCTGAAGCCCGTAGTAATACCGTGATTTGGCCTGCTTCACCGAAAGACCAGAGACATCGCTGACTTCCTTCCAGGAGAATCCCAGCATGCGGAAATGAAGCGTGTGCTTGATTTCGTGGGGCAGGAAACAGATGAGGAGATCGAGTGTGAGGCGCCATTCGAGGGCTGCGACCGAATCCGGGGCTCTCACTCCGTGGTTCCTTTCCAGTTCACGCGCGAGCCCCTCGAGAGCGAGCCGGTGGTCTCGAAGCCGTCGTGAACGCACGCGATGATGAAAGGCGGTAATCAGGTAGCCATTCAGGTTGCGGGCGACCTCAGGTACGGCGCGGAGCCTGGATGATACTTCAATCACAACTTCTTCCAGCGTCTCGGCGGCGCTCGGACCGTCATGCAACTCCCTTTCGACATGCCGAAATGCCCATGGCCACAGCCGCATCGCGAGCTCGTGAACTCGGGGGTCAATAGACTGATCGAGATCATCAGTCGGCCGAACCCAGAACGGCGGGATTTGTCCGGGGGTCGGTTGGAGCTTTTGGTTCTCCATGTCTCGGCTCATCGAAGTACCCATGCCGGTCGCCGGGCCGGCAGATTTCACAAAAAGGGTGAATACCCTCTACTGAAGAATAAGAGCTGGGAGCAGAGAAAAGTCCCACTTATTCGTTATTTTGACGCGCAGTTTTGAGGATCCGTTGTGATTGACCTGACGTTGGCAAGAGCGAGCGTGAGGGACCTAACAAAAAGACACTCTGGAGCCCGCTTGAACGGCTTCTTTAGCACCTTGCATACTGGGTGACAGCGGGCCTTTTCAGACCGGTCGATGCTTATTTCATAAGGAAGCCGCAGTCGATGCGGTCTTCGCCAGTCTGGCATTGAGGTTGTGTTCCATGGGCGCGAAACAGACCGCGCAGAGTATTGCTGTCTGGACCAACGATTCCGTAGTGGTTTTGCTGGATGGCATCGATGCAAGTGAGCACGGAAAAAAACTTGCTGAGGCACGCTTGCGGGCGTTGCATGCTCTTCCCGAAGGAAAGAATCACCACTCGACCGACTTCGAGAAGCGCCTTCGGAAAATATTTGAAAAACAATCGGCGGATCAACAGCAGCTGTGGCTGAGCGTGGAGTTTTGGCAGCAGGAAATTGATAATGTACTCACCCAGGCGATCTTCGGCCGGAGCACATCGAAGTCCACTGTAGTGGATCGTGTCCACTCTGTCTGGCCGGGACTCTCTACAACATGGCTGTACAACCGGGTGGAGGAAGTTGCGCGCGCCGGCGTCCCGCGTTGGATTCAGAATGAGTTCTGGATCGCCGAGGTCGACCCGATTCTTCGAGTGGGCATAGCAAGGGCACATCGCTTCCGGTGCGGTGCGGTCGATGCGGTTTTAAAGGCGCACCCGGTACTGCATGCTGGCGCCGTCTGGGTGCGACTGAGAGATCTCCGGAATCGGCGAAATTGCTCTACCGACATATTATCGGGGTCGACGCCGGGCGGATCGTCCAGCGTTGACTCTGAAGCCGCTTCCGCTACGGGAGACACGTCACCGCGCCGTTGCTCACAGAACAGCGGGTGCTCTTGGATAGCCCGCGTGGACTCTGTCCTGCTTGACGGCATCCGTCAGGCGAATCGGTGCGAACGTGAAGCCGTCGACAAAGTCCTGGGCGCGTTCTCAGAGCTTCGAATCTCCGCAATTTGGGCGCGTCTTCGCCGGCTGCGATACCAGCGACGAACGAATGGCCCGATCGCGTGGACGAGTGAACTGGACGAGCGTTTAGTGCTAATCTGCCGCGAACTGGGATTGAGCGCGTCTGTGTCGGATATCCAGAACCTCACGGACTGGTCGCGGCGAGCAATTCTGCGGCGGGCTCACAAATTGGGACTGCCCACCAAGCCCATCAGCGATCGACGGCGCTGGACGATGGCCGAATTCCGCTTCGCCGTTGAGTCCGTCAACCACGTGAGCGTAAAGGAAATCGCCGAGGATCTCGAGCGCTCGGAAAAGGCGGTTTGGGATATGTTGACGCACCGCGGCATTCCTGCTCGGTTCCAGGACGGATACAGCGTGCGCGAGATTTCGACGAAGCTGCACATCCGGCGGCCGAGCATTCGGATGTGGGTGAAATCCGGCGAGCTTCACAAAAAGAGGAACGGTCGGATCGCGGAGGATTCGCTGCAGTCGTTCCTGTACAATCACCCCGAAAGCATAAACTGGCGCCTGCTCGACGAGGACGCCTTCTTTTGGGTGGAGGAGCTCATAGAAGCGGGGAAGATCAAGGTCAATGGGGTTGGAACGCGGTCGCGCGCCAACTCTCGAAGCGTGGAAGAGTCGCGGGAGGCTGTAGTTTCCATGCCTGACGACAGCGCTTCCAATGCGCCCGAACCTGATCCATCCGCGGATCTCGTGTCGCATAATAACCGAGCGCGTGGCGCCAGTTCTCAGCGATAGGATCTGCAAAGAGCCTTTCATCCGCCCACTCCAGAAAGCGGAGCCAGAGGAATTCCGGTTCTCCCGGATGCTCCTTTGCATATACTGCCGCGTATTCCAGAAAACCTGGGCAACGCTCCCGAAGGACCGCCGCCAGAGGATCCGAAACAGAACCGGCGCTCTCAACGCAGAGGCGGAGCCAATAGG
>DATHOJ010000138.1:0-118889 GCA_035485055.1 Bryobacteraceae bacterium
CTATGCCTCGATCGAGCGCTCTCCGGTAATGGGTGGAAAAATCGCGTCCGTCGACGATAGCGAAGCGCGCAAAGTTTCCGGCGTATCGCAAACGGTGCAGATTGAGCCGCTGAAGCCTCCTTACGGATTTCAGGCGCTGGGCGGCGTCGCGGTGATCGCGGATAGCACCTGGGCCGCAATGCAGGGGCGCAAAAAGTTGAAGGTGGATTGGGATCTGGGCGCGAATGCGGGATTCGATTCGGGGGCGTTTAAGAAGACGCTGCAAGACTCGGCACGACAGCCGGGGAAGGTGGCGCGGAACGTCGGCGATGTGGACGCGGAGTTCGCCAAGGGAGGAAAGGTCCACGAAGCCGAATATTACGTTCCGATGCTGGCGCATGCGCCGATGGAGCCTCCGGCAGCCGTGGCGGAGTTTAAGGACGGCAAAGTGATCGCGTGGACGGCGACACAGAATCCGCAGGCGGTGCAGGCGACGGTCGCGGCGGCGGTGGGGATCAAGCCGGCGGATGTGACTTGCCATGTGACGCTGCTGGGCGGTGGGTTCGGACGCAAGTCGAAGCCGGATTACGTTGCCGAAGCCGCGGTGCTGTCAAAAAAAGTCGGCAAGCCGGTGAAGGTGGTCTGGAGCCGTGAGGACGATATTCATTTCGACTATTTTCACTCCGTAGCCGCGATGTATATGAAGGCGTCGACGGATGCGAAAGGGCGGCCGACGGCGTGGCTGCAACGCAGCGCGTTTCCTCCCATCGAGATGATGTTCGACGCGAACGCCAAATATGGCAATTCGCAAATGGGGATGGGCTGGAACGATCTGCCGTTCGACATACCGAATCATCGCGCGGAGAATGGACCGGCGGCGGCTCCGGTGAGAATTGGATGGATGCGGTCCGTGGCCAATATATTTCACGCATACGGTGTGCAATCTTTTACCGACGAATTGGCTGCGGCGGCGGGACGCGACCGGGTGGAATTTTTACTCGAAATGCTGGGGTCGCCGCGGGTGATCGATTTGGGCGCGGGTGACAAGCGGTATCCGCTGGATGTCGGCAGGTTGCGCAGAGTTGTCGAAATAGCGGCAGAGAAGTCGGAATGGGCGAAGAAGAAATCCGGCGCGGGGCATGGGTATGGGATCGCGGTGCATCGCAGCTTCCTTTCGTATATCGCGGCGGTAGTGGAAGTGGAGGTGGATGCGCAAGGGAAGGTCAAAATTCCACGCGTCGATTACGCAGTGGATGCGGGGATGGTGGTGCATCCGGAACGCGTGACGGCGCAGTTCGAGGGCGCGGCGGTGTTCGGCACCAGCCTGGCGATGATGGGCGAGATCACGCTCGCCGATGGACGCGTGAAGGAAGGGAATTTCAATAATTATCCGGTGGCGCGGATGCCGGAGGCTCCGTTTGTGACCCATGTCCACATTGTGCCAAGCGACGCGCCTCCGGCGGGCGTAGGCGAGCCCGGAGTCCCGGTGATCGCTCCGGCGATTTGTAACGCGATTTTTGCGGCTACCGGAAAGAGAGTGCGGGAACTTCCGATTCGCAAGCAGAAGCTCGTGTAATTTTTGCATTTTAGGAATTGAGAGAAGCTGAATCCAATGAGGATCAGCGATCTGGCACGTCGCGTGCTTTCACAAGCATGCTATGGGTTCCCTTCCCCTGTTTGTGTTGTTACTCACCGGAGGGCAAGAAGTACAATCGCCCCCATCTGATCCGCCTCCCGGTGCGTCGACTGGGCCGAGTTCGCAGACCGCTCCCAGCGATTCTGACGCTCCGATCACGGGGCTCGGACGGCTAGACTGGACGTTCAAAAGCACCCTCGGTCCGGCGAGTCTCTTGACCGGGCTCATGTCCGCCGCGTGGGGCACGGGGTTCGATCATCCCAAGGAATATGGAGTCAACTTCGGAGGGTATTGGAAGCGCTACGGTCTTCGGCTGAGCGGCGTGGCGACCAGCAACTTCGCGGAGGCGACTTTGGGGACGATCTGGCGCGAGGATCCCCGTTACCATCGCGATCCTGTGGAAGAATCCTTCGGGAAGAGGTTCTCGCGCACCCTGAAAATGACGTTCCTGTCGGATCGCAACGGGCGAATGTTTCCAGCCTATGCGCGATACATCGCCATCGCGGGGACGAACGTCCTGTCGGATTCATGGCGGCCCAACAGCGACCGCGGTCCGAATAATACGCTGACGCGTATCGGCTTAGGATTCGGCGGCCGGCTGCTCGGGAATATGTGGGAAGAATTCTGGCCGGATGTCCGGCCGCATATGCCTTTCTTTAAGCATTAGTTGAGGTATCATGCGAGATTGTCTCGCAATACTTCTTCCTCCTCCTTGCCCCTTTCACGCAGTGCTCCGGTGTTGCCGGTCCTACTCTTTTTATTCGCCGGTAGCGGTTGCGCGGCCCTGATTTACGAAGTGGTGTGGTTCCAGCTACTGCAACTGGTGATCGGATCGTCTGCCGTCTCTTTGGGCGTGCTGCTCGGCACCTACATGGGAGGGATGTGCATCGGCAGCCTACTGTTGTCGCGGGTGATTTCGAGGGGCGAGCATCCTTTGCGGGTGTATGGATTGCTCGAATTGGGGATCGGGTTTTTCGGCGTCGCGGTGCTGTTTGTGATTCCGATGCTAAACGGGATTTACACGGCGGCGGTAGGCGACGGGCTGCCTTCCATTCTGCTGCGCGGGTTGGTTGCGGGGATTTGTCTGCTACCTCCCACAATTTTGATGGGCGCATCGCTGCCCGCAATCGGGCGATGGGTGGAATCTACTCCGCTCGGCGTATCCTGGCTGGGGCTTTTCTACGGAGGCAACATCGCGGGCGCAGTGTTCGGCTGCTTGTTCGCGGGATTTTATTTGCTGCGGGTCCACGATATGCGCGTGGCGACGTATATCGCGGCGGCGATCAACATTGGTGTCGCGATGGCGAGTTTCGTGCTGCGGTCGCGTGCGGCATACGAGGCGCCGAAGGAGGACGTTGCCGAAAAAGTCAGCCGGCCTCAAGGAGCGTGGCCAATCTATACTGCGATCGCTCTATCGGGACTTTGCGCGTTGGGTGCGGAGGTGGTCTGGACCCGGCTGTTGGCTTTGATGCTGGGCGCCACGGTCTACACGTTTTCCATCATCCTGGCGGTATTTCTGATCGGGCTGGGAATCGGGAGCAGCGCAGGTTCGGTGTGGACACGCAGGTTAAAACGCCCGCGGCTGGCGCTCGGCGCGAGTCAACTGGCGCTGGCGTTCGCCGTTGCGTGGACGGCTTACGCGGTGTCCGACCTGATTCCGTCGTGGCCTTTCAATCCTTTGGCGGTGACGAATCCCTGGCGGCTGTTTCGAGTTGACTTCATGATGTGCCTGATGGCGATTCTGCCGCCGGCGCTGTTGTGGGGGCTTAGTTTCCCTTTGGCGCTCGCGGCGGTGGCGAATAGAGAGCAGGATAGCGGGGCACTGGTCGGGGAGGTGTACGCGGCGAATACGGTCGGGGCGATTTTGGGGGCGGTGGGGTTCAGCATCGTGCTGATCCCGTGGGTAGGGACACAGGGATCGCAGCAGGCTTTGATCGCGTTGTCGATTCTTGCGGGATTGATTTTGTTTTATAAATCCGGGTTGAAGGGTTCGGGATATTTCGGAGTCGCCGCGGCTACACTGATCGCGATCTTTCTATTCGCAACTGTTTCGGAAGTGCCGTGGCTGGCGATTGCGTATGGACGCCGGATGTCGCTTCAGACTGCTCCGGGCAAGCCGCTGTATATCGGGGAGGGGCGCAATTCATCGGTGGTGGTTTCGGAGCTTGACGGTGGGCAGATTTACTTTCACGTCAGCGGAAAAGTGGAAGCATCCACTGAGCCTTACGACATGCGCCTCCAACGCATGCTGGGGCATATTCCCGCGCTGATTCACAAGGGTCCGGAATCGGTGCTGGTGGTGGGATTCGGAGCCGGGGTTACGGCGGGGACGTTCGTTGTCCATCCGGAAGTGAAAAACATCACGATTTGCGAAATCGAGCCGTTGATTCCGCAGGCTTCCTCGAAGTATTTCGCATCGGAGAATCACGATGTGTTTCACGATCCACGGACGCGGATGGTGTACGACGACGCGCGTCATTTCGTCCTGACAACGAAAGATAAATTCGACATTATTACGTCGGATCCGATTCATCCGTGGGTGAAGGGAACGGCGACGCTCTATTCGAAAGAGTATTTCGAGCTGGTCAAGAAGCATCTGAATCCGGGCGGAGTGATCACGCAATGGGTGCCTCTCTATGAGAGCGATTTCGACACCGTTAAAAGTGAACTCGCGACCTTCTTTGACGTGTTTCCGAACGGAACAATTTGGGGCAACGACATTAACGGCGAAGGCTACGACGTGGTATTGCTGGCGCAGGTGGAACCCACCAAGATCGACATCGATGCCTTAGACAAGCGCATGGCGAGGGACGATTACAAGCTGGTGAGAAGATCTCTGGCGGAAGTTAATTTTCACTCTGTGCCGCAATTGTTGGGTACCTACGCCGGTCGCGCGTCGGATTTGAAGAGCTGGCTCCAAGGGGCGCAGGTCAATGAAGATATGAATCTGCGACTGCAATATTTGGCTGGAATGGGCCTGAATTACGATAAACCGGGGTTTGTTTATAGTGAGATGCTTTCGCGGAGAACTCCGGCGCCGGAGATTTTCTCGGGGTCGGCGGAGAATGTCACGAAGTTTCTCGGGTCTCTGGGTCAGCCTTGAGTTTCGAATAACAGACTCATGCAGGTGACTCCGGCTTCGGCTTTTTGCAGTTCGGACACGTCGATGGTGCGGACTTTGATTCCTTCCCCTTCGAGGATTTGCCGGGTGTGAGGGAAATTTGCCGGCACCAGCAGCGCGTCTCCGATGGGCAGGACATCGGCCGCGGATGGTTCGTCTTCCGGAACTTCGATGATTCGGAAATTACGAAATTGGGCTGCGTCAATCCATTTGGGATTGGCTAAAATCACGTCTCCGCCGGCCCAACAGGCTCCGCTCTTGAGGTGTAAACATCCGGTCACCTCGACCGGCACAACCCGATAGCCAAACAAATCAACGACATCGGCTAGCTCCCCAATGCCCAGTCGATTGGTCCGGCGCGATAATCCGACATAGAGTGTTCTACCAACAGTTAGAACGTCGCCGCCTTCGAGCGTCCCGGGCTCACGGATATAGCGAAGGTCGCGAAAGGGCGAGAGAGCCTGCGCGACACTTTCGGTTTCGCCGCGGCGCGATTCGGCTCCTGGCCGGGTGATGATGGCGACCTCATCGAGGACAATGGCGGGGTCTTCGACGAAGACCCCGTCGGGAAAATTTGGTTCGGCTGGCAGCGAAATTACCTTGACGCCCAGCCCGGTGAGACACGCTTCGTAGGCTCGGTGCTGCTCCATTGCTTTCGCGACATCGATCGGCTGACGATCGAGGAACGTCAGTTCGCAGGACGCGAAACTCGGACTCACTTGTCTGGTTAGCGCCCGCAGCATTCAGGTCACTATCATAAGATAGGTGACTCGATGGTTGATACGGTTGGTGAAATGGTCGCTGCTATTCGTGGCGGCGCTGTATCTGTTCTGGATATCTTCGCTGGTGCTGCTGAAATGGGTCGATCCACCGACCACGGGGGTTCAGCTTCAGCGTTACATCGAAGCTAAGATCGACGGCAAGCCTTATCACAAGAAGATCATTTTCAAACCGCTTTCTCAGATCTCGGTGCAGTTGCAGCATGCGGTGATTGCTTCTGAAGATGGGCGGTTTTATATTCATCATGGTGTGGACTGGATCGAGACGCAGAAGGTTGCCGACGAGAGCCAGGAAAATGGAAAACTGGGCCGCGGCGCATCGACGATTCCGCAGCAACTGGTGAAGAATTTGTTTTTCACGACGCATCGGAATGTGCTTCGGAAAGCGTTTGAGTATACGCTAGCGCCGCTGGCAGACACGATTCTCGGGAAACGGCGCGAGCTGGAGCTTTATCTGAACATCGTCGAATGGGGACCCGGCGTTTGGGGCGCGGAGGCCGCTTCGCAGTATCACTATCACATACCGGCGGCGAAGCTGGATCGCGAGGAAGCGGCCAGGCTCGCCGCTTGTTTGCCTTCGCCACGGCGCAGACGGCCGGCGAGGATGAACGATATGAGCGCATCGATTATGGATCGGATGCGGATGATGAATTGGTAGTTACTGGGCTGCACCGGCTCTCGGCCTGGCTGGCGGTTCGGTTTTGCCGGCGTCCAGATGATTCCAATTCAGGATTGCGTTGAACGCCAGGAAATAGGTTCCCTGGGTTTGCCAGCGCCAGAAAGGGCGGAGGGCGAACATCACTATGTGGCCTTTTCCGGCGTTGACGTCGACGGCTAGCGCGCGGTTCGAGAGCGCTTGGCCACCGGAGAGTGTGCCGGATAACAGCATGTCATTCGCGTTTGCCGGGAATTGCATGATCACTCTCGGACGGGTTTCATCGACGCTGATGCCGAAGGCTCGGGCTTGCTGGCGCATCATCGCCATGTTTTCGGCTTCCGATGGAGGAGGCGGAGCAGCGTTGGTCGGTGTTGCGTCGTAGGGCGAGATTTGGACGGGGACAGCGTTCGGTGTGACGTTCTGGCCGAGGGGTGAGCCGCCTCCGCGGCCTCCGAAGCCGGCGAATCCGCCGCCTGCACTCAATACCGGGTCCTGATTGAAGTAAACGGGGATGTCTTTCTGATCGTAGCCATAGGCGATCGGGCTTTTGCGATCGGTGAAGGTGCCGCGCAGGATTGAGCCGCGGGCGAACAGGGCTGCGGGATGCTCAACGGTTACACCGCTGGTCAGGCCGTAGTCGGAGAGGAATGCCGCGGTCGAGCCTTCGGCGATTAGCGTGCCGCCTTCCTGTACGAATTTCGTTAGTTCGGCTAGGCCTTCGATGCCCATGCCTCCGCGAATGTCGTCGCTCGAATCGTTGGCGCCGAGGTTGGGGGTGAGGTCGGTTTTCTTGTAAGGAACCGGGTCTTTGCCGGTCATGGGAATGCCGGTCAGATGTGATGAAGAATTTCCGCCTACGTGCGGATAGATGATGACGTCGTATTTCGAGCGCAGATTGCCGTCGCGGAGTTTTTGGTCGGCGAAATAGGTGTACGGCACGCCGTAATAATCGAGCGCGGCGCGTACCCAGCCTTCGTCCTGCGTACGCTGCCAGGCGTGAATGTAGCCGATGCGAGGGACGTCGAGGTCGTGGGTTTTGACGGTGGGCGCGGAGGAAACGGCGATCGCGTTTAAGCCGAGGTCGCGGAGGACGGGTTCGATTTTCGCGCGGTCGGCATTGGGAATGATGAAGGCTCCGGCGCGGAATTTGCGGGAACCAAGATCGAAATCGTCTTCGGCGGCTTGCATTTTTACGTCTTTGAGTTTGAAGCGGAAGGCCATCAATGCGTTGTCGGTGGTGTGGTCGAGGACGAGCGTGGCGCCCGATCCGTCGATGCCTCCAGGGGCTTTCACGTCGGCGCTGATCATGGTCATCGGCTTATCGAAGACGGCTTTATCGGTGACGGGAACCAGTTTCACGTTGCGCATGTACTGCATGGTCCAGCCCGTGTCGTCGTAAGGTGCGGGATTTGCGATCGGATAATTTTGGACGCTGAAATACATGTCGGCCAGGGTGTAATAGGGCTGGTCGGCGCGGATGACGTAGTCGCCTTCGGAGACATCGAGGGTTCCGGCTTTGAAGGCGGCGACGGCTTTGTGAATTTCGAGGCCTTGATGGCGCAGTTCGTTGACGACGTCGACGGCTTCTCCGCGGCGGCGCTGACCGGCGGGAATTACCCAGGCGTAGGTGGGTCCGTTTTTGCCTTTATCGACGGCGCGCTTGTTCTTGATCCAGTAATTTTCGAGATAGAGCTCTTTCTCTTTCGCGACTTTGTTCATCGCGAGTAGAAGCGCGGATTCCTGGATGTTGGTGTTGTTGCGAGGGCCCCATTTAATGGAGGGCAGAGGAGGATTCGGGCGGAACCACTCCCGGCTGGTGACGGTGGGCTGGAGGCGCAGGTTTTCGTTGATATCCGGGCCGTAGCTTTGCACTTCGTAGAAACGGCCGAAGGAGTTGTGCGTGAGCGCGATCCAGAAAAGATAATTTGGGACCCAGCCATCGTAGAAACCGTAGGTGAAGACGCCGGGGACGCCGCGTTTGGCCATTTCCATGACTTCGGTTTCGGCGAGCAGCCACCATTCGTTGATGGCGATGGGGTCGAGTGAGGTGTTGTAGGGGCCGGTGCCGGTGGACACGTACAAATAAGATTGGGCCTCGTGCAGATCGTGAAGGATGGTGGGGTGCCATTCGAGCACGTTGTTGGTGATGTTCTGCGTGAGCTTCAGATATTGGCCCATCCCGTCGCGATTATTGTCGTGGGCTACGTACTTGCCCCAGTACATCAGCGGCGGGCGGGCTTTGCCGGTTTTCTTGCCGTAGTAATAGGTGTCGACCTGTTTCTCGCGGCCATCGACTTCGACAACCGGGGTGATGAAGATAATGGCGTTGTTGCGGATGGTCTGGATGAACGGCGTTTCTTCGACGATGAGGCGGTAGGCTAGCTCGATGAGCATCTCGGGTCCGCCGGTTTCGGGGGAGTGGATGCCGCTGGTAGCCCAGTAGATCGGCTTGCCGGTTTTATGTATGATTTCAGCGGCCTCCGCCTCGGTGGTTTTGCGCGGGTCGGTTAGCGCGGCCAGCATGCCTTTGTATTTGTCGAGAGACTTGATGGTGGCTTCGTCGGCGATCGCTAGCACAACCTGGTCGCGGCCTTCTTCGGATTGGCCGACCTTCCAGAACTTGGCGCGCGGAGAGACTCGGGCAAGCTCCTCGTAGTAGCGATTGATGTCCTTCGAATAGGTGAGCTCGCCGGGCGTGCCGGGGATGCGGCCGAAAAATTTCAGGGGCGAGGGGACGGTGTCGGAGGCGGGCATGTGGTCCACAAGCTCGGTGGTGACTCGCGAATCTTGGAGGTATTGTTTGATTAACTTTGTGTACTCTTCGTCGAGTTTCTGAGGCGCGGGGGCGGCGTCCGCGGGCGCGGGTTTGGCTTTCTTGCTTTGGGCGAACGACGGCGCGGCGAGCAGGACGGCGAGGAGAAGATATTGAAGTCGCATAAAAAGACTGGTGAATTAGGATAGCCCCATTTGCTGGTTTGGCGCAATAACGCGGGTGCTAACGCATGGATGACGCGGATTTGGATCCTGGAACGCCGGTTTTTTGGGTGTTCGAGAGAGTTTCGCGTTAAAATAACGCGTGCGTAACGCGTGAGGGGGGTAAAAATGCGAGATTGTCCGCATGCTTACGCATGGCGGTTCGGTTTGCGGCTTGTCGCTCATTCGCTTATTTATATACCCCGGGGATGAGGGGATTCGAGGTTTGTACATGCTAACGTGCTGATTCCCACAGGCTAAAGCCTTTGCCACCTTGGTGATGTGCGGAACGTGCAGGCTATGATATTTGGCGGCGGAGGAAATCCAGGGCGGCTTGGGCGGCGAAGGTGCGGATGCGGGATCGGTCGCCGGGGAGTTGGAGGCGGCGGGACTCTGTGGGGCGATCGGGAGCGGCCATGGCGAGGTAGACGGTACCGACGGGGGCTCCGCTTGCGCTCTCCGGGCCGGCTTCGCCGGTTACGGAGACTGCGTAGGTGGATCCGGTTCGTTTGCGGGCGGCCTCGGCCATAGCGCAGGCGACTTCTTCGCTGACGGATGTTTGGGTATCGATTAGATGGCGGTCTACGCCTAGTAGCAATTCCTTCGTGAAATCGTTGTAGACGAGGAATCCTCCGACGAAATACTTCGAGCTGCCGGGGACCGAGGTGAGGCGCTGACCGAGCAGGCCTCCGGTGCAGCTTTCGGCGACGCTCAGGGTTGCCTGGCGTTCGGTGAGCAGCTTGCCGACTACGGATTCGAGCGAGTCGCCATTGCGGGAGTAGATGCGGTCGCCCAGGAGCGTTTCGATGGGGGGACCGACCTCGGCTAGCAAGGCTTCGGCTTCCTCGGCGGTGGTGCAACGGGCTCGAAGGTGGATCTGGATGTCGCTGGGCGCGGCCAGGATCGTGGTTACGGGGTTGGTGTACTTGGTATAAACGGGCGCGATTAATTGATCGAGGTCGGATTCGCCCATGCCGGCTACACGGTAGAAACGGGTGCGAATCACCTGCGCGGGAAGCAAGCGGGTGAGGCGCGGCACGCACTGGTCTACGAACATCGGCTTCATTTCGTGGGGAGGGCCAGGGAGCAGCATTACGACTCGATTTAGATGCTCCAGCCATTGTCCCGCTGCGGTGCCGTTGGGATTGGGCAGAGCTTCGGCTCCTTCGACGGCGTAAGCCTGGCGCAGATTGATTTCCGCCATTTTGCGATTCATGCGTTGAAAGCGCTGGGCGATGGCTTGGCGGAGGTCTTCACGGAAAATCAGCTTGCGGGCGGTGGCGGAGGCTACGGCGTCACGGGTTAAATCGTCTTCTGTGGGGCCGAGGCCTCCGGTGAGGATGACGATTTCGACGCGTTCGATGGCTTCGCGGATGGAGGCAGTGAGGAGTTCGCGATCGTCGCCGACTACCATTTTTCGGCGGACTTCGACGCCGAGAGCGTTGAGTTGATCGGTGAGGAAAAGGGAGTTGGTGTCGATGCGCTGGGAGGTTAGGAGTTCGGACCCTACTGCGATGATTTCGGCTTCCATTCTTTATCAATCATCGCGCAGGACTGTCTGGGTGCGCATTTATTTGGGGTCCTTCGAACTCGCGATTTTGTGGACGGGGCGAAAAATGGGGACAGCCCGCTCTGTCCACGCGGCGGCGGCCTGTGCAATCCTTCGCGAAGGGCGGGGGGGGCGCCTTGGGACAGAGTAGGCAGTCCCCATTTTCGCGATGTGGCTCCGAACGCGTCAATAATGACGTCAGGGCAGGCGGCGGCCTTCTATTCCTACGTCTACGCGGTATATGGAGTTGTTGGTTGCCAGGACCATTGCTTTCGAGGGAGCGAAGGCTACACCTACGATTGCGGGGCCCGATAGGAATAGTTCGGCTTTTGCGTCGGGGTCGATGCGGACGATGCCTCGGCGGCCTTCCAGAGATGCCGAGGCGTAGAGGTTGCCTTTTACATCGAAGGCCATACCTTGGGGGCGACCCAGGCCCCGGTAGAATACTTCGACGTGGCCGTCGGGGGAGACGCGCTGGACAGCGTCGAAACTGGAGGTGTTGGGGCCGGTTACATAGAGAAACTGGTCAGGGCCAAAGGCCAAGTGGTAGGCGGCGATCGATGGCTCGATGGTGGCGAAGACGTAGATCTGGCGCTCGCGGCTGATTTTGAAGATGGTGCCGCTGCGGTCGCCGACGTAGAGATAGCCTTGCTGGTCGAAGGCGATACCGGTGGCGACGCCCATGCCTTCGACGTAAACTGCGAGATTGCCGCCGGGCGATACCTGATACACGATGCCGTCATGACGGCTGGAGGCGTAGAGTACGCCGTCCGCGTCCATGGCGAGTCCGGTGGCGTTCATGAGATCAGAGACCAGCGGCCGGGCATGATGATGGGCATCGATTTTATAAATCGAGACGGGAGCTTTTTGGCCGGGCGATCCGCTGAAGGTGGTGTAGATATTGCCGTGGCGATCGACGACGGGATTTGAAACGGGATGCAGGCTATCGGCGACCAGGATGCCGATCTCGCATTTATAAGGCGAATTGCCGACGATCATTTCGCCCGCCGGAGCGCCTTCGGGCACCCGGGCGATGACGAACGAATCCGACCCGATGACGATGGGCGCGTTGAGTTCTCCGAACTTGATGTGCGGACGGTCTGCGCCGGCGAGTCCCTTCCCGCGAATTACAAATTCGCCCCCGGGAATCGCCGCGGCCGGCGATACTTCAGAGATCTGCGGACCGTTGGATGATTTACGAAATGCCATAGAAAAACTTGCTAATTGAATTGTTCCATCCAATGGCGTACAACACAAGCGCGGCGTAGAGGCCGGCCATCACGTCGTCCATCACGATGCCGGTGCCGGAGGGCAATTTTTCAAGCTGACGGACGGGCCAGGGCTTCCAGATGTCAAAGAGGCGGAAGAGAACGAAGGCGGCGATCCAGGCGGAGGGAGAGTACATGGCGGCGCCGGCCAAAGCGATCCATTGTCCGACCACTTCGTCGATCACGACGATTTGCGGGTCCTTTTTTCCGACTTGCAGGGCCGTGATTCCGGCGGACCAGATGGCGGGAGCGAGAAAGATCAGCGCGAGGACGGCGAAGAACCAGGGAGGCTGATGGCGCAGAGGCCAGGCGACGAGAAGGGCTCCGAGCGATCCGGCGGTGCCGGGTCCTTTAGGGGCGTAGCCGCAGAAGAACCACGTGGCGAGCAGATGCGCGAAAATTTTCACTCTTCCTCGTCTTCTAAGTGAGAAAGATCGGCTGGCGTGGAGATGACGTATTTTTCCGTCGCCCAGTTGCCCAAGTCGATGAGGCGGCATCGTTCGCTACAGAAGGGCATTTCGGGGTTGTCTAAGGCTACGTCTTTTTTACAGATCGGACACTTCATGGCGGTTAAACCAAGGCAATTTGGAGCAGTTTTTCGTTGGATGTGTGGCGCGGCGGGTCGATTAGCTCGCCGGTCAGGTCGTAATCGTGGGCCTGGGTGACACGCATGGTGCGCATGTCGCCGGGGTTGAGGGGAGCTTCGCCGGGATCGGAGATATAGCAGACGCCGTCGATTTCGGGGGCTTGCGTGGAAAGGCGCGCCTGCCAGACCAGATCGGAATCGGCGGAGGGGCCTTCGATCAGGACTCGGAATTCGCGGCCGATGAGGGCACGATTTCGTTTGCGCGAGATTTTCTTCTGAATCGACATGAGGCGACGCTTGCGATTGTAGATGGTTTTCGCGTCGACTTTCTGATCCAGTTCAAAGCTCTTGCTCGAGTCTTCGTCGGAATAGGAGAAGACACCCAGGCGGTCGAATTGCGCGGCTTCGGTGAACTGGCAGAGGGTTTCGAAGTCCTGGTCCGTTTCGCCCGGAAAACCGGCGATCATACTGGTGCGGATCGCCACGCCGGGGATGGTGGCGCGGATGCGCTCGATCAATTTGAGGAAGATGTCGCCGTTTGCGCCGCGCTTCATTCGCTTGAGGACGGGGGCGCTGGCATGCTGCAAAGGCATGTCGATGTATTTTACGAGCGAAGAGTGTTCGGCGATGGTGTCGAGGAGTTTTTGGGTCACTTTATTGGGGTAGCAATAAAGGAAGCGGACCCATTTTTCGTGGCTGGTTTCGATTTGGGCGAGGCGGGCGAGGAGGGTCGCGAGGCCGTCCTTCATTCCGAAATCTTCGCCGTAGCAGGTGGTGTCCTGGCCGATCAGATTGATTTCGCGGACGCCTTGCGAGAAGAGACGCGTGGCTTCGCTGATCACGGATTCGAAGCGGCGGCTGCGGAATTTGCCGCGATATTGAGGGATCACGCAGAAGGTGCAGGGATGGTCGCAGCCTTCGGCGATTTTAATGTACGCGAAGTGGCGAGGAGTTGCCAGAACGCGCGGGGTAAGGTCGTGATAGAGGTACGCGTCGAGCGGATTATCGGCTGGCTTGACACCCTCGCAGAGGGCGGTGATGCGCTCCAGCTCGTTGGTGCCGATGACGGCATCGACTTCGGGCATATTCTTCTGGATGTCGGCGCGATACCGCTCTACCAGGCATCCGGCGACGATGAGGCGTTGGGCGCGACCGTTTTTTTTGTACTCGGCCATTTCGAGGATGGTGTCGACGGATTCCTGCTTGGCGGGATCGATGAAGCTACAGGTGTTGACGACGATGACGTCGGCGTCGGAGGGGTGGGGGGTGAGTTCGTGGCCACCGGCGACTAACTGGCCCATCATGACCTCGGTATCGACGAGGTTCTTCGGGCATCCGAGGCTGACAAAACCGATTTTCAAGATAGAATCCTGCTGGGGTGGGCTACCTCCAGAATAGCAGCTAGAAGTGGCACTGCGACAGGCCGCGCTTTTCGAGGTATTGCTGATGATACTCTTCGGCGCGCCAGAAATCGGTGGCAGGGACGATTTCGGTGACGATGGGTTTTGGGAAACGGGCTTGCGCGGCGTCGCGGGAGGCTTTGGCTTCCTTTTCCTGCTCCGGCGAATGATAGAAGATCGCGGAGCGGTACTGTGAGCCGACGTCGGGGCCCTGGCGGTTCAGAGTGGTGGGGTTGTGATTGTCCCAGAAGACTTCGAGGATGTCGTGATAGCTGATGACTTCGGGATCGAAGGTCACTTCCAGGACCTCGGCGTGGCCGGTGCGGTCCGTGCAGACGTCCTTATAGGTGGGATTTTTCAGCTTGCCGCCCATATAGCCGACCTGCGTATCCTTGACGCCTGCCAGCCGCCGAAACGTTGCTTCGACGCCCCAAAAACATCCAGCGCCTAGAGTAGCTTTTTCCAACATACCTATATTATGGCGTGTGAATCGTCACCACGACAGGGGAGCTGCTTTGCGCCGTCGCCAGGGAGCGGACCTGCATCACGACTTCACCCGGTCGCATGGTGGACGGGATCTGCGCGGCGATCTGCCCGCCGGCGGTCTGGAGCAGAGGGATCGCAACGTTGTTCATCACGACGCAGGAGCCGCCTAGGACCGTCGGCGCTGGCAAAGCGTTGGCGATGGCGGGCGAGGCGAGGCTCGATCCGTTAATGTTCACGAATGAACCGGGCTTGAAGGTGGTGGTGCCATCTACGGAGTTGATAATCGGCTGCGTCAGGGCCAGTGCCGGGGAGGTCGCCGCGGTGGAAGGTGTGAGAGGAATCACGCTCAATCCCGAAAGTGTGATGGCATAGGCGGTGCCTTGAGAATCCACTACCATCTGGCGGGGAGGCATCTGTTGGCGCGTGTTGCCGAACACGGAAATGGGCGGATTTTCCGGTACGCGGAAGGTCGAGGTGATCGCTCCGGTCACGACGTTTACGACTTCGAGAGTGGTGTGCGTATCGGCGGTGATCGTGGTGGTTAAGTTGGTCCGGACCGGGGTGGTTAAGCGGGCGAAGTCGTTTTCATCGATAGGCGCGACGGACGCGACGTTGCGCAGGCCGGTACTCGATATGCTGACGCCACCACCTCCGCCCGGCGTGGGAGGAGTGGTCGTAACCATTCCTGGTTCCGTGGCTCCGCCGATCGGCGTGAGGGAGTTGTTCATCACCAAGCCATCGGCGAGCAGGAAATTCGCGTCCGAAGCTGCGCCGACTGGTCCGTAGTATCCGAAAATCGTCGCACCTCCGAACTCATTGGCCGAGGTTGTGTAGCTGTCGGTTAGAGCGTTATAGAGATAGGTGATACCGGTGCCGCCGAGGAGAAGAATCGAGGTGCCGTCGGCGGAGGCGATCATGCTGGATTGATTCGCGGTGGCTAAAGGCGTCTGCGCGCCCGCCGCGCTGACGCCCGTAACGGTGGTGCCGGTGCGCGGAACGGCGTTGTTGCCGATCACTTCCCACAGGGTTCCGCTGATGGTGATCTGGGTGGCGGTCGTCGGCTGGAGCATCACGAATTGCAGGCCGCTGAGCCCCATCGCCATAGTGTGAACTGAATTGACGTTCGCGTTCCCCAGGCGAGGGATGGGTGGGAAAGTAATCGAGCCGGTGACGAGCTGCTGCGTGAGGTCGACAATTGAGATCGATTCGCCGCCGGTGTTGGCCACGTATAACGTGTTGCCGTCGAGCCCCATCGCCATCTGATGGGGAAGTTGGCCAACGGTGATGGGGTTCAGAAAAACGCGATTGACGGTGTCGAAAACTTCGATGCGATTGTAGCCCGAATTCGTGATGTAAATCAGATTGCGAGGCTGGTCGAGGACGATATCTTGCAAGCCTTCGGTGACGGAGTTGGGGACCGTCGGCACGGGATAGATTTGCCCGCGCTGCGTGGAATCGCGGAAATTCATGAACACGCGAATGGTGTTCGGAATGTTGATGGCATCGGGAGAAGATAGAGTGACCGCGAGCGCGGTGCCGGAATCGGTGCCCGTGGCGGTAGTGGCGCTGGCGCCGGTGTAGAGGTTCGTGCCGGGGGTGCGGACGACGCTCGATCGGCCGGGGTCCATGGTGAAGGTGATGGTGGAGGGCGCGAGTCCACTGGACGCGGTTGCGACGATGGCGGTCTGTAAGCCTTGCGGGACGGCGTAGGTGAGAGTTCCGCCGCCGATGTTATTGATATTGAGGGTCCCCTGCGCGACCCCGGGATTGCAGTTATCCTGCGCCAGGAACACGGTGGTCGATTGCGGCATCAGGATCGGGTAGGTATACAGATTCCCGAGAGGCAGATGGATCATCCCGGAGCTCGAAAGTGCCCACGCCTGCGAGCCATCCGCGGTGATTACGATTTTCGACAGTACGCTTTCAGGAAGGTTTATGCCCAGCGTGATCGCAAGCGTGTGGGGATCGGACACCAGCAGCGTCGATGCGGTTACGGTGGTCGTAGTGCTGTTGTTGAAGGCGCTGTACAGCGTTTTCCCGTCCGAGGTGAAGACGCTCCCTCCCAGATTCGTCGCCGTTGAAAAAGGATTGGTGGTGGTCGAAGTTCCAGACGTGATCGGGAACGGTGCGTTGGCGACATTCTGCTGCGCGATGACGTTGAGATTGGCGGTTCCGTATAAGGTAAAGCCGGCCATGAAGGACGCTCCGTCGGGCGCCATGGCCATGATGCTCGATTGTCCGGTGACGGTTCGGCTTTGCAGGATCGTTCCCGAGTCCACTTCGTATTGATAGACCACAGTCGCCGTGGCATTGGTGATCGCGCTGACGCCGATAATGTATTTCCCGTCCGGCGTGGCTTGAAGTTTTCCGTTAAATTGCGTGGCTGGTTTCGGAAAGGCGGGTGCGCTGAGCGAAGGAGGCGTCACGGCGGCAGGGGGAAATTGCACGGCGAGCACCTGTTGAGAAGCGGCTTGCGTCCCGTCGAAGATCAGCAGTGTATTCACCGTACCGGTGGTGCTGGATCCATCGGTGCAGATCACGGCGCGTCCGTCGAGTCCCACGGCGACGCCTTCCGGTTGGGCAGGCAGCGCGACTGTATTGATTACAGCACCGAATCCCTGCGCCAGGCTGATGACGCTCAGCGTCGAGCTGTCGTGGTTGGTGACATACAGAAACTGGTTGTCCATCGACATGGCCGCGCCGAGCGGGCGGGTACCTACGGCGATCGATCCGAGCAATGTTTGCTGGCTGTAATCCCAAACCTGGACCGCATTCGCCGAGGAGTTGACCAAATAGACACGCGTGCGGCTTTCATCGAGCACGATATCGCTGGGCGTGGTTCCCAGGCGCACCACATCTCCAAAGGTCGCCTGCGCGTGAGCCAGTGGAAAGGATGCGAGAAACAATGGGAGAAAATATTTCAATTGCAAACCGGTCTTTAGATAAGATACGCTAATCCGATTACATCGCCGCAATCTTTTTCGGTCCGCTTACGTTAATAGGTGTTGACGAGGCTTGAGGGAGGCGGGTGTACGCAAGGATCGAACGACGTTGGCTAAACTGCGGGTGGCAAACCAGAAGAACGGGCGCGTGCTCGCCGACCGCGCGGATATCGCCGATACCAGCGCGAAGCGGCGGACGGGGCTGCTGAAGCATAAAAGCCTGGAACCGGGTGAAGGATTATGGATCGCGCCTTGCGAAGGCGTCCATACCTTCGGAATGAAATTTCCGATCGACGTAATTTTCTTAAGCCGTAAGAAGCAGGTGCTGAAAACGCGTCCTGCCATGGTGAAACGCCGCATCGCGTTCAGCTTGCGAGCCTATTCCGTTCTGGAGTTGCCGGCCGGGACGCTGGCGGAGACAGGTACTGTGGCTGGGGACCAACTGGAATTTGAGAAATACGACGCCTAAACCGGATTGGCAGGGCATGGCCCCGCCCCACTTCGTTCTGCTGTTCGTTGTACTGAGCGCCTCTTGCACACGCCAGGTACAGGTTGCTTCGCAGCCATCAACGCACACGAAGACTCAGGCGCTGCTGATGCGGCAGGTGGAAAACGCGGTCGAACTGGGCGATGGCGACGTCGAAGCGAGGCGGTGGCGGCAGAGGCTTGCGGCGAACGCGGGCGATCTGGATGCGCGCCTTGCGCTGGCGAAGCTGTACATCAGCCGCGGGCAGCCGGATCTGGCGATCGAGCATTACCGGCTAGCGGCGGAATTGAATCCTGGTTTGCCCGTCGTGACTCTGCTGCTCGCGAAGGCGCTGCGCGATAGGAACGAACCGACGGAAGCATCGCGGGTGATCGCTCTGTTCGTGAATCAGCATCCGAAAGAAAGCTGGGAACTGCTGTCGCTCAAAGGGATTCTTGAAGACGAGCAGGGACGTTTCAAGCAGGGCGAAGCTTCCTACCGGGCGGCGCTGGCGATCGATTCCACCGAGACCTCTTTGCACAATAATCTTGGTTACAACCTGTTATTGCAAGGTCATGCTGAATCCGCGGCAGAGGAGTTTCGCAAGGCGATAGCCATGGATCCTCATTCGGTGATCGCTCATAACAACTTGGGCACGGCGCTGATGTTCGCGAAATCGGGGAAGTCCGAACAGGCGTTCGCGGAGTGGCGAAAATCGGGTGATCCGGCCGCTGCGCACAACAATCTGGCGGCGGTTTTTATGGAACAGGGTCATTATCCTGAGGCTCGCCAGGAAATCGCGTCGGCGCTTCAGTTCCGCCCCGATTATCCCGCGGCGCTCAAGAATCTGAGGCTGGTGGCGGCGGCCGACGGGGGTCCCGCGACGCCCACTCCGGCAGTGGCGCGCGTAAACCTTTGGAAGAGGATGACGTCAGGTACCTCTAGGGATAAAAATGCTGCCGCCGGTTCGGGGGATCCGCCGGCAATCGCGCAGAAGTAGTACGGAGAGTTGCAAGAAGGGGGATTTACGTGAAGGAATTTTTCGTTCGGCTGGCCAAAGACGAGGACGGGCAGGACCTGGTTGAATACGCTTTGATCGTCGCCGCCGTGGGGCTTGCTTTGATTACGACGGTAAATCAGCTTTCCTCCGCCATCGTCAGCTTGTACTCCAGCATCACGACAGGCTTGGCGAGCATTGGCGCCGGCGGAGCCTAAAACCGCTTCGGCGGATGCGAAAATCGCGAAGGCACCTTTTGCGCTGCCGGATATGGCAACGCTGATGGCGGTGCTGACGCTAGTCTTCTGCCTGTTCGTGTTCAACGGCGGTCGCAAGCTATTCCGCGACTCCGACACGGGGTGGCACATTCGCACGGGCGAGCGGATTCTGATGACGCACGCCCTGCCCCGCACCGATGCTTATTCATTCTCGCGCCCGGGCGCACCGTGGCTGGACTGGGAATGGGGATCGGACGTTTTGACAGGGCTCGCGCATCGCATCGATGGGTTGCGAGGAGTCACCGCGTTGTTCGCCGTCGCGATCGCGGCCTGCACCTGGATGTGGTTCCGCCTGCATTGGGCGGTGGGCGGCAACTTTTATATCGCGTGCGTGATGATGCCGCCGATGATCAATACGGCCAGTCTGCATTGGCTGGCGAGGCCACATGTTTTTAGTTGGTTGTTTCTCCTCGCTGGGGTTTGGTATGCGGAGCGTGCCCCTTTTCGATTCGGAGTCCAGCACGCAATCGGGATTGCGGCGGCTACATCGCTGTGGGCGAATTTACACGCCAGTTTTTTCTTCGCGCCGGTGATCGCGGCGATTTTCGCGGCCGCGCACATCGTTCGCCCGTTGATTTGGGATCTCGATAAAGCGGAGGAGACTGCGCGCGCCCGCTGGTTTCTTCTCGCGGTTGCCGCCGCGCTCGCCGGGAGTTTCGTGAATCCTTATGGATGGCGTTTGCACGCGCATCTCGCGTCCTATTTAACGGATGGCGAACTGCTAGACCGCGTAGCCGAATTTCAAAGCTTCAATTTTCACGCCACCGGATCGGCGCAGATTCTCGCCACGCTCGCGCTCGGGGCGATGGGCGGAACGCTGGCGCTTACCCAAAAAAACATTGCCCATTTTTTGCTGGCCGCGATATTTTGCATCGCGGCATTGCGGTCGGCGCGCGCGTTGCCGCTGGTCGCGCTGTTGATTCTGCCGCTTGCCAATGCGGCGTTTACCGACGCGCTACGCGCAATGCACGGGCTAAGGCCGGCGGTGTCGCGATGGCTGGATCATGCGATGATTTACGCACATCGCACCCGAACGCTCGACCGGAAGCTGAATGGCGCGCCCTTGGCGATTGTGGCTATCGTGGCCGCGCTGCTCGCTCTGCGGATTCCCGCGGTGGCCGCGCGCATCGGATTCCCTCCGGACGAATTTCCAGTGGCTGCCGCTGCCGCGATTGAGAAACTTCCGCCCGATGCCCGTCTGTTCGCGCCCGATAAATACGGAGGGTATCTGATTTATCGATTCGATGGCGCCCGAAAAGTATACTTCGATGGCCGCAGCGATTTTTACGGCGCCGCGTTCATGAAGCAGTACCTTGAATTGGTGGAGGTGAGGCCGGGGTGGCAGGAGATCCTGCGCCCTCTGCATTTCACGCACGCCTTGTTGCCGAATCGTTACTCGCTGAAGGCCGCGCTCGATCAGGCCGGCTGGAAAACGATTTATCAAGATAACGTCTGCACGCTTCTGGAGGCCAGATAGTGGATCGACAAAGAATCCTTTTGATCTTCATCGCCGCATGGATCTCCGCCGCGTTGCTTACGTGGTTTCTGTACGCGACCACCAAGGCTCCGCACTCCGAAAAAATGGTCGCAATCACCGCCGCCGCGCGCGACATGCCCGCCGGAACGCGGCTGCGGGATCCGGACCTGAAGATGGTCCGTGTTCCGGAAAAAGACGTCCCGAAGACCGCGATCGTCGATCGGAGAATCCTGATCGACCGGCCTCTGCTGTTTCCGGTGGGCGCGAATGAAGCGCTCTCGTCGAACAAAGTCGCGAGCGTATCGGGCGCTGAGGGATTACCCGCTTTGATCGAGGTCGGCAAGAGGGCGGTCTCCGTTCCCATCGCCGATTCGAGCAGCGTTGCGGGCCTGATCCAACCTCGCGCGCACGTCGATGTCTTGTTCACCAGGCCCGGCTCCGTCGCGGAAGCTGTGACGACGACAATCCTGGAAGACGTCGTGGTGCTGGCCATGGGAAGGACCACAGAGGTCGCGAATACGTCAGCGACGACGGCGATCAACGCTGCCCCGCGACCGACCACGCAAGCGGCAACACTGCTGGTCACCCCGGAGCAAGCCAGAAAGCTGGAACTGGCGAAAAATCAGGGGAAAATCAGCCTGGCGCTCCGCAATCCATTGGACCATTCGAGCGCAAAGGATCAATCGGCGACTACTTCCGATCAGCTTTACGCCGGATTTCACCCGAAGCAGAATACGCCCAACCTACGCGACGACCGCGTGTGGAACCAATTGATCGCGAAGCCGGCGGAGAAGCCTCCGGCGCCGAGGCACGTCATCGATGTTTATCGAGGCGACAAACACGTGCAGGAAATATTTCAATGATGCGTTGGGCCGCGCTTATTTTCATTCTTACGGCCAGCGCCGCCGATGTGGGCCGCCAGGTCTCGCTCATCGTCGGTAAGGGCGAGCTGCTTCAGTTCGGCAACGATCTGATTAAGGTTGTCGTCGCCGAGCCGAAGATCGCCGATGCCGTCGTCGTCTCGCCTAAGGACGTTATGGTGACGGCGAAGAGCGTCGGCCACACGACGCTGGTGATCTGGGAAACCGGCTCGTCGCCGGTGCGCTACGAGATTACCGTGGTCACCGATACCAGCGAGCTGGATCATATGCACGCGACCCTGGCCGCCGAGCTCAAGGCCGCATTGCCGGAGGCGTCGGTACAGTTCAGCGGGAACGCAGAGACCCTGGTGTTGACCGGTAAGGCCGGATCGGGCGATCAATCGAAACGAGCCGAAGCTATCGCGTCCGCGCACGCGAAAAAAGTGGTCAATATGATCTCGGTTCCGCCGGCTGCGGAACCCCGCCAGATCATGCTATCGGTGAAATTCGCGAGCGTTGACCGCACCGCGCTCTCGCAGCTCGGTTTCAACCTGTTCAGCAAAAACGGAGTAACCATCGGGTCCACCAGCACGCAGCAATTTACCGGACCTCTTTTTTCGCAGCTCAACAACGGAGGCGCTCCGTCCGTTAACGTCTCGAATCCTCTCAACTTGTTCCTGTTCCGCCCGGATCTCGGCATCGGCCTGACCCTCCAGGCGCTCCTGCAACAGAATCTCGCGCAGATTTTAGCCGAGCCGAATCTGATTGTGGTGGAGGGCTCTGAAGCCAGCTTCCTGGCCGGCGGACAGTTCCCTTATCCGACTATCACGTCCACTCCCACCGGCAGCGGCATCGCCCCGGTGGTGACCATTCAGTTCAAGAAATATGGCGTGCAGCTCAATTTCACGCCGACCATCACGTCGTACGGCGCGATCAATCTCAAGGTGAAACCCGAGGTCAGCACGCTGGATTACACCAACGCCGTCACTGTCGACGGCTTTCAGATCCCCGCGCTTTCCTCGCGCAGCGCGGAGACGGAAGTGAATCTGAAAGACGGCGAGAGTTTCGCTATCGCGGGCCTCATCGACAACCGCGTCACTCAGATTCTCAGCAAGGTCCCGGGCCTCGGCGACATCCCGATTCTCGGCCAGCTTTTCCGCAGCCGGTCGACCGAAAAAACTTCAACTGAGCTGGTGGTCGTCGTGACACCGCACTTCGTGAAACCACTTCCTTCGAATGAGAAGCCGAAACTTCCCGACATCATCGTGCCTTACCTCCCGACCGTGGGAGAGGAAAAAGCCGCGAAGGACAAAAAGAAACCGGAGTTTGTAGGGCCCCGTGGATACCAGGTTCCCAATCCGTAGGCTTGGTTCGCAGCGCGGAGCCACCGCTGTGCAGATCCTGGTTATTCTTGTGCCCGTGCTCTTTGGACTGATCGGATTCGCTATCGATCTCGGCGTTATGTACGTGGTGAAGGGCGAGTTGAAAACTGCCGCAAACGCTTCGGCGCTCGCGGCCGCGCAGCAGCTCATCGGAACCGACGTGGCGACCGATGCAGCTAGCGCCTCCGCGCAACTCACCGTTCAGAACGGCCCGAATGTCGGCAATAAATACGATTTCAACGGGCTCCCCATCGGCCAGGAGACCAACAACCTGATCAGCACCGCTCCTCCGCCTTCCTACTTCGCCACCGCAGCAGATGCCATCGTAGCAGGTGGAAACGGAGGTGTCGGCTCCGTTGGCGGATCGCAGGCAAAGTACGCGGTCAGCACCATCAGCGGCCAGATTCCTCTGGTCTTCTGGAATTTTCTGCCTATCGTTACCAGCCGCAATATCGTTGTCGTCGCGAGCGCCGCTGCAGGCATCAGCGCACCTCTCTGCATCGCTTGTGGAATCGAACCATTCGCGGTCGCGGCCATCGACCAGTCCGACACCACGAATTTCGGCTACACGCTCAATGAGCTTTACTCCTTCACATATCTGTGCACCGGAACTCCTGTTCCACCGCCGCTGGCCGGCGCCGCGCAGGAGCTCAGCTACGTTCTGCTGAATCGACTGGATCCGAACGCGACCGTGTATCCGGACGAAACTTCCCAGATATTTCGCGATGCGGCGGGTGGGTTGCCGGGCAACGCCAATACTGCCATCGCCTGCTTTACGATCAATAACACCGAGGTGATCTGGGCGAATGCCGCGCCGGTAGCCTGCTCCGCCGCAGCGCCTGCCCCTGTCGTGACCGATGCGCTCTGCGGCCTCGATTCGCGATTCGAAGTTTCGACCAACCCGGCCTGCCAGGCCGTGGTCGGCTTCGATGTTCTTTCGACGGTTTATCCTGCTGACACCGACCTCAACTTCTACACCACCTATACCGATTACGCCGGCGACGGCCGCCGCATCATGACCATCCCGATTGTCGATACGCTCTCCGCGACCGCTAATATGACCGTGCTCGGATTCCGCCAATTCCTGGTCATGCCCGCGGAGGGAGGCGTCGCGATCAACCCCGACGATCCTAACGGACGCTTCGTCGCGATGTACATCGGCAGCGTCGCGCCCGTGAAGCAAGGCCGATTCGACGGATGCCAGCAATCGGCAGGCCCCGGAAAGGTGATCCTCCACCAATGAAGAGTCAGAAAGGCGGCGCGCTCATCGAATCCGTGCTGATGCTTCCTCTGCTCCTCAGCCTGCTGATTGGGACGGTGGAGCTCGCGCGCGTTTTCTACACATACACCACGCTCGAAAAAGTGATGTACGATCTGGCGCGCTATATCGGAACGCAACAGGGTGTCAACTTTTGCGATCCCGGCGATCCGTCCATCACCGCGGCCGAGAATTACGCGCTTACCGGCTCGACCGATTCAGCGCAAGGCCCCGTCGTGCCCGGCCTCACACCCGCGATGTTTCAAATTACGATCGAGCGGTACGATCCGGCCGCGCAAGCGATGATCCCGTGCGACTGTTCCGCCACCGGCTGCGATGCGAGTCAGGGTGGATTGCCGCCGAACTACATCCAGGTGTCGCTAACCGACGGCTACACGGTACAGCCGTTCTTCTGGGGATTCACCATCGATCCGTTTCCATTGCGCCCGTCAGTGACGGTCCCTTATGGAGGCACCTGATGCAGCGCGTTCAACAGGCTAAAGAGATTGCTGAAAAAGATCGGGCAGATCGCTTCCTGCGGTCGCGGCTCGTCATCGGCGGCGCATTAAATGAAAAATTTAACCGAGCCGCGACCACAGGGAGCGATCTCTTCGAACGGTGGCACAGAATCAAAGCTTGTTCCACCATGCGTGGAGCGAGAGGTGGCACAGACTTTAGTCTGTGTTCAGGCCAAGCCCTGGTCGAATTCGCGCTGGCGTGGGGCACCATCATCCTCCCCCTGACCTTCGCCATTATCTTCACTTCGGAGCTGCTCTGGATCTGGCATAGCGTCGCCGACTTTACCCGTGACGGAGCTCGCTATGCCGCCACCCACTGCTGGCAGGGCGACGGCTCCAACGTCATCACCTACATGAAGGCCAACATCCCCCTGATGCCCGACCAGGCTCAATTTCAAAACGGCCCCGCGCAAATCGAGGTCTCCTATTTTTCGAGAGACCCCGATTCCGGCGAGCTCCTCCCGTTCTCCTGCTCCGGCGATTGCAGTACTGCCTGCATTCCCGACGTCGTTACGGTCGCGGTCACCAATTACCAGTTCTCGTCGTTTGTAACCACGCTCGGAATCCCTCCGATCCCTATTCCCGATTTTCATACGTCCGTTCCCGTGGAGAGCGCGGGTTGCGATCCTGAACAGGGCGTTTGTCTCCCCTGAATCATCATGCCGATCTCATTACTAGTCGCGTCGTCCGACCCGCACTTCCGGGAATCGATCACCGAAAGTCTGCTCAACGTCCCCACCGCGAAGATGATCTCCGAGTATCCGGAGGTCTCCTCTAATCTCTACATCCGCGTGATCCAGGACCTGGAACGCCATCCCGACGCTGCCCTCATCGTCGACCTTGCCAGCGATCCCGAAGCCGCGCTCAAAGTGATGGAGAAAGTGAAGCAGGCCGCGCCCGATCTGTATATCATCGCGTCCAATTATCATGCCGACGGCGAAACCGTGATCGCCGCGGTTCGCGCCGGAGCCAACGATTTTCTGACCCAGCCGTTGAAGCGCATCGAGTTTCGAGACGCGATGGCTCGCCTCGAACGCACCCCTCGGCGGACCTCGGTTACGGCGAGTCGTCTCGGTAAGATCTATAGCTTTCTAAGCGTGAAAGGGGGCGCGGGAGCCACCACGCTCGCCGTCAATTTTGCCGGAGTCCTGGCGCAGCGAAAACAAAGCGTCGTCCTCATCGACCTGGATTTTACGGCCAACGATTGCGCGATGCAAACCGGCGTCGCGCCGCAACATTCCTTGACCGAGGTCGGCGATAATCTGTCGCGCTTGGATCAGGCTCTATTCGAAGGCCTGGTCACACGCGATCCGCTCGGCTTCTTTCTGGTCGGCCCTCCGGACCAGGTGGAGCAGCGCCCCGTCTTCACCGAGCCGATGTTCCGGGAGTTCGCGAACTTCCTGGTCGAGAAATACGAATCAGTCGTGATCGACGCCGGCCGCTGGCTCTCCGACGAAGTCGCGCTCGCGGCCTTGCAAAGCTCCAGCACCGTATTCGTCGTCCTGACGCAGGATCTCCCTGCGATTCGCAACGCGCAGCGCTATATCGCTGCGCTGATGCGCCTGGGTTTCAATCAGGATCAGCTCAAGATTGTCGTGAATCGATATTTAAAAAAACCAGGACCGAGCATGGCGAGCCTGGAACAAATTCAACAGACGCTCAATCACAAGGTATTTTACGGAATCCCAGCTTCGCCCGCCGCCATCGCCTCCGTGAATAAAGGCCGGCCATTCGTCACCGATCGCGAGGCCGCAGCCGAGCTGGACCGGGCCTTCCGAGCTTTCGTCGACAAAGCAACCGGCGCAAAGCTGGCGGCACAAACCGCATAATTTATGGGATCCCGCATCACACCACGCATTGGAACGGGAGCCGACCGGTGGTTTGGCATCAAATCCCAGATCCATTCGAAACTGGTCAACTCGCTAACCCCGGATCAGTTGAAAACCCTCAATAAAGAAGGCGTTCGCGACCAGATTGGCAATGTCGTCGAGCGTCTCATCTCCGATGAACAGGTTCCCATGACTGTCGCCGAGCGGGAACGGTTGATCGAGGAGATCCTCGATGAAGTCTTTGGTCTCGGTCCTTTGGAGCCTCTGTTAAAGGACGTGACCGTCAGCGACATCATGGTCAACGGCTTCGACAACATCTACGTCGAACGGTTTGGTAAAGTCGTCGAAACTAATGTCCGCTTCAAGGATCAGGCGCACGTCCGCATGATCATCGATCGCATCGTTTCGAACATCGGCCGCCGTATCGACGATTCGTCGCCCATCGTGGATGCCCGGCTGGCCGACGGCTCCCGCATGTGCGCTGTGATTCCGCCTTTGTCGCTGATTGGTCCCGTGCTTTCAATCAGGCGCTTCGGGAAGAAGCTGCTGACTACCGATGACCTGCTTAAGAACGAATCGCTCACGCCTGGCATGCTCGATTTTTTGAGCGGCTGCGTGGAAGCTCGCCTCAATATTGTCGTCTCCGGCGGTTCCGGCTCCGGCAAGACTACGATGCTGAACACGCTTTCGCGGTTCATTCCCGAAGCGGAGCGCGTGGTCACCATCGAAGATACTGCCGAATTACAAATGCAGCAGGACCATGTCGTGCGCCTGGAAACGCGTCCTATGAACATCGAGGGCGCGGGCGCCATCACTCAACGCGATCTGGTGATTAACGCGCTGCGCATGCGCCCCGACCGCATTATCGTCGGCGAGTGCCGCGGCGCGGAAGCTTTCGACATGATGCAGGCGATGAACACCGGCCACGACGGTTCGATGACCACCACCCACGCCAATTCCGCCCGCGACGCGTTCGCGCGCATGGAAACCATGGTCATGATGGCGACAAAAAATGTTCCGGATCATGTGATCCGGCAGATGCTGGCCTCGGCGATTCAAATCGTCGTTCACTGTGCCCGCCTTAGCGACGGCACCCGCAAATTCACCAGCATCAGCGAGGTTGTTGGAGTCCTCGACGAGCAGGTCGATATGCAGGACATCTTTACGCTGGAAAGAACCGGAATCGGGCCGCGCGGAAACATCACAGGGAGATTCAAGGCCACCGGCACGCGTCCGCGGGTGCTGGAGCGCCTGAAATCCTATGGAGTCCACCTGCCGAATTCCATCTTTACTGAAATGCAGGAGATCAAGGCGTAGATGTTTCTCTTCATCTCCTTCCTGATCTTCACCGGAGCCCTGGGCGCTGCCGCTTACTACGTCTGGCACGTTCCGAATGAGCAAGCCCATGAACTGCTGGCTGCCAGGCTGCGCGAGCTTCGCGTCTCGGGAGGCGCCAGAATCCGTGCTGCGACTGACCTGGTCCGCCGCGAACAGCGCGGATCGCTCGCTTTTCTAGGCGATTTCGTGTCGTGGCTCGGCATCCTACGGCGCTTGCAGCTCTATATCGATCAGGCAAATTTGAAATACCGCGCCGCCGAAGTGTTCGCTCTGTGCCTGATTATCGCCGTGACGATTTACATCGTCCTCGGCTTCGTCGGCCTGAGTTTGCTGATCCTCAGAATCGGTCTGGCGCTCGGCCTCGGCGTGCTGCCGGTGGTTTACATCGCCCGCGTGCGTAATCGGCGCCTGCATAAATTTGAGGAGATGCTGCCCGATGCGATCGACCTATTCAACCGCTCCATGAAGGCCGGGCACAATATCCATGCGGGTCTGGAGACTATCGCCCAGGAAACTTTCGATCCTGTCCGCATGGAGTTTCGCAAGGTGGTGGAGGAATTGGCGCTCGGCTCGCAGCTCGACGAGACCCTGCACAATCTCGGCAACCGAGTCCCGATCATCGATCTAAAATTCTTCGTGACCGGCCTGATTTTGCAGCGTCAAACCGGCGCGAACATGGTCCAGGTCCTGGAAAATCTCGCGCTTCTGGTGCGGGAACGGCTGAACCTCTCGGAAAAGATGAAGGCGGCCACGGCGCAGCAGCGCTTTTCCGCTGGACTCCTTTGCGCGATGCCCATTGTAGTCGGCATCGGTTTCTGGTTTCTCAAACCGGAATATATTCGTCTGCTGTACACCGATGAAACGGGTCAAAAATTTCTGACCTATGCCATCGTGTCGGAAATCGTCGGCATCCTGGTGATCCGGAAAATTGCCAATCCGAAAATCTAATGCTCACCAACGTCATATTTTTCCTGTTGACCTTCACGACGCTGGCGGCCCTCGCGTGGTCCGGATATGAATTGTTCCGGGTGAAGGAAGATCCGCTGGGCGATCGCCTGGAGGAGCTACAAGCCCACGCCATGGTCTCGAAGTCGAACGGCGAATCGCGGCGGCGGGGAGGAGGCGGGTTTCTCAACTCGCTGCTCTACTACATCAGCGTGTTTCCCGGCGGCAATTCCTGGCTCGCCGATACCGAAAAAGAACTTGCGCAAGCCGGGGTGCGCCGCCGGCAAGCGCTGGCTTACTATGCGTTATTCCAGGTGGTTTTCCTGCTGCTGCTGGTGGCCGGCATGGCATATTTGCAGCGCAATAACGAACTGGCACAGAAGTTCGGCGGCATGATGTCGGCGTTGCTGCTCGGCTGGCTGCTGCCGCAGCAGGTTCTGCATCGCCTGGTGAAGCGGTATCGCAACAAGCTGCAAGACGCGCTACCCGATACCATCGATCTGCTCGGCATCGTGCTCGGCACCGGGCTCGCGCTCGACCAAGCCATGCTCCGGGTCAGCGAAGAGATGGAATTCATCTATCCCGAACTCGCCGCTGAATTCTACACGGTTGTCTTACAGGTGAAAGCGGGGCAGGACCGCGCCACCGCATTTAAACAACTGACGCGCCGCACCGGGATCGAAGATATCAAATCGCTCTCCGCGATGATCATTCAAAGCGAGCGCTTCGGCACCAGCCTTTCGCAAGCGTTGAAAGTTTACGCGGATTCACTACGCCAGCGCAGGCGTCTGCGCTCCGAAGCGGCGGTCGCGAAAGCCGGGATCAAGATGCTGTTTCCGATCGTCCTGTTTATTCTGCCGGCACTGTTCGTCATCACTCTCGTGCCGGGCGTGTTGAGCGTGCTGCACGATTTGAAACAAGGCTTTGGCCCGCCGCGGTAGACACACATTCGAAAATACGAAACGAACCCGAGAGGGCAGGGCGGGAACCTGCCCCACTGCCTCCCCCCACCGTTTACAAGATAAAACGGGTTGCCACGCGTCGCGGACGATTGAAAGCGCGAACCAATTGATACGCCGGGAGAAAGACTCGCTAAAATTTCAGAGACCGATGATCTTTGAGGATGCAGCGGTCCATCACGACGTCGAGTCCAGCCACCCTGCCGAGCTCCGCGGCTGCATCGTCGACCACGGCTTCCTGCATCCAGACTGCTTTCGCCCCGACCTTGATCGCAGACTCCACGACGCCGCGCACGAATATCGGTCGGCGAAAAATATCCACGATATCGATCTTCTCGGGAATGTCCTCGAGCCGCGCGTAAGCCTTCTCACCGAGCACTTCCGTTTCGTTCGGATTCACGGGAATGATGCGATAGCCGGCGCGCTTCATGTAGGCGGCGACCCCGTAGCTCGGACGCATTTCATCGCTCGACAATCCGACGACGGCTATGACTCGCGCGTCCCGCAGGAGCTCAGGAATACTTCTTGCCATTAGTGCGCTTCTTCGGCGGAAGGCGTGAGGGGTCGCTCGGCTTCCGTTTGGGCGGAAATTTCGCTTTGGACTTCGGCGGGAACTTGGCCTTTTCAGGTTTTTTGGCAATCGGTGCGGCTGTTGGCCTGGGCTCGGCTTTAACTATCGCACGCGGCGGCGCGGGCTTCGCGTTCAGGAGTTTTTGAAAGTGCTCCACTTCTTGGGGCGTCAACGATCGATATTTGCCTGGCGGAATATCCAGCTCCAGAAACGCGATTTTAACGCGGCGCAGTTTCTCCACCAGCTTCCCGAAATACGCGAACATCAAGCGGATCTGGTTCTGCCGGCCTTCCGTGATCTTCACCTCGTACCACGGATTTATACCTGTCTTGACTACCTTGATCTCGGCGGGCGCCGTCCTCCTGCCGTGGATCGAAACACCCTCTCGAAACGCCTTCTCCTGCTCATCGGTCATCTGTCCGTTGACCTTTACCACGTAGGTCTTCGTCACGTGACTCGCCGGCGCCGTCAGTTTATGCGCGAAATCCCCATCATTGGTGAACAGCAGCAGACCTTCGCTTTGATAATCGAGCCGGCCGATCGGAAACACGCGCTCCTTTACACCACGCAGCAAATGCATCACAGTTTCGCGGCGTTCGGGATCGGAAACCGTGGTCACGCAGCCCTTCGGCTTGTTCATCGCGATGTAGGTGTGGCGCTTCGGCGCATGCAGCAGGCGGCCATCGACCTTGACGTGATCGGTCTCGAAATCCGCCTTCGATCCGAGCTCCGTCACCACCTGTCCATTTACTGTGACGCGGCCCTCTTTAATCAGTTCTTCAGCCTTGCGCCGGCTAGCGACGCCGGCCTGCGAGAGGATTTTCTGGAGGCGCTGCTCAGCCATTTTCTGCCGATTCTTCCAACCCGGGGGCCGCTGCTTCCGCCACTGGATCGACAACGTCTTCGACAATTTCGAGACGGCCCAGCTCTTCGAATTCCTTATCCGTCGGAAGGTCGGCCAGGTCTTTCAGGCCGAACTGCACCAGAAACTCTTTCGTTGTCTTATACAGAATCGGCCTGCCCACCACGTTCTTGCGGCCCGATTCGGCGATCAGCTTGCGGTCCAGCAGCGTTTTCAGCACTCCGACGCCTTGCACGCCGCGGATATCCATAATTTCCGGAGCCGTCACCGGCTGCTTGTAAGCGATTACCGCCAGTGTTTCGAGCGCTGCGAGCGACAACTTCAGAGGAGGCGTCAGCTTCTTAACGAATGCGCGGACCGCTTCGTGATGCTCTACCTTGGTCGCCATTTTGTAGCCGCCCGCTACTTCACGAACCGACAGGCCATGCTCCGGCTTCGCGAACTCGGCGACAATCTCGTCGAGAAGCCGCTTGATCTTATCGATCGGCTGCTGCAACGCCGCGGCCATTTGCTGGGCTGACAACGGCTCATCGGTGATGTACACCACCGCTTCCAAAATCGCCTTCAGTTGGGCATCGATGCTTGCTTCGGCGCTTAGCGAAGGACGCTCCTCCGGCAGCTCTGTGAAATCCATTTCTTCCACTTGTTTAGTTGTATCCTTCGTCAATCGCGGCCATGTCTTCGCTCGTCGCGAAGGCCGTTTCAAATCCCTTGAGGCGCTTCAGTCCGATCTCGCCGAAGCCTTCCTGCTGCACCAGTCCGATGGCCTGCACCTTAACCAATTCGAGCATCGCCAGGAACAGGCAGATCATCGCGCGACGGCTTTTCTGGCGTTCGAACAGCTCTCGCGCCGAAACGCTTTCCTTCCCGTGCGTATCCTCGAACACATTGTGCAGATACCGGATCATATCCGGCACCGACACTTCTTCTTTGTCGATCTCGTACGTCGGCCGGTTCTTGATCCGTTCGAGCACGCCCTGAAAGGTCTTCACCAAGTCGAACAGCGTCACAGCCAGACCGGGGTCGCCGTCTTCTGCCCGGAACTGCGCGATCTGCGGATTTGACCACACCGCTTCTTCGATCACCCGCTTCTGATGCAGCATTTCCGCCGCGCTTTTGAACCGCTCATGCTCCAGCAGCCGGTCTACCAGTTCCTTGCGCGGATCCTCTTCCGGAATCAGCTCCGCCAGCGCGGGATCGCGAGGCAGCAGCATCTTCGACTTGATATGGATCAAGGTTGCGGCCATATAGATGAATTCGGCGCTCAACTCGACATCCATCTCCGCCGCGCGATTCATGTAATCGAGATATTGCGCGGTGATCTGGGCGATCGGAATGTTATAGATGTCGATCTCCTGCTTCCGGATCAGGTCCAGCAGCAGATCGAGGGGTCCATCGTAATGTTCCAGGTGGAAATTGAGCGGAGCAGACACTTTGTTTCAGGATAACACTGGGGGTTGAGAATCCCCGGACTGCGTGAAAAAGTCGGTTTGGACCGCTCCTGCTAGTGGCGGCTCTGTTTCGAACCTTGGGGATTCATTGAGATAACAAAAGTCTTAAACGCGGCTCGGCGCCGCCGTCAATTCTACGATCTCCAGGAATTTCACCGCATCGATCGGCTTATTGATGTAGTTATCCATTCCCGCCTCCAGGCATCGCTCCCGATCGCCTTTCATCGTATACGCGGTCAGCGCGACGATCGGCGTGCGTCCGCCGCGTACTTTTTCGCGTTCGCGGATCATGGCCGTCGCTTCCAGGCCGTCCATGTCGGGCATTTGCAGATCCATCAGAATCAGGTCGAAGCTCTCCCGCTCCAACCATTCGATTGCTTCGCGGCCCGAGGCAGCCAGCTCAACGCTGTGGCCCCGCCGTTCGAGCAGCCGTTTGGCCAGGCGCTGGTTTACCGGATTATCCTCCGCCAACAGGATACGCAAGTTGACCGCTGGTGCCCCGTCGCCCAGGCTCGCCTCCAACATGTTTTTCAAGCTGGTCGAGTGCGTGGGCTTCGCTCCGGCGCCCACCGCCGCGAGGCCGAAGTGTGCGGTGAAAAAGAAGGTGCTTCCGCGGCCCGTTTCGCTTTCCACGTGGATCTTTCCACCCATCAGATCCACCAGCCTGGAAGAAATCGCGAGCCCCAGCCCAGTCCCCCCGTACTTGCGCGTGGTGGAGCCGTCTGCCTGCCGGAACGCCTCGAAAATCAACTGCTGTTTGTCCCGAGGTATGCCGATGCCGGTGTCGCGGACCGCGAACCGCAGCGTCGCCCCAGCCTCGGTGGAGTCGCGCTCGACGATCAAGTACACGCCGCCCTTGGCCGTGAACTTCACCGCATTCCCGATCAGATTGAACAGCGTTTGCCGCAACCGGTCCGGATCGCCCACCAGGTCGTCCGGCACGTCGGCTCCGACCTTGCATTCGAGCGCGAGTCCTTTTTCCAGCGCCCCGATCCGCAGCATCTTGCAGGTTTCGTTCACGCATCTCCGCAAAGAAAAGTCGATCGGATTCAGATCCAGCCGTCCCGCTTCGATCTTCGAAAAATCCAGTACGTCGTTGAGAATCGTCAGTAAGGAGGTCGCGGAAAGGCGCGCCGTCTCCAGATAATCGCGCTGCTCCTCGGCCAAAGGAGTGGTCAGGACCAGGTCGGTCATGCCGAGTATCCCATTCATCGGCGTGCGAATCTCGTGGCTCATGTTGGCGAGAAACTCGCTCTTCAACCGGCTAGCTTGCTGCGCTTCGGTGAGCAGCCTCTCGATCTCCCAATTCTGCTGTTCCACCCGCAGCTTTTCATCCACCACGCGCTGTTTCTCCTCGGACAACTCGCGGGTGCGGTCGGCCACTGCTTTTTCCAGACGGTACCGCTCCGCCTCCAAGCGCCGCGTGCGCCGATACCACAGTAAGCGGCCGAACAGCACCGTCAGAGCCACTGATCCCAGGCGAAACCAAGCCGTCAGCCACCACGGAGTCAACACCTGGAACGCGACGCGCGCCGGTTCTGCGCTCCATAGTCCGCGCGCGTTACGCGCCATGACCTCAAGCGTGTACGGCCCCGGGGGCAGCTTTGGATAATTCAGCTCGCGCTGGGTGGTTTCGAGCCAGTCCGCAGCCTCTCCGGCGAGCCGGTAACGGAACAGCACATTCGATTCCTGCACGAACGTCAGCGCCGCAAATCGCACCTGAAGGGAATTTTCCTGATACGGCATTTCCAGGCTCTGGCTGGGATCCACCGTTTTGTCGCCGAGCTTGACCGAGGTAAATACCACCGGCGGAGGAACGTTGGGCGTCAGCGTCGCTGCCGGCCGGAAGCGCGAAAGACCGCGGCTGGTACCGATCCAGACGCTGCCGTCGGTATCGGAGAAGAATGCTCTGGAATTGCAATCGTCCCAGATCAACCCGTCGGACCTGCCGTAGTGGCGCCAGCGGGAACGGTCGAACACGTCGAGGCCGTGATCCGTTCCCACCCACATCCATCCCCGCGTATCGAACTGGAGGAACAGCGTCTTGTCGGACCGCAGACCGTTGGCCTGCGTGATGGACGATTCCACTTTCACTTCGCCCATCGGGTCGCCGCTCGGAAAAGTAAGATGCGTGATGCCGTACGCGTCGCGGTAGCCGATCCAAATAGACCGGTCCTGATCCTCCAGCACCTGCGCCACTTTGCCGTACGCCAAGCCGTCCTGCTTGGTGAAACGCCGCCAGCGTCCTCCCGCGTACATCAATAGGCCTCGGTCCCCGGCCACGATCACCCTGCCGTCGCGACCCACCAGAATGGAGTGGAACATCTCCGCAGCGTCCGTTTCCGGCGGCGTCAATTGCTCGAAGCGCAGGTTTCCCGGCGCACCTCGAAACAGCCCCGCGTAGGTCGCCACCCACAGCCGGCCATCCTGATCCATTGCCGCGTGCCGGATCTTGGTGTTCCTCAGCCCGTCCGCTTCCCCAACCTTGCGGACGATCCCGTTCTGGAGATTCAACGCCAGCATGCCCCCCGGATCCGCGCCGATCCATAGCGTCCCGTCCTCTACCGGCACTAATGCGCGGATGAATCCGGCATCGGGAAGGGGTTGCTGCTTCCACACGATTTTGCCGCCGGAATTCTCGGCATAATTCAAACCGAATTGCGTCCCCACCCATAGCCGGCCCTTCGAATCGCGCGCGATCGACCAAGTCGACTCGCGGCTCAATCCTTCCGCTTCGCCCCAGCTCTGCCATTCGTTGTAGCCCAGCCACCTGGCGAGACCAGAGCCTAGCAGGCCGATCCAGATCGATCCTTCGCGATCCTGCATTACCGTCGAAATGTCGTTCGACGTCAGACCGTCCTTCGCGTTGATAATTTCCCAGCCGGAATCGGACTGCCGGGCGAGACCCTTATAGGTCGGCGCCAGCAGCTTGCCACCCGGATCGAGAGCCAGCGTCGGATACGTGTTTGGCGACTCCGGCAAGCCCGGCCGCAGAACGAAGCGGCCCCCCGCAGACTTCTCGAACAGATATTTTTCGCTGCGTACCCACAGGTTCCCGTCCAGATCACCGAGAATGGCGTCCCAGCGCTGCTCCGGAAGCCCGAGCTCAGCTCCCCGATCGCGCACCCGCCCGTTTTCGAGCGTGCAAAGCGTGGTCCCGCATCCAAACCAGACGGATCCTGTCGCATCCACGTAGACGCTGGTTGCCCTTGAAGGACCGCCGTTCTGGGGGTTCGGCAACAACCCAAACTGGAGACCCTTCGAAGTAGGGATTCCGCGCACCAGCCCGTGTTCCGTTGCCACATAAAGGGTACCCGAAGCGTCCGATGCGATTCCCTCGCGCCCCACAATGCCGTCCGATGCGCCGATATCCAGCTTTTCGAAGCGGTCCAGCGTCCGCCGGGCTAAACCGAAGCGAGTTCCCACCCACAGCGTCCCGTCGATCGATTCGTGCAGCGATTCTATGTGGGCATCGGGCAGACCGTCCGCTTTTCCGAACACGATAAAGCGGTTGCCGTCGTATCGGTACAGTCCGTTCTGTGTTCCGACCCACAGGAATCCGGCCCGGTCCTGCAACACCACCTGGACCGCGAGACTTTGCAGACCTTCTTCTTCGCCGTAAAACTTGAAATTATAGCGCTGCCCATAAATCGCGGAGAGGGTGAACAGCATAACAACAAGCGGTAAGAAAGCGCGGCGGATCGACATGAAAAAGGAATATATAACTACCGTAAATCGGCGGATATTCCTGATTTATTTAGGGTAGTAGTAAAGGGGCTCCCGGATCCCCAGGTTCACGCCAAGGGGTTATGACCCTTTCACGTCAAAGCGGGGATTCGGATCAGAATGTTAGTCTTTTGTAAGTGGCCAACCTGAGCGTTGCAGTGGTAGGAGCCGGTTCATTCGGCAAAAACCATTTGCGCGTCATCCATAATTCACCTCACGCCGAACTTGCCGGGGTTTTCGATTTGGACTCCGCTCGCGCAGCAGAAGCGGCTTTGCCATTTGGCTGTCGCGTCTTCGGGTCTCTCGAAGAGCTTGCATCCAACGCTAGTGCCGCGATCGTCGCGACGCCCACCATTACCCATTCGGAAATCGGTTGTCGGCTGATCGAGCTGGGCCTCGATGTGATGATTGAGAAGCCGGTCTCCAATACTCTCGACGGCGCAAAGGCGCTGGTTGAGACTGCCGGAAGGCACGGTAAGGTTCTACAGGTAGGACACCTGGAGCGATTTAATCCCGCCATTCTGGCACTCGAAGCCGTGATGACGACGCCTCTTTTTTTCGAGGTTCACCGGCTAAGCGAATTTAGTCCGCGGAGCCTGGATGTAGATGTCGTGCTTGACTTAATGATTCACGATCTTGACATTCTGCTTGCGCTTACCGGTCATAAACCCGAGGAAATTCGCGCGGCCGGCATATCGATTTTGTCATCCAAGGTCGATATCGCCAATGTCCGGTTGCAATTTCCTGGAGGCTGCATCGCCAATATCACCGCCAGCCGGGTTTCCACCGAGCGGGTCCGCAAGCTGCGTCTTTTTCAGCCGCATGAGTACATCTCCCTCGATTACGGCCGGCAGGATGCCGTTCGATTCCGAGTGAAGCCTCCCTTAGGAATCGACTTTGCACCGCTCGCGGTAGTGAAAGACGAACCCCTCCGCCTGGAGCTGGAGAATTTCTTCGAGAGTGTTTCCACGCGCCGGCCTCCAAGGGTAACGGGCCAACAAGCTCTGGCGGCTCTGGAGTTGGCGCTCGACATCACAGCCAAAATCGAAGAACACGCCGCGCTGGTCGCCCAAACGCTGGGAGCCTGCTGAAAAACTCCTCAGTACCGGCCGGGGCGGAGGGTTCCGCCTGCCATACGGCATTTCCGCGGCTTCCTGGGAGCAACCTCTGACATCCCGCAAGCGTCCTAACGTCGAACGTATGTCTCCCGCAGACATCTCGGCTAAAGCTACGCCCGAACTCAATTTGCTTCTCGGACAGGAGCGAATCTCGTCGCGCCACCTGATTGCCATGGCGCTGGCCTCGATCGCAGTCCATATTATAGCCATCACATTTTTCCTCAGTCTTCCCGAAGTAATACCTCCTACCCGTAACTCGGTGATAACGTCAGATTTGCATCGTGCGGTGCATTTAGTTGCACCCCGGGTTTTTGAGCCGACTCAAAAAGCGCCGAATCTGACTAAGGTCGTGCGCCCCGAATTGGATGTCCGCAGCGAGATCGCAGCTCCTCAATCGCAAGCCCCTAAGTATCGCCCTCCGAAGCCCGCTCCCGGCCCTGTGACTCAGCCGGTTCCACCGCCCGCGCCGACACCCGTGATCGAGCCGCCTAAGATCCAGGTGGTCACTGCCCAGCCGCCCCCGCTTCCCCCTTCCATCGCACCGCCGCCGATCCCTGATGGAACTACGCCTCAGGCTCCTCCGCCTCCCGCCGAGTCTAAACCTAAGATGGCATTCGAGAACGTCTCCCCTCCCACCGCCATTAGGGTCAACGGACCGCCCCCTGATCCGCGCCTGCTCATGCATCCTGCGCCCCCCGAATTTACCGCCCCTACCAATCGGCCTACGGGAGGTGGAGGCATCAGCGTCGGCGATATCGGAGACGACCTTACGCTCCTCCCCGGGTTGAACCAAGCGCAGTCCAAAGGACGAATGGGGAGCAATCTCCAGTTAATGAGCGATGCCAATGGATTCGACTTTAAACCCTATTTGATGCAAGTACTTGCCTCCGTTCGACGGAACTGGCTCGCGGTAATTCCCCAAAGTGCCAGTATGGGACGCCGGGGATCGGTCCTGATCCAGTTCATCATTGATCGCCGCGGAGGCGTTCCCAAATTGGTAATTGCCAGCTCCTCCGGCACTGAAGCGTTCGATCGCGCCGCAGTTGCAGGCGTCAGCGCCTCAAATCCCTTCCCACCCCTGCCTCCGGAGTTCAAAGGCGACCAGATTCGCCTTCAACTCGCCTTCTCTTACAACGCACCTCGGCACTAGACCCGTAAGCCATGACGGATCTTAAGTTTATAGCTACGATGTTTTGCTACGGAATTCTCGCTGTCCTCGCCGGTTTCACCCTAGACGGACGAATTCGCCTCGCCACCTGGGTTTTCTTAGGGGGAATCGCGATCAAAACCGTCCTCGTGGTCTTGAAACGCAGCTTGGACTAAGCACCCGGCATATTCACCTTCGGATTATTATTAGGTCCCTTCTAAGGTAAAGCATCGAGATACGAGGTGGGGCCATTGCCCTTAACCTTCTAGTTACCGGACAGTTCCACGTACCGCGTATGCCAAAAAGGTACGAAAGTCCCAGTCTGGGAGGGGTTGATGCCAGCTAGGTGCCAAATCAGTATGTTGAGCGAGTGGGAAAACCAACTCCCTTACTCGATTACCCTAAGGTTTCCTACTGATTCTACAGGGCTAAGCAGTTTGAAACGAGCCCTGGTTCCGACCCATCCCGTAAATGGTCTGGGGCGTGCCTTTACCAAAGTGCCGGCGCAGTCGAAAATGTTTCACTCCGAAGATGCCGCGAGGAGAGATCTGTAATGATAGTGAGAAAATTCAAGACCACAGTGGCCGCCATACCGCTAACGGTCCCAGCTCGCGAGATTTCATCGCGAACCCGAATTGCCCCCGTGAAGCCAATGGGTATCAGCACGTCAGTGCATACTATTGATTCACGTCAACAACACGATCCCGCCCACCCGACCGTCCACATGAAATCGAATGGCACGGCGCAAGCCGCTCGCCTCGCGCGCCGCGATCGCGTCGTGTTGGAGCATCTGCCGCTGGTGAAAGCCATCGCGGTTCGCGTCCACGAAAATCTCCCGGTGCACGTCGATCTGGACGACCTGGTCCACGCCGGTATCCTCGGCCTGTTCGACGCCGCCAACAAATACAATCCCGATAAACAGGTCGTTTTTTCGAGCTACGCCAAACACCGCATCAAGGGTGCCATCCTCGACAGCCTGCGCCAGCTCGATTGGGCTTCGCGCGACATGCGCCGCCGGCACAAACAAGTGGAAGCCGCTACCCGCGATCTTTCCTCGACCTTGCAGCGCGCCCCGACTGAAGCCGAAGTAGCCGCGAAACTCGGCATGGATGTCGACCGGTGGCGCACCATGATGCTGGACCTCCGCAATGTCGGCCTGGTCTCCGCCTCCACCCGTTCGAACGACAGCGAGGATCTTCCCGCTCCGGATTTTCCCAGCAAAGTTGAAAATCAGCCCGATTCGATCTGCGCGCGGGAGCAACTGCGCGGCGTTCTTGGCGAAGCAATGAAAACGTTGCCAGAGCGCTACCAGAAAGTCGTGGTCCTCTATTACACCAATGAGATGACCATGAAGGAAATCGGCGGCGTGCTCGGCATCAACGAAAGCCGGGTGTCCCAAATCCACAAATCCGCGCTCGAGAAAATGATGGTGGTCCTTCAGGCCAACGGGATTCAGTCGAGCCAAGCTTTTTAAGGGTTTGAAACGATTTTAGGATATCCCGGAGTCGCCTTCACCTCGGCGATCTGCTTATCGTGCCGCTCCGTGTGCAGCGGAGCATAGATCAACCACTGATAGGCATTCAAAGTATTGAACACCGCGAACGGATGTTCCACGGTGTGCTCTTTCAGCGCGACCTGTGTCTCGCGCGCGAATTTCTCAATCTCCTCGCGCTGCCTTAGAAACGTCTCGCGCACTTGCGCCTGCGTCATCTTGCCGCCCGGAACAATCGGCTCCGGAGCCGTCGCCTTCCCCAGCCGCGGAGCCATCACCCTTTCGATAAACTCCGTCTTGCCCTTAGTCTTTTCCTCCCAAGCCGGATTCGGAGGCGAAGCGATCGCCTTCTGGACACTCCCGAACAGGAGCGCCTCCGCCAGCACGATGTGCTCCGCCGTCTCGCCCACTGACCATCGCTCTGGCGCCGGCTTCCATTTCCACTGCTCTTCGGAAACTCCGTCGATCGCCGCCAGGAACTCTTTGCGTGACTCCTCCAGATAATTCAGCACCTTCACCCGATCCTCCGCAGTCATGTGCGCGTCGGCGGCGCACAAGGGCAAACACATCACTGGCAGTACAGCAAGAAGCCTCATAGTAATCCCCCGCTTAGTGTAAACCCAACGCGCATTTGACGCGCCCCCTTGCAGTCATGTAGTCTCAATGAAGGCACACCTCTATGCGCTCCGAACTCGCACTCTCGTAGTTTCCCGCAACTCTCAGCGGAAACCATTCCTTCAGTAACCAGAGTCGGAGCATTCATGTCTTTAGCAGTAACTCAGCGTAATAGTCTATTTTCATCCATTCGCGAGGCCGTGATGGGCAACACCCATCGCGACTTCACCGAAGAGCGCATCAGCCGGGCCATCATGCTGCTCGCGATTCCCATGATGCTCGAAATGATGATGGAGTCCCTCTTCGCCGTAGTCGATATGTTCTGGGTCGCGCACTTGGGTGCCGACTCCATCGCGACCATCGGCTTCACCGAAGGACTTCTAACATTGATCTACACAGTCGCGCTCGGCCTAAGCATCGCGACGGCCGCAACCGTAGCGCGACGCATCGGTGAAAAAGATCCGCAAGCAGCATCGGAAACCGCCGCGCAGGCCATCATCCTCGGCGGAATCATCGCCCTGGTCATCGGCGTCAGCGGAGCCGTCTTCGCCCCGCAATTACTAGCTCTGATGGGAGCCAGCCCCGCCGTGATCAAAGTCGGCACCGGCTATGCCCGCGCGATCTTCGGCGGCAGCGGCACCGTAATGCTGCTCTTCCTGATTAACGCCGTATTTCGCGGCGCAGGCGACGCATCACTGGCGATGCGCGTCTTGTGGACCGCGAATCTGATCAATATCATCCTAAATCCCCTGCTGATCTTCGGCGTCGGACCTTTCCCGAGACTGGGAGTCACCGGCTCCGGCATCGGCACTACCATCGGCCGAGGCATCGGCGTCCTGTTCCAACTCTTCATGCTGACCGGCTCCTGGAGCCGCGTAGTAGTCCACGCCCGCGAATTCCGCCTGCGCCCGGCAGTGATGCTAAAACTACTGCGCCTCTCCTTAGGAGGCATGTTTCAATATTTCGTCGGCACCTCAAGCTGGATTCTTCTAATCCGCATGACCGCCCCCTTCGGCAGCGTGGTGATCGCCGGTTACACGATCATGCTGCGCATCATTCTATTCGCCCTGCTCCCAAGTTGGGGCATGGCGGGAGCCGCCGCGACTCTCGTTGGTCAAAACTTAGGCGCCAAAAAACCCGAGCGAGCCGAATCCGCCGTCTGGCGAGCCGGCTTCTACAACATGATCCTGCTGGGCGTAGTAGCAATCGTATTCGTAACGTTCGCGCCACAACTAGTAAGTATCTTCACGAACGATCAAGCAGTGGCAAAAGTAGCATCCAGCGCCCTCCGAATCATAAGCTGCGGCTACATCTTTTACGCCTGGGGCATGGTAGCAATCCAAGCCTTCAACGGCGCAGGCGACACCGTGACGCCTACGCTAATCAACCTGTTCTGCTTCTGGGCCGGCCAACTCCCGATAGCCTGGTGGCTGGCATTTCACACGAAGCTAGGCTCCAACGGAATCTTCGCCGCGATAGCAATCGCCCAGTCCCTAATCGCCGTAATCGGAATGCTAGCCTTCCGCCGGGGTAAATGGAAACTCCAAAAAGTCTGAGTAGGACAGGTCCCCGACCTGTCCAGCGAGATCGAACCGCGCCGCGACCAAAGGTGGCACAGGCTTCAGCCTGTGTTTGCATTTGTGACGGGCGCCTCCGGCCGTAGACGTGCGCCCGCACGCTGCTAAAATCATTACTTCAGGTGCCCCCCGCCACCAAAGCAATGACCGTTCGCCAGTTCTTCGGCCGTAAAGGCCTCCTGTCTGAATGGCATCCCAACTACGAGTTCCGCGCGGGTCAGTTGCAAATGGCGGAAGCTGTAGAATCCGCCCTGTCTGACAAGAAACATCTCATCGTAGAAGCCGGCACCGGAACTGGAAAAACACTAGCCTACTTAGTCCCCGCCATCCTCTCCGGCCGCCGGGTTGTCATCTCCACCGGCACAAAAAACCTACAGGAGCAGCTCTTCTATAAAGACGTCCCTTTTTTAGAAAAACATTTAGGAGCCCCGCTGAGAGTCTGCTACATGAAAGGCCGAGCCAACTACGCCTGCCGCCAAAAAATCTACGATGCCGAAACCGAGCCCGTCCTCACCGGCCTCGAAGAAGTAGCCGACTTCCAGATCATCCGCGAATGGGAAAAATCAACCGAAACCGGCGACCGCGCCGAGATCAAAACCCTCCCCGAATCCAGCTCCGCCTGGGCGAAAATCGACGCGCGCGGCGACCTCTGCACCGGCCAGAAGTGTCCACAATTCGAGCGCTGCTTCATCACGAAAATGCACCAGAAGGCGCAGGAATCGGACATCATCATCGTCAATCACCACCTGCTCTTCGCCGACCTCGCCGTAAAGCGCGAAGACCTCGCCGGCATCATCCCCGAATACTACGCCGTGATTTTCGATGAAGCGCACGACGTCGAAGACGTAGCCGGTCAATATTTCGGCGTCGCCGTTTCCAGCTACCAGTTCGAAGAGTTAACCCGCGACGTATCGAGCCTCGCAAGAAGAAAAGAGTTTGGCTCCGTCGAGCTCGATAACATCCTGATGATCCTTGGCGATCGGGCCCAGCACTTTTTCAATCTCTTCGTCGCGGGCGAGGGTCGCACCGGATTCCGCGCCCACGAAGCATTTTTAGAACTTAACAACGATGCCTATCACGACGTCCTCCACGCACTGGAGTTGGCAGCCCTGCAACTCGAACTCCTCCGTTTCGGTCCCGAAGAGACCATCCCTCTAGTCAACCGCGCCCGCGATATGGCGCGCCGTCTCGAATTCTGGATGGACGGCAAAGACCGCACGTTCGTCTACTGGATCGAACGCCGCGGCCGTGGAACATTCCTGCAAGCAACTCCCATCGACGTTTCCAAACTGCTCGACGAACGCCTCTTCGATAAAATCGACACCGTCGTGCTGACTTCAGCCACACTCGCGGTAGCAGGTGATTTTGAATTCGCGAAAACCCGCCTGGGCCTCCGCAATCCGCGCACTCTGGTGGTCCCCAGCCATTTTGATTACAGCAAGCAAGCCTTACTCTACGTCCCGCAGACGCTTCCCGATCCTAGAAACGCCGCCTTCACAGCAGCCGCGGCAAGAGAGATCGTAGAGATCCTCACCCTAAGCCGTGGCCGAGCCTTCGTCCTCTTCACCAGCTACCAGCAGATGCGATTAATTTACGATCGCGTGTCGCTAGAAATCCCCTGGCAGACGCTGATGCAAGGCACCGGCCCCAGAAGCGCTCTGCTCGAAGAGTTCCGTTCCACGCCCAACGCCGTCCTCTTCGCGACCTCCAGTTTCTGGCAAGGCGTCGATGTGCCGGGCGAACAGTTGAGCTGCGTTATTATTGATAAATTGCCGTTCGCGGTGCCCAGCGATCCCGTGGTGGAAGCGCGCATCGCGGCCATTAAAGACGATGGCGGCGACGCGTTTCACAGCTATCAGGTCCCACAAGCCGCCATCGCATTGAAGCAGGGTTTCGGACGCCTGATCCGCAGCCGAACAGATCGCGGAGTGCTCTCGCTGCTGGATAATCGAGTCACGAAAACGCGCTACGGCCAGATTTTTTTCGATAGCCTTCCCGACTACGCATTCACGACGAAACGGGAAGACGTGGAGAGATTTTTCAATGTTTGAAGTAACAGTAGAGCAAACCTTCGCCGCCGGCCACGCCCTGCGGAATTACAAGGGCAAGTGCGAAAACGTCCACGGCCACAATTTCAAAGTGCAGGTGCGCATCGAAGGCCAGAGCCTCGACGAATCCGGCATGCTGGTCGATTTCATCGACGTAAAAAACGTGATGCGAAAAGTGATCGACCGGCTGGATCATCAATTCCTAAACGAAATCCCGCCCTTCGACGTAAAAAATCCGTCCGCCGAAAACATCGCCGAATATTTTCACGTGGAAATGACCAGTGGCCTGGCATCGGCCCCCGTGGCAATCCGCATCAGCGAGGTAAGAGTGTGGGAAACCGAAATCCAAAGCGCCAGCTACCGCCCTTAGAGTTGGCCGTCAGCGCTCAAGACTCGGGGACTGACACCTTTTCGCCCCTCGATCTGCGTGAAAGCAAGAGCATATTCAGGGCGAGAAAGGCTGTCTGTCCCCTGCTTTTCACAGATCAGTATCGCAGCGTTTGAACGCGCATTTACCGCCCGAAATAAGTAGCATTCTTCTGCGCAAAATCCGACCACTTCTCCGGCAGATCATCCAGCGCAAAAATCGCGGACACAGGACACACCGGCACGCAAGCCCCGCAGTCGATGCACTCCACTGGATCGATGTAGATCATGTTGTGCTCGGCGAACTTCGGGTCGTCCTTTTTAGGATGGATGCAATCCACCGGACAAGCGTCCACACAGGCAGCGTCTTTGACTCCCACGCAGGGATCCGCAATTACATAAGCCATAGCGTTGAAACCCCAATCTTAGCATACGTCAGTGAGTGGAGTTTGGTAGGGACGGGCAGATTCGAACTGCCGACCTGCCGCTTAGGAGGCGACCGCTCTATCCATCTGAGCTACGTCCCCGACGCACTAATTGTACCAGCGTTTGAGGCCCTTTTTTCCGATGTCGCGGCGGTAATGCATCCCGTCGAAATGAATCTTCTCGACCCCCGCATAGGCGTTCGCGATGGCCGAAGACAGATCCGTCCCCGATGCAGTGACGCCCAGCACCCTGCCGCCCGAAGTCTCCAGACCATGGTCCCCGATCTTCGTGCCAGCATGAAACACCTGCGCCGGAGTCTCACCAATAGCAATCCGATCGCCCGTCCGCACTTGACCAGGATACCCGGAAGCAGCCATCACTACGCAAACCGAAGGCTCCGTTTTCCATTTCAGGTTCGCCGAGCCTAACTGCCCCGCCGCAGCCCGCGCCAACGTTCCCGCAAAATCGTCATCGATACGATGCATCAGTGCCTGCGTTTCCGGATCTCCCAGCCGCACGTTGAACTCCAGCACTTTGGGCCCAGCCGAAGTCATCATCAATCCCGCGTAGAGGAATCCCGTAAATCCCGTAGCCCGGACCGCCGGCTCAATCACCGTGTCTAGGATTTGGCCTATAGCGCCAGCCGAAAGGATGCGTCCGTCGCAATAAGCGCCCATCCCTCCGGTATTGGGCCCGCTATCGCCGTCGCCAACCGCCTTGTGATCCTGAGTAGCTTCGAGCGGAACAACATTGCGGCCATCGCTAAGGACGATGAAGCTAACTTCCTCTCCCTCGAGAAACTCCTCGATCACCAGCCGCGGACCCAGCGAAAGTACCGCCCCCTCTGCCTCCTGCCGATTCTGGGCAATAATCACGCCCTTACCAGCCGCGAGCCCATCGGTCTTCACCACGATCGGATATTCAAATTGCTGAAGGGCCGCGAGTCCCTCGCTAGCTGTCTCAACCCGGACAAACCGCGCCGTAGGAATCCCGACCCTGCTCATGAATTCCTTGGAGTGAATCTTGCTGGCCTCGAGCTGCGCAGCCTCCTGCGTAGGTCCGACGATCGCGAGCCCCCGAGCCCGATACCGGTCGACGATCCCGTCTACCAATGGCGCTTCCGGTCCCACCACGGTGAGGTCCGGATCTTCGATGAGATTATTTGTAGCGATCTGCGCCGTCCCCGGATTCCCGGAAGAACAAAAAATCTGGTGACCTTCGAGCGCCAGTCGCCAGGCGATCGCATGCTCGCGTCCGCCGCCGCCGATAACAAGGATCTTCAAATATGTCATTTTAGCGCGATATAAGGGTTAGAATAGTGTCTTAAGCAGCGAATTATGGTCAATTATGATGTCATCGTCGTGGGCGCAGGCCACGCAGGTTGCGAAGCAGCGCGAGCGTGCGCTCGCCTGGGCCTGAAAACCGCCATCGTGACGATGAACCTGGACCTGATCGCCCAAATGTCCTGTAATCCAGCAGTTGGCGGCATTGCCAAGGGTCACCTGGTCCGCGAAATTGACGCCCTGGGCGGGATTATGGGCGAAATCACTGATGCAGTCGGAATTCAGTTCCGATTACTGAACACCAGCCGCGGCCCGGCCGTATGGTCGCCAAGAGCCCAATGTGATAAGAAACAATACCGGTTACGGATGCGTGAGATCCTCGAAAACGAACCCAATCTGCGCATATTGCAAGCCGAAGTCGCCCAATTGATCATCTCGAACCGACGCGTAACCGGAGTCCAACTCCGAGACGGTCGGTCGTTCAATTGCGCGGCCGTTGTAGTCACTACCGGCACGTTTCTAAATGGGTTAGCCCACATCGGAGAGGCAAAAGTAAACTGCGGCCGTAGCGGCGAAGCTCCCTCGAACCTGCTAGGCGACCAACTCCGCGAGTTAGGCTTAGGCTGGAAGCGATTGAAAACAGGAACCCCTCCGAGACTGGACGGCAGGACCATAGATTGGGCGCGCTTCGAACCTCAATATGGCGACCCGGAGCCGACTCCGTTTTCCTTCTTAACCGAGAAGATAGATCGCGAGCAAGTGCCATGTTATGTGGCATATACATCGAGTGAAACGCATCAGATTCTCCGCGAAAACATCCATCGCTCGCCGATGTATAGCGGTCAAATCGAAGGCATCGGACCCCGTTATTGCCCCTCGATCGAAGACAAAGTGGTAAAGTTCCCCGACAAGACCCGTCACCAGCTTTTTCTCGAGCCGGAAGGGCTAGACACGTATGAGGTGTATTTAAACGGGATGTCCACCAGCATGCCAGTAGATGTGCAGACTCGGATGGTTGCTTCCATCGAGGGGCTAGAATCGGCCGAGATGCTACGCCCGGGCTATGCCATCGAATATGACGCAATCGATCCGCGTGAGCTGTCCAGCACGCTGGAGGTTAAGTCCTTATCAGGCCTATTCTTAGCAGGGCAGATCAACGGCACGTCAGGCTACGAGGAGGCCGCATGCCAGGGTTTGGTCGCGGGCATAAACGCCGCTAAAAGAATCGGCGGAAGCGAGCCCCTAGTGCTGGGTAGAACCGATGGTTACATCGGTATCCTTATTGAAGACTTGATCAATAAAGGTGCCGATGAACCGTACCGCATGTTCACGTCCCGAGCCGAGTTCCGCCTCCATCTTCGCATCGATAATGCCGATGAGCGCCTGACCCCGGTGGGGCGTAAATTGGGGCTTGTCGGCGAGGATCGTTGGCAGATCTATCTTCGGAAGCAATGGCAAAAAAAGGAGATCCTTTCCTGGTTGGAATCTGCTAAGGCTGAGGTCGAAGGTCGCCCGCCGCTGGCTCTTTGGTTGCGGCGTCCTGAAGCCAGAATCGAGGCGTTAAGACCCACCCTTCGGAGTTTGCTCAAGGAAGAACCGCTACAGGGCGTGCTTACGACGGTAGAAACGGAGTTGAAGTATTCCGGATATATTGCCCAACAGAACCGTCAAGTTGAACGTCTGCGCGATTCTGGTCAGCGGCGCATCCCGGCGGACTTTTCATACACCGACATTCCGGGCCTTTCCCGCGAGGTCTGCGAGAAACTGGCCTTGGTAAAGCCAGATACTTTGGGGCAGGCGGGGAGGATCCCTGGCGTAACGCCGGCGGCTGTGGCGGTGTTGGACGTATATCTTACGATATCTCGATCTCACTAAGATGTTTAGGAAGTTTTTGGCCGCAGAGTTCTTGCCCTACGGTGCCTTGTCGGCTGACCAGTTGGACCAACTGGAGAGCCACTACCAGTCTCTCACCCGCTGGAATGAGCGCCTGAATCTGACCAGAATCACCTCGCTGCCGGATACAGTTCAATTCCACTATTGCGAGTCCCTTTACCTGGGGCGTTTCCTGCCTCCTGGCGCCCGCCGAATCGTTGATATCGGATCTGGAGGCGGATTTCCCGGGATTCCAGTGGCCATCCTGCGCCCCGAGTGCGAGGTCACGTTGGTTGAATCGCATCAGCGCAAAGCAGTTTTTTTGCGGGAAGCTTCCCGTCAATTACCGAACCTCCGTGTCCTATCGACAAGGGCGGAGGACGTTGATCAGGAGTTCGATTGGGTGATTTCGCGGGCGGTGAGCCCGTCAGAAGTGTTGCAGCTTACACTAGCGCGATCATTCGCTCTGTTAGTCGGGGCGGAGGATGCTTCTGCACTGAGTGGGGTGAGCGAGTCGATTCCGTGGGGTAAGCAGCGAGTTTTGTTCCACGTGAAACGCAACTCGCAAAGCGATCCATGAGGTGCCACGTGGAACATGCTAAGATCGGAGCGTTGTGGGTAAGATAATCGCGATCACTAACCAAAAGGGCGGCGTGGGTAAGACAACCACGTCAATCAATCTGGGCGCGTCATTGGCAGCAAATGACTTACGCGTGCTCCTGGTGGACTTCGATCCCCAGGGCAACTCGACAAGCGGCCTGGGAATCGAGAAAAACAATGAGACTCTTACGGTCTACAACGCACTTCTTGGTGGGATGTCGATTGATAAGGCCATTGTGAAAACCGAGTGCGAAGGTCTCGATATCGTGCCAGCCGACAAAAACCTAGTGGCCGCGAATATAGAGATGGTGGACCTTCCGGACCGCGAGCATCGTCTCAAAGGAGTCTTGGGCGGGATCAGATCACGATACGACTATATCCTGATCGATTGCCCCCCAGCCCTGGACTTGCTTACACTGAACGCTCTCGTCGCGGCGGAATCCGTCCTGATCCCGATCCAATGCGAGTTCTTCGCCCTCGAGGGCATTTCCCAGCTGATGGACACCATCGATAAAGTCCGCGAGTCATTCTCTCATCCATTAAAAATTCAAGGAATTCTGCTCACGATGTACGACGAACGTACCAATTTGACCCGCCAAGTCGCCGATGACCTCAGGGATTTCTTCCATGATGAGGTATTGACCACGGTAATCCCCCGCAGCATCCGTTTAGCGGAGGCGCCCAGCTACGGCAAGCCAATTCTGATGTATGACCCCCGTTCAAGAGGCGCAGAGAGCTATATTAAGCTTGCGAAGGAGATCCTGGAGAATGAACAGCGACAAACAACGCAAAGTGCTGGGTAAGGGGCTCTCGGCACTTCTGCCTGGCCGGTCCTCCTCATCGCAGCCCGCATCTGCTCCGGCCGAGCAACCGGTAGCGACGCCGGCGCGCCTGCCTCTTTCCAGCATTCACGCGAATCCAATGCAGCCCCGCACGGTTTTTCAGGCTGACCGGCTTGAGGAACTCGCAGCGTCGATTCGGGCTAACGGCATTATTCAACCGATCGTCGTCCGCCAGCACCAGGACGGTTACCAGATTGTGGCCGGCGAACGACGATGGCGCGCCGCGAAACTTGCGGGTGTTACCGACGTTCCCGTGGTCGTCCAGGATGTTGCCGATCCTCACATGCTCGAACTCGCGCTGATCGAGAACATTCAGCGCGAGGATCTCAACCCTATAGAAACAGCCCATGCCTACGAGCGCCTCAGCCGCGAACTCGGCCTCTCGCACGAAGAAATCGGCCGCCGCACCGGAAAAGACCGTACTTCGATCACCAATATCGTCCGCCTCCTGAAGCTGCCCAAAGAGGTACAGCTCCTGGTAGCCGAGCATCGCATCAGCATGGGACACGCCCGCGCAATCCTAGGGCTGCCCGACGCCACCACGCAAATCCAGATCGCCGAAAAAGCGGCCGCACAGAATCTCTCGGTTCGCCAGGTGGAAGCAATGGTTCAGGAATTAACTGCGGAACGGGCGCGGGAAGGTTCGGGCCATCGAAAGGAGCAAGGCCTCGATCCTAACGTCAAAGCCGCAATTGAGGAATTGGAGCGAGCTCTCGGCACCCGCGTCCGGATCGTGGAGCTTAGCGAACAGCGCGGGCGCATCGAGATCGAGTATTACTCCCAGGCGGAACTCGATCGCCTGTTCCAGCACATTACTGGATCGAATTAAAATTGGTGCCGGCGGCGGGATTCGAACCTGCTACCTACGGATTATGAGACCGTCGCTCTAACCAACTGAGCTACGCCGGCGCATCTACCAGCGTATGAAGCGAATGCGTTGGCTGTCAAGTGCGCGTCTGGTCTACAATTCTATAGTGCCCGGTACCGCCGTCGAATTCTCGCGCGTCTCAAAAAGCTACTCCATCTATTCCGCGCCCGGCGACCGCCTCAAGGAACTGATGACGTTCAACCAGCGTCGCTTCCATACCGACTATTGGGCGCTGCGCGACGTGAGTTTCGATGTCCAGCGCGGAGAAACATTCTGCGTCATAGGTGAAAACGGGTCGGGCAAGAGCACGCTGCTTCAGATCTGCGCCGGCGTGCTGGAACCGACTTCGGGGACTACTTCCGTCCAAGGCCGCGTCTCAGCCCTCCTTGAATTGGGCTCCGGATTCAACCCCGAATTTTCCGGCCGCGACAATGTCTACCTCAACGGAGCCATCCTCGGTTTCTCCAACAAGGAAATGGACCGCCGCTTCGATGAGATCGCGGAGTTCGCTGAGATTGGCGACTTCATTAATCAACCGGTGAAAACCTACTCGAGCGGAATGGTGGTCCGCCTCGCATTCTCTGTCGCCATTCACGTCGATCCGGAGATTCTTCTAGTTGACGAAGCACTGGCCGTTGGCGATGTGTATTTCCGTCAGCGATGCATGCGCAAGGTGCATGAGCTTCGCGCGCGCGGAATTACTATTCTATTCGTTTCTCACGCCACAGGGGATATCAAGGCGCTTGGAGACCGAGCGGTCTGGCTCGATCACGGCTCAGTCCGAGCTATCGGGAAAGCGGATCTCGTTGTAATGCAATATCTTGCAGCGATGTCCGAGAAGGACGCCAAGTATTTGGCCCACGACGCGCTGCTTCATCGGCAACATGCTTACAACCCTCCGGCAGAGGTGGAAGAGACGATCCCCAACATCGACCATCGCTTCGGCGACGGCCGCGCAGAGATTTTGGGCATCGCTATTCACGACGCCATCGGCGCCAAGATTCACTCACTCCAATCAAATACTACAATAATAGTTCGCATTAGCTTTCGAGCCAAGGCGAACCTCGATCACCCCATTGCCGGTTTCATGTTCCGAAATCACCTGGGAGTCGATTTCGCCGGCACGAACACTGCTCGGGAGCGGCACCAGCTTCCGCCGATGGCGGCGGGAGAGCTCTGCACGGTCGATTTCCACGTCGAGTTGCCGGCTCTCTATCCCTCGTCTTTCTCTTTTTCACCGGCAATCGCCAACGGAACTCTGGAACACTATGCGATCTGCGATTGGATCGACAATGCCATCGCCCTTCAAATGGCTCCATCCGAAGGACCCATTTATGGCCAGTTCCACTTTCCGTGCCGTGTGGAAGTGAACGTCAAAATGCCCAGTCCTGGAGTCCCTTCGCTGTGAGCGAATTTACCGGCGAACGAGTTATCCCCGGTGAAGTCAACGACGATCTCTGGGCGGAGCACATCGCTCGCTACGCTTTTGCATCCCGGCTCGCTTCGCAGGCGCGGGTTCTCGATATCGGGTGCGGAACTGGCTATGGCACCGTGGAATTGGCGCAGCATGCGCGCTCCGCTACAGGCATCGACGTTTCCGAGGAAGCGCTGGTTTATGCGCGTGAGCACTATTCAATTCCGAACGCGACCTTTCTCCATGCGTCCGCGACAGCGCTGCCGTTTCCGGCTGCATCCTTCGACCTGATCACCGCATTTGAAGTGATCGAGCATCTCGGCAACTGGCACGATCTCTTAATCGAAACTCGGCGCCTGCTCCATCCGGACGGGACCTTTCTGGTATCCACGCCCAATAAACTTTACTACGCGGAATCGCGTGCGGACCAGGGGCCGAATCCTTTTCACACCCACGAATTCGAATTCGCCGAATTTCGCGATGCACTCGCCGCTGTTTTCCCGCACGTGTCGATTCTGCTGCAAAATCGCCTGGAATCGCAGGCTTTTTATCCACACGCGATCTTTGCTCCTGTGGACGCACAGCTCGACACATCCCGCGGCTCGCCGGAGCAGGCGCATTTTTTCCTGGCTCTTTGCTCCGTCGATTGCGTACCGGAGACACGATCGTTCATCTACGTCCCGCGCGCGGCCAATCTTCTGCGGGAGCGCGAACAGCATATCTTTCTGCTGCAACAAGAGCTCGCCAAAACCAATGAATGGCTCGATGGCGTCATCTCCGATCGCCAGAAGCTCATCGAGGCTCAACACGAACTGGAAGCGCATCTCGAAGAGCATAACCGCTGGGCGCTGCAACTAGATCGAGATTATAAAACGGCGCTCGAACGCGTTTCCGAACTTCAGAGTTTGATGCAGGCGGAACAGACCAAGGCAATAGAAATGGCGGCAGCATATCAGCGAACAGTCGACGCTCTGGAAGAAGAAAACCGGCGCAAAACCGAATGGGCGATCGATACCGAGAAACGTCTGTCCGCGGCGCTCGCGCAAAAATGCGAGGAGCTGGCGGAAACCGTGCAGCTTCTCGATCGAGCTGAGGCCACCGTGGTCGAGCGCACAGGTTGGGCGCAGGAGTTGGACCGCAATCTTCAACAGGCGAACGCGAAGCTTCAAACACTTTCGCAATCGTCCTGGGTAAAGATCGGCCGAGCCGCGGGAGTCGCGCCAAAAATCGGGGGCGATCATTGATCTCAGCCTCCGTAAGTTCAAAGCTGGACCGGGGGGTCCAGCGCAGAAGAGGGCGTCTGCCCCACTTTAGACACGGGAAGCTAGATGCGTAAAGCGCTGGGCGTCGCCTGGCGCCTGCTGCGGGGATTGCCGCTCGCGCTGCTCTCGCCGATTTTTCTCTTCACCGCCGCGATCGTTCTATTTCTCACCGACCTCGCTACGGCCCTGACGCCTCGAAGGAAACTGCGCCTCGAGACTCGCCCCGACACGACCAAAGCAAGCATCGTGATTCCCAACTGGAATGGCCGCGACCTTCTCGCCAAATATCTGCCTTCGGTAATTGCGTCCATCGAAAATCATCCCGACAGCGAAGTGATCGTCGTCGACAACGGATCCACCGATGGCAGCGTCGCGTTCGTCGAAGAAATGTTCCCCGAAGTTCGACTGCTTCCTCTTAAGGAAAATCTCGGCTTCGGTGGAGGATCGAACGCCGGGTTTAAGGCCGCGCACAACGATATCGTCATACTCCTCAACAGCGATATGCGCGTGGAGGGGGATTTTCTACAGCCTCTGCTCGACGGCTTCACGGACGAAAAGATCTTCTCCGTTACCTGCCAGATTTTTTTCTCCGACCCGGCAAAAATCCGCCAGGAAACCGGCCTTACCGAATCGTGGTGGCAGCAGGGCGCGCTCCGCGTACGCCATCGTACCGATGAAAAGATCCGCGAGCTTTATCCGTGCGCCTACGGAGGCGGCGGCTCCTGCGCGTTCGATCGCCGCAAGTTTTTAGAGCTCGGCGGATTCGACGAAATCCTCGCACCCTTCTATCTGGAAGACACGGACCTGGGCTACCTGGCATGGAAACGCGGCTGGAAATCGATGTATCAACCGGCCAGCGTCGTCTATCACGAGCATCGCGGAACCATCGGCAGGAAATTCAGCGAAGCCTACATTCAGGGCGTGCTTAAGAAAAACTTCCTTCTTTTCACGTGGAAAAATATCCATGAGTGGCGGCGTCTGCTGGAGCATTTCGTCTTCACCTGGTCCAGCGCGGCGCTGAGCTGGGTGTTTGGCGATTCGCCGGAGCGATCCAGCTTCGCAGGCATCGCGCGTGCCACCTTCCAGCTTCCCGAAACATTCGTATCCCGCGCGCGAGCCCGCCAGCTTGCCGTCATTTCCGATACCGAGGCCTTCCGCCGCCCGCTGGGCGGTCATTTCCGCGATACCTTTTCTCCGCTCACCGGAGACAAATTGCGAGTCCTGTTCGTCTCCCCCTATCCGATCTATCCGCCCGTGCATGGCGGCGCGGTGTTCATGTATCAAACCGTGCGGGAGCTCGCGCGTTTGTGTGAACTCCACGTCATTGTCCTGTTGGATTACGCGCATCAGCGTCCGGCGCACGATGAACTCGACGCCCTGTGCGCGACATCGGAATATATAGTTCGCATGGAGGGCCGGCAGAAAGCTTTCGGGTCTACCGAGCCCCACGCGGTCCGCGAATTTCGCAACGCCGACCTCGCGTGGTTGATTCAGCGCCAGATTTTCGCGCGCAAAATCGACGTGCTGCAACTCGAGTACACCGTGCTCGGACAATACGCCGGCCGTTTCAAGCGGATCCCCAGCATTCTCTTTGAGCACGACATATATTTCCAATCCATCGCGCGGCGGTTACCGTTCATGAGCAATATGACGGAGAAACTTCAGGCGCGCTGGGAATATCTCCGGGCCCTCCGTTATGAATTGCGGATGCTCCGCGCGCCGGACCGCATCCAGGTTTGCAGCCGCGACAATCGCGACTACATCGCTTCATTTTTACCCAAACTTAAAGACCGCATCGACGACGGCTATCGCGCCGGCATCGATACCTCGCTCTATGATTTTAAACCTCGACACCGGGAGCCCTTCACACTCCTGTTCCTGGGCAGCTTCCGGCATCTGCCGAATCAAGAAGCGCTCACTTGGTTCCTGCGCGAAGTTTTTCCGAAGGTGCGCACCGAGGAGCCGCGGGCCAGGCTCGCCATTATCGGCTCCGATCCGCCGCCGCGTCATTCCTTGCCCGAAGCCGAAGCGATAGATCTTATCGGATTCGTCGAGGACGTGCGCGAACCTCTCCAACATTATTCGCTGTTCGTCTGCCCGATACTCAGCGGCTCCGGCGTTCGCGTGAAACTACTGGAAGCGTTCGCGGCCGGTATCCCCGTGGTGTCGACGCGCCTCGGCGCCGAAGGACTCGCGGATAAAGATGGCGACCTCTGCGCACTCGCCGACGACGCGGCATCCTTCGCCGCGCATATCGTGAGGCTCCTTCGCGACCCCGAATCCGCCGCCAAAATGGCCGACCGCGCCCGCGCCGAAGTCGTTGCCAAGCGCGATATGCGCGTCATGACGGAGCGCTTAGTCGAATGCTACCGAGCCACAATTGAAAAAATGCGCGCTTAAGAAGCTGCGAGCTTCTCAAGCTCGGTAACCACGCGATCCAATTCTTCCACTACTTCGCTCGATCCATTCGCGCGCAGGGCGTTTATCATCGCGCGATAATACCAAAGCGTGCCTTCGCGCCCTCCCGTGAACCGCCCCCACAACTCCTCGCCGAACACGCGATAATCCTTCACCAGCGATCGCGCGTTATGTAGTTTGTCGCACGCGGAAACCAGACGCACCGACGGCGACGCCACCTCCACATGCGCGATATACGCTTCCTTCCGCGCACGCCACCGCGGCTTGGGCGTTTGATCCGTATCCGTGCACCCGTCCACGATCTCGGTCACCCGCTCCCCGAATTCGAGAAGAATTTCCGCGCGCGCCGCAGGGCCGCCCTGGTCCTCAATCGCGTCATGCAGCAGGGCCGCGATCGCGTCGTCTTCATCCCCTCCGTATTCGAGCGTCAACTCGCACACCGCGAGTAGATGCGAAACATAAGGCACACCGGAGCCCTTGCGCCGCTGGTCGCGATGCAGATGGGCCGCAAACACCAGCGCGCGCTCAAAGCGCTCGGTCAGCACTCACTTATCCTTCTTGCCCTTCTTGTCCTTCTCAAGCTGCCCGGCGATTTTATCCGCCACATGATTCAGCTCATCCGGCTGCGCGCTCTTCGGGCGCACATAATCGCTCCAGATCACGCTGCGCGTTTTTCGATCCACCAGGAAAACCGCGCCTTTACTGCGCGTCCCCCCCGCCATCGGGCTTCCAAACGCCGTCGACTTGTCCTTATCTTTATCCTTGTCCCCGCCCTCCACCGCCTTCTTCTCGCCGTAGAGCGACTTCAATTGATCCTCCAGCCCGGACCCGATGTGCTCGCTCAGAATCGCATCCGCCAGATTGGGATCCGTCACCACTTGCAGAATCGCTCCCTTGGTAAGCCGGATCGCCAGAAACTGATCCAGTGAATACGACATCGGCAGCAGGTACACGGTCTTCACGTCCATCAGTTCTGGACGCACCTCAGATCCGGCATTCGCGACACTCAGCGCGGCAAATAAACAAAACCACTTCATAGATCAATCATACTGTTGAAGTCGGATGTATAAGCAACAGTCGATCACCGTCATCATTCCGTGTCTTAATGAAGAGCAGGGCATTGAGGGAGTCATGAAGCGTATGCCGGAGTTCGTCGACGAAGTCATCGTCGTCGATAACGGCTCCACAGACCGCACGGCCGACGTCGCCAAAGGCTACGGCGCGAAGGTAATTCAGGAGGACGCCCGCGGCTACGGACGCGCCTACAAAACCGGCTTCGCCGCCGCGACCTCGGATCTCATCGTCACGCTCGATGGCGACCAGAGCTATCCTCCGGACGCCATCTCCTACCTGATCGAAGCGTTTCTCCATCTCGACGTCGATTTTCTCAACGCCTCCCGCTTCCCCGTGCGGGACCGCCAGGCGATGAGCATGAAACATAAGATGGGCAATTTGATTCTGTCGCTCGCCATGTCGATCCTCTACCTCCGCTGGATGCGCGACTCGCAATCCGGCATGTGGATCTTCCGCAGGTCGATCCTAAAAGACATGAAGCTCGAAGCCGACGGCATGGCATTCTCCGAAGAGATCAAGATCGAAGCCCTGAAGCGCAACCGCCACCGGTTCGCGGAGCTCTCCATCATGTACACCTCGCGCCTGGGCGAAATAAAACTCAACCCCTGGCGCGATGGTTTTTATAACCTGTGGTTTCTGCTCAAGAAACGATTTTCGTGATGCCGCCGCTACCGCTCTTCCAGATGCTTCAGCCGCGCGTCGATCACTTCTTCGACCCGGTGCAATTCCGCGCGCCATGTGTCCTTCGCGTCGTCGAACCTTTGATTCACAGCATCGAATCTAGCATCGATATGGGCCCGCAGATCGCTCAGCCGCGAATTGTTGATAAGAATCCCCACGAGTACGGCGACCGTGGGAACACCAACGGAAAGGGCGATTTGAACGGTTTGATCAGTCATCGCTCCCTCCAGAATACGCCAAGGCGATGCCACCATGTCAGTTGATCCCGATCTCGTCCAGGTGGCACAGACTTTAGTCTGTGAGTTCCCTCCTCAATGACCGTCGCCGCCATCATCCCCCACTACAACCGCCGCGACCTGCTCGACCCTCTTTTCGCCAGCCTTCACGCTCAAACCCATCCATTTGACGAAATCTCCCTCTTAGACAACGGTTCAACCGACGATTCCGCCGCCGTCGCCGAACGTCTCGGCGCAAAAGTGATCCGCCTCGGAAAAAATCTAGGCTTCGCCGCAGCCGTCAACCGGGGCATCGAATCCACCACCGCCGACTGGGTCGCGATCCTCAATAACGATGTCACCCTCGAACCAACCTGGCTCGAGCATCTCTGGAACAAAACCGACGGAGCCGCCTTCGCCACCGGCAAAATCCTCAACGCCGCCGACCACTCCCTCATCGACGGCACTTTCGACGAAATTTCCCGTGGAGCCTGCTCCTGGCGCTGCGGCCAGGGTAAGAAGGATTCCCCTATCTGGAACCAGCCTCGTGAGATCCGCATGGCTCCCATGACCGCCGCGATTTTCCGGAAATCGCTCTTCTCCACCGTAGGATTGCTCGACGAATCCTTCGGGTCCTATTTAGAGGATGTCGATTTCGGCATCCGTTGCGCCCTGGCGGGCCTTCCTGGGGCATATATCCCGTCCGCCGTCGCCTATCACCGGGGCAGCCAAACGTGGGGTGCGTGGAATAAGGACACAGTGAAACGAATTTCCCGGAATCAAATCTTACTGACAGTCAAGCACTTTGGAGGACAACCCCTCTGGCCGATTGTGGCTGGGCAATTGCTATGGGGATTGGTAGCGCTTCGTCATTTCAGGGGCGTCTCCTATTTGCGCGGCAAGATTTCAGGGTGGAAAGCTGCCAGTGCTATTGATCGTGAGAACATTACTCAGTCGGAGGACCGGATCTCCAGCCTCGCAACCGCAAGCGAGCAGCAGATTTTCGCGCTTCAGCAACAAACCGGATTCGACCGGTATTGGAGGGCCTACTTCTGGCTGCTGCCGCGATCATCGTAACTTACAACTCGGAAGCCGTCATCGGCAGGTGCCTGGATTCTCTCACTAAGATGGCTCCCAACGTGACACCCATTGTCGTGGATAACGCTTCGAGTGATCGAACGCTCCATCACGTTCGCGAGCGGGCACACGTCCGGCTGATCGCGAATCCCGAGAATCGTGGCTTCGCCGCCGCCGTCAATCAGGGTATTTCCGCCTCTGACGCGGAATACCTGCTGCTACTGAATCCAGACGCGAATCTTCTGACCTCGGTTGACGCCTTGATCACCGCGAGCAAACACTACGGCTTGGCATCCGGGAAACTCGTCGATCTGGACACGCAGGCTCAATCCGGCTTCACCATCCGCCGCTTCCCCACTCCCGCGTCGCTCATCTTCGAGCTCTTCGGCATCAATCGCCTGTGGCGATCCAATCCCGTAAACCGCCAGTACCGTTATCTCGACCGCGATCTCGATCAACCTGGCCCCGTGGAACAGCCCGCTGGAGCGTTCCTGATGACCCGCCGCGACGTCTGGGAACAACTGCATGGTTTCGATGAAAGCTTTCATCCCGTGTGGTTTGAAGACGTCGATTACTGTAAAAGAGCGTCAAATCTCAACTACCGGATCGAGTATGTGCCATCTGTCCAAGCCGCCCATGCCGGCGGCCATTCCGTAAACGAAATTCCCCCGGCCTGCCGCGCCGTCCATTGGTGTGTTAGCCTTACAAGGTATGCAGCAAAGCACTTCCACTCAGCGGGATATCGAGCGGTCTGCCTGGCGGTCGTGCTCAGTTCTGTCCCGCGGATGGTCGCGCGGATGATTCAAGACCGAAGCCTTCAGTCGGTTGCCACTTATAGAAAGATTGTGCTGTTTGCAGGCCTGTGCCTTGTCTCCCCAGGGAGATCTGTGGCGCGGGGCGGTAGAAACTTTTAACTCTGATATCGCATGGCCTACAACGACTTAGTCTCAGTCACCCTGGTGACCTACAACAGCGGCCGATTTATTAAGCGCTGCCTTGAATCCGTTCTAGAACAGAAGTACCCGAACCTCGAGGTCATTATTATCGATAATGCCTCGACCGATGGTACCGTCGATCTGCTGGAGCAGTTCTCGGAAAGCTGCCAGATTCATTACAACGACGAGAACATCGGCTTCGCGGCGGCGCAGAATCAGGCTATCGGCCTCTCGAACGGCGACTGGGTCCTCACCCTGAACCCCGACGTACTGCTGCTGCCGAATTTCATTCAGGCGCTGGTCGATGCCGGGCAGATCGATCCCAAGGTCGGAACCGTCTGCGGCAAATTGTTGACCATTCGCGCTACCTTTGACCTGCCCGATAAACAGCTCGTCGATTCCACCGGCATTTACTTCACCCCGATGCTGCGCCATCTCGACCGCGGCAGCCAGGAAGTCGATAACGGCCACTACCTGAATTTTGAATACGTGTTCGGCGCCACCGCCGCCGCAGCCCTCTATCGCCGCGAGATGATCGACGATATTTCCATTCTCGGCGAATTCTTCGATCCCGACTTCTTCGTGTACCGCGAAGACGCAGACGTTGCGTGGCGCGCCCAGCTCATGAGCTGGCGCTGTCTCTATACGCCGCTCGCCCGCGGTTATCATGTGCGCGCCGTGCTGCCCGGAAATCGCCGCGCCCTGCCGCCGGAGATCAACATGCACTCCGTGAAGAACCGGTTCCTCATGCGCATTAAAAACATGACGCCGGATCTCTATCGCCGCAACTGGGTTTCGATCACTTCGCGCGACCTGGTGGTCGTCTGCGCCTGCCTCGTTCGTGAACATTCCTCTCTGCGCGCATTCTGGTTCCTCGCGAAACATATGAAGAGCGTGCTGGCGAAGCGCAAAGAAATCATGCGCCGCCGTCGCGCCAAAGACGATTACATCTCCAGTTGGTTTTCCTACGAACCCGTCAGCCGCCCCGCTCCCAAGCCGACCAGAATGCTAGCCAAAGCCTCCCGCACCGGCCGCGGATAGCTTCGTGTGCTTCCTTTGGCCGGTAGCGACCAACCGTCGGGTACGAATGATGGACAACTTGTGAGGCGAAAAAGGCTGTCTGTCCCCTGCCTGCCTCAGAGGGAGGTCGCAGTGGGGCAGGTTCCCGACCTGCCCGTCCGGTATTATCATTGTTCTCTGCGCCCTCTGCGCCTCTGCGTGAAACAAACGATGCCGACGGACCCGGAACACTAGCGTGAAATTCGCCATCCTCGGCACCCGAGGCATCCCAGCCCGCTACGGAGGCTTCGAAACCTTCGCCGAAGAACTCTCAACCCGGCTAGCCGCAAGAGGCCATCAAGTAACCGTCTACTGCCGCCAAAAATCCGCATCCCCTTATCGAGGCGTCTCACTCGTATATCTGCCCACCATAAGACACAAATATCTCGACACCATCGTCCACACATTTCTCTCGACCCTGCATCTACTCGCCCACCGTCAAGACGCCGTGCTCTACTGCAACGCAGCGAATGCCATCTTCACCTGGATGCCGCGAGCGCTCGGCATGCCTGTCGCGCTAAACGTAGACGGACTGGAACGCAATCGCAAGAAGTGGAATGCCGTCGCGAAGGCGTGGTACCAACTCTCCGAATGGCTCGCCACGTGGATGCCAAGCGCCGTAGTCACCGACGCCGCAGCCATCGCGGAATATTACCAACAGCGCTATCATCGTTCCTCGATCATGATTCCTTACGGCGCGGAAACCGGTAAAGTAGAAACCACCGCGGTCCTCGATAAACTCAATTTACAGCCCGGCAAATATTTTCTCTACGTAAGCCGCATGGAGCCTGAGAACAACGGACTGCTGGTCCGCGAATCTTTTGAGAAGGTCGACACTCCGTTGAAGCTCGCCTTGATCGGCGATGCGCCCTACGCCGCCGGCTACATTGAAAAAGTTCGCAACACAACAGATCCCCGCGTCGTCATCCCCGGAGCAATCTACGGCGACGGCTATCGCGAATTAGGTTCGCACTGCTTCGCCTATATTCACGCGACGGAAGTGGGAGGCACCCACCCCGCGTTAATCGAAGCGATGGGCCGCGGAGCCTTAACGTTGTATCTCGACACCCCCGAAAATGCCGAGGTCGCCGGTGGCGCGGGAATCCCGTTTACCCGCGAGACTCTGCCGGAAGCCATCGAATTAGCGTCGATTATGACTCCAGAACAGCGCTTAGAGTGGCAATTAAGAGCGGTTAAGCGCGTTCAAGAACGCTACAGTTGGGATGCGGTGACCGATTCGTACGAAAATCTGCTTATGAGGCTAGCTCGTGCGTAGCTGGGTGGAGATCTCGCGGTCGGCTATCCGAGCGAACTTCGAGGCCGTGCGTGCCGCCGTCGGACCCTCGGTCGATGTGATGCCGGTGGTGAAAGCCGACGCCTATCGCCACGGCGCGATCGAGGTCTCCCGGGTGCTCGAAACCGAAGGGGCTCAGTGGCTTGCAGTCTCGAACGTGGAGGAAGGAATCGCGCTGCGCCAAGCCGGAATCGCCACCCGCATTCTGGTTATGGCGGATTATCTGCCGGACAACCGTCATCTTTTCAAGGAGTTCGGCCTCACACCGGTCATCCATTCCCTCGAAGACGTCGCCACAGCCAACGTACCGTATCACCTGAAAATCGATTCCGGCATGGGCCGACTCGGAGTGCGCAATGCAGCCGAGGAGATCGCGAAAGCCATCAAAAACACCAACTTAGAAGGCTTGATGACCCACTTCGCCTCTTCGGGGAACTATGAAAGCGGGCAAACCGAGCAGCAGATCGAACGCTTCGAATCGATCCTCAAAGTGGTCGGTAAGCCGCGTTATGTCCATCTTTCCAGCACGATACCGGTTGCCTATCACCGTACAGAAGCCTGGGGGAACATGGTGCGGCCGGGGCACGCGATTTATGGTTACGTGTCGCCGGCGCGCAAGGGGCCGAACCTCGAACTCCACGTGAAACCAGCTCTCACCTGGAAGGCAACTGTCCTTTCCGTCAAGGACTTAGAAGCCGGAGCCCTGGTCGGCTACGGGGGCATGCATCGCGCCCAAAAGCCAATGCGCATCGCCGTTTTGGCCGCTGGATATGCCGACGGAATTCCGCATCGGCTTTCAAATCGGGGGAAAGTCGTCGCCGACGGAAAGTTTCTGCCGATAGTAGGGGCGGTATCGATGGATTTAACAACCATCGATGCAACATCTTCGGACGTAAAGGTAGGTGACGCGGTGACGCTGCTGGGGCCGGGAAATGACGCGCAGGAAATCGCTCGCATTGCGGGAACCATTTCCTACAGTGTGCTCTGCGGGATCAGCGCGCGGGTCCAGCGAGTGTACGTCGAGTGAAGTGGCTGGAGCGCATCATCGGTCCTCTTCCAGGCGAGAAAGAGGCTCGCGCGTTCGGGGTCTGCGGCATCGCCATCGCTCTGATTGCCTGCGGGTTATCTCTCTACTACGGATTCAGGGGCGAAGCGTTTCTGGGCCGTCCTCTGGGAGGCGATTTTGTTCAATTCTACGCTGCGGGCCGAGTCTTGAATCAGCACGAACCGGCTAAGTTATTCGACCCTCCCTATTTTTCGGCCGTTCAGCATGAAATTCTTCCGTCGATGGCCGCCACGCAATGGTTGATTTTTGGCAACCCTCCTTGCATAGCGGCCATGTTTCGCCCTTTGGCATTATTGACTTACCGCCAAGCGTACTGTGTCTGGCTGGTGTTCTCGGCGTGCCTTTATGTGACTGGTTTGCTGCTTCTGTTGCGAGGCCGATGGGGATCGACTGCTCTGTTGTTAGGGCTCTCGACCCCGATGTTCACGCTCGAAACCTGGATCGGAGGGCAGGTTTCGGTCTTTGGATTCTTCATCTTCGCGCTCTCAGTCCGTTTCTTCGAAAGCGAGCGCTATTTTCTCGCCGGCCTGGTGCTAGGCTTCGCCGCGTACAAACCGTCGCTTCTAGTAATCGCGGCGGCAATGTTCTTGGTCGCGCGTTGCTGGCGCATCCTGGCTGGGATCTGCATTAGCGCGAGCCTCGTCGTCGCCGCATGTTTCGGCGCTGCGGGCATCGACGGTATGCGCTTGTGGCTAAGTACGTTACGAGTCTTTCAATACATGATCTCCGACGAGCAATCGATCCTGCGGCGGACGAAGTATGTGGACTTGAACTCGTTTTTCGTAGTTCTTGGCGGTTTGAATGTGGTAACGAAAACGGCGGCTTTTCTAGTGGTCGCAGGTGCCGTTCTGGCCCTCGCGTGGACTTGGTTCCAGTCGTTCGGCGACCGGCGTCTTTTATGGGCAACGACCATCGCTGCTACGCTGATTCTAAACGTGTATGTGCCGGTCTACGACACGACTATTTTGATTCCGGCGATCGTTCTGGTAGCGGCGAGCCTCGGGGATACCAAAGAGCTGCGAGCTTGGATCCTGCTGTTTGCTCTAGTCCCCTGGCTGACGCAAGCGGCGGCGGATTTTCTGCATGTACAGATTTTGACGATCGTGATCGCCGGATTCAGTTACTGGATCTTTAGACGTCGAGATTCCGGACGTCTAAAGCATTCTCTTCAATGAACTTGCGTCGGCTTTCTACGTCTTCGCCCATGAGCGTGGTGAAGATCAAATCGGCTTGCACCAGGTCTTCGAGCGATACTTTCAACAGCGTTCTCGTCTCGATGTTCATCGTTGTGGACCAGAGCTGCTCCGCGTTCATTTCACCTAAACCTTTGTAGCGCTGAACGTTAACTTCGCGGGTGCCCTCGGCTTTCACGTGGGCGAGCAACTCGCGCCAGCCTGGGAGTTCGTCGCGGTGGTTGTCTTTGATCACGAAGAAGGGAGGCCGGTTGAATTTTGCCGCGGCGCGGGCGCCGGCGCGCAGGCGTTTGTATTCGGGCTGGGTGGCCAGCTCGATATCGATGGCTCGTTCAGCGTTGGTGGGGTCTTTGAAGGTGACCCTCCATGACGAGTGCTCTTCTTCGCGGCTGATGGCGGCATCGACTTTATCGGCTTTCAGGGCATCGTATAACGCGCGGAGATTTTTTTCTTCTTGAAAATCGGCTTTGGTATCGATGGCGATATCGGTGCGCGACAAGCCTCGTACCACACGGGGATCGCGGAGGCGGCGCTCGAGACGGCTCCAGGTTAACTGGAAGTCGTCGAGGGACATCAGGAAATTGCGCAACTCGGTGCCTTCCAGGACCGATTTATCGCCGAGCTCGACTTTTACGTTTTCGGTAGCGCGGCGCAGGATTTCGCGGGTGAACTCTTTATCGTCTTTGATGTATTTCTCGGACTTGCCTTTTTTGATGCGGTAGAGAGGCGGCTGCGCCACGAAGATGTTGCCGCGCTTGATGAGTTCCTGCATGTGGCGGAAGAAAAATGTCAGGAGCAGAGTACGGATGTGCGAACCATCGACGTCCGCGTCGGTCATGATGATGATTTTTCCGTAGCGCAAGCGGGTAACATCGAAATCGTCTTTGCCGATGCCGGTTCCGATGGCGGTGATCATCGCCCGGATTTCTTCGTGGCCCAGCATTTTGTCGTAGCGGGCTTTTTCTACGTTAAGAATTTTTCCGCGTAGAGGCAGAATGGCTTGATAACGACGATCGCGTCCGCCTTTGGCGGTTCCACCGGCCGATTCGCCTTCGACTAGGAACAGCTCGCAGCGTTCGGGATCTTTTTCCTGGCAATCGGCTAGCTTGCCGGGCAGGCCTCCGGAATCGAGCGCGCCCTTGCGGCGGGTGAGGTCGCGGGCCTTGCGGGCGGCTTCGCGGGCGCGCGCGGCGTCGATGGCCTTCGAGACGATCTTTTTCATCACCGAAGGATTCTTGTCGAAGAACTCGCCGAGTTTTTCGTTGACGAGCTGCACGACGTAGCCCTGAATATCGGAGTTGAGCTTGCCTTTGGTCTGCCCTTCAAACTGAGGCTGCGGGAGCTTCACGCTGACGACGGCCGTGAGGCCTTCGCGCACGTCATCGCCGGTCAGATTTTCTTTGACGTCTTTAAAAAGGCCGCCGGCCTGACCCGCGGCGTTGATGGTGCGGGTGAGGGCGCTGCGGAAACCGCTTAAGTGAGAGCCTCCGTCGACAGTGTTGATGTTGTTGGCGAAGCTGAACACGGTGTCGCCATAAGTGTCGTTGTACTGGAGGCCGATTTCCATGCTGAGCGTGCCTCCGTGAGGCAGCTCGCGATCGCCTTCGAAGTGAATCGGCTTGTCGTGAAGGACGCTCTTGCCTTTATTGAGCAGCTTGATGAACTCGGCGATGCCGCCTTCGAAATGGAAGGTCTCGACGCGTGCCGGCTCCTGCCGTTCATCGGTGAGGACGATGCGCAGGCCTTTGTTCAGGAAGGCTAGCTGGCGCAAGCGCTGAGCCAAGGTATCGAAGTTGAACTTAGTAGCGTCCATAATGGACGAGTCGGGCTTGAAGGTGATTTTTGTGCCGGTCTTGCGGCCGGCCTTCCCGGTCTTCTCGAGACGGCCCTTCGGAATACCTTTGGCGTAGTCCTGCTCAAACGTGCCGCCTTCGCGCCAGATCTCCAGGTGCAGAGCCTCGGAGAGAGCGTTGACGCAGCTCACGCCTACCCCGTGCAGGCCGCCGGAGACTTTGTAGGAGTTCGAATCGAATTTGCCACCGGCGTGGAGTTTGGTCATCACCACTTCCGCCGCGGAGATGCCTTCTTCCTCGTGGATGTCCACCGGGATGCCGCGTCCGTTATCGACCACGGTCACGGAATCGTCGTCGTGAATGGTGACGCTGACTTCGGTGGCGTACCCGGCCAGAGCCTCGTCAACGGAATTGTCTACGACTTCGTAAACGAGGTGGTGCAAACCGGATTCACCGGTGGAACCGATGTACATTGCGGGGCGCAGCCTGACGGCTTCGAGGCCTTCCAGCACTTTGATACTCGTTGAATCGTAGACTTGCGGGGTTGTTTCTCTTGTTCCCATTGGTGGTAAATTTACTTCCTACTTCTTTCGGATCTCTAAAACATCCGCTCCCTTACGGTCGCGGCTCAGTAACGCTCCCGTCGATCCTATGTCCTCCAAAACCGCGGACGGGGCGAGAAATGGGGACAGACCGCTCTGTCCACGCGGCGCCGTCAAATCGCTGATTTTCGCGAAATGTCGGCCGCCTTCGGACAGAGTAGTCAGTCCCCATTTCTCGCGATTTTGGGCATTCAGATTCTCATGGGCATGATTACGTAGCGGTAGTTCTCCGCTTTCTCGCCTGCCGGGCGGAGTTCACCTGCGCTGTGCGGGTCCTTGAACAGGAAGGACACCTGCTGGTCCGAGACAGCGCGCAAAAAGTCCATCATGTATTGCGCGTTGAAGCCGATTTCGACGGACGGTCCTTCATACGCGGTTGGAATGCTTTCTTCGCTTTCACCAGTTTCTGAAACAGACGAGTGGATTTTCATTTCGTCTTTTTCCACGCGGACGCGAATGCCGCGCGAACGTTCATCGGAGAATTGCGCGACACGCTCAATGGCTCCGCGCAACTCGTCGCGTTCGAGGGTGACGGTGTGCCCGTGTTCTTTGGGCAGGACGCGCTCATAATCCGGGAAATTACCGGTGAGCTTGCGGCTTAACAGCAGGCGATCGCCAAGTTGGAAGAACAGGTGATTTTCGTCGCCTGAAAAATGCACAATCGCCGCTGGGTCGGAGTCGCCGGCCAGCTTCTGCAATTCGCTCATGGCCTTTTTGGGAAGCAGAGCGCGATAGGCTCCGGTGATGCCTGAGAGTTCCGTCGAGCTTTCGACCATCGCCAGGCGATGACCGTCGGTGGCGACCATCGCGAGGCCGCCTTTTCTGAGAACCATCAGAGCGCCGTTCAGGGTGAACCGGGATTCTTCGCTCGAAATGGAGAAGATGGTTTTGCCGATCATGGAAGCCAGCACGCCGATGGGAATCTCGGCGAGCACTTCGGGCATTTTCGGGAGCTCCGGAAAGCTCTCGCGGGACATGCCGGCGATCCGCGTCTTAGAACGGCCGCTGGTGAGACTGGCCCAATGATTGTCCTGAATCTTCACCTGGACGTCGGCGTCGGGCAGGAGGCGCACGTAATCCAGCAGACGGCGGGCGGGTATCGTGCCGCCTCCGGACTTCTTGACGCGCGCGGGACAGGAGACCCGGATGCCCAGCTCGAGGTCCGTGGCGGTGAGGACGATCTTATCGCCATCTGCCTCCACCAGAACGTTCGACAAAATGGGAATGGTGGTCTTCTTCTCAACTACGCCCTGCGAGAGGTTCAGTTCACGAACCAGATCTGCCCTGCTGACGGTGAATTCCATGGACGTTTGCTCTATTCTCTTCTCTCTAGAGAATACTGATTAGAGAAGAAGAAGATTTATAGGGACTGTTGAAACGTTGATTTCTCTCTAAATTATAGCAAGACCAATCATTTATTACCACCACAGACTGTGCTTTTCGAGGTGTGCCGCGGTGTATTTTTTGAGCTCCGGCGGTTCTCCCACAGGCTTCGACAGGAAAAAATCGCCCATCCTTGTGGATAACGTCCATAAGGTCAATTGATTGTGTCGATTACATTGTGTATGAGCCTGTTCAAATCCGCATCGCGCTGGCGCAGCTTATCGATTTTCTGAACAGAATGGAGAACAGTGGTGTGGTGCTTTCCACCGAACATGCGGCCGATCTCCGGCAGAGAGGAGTGGGTGAGCTCCTTTATGAGGTACATGGCGATCTGGCGCGGGTAGGCGATCTGTTGAGCGTTGGTCTTTTGCTTGAGCTGAGAAGGCTGCAACTGGAATTTCTCGGCCACGGCGCGCAGCACGGCGTCCATGTTGACGCGGCGCTCGCCTCCGGGGATCAGGTACTTCAGGACCTGCTGCGCCATGTTGAGATTGATGGGCGACCCGGTTACCGAGGAGTAGGCGACCAGCTTGACCATGGCTCCTTCGAGCTCCCGGACATTGGACTTGGTTTTGGTTGCGATGTAGTTGCGGACGTCCTCTGGAAGTGTGACGCCTTCCATTTCGGCTTTCTTGTCCAAGATCGCCATTTTAGTTTCGAGATCCGGAGGCTGGATATCGACCATGAGGCCCCATTCAAAGCGGGAACGCAGACGCTCCACCAGGCCAGGTGTGCTTTTCGGCGCGGAATCGCTCGAGATGACGATCTGCTTCTGGTGGTCGTACAGCTCGTTGAAGGTGTGGAAGAACTCTTCCTGGGTACGTTCCTTGCCAGCGAGGATCTGAATATCGTCGACCAGCAGCACATCGGCGGAGCGGTAATGGCGATGGAACGCGGGCATCCGGTCTGAGCGGATGCAGTTCACCATTTCGTTCATGAAGCGCTCGCTGGACGTGTAGACGATGCGCATGCTGGGATAGCGATCGAGAAGGTCGCGGCCGATGGCGTGCATCAGATGGGTTTTTCCCATACCTACTCCGCCGTAGATGAACAGAGGATTATAGCTGCGCGAAGGACTGTTGGCAACGGCGCGCGCGGCTGCGTTCGCGAATTGGTTGGAAGATCCGACGACGTAATTATCGAAGCGGAACTTGGGATTGAGCTGTCCGCTGGCCGAGGCGAAGATCGGCTCGACTCCACCGTTATCGGCAGGCTGGGCGGGTGCGAAGCCGGCGACTTTAGGCAGATAGAGCACGCGGTCGATCGACAAGTTTAGTTCGTGGATGGCATCGCGGATTTCAACGGAGTATTCCTGCTCCATCCACTCCTTGGTGACCTGGTCGGGGACGTTGACGCGGAGCACCCTGCCATCGGTGCCCTCAAACGTGGCCTTGGTGACCCAATTCTGAAAATCCTGAGGACTGATCTTGGAGGCAAGCCTCGACTTGATCTGGTCCCAAAAATTCGATTGCATCGGCGTCACGGCCGATGCCGATCTGGTGCTTTCTGCATCCCCTCTCACTTTTCCCCCGAGAACCCGTTATCTTTTCTTTCGACTGGCCTTCATCTGCCCAGAAAATTCCCACATTATTTCCACAGGCTGTGGAATAATATAGAATCCTCGTTACCGATTCGATTTGGAACCGTTGATCGCTCTTCGACGAACGCGGGGGCACCCTTACTAAAATGGCCGCCGTACCGTGTGCGGAATCTCAGCATAGCACAAAAGAAGTCGTGAGCAAGAGTCCTTTTACTGTTTTTCATATCTTTTATTTTCAATAATTTACAGAGATTGTTAAAATACTATCGCTGTCGTAAAACATTTTAAAAGAGCTTCGTTTGGAAGGCAAAAACCGGCCCTCCGGTTGCCTGGACGGGGGGGATTTGACTTTACTCCGATGGGGCGCGACAATATGAAATACTGCGCTGACTTTGAGTTGTAACCATCAGGGCGGGAGTAACTCAGTTGGTAGAGTGCGACCTTGCCAAGGTCGATGTCGCCGGTTCGAATCCGGTCTCCCGCTCCAATTTTCCCAGAAACTCCTCCCTGCGGCTGCGGCTCAAAAGAACAAACTTTTCGGACATGGGCGTCCCATGATCGGACAGAAACGCCTGATTCGGCGGGCGCAGGCTCACCCATAACCCCATTTTTTTGAGTATGATTAGTTGGCGCGCGCAATTGGAAGGCGGCGTGCCCCTTTTAGAAGGACAGGATTTTCTATGGACATCAAACGTGAAGGCGTCGCGAAGAAGAAGCGGATCCGGATGGCGATCTATTTAACGTTGATCGCGGGTGTGCTGGGTGTGGGCACCTGGCAACTGGCGAAGTTGAAGCCGGCGGCGCCGACGGTGGAGAGGGCGACGGTGTGGATCGACACTGTGAAGCGCGGGCCGATGGTGATTGACCGCCGAGGACTAGGCGCGCTGGAGCCGGAGGACATTATCTGGATCCCGGCCGCATTTGACGGGCAGGTGTCGAAGATCGTGGCGCATTCGGGCGATGACGTGAAGGCCGGGTCGGTGATGCTGGTGCTTACGAATCCTGATATGGAACTGGCGGCGAACGATTTCGAGTGGCAGGTGAAGCAGGCGGAGGCGACGCTGGCCGATCTGAAGGTCCAGTTGCAGAGCAAGCTGTTCGACCAACAATCGGTGGTGGCGAGCGCGCAGAGCGATCTGGCGCAGGCGGCGCTGCAGAAAGAAAAGGAAGAGCAGTTGGGCAAGATGCAGCTCGAGAGCGATTTAAGTGTTCGACTGGCGGTATCGAAGTGGGAGCAGGCGGCGAACAAGTACAAGATGGAAAAGCAAAAGCTCGATATTCAGCAGCAGTCGATCGATGCGCAGCTCGGGTCGGCCGAAGTGCAGGTGGATAAATTGCGCGCGGCTTACACGTTGAAGAAGAAGCAAGTGGCGGAATTGACGATCAAGGCGGAAATCAACGGCCGCATGCAGGAGATGACGCTGCAAGTGGGGCAGCGCGTGAAGCCGGGCGACGTGCTCGCAAAGATCGCGCAGCCCTGGAAGCTGAAAGCGGAGCTGAAGATCGCCGAGACCCAGGCGAAAGACATTCTGCTGGGACAGAAAGCGGAGATCGATACGCGCAACGGGATTGTCCCGGGACACGTCAGCCGCATCGATGCATCTATTGTGAACGGAACGCGCACGGTTGACGTAAGACTAGATGGTCCGCTGCCGGCGGGCGCCGTTCCCGATTTGAGCGTGGACGGAACGGTGGAGATCATGAGGGTACCGGATGTGGTGTACGTCGGGAGGCCGGTGTTCGGGCAGGAGAATACCCAGGCGAGTTTGTTCAAGCTGGATGAGGACGGGAAGGGCGCGACGCGCATCACCGTGAAACTGGGACGGAGTTCCGTAACCTCGATCGAAGTGGTGGACGGGTTGAAGGTGGGCGATCAGGTGATTTTATCCGACATGTCGGCGCAGGACGCGAATCCGCGAATTCGATTTAACTAATTTTTACCAGGAGACCGCAGATGGCTGAATCGATGATTTTTCTGGAAGGCGTGACGAAGGTGTTCGTCACGGACGATGTGGAGACGCATGCACTGGCGGGGATTCACCTGGATATCAAGAAGGGCGAATACCTCTCGATCGCGGGGCCTTCGGGCTGCGGAAAGTCGACGCTACTGGCGATTTTAGGGCTGCTCGATTCGCCATCGGATGGGACCTACATCCTCAACGGGAAGCCAGTGCAGGGGCTGAAGCTGAGCGAGCGGGCGCGCATCCGGAACCGCGAGATCGGCTTCATTTTCCAGGCGTTCAACCTGATCGGCGATTTGACGGTATACGAAAACGTCGAGCTTCCGCTGACGTATCGGGGCATGCCGGGAGCGGAGCGCAAGAAGAGAGTGCATGAAGCGCTGGAGCGCGTCGGCATGTCGCATCGCGTGAAGCACTATCCTTCACAGCTCTCTGGCGGTCAGCAGCAGCGCGTTGCGGTCGCGCGAGCCTTGGGCGGCGATCCTTCGATTCTGCTGGCGGATGAGCCTACCGGAAACCTGGATTCGGCGAACGGCGAAGCGGTGATGGATTTATTGCGCGAACTGCATCGCGGCGGAGCGACGATCTGCATGGTGACGCACGATCCCCGCTACGCGCGCTACGCGGATCGCAATATTCACCTGTTCGACGGACGAGTGGTCGAGGAAAGCTCGGAAACCGCTTAAGACACAGGCTGAAGCCTGTGCCACCTTTTTAACAAGGGGCAAAAATATGCTGGCTGACGTTCGCTACGCTCTACGTGTATTCAAAAACTCGCCGGGCCTGGCGATGTTGATCGTCGTCACGCTGGGTTTGGGTATTGGCGCGAACACGGCGATTTTCAGCGTCGTCAGCGGAGTGCTGCTTCGGCCTTTACCGTTCGCGAGTCCCGAACGTCTGGTGCAGCTCAACGAAACTTTCCTGCCGCATGGCATGGGGACTGTATCGTATCCGACGCTTCAGGATTGGAGGGCGCAATCGACCAGCTTCGAATCCATCGTCGCCTATGGAAACCAAAGCGTCAATTTACAGGACAACTCGAGCGCGGAGCGGGTGGCGACGGTTTCCGCGGACCGCGATCTATTCACGATGTTGGGCGTCGCGCCGCTCGCGGGACGCACCTTTCGCGACGACGACCCTCCGCATGTGGCCATTGTTAGCGCGGGATTCTGGAGGCGTCGCTACGCCGCCGATCCGTCGTTTGTCGGCAAGCAGATCACGCTCGACGGCGAGCCGTACACGGTGATCGGCATCATGCCGGAAGGTTTTCAGTTTCCGTACCGCCAATCGATCACGGAGCTGTGGGTTCCCAGTAACGTCGCGCCGCAGATCAACAGCCAGCGCGGTACGCATTACCTGTTCGTCACCGGGCGTTTGAAAAACGGCGTCACCATCGACGCCGCGCGCCGCGAGATGGACGTGATCGCGAAACGTCTGGAGAAGGAATATCCGGGCACCAACGAAGGCCGCGGGGTGAAAGTGACGCCTTTGAACGAAGTCGTGGTGGGTTCGGCGCGATCCTCGCTGCTGTTGTTGCTTGGCGCGGTCGGCCTGGTGTTGCTGATCGCCTGCGCCAACGTCGCGAACCTGTTGCTGGCCCGCGCCGCGGCGCGAAGCCGCGAAGTCGCCATCCGCGCGGCGTTGGGCGCCGGACGAGGCCGTCTGATCCGCCAGTTCCTCACCGAAAGCGTGATCCTCGCGCTCGCCGGGGGAGTGGCGGGGCTTCTCTTTGCACTTTGGGGCACCGGACTGCTGGTGCAACTGGCATCCTCTCAGATTCCCCGATCATGGGAAATCGGCCTGGACTGGCGCGTATTCTCGTTCCTGGTCCTGGTTTGCGTCGTGACGGGCATTGGATTCGGCCTTGCGCCGGCACTGGCCGCGGCGCGGCTGGATGTTCAATCGGCGATGAAGGAGTCCGGCGGACGAGGCTCCGCGGGACGCAGCCATGGCCGTCTGCGGGACATTCTGGTGGTCACCGAAATTGCTCTGGCGTTCGTTCTTCTGATCGGCGCCGGGCTCATGTTGCGCGCCTTTTATTTTTTGCAGCACTCCAGCACGGGTCTGGCCTCCGACAACGTCTTGACCCTCCGCCTGACGCTCGCTGAGTCGAGATACGGTACCGCGGAGGCTTCCGCGAGACACTACCGCGAAATCGAAGAGCGCCTCGAGCAAATTCCGGGCGTCACTTCCGTCTCCTTCATCAACATGCTTCCGCTTCAGGCTTGGGGATCGAACGGTAACATGTCGATCGACGGCCGTCCCAGCGGCCCTCAGGATCCTTTGGTCGAGCTGCGCGTCGTGAGCGCGAATTATTTTCGCACCATGGGCATCCCGATCATCAAGGGACGTGAATTTAACGCGCAGGACAGCGCGGCTTCGACGCCGGTTGCCATGATCAACCAGGCGGCCGCGCAGAGCGCCTTTCCCCACGAAGATCCCATCGGCAAGAAAACCAATCGGGGGACCATCGTCGGCGTTGTGGCCGATGTTCCTCAGGAGGGTCTCGACCGGCCTCCCGCCGCGGAGCTCTATCAATTTCTCGCGCAGCGTCCGCTTATCGGGAATACTCTGATTGTTCGATCGCAGCTTCCGCCGGAGGCCATCACGGGCGCGGTTCGCGAAGCAATTCGTCAAGTGGACCCCACGCAGGCCATCTTCAACGTGAAAAGCATGAATCAGGTGATCGCCGATTCCCTCCAGCAGTGGGTTCTGTATAGCTGGCTGCTGGGCTTATTCGCGGGGCTCGCGCTGGTGCTGGCCATGGCGGGTATCTACGGAGTGATTTCCTACGCGGTCACGGCGCGGACGCAGGAGTTTGGAATCATGCTGGCGCTGGGTGCGGATGGAACCCGTTTGCTCGGCTCGGTGCTAGGTCACGGGTCCGTTCTGATAGCGATCGGCTTGATCGCGGGAGCCGGTGGCGCATTCGCTCTGACTCGTCTGCTGAAGAGCCTGCTGGTAGGCGTCTCGCCGCTCGATCCCGCCACGTTCGCAGCCGCCGGCGTGCTGCTGGCAATCATCGCCCTGGTCGGCTGCCTGGTCCCAGCTCGCCGCGCGATGCAGGTGGACCCGATGATCGCACTGCGCGCCGAGTGATCTGTTAGGTGTTCGACGGCCGCTATTCACATAACCATTCCCGTCCGTGCCCTTAACGCATATTCCCGAAGCTCAGGGCGGGCTTTTGGATTCCGCCGGAGGTAATCGCCGATGATTGCTTCGACCTTCGAAGTATCGTTTCCCCTCTTGCACCAGTGGCCAAGGCCATGCAGCGCGCTCTCCTGACACGCGACGTGATCAATTGCCAGAATCGAGCGCAGCATCGCGAGCATATCAGAGTCCGGAATGAAGTACCACCCCAGATCCCACCACATATAGCAAATTCCATTCAGCGCACCGCCCTCGTCCATATGGCCCAAAGCCGGCTCGCACCGCACGGCAAAAAACTCGCGAAACAACACGCCGAATGACTTGAACACACGGATGTGCAGATCCCAAGCCCCGGGAGGCCTCCCGAGGTCGCAGAAGACGTTGCTGCTGAGATCCCACAGTGCTTGGGCAATTCGCTCGTCGGAGTAACGAGCGAGCGACCCGGCGGGGGTTTCGAAAACTTCGGCGAGACGCTGGAATCTCGTGTTGTCAGGCGCGCAAAATTCGTCGAGCTCCATCAACCTGTCCACACCTTCCTTGTCCCTCTCACCGAACAACCGGTCGAGCCAGAGCTTCCTCTCCTCATCCATGAATCACAGAGTAACAGTGATATTCTCATGTGGTGACTGACAAGATCGTCGTGCTCACCACGTGTAATTCCCAGGAACAGGGCGCGCAGCTTGCGCGGCACCTGATTGAACATCGCCTGGCTGCGTGCGTGAATATTCTTACCGGTGCGCGCAGCTTCTATCGATGGAAAGGCGAAATCGAGCAGGCGTCGGAGGTGGTGCTGATCATCAAATCGCGCCGCGACGTGTTTGAAAAACTGCGTGAGGCGATTGCGCACCTTCATTCTTACGAAATTCCTGAAGTCGTCGCGCTGCCGGTGGTCGATGGGTCGGAAGCCTACCTCGGTTGGCTGGATCGAGAGCTGGCCTCGTGAAGGCGCTCTTATGAAAAGCAGCCGGGCCCGATATTGGGTGATCTTCTTCGCCGTCACGCTGGCGATTCTTTCCTACTTCGACCGGGTCGTGATGTCGCAGGCGGCCAAACCGATTTCGGCGGAATTGCATCTCACCAAGACGCAGATGGGATCGGTATTCAGCGCATTCGCGCTCGCCTACGCGATCTTCGAAGTGCCCAGCGGATGGCTAGGAGATTACATGGGACCGCGGCGCGTACTGGTGCGCATCGTTTTGTGGTGGTCGACGTTCACAGCGCTCACCGGGGCGGCGTGGAGCCTTGGCTCGCTGCGAGTGATCCAGTTGCTGTTCGGCGCGGGCGAAGCCGGTGGATTTCCCAATCTGACGAAAGCGTTCAGCTCCTGGCTGCCCATGAATGAACGCTCTCGCGCGCAAGGATTCATGTGGACTTTCGGCCGCTGGGGCGGAGCGTTCACGCCGCCCATCGTGATCCTCGCTCTGCATCACATGAGCTGGCGATGGGCGTTCGTCTGCTTCGGATCGCTCGGCGTGGTGTGGACCTTTTTCTTCCATCGCTGGTTTCGAGACGATCCTGAGGATCATCCATCGGTCAACGCAGCGGAACGCGAGCTGCTCAAAAGCGTCAGCGCCAACGCCGGAGGTCACGGCGACGTGCCTTGGGCGAAACTCATCCGCCATCGCAGTCTGTGGCTCATCTGGGTGCAATATTTCTGCCTGTCATTTCCCTGGTACTTTTACATCACCTGGCTGCCGACGTATTTGCAGGAGTATCGTCATCAAACGCCGGAAGCAGCGTCGCGCCTGGCGATTCTGCCTCTGCTGTTCGGGGGCTTCGGATCGCTCACCTGCGGACTACTCGCTCCGCGCCTCGCCAAATCCTGGGGCAGCATGAAGCGCGCGCGCCGCACGATCGCGACGTTCGGATTCCTGGCCGCGGCGGTGCTGCTCTTCTTATCGACGCGGATAGAGAACGCGATCCTCGGCACTTTGGTTCTGGCTTGCGCGAGCTTCGCCAACGACCTGGACATGCCTCCATCGTGGAACACCTGCATGGATATGGGTGGGAAATACGCGGGCACGGTGGCTGGATCGATGAACATGATGGGGAACTTGGCGGGCTTCGCGGCTCCCTGGATTGCGGGAGTTATTCTGGATCGCTGGCGCGATTGGAATTTGTTCTTCTATGTGATGATCGCCATGTATCTCTGCGGCGCGCTGTGCTGGCCGTTTATCGATCCGGTGACGCCGATTGAGAACACAGACTGAAGTCTGTGCCACCCAAATGGGAAACAATTTTAGCCGCTGATGAACGCAGATCGAAAACAAGAAGGTCTCGCTCAGCTAATCAGCATTCAGGTGGCACAGGCTTCAGCCTGTGAATATTTCTTGCTCTAGCGAATAGGTTCGATATCGACGGGAATATCTTTCAGTTTCTCCAAGGCACGCTCCATCGGAGGACGCAGGACACCCAACTCGCCGAGCATCTTTTTCGCTCCGGCGTAATCGCCGTTCGCCTCGATGGTCAGCAGATCGTGAACGAGGTCGCGCACCGCCGCCTTGATTTTCTGAAAGTTTACCGCGAACGTTCCGTCGGGATTCTCAAAAAATGCGCCTTTATCGGTCAGGTAATTGAATTGCATCGCCATGCCCTTGCCGTGCGCTTCATGGACGCCGAAGCGCAGCGTGCGGAACGACGACGCGAGATACGTAGTGTATAGCTTGTGCTCCGCCTCCGGCATCAATTTTCGATCGTACAGATACTGGAGCATGAACAGGCCCGTGGCATCCGCCTTCGCCTCTTCAATCGCCGAGTGTAATTCCTTCAGCGACTGCCGAACGCCATTTTGCGGTCCGATGCCATGGGTCATCTCGTGCGCGAGGATGTGCGAAAAAAACGCGTCGAAATCCAGATCGCGCTGGGCCGCGGCGGGGAGGACGCGCGCGGCGATGGGCTCCAGGATTTTGGAAAATTTCGCTTCCTGGACGTTCTTCAGCATGACGCGCTTCGAACCCATCGCGCGGACGATGCGCTCATCGTTCGGAAGATTGAACGCGGCAGTGGTCACGCCATGCGCGCCGTCGCCCGCCGCCAGGACCTGGTTCACCACGCGGATCGGCGCGAGCGCGCCGAGTTTCGGATTACGGAATTTGACATCGAGCGGGAGATTATTTTCGATCTCCTGAATGTGCGCGGCGAAGGCTTTTAGCTTGGCGGTTTCGCGGTCGTCCCGCAGCGTCACGTAGGCTTCGAAGGATGCTTTGTATCCGAACAACTCGTCGTTGTAGGTTTCGTAAGGACCGATGGTTACATCGATCGGCGCGTCGAGCTTCATCCATGCGACGTCGCTTTCGTAATAATCGTTCGACCGGAACGCCTTCGCGCGCAGCGTTAGAAATTCTTTCAACGACGGATTCGGCGTCAGCGCGGCGGCTTGTTCGAGTAGCGCCGCCGCCTTTTCCAACGGGGCTTCATATGCCGAATCGTACGGAACGGCATACAATTTTTTCTCCGGAGTGCGTCGAATCACAGTGAAGAATCCGCGCGCGTCTTCCTGCTGTTCGCGGGGAAGCTTGGCGAGCCAGGTTTCGAATTCGTCCTTCGTAAGGGCCTCGGGATAAAAATTCGCGCCGACCGGCTTTTTCGGTGACACGCCCGGCAGGAACGCTTCGTGGTTGTCCAGATCGGACCACGGACCCTTATTCAGATTGAAGTAATGCAGCCGCGCCTGTCCTAGGGGTGATACGTCTCTTGCCAGCTTCTCGCGCAGAGCGGCGTTGCCGCTCCACAACTGGGTGACGAAAATATCGTCGATCACGTGCGCGGCGTCGATCAGTTTCTGAAGCGCCTTCTGATCGCCGGGCGCGAGATGCGATGGATCGGCTCGAATCTCCACGGGGGCGAAGCGGGCGATCATGCGGTTCAGCTCCGCAAGATCCGGAATAGCGGCAAGCATGGTCATGGCTAAGAAGGTGAGCGGCAAAAATCGATTCATGAACCTGCGCCCAGTATAATTAGTTTTTGGATGACCAAAGCCGAGCTGACCGCTAACGTCCAGCGTCAAAACAGCGAGCTTGCGAAACTCGGCTATTACCACAGCATTGAGCTGCCGGATGGGCGCATCATTCCCGGGTTTCAATCGATCGAGACGCAGCGCTCGCGGATTGCGCGCTTTCCGATTCCGCAGGACCTTCGCGGGAAACGAGTGCTCGATATCGGCGCATGGGACGGCTGGTTCAGCTTCGAAATGGAGCGTCGCGGCGCAAGCGTGGTCGCCGTGGACGCGACCAAGAAGACGCGTTTCCTGGAAGCAAAGGCGATGATGGGGTCCCAGGTCGAGCACGTGGTCGCCGACATTTGTCATCTGACGCCGCGCGATATTGGAACCTTCGACATCGTCCTGTTTTTCGGCGTTCTCTATCATTTGAAGCATCCGATGTTGGCGCTCGAAAGAGTGTGCGAGTTGGCGACGGATCTCGCCTGCGTCGAATCCTTTGTGATCGACGAACAGGCCGACGGCACGATTCCGGCGATGGAGTTTTACGAAGGAACGCAGTTGGCGGGGCAGTTCGATAACTGGGTCGGCCCGAATATTTCGTGCTTAATGGCGATGTGCCGCACCGCCGGCTTCGCGCGGGCCGAGTTCCACAGCGTGGTTGAGCATCGCGCGCATGTGATCTGCCGTCGAAAATGGCCTGATATCGCGCGACACGGCGCAGGTCCGGAGTTGCTGGTGATCGAGAACAGCGAGTTGCAGGATCACAGTTTTTCGGCTCATCGCGACGATTATGTGACGGTGTGGTGTTATTCGGAGGAACCGGATCTGACCTGCGACGACCTGTGCGTTCAGGTGGGCCCTTATGGCACCAGGCCGGCCGCGGTTCGCAATATCGGGAACACGTGGCAGGCGAACTGTAAATTGCCTCTGGGTCTTGCGCCGGGGTGGCATGACGTTTCGATCGCACTGCGCGATAGCGAGTTTTCAAGCCGCGCGCGGATACCGGTCGATCTGCCGAAGGAAGCCCGTATCGGTGCGCCCTCGACCGACGCGTTCAAAATCGAGATCGTATGCGACGGACGCACGTGGGAACGAAAACAGGTGCGGGCAGGCCTCGGCAGTTGCATGTCGGCGTGGGTTTCCGGTCTGCCTGATGGCATTCGCCGAAGCGAGGTTTCATTTCGGCTCGATGGGACCGATCTGCCGGCTTCCTTTGTCACCCCGGTTAGTGATGAGAAGGGGACGAAGCAAATCAATGCGATGGTCCCCGCTGGACTGGTTCGCGGCGAATATCAGTTGACGGTGCGATTCGCAAACGAAGAATCGCCGGTCGTTAAGATCGAACTATTTTGACGAGCCGACGATCCGCATCCCGTAGAAGGATCGCCACACGAACACCATCGAGACTAGCAGGCAGGCCACTGCGACACCGGTGCTGAACGCGGAGCCCTGCTTCTCGGTCATGGAAACCCCCAACTCCACGGCGAGTAATCCGAACAAGGTCGTGAATTTGATGATGGGGTTTAGAGCTACCGAAGAAGTGTCTTTGAACGGATCGCCGACAGTGTCGCCTACCACGGTCGCGTCATGAAGAGGAGTGCCCTTCGCTTTGAGCTCGACTTCGACAATCTTCTTCGCGTTATCCCACGCGCCGCCGGCATTGGCCATGAAAATCGCCTGATACAAACCGAACAGAGCGATCGAGATCAGATAGCCGATGAAGAAGTAGGGCTCGATGAACGCGAAACCCAGGGTGGCGAAGAACACCGTTAGAAAGATGTTAAACATACCCTTCTGGGCGTATTTTGTGCAGATCTCCACCACTTTTTTCGAATCCTCGACGGACGCTTTGGTGACGCCCTCCAGCTTGATGTTCGCTTTGATAAACTCCACCGCGCGATAGGCGCCTGTGGTGACTGCCTGGATCGATGCGCCTGTGAACCAGTAAATCATCGCGCCGCCCGCAATCAGACCGAGAAGAAACGGCGGATAGAGCAGAGATAGTTTCTGGATCAACTCTGGTTTCAGACCCTCCGTCAAGGTGACGATGATCGAAAAAATCATGGTGGTGGCGCCCACGACCGCGGTGCCGATCAGCACTGGCTTGGCGGTCGCCTTGAATGTGTTGCCCGCGCCATCGTTCTCTTCCAAATGATGCTTGGCAAGGTCGAAGTTCACGTCGAAGCCGAATTTCTGCTTGAGGTCTTTGCGAATGTTGGGAATCGTCTCAATGACAGAGAGCTCGTAAACCGATTGCGCGTTGTCCGTTACCGGGCCGTAGCTATCCACCGCGATCGTCACCGGACCCATGCCTAGAAACCCGAACGCCACCAGGCCGAACGCGAACACCGCGGGAGCTTTCATCAGGCCTTCCATGCCGTAGGTGCTTACCGAGTACGCCGCGGTCATCAGTGCGAGGATCGCCATGCCCAGCCAATACGCGCTGAAATTTCCGGCCACCAGGCCCGAGAGAATGTTCAACGAAGCGCCGCCTTCTTTCGACGAGGACACCACTTCCTTCACGTGGGCCGAATCGACGGAAGTGAACACCTTCACCAGCTCCGGGATCACGGCCCCGGCCAGAGTGCCGCAAGTGATCACCGTCGACAATTTCCACCACATCGTGGGATCGCCGCCCAGATCCGGAATCATGAAATACGAAACCAGGTACGTTGCGCCGATCGAAAGAACGGATGTCAGCCAAACCAGCGTGGTCAGGGGCGTCTCGTAATTCATCTTGTCGACATTTCCGTAACGAGCCTTGGCAACCGCTTCGTTCAGGAAATAGGACACGCCGCTGGTGATTACCATCATCACGCGCATCACGAAGATCCAGACCAGCAGCTCTACTTTGACCAGATCGTTATTCACGGCCAGCAGGATAAAGGAAATCAGAGCGACACCTGTGACGCCGTAGGTCTCGAATCCATCTGCCGATGGCCCGACCGAATCGCCCGCATTGTCGCCGGTGCAATCCGCGATGACGCCAGGGTTGCGCGCATCGTCCTCTTTGATCTTGAAGACGATCTTCATCAGGTCCGCGCCGATGTCGGCGATTTTCGTGAAGATTCCACCCGCTACGCGCAAAGCCGCGGCGCCCAGCGATTCGCCGATCGCAAATCCGATAAAACAAGGCCCTGCGTAATCACCCGGCACGAACAGCAGGATGCACAACATCAGAAACAGTTCCACGCTGATCAGCAGCATGCCGATGCTCATGCCGGCCTTTAAAGGAATCGCGTAGCAAGGAAAGGGCTTGCCGCGCAGACTGGCAAACGCCGTCCGCGAATTGGCAAAGGTGTTCACGCGAATACCGAACCAGGCCACGCCGAAGCTGCCCGCGATGCCGATGAGGCTGAACGCCAGAATGATCAGGACCTCCGACCATGGCAGCCCGAAGGAGGTGCCGTTCGGCGCCAGGAATCCGAAATAAAACACGATAATCGCGCCGATGAATGCTTCGAGAATCAAGAGGAACCTGCCCTGGGTCAGCAGATAGGTCTTGCAGGTTTCATAGATGAGCTCTGAAATCTCCAGCATCGATTCGTGCACCGGCAGATTCCGCAGGTGCATGTACATTACAATGCCGAAAACGAAACCCAGCGCACTGACGCCGAGTCCGATCATTAATAAGGTCGGTCCCTCGATGCCGCCCAGGAATGTCGCTTGGTGCAAGTCGGGGAGCTTCAGCTCCGCCTCGCTTGCCCGAAGTGGCGCGGATCCAGCAGCAACAGCCAGAAGAAATAACAGAACCGGGAAGGCGCGCCTTGCGAAGGCGGACAACGAGGTCAAAAGCATTCCGGATAATCCTCCAAATTTAATGAGACGTGAAGACAAACAATCCCCAAACGGGGGGTGGTACGACTTAAGACACCATACCGCAGGTGGTGCTGGACTGGCAACCCTACTATCGGCCCAGAACCTCTAAAATCTGGCACTTCAAGTACAGCGTCTCCGGCACGGTCAGCAGAATCGGATGATCCGCGGCCTGCGTTCGGCGTTCCAGTACTCTCAGCGTCTTCCCGGCGTCGAGCGCCGCCTGCGCCACAATTTCGAACAGCATCGCCTCGCTTACATGATGCGAACAGGAGCAGCTAACCAGAATCCCGCCCGGTTCCAGCAGCTTCAGCGCGCGCAAATTAATCTCTTTGTAGCCCTTCGCAGCGTCATCAACCATTTTGCGCGATTTCGCAAACGCCGGAGGATCAAGGATAATCATCGCGTACTTGCGGTCGAGCCCCGAAAGAAAGTCGAACACGTCCGCCTGCCGGAAATGGATATTGGAAAGGTTGTTCGACCGCGCGTTTGATTCCGCCGTCGCCAACGCGGACGCCGACGAATCCACAGCCTCCACCGATTCCGCGCAGCGAGCCGCATGCAGCGCGAACCCTCCGGTCGAAGTGAAACAATCTAGTACCCGGCCACTGGCGAAACCCGCTGCCGCCAGATAGTTTTCGCGCTGGTCGAGGTAAATCCCGGTCTTCTGCCCCTTCAACAAATCCGCTTCGAGACGCAGGCCGTTCATTTCGACCGCGATCCGCTCCGGGATCTCTCCAGATAACACGGCCACTTCGAGCGGAAGGCTTTCCAACTTGCGCACCGCCGCGTCGTTTCGAGCCAGGATGCCAGCCGGAGCCAGCAACTCCTTCAAGCAATGAACAATTAAATCGCGCGCGCGATCCATACCTTGGTTCAGCGTTTGGATCACCAAGCAGTTTGCGTACCTATCGACAATCAGCCCGGGAAGAAGGTCGGCTTCGGAGAATACCAGGCGGCATGCGTTCGAATTCTTGACCACCCGCTCACGATGCCGGATCGCGGCCGTCAGCCGCCGGCGAAAGAATTCCTGATCGATGGGTTCGGGTTTGGAGGAAAGTAGGCGGAGGGTAATCTGGGAGGTGGAACTATAATGAGCTACGCCAATCGGCCGTCCATGCGGGTCGGCGACTTTCACGACATCGCCCGGCTGCGCATCGCCCCGATCCGTCACGTCGCTGGAAAAAATCCAGGGATGCCCGTCGGCAGCCCGGTCGACGGCTTTTCGATTTACACGAACTGTGGTCAAGCCGCAATTCTCGCACGAAAATGAAAAAGGGGCGGACAATTGCGTCCGCCCCGAAAATCCCACCAACGTGAATTAGTTGGCGCTGTTGACCGCGACCTTGATTTGGCGAGGCTTGGCGATTTCCTTCTTCGGAAGTGTAATCGTCAGCACGCCGTTCTTGTATTCGGCCTTGACGGCATCGAAATCCACGGTTTCCGGCAGAGTGAACGCGCGCTCGAACGTGCCGTAAGAGCGTTCCACTCGATGCCAACTGCCCTCTTTCTTCTCGCTGTCGAACTTGCGTTCGCCGCGAATCGTCAGAGTGCCGTTCTCGACGCGGATATCGATGTCCTTCAGATCCACATCGGGGACGTCGGCCTTCAGGATTAGGTCGTTTTCCGTCTCTTTAATATCAACGGAATGAACCCACGGCCGTCCACTCGGCTCATTGAATAGCCGGTTAACGGTATCCGTGAAAACTCTCATCCCAGCGGGGAAAGCATCAAACTCAGAAAAAGGTGTGTACTTGATGATCGACATATCTTATGGACCTCCTATATCTACTGTCATAGACAGTATATAATCTGCTGTGTCTGTTGTCAAGTATTACAGAGCAGAAAATATCTCATTTACTTTAAGCTAGATAGGCGAAAATATCTCCGTTTTTGCGCATATTGAAACGAAGGGGGATCTTCGATGCACTTTTACGGTGTGCAGGATCAAATGTCGCGCGTCGAGGATATCAGACTTCAGTTCGCTCGCCAACTCTACGCGAGGTGTCTGGAGCAATATGGGAAGAGCCATCCGGAGAGTCGCCTGGTGGCAAAGTACATCGCGAGCCTGGAAGGGCAGGGCTCGCCGAAAGCGGGTAGTGTCCGGCCTGGCACCCAACATTATATGATTGGACGGTGAACGAGTCCCTCCTCGTCAACACGCTTGGACACTCGGCCGGAGTCCTTATCTTCGGCATCTTTCTTTACCTGCTGATTCAGGACCGCCCGGCGCGCCGTCTTCGCGGCAGCACGAAATCGATGCTGGCCGCGGCGCTGGCGCTGGCTTGGAATCTGGCCTCACTGCTGGTGCTGGGCGCGAATGCACCAGGCAGTACGTTCACGAACATTACGGTCGCCATCGGATTCTCGGTGCTCAGTCTGTTGCCGGCTGTGCTGTTCGATCTCTGTTTGCAGGATCGTTACCGGATGCTGGCGCGCTGCGGTTATGCGCTGAGCGCGGTCGCTATCGCGCTGCATGTGGCGGAATTATTCCGCGAAGGTTCGCGCTACCACCGTCTGGGATTGCAATTGATCACCGTCGGTTTCGGCTTGCTCACCTGTTTCGCCGCAGCGGGCTTCTTCACGTCGGTGGAAGATACACGCCGTGCGAACACCTCGCGGCTGGTCGGCACGATGTCTCTGTTTCTGCTCGCCATGTCATTCGTACATTTGGGCGGAGGACACGTCGCGCAGGTCTGGTCCCGCGAACTGGCGTTTCACCACGCTGCGATTCCGCTGGCTCTCCTGGTCCTGATGCAGGATTACCGCTTCGTCTTGCTCGATGCGTTCCTGCGCTTTTTGGCGAACGTGTTTCTGGCGGCTCTCTTCACGGTGGGAGTCGCGCAGGCGTGGAGGTTGGGATGGCTGTCGCAGACGTCCACGCCGTTTCATCAGGCTCTGCTGCTCGCCGGCGCGTGCCTGCTGCTGATCCTTTTTGCGATGCTGCGCGGCTGGGTGCAGAGACTGCTGACCAGGCTGGTGTTCCGCCGGCCCGACCAGGAAGCGCTGCTGCAAAATCTCAAGGTGCCGATCCGCGACGAAGCCCATTATCTGCTCCAGGCGGCGTCCGAACTCGGACGATTCATGGGGGCCGAGACGTCGATAGTCGGTGATCCGAAGTTATGCGAACTGGATTTACGGCGTCCCGCGCTCGTCGGCCAGTTGTCCCGCGGGAGAACCGAGCTGGAGCATCAAGGTATCGAAGCCGTTGCGCCTTTGCGGTTCGCTTCGGGCGACGCGCGCTACGCGCTGCTCGGCCGGCGATCGGGCGGAAGACGGTACTTGAGTGAGGACCTCCTGGCGCTTGGCCGCGCGGCATCGCTGGTGGTCGAGCAGATTGAGCAGTTTCGCGAATCGGAGATGCGCCGCCTGGTGTCGCAGGCTGAATTACGCGCCCTGCAATCGCAGATTCATCCGCACTTCTTATTTAATGCTCTGAACACCTTATACGGAATCATTCCACGCCAAGCGAAGGGTGCGCGCGACACCGTTTTGAACCTCGCCGACATCCTGCGCTATTTTCTGGAAACCGGAAAAACATTTTTGCCGCTGGAGCAGGAGCTTCATATCATCAAGGCCTACCTCGCTGTCGAGAAGTTGCGCCTCGGAGATAAGTTGCACATCGAAATCGATGTGGATCCGGAAGCGCTGCGCATTCCCATCCCGATTCTTTCCATCGAGCCTCTGATTGAAAACGCAGTCAAGCACGCCATCGCGCCCAAGGTCGAAGGTGGAACGGTTCGTCTTCGCGCGACCCTCGAACCGGCGGCGCTTCATGTGACTGTTAGCGATACGGGTCCCGGTTTTCGCTCCGCGGGCGGCGCAAAATCGGGCGTTGGCCTCGAGAATGTCACGCGGCGCCTCCAGCTCTGTTACGGCGCGGAGGCGCAGATCAACATCCAATCCGATCCTACCGGCAGCAGCGTTTCCTTCTCGATTCCAGTCAACGTCGCTGCCACCCGGCCCGTGGAGGCGGTGCTATGAGGGTGCTGATCGCCGACGACGAACCGATCGCGCGCGAAATCCTTCGCGAGCACGTGGACGCCATCAGCGGTCTCGAATTCGCCGGCGAAGCTTCCACCGGCGCGGAAGCGATCTCCCGCATTTTCGATTTACGTCCCGACGTCGTACTGCTCGATTTGCAGATGCCAGAGCTGGATGGCCTCTCCGTGGTTCGTTCGCTCACCGGAGAACGCACGCCTCTGATCATCTTCGTGACGGCGTATGAGAATCACGCGCTGGCCGCGTTCGAGGTCGGCGCCATCGATTACCTGTTAAAGCCCGTCCGGCGCGACCGTTTGGAAAAGGCGATCGAAAAGGCTCGCCGCCAGCTCAAACCGGCAGCCGCAACCCCGCCCAGCGAGACGCTGCGCAAAATAGTGGGCCGCCGCGGCGCCGATCTTTACTTGCTCGACCCAGCGGAAATTGTTGCCTTTCAGGCCGACGGCGAGTTGGTACATATCATCACCACCGCGCAGCGTTATTTGAGTGATCACTCCTTGAAGGCGTTGGCAGACAAGCTCGAGCCAACGCGTTTTCGACGGATTCACCGCAGCACGATCATTAATACGGATCATATCCGCAAAATCTCACCACTGTCGAGCAAACGCTGGCTGCTGCGGATGTCCAATAATTTCGAGGCAATCGTCAGTAAACGCCTGGCCAGCGCCATCAGAGCGGACACGCGCTGGTAGTCTGAAACACAGACTAAAGTCTGTTCCGCCCGGTATGAATCGTTTGCCATGGTGGCACAGGCTTTAGCCGGTGTGTCCGTCTACACTAGCTATATATGGGGTCGCGACCTTCTCTCGTGCTGGCGGCTATCTTGTTCACCGGCGCGCTCCGCGCTCAGATTATCGAATTTGAATCGGGCGGGTTGAAATACCGGACGCTCACCCGCGGAGGCGTGACCATCATGTGGGCTCATCTGCCGATGCATATCCGCGAATACGCGGTGCTGCAAGTGGCGGTCTCCAACGGTTCGCCGGTGTCGTGGCAGGTCAAGCCTCAGGATTTCCGTTTCGACAAAGCCGAGGGCGGAACGATGGCCGCTCTTCCGGCCGCAACCGTCGTCCAACAACTGATGGACCACGCCAGCCGCGGCGACGTGATCAAGATGATCACCGCCTATGAAACTGCGCTCTACGGAAACACGCGTATGCATTCGACCAACGGATATGAAGAGCGCAGGCAAAATGCGCAAGCTGAGCTGGGCGGCGGAAAACTGAGAGCGGCCGCCGCGGCGTCGGCCATCGCGTTCGTATCGAGCAAGCTGCTGCCGGGCCAATCCACCGATGGCGCAATTTTCTTTCTGAACGGCGGCAAACCGCTGGGCGCCGGGAAATTAACCGTCAACGCAGCCGGTGAGATTTTCGAATTTCCGATCGAGCTCGAAGCTCACGTGCGGCCATAGAAGCGCCGGATCGTTCCGGCGACTCGCCGCGCGGCGCTTTCTTTCATGTACGGCCACAGCGGCAAAGACACGATCTCGGTCACCGCTTGCTCCGCATGCGGAAGCGAGCCCTTCTGCGCAAACGCCGGATGCTTGTGCAGAGGCGCGGGATAATGCACCGCGGTGCCGATGCCCTGAGCCGCCAGATAATCGCGCAAGAGATCGCGACGCTCCGCGCGAATCACGTACAAGTGATGAGCGGACCCCTCGGTCCTTCGCAGCAGCTTGACGCCCGGGCATTCCCGCAGTTCCTTGTCGTAAATCGAGGCGAGAAGCGCGCGCTGTGCATTCCATTCGCGCAAGTGCGGCAGGAAGGCGCGCAGAAAACAACATTGCAGCTCATCGAGCCTCGAATTCACACCGAAGGTATGCGCGATCTGATCGCCGCGCCGCCCGCCATCGCGCAACATCGTTAATCGCCCGCGGGTCGCAGCGTTATCGGTCATGATCGCTCCTCCATCGCCCAGGCATCCGAGATTTTTCGTCGGATAAAAACTATAGGCGATGTAACGTGAAAAGGCCGCCAGCGGTTGGCCTTCGAAGCGAGCCCCGTGAGCCTGCGCCGCATCCTGAATCAGCGGAATTTTATGCTTCCGCGCTAGCTTGACAAATTCATCGAGCGCGCACGGCTGCCCGTAAAGATGCACCGGCATCAGCGCGCGGGTACGCGAGTTAATCCGCGCCGCAACGCCGGCAGGATCGATCTGCAAAGTCTCCGGATCGACGTCGGCGAATCGTGGAGTGGCTCCGGAAGCTCGAATCCCGACGCCCGAGAAGGGAGCCGTCAGCGCACTCGTAATAACTTCTCCGCCCGTCACGCCCGCATCGCGCAGGCACAACTCGATTGCCGAGGTTCCATTGGCGACCCCAACTGCAAATTTCCCCCCGAGCGCCGCGGCAAACTCCGATTCGAATGCCCGCAACTCCTCACCGAGAATAAAATTACTTCGTTGAAAAAGACGCCGGAGATTCGCGCGCCAATCCCGTGAGGTCGCCTGTAACAAGGGCCTCAGGTTCACCTGTGGAATAGCCGTATCCATAACCTAGCATGAAGATCGCTACACATTAACGCTGCGTGAAGCACGCAACTCCACTCGATGTCCGGGCGTTCCTAGTAGTGGAGGCAGTTATGAAACGAGCATGGTTATTGGCGCCGGCGGTAATGGCGTTTTCGATGGTCGCCTGTGGAGGCGCGGTGTATTACGCGAATGTTCCTCCGCCGCCGCTGCGCGCGGAAGTAGTCGGAGTAGGGCCCGGGCCGGGATATGTCTGGGTGAACGGGTACTGGGGCTGGCGGGGAAATGCCCACGTTTGGGTCGCCGGGTCCTGGGTGCGTCCGCCGCATGCGCACGCGGTGTGGGTCGCTCCTAGATGGGAAGCCCGGGGAGGCCGCTACTATTTCCACGAAGGCCGCTGGAGATAAGCAGAGAAAAGGTTTCTCTGCGCAAAGCTCCGCTAAAACGTGATACGATCACCCGGTTGTTATTCATAATCCCGGAGGATCAAAATGCGGTTCGCCGTCAACCTTGCAATCGTCTTTGTACTGTCCGCTAGCGCTTGGGCAGCCGACCCCTTCCTTGGGACATGGAAATTGAACAAGGCAAAGTCTCAGATGGGGTCGAGCGATTTCCAGGCTCGATTGTTTATCATCACTGGTACAGAGACGGGGCACCATATTGTGCAGAGGGAAACCATGCCGGATGGAACAACTCGTGAGGTGGAGCGCAATGAAATACTGGACGGCAAGGAACACTCCGCGCAGGAAGATACCGTAATAGTTGCGAAGCGGGTCGACTCCCGGACCAAGACATTCACTTGGATGAAGGGCGGGAAACAAATCCGTACTGCGACCGACACGGTATCCGCCGATGATAGGACGCTCACGCACAACGTTACCGATCTCGTCCGCAATGAAAATAGGATCTGGGTGTTCGAGCGATAGCTTAGTTCGGCTTCCCGCTGCCCGGCTCTGGAGGAGGTTTAGGTTTGTCTTTATCCTTAGCCGGCGGATGCGTGGAAGCCTTGACCGGGCTCAGCAGCACGTGAGCGTTGCGGCCTTCGAGTCGAGGCATCCCTTCGGCGGTTCCGTACGGCGCCAGATCCTCTGAAAAACGGATCAACAGCTTGCGCCCCAGGTCCGTGTGCGCGATCTCGCGTCCGCGGAACTGCACGACTGCTTTCACGCGATTCCCTTCTTTCAGGAATCGAATCGCGTGATTTTTCTTGAAATCATAATCGTGATCGTCGGTGTTGGGGCGGAATTTCAGTTCCTTCACTTGAATGATGTGCTGTTTGCGCTTCGCTTCGTGCTGTTTCTTTTTGTTCTCGTACTGCCACTGCCCGTAATCCATCGCTTTCGCGACCGGAGGCTCGGCAGTGGGAGCGATCAGGATCAGATCGAGGCCCATCTCCTGGGCTTTTTTCACCGCGAGGTGAGTTTGCATCACCTCGACGGAACCGTCGGGAAACACCGCACGCACTTCTCGAGCTCGAATCGCTTCGTTCACATTCTCCCGGATCCTGGGCCGGCGGGGTGCAAAACCTCGTGGATTCATCGGCGATTAAGCCCAACAACAAACGAACAAGTCACCATGCCCAATGGTAACAGTTTCTAAACTGCCGTTCTGCGCCGCCATTCAAACAGGATGACCCCCGCCGCGACGCTTACGTTCAATGACGCCACCCCACCCCCCTGCATCGGAATGCGCACCAAAAAATCGCAGTGCTTCGCCACGTGTTCATGCAGCCCTTTGCCTTCGCCTCCCAGCACGATCGCCGTGGGCGCGGTGAAATCCACCCGATCGTACGCGTGCTCGCCGCGCTCGTCGAGACCGTAAATCCAGTATCCGCTCTCCTTGAGCGATTCCAGCGAGCGGTTCACATTGGTCACCCGCACTACCGGCAGATAGGCCAACGCCCCCGCCGCCGCGCGCGCTACCACTTCCGTCAATCCCGCGGCGCGCCTTTCCGGAATCACAATGGCCGATGCGCCCGCCGCATGCGCCGTCCGCACAATCGCGCCCAAATTATGCGGATCCTCAACGCCGTCGAGCACAATGTGCAATCCTCCGCCGGCAATCGTTTCTTCCAGCGTGGCGAATCGTTCCGCCGCCCCGAACCCCACCACGCCTTGATGCACGGCCCCCATCGCAGCGCGATCCAGCATTTCGCGCGGCTCAAAACGCACCGGCACCTTGCGTTCGCGCGCCAGATCGACGATCTCCTGCACGCGTGGTCCAGTGGACCCCTTGGCGATCAGGATACGATCTAGGGGACGCCCGGCCCGTAATGCTTCCCGGACGGGATGGATTCCTGACAGCGTTGACATTATGATAAGGGTACTCTTATGAGTGTGCCCGAAAACACTGCCGCCTCCCTCGCGACGCAGGAGATCCCGGACAAGCTCTACTTCCGCATCGGCGAGGTAGCGCGGCTGGCCGGAATCAAGCCCTACGTGTTGCGTTTCTGGGAGACGGAGTTTCCTTCGCTAGGGCCCAAGAAATCCGGCACAGGCCACCGGCTCTACCGGCGTAAGGAAGTCGAGATGGTGCTGGAGATTAAGCGCCTGCTCTACGAGAAGCGCTTCACCATCGAAGGGGCGAGAAAATTTCTGGAGACCCGCGGGAAGACAGAACCCGCGCGAACCGCGAAAGCGGTGAAGCCCGCCAAAAAAGCTCAGGCGGAATTGTTCCCGCCCGCCCCTCCGCCCATCGCCGATTCATTTCTGCAAGATATTCGTAAAGAACTCCGCGAAATTGCCGAAATGCTGAAATAGCGGAGTCTCACGCCAGCAGCATAAATAAAATTCTTTCCGAGCTTCGCGCCTTTGCGTGAACCTCTTCTGCTTCCCGCCGATAAGCATCCCAGGTGTTGACTGACATGATTCGACTGACGCGCATCAATCACGTTCCAATGGTCCTCAATGCGGACCTGATTGAGCATATGGAGACGACGCCCGATACGGTAATCAGCATGCTGAACGGCCAGAAGTTCGTAGTGCTCGAATCGAGCGAACAGGTAATTCAAAAGGTGATCGACTTCCGCCGCGAAATCTTAAGAAACGGTCCGCCTCTGGTAGCGGAATCCTCCTACTAGCGCATTATGGCTGAACCAACAAAATCCGCACACCTCAAATCGGAGAGAAAAGCCAAGTCGGTCACGCCCGACATCGCCTCCGTCGCCGGGCTCCTGGTCGCATTGGGAGGCATCCTCGGGGGACTGCTGATCGAGGGCGGCAAGATTAAGGATGTCACGCAGTTCACCGCCGCGTTAATCGTACTGGGAGGAACCGCGGGAGCCGTGATGGTCTCGACGCCACTTCCCACTCTGGTCGGCGGCCTGAAACGCTTGAAAGGAGTTTTCCTCAACGCGGAAGTGGAGATCGACGGCATGATCGAAGAAGTGATCGGCTTCGCGACCAAGGCGCGCAAGAACGGTCTGGTATCTCTTGAACAGGAAGCCTTCGCCATCGAAGACCCGTTTCTCAAGAAAGCGCTGACGCTCGCCGTGGACGGGACGGATTTGCAGGAGATCCGCAAAATGCTGGAGCTTGAAATCGGCCTTGAAGAGCATCATGCGGAAGCTGAAGCGAAAGTATTCGAATGCGCGGGCGGGTATGCGCCGACGGTGGGCATCATCGGCGCGGTCATGGGCCTGATCCAGGTCATGAAGAACCTGGCGAACATCGACGAAGTCGGTCACGGGATCGCCGTCGCGTTCGTGGCCACCGTTTACGGAGTCGGGATCGCCAACCTCTTCTTCCTCCCGGCCGCGAGCAAGATCAAAGCGCGCATCCACGCCGAGATCCAGCGCAAGGAATTGATTCTCGATGGGGTGGCCGGAATCGTCGAGGGGCTGAATCCCAAGTTGATCCGGTCCAAGCTGGAATCCTATTCCCCTTCCAGACCGGCCTCCAAGGAAAAACAGAAGGTTGAAAAGCCGGTGAAAGGATCCGATGCGCCGGTCAGCGCACAGGCTTAGCGAAATGGCTCGCAAGAAAAAACCGACGGAGCATGTAAATCACGAGCGGTGGCTGGTCTCCTACGCCGATTTCATTACCCTCCTGTTCGCGTTCTTCGTCGTGATGTTCGCCACCTCGCAAACCGACAAAGGGAAGGCGCAGCAGGTCTCTGATTCGGTGAAGCGCGCGCTCGAAGGAGAAAAAATGTCACAGGTGGTCGCCGCGATCCTCGGCGGCACCGTGACCGATACCGGTAAGGGCAACGCCATGATGCGCGGACCCGGAGGAGCCGCCCAGTCCGTCGCGGCGAAAGCGGAGGCGAAGAAAGACGAAAAACTCGCGGAGTTGCTGCCATCGCTCAAGGTCCTGACCGAGGAGTTGAAGAAAGAGATCGACGCGGGAAGAATTCAGATCAGTATGCAGCCGCGCGGACTCGTCGTCAGCTTCACCCAGGCTGCGCTGTTCGCGCCTGGAGAAGACGTAATCTCGCCTGCCGCATACGACGGTTTGGAAAAAGTGGCCGCGGCAATTGCGAGATTGCCCAACCCGGTGCGTCTCGAAGGTCACACCGATTCGACTCCCATCAACACCGCGCGTTTCCACAGCAACTGGGAGTTGTCTTCCGCGCGCAGCATCGCAATTCTCGAATTGCTAACCGACAAATTCAACGTTCCGCGCAACCGCCTGTCGATCGCCGGCTACGCCGATACCGCGCCCATCGCCTCTAACGACACCGAAGAGGGCCGCGCTCATAATCGTCGCGCCGACATCGTAATCCTAAACGAACAAGGCGTCATCGCCGAGCCCGCCAAACATTAGCCGTCAATTCCCCACCAACTCCACCACATATTGCTTCCACAACTTCGCGATCGAATGCGTCCCGTGCCCCCGAGTCTCGTCGCTGATCGGGATCAAGATATATCGCCCATGCTTCACGCGCGTGATCTCCCGTTCCATAATCCCCAACTCCGGCGGATTCACCTGGTCGTCGGCCGAGTTAATCGCGATCAGCCGCGCTTTGATCTTTTCGAGCTCCGGCTGCGGATTGTAATCGCTCGACGATTCAAACTGATAGAGCATGTCGTTCGCGTCTTTGCGCATGGCCCCTTCCTTCAGCTTGTCGAACGCAGCGTCGGCCTTCTCCCGCGTCGGCGATTGCTTCAGCATCTGCAACGGACTCGACGTCATCATCGTGAGTCCATACTGCGCCCCCAGCAGCCCATGCGGAGGCGTCTCGTAATCGCCGTTCTTCCATTCCGGATCGTCGCGGATGGAATCGATGACCATGCGCCGCAGCATCCGGTTCCGTCCGGCGATCTCTACCGGTGCGCTCGCCAATGGCATCAGTGCGTCCATGAAATCCGGATACATCTCGCCGAATACCCAGGAATGCATCGCGCCCATCGAAGTCCCCATGATCAGCCGCATGTGCTTGACGCCCAGATGCTCCGTGAGCAGGCGATAATCCGCCGTCACCATGTCGTGATAGCAGTAGTGCGGAAAATGCGCGCGCATTCCATCGCTAGGCTTGGACGATTTCCCGTGGCCGATACCGTCGGGCAGAATAATAAAGTATTTCTTAGCGTCGAGCGGCTGGCTAGGACCAAACAACTCACCCGCGAATCCCGCCGAGAGGAACGCGCGACCCGTTCCTCCGGTCCCGTGCATGATCACCACCGCGGGATTCGCCGGATTCCCGACCGTAGTGTAATGCAGCCGCAGCTCCGCCAGAGTCTCACCGTCGTGAAAATGAAAATCCCGAATCGTAAAATCACTCTCCACCGGATCGGGATAATCCGCGGCCCGGCACAGCATCGCGAAAGCAAAAACAACCCCAATTGTCCGCATGCACCGATTATCGCTCCACCAAAACCCTAGATTCAGTGGACCCATGTGGCGCACACGTCCGCGCGTGCCGCGTCGACATTCGTGTCGACGTGCAGCCTCTGGTATACTGCCGCCGCATGCCAATTGAAAATCAGCCCCTGCTCGACTTTATCGACGCCGTGAAGAGCCAAGGCGCGTCCGACGAGTCCGTCGTGGCCCTCCTCCGCCAGAACGGCTGGTCGGAAAGGCGCATTTACCAAGCCTTCGGCGCGTGGTATGAGGCGCGCACAGGAAAGGCCATTCCCAGCGGCGGAGGCCGGATTGAGGCCGCCAGGGATGCGTTCCTCTATTTGCTGGCCTTCATCACTCTGGGGATTTGGACCGTCCAGTTGGGCGCGCTCCTGTTCGCGTCTATCGACCGCGCCTTCCCAAATCGCGCGCTGGACTTCACGAATATATCATTCGTATCCAGGGAAATGGCTGACGAGCTGGCCAGCATCATCGTAGGGTTTCCCGTGTTCTTACTCGTCACCTGGTGGATCGTTCGCGGCGTGCAGCGCCAGCCGGAGCGCCTTGAGAGTTCGGTCAGGAAATGGCTCACCTACGTGGCCCTGGTGATCACCGCGAGCACCATGATCGCCGATATAGTCACTTTCCTCGCGTATTTCCTTCGCGGCGATCTGGACACACGATTTGTGCTAAAAGTCGTGACCGTCCTGGTGATCGCCGGTGGCGTGTTTATTTACTACCTCGATTCGCTCCGTTCGGGCACAGTCTCCTCATCTCGAAACCGCTGGTTTGCCATAGCCGCGCTCGCCATGGCGGGTTTCGGCGTAGTCGTCGGGTTCGTGGAGACCGGGTCACCCACAGTCCAGCGATACGCGTCACAAGATAGGCGGCGGCTATACGATCTCTCTACCTTCGCTCAAGCGCTTCAAAACAGTTGGCACGGCCGCGGACAAAGGGAGTTTGCGCTACCGGCTACGCTCCAGGATGTACAAAAAATGAGGGTCGGATCAAACGCGCGCTCCGTCGATCCGGTAACCGGCCAATCCTACGAGTACGCTCCTTTGCAAGGAACTGCCTATCGCCTATGCGCGACGTTCTCACTTCCAAGCCCGGCGGATATCCCAAGCGAGTGGCAGCATCCAACTGGGCGGACGTGTTTTTCTCTAGATGCCAGCCAATACACCGCAATGGTGCTGTGGCAGTGGTGAACAAGCTTCCCGCCTACATCTCTTGGCGCATCGCGTCCACGCGTGCCGCGTCGACATTCGTGTCGACGTCCTCGAAGCCGCTAGAATTAAAGCGATGATCGCAAAAGTCCGCAAAGCGGTTTTTCCAGCAGCTGGCCTCGGCACCCGATTTCTGCCCGCCACCAAAGCACAGCCCAAAGAAATGCTCCCGCTGGTGGATAAACCTCTGATTCAATACGGCGTCGAAGAGGCTATTCACTCCGGCGTCCAGAACATTATCATCGTCACCGGCCGCGGAAAGGTCGCCATCGAAGATCATTTCGACGTCAGCTTCGAACTGGAGCATCTCCTCGAAACCCGCGGCAAGAAAGATCTTCTAGCCACCGTCCGCAGCGTTTCCGATCTCATCGATATCTCCTATGTCCGTCAAAAAGAAGCGCTCGGTTTAGGACACGCTGTCCTTCGGGCGCGGGAACTGGTCGGAAATGAGCCGTTCTCCGTCATTCTGTCCGACGACGTGATCGACGCCGAAGTTCCCTGCCTTCGCCAGCTGCTCGACGTCTACGAATTTTACGGAGCGCCCGTCGTCGCGCTCATGGAAGTTCCGAAGGATCAAATTTCGCAATACGGCGTCGTCGATGCCGAGCCCGTGGCCCACAACGGCGGACGCGACCGCCTCTATCGCATTCGCAATATGGTCGAAAAGCCGAAGGCCGCCGAGGCTCCGTCGAATCTGGCCATCATCGGCCGCTATGTTCTGACGCCTGAAGTGTTTCACTCCCTCAGCGCGATCGAACCCGGCAGCGGCGGCGAGATTCAGTTGACCGATGGTTTGAAGCACATGCTGCGCAGCCGCCCGATTTACGGTTATCGCTTCGAAGGCAACCGCTACGACGCCGGTGACAAACTCGGATTCCTCAAAGCCACCGTCGAATTCGCGCTGAAGCGTTACGACCTGGGCGCGGATTTCCGCCAATATCTCAAGACGCTGTCTCTATGAGCATGATCCCTCTGGTGCTGCCGCTCAAAGCGAACGAGGCCGCCGCGCTGGCCGACCTCGTCTATCAGCAACTGGAGGGAAACCCGCTCACCCAGGACTTGCGCAACCGTTTCGCCGCTCGCCTGCCGCAACTTGCATTAGAAACGTTCACGCCCTATCCTGGATCCCTCGCGCGCGACCCGATTCATCACTCGACCTATTACATCGCTATTGATACCCAATCCGGCCCGATGCTTCTGCGTATCGCTCTGGCATCCTCTCCCGCCAGCGGATTATTTCCCAGCGCGATGCTGATCGGCAGAATGCGTCCCGGCGGAGGCCGCGAAATTGTCATCAACGCTGTGCCGTTCAACTTCACCGACCGCGAAAACGTCCGCACCTTCGCCAACCAGGTGGACCCCACATTCCTGCCGCGATCCCAAGGCCCGCAATCTGCAATCGTTACCGGGGGCCCCGATTTCGCCGAGTCCTTCCGCGCCTTCCGCGCAATCCTAAAATCCACCGGTTTGAACCTGGCTGCCCTCGCCGGCGACTACGACATCGCCCTCTGGTCCGCGATCCGCGCCGGCTGGCGCGAAGGATGGAACGCGCAAACTAGTGACCCCTCGGCCTCCGACTACACGAAATACTCGGTGGAAGGGCCGATCGAGCAACTGGAGGAAATCTACGACCGTATCCGCGCCGTAAAATCCGGCCACGTTTTCGATTTCGAAATCTCCACCCCCGGCGACATCTCGACCGCCCTCGAATGGATGAAGTCCCGCGGCAAGCCCGTGCAGTTTATCCGCGTGCCCTCCGCTTCAAACCTGCGGGAGCAAGCCGCCATAGCGCGCCAATTCAACGCGATCCTCAGTTTCACCGAAGGCGATCTCGAACAAATCGGTATCGCTACCGCCGGACGTTTTCACTACCGTATGCAAGGCGACGAGGAAGCCATTCGCTTAGCCGCATCCAGCCTTCTAGGAAAAACCATATGACCCGCCGAGGATTCCTTGCCATGGCCCCTCTTATGTATGCCGCAGAAACCACCCCACGCCTCGGAGTCGATCTCTTCAGTGTCCGCAGCCAGAAATGGACCCCCTTCGAATCCCTCGACTACTGCGCGAAGCTAGGCGCTAACCTTGTACACTTCTCCGAGCTTCAATATCTGGGCAGCCTCGACGATGCTAACCTGATCGCCGTCCGTGATTACGCAAAAAAACTCAACGTCGCCATCGAAGTCGGCACCCGCACCTGCTGCCCGACCTCGAAATCGTTCGACCCCAAGCTAGGCACCGGTGAAGAACAAATGCTCCGCGCGATGCACGCAGCGCGCGTGACGGGCTCGCCGATCGTTCGCACCTATATGGGAACGTCTAATGACCGCGATCCTATAGAGCGCCATATGGAGGCCATGGCAGCGCTTCTCAAAAGCCTGCGCAGCCGCATCATCGACGCCAACTTGAAAGTCGCCATCGAGAATCACGCCGGAGACATGCAGGCCCGCGAGCTTAAGGCACTCGTAGAAGAGTCCGGCAAAGATTACGTAGGCGTCTGCCTCGACTCCGGCAATCCCCTCTGGGCCCTGGAAGATCCGCATCTCACTTTAGAAACTCTTTATCCCTACGTCCTCACCACCCACTGCCGCGACACCGCCGTCTGGCGAGTCCCCGAAGGCGCAGCCGTTGCGTGGACCCGCATGGGCGAAGGCAACGTCGGCATCGCCGAATATTTCCAGAAACTCCGCCATCTTCGCCCCGATCTTCCCGTCACGCTCGAAATCATCGTCACCAACGCGCGCATCTTCCCCTATCTCGACCAGAAATTCTGGGAACCGTACCGCAATCAACCCGCCTGGGAATTCGCCCGCTTCCTGAAAATTGCCGAGCAAGGCCATCCCCGCGAACCTCTTGCTCCATTAAAAGGCGACGCCGCCCTCGCCCGCGAACGTGCCGACCTCGAAGTCAGCCTCACCGTCACAAGGAACCTACTCAACGTATGAGCATATTGAAAAACAAAGTCGCCATCGTCACTGGAGCCTCCCGCGGCATCGGCCGCTCCATCGCCGAAGTCTTCGCCCGCGAAGGCGCGCAAGTCGTCATCTGCGGCCGCAAACAGGAAACCCTCGACGCAGTCGCCAAAGAAATCGGACCCAACGTAAAACCTGTCGCCTGCCACGTAGGAAAATCCGCCGACATAGAAGCCTTAGTCGCAACCACCACCCGCGAGTTCGGACGCATCGACATACTGGTTAACAACGCCGCAACGAACATCGCCCAAGGCCCCAGCCTCGAAATGGACGAAGGACAATTCGACAAGATGGTCGAAATCAATCTCAAGAGCACCTTCCGTCTCATGAAGCTCATCGCCCCCGGCATGTGCGCCCGCGGCTCCGGCTCGATCATCAACATCGCGTCCATCGCCGGCCTCCGTCCGCAGCACCACAGCCTCCTCTACAGCATGACCAAGGCCGCGCTGATCATGATGACCCAGTCCTACGCCCTCGAGCTCGGTCCCCAAGGCGTGCGCGTCAACGCCATCGCCCCCGGCCTCATCCAAACCGTCCTCAGCGAATTTTTCTGGAAGAACGAAGCGCTCCGCGATAAGCAACTCGGCGCGCAGCCCATCAAACACCTCGGCCAACCCGTCGAGATCGCCGAGATCGCCCTCACCCTCGCCAGCGACCAGTCGTCCTACATGACCGGCCAGACCCTGGTCGTTGACGGCGGATACTTGTTATCGTCGATGTAGATGAAGTTTTTGTTTTTCGTCCTAGCCGCAACCGCGTCCGCCACGACCCTCGTAGACGGAGTTCGCGAATCCATCGCCCGCAACGATCTTCCTCGCGCATCGGAAATGATCCGCAGCTATCGCGCCTCCAAAGGCGTGACGCCCGAAGCCGTCGAAGCCCTCAGTTGGATGGCCCGCGCCGAGTTCGCTCAAAAAAATCTGGTGCAAGCCGACAAGTTCGCCCAGGAAACCTACAAACTGTCACAAGATCAGCTAAAAACGCACCCGCTCCTCCGCGATCCGAATTTACAAATCGCCCTCGGAGCCGCCATTGAGGTCGAAGCCAACGTCCTCGTCACCCGAGGCCAGCGCGCCGACGCCATCACTTATCTCCAAGATCAGCTCAAGACCTATTACGCGACGCCCCTGCGCCCGCGCATTCAAAAAAACATCAACGTCCTCAGTCTCGAAGGAAAACGCGCGCCGGCTCTTGAACACGTGACCATTCCCGCCGGCAAACCCGTGTTGCTGTTCTTCTGGGCCCACTGGTGCAGCGACTGTAAATACGAAATCCCCATCCTCGCCCGTATCAAAGCGGAATTCGCTCCCAAAGGATTAGTGCTTGTCGCGCCCACGCAGAAGTACGGCTATGCCGCCGGTGGAGAAAACGCGACACCCGAAGTGGAACTCCGCTACATTGAGCAGGTCCGCCAGCAATTCTACGGAGCCATCATCGATACACCCGCGCCGGTAAGCGAAGAAAACTTCTCGAGGTACGGCGCCAGCACCACCCCGACCTTCGTTCTCATCGATAGCAAAGGCATCGTGAAGCTGTATCACCCCGGTGGCCTGACCTACGAGGAACTGCGCCCCCGCGTAGAATCCCTCTTCCGCTGAGGAAACATAGCGCACTCGACTCGTGCGTGCCGCGTTGACACTCGTGTCTCTCCAACGCGCGAAAACCAGGACTGACTACTCTGTCCCAAGGCGCCACGCTCTTCCACCGAAGTCTTCCGACCTCGACGCCGCGTGGACAGAGCGGTCTGTCCCGGTTTTCGCCCCGTCCACACACTCACGTGCGTTCCATTTTTCTCTCCACCAAAAAGAAACGGCCCCGATTTCTCGGGGCCGGTTGAATCGAACTTGAATGACCTGCTCTAGCTACTTCTTCTTTTTCGGAGCAGCCTTTTTCTTGGCAGGTGCTTTCTTCTTGGTTGCGTTCATCATTGATTGATTCTCCCTTACATCAAATTTACGCGCCCTCTTAGAGAGCGCGGTTGTGTCCCCTTTATAAGGTTCTTTCAGATCAATGTCAAGAAAAAAATGCATTCGCGCATTGCCGCGAGCGCCGCATCGCTCGCCGAAAATCGCTCCCAAAACAAAAAAACGTAATCAGGTAGAATTGTTTTAGTGTTTCGAAGCCCTATTCATGCGGGTGCGGCGCTACTTCTCGCCTCTCTCTTCGTCGTCGACGGCTGCGCGCGAAAAACTTCGGCGCATGTTCCCTCGTCCGTGAAGCCCGCGCGCATCGGAGCAACCGAAACCGGAATCGCCAGTTGGTATGGACCGGAGTACAACGGCCGCCACTCCGCGAACGGAGAAGTTTTCGATATGCAGAAACTCACCGCCGCGCATCGCACTCTTCCCTTCGATACCTGGATCGAGGTGACGAATCTCGCCAATCAAAAACGCGTCGAGGTCCGCATCACCGATCGTGGTCCCTTCGTCAACGGCCGCATCATCGATCTCTCTCTCGCTGCCGCTCGCGAAATCGACATGGTCACCGCCGGCATCGTAAAAGTGCGAATCAAAGTAATCCGCAAACCCGAAGTCACTCCGCCCTCCGCATCAACCACCGACCGTTAGCCAGGATCACGTATATATAAAGGATACCGACGCCTTCCTTCTGGCTACTGGCTACTTCTTTCCAGCTCACCCCCCTCATTTGCGTGTAGTCCTACCCTCACTTGGAGTACCCCATATGCCCTTAGGGGGGACTTGAGGAAGTTGTAAAAGGACCGTAGAGTTTATGTTCGGCCAACGCACTTTACTTACAAGGCGCTAAATTTGCGCCAAGATCGGGATCGGAACAAGAATGCTTGCGAACTACGACGAAACCAGACATGTACTTGTGGGACAATCCCCTCGCGCTCGCCAGGTATTAAAGATGATTGAGAAGCTGGGCCGCTGCCGTTGGCCGGCCTTGCTTCTGGGTGAAACCGGAACCGGTAAGGAGGTTGTCTCCCGGCTCATTCACGGAATTAGCCCGCAAGGCGCGTTTGTGACCATCGATTGCTCTTCGATGGTCGGCCCGCTGATGGAAAGCGAGCTTTTCGGCCATATTAAAGGCGCCTTCACCGGCGCGGCCACCACCAAGATCGGTCTCATTGAAGCCGCGAACGGCGGCACCGCCTTTTTCGATGAAATCGGCGAGCTCCCTCTGGACCTTCAGGCCAAACTCCTCAGAGTCTTGCAGGAAAAGGAGTTTCGCCCGGTCGGCTCGCTCACCACCCGGCGCTCGGACTTCCGGATCATCGCCGCCACCAACCGCGACCTTGCCAAAGAGGTCGAGAAAGGAACATTCCGCCGCGACCTGTTCTTTCGCCTCAATGTAATCAACATCCGTCTCTCCCCGCTCCGGGATCGCAAGGAAGATATTCCCGAGCTCATCGCTCACTTTCTGACCCGCGTCGGCGGCAATTACACGCTCACCGCAGAAGCCCTGGAAATCATGCTCTCTTATGATTGGCCCGGCAACGTGCGGGAACTCGAAAATTGCATTCAGCACATGGTCGCCGTCAACTCCGGCCCTCTGCTCCATGTGGCGGATCTTCCTTCCAACCTCCAGAACCATCTGCATCAGAAGAAATCGCAATACCTCAGCGCCGCAGCCTCCGCTTGGCCCGTGGCAAATGAACCAGGCGCCGCAGCTTCTCCGACCGGCACTCCCACCATGGGAAGCCCAGCTCAAATCGCCTCCATCGTTCCCTTAATGGAACTGGAGCGCCGCGCCATCATGAACGCCCTTGATTACACCAAGGGCGATCGGGCCGTAGCCGCCCATCTGTTAGGGATAGGCCGCACTACTCTCTATCGAAAACTAAAGGAATATCAATTAGCGGTATGACATCGGTGGCGCAAGCTTCAGCTTGCAGCCACGGCTTGAGCCGTCGGCTTAGAAGCCCGAAAGCCGTATGAGATAACCGTCCCTCAAATCGCACTATCTGGTTACTGACGCACGGCGCCTCATCTTCTATGCGAGTCCTCTTGATTGAATCCGAGCCGGAAGACGTAATCTTCCTTCGAGACGTCCTCACGGAGATCGGGGAGGGCCGCCAAGGAAACAACTGGGTGAACATGGCAATCCTCGAAGCTCATTCCTGGAGCCGGGCATCGGCGATACTTTCCGAACAGCCCGTTGAGATCATCCTTCTCGATCTGGACTTGTCCGACACCCAGGGCATTGAGACCTTTCGGCTGGCGCAGCGTAGCGCGCAGGCGATCCCCATGATTCTGCTGGTGGGCGAGTACGAACAATCGCTCGGCGTCCAATTGATCCGCGAAGGCGCGCAAGATTTCCTGGTGAAGAAACAGGTCGATTGCGCCCCGCTCGCGCACGCCATGCGCAACGCGCTGGAGCGCCACCGTCTGCTGACCGCCGCGCGCGCCGCCTCGACCCGCGATACGCTAACCGGCCTCCTCAATCGCGGTGGTTTCCTTGCCGGCGCGGATCGCGACCGCAGGCTCGCCGGGAAGTTAGCACTCCGCTTCATGGTGATCGTCTGCGAAATCCCCGCCGCTCATGACGAACAGCGCCAGGACTTGGCTCTGGTCGAAGCCGCGGATCACTTGCGAAGCGTAGCAGGCCCCGCCGATCTTCTGGCCCGCATCGAACCCACACGCTTCGCCATGTCCATCTTCGACACCGGCGCAGAACCCTCGGAAACCGCCAGAGTACGCATCCAAGCCAAACTGCGTCCCCATCGAATCCGCATCGGCGCAGCCCTCTTCACCCCCAACGATCCCTCCACGCTCGATACGCTCCTCGAACAAGCCACCGCAAACCTGGAGCCCAACGCCAAAGTGGCACAGGCTTCAGCCTGTGAGTAGGGCAGGTCCCCGACCTGCCCTCCGCCGACCCACTACAATAGCAGCGAGTGACGCTCGCACTGGACGCGACCTACAGCCTTGGTAAAAACCTTTCCGGCGTAGGAATCTATTCGCGCGAAATCCTCTTCGGCCTCGCCGCCGCCCATCCCAATGAACGATTTAAGTTCTACTACCGCCCCCACCGCTTTCTAAAATCATTCCAAGACCACCTCCCGAAAAACGCATCCCGCCGCCTCCTGACCGGAGCGCCGTCCGCCGATGTCTTCCACGCGCTCAATCAACGCGTAGACGCCAAAGCCCGCCGAACCGTCTCCACGTTCCACGACCTCTTCGTAATGACCGGCGATTACTCCTCGCCCGAATTCCGAGCCCGCTTCACCGCCCAAGCCCGCGCGGCAGCCGACCGCAGCGACCTCATCATCGCCGTCTCCAACTTCACCGCCTCCCAAATCGAGCAGCTCTTAAAAGTCGAAACATCAAGAATCCGAGTAGTCCACCACGGCGTCGCCCCTCACGGACAACGAACCGCCATGCGTAAGCATGCGGACACCCCGTTAGTCCTCTCCGTAGGCGCCATCCAACGCCGCAAAAACATAGCGAGCTTGGTAACAGCCTTCGAAAAACTTCCAGCCCACTGGCGCTTAGCCCTAGCCGGCGCCCCGGACGGCTACGGCGCAGCCGAAGAACTCCGGGCTGTAGAAAAAAGCAAAGCCCGCGCAAGAATCGACGTCCTGGGTTACGTATCCAAAGCCCAACTCGAAGCTCTCTACAGCCAAGCCAGCATCTTCGCCTTCCCATCCTTAGACGAAGGCTTCGGCATGCCCATCCTCGAAGCCATGGCACACGGAGTCCCCGTGCTCACCTCCAACCGTTCCGCGATGCCCGAAGTTGCTGGCGACGCGGCACTCCTGGTCGACCCCAATAACATCGATGACGCCCTTCTGCGTCTCGCCACCGACCAGCCTCTTCGCGAAAACCTGATACGCCTCGGCCTTGAAAGGATCAAACAATTCACCTGGGACGCCGCGATCGCGAAAACCTGGGCGGTTTACGATGAACTAAGATGAAGACCCTAACCGCGCTGCTCCTCTACGCTCTGTCGGCCAACGCCGCGGACCTGATCGTCGCCGCCGCCTCGGACCTCGCGCCTCTGGCTCCAAAACTTGAAAGCGCCTATAAAGAAAAAATCCGCTTCACGCTAGCCTCCAGCGGATCCCTGAAGCAGCAAATCGAAAACGGAGCCCCCTTCGACGTATTCCTTTCCGCCAACGAACAATATGTGAAGGACCTCGCCGCCGCTGGCCTCGTCAGCGACACCACCAACTACGCCATCGGACGCATCGCCCTCTGGTCTCCCAACGGCTCCGTCAAATCCTTTGCCGACCTCAAGAAAAACTCCGTGACCCACCTGGCGATTCCCAATCCCGAGCACGCCCCCTACGGAGTCGCCGCGCGCCAGGCTCTCGAATCGCAAGGCGTCTGGAAAGATGTCGAGCCCAAAATTGTCTATGGCGAAAATGTGCGGCAAGCTTTGCAATTCGCCGAGAGCGGAAACGTAGACGCGGTGATCACGTCCTGGACCTTACTGATCGGCAAAGGCACTCTGCTGCCGGACGAGTGGCACACGCCGATCCGTCAAACCGGCGCGGTCGTGAAATCCAGCAGCCAGCAGGAAGCCGCCAGACGGTTCCTGAAATTCCTCTTAACTCCGGCAACCCAGAAGATCCTCAATGACGGCGGATTATGGTCGCCTAAGGCTCCGTAGACCTTCTTGCGAGTGAATTTAACGTCGTTTAAGAACGGTTTTTCGACATCTCGCTGGCATGATCCTCCGCCGCGCGCTTCAAATCGAACAGTTTGGAACCGCTCGACATCAGCGCGCCAAAGCCCACGACCAGTAGCGGAATGGTGACCGTTCCCCATAACACCAAAGAGAATCGAGCCGCTTCGGCAGGGGCTACATGAAACATATGTTGCAGCGCCTCCTTCGTCAGAAACTGAAATAGCCCTAAGTTTCCAGGAGCTTGCGGAACAACGCTGCCCAATCGCAAAATCACCATCAGCGCGAACGCAACGCTGATCGACGGATCAAAAGAGGGCGACTGATCGAACGGATACGCCTGCATAGCGGCGTAAATCGGAATCACCTGCAACAACAGGTAAGGCAAGCTCTGCAAAAAGGCAAAATACAGATACCGCGAGTGCCCGATCAGATTAAGATCGTCAATCAAAACACGGACATGGCGCTGCCAACCGTCGCCCGAAAACAAAGCCCGCGTCCGCTGCCGCAGCAACATGGCCAGTATCAGCAGAGCCGCGCCCGAGAACACCACGATTCCCATCACATAGCCGCTATCTTTCAGCCAGCGCATGTGATGATGCGGAGGCACCAGATGAAGCGTCAAAATCAAACACAAACACAGCCAGATCCCGTCAAAGATCCGTTCTATCAACGCGCTGGAGATCACCACCGAAAACGGAAGCGTGGTCCAGCGCGACACCATGTAGCAGCGCAGAACCTCGCCGGCGCGAAACGGCAAAACCTCGTTCGCGAAGAGCCCGACGTAAATCGCGCTCACCGCCTGACGAAAGGAAACCGGCTCCACCGGGCGCAGCAAAAGCCGCCAACGGATTGTCTGCCAACAATATACCGAGATGTCAGCAATCACGGCGAGCCCCAGCCACCACCAGTCCATCGTGGCGATGTCGTCTTTCAGTTCCCCGAGATTAGCGCCGCGCAGCGTCCAGACCAAGCACCCGAGCGACGCGAGGTAGGTCAGGATCAGCAGAACGCGTGATCGTTTATCACCCAAACCCTAATCATATCGAGTAAAGCAGTACAACGTTCCGCGCGTGCGCAGATAGATGCGGCCATGATCGATGGCGGGGGTCGCAAATATTTCCTCGTCGAGGTCGTTGATAGCCAGAATCTGCCATTGTGCAGAGGCGCTCAGCACGGTCACTTTACCTTCTTGATTCGAAACATAAATCTTTCCGTCGCCCGCTACGGGAGACGACCAATACTGCCCCAGCGCTCCTGTAAGCCTCGCCTGCTTGAGCGCGACGCCGGTTTTCGGATCGAGCGACGTGAAGATGCCGCCTTCTTTTATCAGGAACAGAACATCGCGATAAAGCAAAGGCGAGGGGATGTTGGGAATCGATTTGCGGAAGCGCCAGAGAATATGGGTGTCCGTGACATCGCCTTTGCCGCCGGCTCGAATGGCGACGATATTATTTTGCGAGGTCTTGCGGGCGCGATAAAAATTCCATTCGCGCTCGTCCACGGAGCCGTCACGGTCGAGATCGGTGTCGCGAAAAGAACCTTCGTTTTTAAACGGCCCTTCGGCGCGCGAAATTCGTCCATCACGATTGGTGTCGTATTTTTCGAGCGCCTGCCGCCAGGTGAGGACATCCGGGGACTGCTCTGTATCGCCTCCGGTTTCCCAACCGCTGACGTAGATGGTATCGCCGTCGATCAGTGGCACGGATTTTAATTGCCAGGCCATGCCGCGGACAAACCATAACGGCTCGCCCGTCGAGAGAGAGTAGGAGTTCACGTGAAACGCGCCGGGAACGATCAATTCCGCGGGACCATTTTTCGGCTGATAGAGCGCGGGTGTCGCGTAGCCTCGGGTCGAATCCGGGCGCGGAGTTTTCCAGCGAATCTTGCCGGTAACCTGATCTACCGCGAGCAGGTAGGAATCTGTATCCTGGTCGCAAATCAGGATGACCATTTTCCCGGCGAGAATCGGCGACGATCCATGGCCGTTCTGATTATTGAAAGGACCCAGAGGCAGCTTCCAGCGCTCCGCTCCATCGGCGCTGTAGGAGATGAGACCGAAGTCGCCGAAAAAAACATAGACGTTCTGGCCGTCGGTGACCGGCGACGGCGACGCTGGGCTGTTGGTGGGTTGAAACTCCTCTTTACGCGGGCGCGGAGCTTCGCGGCGCCACAATATTTTGCCGGTGGCGCGATCCAGGCAGAGCGTCAGCAGCTTTTCATTCTCGGCCGCGGTGAGGAAGATGCGAGTTTCGGTGAGCACCGGCGAAGAGTGCCCGGGAGGGATCGCGACTGCCCACGATACATTTTTTTTCAGCGAGAATTCGGTGGGCAACGGGGTGTCGTCGGCGACGCCCGCGCCGTTCGGACCCCGAAATTGGGGCCAGTCTGCTGCGCGTAGTACTAAGCAGAGTAGTAGAACTGTGGCATAATTCTGCATGTTGCAAACGGCTGGGCTGCTGACATTGTAGAACGGGGATTGAACCTTGTACGACTACATCGTGATCGGCGCAGGCAGTGCGGGATGCGCGCTTGCTTCGCGGCTGACAGAGCGGTCCGATATCAACGTTCTGCTGATGGAAGCCGGGCCTGCGGATCGCAAGCGCGAAATCCACATACCGGCGGCGTTTTCCAAACTATTCCAGACGGACGTCGATTGGAATTATTCAACGGAGCCGCAGGAGCATCTGAATCGGCGCCGGCTGTATTGGCCGCGCGGAAAAATGCTGGGCGGGTCCAGCTCCATGAACGCGATGGTCTACATGCGCGGCGCACGAGCCGATTACGACGCGTGGCGCGACCTGGGAAACCCTGGCTGGGGCTTCGACGACGTCCTGCCTCTGTTCAAAGCCCAGGAGAATCAGGACCGCGGCGGATCGGCCGAGCACGGCGTTGGAGGGCCCGTGAACGTGGCCGATCTCCGATTCGTAAATCCGCTGACGGAAGTATTTCTTCAGGCATGCGAGGCGGCGGGAATCGGCAAGAACGCGGATTTCAACGGCGCGGCGCAGGCAGGCGCGGGAATGTATCAGGTCACCCAAAAGAACGGCGCGCGCTTCAGTGCTGCGGACGCATTTCTAAAACCGGCTTTGCGGCGCGGCAATCTCACGGTTTGGACACAGGTGCAGGTGGCGCGCGTGCTGGTCGAAGAGGGACGCGCGGCGGGCGTGGAGTTCTTCCAGAAACAGAAAACCGGCCGGCAGCAGGTGCGCGCGTCGCGCGAGGTGATCCTGTGCGCGGGCGCCATTGGATCTCCGCAGTTGCTGCTGCTATCGGGAATCGGCCCGCGCAAGGACCTGGAGGCTCTGGGGATTCCGGTGGCCGCGGAACTGGAGGGCGTCGGCGGAAATTTGCAAGACCATTTGAATATCGGCCAATCGTTCCACTCCACGCAGCCGATTTCGTTGAGCGACGCCGAGAGCATACCGAATCTGCTGAAGTATATTTTCAAAAAGACAGGTCCGCTGACGTCGAATATCGCGGAGGCCGGAGCGTTTTTCAAATCGCGCCCCGAGCTTTCGGAGTGCGATCTCCAATTGCACTTCGCGCCCGTACACTTTGTCGAGCATGGATTGAAGAATCCTCCGGGGCATGGATTCAGTTTGGGCGCGGTGCTGTTGACGCCGAAGAGCGCGGGGCGAATCTATTTGCGCTCGGCCGATCCGCGGGAGGCTCCGGCGATCGATCCTTCTTACTTATCTAACGAAGAGGACGTCGCGCCCATGCGCGAGGGGCTGAAGATGGTTTGGAAATTGTTGGAGTCGAAGCCGTTCGATGCGTATAGGGGGAAAGCAGTGTTCGAGAAGCAGGACACGGCATCCTACGTTCGGGCGCATGCGGAGACGCTGTATCATCCGGTAGGGACGTGCAGCATGGGTTCCGAAGCAACGGCAGTGGTGGACGCTTCGTTGCGGGTGCATGGAGTCGCCAGGCTTCGAGTGGCCGACGCGTCGGTGATGCCGAAGATTGTGCGGGGAAATACCAATGCTCCAGTAATGATGATTGCGGAGAAGGCGGCGCGGGTGATTCTGGAGTGACGAATTTCACGGAGAGACGAAGAGGGCGCAGAGAATTCGAGCGGGTTAAAACAGCAATGGCCGTCGGCGGATTAACAAACCGCCCCGGGCCGTCCTGCCCCACAACGAACGGGGCTACGCTACTGCTTCTAGACTTTTCAGCTTTGCCGCCAACGTCGTCCGCTTCAGCCCCAGCATCTCCGCAGCTACCGTTTTATTTCCATTCGCTTTCTTGAGCGCTTCCTCAAGAATCTGGCGTTCTATGCGCCCTACGGTTTGTTCGAAGTCGTTGGTCGCGATCACCGCCGCGGGTGTCACTCGCGCTGATTGCGTCGGCAGAGGGAAGTCCGAGGGGTACAGGATTTCTCGCGTCCCGCTGAGCGCCACGGCCATCTCCACTACGTTTTCCAACTGGCGCACGTTGCCGGGCCAGGGACAGTTTTTCAGCCGCTCGATCGTCTCAGGGGACAGCCGGCGAGTGGGGATATCTTCCTGCTGGCAGATTTTTTCTACAAAGTGATGCGCCAGCACCGGGATGTCTTCCAGGCGTTCGCGCAGTGGAGGTGCGGCGATCGGGACTACGTTCAACCGATAGTAAAGATCTTCACGAAACTTTCCTTCGCGGATTTTTTGGACCAGGTCCACGTTCGTTGCCGCGATCAGACGGACGTCTACGCGGATTGTTTCGGAGCTGCCTACGCGCTGGAACTCGCGCTCCTGGAGCACACGGAGGAGCTTTGTCTGAATGTCGAGCGGCAGATCGCCGACCTCGTCGAGGAACAGCGTTCCGCGATGCGCTTGTTCGAAGCGGCCTACGCGATGTTGGATGGCTCCGGTGAATGCGCCCTTGACGTGGCCGAACAGTTCGGCTTCGAGAAGGTTTTCGGGCAGCGCGTTACAGTTCACGGCAACGATGGGCTGCTGCGCTCGCGGGCTGGCGAGATGAATGGCGCGCGCCACCATTTCCTTGCCGGTTCCGGTCTCGCCGGTGATCAGGACGGTCGAGCGGCGGCTGCCGACCAGGCGGATGATCTCGATGGTCCGCATGATGGCTTTGCTCGATCCGACGATGTGTTTGCGCCAGGGTTCGCTGCTCGCATCGGCGGCGCGCTGGCTGCGGTGAAATTCGGCGGCGGCTTCGATAATATCCGCGGCGTTCGAGCCGGCCGAGATGACATTGTGGGCGCCCAGGCGGATGTAGCGCACGGCGTCGGCGATGGAGGCGGCTTCGTCGCAGATCACCACCGGAGTTCCGCGGCTGGCCTGCACCAACTCTTCCAGAAGCTCTTCGACCGTGCAGTCGTGCGCGCTGCCCAGGCAGGCGTCTTCAATCACCACGGCGTCCACGGATGTTGTTCTCAGTTGTTCGATGCCTTCGGCGGCGGAGTCAAGGCTCACCCGAAGAATGTCGGCTGTCAAAATTTCCTCACACGCATCCATCGGCAGGGAGGGGCGAGCATTTATCTAGGGAGGTCCCTAGGCTTGAGCCCGCGGTGTGAGGAACTTGCCGCCAACCTCTAGTGGAAGTACTTGCCAGCCAGTTCAGGATCGACCGTGACGGCTTTGCTCCACATTTGTTTCGCTTCCTCTTCCTTGCCCACCGCTTTGAGAGCGTGGCCTAAGTTGAGCAGCGCATCAGTGAAATCCGGTTTTTTATCGACCGCTTGCTGATAGCACTCAGCAGCGGCTTTGTGTTCGCCGGCTGCTTGCAGCAGCAGGCCGAGATTGTAGGACAGCTCAACGGAGCGCTCGCCTAAGTTCGCGAGCTTCTGGTGCAGCTCGAGCGCGGTCTTGTGATCCTTGCGCTCGATCGCGATGGCGGTGAGGGCGCGCAGAGCGTCGATATTTTTCGGCTGCAACTGGAGGACGCGGGTGAAGGTTTGAGACGCGGCCTCGAGGTCCTCGAACTTCCATTCGGCGAGCCCCAGATTGAGCAGGGCTTCCACCCAATCCTTCCTTTTCTTGAGACAGGTTTCGAAACTGTCGACGGCGCTCGCATATTCGGCGCGCTGAAGTTGCAGGAAACCGAGCCGGAAGGCCGCGTCTTCCCAATCGGGTTTGACCGCGACCAGCTTTTCGAAAAACGTTTCGGCTTCTTCCGCTTTCCCTTCGCGCTCCGCAAGCAGGCCGAGGTTCCACAGTGCGCCGGGCAATTCCGGCTGCTGCGCGAGCACCTTGGCGTAAGCGTTGCGGGCACCCGCCAGATCGCCGCGTTCTTGGAGAATGACGCCGAGGTTGCCCGCGGCTTCGGGCGCGTCCGGACGCAGGCGGCCGGCTTCGCGATAGGCATTGCCTGCTTGTTCCAGGCGGCCGGTCCGCTGATAGGCGACCCCCAAATTGAACCATCCCTCGTAGGAGCCGGCGGCGGCTTTGACGAGCTGCGAGCAATGCTGCACGGCGGAGCTATAATCTCCGCGCGCCAAGGCAACGGAGGCCAGCCCCTCGAGGGCTTGCGGAGACTGCGGACGAATCTTGAGGAGGCGCTCAGCGAACTCCTTCACCTTGCCGTCTTCCTTGCGGGCGCTCGAGAGCGCAATCAGGTTGATCAGCAGTTCGGCCGAATTGGAGTTGGCGGGCAGCAGTTTGCGGTACAGTTCGCCCGCTTCGTCGAGTTTGCCGAGTTGATGCAGGGCGACGGCCTTGCCAAAGAGAGCGCGATCCTGGTTGGGACTTTCCTTGTTTGAACCAAGCTGGAGGCTCGCCTGGAAACTTTCGAGAGCTTCGGCGGCCTTGCCAAGCTGCAACTGACAGAGGCCGATGCCGAGCCGCGCCTGCCAGCGCTTGGCATCGACTGCGAGCGCGGCTTCGAAGGCTTTCGCGGCATCGTCGAACTTGCCTTGCCGCTCCAGGACCAGGCCCAGGTTGTAGTGTGCAGTGCGGTGCTTGGGATCGAGCTCGATTACGTTCGCATAGCAGCGCGCGGCTTCGTCCCAGTTCTGCTGTTCGAAGCGGAGATGACCAAGGCCGGCCTGCACTTCGACGGGATTCTCGCCTTCTTTGGCGGCGCGTTCCAGTTCCTTCACCGCGTCGTCGAGCTTCCCATCGGAGGCGAGCTTGATCGCAGTGGCGAGCGCACTTACGGTTGCCGGACGTTTCTTTTTCGCCAGGTCGGCCGGCGCGGCATCGCCGCGCATGAGCCTCTCTACCAGGTCGTCGTCGATAAAGAATACTGTCTCGTTGTTAACTGGCGTGTTATCTGGCATGGTGGTTTCCTATTTCCTGACGATGAGGGGCACGACGTTCATGCCGCCCTTGAGCGTCGCGTCTTCGCCGCGTTCACGGTAGAATCCGACGCCGCCGGTTTTGATATGGTCGTCGGTCCAGTCGTCGATTTTCTGATCTTGCACGTAAGTAGTGAAGTGATCGCCCAGGGCGTCGAACCGGATCTTATACATGGTGTCGAGGCGCACCTTTATGGGCAGGGGGAGCTGGGCGTGAGTCTGCTCCTCGCCGTTGACGATCGCGAAGCGGATCAACGCGATGGTGGGCTCCAGGCCGGGCTTCACGATCTCCAGTTTGGTGACGTAGAAATTCTTCGGGTCCTGGGCGCGGAAGACCCAGCCGATTGCTTTGCTCTCGATCTGGCCGTTCATTTCGATGCGGTAGTCGGTGAGCGTTTGCGACGACCGGAGGATGGAGATCTGACGAGTGCTGCGGAGTCCGGGCTGGGCGCCCCAGTCAGTGATCCAACCGGCTTCGCCCGCGGGCAGCGCGGATCCGGCGACAATCGTGCCCGCGCCCGGGGTGGTCGCGGCGCCGCTGCTCTTGGATGAGTAAGCGATCAGTCCACCGAGTCCGGCGAGCAGTACGACAACGATTCCGATCTTGGCCATGACCGGTAACTGGCCCAAAAATCCCGCGGACGACTGGAGATTCAATTTGGGCAAACCAAGCTCGTTCGATCCGGGATAGGGAGCGGAGAGAGGAGTGGGTGGCGGAGCGGCCTTGGTTTCTTCCTTCAATTTCACGGGTTCTTTAACCTCCGGCTTTCTTTCTGCTTTCGCTTCTACTTTGGCTGGCTGCCTGTTGGCGCCAGGAATTTCGGTCTTGGCAGCTTGTTTCAACGACGGCGCCGGTTCTTTCGCCGGCTCCGCTACAGGGATCTTTACCGCGGGCTTGGCGTCTTCGGAAACCTCGGGAGCTGTTGCCCTCAGTTTCGCAGCGATGCGTGGATCGGGGCGGACCGGGGCGGCAACGGGCCTCTTCGGTTCCGGCTTGGCATCGGCCTTAACTTCGTTCTTGACTTCATTCTTCGCCGGTGCCGGCGCCTGACCAAAGATCATCACCGGGCGCAGAGGCATCGAAGTAGAGCGCGGCATCTGGGCTTCCACCGCGTTCGCCGCCGACGAGAATACTTGTACTGGTTTCCCTTTGCCGGGCGCGAGCAGGTGCAGCGATAGCGGCAGCGGTTTGGTGACCGGTTCCGGAAGAGCGATTTTTTCCGCGACAGGCTCGACGACTGGCTGCGGTTCCTCCACTGGAGGCTCGACGACCTGTGCAGCTTCCTCTTTTACTTCTGCCGGGGCTTCGACATTAACGACAGGCTCCGGGATCGGAGTAGCTTCGACGGCTACTTCCTGGCGCAGCTCGGGGAACGATTCAGGCGCTACTGCGACAGGAACATCTTCCGCGAATTCCTTGACTGGTTCAGCTACTGCGATCGCGGAGTCCGCTTCGGCGGACTCTTCGCCGGTAAAGCCGGTAGTGGGAAAGGCGAGCCGGGCGAGAGTGCCGAGCTCTGTTCCGCCCACGGAAAATCCCAGAGGCGGTTCTTGCCACAGTGCCGGCAAGGCTTGCGGTGGTTGAGGAAATATTAGAATATCCATGGCCTCACTCGATGTCTCCAGTCCCGTTTCGCCAGCCGGGCTCAAGTCAATTTCGACCACCGGAGCGGTGCGCACGAAATCTCGAACTTCTAACTTCCGTTCCCGCGATCCGCTGGTGTAATTCGAGGCTCGGTTAGACGGCTCAAAGGTTAATAGTCCGGCCGTTCCCAATTGATAGGTATCCTGCCCCAGGTTCAGAGGCTCAAACACGCGATTCGGCAGTGCAGCCGCAACTGCATCCAAAAACTCCAGGTCCGGATGGGACATCGGCGCCACTTCGGCGAGTGCGGCGACCGGAAGCTCTACCAAGAACCCAGCAGCCTCGGCTGGCGCCGGCTCCTCAGGCGCAGCAGGCTCCACATAGACCGGCTCGGGCTCCGGTTCTTCCACTGGAGGCGACACGACGGCGGTTTCCCGGGCGGCAATTTGAGGAGGCGCTTCCTGATACTTGGTCCGCGTTCCTTCAGAAACCCTTAAAGAGGCGGGCTCCGGGGACGGCTGCGCGGCGATTCTTGGTTGCGTATAGGCCGGCGTCGGCGCGCTATAAGCTGGGGCTTCTTTAACCGGTTCCTGGACCACTGACGGCTTGGCGGGTTTGGCATCGCCCGCTTTCTCCCCGTCGGGTTTTGCGGGAGGCTTGGCCTGCAACAGGCGATTAAGTGCGAGCTGGTTGTACTCTTCCTGGTACCGTTGGCGGTGAGCGTCGGAGCAGAACTCTCCGCCTCCCGTCCATCGCTTTAGGAGAGCCAACTCCTTGCCGCAATACAGACAGCGCATGTTGCTTAGATCGTCCCTTCTGCCCTTATCCTAAAGACCCCTCTTACGTCTTTCCATGCGGTAAAGCACTTATAGAGCTGATTTGAGGTAATAACCTTAGGTGCTCTTACTACAAAGACCTTAGACCTTATGCCCCTTAGCGAGGGCGGAGCGGTGGCGTGTTCCAAATTGGAACGTCCGGATTTGCCTAGGGATCATCCCGATCCACCTACTTTGAAATTCGTGCTTTTTCCCTTTTAACGGTTAAAGTTATTTCCCTAGCCGTCGATTAACCCTATGCTTGCGCATATCGTTTGGTGCGCTTCGTTTTGCTCACGGAGAATCCATCCGCTGAGCGCCTATGAATGTCTTATCGGGGGAAAGGGAAGGGAGATGTAATTATGGCAAAGGGTGACGCGTTAAAGGCCCACATTGAAGCACTGCGTAGTGCAATTCCGGAATTGAAGGGCGTCCTGTTGGCGTCCAATGAAGGATTGCCGATTGCACATTCGTTTTCGAATGGACAGGATCCGAACCGGGTTGCGGCGATGGCCGCGGCGGCCTCCAGCCTGGGACGGCGCATCAGCGAAAGCATGAGCACCGGCACCTTGGGCGAGGTCTCGATTCAGTCCGAAGAAGGCGCGCTGTTCGTCTATTCGGCTGGCTCGAAAGCGGTGTTGGCGGTGATGAGTCCGCAGGGCGGAAACGCCGGATTGATCCACCTGGAAGCACGGTCGATCGCGAAAGACATTGGCGATTTATTCTGAAGGCGCCAGTTCGGTTTGAGACGAGTTAAACAGCTTCAGCTTGCGCGCGGCGGCCCGGCCGGCGACCTGTGCGAGCTCCTCCTCTGGAGCCTCGCGCACCCGTTCCAGGCTGCCGAAGTGGCGCAATAATTTCATCACTGTCTTTTCCCCGATCCCCGGAATCCGATCCAATTCACTCCGCATCCTGCTCTCATTGCGCCGCGTGCGGTGAAACGTAACAGCGAAGCGGTGTGCCTCGTCGCGCACTTGCTGAACCAGGTGCAGAACGGGTGAAAACCGGTCGAGCACGATCGGCTCCTCTTCCTGCCCGTACACGTAAATCCACTCTTCCCGCTTGGCGATCGAGGCGAGAGGCTGGTCGGTGATTCCCAATCCTTCGAGCGCGGCCGCGGCGGCATGCAATTGCCCGAGTCCTCCATCCACCAAGACCAGACCGGGCCGCGGCGCTCCTTCTTCCTTCAATCGGCCATAGCGGCGCGCGATTACCTCGCGCATAGACGCGAAATCGTCATTGCCTTCCACGGTTTTGATAATGAATTTGCGATAGTCCGCCTTCTTCATGCGGCCGTTTTCCCACACCACCATGCTGGCCACTTTATCGGTGCCCTGAATGTGCGAAATATCGAAACACTCGATGCGGGTGGGCGCGTTTTCCAGGCCGAGGGCGTCCTGCAAAGCTTCGGAAATCGCTTTCGAAGTCGGCTTCATCACGCGGAAGCGCTGCTCGAAACTGTGGCGCGCGTTCGACTCCACCAGCTCCAGCATGGCCTTCTTCTGGCCGCGCTGGGGCGTGTGAATCTCGACCTTGCGTCCGCGCTTTTCGGTTAAAAACTCCTCTAAAACCTCACGTTCCTCGAATTCCACCGGCACATGAATCACGGCCGGAACGTAGGGATCGTCGAGATACACCTGCTTGAGCAGCGAGGAGAAAAACTCCGCTGCGTCGAACTCGCGAATGTCTTCCCAGAAGAATTCCCGGCGATCGACAATGTGGCCGTTGCGGAGATGGAAGAGATTGACCGCGACCAGGGGCAGCTCCGCGTAGTACGCGAAAATGTCCGTGTCGCCGCCGTCGGTCGAGGCCATTTTCTGCTTCTCGCCGAGCTCTTCGACGGTGCGCGCCAAGTCGTGGATCGCCGCGGCTTCTTCGTAGCGCATGTCGAGGCTGGCCACCTGGACGCGCGAGCGCAGCTCCTGCGCGAGATCCTTATGGCGTCCTTCGAGAAACATACGCACGGAGCGGACCGCTTCGGCGTAACGCTCATCGGTGGTGAGCCCTTCGACGCACGGACCTTGGCAGCGATGGATGTGAAATTCCAGGCACGGATGCGTGTGTTTGCGATTGAAATCGATGCGGCAGGAAGGCACTTTGAAGTGGCGATGAATGAAGTGCACCAGCCGATGCGCCAGGTTCCCTGGGAAATACGGACCGAAGTACGATGAGCCGTCTTTCCGCAGCCTGCGGGTGACGTAGACGCGCGGATATTTTTCCGCCGTCAGCTTGATATAGGGATATGTTTTGTCGTCGCGAAGAAGGATGTTATAGCGGGGCTTCCACTGCTTGATGAGGTTGTTCTCGAGGGCGAGCGCTTCCTTTTCGTTGTCGACGTGAATAAAATCGATGGTCCGCGCTTCGTGGATCAGGGTCCCGGTTTTGGACTCTGCCAGGCGGTCGACATTGAAGTAGCTGCGCACGCGAGCCCGCAGGTTCTTCGCTTTCCCGACGTAGATGACGGTGCCGTGGGTGTCCTTATACAGGTACACTCCTGGCAGCAGAGGAAGTTCCGAAGCCCGTTCGCGAAGCTGGGTGAGGGGGTCTATAATTTAATTGTGTCACGCGTGTCCACATGTATAAAGGCGGCCTCGTTTTTCTCTGCCGCGATGCTCGTCGGACAGCAGCAGCCGCCCGCTGAGCCGCAGAAAAAACTCGAAACCACGCGTCCCGCGAAGCCTGTCGAACAGGAGCCTCCGGAAGAGGATGAGTCGCTCAAACCGGAGGAGTTTTCGCTGAATCCCCTGGAGGCGCAAAAGAACATCAACGCGGGCGATTATTACTTCAGGACCAAGAAGAACTATCATGCAGCGGCGCGCCGGTATCTTCGTGCAACGAAGTGGGATCCGGGTTCATCGGAAGCGTTTTTGAAGCTCGGGGAGTCGGAAGAGAAGTTGAACGACCGCGCCGCGGCGCGGGGGGCGTACGAGAAGTATCTGGAACTGGCTCCGGCAGCGAAGAACTCGGATGCCATCCGGAAGAAGATTGAGAAGTGGCCAGCTCCTAAAGCGGCGTCAAATTAGGCTATTACGCTTGACGTAACGCCCTGCGCGTCATACAACCGGTCGTGTGATTCGCTCGTTCCGTTGTCCGGATACAGCGCAACTGTTCGACGTTTTGAAGAGTTTGAGCGGGTTGCCCGGAGGAAATTGCTCTATTTGCACGCTGCGTCGATTGGATGACTCGAAGATTCCTCCAGGCAATCGCTTGGAGCAGCTCAAACACGACCGCCCCGGCACTTACAGCATCCGGATCAACGATCGCTGGCGGATTTGTTTCGCGTGGAGGGATGCGGAAGGACACGATGTAGAGATCGTCGACTATCACCAGGAACTACCGCAATGAAAACTAAACTCGATCCCAATCCATCCCGGCGAGATCCTTCGCGAGGATTTTCTGAAGCCTTTTGGCATCAGCATCAATCAATTGGCGCGTGACTTGGACGTTCCGCCCAACCGCATCAGTATGATCGTCAACGGGGAACGATCGATTACTGCCGACACGGCATTGCGCCTGGGAACCTGCTTCGGGATGTCGCCGGAGACTTGGCTGAGCCTAGAGAACGAATACGACATTCGCGTGGTCCGGGGGCAGCGCGGGGAAGAGATTGAGCGCAGGGTTCGCCAGCACGACATGGAAAAGCCAGGTTAGGGCACAAAATGGACAGGTCGGGGACCTGTCCTACTGGATGTCAAAGAACCGGCAAAACTTAGTATCGGGAGCGCTCCCTTTAGCTGCTAGTTTCTGTTCCCACAGCGGAGAAGCTCGCTTCGTAACCCGCAACGAGCTGGGGCCAG
>DATHOJ010000139.1:0-101867 GCA_035485055.1 Bryobacteraceae bacterium
GGAAGGAGTCCATGGGTTATCCCCTCCCTGACGGGAGGGGTTGTGGGCGAAAGGGAATGTCGACGCGGCACGCCTGGAGGCGTGCGCTACAGGAACGGGCAGAAGTTTGTGCTGTCAGAGGGCCTCCAGTAGGGGGACTGTCAGGAAGCGGCGTTCTACGTGATGTTCCATGGTGCGGATGAGGCCTCGACGGAGGTCTTGAGCCGTGGATTTGGTCCAGTCGCGGGGAGGTAGATCAGTGATGGGTTTTTGGAACATTTCTGCGACGATTTCGGCGGTCTCGTTACTCACGCGCAGTTCGGGGAGGACGCCGGTTAAACGCACCGACCATAACGTGAAATAGGCGATGGCACGCCAGATATTCCCTTCGGCACGGAGGTCCGTTAACACGGCCATTAGTAGCCGGAAGAATTTTTCGTTCGGTTCGTGCGGCGGCAACAATTGCTCGGCGACCTCAGTGAAATAATCAAGCGCTACACTACGCGCGTATTCGGATTGCATCGCGAACTGCGACTGAATGAGCTCGCAGCCCGAGAGATTGACCAGTTCGGCGTTCTCACGCTGAAAATAGGCCATCCGGACGTGGGACAGCCGCTCCAAACCCGACCCGAAATTGCTCTTGGGCCGGCGAGCCCGCCGGGCGACACCGCGCAGTTTCCCCAGATCGCGCGTAAAAAAGCTGACGATCAGATCCGATTCCCGGAAGGGGTACGTACGCAGGACGAACGTCTCGCTCATCCGCGCGGGCATAGGTTCGACGCAAAACAATAGAGTAGCAGAAGCCGGCAGGCATCAGCTAGGTGCGATTCAGGCGATCAATTTTTCCGGCAGCTTGAGCGTCGCGGCGGTCTTCCATTTCGCTCGCAGGGTTTTTCGATAGGGCACTTCAATGAACTTATAGAAGAGCGTCGCGACGGCCACGGACAGCGCAACGCAGATCAGAAAGTTCAAAGCCGAATCCTGCTGGATATAAGAATGCTGCACGTTGAACAGAACCATGTTGTCCCACACCGTCAGATGTGCCAGATAAAGGGCGAAGCTGATCTCGCCTAGGAAAACGAATCCACGAGTGCTGAGAATTTGCGCGACCACTCCCTGTTGCTTCGCCAAACCGTAGATCAGTAAAGCGAACAGGGGACTGTACAGTCCCATCAAAGCGGCCATAAAGGGAACCGGACCGCGCCACGCGAGAAGAGCAAGCACGCCTGCGGAGGAAATCCAGACTGCCTGCGGCCCGCTGATCCATTCCTTTCGCGCTCCGGTTTGTTCTGCGCGTAGGAAAAGGTAGGCGGCGGCTCCCATCAGGAACTCGTGAAAATGGACGACGGGATTGGAGCCGAGCCAGGGGATCCAGATACACATGTCCGGCGCGGGGTCCCATGTCCACGGCGAAGGGTGCGAGTGGAACGCGAAAAACAACAGCGCGGCCAGAACTGTGGCGCCGTAAAGCAGCGCCGTGGTTTGGAGAACGCTCCGCAAGGGTCGGCGCGCCAGCCAGACTGCAAGCCATGGAAACGAGAGGTACAGAAACACTTCGACGGACAAAGACCAACTGGCGGTGTTCCATAGATACGAAAACGGCAGAGCCCACGATTGCGTCAGGCTGAGGGTAAAGGCGGCCGTGACGCTTACATGGCGGATCGCTTCGGGAGTGATGCCATGGTTGAACTGCATCACCAGAAAAACCGGCAGAGCGAGCGCGAGCGAGCCGTAGTAAACGGGCAGAATCCGCGCAGCCCGGGCGCGCCAGAAGTCCCTGCTGCTACAGCTTAGCCCTGTGTCGTTCAGATAATTCCAGCTCAAGATAAATCCGGAAAGCACGAAGAAAAGATCCACGCCGATGAATCCCGATGAGAACAGCCGCCGGAGCGCAACAGGCCAGTTTGCGGTGACGTCGTCGCCAAAATGCAGCATGAGCACCCAGAACGCGGCGATCGCGCGCAGTCCGGTAAGAGCGGGGAGCTTTAACCTGGAGCCAGGGATCACCTTTTGATATCGGCAGGTTCCTCCCTGGGAATTAACCGCATCTCGCGGCCGGTGTGTGAAAACTTGCCTGCCTAAAGCGCAGCAAAGTTTGAGTCGATATAATCTCACAAATGTTCCTGTTCGAATTCATGGATTTCGAGTGGGTTCCGGCTTCCTTGCGGTCTACCATTCACGATGTGCTGGATTCGTGCCTGGGCACTGCGTCAAGGCGTTATTACGAATGGGTGGCGCGCGAGGTGTTGGAACTGGTGGAGAGGAATCCGACGGGAACGATTGTAGAGTTGGGGGCGGGGACGGCTCCGATCACGCGGGCGCTGGCGGGTGCGCTCGCGGGACGGAGCATTTCGCTACGGGTAAGCGATCTTTATCCGGATGAGAAGTTGTATCGGGGGCTGGAGGAGAGGTATCCAGGAGTGGTGCGAGCGGAGCTGGGTCCAACGAATTTTGCGCGTCCGATGGATTTTCCGGAGGGAAGTTTGCTGGTGCTGTCGGCGGCGTTCCATCATTTGCCTCCGGAGGCTCGGGTGGATGCATTGAAGGCGCTTTCGGGTTATCGGGTCGCGGTGTTTGAGCCTCTGCGGAGGAATCCGGCGTCGCTATTGCTGTGCCTGTTTGGATTTGTGCCGGCGATTCGGACTCCTCTGTTGTTTTGGAATGTGCGGGCAGGGAATTGGCGTCGAGTTTTCTGGTGTTGGGTGGTTCCGTTGGCGACTCTGATTATCGTCTGGGACGGGCTGGTGTCGTGTTTGCGGTGCTGGACGGAAGAGGAGTGGAGGGATCAACTGGCGGGAGTGGCAGATGGTCCGGTGGTGATGAAGTCGGAGGGTGTTTGTCAGATGGTGGCTTGGTAGGGCTAGCCGTGCGAAATAGTTGTCAGCCCCGGCACACCTTTATAATCGCCACGATTGTGGGTTGCAAGGGGCAGGTCATACAAAAGGGCGGTCGCGGCGATCCAGGCGTCGGCACATTCGATGCGATGCCCCCCGGCTTGGGCAGCAACCGTGATTTCTCCCCATTCGTGCACAGAGCCCTGCTGAAGGGGAGAATCACAAACGGCTCCAGGTAGCGGCTGAGCCAATTACGTCGAGCCTCGCCCAGTTCGATTGAATGGCCCAACGATCCAGTTCGGCCACGGTCATAAACGAGAGGACGAGAATATGGCCCTGGAGATCGGAGTCGTAGAGTTGGGCGATGGGGTGATTTTTGAAGATGAACGAAACGACGTCTGTATCAACTACTAAGCGGCTCATGTCGCAGGATCGGACTTGCTCGTCTTGCCGTGTCCGCGCCAGTCGTGCAGGGCAGCCACGAAGCTTTCCATGGGCTCATCTTCCGGCCAGAACGTGCCGCGCAACGCTTGAATGTCCGCAATCGGAACCTTTCCCTGTTGGGCGATGATCTCGTCCAACGTGGGAGTGGCTGCGAAATTAAAACGAGGATCGTTAAGGTCCATTCAGTTTAACTTTAGCATCGGCTACTTCGCGGCTGCTGGTTTAGGAGGCGCGGGGGTGGCTCTGATTCCGGTTTTTGCTAACGCGGCTCTTAAGGACGCTTCGCTTTTGGCGCCTACATCGTAGAACGCCACTTTGCCGGTGCGGTCGATCAGGACGAGTGTGGGATAGGCGTTGACGGCCAGGGACTTCAGGGCTTCGTCGTCGGCGTCGAGTTGGAGGGATGGATAGGCCAGGTGGACTTTATCCATCGCGTCCTTATCCTCGCCCACGTTGACTCCCAGCACGATTAGTCCCTTGCTGCGAAATTCCCGGTTTAGTTTTTCGATGATGGGCTGCTGGCGTTTACAGGGGGTGCACCAGGAGGTCCAGAAGTCGAGCAGCACTACTTTTCCTTGCGTGGGCGGAGCGCCTTTTAGCGATGGCGCGGGTTTGCCTTCGATGTCGGGCTTGGTGATGCCGGGAAGGGTCCAGTCGGCGGTTTGAGTTGCGCCGGGGGGTGGGGTGAAGGTGAAGAGGGAATCGGGAAGGTCGGTGTTGAGGGAAAGGCTGACGGTGGTGGTTGCCTGCGTCATCACGACCGGCTCCGGGAGGGTGCCGATCAGCAGGCGCGCGGTCAGGCTGTTCTGAAGCGTGAGGCCTAGAGTTTTCGAGATCCAACTGGTTTGGACGGCGTCCAGGATGGTGAGGTTCTGGCCGGGGACCTTGATGGTATCGTAATGGGCTTCGACCACCCAGCATTCGTATTGCTGATCGTCCAGCTCCATGGTTTTCTCGCCGGTGATTTCGATGGACTTGATGGAGTTCGCGATATCGGGGAGATTTTTGAGCACGCCGTTTTCGCCGAGGGAGGATTCGGGGGAGCTGGTGGCGGCGCGTTTGATGTATTTGTTCTCTTTTTCGAGATAGACGTACGTATGCGAGCCATCGCTCACGACGGTGGTGGCGGCGTCGGCGGTTTCCGATTCGATGCGCATGCGGTCCGGGCGGCGGACGCTGATGACGGCGGGCATCTGCATGCGGGTGTTGGTGCCTCCGCGGGTTTCGATGATGCTGAGGGAGTGGATCTGGTAGCTGGAGTATTTTTTGATGGCGTCGGCGGAGCGGAGCAGGAGTTCCCGGGGGTCGGGTTGTGGAGTTTGGGCAAAGAGGGCGGGGAGGAAGAGGAGGGCTAGGCTCCGCATGATTCTATCGTAGCTGAGTGGGATGGACGGGGCGAAAACAGCGATAGACGTATTACATCAGCGGGGCGGGACAATGGAAGCGCTTGGGGCATAACCACGAGTGTCAACGCTGTACGCACGAGTGCGCGCGCTACGGGAGCAATTTTAGGGTGGATCGGCCCATGGAGCCTTCGTAATAGAGGTCCAGGGTGCGGATGTTTTTTACTTTGCCGCGGTACAAGAAATAGAGGAGGCCGGAGCGGGGTAGGGGCTGCTCACGTTCGGGGAGGGCTGCGCCTTGCACGCGGGCTTGGATGGAGGCTTCTTCCTCGACGGTTTTAACGGTGGGGGGCTGGCCGGGGGCGGTGCGCTCATTTCCATCGCCGGGGAACTGGCTGGGAGAGGCTCGGGGGCCGACGCTCACGGTGCCGTCTCCAGCGCTGACGCTGCCTCCGGCTTCGACATGCGGGCGGGCGCTGGGAAATTTAATCGACTGGGAAACCATGCCGGGGGCTTCGGGGGTCAGCGTTTCGCTTTTGCCGTTTATTTTCAGGATGAAGTTGTCGGGAGACATCTTGAGACGGCTGAAGGGAGGGCCGTAAAATGCTACCTCGACGACCAGATAATCGTTGGCGATGAGTGTCCCTGTCCTAGTGGGGAGGGAGTGGACTAAGTACTCGGCGGCTAGGGTGACCGTCTCCATCTGGACGTGGACCGGATAATCTGTGGCCTTGGATTTAGGCGGGGTGCCCTGGGCGCAGAGCAGCGTAATCGCACTCAAAAATAAGGCGAAGCGCATGAATTTCAAACGTACCATAATTCCCTCGGAGGAGAGCACAATTTGTTAGGTACTAGGACCTTGGTACCGTAAGCCAAACCCCTATCCCCGCTTAAGGCGTTTGCTTGCTGTTCAGGCGACGTAAAGGCCCGTAACATTGAACTTGATGTCGTGGTCTAGTGATATACGATGCCTGTATTGTGACGGGAAACTGCCGCTCTACAGAAAAATCACGAGCGGGCAGTTTTGTTCCGCCGCGCATAGAAAACTGTATTGGGCGGAGCAGGAACGGCTGGGCGTGGAGCGCCTGCATGAAACCCACGATTCACTGCGGGCGTTTCGTCCGAAGGAGGCCGTGGAAGCGATCCTGGGGCATCCGATGCCGGAGCCCGCGCCTCCGCTGAGCGGCATCATTACGCCCCGCGTTGCACCAAAATCTAACGAATCGCCGTCACTGGTGGCGGCGGATCCTTTTTGTTACGAGTCTGATTTAGCGCCACAGGCTCCGTTGTGGGCGCCGCAGATTGCGGCTAATGAGGCGGTTAATTACGGCGTCGATCAAGATGTTGAAGCGCCGGGGCCGATTGCCGAATTGCTGCCGCTCGATACCCGTCCGCAGCCGCGTTGGCCGATGGACCGGCTAGTGGTGCCGGAGCCGAATCCGCTGGCAACGACGGGTCCGGTGTGGATACCGCTGAGGTCGAAGGCAGCATTAATAAGGGATGTGCTGGCGGCGGGACTTGCTGCGATTCCGCTGGAATTGAAGAGTTACGAAGGTGCTCGGAAGGTGGAGCCGATGCATCCGGCGATGCTGCCTTGCCGCGATCTTCCGCTGACGGCCACGCCCGCGGGAAATGCACTGGCGCCACCGGATGATGCTCCGCGTGCCGAGAAATTGCTGCCGCTCACGGCTTTTGCTGTGCGCGAATTCGATTCGAACGGAACACGGCGCGATCCGTGGCCGGCTACTCCTTTCACCAAGGCAAAGAGAGCGCACTTGCCGCTTTCGACGATGGAACGAAACGTGAGGCCGACGGCCGCAGCTCCACCACTGGCTGGGTTGCGGTCGCTTTCGATCGACCAGGTGCCGCTGGTGCATGGAACCTGGATCGACAGCTTGCGCGCGCTGCGGGCGGAAGGGGAATCGCCTAGGTTTGAGTTGTCGACACCGGCCATGCGTCCGCGGCTGCGGCTGGCGGCGGGAAGCCGTTATCCAGTGGCGACGCGCGATCAGGGCAGCGCGGTGGCGACGATCGAACCGCAGAATCTCCAGCCCTCGGCTCGAGAGGTCGCGATTCCGGCGCGGCAGGCGATGGCGATGACGGCGGCCGCGTCCTCCGGGAACTCGGGTGTGCAGACTCCGGTTCCCGGATCGGCCGGGTTGCTTCCGCTGGCGGTGAGGGCGAATGAGCCGACGGCTCAGCCTGCTCCGTCGGCGCAAGCGCCGAACTTGCCGCAGCCTCTGCGGACGGAGCCGATGCGTCCGGCGTCGCACCTGGAGCCGCTGGATGCGAAACCGGTGGCGGATTTCATCAACTGGGCCCCCATCGAGGAGACCAAGAAGACAGCGGTCGAGAATCTGGCGGCGGCTCCGTCGGACAGAGTTCCCAACGATGTGACGCCGTGGGTTTTGGTGAGCGGATTCTGGAAGAACGCGCCACGCGACCTGAAGCTGCTGGTGTTCGGGATTCCGATCCTGCTGGCGCTCGCGTTGCATCCGACGATTAAGAAAATTCCGTACGCCGCGCCGCAGCAAGCGGCAGGGATCGAGCGCAAGATCGAGCACAATTTCCAGTCGAAGCTGAACGACAAGTGGCTGGCTGTGAAGCAAACCATGGTGGATCGGGCGGCGATCGCGCTGGACGAGGATTTTCGGGCGGGGTTAGACGACTGGACCAGCCGGGGTGGTACTACCGAATGGGCTTTCGACGCTACGGGGTTTGTGCGGCCTGGTCCGTTGGCTTTGTATCGTCCGTCAGTCGATCTGACGGACTACCAATTGGAATTTTTGGGGATGATCGATAAAAAAGCGCTGAGCTGGGTAGTGCGCGCGGCCGATTTTGACGATTACTACGTGGTGAAACTAGTTGTCCTCAAGCCGGGACCGGTGCCGACGATCGGCGTGACGCGCTATGCGGTCGTGCAGGGCGTGGCTCAGAACCGGGCGGATACCACGGCGTATATCAATGCGCGGGAGGACATGCTGTACCGGGTACGCATGGATATTCATGGCGATTCGTTCGCCCTTACGGTGCAGGGACAACTGGTGGATAGCTGGTCCGAGTCGCGATTGCGGAAGGGCGGCGTCGGATTTTTCACCGCGCGCGGGGAAGCCTCGCGTCTGCGTTGGGTGCAGGTTACGCATCAGTACGACATGCTCGGACGGCTGTGCGCGTATCTGGCACCTTATAACATTCCATCGACAAACGGGGGTTGGCAACCATGAGCGGACGGAAAAACGGAGTAGATTCGGCGCTGCGGGCGACGGGCAAGGCGGTATCGCCGGCGCTGGCACGGTCGGTGTCGCTGCATCTTGAAGGGAAGCGCAAGGAAGCATTGCGCGAACTGAACGGGGCGATCGAGAACGGCGAGGATACGCCGGAAGTGTTCGCCGCGAAAGGGCACATCCAGTTCGAACTGGAGCAGTACGACGACGCGATCAAAACCTACGAGAGACTGTTGACGCTGGCGCCGCGGCACCAGACGGCGAACTTCAACCTCGGCATTTGTTATGAAAAGCTAGGACGCTGGCAGGAGGCGACCGATTCCTTCACCAAGGCTCTCGATGTCGATCCGCAGCGCGAGGAAGCGCAGTTAGGTCTGGGGATCTGCCTGTTACACCAGGAGAAACCGGAGCCGGCGATCGCCTGCTTCGACAAGGTGCTGGCGCGCCAGCCGAGCCATGAGACGGCCACGTTCGGCAAGGCGGTTTCGCTGCAATTATTGTGGAAATTCGACGAAGCGACGTCGCTCTATCTGAAAATTTTGGAAAAGAATCCGCAATCGGAAGAATGCCTGGTGAATCTGATCACCATCGGCATGGCGCGGAAGGATCACGCGCTGATCCAGCAATATTCTGAGAGACTGCTCGCGATGCGTCCGTTTTCGCAGGCGGCGCTCGAAGGCCTGGCGACGTGCGCGTTCCACGGCAACGAATATGAAGCCGCGGCTCGTTATTGCACCAAGCTGGTGGAGTTCACGCCGGATCATTTCGAGCGCTGGTTCAACCTGGGTGTCGCCGAACAGAAATGCGGACGCCTGGAACAGGCCGCGAAGGCTTACGGAGAAGCGGCCCGTGTGCGGCCGGACGCCAAACAGGCTCATGTGAACCTCGGTATCGTGCGGCAGGAACTGGGCGAACTGAAGCAAGCTCGGGAATCCTATGAGCGAGCGCTGCAAATCGCTCCGGACTTGGCGGACGTGATCTATAACCTCGCCAGCGTGCTGGAGCAGCAGGGTGAGAAAGAAGACGCGGAGCGGTTGTATGTGAAGCTGCTGAGCCGCAATCCGGAATGGGAAGACGCGTGGTTCCGGCTGGGATATTTACGGCTCCAACGTGCGGATCATCGCGGCGCCGCGGAAGCGTTCCAGTCGTGCGTCCGCAAACGGTCTCCCTGGCCGGAAGCGCAGTTGAATCTGGGATTATCCTATTGGAATCTCGGGGATCACGATAGCGCGGCGAAAGCGTTTGAGACGGTGCTCGAAGCGGATCCGCATTCGATTGACGCGCTGCGCGGGTTGGCCGCGCTGGCGGTGGAACGCGAAGACGTGGAGAAGGCGCTCGATCTGCAAGCCAAGCTGATCGAAGCGGGCGAACGGACTCCGGAGTTGTTCTACAACACCGGACTGCTGTTACAGAAGGCCGGCCAGCACGAAGACGCGATCCGCCTCTATCAGGAAGCGTTGACGGAGCGGCCGAATTTCGCCGAGGCCCTATTGAATCTGGGGCATGCGCTGAAGGCTCAGGGAAATGTCGAGGAAGCGCGCAATTACTGGCGCCAGGCCCTGGAACACAAACCGGAGCTCGCGACTGGGTATTTTGAGCAATAAACCCATATAAAGCAACGTTTTTTCCCTTTGACTTCGACGGATGCGCGTGGCATAATGCTAACCGTATTTCGAGGAGTCTCTAGTGAAGAAGCTCTTTGTGGGAAACCTCCCGTACGCGGCAAACGAGACGGATGTCCAGAATTTTTTCTCCGGCCACGGGGTCACGGTCGATTCGGTGACGGTGATGCGCGACCGGTTTACCGGGCAGGCCCGAGGGTTCGGATTTGTCGAGATCAACGACGACGGGGCGGCGCAGCAGGCGGTCGATAGTTGTCACGGCAAGGAATTGATGGGGCGCACAGTGGTGGTGAATGAAGCGCGCCCGATGGCGTCGCGCGAAGGCGCCGGCGGTTCGCGGCCCCCTCGGTACTAAGACCCGTCAGCCGTTTCAGATCGCAGAAACCTGGTCCTAGCGTATCTCTGGAAATCCGTCGCGCGTCGCCAGCGTCTGTACAGCCCGGGCCAGCGAGCCCACCGTCTCACCTGTTACCCACAACTCTGTCCTGCCTCCACCGGTATAGACCAGCAATGCGTCCCCGACGCGCTCGGTTCGGCCTTCGTGCGCCCCCAGAGGTGGATGCTCCCTCGTCGAGAGTCGAATGACGCAGGCAGCCGATCCCACTGCTTGCCCGTGGGCTGCGGAGATGTGGAAAGGCAACTGGAACGAGGACGCGACCCTCGAAATCGGCATCGCCGCTTCCGCCATTGCGGGGGAGATGGATACCCCGTCCGCCGCCGCATCCAACTGCACCAAAATCTGGGTCCGGTCCATCAGCAGACCCGACCAGAATCGCGTGAATGCGTCCGCACCCGCCCCCATGTCCGCTTGAATGCGAATGGCAATCAGCGCCACGAACAAAGCCGCGATCGTCGGTGCGGACAGTTGAACCAGCGGCATCGCTGGAAGCACAAAACTGCGCGTTTTGAGCTCGTTTTGGAGTCCGTTTGGCAGAAGCGTGGCCTCGGCGACGGGTTCCTTGACGAACCTCGGAATGTAGGAGCCCGCCGGCAACTCGATCCGAAAGCCCGCTTTCGCCGGACATCTTTCGTAGTGCGACGAAAGGCGCTTTCGGACGTCATTGGCGCGCACACGAACCACGGCGTCCGACCCGGTATCGTAGTCCGGATCCCTTTTGAGCAACGCCACGCCGATCGTTCGCTCTTTCAGCGATTCCTCCCGCCCGTCCAAACTCTCCTCGGTGATGAATCGCAGGAAGGCGCAGCTCCGCGGACTGCTTCGGAATGCAGGCCCATTGAGGATCGAGATCAACTCCAATTCAATGGCAGTCTGCGAATCCGAGTCGCTCGAAGCGATGGCCGGCTGCACTCCCGCCCGCAAAGCCGGCACGTGACTCGTCCCTGACAACATAGAATCCATTGGCTTGAAGTAGAGTTTATCCGAACCCGCTCAATCCTGAGTAAATATCATATGACGATATCGTGATTCGCGTCCGCCCTATGCCCCCTCTATCTTCTTGAAAACTCATGGAAGCGATATCGCTCTTAACCGTTCAGAACGTGGCCGGCGAACGGTTTACTAGCTATCATCAACACTTGAGCGAAGTAATCATCGACGTTCACGACGCGTCCGCCGCGAACCAACCGGCCAGCGATTCGGGTAACTGGAGCCGTTGGCGCTTCCGCGTCTTCCTGGCCGCCTGGATCCTGTACGCGTCTTATTATTTCTGCCGGAAAAACTTCTCCGTCGTCATGCCGATGATGGCGCGCCTCGAACATTACAGGACGTTCGACCTTGCCAACCTGGTTTTTATATTCAGCCTCGCCTACGCCGGCGGCCAGTTTCTCGCCGGCCTCCTCGCGGACCGTTTCGGCGCCCGCGTGGTCGCCACCGGCGGCGGACTGCTATCGGCCGTTTGCACCGCTGCGATGGCGATCCCCGGCCCTCACTCCATGCTCCTGCTTCTGCAAATCGGCAATGGCTTGGGACAAGGCTGCGGCTGGTCGTCTTGTCTGAAGATCCTGGGCGCCTGGTTCATGCGAACGGAACGTGGCACCGTCACCGCCTGGTGGGGCACTTCCTACATCCTGGGTGGATTTCTAGCCACCGTCTTCGCCACCTTCACCGTCACCCAGGTGTTTCTCGCCCCAGGCCTCGGCTGGCGGCGCGGATTTCTGTTCCCCGCGATCGTCCTCGCCGCCGGCGCGCTGTTTTTCGCCTGGCGTGTCCGCAACCGCCCAGAGGACGCCCAACTCCCGAATCTGCCGGAGGACCCCATCACCCCTTCGCGCCAAGCCACCTGGTGGGAAACCGCCAAAAATCCTGAGGTGCTGATCCTCGCCGGGATGTACTTCTTCCTCAAGATCACTCGCTATTCGCTGCTGTTCTGGCTGCCGCTCTACCTGGTTCAGCAAATGCAGTACAGCGAGCAGTGGGCCGGCTATACGTCGTCGCTATTTGAATTAGTCGGATTCTCCGGCGCGCTCATCGCAGGCTACGTCTCGGATCGCCTCATGAACGGCCGCCGTTACCCGGTCGGAGCGGTGATGCTTTTCGGGCTCGCGGCCGCTCTTCTGATGCACCCGGTCATCGGACGTCTTGGCCCCGTGCCGATGGCGATGAGCATCTCTTTGCTGGGAATCCTGATCTACGGTCCGGACCTGCTGATGTCGGCGACGGCATCCATTGACGCAGTAAGTCCGGAACAGGCGGCGCGCGCGGCGGGAATCGTGAACGGAGTCGGCTCGCTGGGCCAGCTCATCTCCGCATACGTGGTGGCCGTTGTCGTAAGCCGGTTCGGATGGGATCAACTGTTCACATTTTTCGTGATCTGCTCCATCGCGGCGGGCGGATTGTTGACTTTGCGCTGGAATAAAGGGGTTCGATGAAATTCGATTTTCTGAAAGCGGTAATTTTGGATTGGGCCGGAACCGCGGTCGATTATGGCAGCCTCGCGCCGGTAGCCGCGTTGCAGCGCGTCTTCGCCGCAAATGGCATCGAGATCACCGCGGCGGAAGCTCGCAAGGATATGGGGGTTTTGAAGAAGGATCAGATCCGCTTCATCTTCTCCGGGGATCGTGTCAGCTCTGAGTGGACCCGGCTCCATGGCCGCGCCCCATCTGAGGATGACGTCGTTAGACTATTCATCGAGTTTCTTCCGCGGCAAGCTGAAATTCTGACGCAATTCAGCAACCCTATCGACGGCGTCCCTGAGACGGTCGAGGAATGGAAGGCCGCCGGACTCCGGATTGGTTCCACCACCGGCTACACCCGGGAGTTGCTCAACATCGTCGCCGCCGCTGCCGCGTCCCAAGGATACGCGCCCGAAACAAGCGTGACCCCGGACGAAGCAGGCGCGGGCCGCCCGGCGCCCTTCATGTGCTACCGGAACGCGATTACCTTGGGCGTTTATCCGCTCTCCGCCTTCGTGAAGATCGGGGACACGCCCAGCGACATCGCCGAAGGCCGCAACGCCGGCATGTGGACTATCGCCATCACCCGCACCGGAAATGAAATCGGACTCTCGAAGTCTCAGTGGGACGCTCTCCCAATTGCTGAGCAGGAATCTTTGGAACAACAAGCCGGCGCGCGTTTGTGTGCCGCCGGAGCACAGTACGTGGCGGGATCGCTGGCCGACTGTAAACCATTTCTAATCGATATCGACCGCCGCCTGGGAGCCGGCGAGCGCCCATGAAACAGCATGTAGCGCGCGCACTCATGCGTGCCGCGTCGAGACTCGTGTCGTCGCCCGGCAATTCAGCCACACTACCGAACCGCGACCGTAGGGAGCGATCTCCCCGCGAACCCGAATTTAGCTAACTAAAACAAGGACCAAAAATATGCGACCTTCAACTCGCCCGCTCCACGTGTGTCTTCTCACACTCACCCTCGCCCTGATACCGGCGGCCGCTCAAAACGCAAGCCTCAGCGGCACCGTGCTCGACTCCCAGCAAGGAGCCGTCAAAGCCGCGGAAATAACGCTGGTCAACGTCGACACCAATCTCACCTTCCGCACCCTCTCGAGCGAAGCCGGACGATTCCTCCTCCCTCCCGTTCCTCCCGGCCGTTACGAAGTCAAAGCAATGTCTCCCGGATTCGCACCCTACCGCCTCACGGGATTGGTCCTCGAAGTCGACGAATCCAAAATACTCGCCATCTCCCTTAAGCCTGCGAACGTACAGGAAACCGTCAACGTCTCCGATGCTCCTCCCGAAGTGACACTCGATCGCGCCGACCGCAGTCTGGTGCTCGATCAGACCTTCGTCGAAAGCATTCCTTTGAACGTCAGGAATCCGCTCCAGCTCATCAATTTCAGCGTCGCCGTCACCAAGGGCGACGACGGTCTTTCGGGCCAGAACATCACCAGTGAAAGCCGCACCAACACCTGGCGCATCAACGGAGCGAAAGGCTCCACCACCGATATTCAAATCGACGGCGCCACCGATACCACCGCCTATTACAATCAGGCCGCCGGCATCCCCGGCATCGACACCGTGCAGGAATACCGCGTCTTCACCGACGCCTACGCACCCGAATTCGGCCGCACCAGCGGAGGCATCGTCAGCTACGCGCTGAAATCCGGCACCAACGCCCTCCACGGGTCATTTTTCGAATTTCTCCGCAACAGCGACCTCGATTCGGACGGCTTTAATGCCGACCAGGCGGGCCAGAAAATCGCCGCGTTTCGCCGCAATCAGTTCGGCTTCACCCTCGGCGGTCCCGTCGTTCTTCCGAAGATCTATAACGGCAGGAACCGGACATTTTTCTTCGCCTCCTATGACGGCCTGCGCGATTCCGACGCTGGCTCTTTCACCGGAACCATGCCCACTGCGCTCGAACGGACGGGCGATTTCTCAAAAACAACAGATTCCAACGGCAAGCTGATCGTCATTTACGATCCTTCCACCACCCAGCTAAACCCGGCCGCGCCCGCCGGGACCACCAGTTACATTCGCACTCCGTTTGCCGGAAACATCGTTCCTCTGTCGGAACAAAATGCGCTCGGGCAGAAAATGCTCACCTATTACCCGCTGCCGAATGAACCCGGCGTAGGTTTGAGCAGCACCAATAACTATTTTTCGAACGCCCCCGGTACCGACAATAACAACCTGTACGATATTCGCATTGACCAGATCCTCACCGATCATCAAAGCATCTTCGGCCACTTCGAACATTTCTCCAACAATATTCTTCAGAGCAATTACTACGGAAACGGACTCGCGCCCGTCAACTCCAACGACCGCATCCCCGGCATCAACGTGATGGGCCACCACACCTGGGCGATCTCGCCGACCCTGGTTTTCGAACAGCATGCCTCCTGGGCTCACAGCGAATCCAACCGCACGGAGCCTTCCGGCGGACTCACCGCGAGCTCCGTCGGCTTTCCCGAAGCCGTCACTCCCGGCCAAACCGGAACCATGATGCCGGTGGTCAGCGCGACCCGCATCAGCTCGCTCGGCAACAACTATCCCTTCGAAGCCAACAAGTCGTCGGTATACCAATACGCCGCCGACCTTTCCTGGATCAAGGGAATTCACACCTTCAAATTTGGAGTCGACGCGCGCCACTATCCGGTCCAGCTCTTCGATCCCGAACAACTGGCCATTTCAGCGACCAGTAATTTTACCGGCGGCTCCAATCCCAACGCTGCTGTGGCCGATTCGGGCAGCGGCGTCGCCGATCTGCTGCTCGGCGCGGCCGGCGTGCAAAGCGGTTATGAACCACAAACCAACTCCGCCCACAATTATTTCGGTTTCTACGCCCAGGATGCCGCCAGACTCACCCGCAAACTGACCGTCACGTTCGGCCTGCGCGTCGAGTATGAAACCGGAGATGTGGAGAATAAGAATCAGTTGAACTACGTCGATCTCTCGTCGCCCTCGCCCATCGCCGCCCAGGTTCCGTCCCTGCATCTGACCGGTGGTGTCGGCGTCCCCGGATTGAACGGTTCCAGCGACTCCTTGCAGGTTCCTCGCGGTCTCGCCTACGACCCCCGTGTCGGCCTCGCCTACGCGGTGGATTCGAAGGCCGTGATTCACGTGGGTTTCGGCATCTTTCACCACCCCGCGGCCGCGTGGCAGCAATTTCCCAACGCGCTCCAGACCACGAAAATTTCTACCTCGATCGCAGCCCAGTCTAACGGCGTCACGCCGTTGTTCAATCTGAGCAATCCGTTTCCGTCTGGTCTTCCCACACCGGGCGGCAACGCCGCCGGACTCGCGAATTACCTCGGCCAAAACATCGCCGGCCCTCTTCACACCGAGGATTTTCCGTACCAGAACAACTGGTCCTTCGATATTCAGCGCCAGTTGCCCAGCCACTTCGTCGTGACCGCCGCGTACGTCGGGAATACCGGAGTTCACCTGTACGCGCCGATTCAATATAACCAGATCCCCGATGCCGATCTCGCGCTCGGCTCAAAATTGCTGAATGTGGTTGCGAATCCCTTCTACGGCGTGATCACCGATCCCAGTTCCACCCTCAGTCTGGCCACCGTGCAAGCGTTCCAACTGCTGCGGCCTTATCCGCAGCTCCTCAACGTGAAAGCACTCAATGTCGGCGCCGGACATTCTTCTTATGAAGCCGGGCAGTTGACCGTGGAGCGCCGCCTGGCGCAAGGTCTTGCCGTGACCCTCGGATACGCGTTTTCGAAAGCCGAGGACAACGTCGGCGAACAGACCAGCGTCGCCGGCACGATGAACACTTTCCAGGATACTTACTGCTTCGTTTGCGATAAGGCGCTGTCCGATCAGAATCAAAAGAACACACTCCGTTGGAGCACCCGTTACGATCTGCCGTTCGGACCAGGCAGGCCGATGCTTAATAGCGGCTTCGCATCGCGAGCTCTGGGCGGCTGGGCGCTCGGCGCATTTTACACCTTCGATTCCGGACGCCCGGTTGCAGTCTCCTCGCCGAACAACAGCAATTCCGGAGGAGGCGGCAGCGGCGAACGTCCGGACGCAACCGGAGTCTCCGCGGCTCTGCCCGGAGGTCCGAACATCAGTGCGAACGGCCTGTACTTCAATCCGGCCGCCTTCACCCAAACCCCCGAGTTCGCCTTCGGAAACGTCAGCCGCTATCTCGGGGACGTGAACAGCCCCAGCGCCTGGAACTGGGACATGCTGGCCGAAAAAAATACCCAGATCCGCGAGCGCTACCATCTGACCTTCCGCGCCGAATTTTTCAACGCGCTGAACCACGTCGTTTTTTCCGGCCCGAGCACCAGCATCACCTCGTCGACGTTCGGGCATATAATTCTTAGTCAGTCCAACACGCCAAGGCAAATCCAATTCAGCCTGAGACTGTCGTTTTAGGAATGAGATTCCACAATGCCACATTGCGCGAAAATCGGGACAGACTTCTCTGTCCCGAGCCACAGCACCGCAAGTCATCCCAGCCCCCGGCGAGTGGACAGAGCGGTCTGTCCCGGTTTTCGCCCCGTCCGCAAAACCGGCATTTTAAGCTCATTTAAGGTTCCGCTGAGCTACATGTATGGTCATTTAAGGAGGATTAAGAACATGTTTCGCACACTTCTTGTTCTGTTTTGCGCCGTCAGTTGCTCCGCGGCCGATCTGATCGTGATCAACGCCAACGTGATCACCGTCGACCAAACGAAGCCGTACGCGGAAGCCTTCGCCATCGAAAATGGGCGCTTCCAGGCGGTTGGAACGAATTCCGAAATCCGCCGCCTGGCGACCGCTTCGACCAAGATCATCGACATGAAGGGCAAGACGATCACGCCTGGATTCAACGACGTACACCTTCACCCCGGCCCTGAGTTCCCCGACGAGTCGCCCTATTCGACCCCTTGGCTTGGACCCGATAAAGTGAAGAGCATGCAGGACTTGATCGCCGTCCTGAAGAAGAAAGCGGACGTCACTCCGAAAGGCAAACTGGTTCACGGCGACCGCTATGACGATGTAAAGCTGGGCCGCCATCCGAATCGGCATGACCTGGACCAGGTCTCGACCGAGCATCCCATCAGCATCAGTCACGCCTCCGGGCACGTGATCGCGGTGAATTCCTACGTCTTGAAAGTCTCCGGTATCACCAAGGAAACAAAGGACCCGCCGGGAGGATCGTTCGACCGCGATCCGGACGGGATGCCCAACGGCGTGATCCGCGAAGCCGCCCGCAGGCTATTATCGAACGGCGAAGACAGCCGGGTGAGAATTCCTCCAGACCAGGAAATCGAAGGTTTGCTGCGCTGTTTCCGCAATTATGCCGAGCGCGGGATTACCAGCGTCGGAATCGCCGGAGGCAGTTTGGGTTCGTTTCGTAATTATGAGGCAATCCGCGACGCCGGCAATCCGGTACGCGTCAATTTCATGTTCTCAGAATCGAGCTTAAAAGACGCTAAAGTGCTTGGAGACAATCGGTTACGAACAGGAACCATTAAGGTTTTTCACGGTAATTCGATGAGCGGCAGGACCTGCTGGTTAAGCGAGCCGTACTCGGACCGGCCGGATTATTTCGGCATCCCGCCGTCCCGCCCGCAGGATCAACTCGATAAGATGTTCGAAACAATGCACAATGCGGGCTGGCAGATCGCGACGCACTCCAACGGCGATCGCGAGATCGATATGGTGTTGACCGCAATTGAACGGGCGCAGGCGAAAAATCCCCGGCCGGACGCGCGCCATCGTATTGAACATGCTAGTGTTATGAATCAAGCGCTGCTCGATCGGGCGAAAAAAGACGGCGTCATTCTGGTGTTCCATTCCTATATGTGGGAGCACGGCGACAAGCTCGCATCTTATGGAGAGAAACGACTTGCGATGATTCATCCGTATCGCACCTCGATCGACATGGGGATTCATGTTGCCGGGCATTCCGATTCAACCGTCTCAGCGGCCGATCCATTGTTGCGGATTCAGGACATGGTGACGCGAAAGGGTTCAAACGGAGTCGCTTACGGCCCCAACCAGCGCGTAACCGTCGAAGAGGCGATTCGGGTATGGACGCAAGATGGCGCCTACACGACGTTTGAAGAAAAAAGCAAGGGCTCGATCGCACCCGGCAAACTCGCCGATTTTGTCGTGCTGCGCGCCGACCCGCGAAAGGCTGCGCCGGATGCGATCAAGGATATCCTGATCGACGCGACGTATATCGCTGGAACAGCAGTGTTTACTCTGCCTCCAAACGCAACCGCGAAGATTCGGCGTCCGCCGCCGCTCGGATTTTTCGGCGATGGAGATGAAGAGGATAATCTAGCTCACGATCGTGACCATGAATAAATTACTGTTCACCCCCGGGCCGCTCACCACCAGCTTGAGCGTCAAGGAAGCGATGTTGCGCGATATCGGCTCGCGCGACGCGGAGTTTCTCGAAATCGTGCGCGAGATCCGCGAGCAATTGCTGGCGCTTGGAAACGTGGCGCGGCCGGATTATGAATGCGTTCTGATGCAGGGCAGCGGGACGTTCATGATCGAGTCGGTGATTTCTTCCGTCATGCCAGGCAAACTGCTGGTGCTGATCAACGGCGCGTATGGACGGCGCATCGAGAATATCGCCCGGGTGCACGGGATTGCGGTCGAGGTGGTGGAGATCGAAGAAAATCGAAAAATCACGCCGGCGGATTTTTCAGTGCCTGAAGGAGTCACTCATGTCGCCGTCGTGCACTGCGAGACGACCACGGGAATCCTGAATCCAATCGAGGAGATTGGCGAAGTTGTAGCCCGGGCGGGGGCTGGTTTCATCGTCGATGCGATGAGCAGCTTTGGCGCGATTCCGATTGATGCCAACGGCGTCGATTTTCTCATCTCGTCGGCGAATAAGTGCATTGAAGGCGTCCCGGGATTCGGGTTTACGCTGGTGCGCCGCACGGCGCTCGATGCGGCGAAAGGCCGGGCGAGAACGCTTAGCCTCGATTTGTATTCGCAATGGGCCGGTCTCGAACGCGACGGCCAGTTCCGATTCACGCCACCGACGCATGCCCTGCTTGCGTTCCGCCAGGCGTTGCGCGAACTGGACGAAGAGGGTGGAGTTGCCGGGCGCGGGGCGCGTTACCGGCGGAATCACGAAATCCTGAGCCGGGGAATGAAGGAACTCGGTTTTGAAGCCTACCTTGCGCCGGAGGATCAGAGCCCGATCATCACTTCCTTTCGATATCCTAAGGCTGAGTGGTTCCGGTTCGAAGAATTCTACGCGCGGCTCAGCGAGTTAGGGTACGTTATCTATCCAGGAAAATTGAGCCGCGAGCAATGTTTCCGGATCGGCACGATCGGACGACTGACTGCACGCGACGTCGAGGACCTGCTCCATGCCATTGGCACAATTATCGTAGCCTGATTTTTTTCCACCGCCGCATACTAGAGAAATGTCTCCCGACACACTGGCCCGTGAAATGACGACCCTGCTGGAATACGCGAAACAGTCAGCGGATGACGCTGCTTCGTTAGAATCTCTTCAGGAAAAAATCGTCGCGGCTATCGCTGAACGTCTTCCGTCTTACAACTGGACCGGCTTTTATATGCTCGACCCCGATGATGCAACCATGCTCGTTCTGGGTCCTTTTATCGGCGCACCGACGCCGCATGTGCGTATTCCCATTTCCCAAGGCATCTGTGGTGCGGCGGTAGCATCGGGTCAGACAATTGTGGTTGACGATGTGAACGCAGATCCGCGTTACCTTTCCTGTTCCATCAGCACGAAGTCCGAGATTGTTGTTCCTGTTTATGCGTCTGGCAGAGTTGTGGGCGAGATCGATATCGACAGTCACAATCCCGCCGCCTTCGGTGACGCGGACCGCGTTTTTCTGGAAGAGGTGGCTCGGATTGTCGGCGGGTACATTGAACGGCATTTCGAACAGGTCTAAAGTGATAGATTATCCCAACCAAATCAATGTTCAAGGAACTTGCACTTCGTTGGCCTGTTGTTCGGCAGATATTAAATGGCTCGGATGGCACCGGCGCGGAGGCGATGAGTGAGCGCACTCGAGCGCTGCTTCCGAAAAACACTGGCGCCAAGATCGCGCGCTCGGTGTGTCCTTACTGCGCTGTGGGTTGTGGGCAACTCATCTCCCATGAGGGAAATCGACTCATTTCGATCGAGGGTGATCCCGAGTCGCCGGTTTCACGCGGGCGTCTTTGTCCGAAAGGCTCCGCCAGCTTTGAGTTACTGACTCATTCAAAGCGTCTGACCAAGGTCAGGTATCGCCGTCCTTTTTCAAACCATTGGGAAGAGATCGAACTCGAAGACGCGATGGAAATGATCGCCCAGCGGGTATGGGAAACCCGCGAGCGGACTTTCGTTGAGTCGAGGGATGGTCAGAGCTTGATGCAGACGACGGCCATCGCGCACCTTGGGGGAGCTACTCTCGATAACGAAGAGAACTATCTCATCAAGAAGCTTTTCACCGGCGGCTTGGGCATGGTGTGTTTAAGCAACCAGGCCAGGATTTGACATAGCTCCACGGTGCCCGGTCTGGGCACAACCTACGGACGAGGCGGGGCGACATCCGCGCCCAAGGATTTGCTGAATGCGGACGCGATTCTCATCATGGGCTCGAACATGGCGGAGAATCATCCGGTCGGCTTTCAATGGGTGGCGGAGGCCCGGGAGCATGGCGCGAAGGTCATTCATATCGATCCGCGCTTCACGCGGACATCGGCGCTCTCGGATATTTGGGCTCCGATTCGCGCGGGGTCCGACATCCTATTTCTGGGCGGGATGATCCGGTACGCGATTGAAAATGATTTATATTTCCGCGACTACATCGTACACTACACGAACGCACCGGTCATTATCTCCCAAGACTTCAAAGATACTGAAGAGTTAGAAGGAGTTTTCTCCGGGTGGAAAGAAGACGAGAAGAAATACGACCCGACGAGTTGGTTGTACGAAGTCGCGGAGGGCGGGAACGCTCCGCCGGATCTGGATAAGTATAGTAAAGACGACACCCTCCAACATCCGCGGTGCGTGTTTCAGCTTCTTAAGAAGCATTTCGCGCGCTATACGCCGGAAATGGTCGAGCGGTATTGTGGGATCTCCAAGGAAGCTTTCCTCCACGCCGCCAAGACGTATTGCAACGCTTCGGGACCTGAAAAGACGGGCTCCATTTGTTATGCCGTCGGATGGACACAGCATTCCTCGGGTGTCCAGATTATTCGCTGCGCGGCGATTCTTCAGCTCCTGCTCGGGAATATGGGCCGGCCGGGCGGAGGCATTATGGCGCTGCGGGGCCATGCTTCGATTCAGGGATCCACGGATGTTCCGACTTTGTTCGATATTCTTCCCGGCTATCTGAACATGCCGAAATTCGGAGAGGAATCGAAGACGCTGGCGAATTTCATTGCCAAGAATAAACCGAGCACCGGTTGGTGGAACAATTTCGACAAGTACATTATTAGTTTCTTGAAGGCTTATTACGGCGACGCCGCGACGGCAGAAAACGACTTCGGCTTCCACTGGATTCCTCGCGTCACCGGAGATCACTCCCATCAGGCCTACTGGTTGGACATGATGGACGGCAAGATGGACGGACTTTTCGTGATGGGACAGAATCCCGCCGTCGCTGCTCCGAACTCGGGACTAGAGAGACGGGCTCTCGCCAAGCTGAAGTGGCTGGTGGTTCGAGAGATGGTGGAAACGGAAACCGCATCGTTCTGGTATGAGTCGCCTGAAGTTCAACGCGGCGAAATGCGGCCCGAGGATATTGAAACGGAGGTGTTCCTGATGCCGGCGGCGGGTCACGCCGAAAAAGACGGCACCTTCACAAACACGCAGCGGCTTCTGCAATGGCGTGAAAAAGCCGTAGATCCGCCGGGGGACAGTCGAAGCGAAAACGCCTTCATCTTCGATCTTGGCTGCCGGTTGAAAGACCGGGCTCGTAAAGATCCTCGCGCGCGCAATGCAGGACTGAACGCTTTGACGTGGGACTATCGCACGGACGAGCGCAACGAACCTGTCGCGGAGGACATTCTTCAGGAGATCAATGGCTACACCGTCGCCGATCGAAAACTTGTTCCAGGTTTCACCGCGCTTCAATCGGATGGGTCGACGGCTTGCGGGTGCTGGATTTATTCGGGCGTGTTTCCGGAGGCGGGTAGAAATCGGGCGAACGAACGTAACTCGAAGGATTTTTACGGTCATGGGTGGGGATTTGCCTGGCCGTCCGATCGCCGCATCCTTTATAATCGCGCCTCGGCCCGGCCGGATGGTCAGCCCTGGAGCGAACGAAAGAAGCTTGTATGGTGGGATCCGGACGCCCGCAAATGGACCGGCCTCGATGTGCCCGATTTCGTCGCTACGAAACCTCCTGATCATCAACCGGAAGCCGGCGCTGTTGGCGACGACGCACTCCCAGGAGATAAGCCATTTATCCTGCATGCCGATGGGCTCGGGTGGATTTGGGTTCCAACGGGACTCAACGACGGTCCGTTGCCTGCGCACTACGAACCGCTCGAATCGCCGATTCGTAATCCGATGTATCCGTCGCGGCAAACTAATCCGGCGGTCGATCCGCGCGCTCGGCCGGGCAACGAATATGCGAGCTCGCCCGACAACCGGTTTCCGCACGTCCTGACTACTTACAGGCTGACCGAACATCACACGGCGGGTGGGATGTCGCGGACGCTATCGCATCTGGCGGAACTTCAGCCCGAATTGTTTTGCGAATTGTCGTTGGAGTTGGGACTTGAGCTTTCGGTTTCGAACGGCGAGTGGGTGACGATCGTTACTCCGCGTGGGGCGATTGAGGCGCACGCGCTGATTACGCCTCGGATGAAGTCCTTAAGCATTGACGGCAAATCTATCCAGCAAGTTGGATTACCATTTCATTGGGGATACTCGGGCCTGGTCAAGGGCGACATCGGCAATGATTTAATTGCCATCTCCGAAGAGCCCAACGTGCGCATAATGGAAACCAAAGGCGTCCTTTGCGCGGTGTTCAAAGGTACTCGTGCCAGTAACACTGAGATGCTGGCGAGTTTGAGAACGTCCTAAATGAAAAGCGCATTTCTCACCGACGCAACCATCTGCATAGGCTGTAAAGCCTGCGAAGTAGCCTGCAAGGAATGGAACGAGGTTCCCGCTGACGGGATGGAGTGGAGCGGACTTTCCTATGACAACACCAAAAGCTTGGGCGCTTCGACTTGGCGTCATGTTCTTTTCTTAGAGCAGCCGGTGGTCTCCGGTCCGCAGGTCGCCGATACGAAAGATCCGTTCCGCTGGGTCTTCCTCTCGGACGTTTGCAAGCATTGCGCAAACGCGGGCTGTCTGGAAGCCTGCCCTACCGGTTCCATTGTTCGGACGGAGGTCGCCTCGGTTTACGTCCAACCGGACATTTGCAATGGATGCGGCTATTGCGTCGTTTCCTGTCCATTCGGCGTGATTGACAAACGGCCAGGCGACGGCCGCGCCTTCAAATGCACGTTCTGCTACGACCGGCAGAAAGTCGGCTTGATGCCTGCCTGTGCGACGGCATGTCCGACGCACTCCATTCAGTTTGGTCCGCTCGAGGAACTGCGGGAGCGGGCCTCAGAACGCCTGGTGGAATTGCAAGGGCGCGGATACTCGGATGCTCAAATCTACGATCCACGGGAGACGAGTGTCGGCGGAATTCATGCGATTTCCATCATCCTCGGCCAGCCGGAAAACTATAATCTGCCGCCAGCACCTGAGGTACCTACGATCTATCTGAAAAGCGCCTGGACTTCAGCGTTCGTTTCCGCGGCGATCCTTGTGGCGGTGGTTTGCGCCGCTTTCGCCATAAGTTGATGACGCCTCCATCCAACCGGGAGGCACCGGAAAAGGCCACCGAAGAGCGGCTCCAGCAGATTCGTAGAGAGGCTGCGGAAACCTCCGCTCGGGGCCCAGCGCATAACACGCAGATTCAGGGACACGACAGTTATTACGGTCTGCCCGCGCTGAAACCGCCGGTCTGGACCTGGGAAGTTCCGCTCTATTTTTTCATCGGCGGCATTTCCGGAGTGTCTGGCTGCATTGCTTTCATCGCCCATGTTTTTGGCGCCGATCCGGCGATGATCCGCCTCTTACTTTGGATCGCACTGGGCGGTGCGGCCATTTGCCCGGCGCTGCTGATCGCCGATCTTGGCCGGCAAAGCCGGTTCCTCAATATGCTTCGAGTATTTAAGCTGCGATCGACTATGTCGATGGGCGCTTGGATTCTGGTGGCATTCTCTGGCTGCGCATTCTTGGCTGTCGTTAGCAACGAGGTCGAATTGCTCGGATATAGATCGACTATTGTGTCGGCGCTTCGCTGGTTGGGAGAAGCATCGGGCGCAATGACAGGGCTTCTACTTGCCAGTTACACGGGTGTGTTGCTTGGCGCGACAGCGATTCCTGTATGGTTTACGCATCGAAGATTTCTTCCCGCCCATTTTCTCACCTCCGGACTTGGCGGCTCGTCGGCGATCCTGGAATTGAGCGGATTTTTTATGCCCGCCACACAAACTCTCGGATTTATCGCCGCTGGCCTTGAAATAGTCTTCGAAGCTTTGTTTGAGATACGTAAACCTGATGTCGAGGCGCCACTTCATCAAGGCCGTTCCGGGATCGCCTTTCGTATTGCGGGCCTTCTGGAGGGAGCAACCGCGCTGATGATCCGTATCATTTGGGGATCGGCTCCCGGTGGTCGACGCGCCGCAGCGATTTGTTTTCTCGCCGGCTCGCTTCTTAGCCGATATGCGTGGATCTGGGCTGGCCGGGTGTCCGCGAAGCAATCGGACGTGCCGTTCACGCTCCAACGAAGTGGCGGCGCGAAAACGCTGAGTCGCTAGTCCCGCACTCTCTTCGCGAGCCACTCTCGTATGGTGTCCAGATACCGCGGGTCGATCTCCCCTCTGGCGTCGCGCAAATTGTGGTCGTCACCGTCGAACACGCGGACCGTAAAATCCGTGTGGCCGCTTTGAGTCAAGACATCGCGAATGATCGAGGCGCTTTTTTCCACCGGTATCAATCGGTCCTGCGCTCCGAACAAGAACAGCGCGGGCACGCGTAGCGCCCGCAGCGCGGGCACGGGATCGTAGGTCATCTCGCGTCGAAACCTCTGGATCGAGCTGCCCGGCCGGTCAAGCTCGGACGGCTTCTGAAGCGGCTCGAACAACCGATCCTGCTGGGAATTGACCTCGGTGAACCACGGTTTGACGCGGGCGTCGGACAACTCCCGGCTTGCCTTCTCGAATCCTTTGCCGGTAAAGAGATAGTTCCAAACGTCGCGTCGCAGCGCATCGGCCTCGCGAACATCGGCTTCCGCCATTCCGCGATCCCGCAGCTCATTGGCGTAGTAGACCAGCATTTGTTCACCGGGAGAAACGCCTGGACCGGACACTGCGATTACGAAGGAGATATCGGCGGAACGCGAAGCCGCCAGGGGTCCTAACCACCCACCCTGGCTCATTCCCCACACGCCAATATGCCGCGAATCGATTTCCTTTCTGGATTTCAGATACTGGACTGCGGCCAGCCCGTCGGCACAAAGATCCATGAACGGCCCGGCTCGAAAGTCGCCTGTCGACTCACCTACGCCCCGCTTGTCGTAGGTCAAAGCTGCGAACCCGTGATCTGCGAACCAACGCGCTGTGGAAAGATCCCTCCCTTGGCGTCCTGACCCGTGAAACAAGAATACGGCCGGATGAGGTGGACGTCCGCCGGGAAGGATAAGGGTCCCCGCGAGAACCAGATTGCCGCTCGCGAAATGGACGGATTCTTCGCGCGCAACCGATGGCTGGGAATCGACGGCTTCATGAATCCCGCACGCGGAGCCCAGCAGCATCGCCGACAAAACGAAGGTTCCAATTTTCATTGGTGTCGCAGCGTTTCGATCGGATCGACGCGCGTGGCTCGCGTCGCGGGAATCCAGGTTGCGGCGAGAGTGACTCCCAGCAGCAGGACGGGCACGACCGCCAGCGTGACTGGATCGCGCGTCTCGATGCCATACAATAATGGAGCCATATAGCGCGACAAGTAGAAGGCGCCGGCGAGCCCGATCGCCACGCCGGCAAGCGCCAGCCGCGCCCCCTGCGCAATCACCATTTTCCGGATATCCCAGGCCTGGGCCCCAAGCGCCATTCGGATTCCCAGTTCGTGTTTTCGCTGGCTCACCGCGAACGCAATTACACCGTACACGCCGATCGCCGCCAGAGCGAACGCCAGGCTTGCGAACAGTCCGAGAAGATCGAGGCTCAATCTTGGCTGCTCGATCGAAGCCGCCAGGACGTCGTCCATCGTGCGCACAGAATAGAGAGGTTCCGATCGATCCATGGCAAACACCTGCGCCCTAACCGACTTGGCGATCGACACCGGATCCTGCGCCGTGCGCACGGTGAGAAACATTGCGCGCGAGCCGCCAAATGGGTCCTGCGTCTGAGGGAAATACGCCTGCCCCCGTCCTTCCACGTCAAGGCTGTCGTTGTGGACGTGCGCCACGACGCCCACTACGGTTCTCCATTGCGGTTGCGGAGATTTCGGATCTCCCTTGAAGTTCATGCACACTCGTTGTTGCAGCGGATTTTGGCCGGGCCATATGCTCGAGGCGAACTTCGTATCGACAATCACGACCCCGTTCGAAGCTGCCGTATCTGCGTCGGAAAAAGCGCGCCCGGCTTCGAGCGGGGTTCTCATCGTGTCAAAATATCCCGGCGTTGCGAAGACCTGGTCCGTTTCGATATACCCATAGGGAACTGCCGGCGTGCGCTGGAGCACTGACACATTCGAGTTCTCGACAAACACCGATCCGGACGAGCGGTAGCCGCCCATCGGCAACTGCGAGATTGCAGCCGCGCTTTCCACTCCCGGCAGGGCTCGAATGCGGCCGAGAAGCTGATTGAAGAACTGGGGAACGGCCGGACCATCGGGGTAGGAGAGCGAGGGGAGCGTCATCCGCATGGTCAGGATATGGTCCGTTCGGAAGCCGGGATCCACGTGAAGGAGCCGGTAAAAACTCCGGATCGTCAGGCCAGCGGCGGTCACGAGTAGCAGAGAAAAAGCAATCTCGGATACCACTAACGTGTTCCGAATTCGCAATCCGCGCCTTCCGCCGCTTCCCTCGCGTCCCGCTTCTTTCATTGCGTCGTGCAGCGGCCGCGATACGTGGATCGCCGGCGCGAGTCCAAATAAGAGGCCCGCAAACACCGCGATTGCCAACGCGAACCACAGCATGGTCAGATCGAATTCCACTTTCCCGACGCGAGGCAGGATCTCCGCATGCAGCCCTCGAATAGCGGTCATTCCCAATTCGCCCAGTGCGAGTCCGGCGGCACAGCCGATGACGGAGAGCAGCAGGCTTTCGGTTAGAAGCTGCCGGATAATTCGCCCTTGTCCTGCTCCCAGGGATGCCCGGACCGCCATTTCTTTTTCACGCGCCGAACTCCGCGCGAGCAGCAGATTGGCGATGTTCGCACACGCGATCAGCAACACGATTCCCGTCGCCGCCATGAGGATCAGCAACGCTGGCCGGATTTGCGCCACCAGTTCCTCACGCAGAGGAACCACGATTACACCCCAGCCGGAACTCGGCTCGTAATAGTCCGGATACTCCCGCGCAAGCTGCTGCGCGAAGCGCTTCATATCCGCGGATGCCTGCGCTACCGTCACGCCGGGCTTGAGCCTTCCGATGGCGTTCCAGGAATGGTTGCCGCGGCCATCCGGGTGATTTCGGTCGAGCGCGAGGGGAATCCAGACTTGGTTGTCACCCGCGAAGTCGAACCCCTCCGGTAACACGCCGACCACAGTGGACGGCCGGTTGTTCATCCGAATGGTCTTGCCCACAACGTTCGGATCGCCGGCGAAGAAAGATCGCCACAGGCCGTAGCTGATCACGGAAACGTTATGTCCTGGCTTGTCCTCCTCGGCCGAGAAAGTGCGGCCCAGGATCGGCTGGACGCCTAGCAACGGAAACAGGGTCCACGTCGCGCTGCCCCGGGTGATTCGCTGCGGCTCCGTTTCGTCGCTGCCGAGGTTGGCGCCGCCGCTTGGATAGTAGGCGGCTACCTGTTCAAATGACTGATTGGTATCTTCGAGCTCGAACAGTTCCGGATCGGACAACGAGTTTTTCAGAAGTCCTTCGGCAGCGTATTGGCCCCAAATCTTCACCAGCTTATCCGGCTGCCGATACGGCAACGAACTCAATAGAACCGCGCGCACGACGCTGAAGATTGCGGTATTCGCTCCAATTCCAAGGGCGAGTGTCAGAATTGCCGTCGCTGCAAAGCCGCGATTTCTGCGCAGCATCCGCGCTCCAGATCGAAGGTCCTGCCAAACCGTTTCTATCCAAGCTCCGGCGCGTGCGCCGCGCACTTCCTCTTTGATCTGGTCCGGGCCGCCGATCTCAATTCGCACTACGCGGCGCGCCTCTTCAGGGCTCATTCCTTTCGACATATTTTCCTCCTCCAGCAGATCGGCGTAGCTACGGACTTCCAGGTCGAGCTCGCTCTCGACGCGCTCGCGTAGAAAAAGATTCCGGATTAAACTTCGGACCCATCCGATCACGTTCGTCAGCCTTCAGCTCCGAGCGCCCGGTTGACGGCCAGCGAAATCCGTCCCCACCGTGCAGTTTCATTTTCGAGTTGCCGCCGCCCCGCTCGCGATAACCGGTAAAACTTGGCGCGGCGTCCACTTTCGGTTTCGCCCCATGCGGACGTTACCCATCCCGCCTCTTCCATGCGATGCAGGGCGGGAAACAGCGATCCTGGCTTGACCAGAAACGTTCCGTGCGTCACCTGCTCAATCCGGCGCGCGACGCCCACGCCATGGAGCGGCGCCAGCGCCAAGGTATTCAAAATCAACATATCGAGCGTGCCCTGGAGTAGCTCCGTCGGTTGTTTGCCCATGGTTCACTCGATATAGACGGTCTATATCGAAAACGGTTGGGGTCGATCCTGAAAAAAGTCGAAACAATTTGTTTCGGAACTTTGCGAGGGCCGGGTCGCGCGATGGTCAGGCGTGGATGGCCGCTTTTGCGTCTCTCGGGCGGAGATAAAAGTCGATAGCGTCCTCACTCCCAATCCCTTGAGGTTCCATTTCGCGATCGGGATGGGTGGCGCGGAAGCGATCCAGCAACAGACCGTCGAATTTTGTAACCAGATCCGGGCGGGTCGATGCTACATCTGTAAATTCGCCCGGATCTTTCGTTAGATCGTATAAGCGACGGTACCTTCCGGGCGTCGGAGTATCGGTTTCGTAGCCGTCCTGACGCGGACGCTTTCCCGAGCACAAAATATACTTCCACTCGTTGGTTTTGATGTAGGCTTCTTCGTTTTCCAGATACTCGCTGAAGATATGATCCCGCCTGTTCTCGGGGCGACGTCCTTCCAAGTAGGGGTGGAGGCTTTGCCCGTGGGTCACTGGCAACGGGTCTAGGCCCATGACGTCCACAATCGTCGCCGGTACGTCGATGTGCTCCGTCAAGTCCTGCACCACGCCGCTGCGAAACCTGCCCGGATACCGCATGATGAGTGGCACGCGCAATGCGGGCTCGTAACCGCAATGCTTTTCGAACCGGCCATGCTGCCCGAGATTGTAGCCGTGGTCGGCCATGTAGACCACGACGGTGTCCTCTTCGAGCCGCAGACGGCGGAGAGCGGTCAGCACGCGGCCGACATTGCGATCCAAGAAGGCTACCGAGGTGTAGTATGCCGCAGCGATCCCGCGTTTGTCGTCATCGCTCAGGTCGCGGAAAACCTTGGGGATCTGCCACGCGTCCCCGGAGCCTACATGGGGGACGGAAAATCGGCTCGCCGGAAACAGATCCCGGTCTTCGACGGGGAAATCGAAAGGCGAATGCGGCTCCTGAAAGCTGGTCCAAAGCGCGAATTGCCGGTTCCTGTTCTCCTCAAGATACTCAATGGCCTTGCGCGCAATATAGGTACCTCTCGATTCCTCGTCGTACCGTGCCATCGGCAGCTTGTCTGCATTTAGCCAGATCCGGGCGGGGTCACGGAACGGCCGCCACTCGACTGGCTTGGCGTGGATACTTGCGGGAAATGCACGGGGGTGAACCTCCGCGGTCCAGGCTTTGGTGATCTCGTTCTCGGTCATCATCAGGTCAAAACCGTGTAGTCCCGGCTCCGCGGGCCTGTTGAAGTGCATCTTGCCGAACACAGCCGTCTGGTATCCAGCCCTCTGAAACTGCTTCGCAAGGGTAGGCTTGTCGGCAGCCAGCGGTGTGCCAAGCACTGTAACTCCAGCCGAGTGGGGCAGTTGACCCGTCAGAAACGATTGCCGTGAAGGCGTGCAAACCGGGGAATTGCAGTGATGCGCAGCGAATCGAACACCCTCGGAAGCAAAACGGTCTAAGTTGGGAGTTCGCGCGTAGCGGTTCCCGTCGCACCCCAGTACGTAACCCGCGTGATCGTCAGCGAGTATGAACAGAAAATTTGGCTTGCGGCGGCTTTGTGCGCGAGATCCAGCCGCGGAGACAGCAGCCACCGCTCCTCTGACCAAGGCGCGTCTGCTGATCGGTGCCGACGCGGCGACTTGGATAGTCTCAGATTTCATCGGCAAGCCCTCATTATGACGTACCAGGGATCGGTTACTTTCAGAGGCTACTGGAAAACTCGATGAAGAAACCGCTTTCTGTGGGCGAGGCAGATATCAGTTAGACGCGACGACAAGGCGAGCAGCCAACTTCAAGCGATCCCGTGATGGATCGGTAGTTTCTTTAGATCCCATGTAGTAAATTCTGCCGGAGTCGCGCCTGTTTGTCTAAGAGTCAACAACATAAGATTGGTCCACCGAGTGCTCGCACTCAATACTCATTACTTATTCACGGAAGGACTTTATTCATTCATGTGGGGAAAAACCATGGAGCGAGAGGGCACGCCTCTCAAATCGAACCACCTCGACGACGAACGGTCGCAGGGACACGCCGCGCTATCTCAGACGCCCAGAACGGGTGCTTCGGTCGGCAAGACCATGCGGTTTCTGGGGGAGATACACAGCGATGAAGAACTATATTTCGACGGTGACATCGAGGGCACGCTTGACGTAAGCCACCGTTTGACGATCGGCCCGAATGGCAAGGTGAAGGCGACAGTAAAAGCGAAAGAATTGGTCGTCCGGGGCTCGATTCAAGGAAATGTCGAAGCGGCTGGACGGATCGTCATCATGAACGGTGCTAGCATCGTGGGGGACGTCAAAACCGCGGGAATCGTGATTGAAGACGGAGCCTTCTTCAAAGGCGGCATCGACATCCTTCGCACGGAGCCGGAGGCTGCTCCGGGCACGCTTCCTGCGGCGCTCAAATCTCACGGCGCGGGAGCATAGCAGCTTGCGCTTTGGCGCGTTGTTACACCCGGCATTGACTAGGTCCGCCGGTCCTCATAAACTCGGATAGAGAAGCAAGGGATCAAAGTGAGGACGAGCCTAATTCCGCCGGATCCAAACCTTTTTGACGGTCCCCGGGTATGGACAAGCAGGGACTTTCATAGCCCCTCGGACTGGTCTTTGTCGTTGAGTGACGAGACCCGGAATGAGCTCAAATCGGCCGTTGATCAAGCGAAGAAGCGCGGCATCGAACCGTCCCGTCGCGAAGATTTCCTGCTTCCGTCATTTGGTGCCGCCGCGGCGGAGATTCGGAGGCGCCTCAAGGACGGTATCGGGTTCGTCGTCCTGCGAGGGCTGGCGCTCGACGATTATGCGGAAGATGAGGCGCAGCTTCTATACGCGGGGATCGGAACCCATCTAGGCACGATCCTTCCCCAGAATCTCCGTGGAGACCGGTTGTATTCGGTGCGGGACGAAGGCATTCGCGTGGAGGCCGACTATGGTCGGACGGGAGTGCGTTTTTCAAAGACCAACGCGGCGTTCGATTTTCATACCGATTCGCCGTCGCGCGTAGCGGGAAATACACCCGATGTGATCGGCCTGTTGGTGCTGCGCTCAGCGAAAGCTGGCGGAGAATCCGCGTTGGTGAGCGCCTACACTCTCCACAACATTCTGCGCGAGGAACGGCCGGACGTTCTACGCCGCTTGTACCAGCCGTTTTGGGTCGATCGGCGCGCGGAGCTGCCGCCTGGCGAAGACCCGGTGCTTCCGGTTCCAGTCTTTACGTTCGATGGCTCGCTCACCGCCCGATACCTGCGGTTTTATATTACGAAGGGTCAGGAGTGGAAGGGAGAGCCACTGACCAGCGCGGATGTCGAAGCGTTGGACGCTTTCGATGGGTTGATGCAGCGTCCAGGCGTTGCCGTGACTGTCCCCCTGGAACGCGGGGATCTTCAGCTGATCAGCAATACCTTTTTGCTGCATAGCCGCACCAATTATGAAGATTACGCGGAGCCCGACCGCAAGCGGCACTACCTCAGATTGTGGTTGGCCGATCCAGCGGCGTGACCGGATCGAGCACCAGCCAGCAAAGGCCGCCAAGAGCATAGAGAGCGGCCGATGCGTAAAACGCGATATCCCAACTGTTGCCGGACGCCGCCAGCAGGTAGCCGATAATCGTCGGCGCCACGCTGCCTCCTAGATGGCCAAGCGTATTCATCATTCCCGTTAGCAGTCCGACCGATTGCCCTCCAAGATCCATAGCCGTGGTCCAAGTCACCGGGGCACTTAACTCGACGATGAAACTCGACAGACTCATCACGATCATCGCGAGGTTCGGGTCATGGATAGACGTGAACAACAGCAGGAACAAAGCGGCTCCCCCGTAGGCAACATACGCGAATGCTTTGCGCGCGCGGACGATTCCGCACCAGCGGGCAACAGGCTGTAGCGCATATCCGGCGAAAAGGCAGCCACACCCTGCTGTCAGCAGCGGCAAGCCGCTCAGGATCGCTCCATGATTCAGCGAGAGCCCGCGCGCCTGCAACAAATAGGTTGGCAGCCAGGTCACGTAGAAGTAGAAGCCGTAAAAGTGACAAAACCATTGGACGCAAAGAGCCCACGCGCTTCGGGATCGAAGGAAAATCCTCCATGGTGTCTGGCGGGCGACCTTCGCGCTTTCCTCATTCCGATCGGTGGGCAACAAGAAATAAAAGAGACCCGCCCAAACGAGCCCAATCGCGCCGAACAGCGCGAAAGTGACTCGCCAACCCAACCGTGCATAAAGCGCGACCACGAGCAATGGCGCCGCCGCTGCTCCCCATCTCGCGCTCGAAGCTTTCCAGCCCTCCGCATGGGCGCGCTCCTCGGCGGGGAGCCAGTTACTGAACGCTTTGGCAAGTCCGGGGAAGCATCCGGCTTCCCCCGCGCCGAACAACAGCCGGGCCATGAGCATGGAGGCGAAGTTCCAGGCGAGCCCGGTCGCGGCCGTGAAAAAGGACCAGCAGATTACCACGCGGGTCAGCACCAGGCGCGGACCGTAGCGGTCGATCAACCAGCCGCTGGGAATCTCCATTGCGGCATAGGTGAGGCCAAACGCCGAGAAGATATAGCCCATTTGAATCGCATTGAAGTGCAGATCGCGGGCGATCATAGGCGCGGCCTGGCTGATGCAGGCGCGATCGAGATAGGAGAGGAACGCCAGGCTCATCCCGAACGCGATGACCCGGCGCCGCGCGTCAGCAGGCTGTCGAAGACTTCTCGGGGAAGCGATCATTCATCTTCTCATTGGCGGCCAACGCGCCTACTGCGCCCAATACCCTGTTCTGGCGCGCACGACGAATTTTGGCTCTTTCACTCGAACTTCAATGGCCCGGTATTTCCCGTCTAACGTGGGATTCGAGGACATGTACCCAAGAACATAAAAATCGCGCGTCTCGTCGAAGGCACGTTTCACTCCCGCCAGCATATCGTTGTTGTTCTCGATGAACGCCCCGCCGGTCGCACGAGCCAGCGCAGCCATTGTGGTTCCACCCTCAAAGCTCGCCTGGGTTGCTTGCCGGTTCAGTTCCGTCAGAACGATCTGACCCACACCCTGCCTGCTGGCGCCGCCGCTGCTGCTTGCTTGGTACGCGCTGCTCGCCCCGCCCGCGAAGCCAAGTCCGCCCGAGTTGAGTGCGTACACAACGATGTTGTTGGCCGCCGCCTCACGCAGAATGGGTTCGAGTTGCGCGCTGGTATCGCGGTCATTCATCTGCCACCGGCTGTCGTTCGGGAAATAGGCTCGCATCACGCCGAAAAGCTCGCGTCCCGGGGCGAGATTGAAGCCATCGGAAATCAAAATCATCACGCGATTTCCCGGCATGCGCGAAAGATCGTCCACCACCGCCCGGAGTTCCTTCAGGAAGAATTCCGTATAAACCCGCGTTCGATCCGCCGACGTAGTGACGAGGCCGATCACGGATTGCCGGGGACCGATACACTCCCCTGGCGGAGGCCGGAGGTCGCGCCCGCACGGGCACGCTCGACAGTAAGTATCCAGTTGCTGCCGCAGCGTGGAAGTCTGCGCCCCCAAAGCCGATGCCTCACTGTTCTGGATCGTGGCGAGAAACTTTTTATCCCGCAACACTGTGAGTACATCATGCGGATCGGTGGTTGGGTATTGCAGCACCTCCGGCTTCTTGCCCAAACTGATGAGCCAGTACTGCGAGTCGGTTCGGTTTTCTTTCTCGAAGAATTTTTCCAAGGCAGCGCGGACGGGCGGGAAGTTGGCAAACGTGGAGTGTAGCGTATCGACACAAATCGCATAGGTTCGCCGTGGGGCCGCCGTATCAGCCGGCGGGATCGTACCGTTGCCTGGTATAAATGGCGCCGCGGCGGGTGCAGGCCCAGCAGCGGGTGGCGCCTCTCCGCCCATGGAAAACGACAGGATCTTCTGTGGCGCGCCATCTTCGAGCACCTCGAAATCTTCGGCCTTCAACCCTGAAACCCGATGTCCTTTGGCGTCGGTCACAACGGCGGGAACGACGATCTGGTTCACGCTTACGCGGAACTTCGCGCGATCCTCCTGAGCGCGAGAAGCTCCCGCGAGGAGCAGGAAGCAGCACAACATCGTGACCTGGAAAGACCGCATACATAGAACGTATCACCGCTGGATGTCACTGCCCTCGCCTTCAGAGGCGGGCGGCCCTTAAAAAATTGCTTGATTCTCCGGTTTGTTAGTGGTACAAAATGTAACATGACAGGTAAGAACACATCGGGTTCCCCAGTCCGCGCCCCTCTCACGGAACTCGAAGGCCGCATCATGGCCGCCATCTGGACCGGCGGACCCTCGTCGGTGGAGGCAGTGCACCAGGCGGTGTCCCGTAACCACAAGCTGAAGGAAACCAGCGTTCGCACCATGCTGCGCCGCCTGGAGCAGAAGGGCTATTTGCGCCATGAGGTGCAGGATCGTGCGTTCATCTACCGGGCGGTCGAGCCTGCTCGCGGGCTGGCCGCGCGCGCGGTGAGGCAGATTATCGACCGCCTCTGCCAGGGCTCGGTGGAAGAGCTGGTGACGGGCATGGTAGACGCGAAAGTGCTTTCCAATCGCGAACTGGACCAGCTTGTGCAGTTCGTTGAAATGCGGCGACGTGAGCAGAAAGGCAAGTAAATGGAACACTCGATTCTGGAATGGTCAGTTCGTGCCCTGTTGCTGGTGGTTGGAACAGGCGTCGTTGTAAGCACTCTGCGTTTGCGCGGACCCTCAGTGCGGCACCGCGCGTGGACCGCCGCTATGGTGGCGATGTTGCTGCTACCGGTCTGGACTAAATGGGGACTCTCTGTCACCGCGCCGGTTCTGCCCTCTCTGCGTGAGCAGGCAGCGGGGCTCCAGATCCCATTGGAATCCGTACTGCCTGCGGCCGAAGAGTTTCGAGCCGCCGCCGGAGAGCCGCTTCGAGCCGTTCCCCGGCCGGCGCATCCGGACTGGCAACAGATTCTGTCCGCCATCTACTTGGCGGGAATCGCCGTGATGCTTGCGCGGCTGATCTGGGGTACTCTCCAAGTTCGTTCCTTGAGGCGCGAGAAGCGGCCATCAGAGGGTTTTGCCACTAGTCCGCTCTGCGCTACGCCGGTCACGATTGGCTGGCTGCGGCCTGTGCCGCTTCTGCCAAACGATTGGCAGACATGGAGCGCCGCCAAACTGGACGCAGTCTTGATCCATGAGCGTGAGCATGTGCGGCGCCTCGATCCGCTGGTGCAGTGGCTTGCGCTGTTGAACCGGTGCGTCTTCTGGTTTCATCCGCTGGCATGGTGGTTGGAGCGGAAGCTTGCCTCGCTCGCCGAAGAAGCCTGCGACCAGGCTGTCCTCGCCGGCGGCCACGCCGCGCACGACTATGCCCGATACCTGATTGAGATGGCGCGTTCCGTCCATGAAACGGGAGGGCGGATCGAATGGGCTGGCGCCGTGGAATTTTCGTCCGGCAACTTGCCACGACGCATCCGGCGGATTATGGACACTCCACCTGCCGTGAGGATGTCGCGCGGCAAGTCAGTCGCGGCGGCGAGCCTGTGCGGGCTCACGCTAGTGACGTTCCTCGCGTGCAGCGTGGGCCGCTCGCCCCACAGTTCCGCTGGCCCCATCGCCCAACCGGATCGAACAGAGCGGGCTTCAACGCTCCAACGGCAACAGGCGCGAAAATTCAGCGACGCAGAAGTGTCGCAAGCCGCGCTTAGCCTTACTCCGAGTAACGCAAAAGAATTGGAATTGGACGTGAAGGCGCACCCGGACCAACCGGACCAATTGCTGGAGATCGTACGGTATTACCAATCCAAAAATGATCCGAAGGCTCTCGATGCGCTCACGCTTTGGTTCATCGAACAGCAGCCGGGCATGCGTCTCAATTGGGGTTCTCGTCCCGCGTGGGACACAATATGGGACAAAGACGGGTACGAGCGTGCCAGATCGCTCTGGACAGAGCAATTGAAGAAATCCTGGGACAACCCTTTTGTCTACATGAACGCGGCGGAGTTCCTTTCCGGCAGCGATAACGAGCTGGCGGAGCAGATCCTGCTGGAGGGCCAACGAAGATTTCCGCCGTCTGACCGGCGCTGGTCTGGCCTGCATTGGGAAGTGTTCTTGGCTCGCCATTATGCGTGGGCGCTGACGGGGTCGGCGGGGCAGTTGCCGCAGTGGCAGACGGCCGTACTTTGGGACGAGTCGGATGCGCTGCCTGCTCAAGGGTCTTACGCTCAGAAGGTCCGCCAGAAGCTGTCGGCGTCGAAAGATACGGAGTTGCTCACCAGGACTGTGGAACAGCTCCAAGGCAACCGTCCAAATCTCGAGTTCTGCCGCGCCCTGATCGAACGCGCCATCTCCATCGATCCGAGCGATAGAGCTGCTCACATCGAGCGCGACAGCTTCCAGCGATTTTCGCTCGAGATGCGCGCTAAGACGGACCCCGGTAGTCTGAGCGAAAAGGATCGCATCGTGCTGCTCGAGGCACAATTATCCTTGCGGCGCTCGGAGCCCAAAGGGGCGGAGGTAAAAGCGCACGAGTTGCTGACTTTGGCATCGCACGATTCGAAGGACCCGAACTACGGCACAGCCGTTTTTCAGGCCAATTTAGCGTTGGGAAAAGTGGCGCTGAAAAGGGGAGACAAGGCCAGTGCGCTGCGCCATCTACTCGCAGCCTCCGAGGCGCCGCCCACTGAGTTCCTGCGCTACAACATGATCGATATATCGCTCGCGCGCAGTCTTGTCGATGTAGGTGAGCGCGAAGGTGTGGCTACGTTTCTTGACCGTTGCGCGAAGTTTAACAGCCAGGACAGACGCCTTTCAGAATGGGCCGTCGAGATCAGACAGGGATTCACCCCGCCGCCGTTCCGTAGGGCCGGATAGCGGAGGCGAGTTTGGCAACGCAGCCGATGGCCCTCGAGGGGGCCTCTTCACAACCCTGCCGCCGGATTGCCGAGGTCTCCAGTATCGGAAGTTCCTGTCGGCTAAGGAACCATGTATTTACTGGTCAGCGAGTTCTTTGCGCTGAGCAACTGCTTGGGCGAGCCTTCGAACATGACCTTGCCGCCCTTCGTGCCGCCTTCGGGGCCCATATCGATGATCCAGTCTGCATTTTTGATCACGCTTGTATTATGTTCGATCACGATAACCGAGTTGCCCGCATCCACCAGGCGGTTCACGATCTCCAGCAGCCGGCCGATATCCGACATGTGTAAACCGGTTGTGGGCTCATCCAGCACATAGATGCTACCCTGTTTGTGCAGTTCACTTGCCAGTTTGATGCGCTGACATTCGCCGCCGGAGAGTGTGCTCAACGGCTGACCCAGGGTCAGGTAATCGAGGCCCACGTCGCTCATGGCCTGTAGCTTATTCGTGATCTTGCTGACTTTGAAATATTCGAGCGCCTGACTGACCGTCATTTCCAGTACATCGTTGATCGATTTTCCGTTGAGCTTGTATTCCAGCACTTCATCTTTAAATCGTTTGCCCTCGCAAATCTCGCATGGCGACTTGACCTCGCCCATCGCGGGGATCTCCGTGTAGATCACGCCCAGTCCCTGGCAGTTCTCGCAGGCGCCTTCCGAGTTGAAGCTGAACAGGGATGCATTCACCTTGTTCGCGGCCGCGAAGGCCTTTCGCACCTCGTCCATGATGCCGGTATAGGTGCCGGGATTGGACCGGCTCGAAACACCCACGGGGGATTGGTCGATCACAATCGAGTCCGGGTGTTGCCGCAGAAAGGTCTGATGAATTAACGAGCTCTTCCCCGATCCTGCCACGCCTGTGATCACCGTCAGTACACCCTTCGGAATGTCCACGCTCACGTTCTGCAAGTTGTTGGCTCTTGCATTCTTGATCGGCAGTTTTCCACTGGGGGACCGGAAATCGCTTTTGATCGAAACCGGCCGCTTCATATATTTGCCGGTCAGCGTGTCCGCGCTCAACAGGCTCTTGAACGGACCTTCGTACATGATCTGGCCGCCCTGACTTCCTGCATGCGGACCCACGTCCACGATATGATCAGCCACTTTAATCACATCAGGATCGTGTTCTACCACGAGAACCGTATTTCCTCGATCCCGCAACTGTTGGAGCAATTCATTCAAACGATGCACATCGCGCGGATGAAGACCCACGCTGGGCTCGTCGAACACGTACATCACGTCCACCAGGCTGCTGCTCAGGTGTTTGACGATCTTCACACGCTGCGATTCGCCGCCGGAGAGCGTGTCAGTCTCACGATTTAAGGTGAGATACTCGAGGCCGATATCCACCAGATATTGCAGGCGCTGGATCAGTGTTTTCAAAACTGGCGCGGCTTTCGGTTCCTTGATCGTCTTGATCACGCCGATCAAGCGGCCCACTTCCATGGAAGCCAGCTCAGCAATGTTGTATCCGCCGATCTTGCACTTCAACACTTCCTGACTTAAGCGCGCGCCCTTGCACACCATGCACGGTGCCATCGTGATGTAAGGCGCCACTGCCTTCTGCGTACGTTCCGACATGGTCTTGAGGTCGCGCGTGATGTACTTGGCGGTAAATCTGCCGATAATGCCTTCGCACGTGATATTGATGTCCTTGCCTCCGATATCGGTTTTCAATTTGTATGGTTTGCTGTATAAAAGCAGGTCCATTTCCTTTTCACTGAACTTCGAAAGCTTCTTATCCATGTCGAAGAGTTTCGAGCGGCCGAGGAAGTTCCAGCCCCAACTGTCGACGGCATATTCGTTGAACAGGATTGCGCCTTCGTTCAGGGTTTTCGATTTATCGAGGAACAGATCCAGGTCTACGCCCATCTTGCGGCCGAGCCCGTTGCAGTTCGGGCACATACCCTTGGGGTCGTTGAAGGAAAAGAGATTCGAAGGTCCCACAAAGGGTTTGCCAATGTGGGAATACAACCGGCGCAGCACCGGGTAAATGTCGGTGATCGTCCCCATCGTCGAATGGGAGCCGCCGCCGAGCCGTTTTTGGTCGACGACGATCGGCATGCTCAGGTTCTCGATGGCGTCGGCGTCCGGCGCGGAGTAGCGCGGCAGGAACGTCCGGATGAACATGCTGAAATTCTCGTTCATCTGGCGCTGCGCTTCGGTAGCGACGGTATCGAAGACGATCGACGATTTGCCGGAACCGGAGACGCCGGTGAAGATCGTGATCTTGCGCTTGGGGATGCGCAGCGAGACATTCTTGAGATTGTTCTCGCGCGCACCTCGGATCTCAATATATTCCTGAGGCATATTTCCTCTATTTTGATGCAAGCGCAACAGGTCGGACGGATCGCGCCGGGCGAGATCAAGACTGGTCGAGGTCCATAGCGAACTGCCTGGCATACTCCACCTGTAGCCGCTGCCAACCGCTGAATTTCCTGGTCTCTGGACCAGCGATGCGGCCGATGGGGGTTCCACTCAACAGATGATCCAGAACATCGAAACAAATGTGCCACCCGGCAGCGCCCCACGACATGAAGCGGCGATCGATAGTGGTCCACAGCGTCAGGCGCGTGCCGCCCCCTAAGGCTTCGAGTTCCCACCTCATGTCGTTCGCGCCCCAAGTGTATTCAAGCGACGTGGGAGCGTCGGCTCGCTTCACGGTTGTTTCGGTAATGTGCGGCCCCGGTGCTCCCACCGTGGTGAGCTTCACCGTGGTTCCAGCCGTGCCCAGGCTCCCATCCGCTTCGAACGGAGCCCACTCGCGCAGATGCGCCGGGTCGATCAGCGCCTGCCAGACCTTTTCCGGCGAGTGGCGCAATTGCTTGACGAGAACAAGCGTCCAATCCTCGCCGTCTTTTTGTATCTGGGCCACGTTGGCCGGACCCGGCGCATACTGCTCGTGATTGGTCATCGTTTCCGCCTTCCTATCTGCTTTAATGACGCGCCAGTTGAGTGAGCTGAATGAGGTTGCCGCAGGTGTCCTTCAGCATCGCGATGATCGATGCGGTTACGTCGGTCGGCGGCATCGTGAACTCAGCGCCACGGGCCTTGATCCGCTCGTAGTCGCCCTTGACGTCGTCGGTGAAGAACATAGCCGCGGGTTGGTTCTGTTGAAATATCGCCTCCTGATACGCCTTGGCCGCGGGGTTGTTGTTCAGCGCCAGTTGCAGCTCAGTGCCGTTCGGATCCTCGGGCGAAGCCACCGTCAGCCAGCGATAGGGGCCGTTGCTGAAATCGGACTTCTTGGCAAACCCCAATACTTCCGTATAGAAGCGTAGGGCCTTTTCCTGGTCGTCCACGAATACACTAGTCAATTTGATTTTCATTTCTTTTCTCCTTTGTCACGTTCGCGGTTTGGGCCGCGTCGTCTTCTCCTTGCCTTTCGTCCTCGTCGGTGCTATTTGATCCATGCGGTCCAGGTGGCGTTCGAGAGCGTCTACATGAGCGGACCAGAACCGGCGGAACGGGGCCAGCCACGCATCGACCTCCTGAAGTGGTTCCGGTTTCAGGCGGTAGAGGCGCCGCTGTGCGTCCACCGTCGATTCCACAAAACCGGCCTCGCGCAGCACTCGCAGATGCTTTGACACGGTCGGTTGCGGCATGCGAAGTTGGCGCTCGATCTCTCCGACCGACTGTTGGGACGAGACCAGGAGGCTCAATATCGCGCGGCGGTTCGGCTCCGCAATGATTTCAAAAACAGATTCCACGCTCTGAGTGTACCCCAAGAAGCATATACCTGTCAAGGTATATATTCAAGAAACCGGCAGCCAATTTGACCCTGAACTTGGTGGCGCGGACCTTTGGTCTGCGGCGTCGGCTTCAGCCGGCGTCTCCCATCTGTTCGATCGAGCCGGCATAGGTTGACGCCGATGCTGCAAACTGAAACTCGGCCCACTCCGTATTTCCAACTCAGGACCCTAGTGCGAAGCGTATAAAAAATAATCGTAGACAGTGCGGGCGATTTGGGCTATGGCTTTTTCGCTGGCTTCCGATTTGGTGCCTTGCTTCACGAAGAGGGCTATGACAACGTGACCGGCGTTGTCGGGTAACGTCACGATGCCGACGTCGTTAATGGTTCCTCCGATCGAACCGGTTTTATGGGCGATTACCGTATCCGGCGGGAGCATTCCTTTGATGCGCGCGTCGCCGGTCTGGCAGCGGCGCATGATGTCCAGTAGCAGTTCGGCGGTCTCCGGTTTGTGGAGTTTCTTGCTGTAGATTTTCAGGAGCAGGTCGGCCATAGCGGAAGGCTGCGCGGTGTCTCTGGGGTCGGTGTTAAATCTCGCTTCGGCTGCCGTGCGTGTGGCTGGAGGGATGGCCTCATAGAGACGACTCCAAAGATCGGGTGTCCAATCTTTTTCTGGAGGAAGATCGGCTCCTAACCATTCGGAGATCAGGCGTACCGTGGGACGATTTACGTTGATGCCGCTGATTCCCAACTCGCGCATTTTCGACGTCACGGCTTCCGGGCCGCCGGCGAGGCGCAGCACGATATCCGTCGCGCTGTTGTCGCTGATGAGGAGCATCAGCTCCATCAGATTTCTTACGCTGAGGCTTACTCCTGGTTGTTTGAAGAGACTCGAGAGCGTGCCGCTACCGGGGTGCAGATCGTGAGGCTCGATCGTGATCATCTGATCGAGGCGGATTTCGCCGCGGTCGACTCTGGACAGAAGCTGGACGGCGATAGGGACTTTGAAGGTACTCGCCATGGGGAAGCGGTCGGTTTCGTGGAGCGCGATGTGACGGTTGGTTTCGATGTGGATCGCAGTCATCCCCACTTCGCCGTCGGTGATTGAGGCGAGGCGGGAGATTTCGTTCTGGAGGCGGTCGTCGGCTGCTACGAGGGGGAGGCTGAGTAGAAGAAGGCTGAGGAGGAGAAAGAAGAGGACAGGCCGGGGTCCTGTCCTACCTGCAAACATCCTCATTAATAAACGCCTTCTACTACAGTGGTTTGGAATTTTCTAAAAGGGCGCACGTTGCGGACGCCGTCCCAGGGGTACCTTTCGCATGGGGGTTCGCGTTCGCATTCGTCGCGTTCCAAGAAGCGCGGCATAAAGAACTCCTTGGTTAGCGTCGTGAGGCGCACGCGGCCGGTTTGGCCATAATCGACCATCTTGGTGGGATTGTCGGGGTCTACTACTTCGATCATCGCTCTGGGACTGGGCGGGTAGTAAATCACCGCGTAATTGTCGGCGATGTCGAAAGGCTTGTGAACGGCCAGGCCCATTAGCGTGTTGCCGTAGGTGGGCGCGAAATAAATTTCGTCCCCTAGCAGTTCCTCTTTGGCGAAGCGGTGGAATTGCGGAGTCATTTCCGTGCCTCCGCAGAAGATGCCTTGGATGCCGGCGCTGCGCAGGTTGATTTTTTCGCACAAGGCCTCGAGGAGCTTCGGCGTGGTGAACATGCAATGGATTTCGTGGGCTTTGAGAAGCGTCAAAGCCTGATCGATGCAATGTTGTTTGTAGCGCTCGGCTTCCTGAATGTCGCCGCGCTTGATCAGTTTTATGACCCAGCGAGGGTCGAGATCGACGCAGAAGGCGATGCCTCCGCGATGCTGCGCCAGGTGCTCGACGGCGAGCCGGAGACGGCGTGGGCCACTCGGACCCAGGTGCAGCCAGTCCGCTCCCCGAGGGAAAAATTCGTCGGGCAAAGTATCGGAGAAGGCTTCGTAATCGATCCGGAAATCCTCGTGCGCGATCCGGGATTTCGGAACGCCGGTGGACCCTCCGGTTTCAAACGTGAAGATCGGCTTATTCGCGTAGGCCTTCGGGACCCAGCGGCGGACGGGACCTCCGCGCAGCCACTCGTCTTCGAAGAAGCCGAATTTATCGAGATCGTTATAGGTTCGGATGTCGCGCAATGGATCGAAGTCGAGGGACTTCGCGCGCTCGATCCAGAAGGGCGTGCCGGTTTCAGGGCTGAAATGCCACTGGACAACTTCGCGGGTCCAAGCGTCCAGGGCGTCAAGGCTCGCTGAGGTCGGTTGTATAGTAGGAGTCACGGTTTATGAGCATTAGTTTACAAGTTTTGCTGGCGTGTTTTTCCCTTCTGGGGAGCGACTGGGATCGTTTTCGCGGACCGAACGGGTCAGGGGTGAGTGAGGCGCACGGTCTGCCGGTGGAGTTCGGGATCGAGAAGAACATGCGGTGGCGCGTGGCTTTGCCGCCGGGTCACTCCTCGCCGATTCTGGTGGGCGATCGGATTTTTCTAACGGCGTTTGAGGGCGAGAAGCTTTTCACGATCTCGCTGGATCGTGCGACGGGGAAGATTTTATGGCGTCGTGAGGCGCCAAAGACGCGCACCGAGAAAATCGACAAGCGGAACAGTCCGGCATCGCCATCGCCGGCGACCGACGGGAAAAACATTTACGTATTTTTCGGCGAGTATGGGCTCCTTTCCTATGGATTTGATGGGAATGAGCGGTGGCACGTTCCGTTGGGTCCCTTCAATAACGTGTATGGCATGGGCTCGTCGCCGGTGGTGGTAGACGATGAAGTGGTGTTGGTGTGCGATCAATCGACGGGGTCGTTCATCGCGGCGTTTGGCCTCGCGGACGGGAAGCAGCGCTGGAAGACGGCTCGGCCTGAGGCGTTGAGCGGGCATTCGACGCCCAGCATTATTAAGGATACGGACGGGAAGTCTTTGATCGTGGCGCCAGCGTCATTTCGGATGGATGTATATTCGGCCAAGACGGGCGAGAGCGTCTGGTGGATGCACGGGCTGGCGTCGGAGATGAAGAGCGTGCCCGTAATCGATGGGGACACCATTTACATCAACGGATATAATACGCCGGAGAACGATCCGGGCAAGCAGATCGCGATCGCGCCGTTTGAAGAGGTGCTGAAGACGAGCGACAAAAACGGCGATGGGAAGATTTCCATCGCGGAGGCGCCGGATCAGCGGACGAAGACCTATTTTCCGTTCATTGATCTAAACGGGGACGGGGTGCTGGACGCATACGAATGGAAGATGTACGCGGCGATCATGGGCGCGACAAATTCGTTAATGGCGGTGAAAGCGGGGTCGCACGGCGACGTGTCGGCGACGGCGGTGCAGTGGAAATTTCACAAGTCGATTCCGCAGTTACCTTCGGTAGTGTTGTATCGTGGCGTGATTTATATGATCAATGACAGCGGGGTGCTGACGACGCTCGACGCCAAGACGGGCGAGGTGTTCAAGCAGGCTCGGCTGCGGTCGGTGTCGGATAAGTATTACGCGTCGCCGGTGGCGTCGGATGGGAAAATATATTTCGCGTCGCAGAGCGGAGTGATCGCAGTGCTGAAAGCGGGCGGGGATCAGGAGATGCTGGCTGCGAATAAGCTTGACGAAGATATTTATGCGACGCCGGCGATCGAGGATGGCAGGATTTACGTGCGCACCATCGCGTACTTGTATTGTTTTGGCCAGAAATGAAGTTTTTGGTTTGCATTGTTGGCATGGCGTTGGGGGCGCGGAGCGCATCGCTTCCGACGGCTGCGGAGCGGGAGCAAATTACCTCGAAGCTCGCGCAATTGACGCACGCGATCGATGAATTACGTGCGAAACACACCGAAGAGGCGCGTCTCGCCGACATCGAAATCTATCAGCAGGCCGCGAAGTGGGTTCTTCGATTCGAAGAAGAATTCTACGCGCCGGCTTATGTTCCGAATACGATTCAGGCGCTAGATCACGGATTGACTCGAGCGGCAGACCCCAATTTCTCATGGGAAACGCGCAAGGGTCGAATGGTCCGCGGGTATCGATCGAAAATCGATGGTAGCGTCCAGCCCTACGGATTGACCATTCCCGCATCGTACGACGGGTCGAAGCCGGTGAGGCTGGATGTGGTGCTGCATGGGCGCGGCAATGATCTTACGGAGGTCAGTTTCATTGCGGCGCATGAGAACGATCATCCGGTGGCGCAGGATTACATCACGCTTGACGTCTATGGCCGCGGCAATAACGCGTATCGCTGGGCCGGCGAGACCGACGTGTTCGAGGCGATCGATTCCGTGAAGGCTCGCTATAAAATCGATGAGAAGAAAGTCGTGCTGCGCGGATTCTCCATGGGCGGCGCGGGGGCGTGGCACATCGGTCTGCATTTCCCCGATAAATGGGCGGCGGTAGAAGCGGGCGCGGGATTTACGGAGACGAAGAAGTACGCGAAACTTGGGCCGTTGGTGGGGTATCAGGACGCGTTGCTGCGAATTTACGACGCCGTGGATTATGCGGCCAACGCGCAGATGGTGCCGATGGTGGGCTATGGAGGCGAGATCGATCCTCAGTTGCAGGCCAGCATGAATATTCAGGAGAGGCTGGCCGCAGAGCATATCGAGCCGCCGCACATGCTGTTCCTGATCGGTCCGGGGACGGCGCATAAATGGGAGCCGGCCAGCTTGGCGGCCTCGAACACGTTTATCGATGCGGTGCTGGCCTGGCCGCGCCAGGAGCCGGATCATATTCATTTCGTGACCTACACGACGGCGTTTCACAAGTGTTACTGGATTTCGGTGGAAAGCGTGGAAAGGCAGTATCAACGCGCGGAGGTCGATGCGGATCGCTCAGGCGATGAGATTCGCGTGACGACGCGAAATGTTTCCCGGATCGCGATCGAAGGCGGGACCCACGCGATCATCGACGGACAGAGTGTCGAACTGGCGAATTTCGGTCTGCTCACGAAAACCTCCGATGGATGGAGGCGCGCGGGCAAAGCCGGTCGTTATAAGAAGCCGGGCTTACAAGGTCCGATCGACGATGCGTTCAAGGACGCTTTTCTGGTGGTGCGTCCGACGGGCAAGCCGGAGAATAAAGACGCAGCCCAATACATCAACGACACGATGGAGCAGTTTCGCAAGGAATGGGCGAAGTATATGCGCGGCGAGGCGCGGATCAAGGACGACAAAGCCGTGACAGATGAGGATATCGAAAATTATCACCTGATCCTGTTCGGCGACATGTCGAGTAATAAATTGACGAAGCGTATCGCCCCTCTGCTGATGAGGGGATGGCCGACGGCTCCTCTGGTTCCTGTGATGATCGCTCCGAATCCCCTGAACCCTTCGCGATACGTGGTGTTCAACAGCGGCCACACGTTTCACGAAGAGGAGTTTAAGGGGACCAACGCACTGCTTTATCCCAGGCTCGGAGATTACGCGATGATCCATCCGCTGGCACGGCAAGTGGTCCGCGGAGGAATTTTCGACACGGAGTGGAGGCAGTTGTTGAGGCCGATGAATGTTAAGCCCTAGCCGCTTGGGCGATCTATGTGATGCTTTAGAAAAGCATTACGGTCAGCAAGAGCCAAGCTGGCCTGCCGATCCTTATCTTTTTCTCGTGTGGTGGCACTGCGGATATCCTGCGAGCGATTCGGCATGCGCGAAGGGCTGGGAATCGCTGCAACGCGAGATCGGAGTGGGCCCGGACCAGTTGCTGAAGGCGAATCCTGCAAAACTCGCGCTCGCGTTAAAGCCCGGAGGAATGGTGCCGGAGCTACGCGCAATGCGTCTGAAGGAAATCGCGGAGAGAATCGAAAAAGAATTCGGCGGTGATTTGCTCGAGGGGCTGAAAGGTTTGCCGATCGCCCGGGTACGCGCAGCACTGAAGAAGTTTCCCAACATTGCCGATCCAGGGGCGGATCGCATCTTGTTGTTCGGAGGCATTTCGCCAGTCGCAGCGGTGCCGTCAAATTGTCCCCATGTCCTTGTACGAATGCGGATCGGCCAGGAGCACGAAAACTACGGCGTGACATACAAAGAAGCCCAGCGGATGATTGCAGAAGATGTGCCGGCAAAGTTCGACGTTCGCATCCGGGCGTATTTGTTGTTGAAATGTCACGGGCAGAGGGTCTGTAAATTGAAGAATCCGAAATGCAGCGAATGCCCTGTGTCTGCGTCCTGTGCGTTTTTTGGCGGGAACACCAGAGGGCGAGCGGCAATATCTTGATTTTGTGAAATACTCAAGCCGATGATCCTTCGCTGGGCCGTTTGCATCCTCCTGATGACGGCCACAACTCGTGCTGACTGGAAAAGATATCTGAACGCTCGGGACGGATCCGAAGAAGTGCCGAACGATTCGCCGCCCGCTCATGACTTGGCCTACTTTCGCCATCACCCTTGCGCAAGGAGCAACCCTAGCGATCGAATCCTGCCGTGCGCCGACACGCCCTCAGAGATTGAGGATCGCTTGACGACGCACACGACAGTCCGGCTCGTCGGCAGGATCGATGCGTTCACTGTATACGAGCTTCTCTACTTTTCGAGCGCGCATAAATCGCAGCCATATCTGAGGTCGGTTCTCGTCGAGACATCCCCCAATCAGCTTCATGAGATTCACCTCCAGGAAGCCGACGGAAGCGGCATGACACTATTTCCGGCCGAGATCTTAAAAGTTGGGCAGCAATCCATCGTCCGCCTGAAGTTCGATGACGGCGGGATCTATCACATTTTCTATGAAGACTACTTTGTCGTCTCACCCGCCGGCGCGGCTTTGCTCGATTTCAAGCCGGTGTTTGACGCAGCCGACCGAGCCGCGCCCCATGGCATGAGCACTTATCAGCCGATGTCGCGCTTTGACTTCGCGGCACTCATATTCCACATCCAAACCGAGAAGGATGACCCGAATGTGTCGCGTAAGATGAAATGCTGCGAGGGACGGGTTGAGGTGCCGTTTACAATCCAAGGTGGACGGGTTTTGGCAGGCACAGCCAAATACTTCCCTGAGTAAGGCGAAACCTAAGGATGCAGCTTTTTCGCAGCCTCCGCATACTTCTTCGCCTTCGGATTTCCCTCATTCCACTTCGGCGGCGGAGCATCGGACGCGACTCGCAGCAGCGCCAGCGCGACCGCGCGATCGACCTTTGCCATGTTCGCGTAATCGACTTTATCCCAATGATCCCCGACCTTGTGATAGTCGGGATAATCGAACGCGACGCACAGAGTATGCGCTGGGATGCCGACGTCGGCGAGAGCCTGATTGTCGCTCCGAGCGAAATAAGGATCGCTGGCCTGCTCGTTTTTGTAGACTTTGATTCCCGCCACCTTGCCCGCGTCGGCGAGAATTCCGGGAAGCTCCGAGAAATCGAACCCGGTAATGGACGCTGTGCCAATCTGCGGACCATCGGTAGCGTCGGTGCGGCCGATTTGTTCCAGATTTAAGTCGGCAACAGTTTTTTCAAGCGGCACCAGCGGATGGCGCCCGTAGTAACGCGAGCCGACCAACCCTCGCTCCTCGCCGAAGAACGTCATAAAGAGGATGCTGCGCGCCGGATGCCGGTCGAGTGCGGCAATTGCGCCAGCGATCTCCATGACAGATACCGTTCCGCTGCCGTCGTCATTCGCGCCGTTGAAAATCTTGTCGTCGCCGCTCGCGCGCGTGCCCAGGTGATCGTAATGCGCGGTGAGCATCACGTAGGTGTCCTTCAATTGCGGATCGGAGCCGCGCAGCACTCCTGCGACATTGTGAACTTTCACCGGCTTTTCAATGGACGCGGCCATATGAACGCTGAGCCGCGCGTCGGGATTGTCTTTCAGGAACGCAGCCAGCTCCGGCTTGTTCACCATGTTCATCCCGCCGCGGCCGGGACCTGCCTCGGGATCGCGAATCTGCGGCCCACTCGGGATATTGGCGCTGTTCGCGATGACCAGCGCGGGTTGATCGAAGTTGCCGCGGCCTCGTGGATTCGGCACAAAGACCACCTTGCCGCGGGTTTCCGTGGACTGATCGGCGAGGACGATTGGAACGTCGTGAAGATTCAGAGCGGACTCCGGCACTAGATATGCCTCGGTCTTATCGATGCGGATCGTCTTCGCGCCGCTGGTAACCGTCATTTCGAAGCCTTCCCAGTTGGGCTCGCGCTGGATCAAAGTCGCTGTCTGAAAGTATCCGTCGTCGCCAACCGGCTCAAGTCCAGCGCGGCGAAACTGCGCAGCGATATATTCGGCGGCCAGGTCCAGGCCTCGCGAAGGGGTGGCTCGGCCTTCCAGCAGATCGGACGCAATAAAAGAAAGATGCCCGCGCAGCGATTGCGCAGAGATGTGGTCCATCGTGGACTGCATCTGGGGCGTCAGGTCGGCGCTGAGGAGCAGCGCAACGAGCAGAGAGTGCATGTGACGATCTTACCGCGCAAGCCGCAGTGGGGCAGGTCCCCGGCCTGCCCTCTTCTCAGCAGCCTAATACACCGCCTTCACAACCATCCCCTCTTTCAGCGGCCTCTCCGTCGGCAGCGCGACACTATCGCCCTCATTCAAACCCTCCACCTGGGCGCGCGTCGTATTCCCGATCCCCATCGTGATCTTCTTGAACGACACGTGATCGCCCACCAGCACGAACACTCCGGCCTGCCCCAACTCCCGCCGGATCGCCTCCCGCGGAATCGTCAAAGCGTTCTCCACAGACTCCGCCCGGATCTCCGCCGTGACGTTTGTGCCAGGCAGCAGATCGCGGTCCGGATTTTCGATCACGCAAATCACCTGTCCCACCTGCCTCGACCCCAGCGTTTCCACCTGCGTCGGCGTCTTGTCTACCGTGCCCTTCCACGTACGGCCCGCTAGCGCATCCCATGTAATCGTGACGGGCAACCCGGTCCTCACCCGTCCCAGATCCGGTTCATCGACGTAAACATTGACCTTTACCCGCTCCAGCTTGCCGATGGTTGCGACGATATCGCCCGCACTCAAATACGCGCCGCGCTTCAAGTCGAATTGATACACGACGCCTGCGATCGGTGCCCGCACCACGCTCTGCTTGATCCGTTGGTCGGCGAGTCTCGCCGCCGCTTCGGCATCGTGCAGCCGCGCGAGCGCCGTCGAACGGTCCGATCCAGCCACCAGTGCTTCCCGTTTTAATTCAAACCCGCGAATTTGCAGTTTCGCGTTCTCGACGCGCTGCTTCGCCGTCGCCACCTCGACGCGGGTCGCTGCGCCTTTGGCTTCCAGGCGGGTATTAATGTCGAACTCTTTCTGCGCCGCTTCCAGTTCCAGCTTCGCCTTCTCAAGGCCGCTCGCAATATCGGCCAGGTCCGTCGCGCGCCCTCCTCTTTCGAACATTGCCAGGTCGGCTCGCGTCTGTTCTATGCGCGCCTGCGCCGCGGCCAGCTCGGCCTTGGCGTCGGAGTCGTCGATGTCGACCAACGGCGCGTCCAGTTCCACATGTTTGCCCCGGTCAATGAGAATCGCCATTACCGGGCCGGCACGTTCTGCGCGCGCGGCCGCCCAATCGATCGGCTCCACTTTGCCGTTCGTGGAGATCGAACTCACAATCGATTCCCGCGCTACCTTGGTGAACGGAATCTCCGGCGGCTGCTTGTGCCAGCTCACCAGCGCCCACACCAGCCCGCCGACTACGAGGAGCGCCAGCACCCAAAGGACGGCGCGCGGCTTCACTCGGATAGCCTCGCGCAGTAGTCGAACAGAATCTGCCACTCCGCTCGCTGAATTTCCATCGCGGCTTTGATCTGCGCCGAACCCGGCTGTTTTCGCGCGCGGTCGCAAAAAGCTGCGAATGCAAACGGATCCCAGCGCCCGGTGCGGAATTCTGCGTCCCGGATCCGGTGCAGGATCTTTACAGCGGCCTTCGCGAGCTGCGTATAGATCGGGTGCGGACCCGCCTTCCGGAACCAGTAAGCCGCGTTCCCCGAATCCGGCTCCAGACGATGCAGAATCGCATGCCACAACTCGCCTTCAGGCGTTTCACAAATCTCCAGCAGATCGTGCGCTTCCTCAAAACAGGCAAAATAGAGAAACAGCCCGGCCATCGGAGCCTCGGGCTCCTCCTGATTCGGGAACAGGTCGCGCGGTTTGAACGTCTTTAGTAATTGACGGGCTTCCTGGCTGTAGCAGGGGGTAGGCCGCAGGGGGAGTAAGCGTTGGCCATTTTCACCCAGTGCCAGAATGCGAGCTACGTCAGGTCCATATTGGGTCGGGTCAAATGCCATTGAAGCGCTGTATTTCTATTGTATGAGAATCTATGGATGAATAACTCGGCGCTTGTAGCGCCGCACTCGTGCGTGCCGCGTTGACCCTCGTGTCTACGCCCCGAGCGCTTCAGGTCCCAATGAACAACCCAAAAAATCCATGAAACGAGCCCTGGTTCTTTCAGGCGGCGGCATGTTCGGATCCTGGCAGGCAGGCGTCTGGCGAGGCTTGGCATCGAGAATCGGCGCCCTGGCCCCGGACCTGATAGTAGGCGCGTCCGTTGGGTCGCTGAACGGCTATGCGATCTCCGGCGGTGCGACCGCCGATGAGTTGTGCGGATTCTGGATGCAGCCGGAAGTCGGACGATTTCGCGACTTGCCACGCACCATTCAAGTACTCATGGAGCGCTATCCCGCCCGCGCCGGTTTTGCCCTCACGCTGACCGATCTCGCCCGCATGAAACCGAAAATCGTCAGCGGCAGCGACGTCACCTGGAAACATCTGGCCGCCTCCTGCGCCATCCCCGGATTGCTTCCGCAGCGGCGGATCGGCGGCCGCTGGTATTCCGATGGAGGCCTGCTCAATCCTCTGCCGGTATGGGCCGCGGTGGAATTGGGTGCTACGGAGATTCTGGCGATTCATGCCCTGCCCGAAATCCCTTCCTCCGTCCTCAAGCCCTTTGTGAAAGGATTCCGCAGCGTGTTCGGGCACCATCCTCCGCTGCCCGAAGGCGTGCGCCTGGTAACCGTCGAGCCGGATGGCGTACTCGGCTCGGTCCGCGACGCCCTGGCCTGGAAAAAAGACAATGTCGAGCGCTGGCTCGCGCTCGGCGAGGACTCCGCTAAAAACATTTCCATTCCAAATTGTTTTTGGAGATAATAAGAGTCGACCTATGCCTTCATTCCGGATTCACCGCCTGAAAGCTCATCTTCGCCAGAACTTCCGTTTCGCGCCGCACCTGTCGGGTATGGCCGCCGTCAAGCCTCGGGACTACGAAACCTCGGAGACCGACGTCGTAGAAGCCGCGTCGCCGTACGCCGCTTTCTTCGCCCTCCGCGACGCCTCTGAGCCGATTCAGGTTGGCGATGTTCTTGAGTGCGAGGACCGCACCCTGCGGATCTTTAAGTTTGTCGGCATTGAAGAAGCGCAATGGGTCCTGCCGGAAATTGTGCCCGATCCAAATTCCGCGCCGCAACCCGCCACCCAGGCAGCCTCCGCATAAGGCATAGACCCGCGTTACAATAACAGGAGAAATGAACGGCGGTAATGGGGCAGGGAATGCGATTAATTCCTTCGCCCTGATTTCTTATCTACCCGACCCTTTGGGCGGGTTCCTGAATTCGCTGCGTTGCGAGTTGGTGCCGCGTTGCATGGCCAGGACTCACGTCACCGTGCTACCTCCGCGCCCCCTCACCGCAGGCCTTCCCGAAGCCGTTTGGCAGGATCTGAGCGCTTCGCTCGAAAACTTTCCCCCCTTTCGCGTCGAACTGACCTCGATCGAAGTCTTTCCCGGCACCAATGTAATTTATCTATCCATCGGCGCGGGTTATCGCGAGCTCGAAAGAATGCATGCCGCGCTAAACCACGGCGCTCTGCAATTCGCCGAGCCCTATGAATATCATCCCCACGTGACTTTGGCGCAGCAATTGTTGCCAGAAGAAGTAGAGCTGGCAGCCGCTCGCGCCCGGAGCCGGTGGCGGGAGTTTCCTTATTCCCACGGCTTCATGGTGGACCGCCTCACCTTCGTGCAGAACACCGTCGAGAACCGCTGGGAAGATCTGGCCGCTCAGGAGCTTTCCATCCGCTTGGCCAGTTAAGGGCGAAATTAAGGTCGAATAAGCACTCCCCCAAGGCGCATTCAGGAATTTTAAGGCCGTTTAACGATCTCCAAACATCTCCAATTGTTCCTCCGCGGTGGTCTTTTTCGTCTTCGGCCGCCGCAGAGGGCTCCCGACCACCCCCAGCACCTGTACTTCCCGCAAAGCCGCCCTAGGGACGAAGATTCTCTGGTTCTGGAACGTCGGATCGGGTGGAATGATGCTAAATCCCGCAGTTTCCACCAGCATCAGGTTATTGGGGACCATTCCCTCCACGGAATCGCCGTCCCGGAACAGCAATCGGACCCAAACTCCAGGCATTTTGGGACGCGTAAGAAAGGTCCGATGCTCCCGCCAAGTCTCGCCGGCTTCGAAATCTCTAACAAAACAAACGGCTTTTGTCTCAGATACGGGGATCCGCAGCAGGGTCCCGGAGGGCGTGAGCACCTCAATTGCTTCCCCCTCGAAGCCCGCCGAAGCCTGAACGAACCCCTCCACGGGCTCGCGGTCGAAGCGGGCTAAAAGTACCTTTTTGTTGGTCGATTGAGCCACTTAACCGCCCTAAGTGCGAGGATTTCCTTTCAAACAATTTCGCAAGTATTGTATCATTGGCTCAATGCAGGCGATGCCGCCTAAAAGTGCCCTTTGTGGACACGCCAAATCGTTTCTTGATTTCTGTCGCGTGGAAAAGGGCCTCTCGGCGAACTCGCTAAGTGCTTATCTCATTGATCTACAGCGATTTAGTGACGGGATCTCGCCGCTGGCACCCAGCGCCGCAACGGCCGCCGATCTCGGACACTACATCGAGTCTTTATACAGCGCGGGGTTGTCGGCCAGGTCGATTGCGCGGCATATGACCACCCTTCGCAACTTTTATAGCTTTTTGACCCGCGAAGGCGAGATAGAGATCAACCCCACTGAGTTTCTCACCCCCCCGCGGCAGTGGTCGAACCTGCCCAAATATCTGAATAGGCAGGAGATCGACCGATTATTAATATCCCCAGATGCCAAGAAACCCACCGGCCTCCGGGACCGCGCCATGCTCGAACTGCTCTACGCGACAGGACTCCGGGTTACCGAGCTCTGCCGCCTGGAGTTGAACAATGTCGAGAGGGACTCCGGGGTGCTCCGAGTAACCGGGAAGGGCAATAAACAGCGCCTGGTGCCCTTCGGAGAATCGGCGGGAGAATCGGTCGGGGACTACCTGACGAAGGGGCGTCCAGCGCTGCTGAAGGGGCGCGCGAGCCGGTTTCTTTTCGTCACCGCCAGGGGCGGGGCGATGACCCGGCAGGGATTCTGGAAGCTGCTGGCCGGACACGGGAAAAAAGCGGGGATTTTTCGCGACCTGACGCCGCACGTGATGCGCCACAGTTTCGCGACACATCTGGTGGAGGGCGGCGCGGACCTGCGCAGTGTGCAGGTCATGCTGGGACACGCCGACATTTCCACCACACAGGTCTATACGCACGTCGCGCGGCGCCGTCTGCGGGAGATCGTGGATCAACATCACCCGCGCGCCTGATGCCGCGGACGTCTGAAGGCAGGTACGAATGAGCGATTACATGTTCAAGCTGGAAAGCCATCTGAGCACGGACCAGTTCCGCGTCGTGGGCCAGATGCAGGCAGTCGCAGCGGCGGCCGGTGTCAACTTGTTTCTCACCGGAGGGGCGATGCGCGACATGCTGGCGGGCTTTCCGGTCAGGGACCTCGACTTCACGGTCGAGGGCAGTGCGCTCAAGCTGGCGAAGATCGTTACGCAAAAGTATGGCGCGACCGTCGTTTCCACCGATGAACTGCGCAAGAGCGTCGAGATGCGATTCCCGGGCTCCGTGCGCGTGGAACTGGCGATGGCGCGAACTGAGAAATTCACCAAATCCGGCGCGCGTCCGCAGGTTTCTCCCGCGACGATTCACGAGGATCTGCGAACGCGGGATTTTACGGTGAACGCGATCGCGCTATCGCTCAACAAGGCGTCCATGGGCCTGCCGATCGATCCCACCAACGGCGTGGGCGATATCGAACGCAAAGAACTGCGGACCATCCATAATTATTCCTTCTACGACGATCCGGTGCGCATGATCCGCCTGATTCGCTTCAAAGTTCGTCTGGGCTACGCGATCGACGAGCGTACTCGTATGCAATACGACAATGCGCGGGAAGCGGAAATGCTGACCCGCATTTCGGCCGAAGCTCTGGGCGCGGAGCTGCGGCACATGGCGAACGAGCCTCTGTCGGCCGATTTGATGCGCACTCTGGACGAGGAAAAACTAACCGCGCTGTATTCGCCCGCGTTGACCGGCGCGAAGCTCAATCTGGCGAACTTTACCAAGCTCCAAAAGGCGCGGCAACTGGTTCCGTTCGGCACGGACCTGAAAATGAACAGCCTGCCGCTGTTCTTGAGCGTCCTGCTCGAAAATCTGAACGCCAAGGACCGGGCGGCTCTGATCAAGAACGCCATGATCGAGCGGTCCGAAGTAGCCGCGTGGCAGAAGTTGGAAGGCGCGGCCAAGAAACTGGAGCGCGAACTGAAGGCCGACAAGCTCAAGAAGGCATCGCAGCTCTACCAAGCGCTCATCAAAGCGCCGGGCGAGCAAGTGCTGTGGCTGATGGTGTATTCATCCCAGCGCCTGGTGCAGGACCGGATCCGGAATTACTTCGAGAAGTACCTGCCGGCGTCGCAGGAAGTCACTGATGAGATGGTCGCGCTTACCGGGGTCGCTCCGGGAACTCCAAAATTCCAGAAGGCGAAGGACGAGATGATCCTGAAGCATCTGGACGCACGGCCGAAGAAGGTCGAGCCTCCGCCGGAGCCTCCGCCACCGCCGCCGATGTCGAGTTTCGCGCGGGGGCCAGGAGTGCGGCACGCAAGATAGCGCCTTGAAGGATCCGCGACAATGCAATTGTGAAGGCAAGCTTGCAGCAGATGTTTGCGAATACTCGTACAACCCCTTTCTGACGAGTCTGTGTTCGAAAGGCGAAACCGCCTGTCCCACCGTTTTGTAAATGCTTGCTTTGCCGTGGCGGGGGCAGGCGGTTCCGCCTGCCAATCACAGATCACAGAGACCAGGGGCTCGGCGATAAGCCGCCTGGATAGGCGGCTGCCGCCAAAATTGGCCGCCCTACAAGACGAAGCGGTTACTTTTGCTCCTGCGTGGTCTTTTTCCCTTTTTCCTGCACTTGCCCGATCTCGGTGGAAATTTCTTCAATCAGAAGATAGGCCGGAAGCTCCAGCAGTTTGGGATCATCCTCGCCTTTCGGCTTCATGAGCATGAGCAACTGCATCCGTCCCTTGGCGAAGGGAGGCACGCGGAACTTGATCATCTTCCCGCTTTGTTCGAGCACCTTGACCTTCATGTCGAACTTGTGGTCGCTGAGGTACACTTCCTCCACCCGATCCTCGCCCAGGGAGACGCCGGTCACGACCACTGTGTCGCCCGGTTTGGCGACCCTTGGTGATACCGTACTGATCTGCGGCGACAGTTCGTCAGTACCGGCGAAGCAGCAGGAGGCGAGCAACAGAGCGGGCACGATGAGTCTCATGGGGATACGGACACCTCTCAACTAACACTAAGAGCTATCGGGACCTTATTCAATACAGTGAACTCCTGAAGTTCTTAGGCGATCCCCCTTAGGACAATTTATAAGGTTGGGTCTAGTGTGGTCTGAAGGTCCCGTCTCCGGTATTCTGAACATGAGTGTTTCGAGGACATCACCGCAAAGTTCGCATCCTGTTCGGATTAGCCGATGTTCTGATCGTCGCCCTGGCGTTCCAGTTGGCTTATTGGACGCGCACCCGCCTGGCGCTGGAACACGAATTCTTTTTAACGCCGTTGATAAGAGTCATATTACTCGCGTGGTCCGCAGTCATTTGTGTGCTGCTGGGACTGTGGTGGGAAGTATACGACCGCATAGACGCTGCCGATATCCGCGTGATTCTGCGGGACGCCTTCCGGCAATGCCTGGTGGGTGCGGCCTCCGTCATATTGATCGAGTACCTGCTGAAACTGGACCTTAGCCGCGCCTTCGTAGGCCTGTTCGCGGCGGGGGCATGGATCCTGCTCAGCCTGTTCCGGTTAAATGCGGGCCGTGCTTTGCGGGCGATCCTGCGGGAGTTCGGGTCCACCCACTATGTGATGGTGGTGGGCGAAGGTGCGGCGGCAATGAAGCTGGGCCGCCAGATCGAAGACGCGCGAGGATACGGAGTGCAGTTGTCCGGCTTTCTTTCCGACGGTAATTCCGCCAGCGAAGTGGAACTGGCGCAGCGGTACCCGGTGAGGCCGCTGGCGAAATTGCCGGACCTGTTGCGCGAGCATATCATCGACGAGATTATTTTCGCGGTGGACAGCCGCCGCCTTTCGGAACTGGAAGAAATTTTTCTTCTATGCGACGAGGAAGGCGTCAAGACCCGGGTTGCGGTAGATTTTTTCCCACATGTAAACAGCCAGGTTTACTTAGAGCGGCTGGGCGCCTTGCCACTGCTGACGTTTTCGGCGACCCCGCATGACGAAATCCGGCTTCTGGTCAAACGCATTACCGATCTGCTGCTGGCCGGCGCGGCGGCGGTGTTTCTTTGCCCCTTTATGCTGCTGATCGCACTGCTGATCCGCCTTACCTCGCCGGGTCCCGCGATCTTCCGGCAGGTCCGCTGCGGGTTGAACGGGCGGCGGTTCGTGTTCTATAAATTCCGCTCCATGTGCCAGAATGCGGAGGCGATGCGCGCCGACGTGGAACATTTGAGCGAGCGTAAGTTAGCGATGAAGATCCCCAACGACCCGCGTTTGACCGGGCTGGGCCGCTGGCTGCGGAAATTTTCGATTGATGAGTGGCCGCAGTTGTGGAACGTGCTGAAGGGCGATATGTCCCTGGTAGGGCCACGGCCCGCGTTGCCGGACGAAGTGGAACAATATAAGCGGTGGCAGAGAAGAAGACTGCGCATGCGTCCGGGCATCACCAGCCTGTGGGCGGTCAGCGGCCGGGATGCGGTCGATTTCGAAACCTGGATGAAGCTCGATATGCAGTACATCGACCAGTGGTCCCTGGCACTCGATTGGAAGATCCTGCTGCGGACGATTCCGCACGTACTGAGCGGCAAAGGCGCTCACTAATTAACTCAAATTATGCAACTTGTCCCAACCCATGATGAAGTCGTCGCCCTGCTCCGTCGCACCGGCGGTCTGCGCGAAGGACATTTCGAATACACCAACGGCCTGCACGCGAACGAATATCTGCAAGTCGCGCTGACCATGCGCTACTACGAAGCAGCGAAGATTCTCAGCGTCGCGCTGAGCCGTCTGCTGCGCGCGCATTCCGACATCCGGGCGATGATTCCCGAGTTGTCGATTGTCGCGCCAGCCACCGGCGGTCTGCCGGTCGCCTACGGAGTTTGCGAAGCGCTGCGAGCCCACCAGGTCTACTGGGCGGAGCGCGAAAATATGAATGAGCCGCAGAAGTTCCGCCAGTATCTGGAACTGAAGAAAGGCGAGAAAGTTCTGCTGGTCGACGATATTTTGCGTTCCGGCACGAAGCTGGCGGAATTGAAAAACCTGGTGGAATCGAAGGGCGGGGAAGTGGTGGGTCTGGCGGTGATGATCTATCAGCCGAACCCGAAAACGATCACCTTCGATCCGCTGCCTTTTTATTATCTGGCGAAGCTGGATGCCACTTACTATAAGGATGCTGCGTCGTGCGATTTGTGTAAGCGGGGCGTGCCGGTGGATAAGGTGCTGATCTGAAAAACAGTTTCACGCAAAGCTCGCGGAGGCGCAAAGTTAAGACAACGGAATCGATTCAGCGATGGCGTGAGGTCGGCGCGATCGGGCTGGAAGCATCAATAATCGCGTCAGCTCGTGAAGCACTCCGTCGCCATTGGTTGAAATCGGGAACGGGCGCATAGCAGCCTCGACAATGACCACCGGCAGCGGAAGTTAACACAAAAAGGCATTATTATTTCTATTCGTCTTTCTTCTTCGCGAGCTTAGCGCCTTGGCGTGAACATGCGCTACAAATTGACCTCGACCACTTCATCGAAGATCTGCGGAGGCACCTCGATGCCGTTCATCTTCAGCCGCGCGAGAATCTGCGGCGTCTCGCCCGAACTTCGGAATCGACCCTTCACTTTGCCTGCATCGGTCAGCCCCAACCGCTCGAACAGGAAAATGTCCTGCACGTCGATGCGATCTTCTTTCACGCCGCGGACTTCGGCGATGCTGATGATTTTTCGCGACCCGTCCTGAAGGCGCGATACCTGCACCACCATCTTGATCGCGCTGGCGAGCTGTTGCAGAATCACCTTCGACGGAATCTCCACGTCCGACATCAACACCATCGCTTCGAGGCGCGAAAACGCGTCGCGCGGGGAGTTCGCGTGGACCGTGCTCATCGATCCCTCGACGCCGGTGTTCATCGCCTGCAACATGTCGAGCGCCTCCGCGCCGCGGCACTCGCCAACGATGATGCGGTCGGGACGCATGCGCAAGGCCGTGTGGACCAACTGCCTCTGGCTGATCCCGCCCTCTTTATTCAAGTTTGGCGGTCGAGTTTCGAACTTCACGACGTGCCTCTGCTGAAGCTGGAGTTCTGCGGTGTCTTCGATCGTGATGATCCGTTCTTCCTCAGGAACGAAGCGCGATAGCGCGTTCAGCGTCGTGGTCTTGCCGGAGCCGGTGCCGCCTGAAATGAGAATCGTCGTCTTCGCCTGTACGCACGCCGCAAGGAAGCGCAGCATCCCCTGGGTCAGCGTTTTGTTGTGCAGCATCTCCTCCGAGGTGATGACGTGGCGGCCGAACCTTCTGATCGAGAGCGACGGGCCGTCGAGGGCCAGCGGAGGAATGATTGCGTTCACGCGCGAGCCATCGAGCAAACGCGCGTCGACGATCGGCTGCGCTTCATCGATGCGGCGCCCGACTTGCGAGACGATTTTTTCGATGATGTGCAGCAGGTGTGCGTTGTCCTTGAAACGTACGGAGGTGAGCGACAGTTTTCCGGCCCGCTCGATATAGACTTTGTCGAAGCGGTTGACCAGGATGTCGGAGATCGAAGGCTCCTTGAGCAGAGGCTCGAGCGGACCCAGGCCGAGGACTTCGTCGAGCACCTCCTCGATCATCCGGTTCTGCTCGGCCGTGGTCATCGGCGTGCGCTCATCTTCGAGTAGACGCTCCACCACGCGGCCGATTTCGGCGCGCAGGCGATCTTTAGGAATGGAGGAGACGCGCTCGAGATTCAACACGCCGATCAGCTTGCGATGAATTTCGCTTTTGAGCTCAAACGTACGGTCGGCTGCGCGCACGGCGGCTGGGTTGGGAGCGGCACGTTGTGCGGGCGGACGAAAGTTGGTTCCCAAGTCCTTTATTATAGGGGCTTGATCGACCGTCGAAAATTTTTGTTGGCACCTCTCGCGCTTGCCTTCGCCGCGGATCGTCCGCCGAATCTGGTAATGATCGTCGCGAGCGGTTGGCGTGGGCAGGCGACGCCATGGGATCGCGATCCGGATCTGGTTGCGCCGAATCTGGAGAAGTTCGGGCAGCAGAGTGTGGTGTTTTCGCGGGCCTATTGCTGTTGTCCGAAACCCGGTTTGGCGCGCACCGCTTTGCTGACTTCGAAATTCCCGCACGCGGCGAAGAAGGGCGATGAGGTCCTAGGAAACTTGAAGACGCTGACAGCCGACGCGGCAATTAAGGCGTTCGAAAAAACTCCGTTCGCGGTGGCGATCGCGTTTCCCGATCCGCAGGACATTCGGGAGCCGGGCGTGGCTCGGCTGCACCTGCGCGGCAATGTCGCCTCGGCTGACGAATTGCCGGCGCGTCAGCAACTGGCAAAGTTTTATGGACACTGCGCATCGATCGACGACGATCTCGGACGGATTTTAGCGGCGCTCGATAAGGTGTCGGAGAGCACGGTGGTGGCGTTCACCTCCGATTGCGGGAGGCAGATGGGATCGCAGGGGCTCGACGGCGATGAGGTTCCGTTCGAGGAATCGGTGCGGATTCCACTCGCGATACGATATCCGGCGAAGTTGAAGCCTGGGGCGCGCGATCTGGCATCGCAGGTCGATATTATGCCGACGTTGCTCACGCTCTGCGGAATGGAAATTCCTGATGGCCTGCAGGGCCAGGATCTTTTCGGCAAAACGCCTTCGGAGGTGGTATTTACTGAGGAAAAGGACCAATGGCGGATGTTGGTCCGCGGCTACGACAAACTCATCGCGACGCCGAAGGGCGAGGTCACGCATCTCTTCAATCTTGCCGAGGACCCCTATGAGCTCGCCAATCTTGCCGGCGATCCCGCGCAAAAATTGATGCTTGCATCGATGAAGGCGCAGTTGCTGGCGCAAATGCAGAAGCTCGGCGACGGGATGGATCCTTCGGGGCTCCGAAAGCGGTAGCCTGACTTTATGCGCTTTGTTTTGGCTCTGAGCCTCAGTGTGTTCTCATTTGCCGCGCCGCTGCGATTCGAGATTACGCTCGATCCAGCGGTGGCTCCGCACGGGTCGTCGGGGCGCCTGCTCGTCTTTCTCGCGGATGCAACTAAACCGCGCGAGGTTCTCTCCGGAGGCTTCGTGCCGGGCGAAACCTGGATCGCGGCGAAAGAAGTGGAGTTTTTTCGCGCTGGATCGACTATTCTTTTCGACGCCGACAACATCGCATACCCGAAGCCGTTTTCCTCGGCCGCGCCCGGCGATTACGAGTTCATGGCCTTGCTCGATCCCGATCACAGCTATGCGCGAAACGCACAGGATGGAGGCGACCTTTATAGCGCCGTCGTCACGGTGCGCGGCATCAATCCGGCTGACACAGCGCCGGTGAAACTGGCGATCACGAAACTGACGCCGATGCGTCCGCAGCCGGCCGACACCGACAATGTGAAGCTGGTTGAGTTCGTGAGTCCGATGCTGAGCAAATTCTGGGGACGTCCGATCACGATGCGCGCCGGCGTCGTGCTTCCGCCCGATTACGCTGCCGCTGCGGCGAAAAAATATCCGACGGTTTACAACATTCATGGCTTTGGAGGCGATCACACCACCGCCTGGCGCGCCGCTCCGCAAATCGAAAAAGATATGAAAGAAGGACGCCTGTTCCCGATGGTGCACGTCTATCTCGATGCGTCGTTCTCCACCGGCCATCACGTGTTCGCCGATTCGGTGAACAACGGGCCGTGGGGACGAGCGCTCACGGAAGAATTTATTCCTCATCTCGAAAAACGCTTCCGCCTGATCCCGAAAACGTCGGCGCGATTCCTCACCGGCCATTCGTCTGGAGGCTGGAGCACCATGTGGCTCGAAGTGAATTACCCGGATGTGTTCGGAGGCACCTGGTCGACGTCGCCCGATCCCGTCGACCTGCACAGCTTCATCGGGGTCGACGTCACGCCAGGTTCTAAGCAGAATATGTATCTGAGCAAAGCAGGAGGCCCTTTGAACCTGGTCCGCATGAACGGAAAGGAAGTCGCAAGCTTTGAACAGTTCGCGAAAGCGGAAGAAGTGCAGGGCGAATACGGCGGACAAATCGCATCGTTCGAATGGGTGTGGAGTCCGAAAGGTCCGGGTGGGCGCCCAATGAAAATATTCAATCGCGTAACCGGCGAGCAGGATCCCTTTGTACAGGAGGCATGGCAGAAATACGACATCCGAAAAATCGTGGAGAGCAACTGGCCGGCGTTAGGTCCCAAACTCCTCGGCAAGCTGCATCTGGTGGTCGGCTCCGAAGATACGTTTCATCTTGAGGAAGCCGCGATCATGTTCTGCGATTTCCTGAAATCGAAGGGTCGCGAGGATGTGTGCGAAGTCGTGCCGGGCCGCGACCACATGAATCTATATCAGAAATACACGACGTATCCCGACGGTCTGTCTTTACGCATCGATCACGAAATGAAGGCGTCTTTCGAGAAGTCTCAGAAACGCTAGTTACTCAGAGGCTGAAACCTGTGCCACCGAAAGGCAAAACCAATTCGGCCGCTGATGAACGCTGATCGACAACAAGATGACGTCGCACCGTAATCGGCGGCCAATAAGTCTCTTTAGTCTGTGGTCCGATCAAACTTCGTTTCGCGCACGACGTCCGCAACTTCGAGGCGAAAATTCGCGTACCATTTTGCGCGGCCGCTATGCTGCGCGATCTGGTGCCGTGGATGATTCCGCCACGCGGCCATGGTTTCGTGATCCCGCCAATAAACCAGCGAAACGCGCTCTCCATCGTCCGCTTTGAAGGATTTGAATTCCACGAAGCCGGGCATTTCCTTCGCCGTAGCGAGCATCTCCGCCGCCATCTCGGAATAATCATCGCCGGCTTCGGCGGTTAAACGGGAACGAAACACTACCACGACCATAATCGATTATGCCGTGCGAGCTAGCTCCGCCGCAGCTTCCCGGCGAGCCATGTCCCCGCCGATCGTCCGCGAACCCATATAAAGCACCAGCGCCAACAACACGCTGAGCACCGGCACGATCAGAATCGCCTGCTGCAAGCCGATCGCCCTCGCCGCATCGGTGATCGTCAACGATCCCGCCGCATCGGCCGCGCGCCGCGCGAAAAGATCGCTCAAACGGCCGGTCAACAAAGGTCCGAAGGAGGCTCCGCATAAGTACATCGCCATGAAATAAAGCGCCATCGTGGCTCCCCTCTGCGCTGGGGCGACAATGTCCTGGATCGAGGAATACACCAGCCCGTAATAACTGTTGAGCGCTCCGTAGGAGACTGTCCACAACGCGACGGCGGCGATCACCGCTCCCTTCGGCTGCATCGCGCCGAAATAGGCGAACGGCGCGCCGGCCAGCGAAATCAAAGCCGCGGCCACCAGCCGACCGTTTTTGCGCTTATGAATAACGCGATCACCGATCCACCCCGCCAGGAGCCCTCCCGCCAGGCCGCCAACCATGTACAAAATTCCGGTCGCAATTCCCGAGGGCCCTACCTTCAACCCGTGAATGCGTCCCAGCAGCGCGGGCATGAACGTACCGATGGCGTACATATTGAAGTTGAGCAGCGCCCCGGAAGCGACGATCCACCACAGCGTCGGAATGCGCAGCACGCTAAACATGGACGCCGGCTCTTCCTTGTAAGTGTGCGTCTCCGAAGCTCCACGCTCCGGTTCATGAAGAAACAGGAGAGCCGGCAGCAGCAGGAACGCGGGCACGGACGCGATCACCATCGCCGTCCGCCAGCCATATGCCTGCGCGATCGGTCCACTGAAAAAATAACTGAGCGCTCCGCCCACCGGGACCCCCAGCATAAACAGGGCCAGCGCCCGGGCGCGTTTCGCCGGCGCCACCAGATCCCCGATCCAACTTGTCGCCGTCGGCGCGCAGGCCGCTTCCCCCACGCCGACCCCGAGCCGGGATACCATCAGGCCTCCGAAGCTGGTCACTACCGCGGCCATCGCCGTGAGCGTGCCCCAGATCAACATGCCTCCGCCGAGCAGCCGTTTGCGGCTCCACAAATCCGCGACCCTTCCCAGAGGCACACCGATGATCGCATAGAGCACCGTGAACGCAGTTCCCAGCAGCCCCACCTGCGTATCGTTTAGGTGAAACTCCTTGCGCATCGGCTCCACCAGCGCGCCGGCGATGTTGCGATCGTAAAAATTCAGGATGTTTATGAGGAACAGGATGATGATGGCGAACGTTGCGCCTTTGCGACTGGGCATCGGAGCGCAGCTTATCACAAATGATGTTCACGCAAAGGCACAAAGCTCGCGAAGAAACACCTATTCCTGCCGCAACGCCAAAGTGGGGTCGATCCGCGCCGCCCTGCGCGCCGGCAGCCAGCACGCCGCGACCATCACTGTGGCAAGGATCACCGGAACACTCAGGAAAATTGCCGGATCCCGTGGACTTACGCCCACCACGAAAGTGGAAACCACCTGGCTCGCGAAGAACGCCATCGCCAGGCCGGCCCCCACTCCGATTGCGGTGAATACCATCCCTTGTTCGAGTATCATCCGCAGCACGTCCCGCGGCCGCGCCCCAATCGCCATGCGAATCCCGATCTCGCGCGTCCTCCGGCTGACCGCGTAGGCCACCACGCCATACAGTCCGATCACCGCCAGCAGCAAGCCCATCAGCCCCGTGGCCGTTACCATCTGCATGGTGATGCGCGGTCCCAGCATCGCCCTCGCGTCGTAGAACCAGTCCATGGACCGCACGCTGAACACCGGCATATCCGGATTAATCGCGCGCACCGCATCGCGAATCGGACCCGCCATCGCCGTGGGATCGCCCACCGTGCGGACGTGCAGCGTCACCTGCGGATCGTAATCCTGCGTGAACGGCCTCCACATAAACGGCTGCGGCGTCTCGGCCCAATAAAGATAGGTGCCCGTTTTGGCGATACCGACAATCTCCACCACCGGACCGTTTTCATTGTCCAGCCGCATCCGCGCCCCCAGCGGATCGCGATTGGGAAACATCTTTTTCGCCACCGTATCGTTGATGATCGCCACCCGCGGCGACGTAGCCGTATCGCGCGAATCGAACGTGCGCCCGCGCAGCAGCTTCGTTTCCATCACCCCGAAATAATGATCGTCCACCACATTCGCGAGCGCGCTTGGCTTCTCCTCCCCCGCGCGCAACGTATATCCGTCCACCAGCAAATTGTGCGAACCCACATTGCCCCCGAAAGGATAATTCGCCGCGAGCGTCGCGTCGGTCACACCCGGCAATTCGCGCACCCGATCGACCACCGTCTTGTAAAACTCCCTGGCTTTCGCCTCGTCGTAGCGAATCATGCTGGCGTTGAAGGACACCAGCAGCATGTGGTCGATCCGGAATCCCGGATCCATTTTGCGCGCCGCCGTAAATCCCCTCACGAACAGTCCCGACGCGACCAGCAACACCACCGACAGCGCGAGCTGCACACTCACCAGGACATTTCGACCCGCCAGCCGTCCCCGCCAGAATCCTGGACGCGCCGGTCCCTGGTCGCTCGCCTTGATCGTCGTATTCAAATCCATGCGCGTCGCCCGCAGCGCCGGCAGCAGGCCGAACACGATGCCCGTCGCCACCGACAGCAACAGGCTGAACACCAACAGCCTGGTATCCATCCGGATTCCCAAATCAATTGGAAAATCCAGTGGTATTTTGATCGACTGGAGATAGCGCACGCCCGCATAGCCCACGCCGATCCCTGCCGCTCCGCCGAGCATCGCGAGCAGCATGCTCTCGGTGAGCAGTTGCCGTACCAGCGCCCCGCGCCCCGCCCCGATCGCCATGCGAATCGCGATCTCCTTCACCCGCGCCGTCCCCCGCGCCAACAATAAATTCGCGACGTTCGCGCAGGCGATCAGCAGCACCAGCCCCGTGATCCCCAGCAACGTCATGCTCAGAACAGCGTCCACCTTGTCGTTCTCGAAGCGGTCGTCGGCAAAGGTCAATACGGTGAGCGTCCGCGAGCGATTGGTGTCCGGATACTGCGCCTCCAGCGCCCGCGCAAAGGTGGTCAACTCCGCTTGCGCGTTCTTAATGCTCGCTCCCGGATTCAAACGGCCGAATACATTGAAGGGCCTCTGCTTTCGCGAGGTAAGCATGTCCGCGCCGGCCGTCGGCGTGGCCTGGAGATACGCGTGGATGGGCACATAAACATCCGGCTGGATGTAAGCCTCCGGACCCGTAAACTCCTGCGAAGTGACGCCGACCACCGTAAACTCCGCTCCATTCAAGCGCAGCGTGCGCCCCGCCACGTTCGGATCGGAATTGAAATTGCGCTCCCAAAAGCTATGGCTGATGATGGCGACCCGCGCGTCCTTGTTCTCCGGCAGGTCCTCGTCCGGACGAAAGCTGCGCCCGATTGGAGTTTCAATTCCCAGCCCGGAGAAAAAATTTCCGCTCACCAGGTAGCCCATGGTCATCTGCGGCAGCGCATCCCGGCTCGCGCTGATCCCCGTGAGGAAAGTCCGGAATGCCACCACACTGTGCAGAGTCCGCGCCTGGTCCCGCATGTCCGCATAATCGGGATAGGAAAGGTTGCCGAGCGTAATGCCCGGCGCGGTGACATGCACTGCCACAATCGCGCCCGCGTTTTTCACCGGCAGAGGACGCAGCAGAATCGCGTCCACGAAACTGAACATCGCCGTATTCGCGCCGATTCCCAGCGCGATCGACAGTATGGCAATGAACGTGAATCCAGGACTCTTCCGCAGGGTCCGAAACGCGTACCGAACGTCTCCAAAAAGCGTGCGCATAGGGAAGTATACGCGCACCATCCCCCAAAGGTTCCCGCCGGCAAGTGGGGCAGGTTCCCGACCTGCCCATCGTGCATCAGCTCTACAGATTCCCCCGCAGCCCCTGTTCCCGCTCAATCGCCTCAAAAAGCGCCCGGAAATTGCCTTTTCCGAAGCTCCGGCTGCCCTTCCTCTGAATCACTTCATAGAACAGCGTGGGCCGATCTTCCACTGGACGAGTGAAAATTTGCAGCATGTAGCCTTCGTCGTCCCGATCGACCAGAATCCCCAGTTCCTCCAGCCGCTCTAATGGCTCGTCAATCTTCCCGACCCGCGCCGTCAGTTCGCGATAATAGGAACTTGGCACTTTCAGAAAATCCACTCCCTGGTCGCGCAGCCGCGTCACCGTATCGATAATGTCGCCCGTTCCCAGAGCGATATGCTGCACCCCCGGACCGCCGTAAAAATCCAGATACTCCTCGATCTGCGATTTCTTCCGCCCCTCCGCCGGCTCATTGATCGGGAACTTGATCCGCCCGTTTCCGTTCGACATCACCTTCGACATCAACGCCGAATATTCCGTCGAAATATCTTTGTCGTCGAAGGTTTGATACAGCTTGAATCCCATCACGTCTTCGTAAAAATGGACCCACGCGTTCATCTGATTCCAGCCGACGTTGCCGACCATATGATCGATATACTTCAACCCCGTCGGCCTGGCAACATTGTCGAGCCCTTTAATCGCGACGAACCCCGGCAGGAACGATCCCTTATAGTCCCGCCTCTCGACAAAAGTGTGCAGAGTGTCCCCGTAAGCCGCGATCGAAGCCATGCGCACCTCGCCGAAATCGTCGCGCAGCGTGTACGGCTCCAGCACGCCGCGAGCCCCTCGCTTGGTAGTTTCCAGATACGCCGCATCCGCATCATCCACCGATAGCGCAATGTCGCGCACGCCGTCCCCATGCACGCCGACGTGCTCTGCAATGTGATGCTGCGGCCGCAGAGCGGTGGTAAACACAAACCGGATCAGACCCTGCTCGAGAACATAACTCGCCCGATCGCGCACCCCAGTCTCGGGACCGCAATACCCGGTAAGCCGCATCCCGAACGCCGACCGATAATAATGAGCCGCCTGCCGCGCGTTCCCGACATAAAACTCGATAAAGTCCAAGCCCTTCAAAGGCAGAAAGTCCTGCGCTATTCTGACTCCTGGCTCCTGACTTCTGACTCCTTCGTCTACCGGCATATCGCCTCCTTCACATAAAGTCCCCTCATGGCGTCGATTAACATGAGATTCTCCACATCGGTCCCCGTAGAAATCCGCACGCAATGCGGCAGGCCGAACGCGCCCAGAGGACGAACGATCACACCCTTCCGCAGTAGTTCCTCGGTCAACCACGTGGCTTCCGCGGCGCTTTCGAGCGGCACCATTACGAAATTCGCCTCGGAGGGAATCACGCCCAGCCCCAGCTCGCGCAGTGAATCGCTGATCAGCCGCAGCCCCCGCGCATTCAATTCGAGAGCGCGATGCACGAACTCCTTATCGTCCAGCGCGGCAATCGCGGCCATCTGCGCCAGCCCGCTAGGCTCGAACGGCAGCTTGACTTTCAGCAGGTTCGCGATCAGTTCCTCATGCGCGAACCCATATCCCACCCGCAACCCTGCCAGCCCGTAGATCTTTGAAAACGTCCGCAGAGTGATGACGTTGTCGTACCGGTAATGCATCGAATCCGGATAGCGAGGATTATCTTTCGCGTACTCGAAATATGCCTCGTCCAGAATGATCAGCACCCGCTCCGGGACATGCTTGTAAAACAAATCGAACTCGTGCCGCGAAAAAATGGTCCCCGTGGGATTGTTGGGATTCGCCAGGTATATGATCTTGGTCTTGTCGGTAATCGCCGCCGCCAGCGCCGTCAGATCGTAATGCCAGTCGCGATAAGGAACCGTGCGATAGGTAACCCCACGGGAGCGCGCCAGCACCTGAAATCCGATGAAAGCCGAGTCGGTGGTCAGCACCTCGTCGTCATCGCACAGGAACGCGCGAATAATCCCCGACATAATCGAGTCCGACCCGCTCCCCGCAATCACGTTCTCGACTTTGAGGTCGAATTCCTCAGCCAGCCGCCTGCGTAGATCCAGTCCGCCGTTCGGATAATAATTCAGCGAGCCAAGATTCTGCGCAATCGCCTCGATCGCCCGAGGCGAAGGCCCCAGAGGATTCTCATTGGAGGCAAGCTTGGCAACCCGATCCAGCCCATAAGCCCTCCGCACGTCCTCGATACTGCGCCCAGGCTCATAAGGCCGCAAATTTTCAATGTAAGGAGGGACCAGCGGCATCGACTACATAATAGCACCACCCGCAGGTGGTTGCTTCGCACACCCCTGACCCATCACAGATGATCTTGTTGGTTGGTGGGGCAGGCGGTTCCGCCTGCCAGGTACCCCGACCCTCAAAACTCCAAAAACCGCGCCCGCGCGCTCCACCCTCGTTATTTGTGTCCAGCCTAATCCCCTCGCAGATCTATCCAGGTGGGGCAGGCGGTTTCGCCTGCCAGCTAACGCCATCCCACCCCACCCTCACAACTCCAACTCCAAAAACCGCGCCCCCGGCTCCGGATTGTAACGATAGGCCGCAATCTCCAGAAACCCCAACGCCGCGTATAACCCCTGCGCGCGATCCATCTTGGGCATCGTATCCAGCCTCATCCGCCGATACCCAATCTCCCGAGCCTCCGCGATAATCGCCGTCACCAGCCTTCTCCCCAGCCCCGAGCCTCGATGCTCCGGCCGCACATACAGCCGCTTCATTTCACAAATCTCGCCATCGATCTCCCGCAGCGCCACGCACCCCGCGCCCTCCGCAATCAACAGCCGTCCCCGCGGAGGCCGATACTCGCCCGGCAGCCCCGCCAGCTCTTCCTCGAAATTCTGAAAACACAGATCCACTTCGAGCCACGCCGCATACTCGCGGAGCATTCCTCGAATCTCATCCAAATCTGCGGTTGTTGCCGGACGAATCGTCATGACCGCTCGTAGCTCACCTCGAGGCTCCGCCCGTAAACCTGACGAAAGGCATCGGATACGCGTGCCGCCGCCCACTCCGCCAAGTCGGGCTCGCGCGGCGAGGTGAGCTTCAGCGTCACCTGCCCATTTGAAATTTCGCAGGATGCAATCTCCACATCCTGATCGCGGCTGCGGTCCAGGTTATCGGCCAGGCGCAGCACCGGAATCAACAGCAGGACCGCTCTCTTGTCGTCCGGCGCCAGGATCTGATATTCCGGGTGCGTTGCCGAAGGCATCGCCTTACGATGGTAGCGGCACAACGTCGCGATAAATACCCGCTCCCGATTGGTGAATCCGCTGAAATCGACGTTCGAAACGATATAGTAAGCGTGCTTGTGATGCCCCGAATCGTTGATGTGATGGCCGGTGTCGCAAAAATAGCTGGCCGCTTCGAGCAATCGCCCATAAGCCAGCGGCAACTGATGTAGAGGCTCCAGGCGCGAAAAGAGCGTCTGCGAAAACCCCGCAACTTTGCGCGCATGCGGCAGAACCACTCCGAAGCGCGACGCGACGCGCTCCACTTCCTTGCGTTGCTCGCGGCCCAGGCGCGCCAGTTCGCCGCCCACTCCGCGCGCCGCCATGTCCGCCAGAATTCCGTCGCGAACACCGGCTGAGCAGTAATAAACCGACGCCGCGTGAAACCGCTCCAGAATGCGCAGCAGCGTCCCCGCGCCCGCCACGATAATTTCCGCGCGCCGCGGTCCGATGCCGGCAATTTTCCTGCGCCCCGCCAGATCGGATTCCGATAATTTCCGGAACAGCTTGCGGATCTGCGCCGTCGACGCCCGCAGCCTGTCTGCCTGATCGCGCCGATTCCGCCCGACCCGATTCACCGCGCATACCACCGCTGCCGCCGTCGCCGATGTCGCGATCACGCGGTCCCAGCGAGTGCCCATTTTATCCACCGCCGCCGCCAGCTTCTGATCCACGAACTCCGCCATCTGGTGCAGTTCGCGCGGCGAAGGCGGATCGGCGTGAAGAAAAATCTGTTGCAGGCGGACCGCGCCCAGAGGCTTCGAAATTGCATCGATCATACGATCGTCTTCGCCCGCGATAATCTCCGCGCTGCCTCCGCCGATGTCGATGATCAATACTCGTTTGCCCGCTTGCGGCCAACGGCTGGCCACGCCCCTGTGAATCAGGCGAGCCTCTTCCCGGCCGGTCACGATTTCGACCGTCGTCCCCAGCGCCGCCGACGCGCGTGCCAAAAATTCCAACTGATTGGACGCGTCCCGCACCGCGCTGGTCGCCACCGCGCGAACCCCCGCGATGTCCAGTTTCTTGTACGTTTCCGCCATGCGCGCCAGTACGCGCACCACTTCTTCCATGGCCTGCGCGCTGATCCGGCCGTCCCGGAAAACGCTCTCGCCCAGGCGCGTCACCACCCGTTCCGACAGCAGCACGCGAGGCTGCTCCCCAGGCGGAACCTCAGCCGCAATCATGCGGGTGGAGTTGCTTCCAATATCGACGGCGGCGTAGCGAAGCATTTTTGCGGTTAACCGCCTAGGATAGCAGCCGCGAAACTAGATCGAATCCAGCCCCGTCCGAAAACCAGCACCATCCCCCGTCGATGAGTTGTAACCCAACCCCAATTGCGCTACCGTTGTGTGAATCGTGAGACGCCTCTTCAAACGCTCGCTCTCCCAATCCCCCCTCGGTCACCTGGAATCCTGCGTCATGGACGTAGTCTGGGCGCACGGCGAAAGCAATGTCCGCGATGTCGCCGAAAAAATCGACCGCCCCCTCGCCTACACCACAGTAATGACCACGCTCGATCGCCTCTATAAGAAAGGCATGCTCGAACGGCGCAAATCGGAGCGCGCATTTCTTTATTCACCCAAATTATCCCGCCGCGATTGGGAACGTCAGTGCGCCGGGGAACTGGTGGCCGGATTTCTGTCCGGGCCAAGGTGGTCCGGCGAGGATCTGATCTCGTGTTTCTTGGACGAAGTCGTTCGAAACGCGAGCCTCTTTGATGAATTGGAGCGCAAGATCAAGATCAAGCGCGAAGAACTCGGCCGGAGGAAGCCATGACCCCTTCTTATCTCGTCCGTTTGTTGCTGCTTTCGAGCGCGTCTTTTTTTCTAGTGCAAATCGTCTTGGAGGCGCTCATCGCCTTCCTCGCGCCTGGGGCGATTCGCCGAGCGCGAACGATGCGCCCTCAGCGAGCCGCAGGATTTCTGCTCGCACTGAGACTTCTTCCCTCCGCGCTATCCGCCGTAGTTGTAGCTGCCTTGTGCGTGCCGAGTTACCTTCGATTCGAACCCGGAGCCGCCGAAGAAGAGGTGGGTTTTCTCTGCCTGACCGCCGGAATTCTCGGCGTCGCGGTTTGTGCCTTAGCAATTTACCGGAGCGTCGTCGCGCTGGTTCGCTCGTCCCGCTACCTCCGGAGTTGCGCCGCATTCGAATCCCAAGTCGCAGGCGAATCGGTCTGGATCGTGCAGCGCAGCGCCTGCGTGGCGCTAGCCGGAATCTTGAATCCACGCGTGCTGATTTCCGAAGGCGCACTGCGTCTCCTTTCTGCCGACCAGTTGCGTATCGCCCTGCGTCACGAACAAGCCCATCGCGCATCCCGCGACAATTTGAAGCGCCTGCTGATGCTGCTGGCTCCCTCAATCTTTCCTAACTCCCGACTCCTCCAGCAGGAATGGGCAAAATGCGCCGAATGGGCCGCCGATGATCAGGCCACCCAGGGCGACGCCGTCCAGTCGGCCACTTTGGCCGAGGCCCTGGTAAGTATCGCGCGGCTGCAAGCCGGTGTCCGCATGCCGGCGCTGATCGCGTCCCTGGTCGCCGCCGATGAGGATCTTTCGCTCCGCATCGATCGGCTCCTCGAATCGCCAGTTTATGGCCGCCACTCCCGCACCGGAGCAATTGCCCTGGCCGCCCTCGCTCTGCTAATCGGCGCCATCGCGCTGAATCCGCCTGCTTTGCGGGCAGTCCATCAATTACTGGAACATCTGCTCGGATAAATACGATCTCTGGTAGTAGGCACCCCGGTCTTCTAGTCTAGAAAGACATGTTTCTACTCCTGGTGACGTATCTCTTCTTGCAGACACCTGATACGGCTACACTTCGGGGCCGGGTGATCGATCAAACCCATGCGGCGGTTCCGCTGGTCGAGGTGACCGCGACCAATGCATTGACTGGCGTCCAAAGGACGGCCCAAACGGATGATTCCGGAGACTTTACTATCGCCGGGCTCCCTATCGGCAACTACAATGTTGTCGCCCGCAAACAGGCTTTCGCGGAAATGAAGCCAGTAAGTGTCACACTCGCCGGCGGCACCACGGCTGACGTCGAGCTCCAACTAAATGCCTCCGGGGGACAAACGCAGGTTACGGTCACCGGTGCGGTGGGCGAAATCCGCACTGATGGTCCGCAGTTAGGCGATCGGCTGGACTCTACGCAAATGGAAGAAACGCCGTTACTTAACCGTCGAATCACCTATCTTCCTCTGTTGAACGCTGCTAATCGCCAGGCGATCAATCAGGGCGACGTCTTCATGAACGAGGATATGTTCACCACCAACGGCGCGGGGCGGCGGCAGACATGGTTCGAGATCGACGGCGCCAACGGCAACGATAGTTGGGGAAGGCAGACTCTTTTCAGCAACTTACCGCTGGCGGCGGTGCAGGAAATGACCATCCTCAACAACGGTTTTTCGGCCGAATACGGAGCTAGCACCGGCAGCGCGGTGAACATTATTACCAAATCCGGGACTGGGCAGTTTCATGGAGAAGCGCTGGAGCTTTGGCGTCCATCTGCCACGGCTGCCGCACTTTCCGGGTTTAACGCAGCCAACGGAGCCAGTGGGAACGACATTATCAACGATGCTTTGGGGCAAACCGCACTGTCGATTTCCGGGCCGCTGGGGTCCAAAATGCACTTCTTCCTGGCCGGGGAAAACAGCCGGGAAACTAAGGGATCGCCTATCATCTCGCCCCTCGACCCGACCGTTTTTGAGGGCGCGTATCACGGATGGCTCGCTTATGTGCGCTTAGATGACCAAATTAACTCCAAAAACACTCTCAACGTACGCTTAAACGCCGATATTTTCACCGATACCAACCCCAATGGAATCGTGGGTGGAAACAGCCTTCCTTCGGTTGACCGAATTTTTCATCGCCGCACCTATGAAAATGAGATCGGCGAAACCGCGGTGCTGAGTCCGACGCTGGTCAACAATCTGCGCCTGCAATTCCAGCTCGCCTCGCCGATCACGGAATTCGATCCGGTGATTTATGGGACTGAGTTTTCCGTGCCGATCTCGAGCGGGGGAACTTTTACGAGCGGCACTTCGCAATCGGCTCTGCTGATGAACCGGCAGTACGAAATCAGCGACACTTTATCGGCGGTCTGGGGCAAGCACCAGGTGAAGTTCGGAGGCAGCGGCATTCTGGCGCACACCGGCGGCGACAGCAAGGAGTTCGGCGGGCCGATTTACGACGGGGAGTTTATCTACAACACCTGCACCCTGGCGGTCGGCGTGTGCGAGAGTCCCGCGTTTCTCAACAACATCGCCAACGTGAAAAGCTACACGCAGAGCTACGGCAATGCCAGCTACACGGTGGACGACTGGTTGTGGGCGCTCTTCATTCAGGACGACTGGAAGGTCCTCCCGAATTTGACCGTAAACCTCGGCTTGCGGTATGAGCGCCAGACGTTCGCCGATTCGAACAAGGATTTCGCGCCGCGCGTGGGGTTTGCGTACAACTGGAAAAACACGGTGATCCGCGGGAGTTTTGGAATCTACTATTCGCAGATCGTCGATAACTCCGAAGCGAACTACGCGCTGACAGGGCCGACCGGAGTCTTCAATTACGTCGCCACACCGGGGCAGGTTGGATTCCCGACCAGCGTCGCCGCGGCTCCTCTGCCGGCGTTTCCGGCGGGCGCGCAGGCGCCTTTGCGCAGCCTCTATGTGCGGCCCGGGCAGAGCGCCTATTTGAACCAGTTCTTCCCGACCAATACGCTGATCGGTTATCAGAATGGTTTGTACAGTCCGTACTCGGAGCAATGGACGTTCGGCATTGAGCGTCAAATCGCGCCGAAATGGGTGCTGGCCGTCGATTACATCGGGTCACACACTTTGAAAATCAACCGCCCTCTGGACGTCGATCCGCCGACGCCGTATATTCGCAACCAGCCTAACCAGATCCGCACCGCGCAGGCCGCCAATTGCACGCGTCCTTATTGGATCGAATGGTACGCGCAGAACCATCTGACTTGCAATACCGCGACGGCGACGAATCCGCAGCCTCCTTATTCGGTGATCCAGAGCGATGTGAACGACGGGTATGTTTTCTACGACGCCCTCGACGTGAATCTGACGCATCGTTTCGGCAACCGTCTGTCGATGCTCGCGAGCTATACATGGTCGCACACCATCGACAACGTCGATCCCGATCTGCCCAGCCAGAATCCGAACGATCCGAATTTCGCGGGGAAAGTGGAAAATGGGAATGCGATCTTCGATCAAAGGCATCGATTTGTATTGAGCGGGGTTTACAATCTGCCCTTCAAAATCAATTTCGGCGGAGTGATGACGCTGGCTTCGGGATTGCCTTATAACTATGTGACCGGCACGGTAAACAGCGGCGACACCGGCGCGACTACGGATCGTCCGGTGATCGACGGAGTGGTGGTTGGCAGGAACACCGGGCGTGGGACGCCGATTTACGATGTGTCTCCGTTCCTGGAGCGGGCGTTTCATCTGCGGGAAAGACTCACGCTGAGTTTGCGCGCCGAAGCGTTCAATGTTTTAAATCACCCGAATGTCGTGGGCTTCAGCGGGACTTATGGAAACGGGCCCACGGCGGGGGCGGGATTTGGAACGCCGCTCGTGGGAATTACGAATCAGTTGCCGGCGCGGTCGCTGCAATTTTCGGTGAAGGTGGCGTTTTAGGGACACGCGCGTCTTGAAGAGATCGCTCCCCGTGGTCGCAGCTCGGTAAGGCGACCTCAGCACTCCAGCGCGGCGCGATCCCACTTTGCGAGCGTTGCGCCCGCTTCGTAAGTACTCTGAAGAAACTCCAGCAGCGCGCCCTCGGGGGATTCGGCGTTGCGCACATCGTCGTACATCAGAATAAACTCCGACAACTGCGGGTTCCACTTCGCTGCGGCCGGCCGAACCTGCGCCGACTCTAATCCGGCTGGTTGAGGAATGGTGTAGGAATAATAAGCGGGCCCGTCCACGGCTCCGCCTCCCGGCCAAAAGCCCGCGCTGCAGACTTCATGCGAATACGCCGGACCGCTGATCGCACCCCTGCGCGGCGGCGCCTTCCGGCCCGAAAATCTGGTGCACGCTAAATCGAAGCTGCCCCAGAAAAAGTGGACGGGGCTGCATTTCCCGATGAATCGTCCACGAAATTTCTCCATCACTTTGCCGCTCGAGATCAAGATTCGCCAAAACCGCTCCACGTACTCGCGGTCGTAGTAGCAGTGGGTGAGATCGCTGTCGAAGGGATCCGCCGGACCAACTTCCTGCGGTTTCAGACTAATGTCCACCCCGATGCCCAGCGACGCCAGAGCCTTTGTGACGGCCCGGTAAAAATCCGCTACCGATTGCGGATTCAAAGGATGCGAAGCGCCCTTACCTTCGCTGGTCCAGATGTCTAAGCTATGCTTCTGAAAATCGAACTGAATCTCAAACAGGCCCGGCCCGTAGGGCACCGGTCCCGTGGTCAGGCCGCGCGAGTTGACATAGAGAGTCACGTGCCACCAGTGATTCAGCGGCACCGCATGGGTCATGCGGATCTTGCCGACGATCTGGGTCCACATGTGAAGGGTGCCGTAGGTGTCCTTCCACTCATTCAACGGCAGCGCGGGCCAGGATTCGCTGTTTTTCATATTGGTTTCCGGATGGAATACAAGCGCCCTTCGGTTCGAACCAGCAACCGGTCTCCGACCATGGCCGGCGTCGCGAGTGCCATCTCATCGAGCGAATTGACGCGCAGCATTTTAAACGTTTCGCCCGCCGTAATCACGTACGTCTTGCCCTCCTCACTCTGACAGAAGATCTCGCCATTGTACGCCCATGGCGAGGACGTGAAAGCCCACGCATCCGGATCGATGCGCACTTTGTAGCTTTGCTTACCCGTCTTGGCGTCGAAGCGCGCCAGGATCCCCTTGTCGAACAGCACGTACACGCCGTCCTCGTATACCACCGGAGTGGTGATGTAGGTCCCGGCTCGGTCCTGCGACCAGGCTACGTATTCATTCGAATTTTCAGTCTTCCCGAGCGAAATATTGCCCGACGCGCCCGGACGAAGCGCGAACAGAGGACGGCCTTGGCCGGCATCGATGTACAGCATTCCGTCGTACGCGAAGGGACTGGGGGCAGGCGACGGCGAGATGCCGGAGAGCCTCCACAACTCTTTCCCTTCCAGGTCGTAACTGATCGCAGCGCCTGGACCGGTGGTGACGATTTCCGTCCGCGCCTTGTTGGTCCATATATAAGGAGTGGTCCAACCGGAGCGCATGCTCGCCACCGCGGGATCGCTGATGTCGCGATCGGTGCTCCACAATTTCTTTCCGGTCGTCTTGTCGAACGCAGCGATGAATTGATGCTTCTGGTTATCGCAGATAATCACGATTCGATTGCCGTGCAAAGCCGCGGAGCCGCCGGTGCCGAAGTCCAGATAGATCTGGTTGGTCTCGATCTTGGTGGTCCACACTTGTTTGCCGTTCAAGTCGTAGGCGAACAATCCAAGGTTGCCGACGAATACATAGACGAACTCGCCGTCGGTCACTGGAGTTTCGGAAGTGAAGCTGTTCTTGCGATGACGTCCACCTGGAGGCCGGCCGGAGTAAAATTCCTGTTTCCAGTTCACCGCGCCGGTTTCGAGCTTCAGACAGTACAGGAAATAGTGAAGCGTGACCTCGTCCGGCATCTCGATATCGCGCTCCCCGACCTTTTTCAGGGCCTCCTGCGCGCTCAGCCCCTGTTTCATCAACTCGGCAATATAGTCGTTACTATAGTCGGTCCCCATTTGCGGGGCCTTCGACTTGCCGTCGGTGGTCGCGGCGGTCACAAAAACTTTGCCGCCGACGACGATCGGCGACGACCATCCGCGGCCCGGAATCTGCGCGGACCACTCGACGTTCTTGGTCTTCGACCATTCACCTGGGAGACGGGCGTCGGCGCCGACGGGATTGGAGTACGGTCCGCGGAACTGCGTCCAGTTCAGATCCGCTCCGCAAACGAACGCCGACGCGAGGATCAAAAGACAAAGTTGCATTCGCGATATCCATTGTACTTTATGGTCATTTAAGGGCTCGTGGAGCCTCTTACCGAAGCGATTTATGGCCTTTTAAGGATCGTTATTCGTATCTGAGTGCGACGGTCGGATCCACGCGGACGGCCCGGAGGGTGGGAACCAGGCACGCGATCACGGCAACCGAGATCAGCAGCATCGATACCGCCGCGAACGTGATCGGATCGGTGGCCTTCACTTCCCATAGTTCCGAAGACAGGTAGCGCGTCAAGGCTGTCGCACCGGCTAGGCCTAGAATCAGGCCGCCTAGAATGAGAAAAATCGCCTGCCGGACCACGAGTTTCAACACATCCCGCTGACCCGCGCCAAGAGCCATCCGGATGCCGATTTCGCGCGTCCGCTGCGCGACCGCGTAGGCCATGACGCCGTAAATTCCGACGGCGGCGAGCACCATGGCGACAAAGGCAAACAGCCCGAGCAGCATGGAATAGTAGCGAGGATATTCGACCTCTTGAGCCATGTACTGTTCCACCGTTTTGGGGTCCGCCAGAGGCCGGTTCGGATCGATCTCGGCGACCACCTTGCGAATTGCCGGCAGCATGCTCATCGGGTCTCCGGCGGTGCGCAGAACGAAAGTCATTTGCAGATGCACGCCGACGAATGGTCCGGAAATGTGGGGAGCCATTTGGACGTACGGAAAATACAGTGCGGCGTCCTGCTTGGTTTGGAGTCGGCTCGAAGGGGTATCGTGGACGACGGCAATCACTTCCCTGGGCTGTTCTTCGGGCGCGAGGTCGAGTTTGATGCGCTTCCCGAGCGGGTCCTCGTTGGGCCAATAACGATGCGCCATGGTTTCGTTAATGATCGCGACCCACGGCGCTGAGGCGGTGTCGCGAGTGCTGACATCGCGCCCGCGCAGGATCGCGGTCCTCATCGTTCCAAAGTAGTTGGGAGTGATGGGATAGATCTCCGCGCTAAGTGCGGAGGCATCTTCGACGGGGCGGCCTTCGATGGTAAACGGCAAACTCAACGCGCCGGTGAGGGGAGGAACTAGGTTTCCGCCAACGGACTGAATTCCGGGCACGGTCTGGAGACGATCGAAGACGCGGGCGATGGTATCGGCGGGAACGGAGCTGACTTCCCACAAGGGAAGTCCTTTATACATGCCGGTTGGTTTGGAAAATTGATTTTGGCGGTAGCGGAGACCAAAGGTCAGCAGGCCGCGCGGGTCGCAACCGAGGCCGATCCCTTGCATTTTCTGGAAACTGCGCAGGAGGAGGCCAGCGCCGATGAGTAGAATCAATGCCATCGCGACTTGCACGGTGACCAGAGAGCCGCGCAGACGGTTGCGCGCGGCTCCTGAAGTGCCTCCACGGGCGGAATCCTTCAGGCCCTCGACGAAACTCAATCTGGAACCCTGGAGGGCGGGAGCGGCACCGAAGATCAGACCCGTGATCAGTGAAATAAAAGCGGTGAACCACAGAACCCGGCCATTGATCGATGTTTCGTGCAAACGGGGAAACCACGAAGGGGCCATCGCAACCAGGGCGTGAACTCCCCACCAGGCGAGAAGCACTCCGAAGAGTCCGCCCAGCAACGAAAGCAATACGCTTTCGGTAAGAAACTGGCGAATGATTCGCGCGCGGCCCGCTCCGAGCGCGCAACGGATGGCGACTTCGTTATAACGCGAGGAAGCGCGGGCCAGCAGCAGAGCTGCGACATTCGCGCAGGCGATTAACAGGACGAAACCGACGGCGCCCTGGAGCAGGAGCAGAGGGCGGGTCATGAATCCGAACAAGGATTCCCGAACGGGCTGGATGCGAATTCCCCACGGTTTGCCGTGATCGGTGTCGAGGCGCGGAAAACGCTTGGCGAGGCCGCCCGCGATGGATTCCAAATCGGCCTGCGCCTGCGCGATAGATACGCCGCGCTTCAGTTTGCCGAATACGGTCATGTAGCGCGCCGAACCTCGCAGTTGAAAGCTGTTGAACTGAAACGGCATCCAATAATCGGCGTTATCGTCGGTTAAGCGGAAATTTGGAGCCATCACGCCGATGATGCTGGTCTTACTGCCATTGACGAGCACGGTGCGGGAGAGGATGTTTTTATCGCCTCCGAAACGCGTTTGCCACAAGCGATAGCTGATCAACATGACGGGCGCCGGATGATCCACCTGGTCTTCGTCGGGCAGAAATACGCGGCCCATCAGAGGCTGCACGCCGAGGGCTGGAAACAGGCCGGGAGAAAATTCCTCGCCGAAGATGCGGCCCGCGGGGAGTCCGTTTTCCTCCGCGCCCAAGTCGCGAGTGTTGTCGACCATGGAGCCGATGGCTTCAAAGGTATGGTTCTCATCTCTCCAGGCCATGAAATCCTGGACGGAAACGGTGTCCACCTGATCGGGGTGTTGGGGAGGCACGGTCCAGACGGCGACCACGCGATCGGGATCGGGGTAGGGCAAGGAGCCTAACAGGATGGTGTTAATGAGGGTGAAAATGGCGGTGTTGATGCCGATTCCCAGCGCGAGCGAGAGCACGGCGATGGCCGTGAACGCAGGCTTCTTCATCAGCATCCGAAAGCCGTAGCGCACATCCTGCAAGAAGGTATTCACGAGTGCTCCTCGAAAGACCGATTTTGGATACTGACGGAGTAGCGGGGATTTCGTACCGCTGGAATTGTGAGGCGGGTAAATTACGTCCGAAACCGCGCGGCGTGATCGGTGACCCAATCGCGGAAGGTTCGCGCGGGCGCTCCGGTAATTTCCGCAAACGTGGATGTCACGAAGGCCGGCTGACCGATGGCCGCAGCCCAGGCGTCCAGCAGCATGGCGATCACAACCGGCGGCATCCGAGGGAGCAACTCTTGTCTCGCTTGTTCCGGCGAGATTTCTTCGATGTGCAGCGGGCGGCCGATCACGGCGCCAATGGTCGATATCTGCTCGAACTGGCTCAGCGATTGAGGTCCGGTAAGGACGTACTCCGCTCCGGCGTGGTCATCCTCGGTCAAAGCGCGCACTGCGACCGCTGCGATGTCACGCTCGTCGATCGGAGCTGTTGGGGCGGTGAGATAAGGCCAACGCACAACATCGCCGCCGCGGATCTGCGCGGCCCACCACAGCAGTGCATTGGAGGCGAACATTCCGGGGCGGAGGAAGGTCCACTCGAGGCCGGAGGTTTCGATCAACTGTTCGATCCGCATGCCCAGCGCCCTGGCTGGGTTGGGTTGTTGGAAAAAGGGATGCGCTGTCTTGAGCGGAGCCGACAAGAATACGATACGCCGCGCGTTTTTCGCGATCCGCTCCAGAGCGGGAGCAACGGCGGCGGAAGGTGCGGTCCACACCAGGAACACCGTATCGATGCCGTCGAGGCATTCGTCCAGGGTTTCGGGGAGTGTGAGGTCCCCGCGCACGACATCGACGCGTGGCGGCAACCCAGCCATCTGCGGGTTACGCGCGAGGGCCCGGACCGGTGCACCCAGATCCAGGAGTTGAGAGACAACCTGCCGTCCGACCCTGCCGGTCGCTCCAATGATGAGGATGCGATTCATGGCCTCGCGACGTTTTTTAGACCCCGGCTTCCCTTATCACAGGCTCCGCTCTCTCCCGAATGCGGCGCGCGACTTCGTAGGGGTCTCCTTGTTGGAACTGCGGCAGGAACAACTCCACTGATAGCGGACCCGAGTATCCCTTTTCCGATAGCTTGCGAAGAATCTGCTTCAGGGGAGAGATGCCATCGCCGGGGATCAATCGCGTCGAATTATCGAGCAGTTCCCGGGGCATATCCGGCACATCCTGAAAGTGAACGTGAGCGAGTTCACCGGGCCGCAGCAGATCCAGATCCTCGAACTTGCTCAAGCCGGACCAGAAATGATAGCAGTCTAGCATCGGGCGCAGATTCGGATGCCCGGCCTCTCGCGTCAGCTTCAGCAGGGTCGTCAAGGTCGAAATGAAGGACGATGCACGGACGAACTCCACCATCGCGGTCATCCGGAATTGTTTGGCGATCTCTCCCGCTTCACGCATGTTCTGGACCGCGGCTCTGTAGTCGTCCAGCGTGAATTTCTGGCTGGCGGTGGTCGGAGCGTACGTCTTGCCGATGCCCAAAGCCGCGAACATCTCGCAGCGCTGTTTAAGACTGTCGATCGACGCGCCCCGGGTCGGGTTGGGCTCCCACAAACCGGCGACACCGCAAGCGGCCGAAACCGCCGTCAAGCCCAGATCGGAAATCAGGCGTCCAGCGGCGGCCAGGGTGTCTGTCTTCAGGAAGTCGTCAAGCTGGGCCGATGTAATTTCGACATTCTTGATTCCCGCGCGCGCCCAGCCCTCGAGCGATTTGCGGAACCCCGCGTTCGCAGACGTGTACTGATGCAGGCAGAGCGTCATCTTGCCGCCTTCGGCCGCGCCCCGCGCAGCCATTTGGACCAGGGGAGATAAGAGAATATGTCTTCGAGACGGAATGGCAATTCCAACTATACGGAATCCTGCCTACTCGTGCCGAAGCGCCTCGATTGGATCGACCGACGCTGCTCGCCGCGCCGGGATCACGGAGGCGGCAGCGATGACGGCTGCGAAAATCACTACGGCCGCGCTAAACGTCAGAGGGTCGGTCCCGCGGATGCCCGCGACGAGAAGTCCGGTTTGCCGGCTCGCTATCAGCGCCAACGCGATGCCGATCGCCAGCCCGGATCCGACCCACAGGAGCGACCTCTGAAGCACGATCCGCAGCACTTGGCTATGGCGAGCGCCGAGCGCCATGCGGATGCCGATTTCTTTGGTACGACGCGCCACCGTGAAATAAAGCACTCCGTAAATACCGACGGCTGCCAGCAGCAGAGCGGTCACGGCGAACGTGCCAACCAGGGATGCGCCCAATTCATAGATCGACACAGTTCGATTCAGAAACTGCGGCATGGTCCGCACTCCGAACAGAGGCAGCGTGGGATCCAGCTTGGCCATCTCCGCACGCACCACCGGCATCAGCGCGGCGATATCCTGCTTGGACCGCAGCAGCACTTCCACCTGTCCCGAATAATCCTGTGTGATGGGGCTAAAGATATAGGAGAACGCGGGCTCGCCGAAGGATTTGTATTTGCCGTTCTTCGCGATGCCGACCACTTCGAAGAGCTTGCCGCCTTTCGACTGCGCAAACCGCCGCCCGAGCGCTTTATCGGGTGATCCCCAATAGCGTTGGGCCATCGCTTCGTTGATCACGGCCACCAGTTTGGACGTCGCCGTATCGCGGTCGTCCAAAGCGCGTCCGGCGATAATCTGCGTTCCCATCGTCTCGAAATAGCGGGAGCTTACGCTGCTGTACCCGGCGATGTTTTGCTCCTGGTCCGATCCAGGGGTCCATCCTTCCGGAAATACCGGGCCCGGCCCGCCGTAGGCGTCGAGCGGGAGAGGATACGCGAACGCCGCGTCGTCGACGCCCGGAATCGCGCGCAGGCGGCCGATCATATCGCGTTCGAATTCGATGGCGCGCTCACGCTTGTACCCCTGTAAATCCAGATTGATGGTGAATAGCGAGATGCCGGTGCGATAGAAGCCGATATCCACGTTCTGCGCGAATCGCATGCTGCGCAGGAACAGCCCTCCGCTGACCAGCAAAACGCAGGACAGAGCCACCTGGACCATGACCAGGACGTTCCCCGAACCGGCGCGCAAGCGGTTCGCTCCATCGCCTTTCATCGCCGCCGCCTGATCCACGCGGGAGGCGCGTAGCGCCGGCAGAAGGCCGAACAGGATCGCCGCGGCCACCGAGACCAGGGCGGTAAACACAAGAATTTTCGGATCCAACTGCGAGTCGTAGCTCGTATCGACTGTCTGAAAGTCCAGCGTCGGATAGAACCTCAGCAACATGGTGTTGAACCACATGGCCAGAATGATTCCCAAGGCTCCGCCGCCAAGCGACAGCAGCAAGCTCTCGGTTAACAACTGGCGCACCAGCCGCATCCGGCCCGCGCCGACCGCCACTCGAATCGCCATCTCGCGCACCCGCGTCGCGCCTCGAGCCAGCATCAGGTTCGCGACATTGGCGCAGGCGATCAGCAGCACCAGAATCACCACCGCTCCCATGATCAACGTCGTCACCGGAACCAGCCCGGTAACGAACAGCCACGGCTGCGTTCTTGCGCCGGCCGCCATCACGTGCATTTGAAGGCCGGCGTCGGTCTTCGGATACTCCTTGGCCAGCCGCGCGGCAACGGTGTTCAGCGCCGCTTCCGCCTGTTTTGCCGACACACCCGGCTTCAAGCGTCCTCTTACCGCCATCCATCGCATGTCTCTTCGATCAATGTCGGTGTAGCTCGGGGCGACCGCTTTCTGCATCGCGGCGGGAACCCACACATCTGGAACAAAATTGAATAAAACCGTTCCGATGAAACCCCGAGGCGCGACTCCCACGATGGTGAACGCCTGACCTTCGAGCTTGATCGACTTGCCGGTGATCTCCGGGTCGCCATGGAAGCGGCGCTGCCAGAAGTTATAGTTGAGCACGCATACCGGCTTTTCGCCCGGCTTTTCGTCTTCGTCCGGAAGAAATCCGCGCCCCACCGCCGGGTGAACTCCGACCACTGAAAAATAATTCCCGGTGACCATTTCGCCCCAGATCAGCTCCGGCTTTTCGCTGTCGGTCATGCTCATCGGCACTCCGCTCGATCCGGCGATGTCGACAAGTCCGGTCTCCTGCGCGCGGAAATCCTTCCACTGCGGAGAAGAGAATCCTTCAATATTGGCTCCGCCGTTCGGAACGGACACGTAAATCGCCAGTAGACGATCCGGCGCGTCCACCGGCATGGGACGCAGCAGGTAGGCATTGAATACGGTGTAAATCGCCGTGTTCGCGCCAATGCCAAGAGCCAGCGATAGAACCACGATGGCCGTGAATCCGGGCGATTTGCGCAGGACGCGAACCGCGAATCGCAGATCTTTCCAGAGCGTGTCCATACGGCGGATGCAGGCAAATGGGCTGCCTAAGCTAATCGATAGAAAATAAACGAGGCAGGATGATCCATGCGTCCGCAAGTGGGACGCCATGTTGCACAATCAGCCGAAAAGATGCGGAACGAACCGGCTGGTATTCGTAATAATGGGCGATTCCGACTCGCGAATCCCGATCCCGCAGGAGCTGTCGCTTTCGTGGCCGATCAACCAGCTTCCAATGACCGCGTGCATTCCGTCCATGCGGCTCAGCGCGGCTAGCTCCTGGAAAATAAAGCCTTCAGCGCCGTAGTCTCCTTCTGTCCGGACGTCCAGACCAGGTTGATGCAGAGTGATGTTGGCGCCCTCACGACCAAGCAACGGCTTTCTGATCCATGCCGCCATCGTGCCCGGATCTGCGAACCGAGCTTCTAGCAGATTCGGATGCCCGGGGTACAGCTCCCAGAGAACCGGAAGGATTCCCTTGTTCGATAGCAGCATTTTCCACGGCGGCTCGATCCAGATGGTTCGATCCTTACCAAGGTGCGGCCCGAAATCCTCCCGCACCATCCACTCCCAGGGATACAGCTTAAACACGGCCCCGAGCGCCCGCTCGTCCGGCCCGACGAAATGGGCGCCGTTCCATCCGATTTCGCTGATCGGAAAAATTGACGCCGTCAGGCCAGCTTGCTGCGCGGTGTCGTCCAGATAGGCGACGGTCATCCCATCTTCCGCGTCGTCAATCGCGCAGAAATCCACATGCCGATCCGGCAAATAGTCTCCCAACTCCTTCCAACGTGCGATCAATCGTTCGTGTATGGAATTAAACTGATCGCGCGAAGGGAACACATCCCGTAGCCAGTACCACTGCACCACTGCGGCTTCGAGCAGCGACGTCGGCGTGTCGGCGTTGTATTCGAGCAGTTTCGGAGGATTCGATCCGTCATAGGCAAGATCGAAGCGCCCGTAGAGAGACGGCGGTTCCGCTTCCCACGAACTTTCGATCAGGCCGATCGCGCTCTCCGGGATCGCCATCTTTCCGTAGAGCCGGTTGTCGATAATGTGCTGCACGGCGCGAAGCGTCATTCCCGCCAGTTCATTGGAGCTGGATTCAAGAACTTCCACTTCCTTTGCGGTCAGTTCATAAAATGCAGACTCGTTCCAATACTCCGCATGCCAGGTGAGGCCGGCGGCCTCGACCCTCGCCTCCCTGTGATCGCGCGGCGTCGAATCGACGCGGCGCATCAGCTCCCGCCTTTGGACCCTTCGCTGTGTGCGGCTGCGGTCGACCCAAAACCTCCGCGGGCGGACAACTGGCGCGGACACTTTGCCGCCGAGGAAGGATTTGCCGCGCCGCCATGAGACAAATAATCTGCGTAGCGGTCGAAATAATAGGGGTACGACTGAGGGTAGCTCATGCTGGTCCGGGAACCTTGCGAGCAATATCCTTGATCGTGCACCGCAGCCTGACAGACCTTACCGTTAAAGGTCGCCGCCGCGCAGGGATCACCGCCTTGTTGGGCGCGCACTGTCGCCAGCGTGACTACCAAAGTCAACGTGACTGAAGCCGACCTCTTCATGGAATCGGTGCGCTCCTAGTCTAAATGGCAGTCGCCCGCGAGGCAATTCAATTCTCATCAACGGTCCCGAAAAGACGTTGAATGGACTGACTCCTGTTAATGCGGTTCAAATTCTCTTGTACTTGATCGTTCGGTTTTCGTCGTCGGTCATCTGCAGCTCGGTGGCAGTCACACTGACCCTGCCCTTCGTCGTCCTGCCACCCATCGTCCACACCAATTCGCCCCCATTCAACTTGTAGGTGCCCTGGAGCGTCTGCCCTAACACGGTGATCTTCGCGGTGCCGTCTCCCTTGAACTCCGCCGTTAGTTTCACAGCGGCGTCCGCTTCCCATTTTCCCAAGATAAGGCTCTGAGGACTGGGAGCGCAGGCGGACAAGAACAGAGCAACGCAGACAACCAGCACAATACTGAACTTCGCCATCATACTGCGGAGATCGACGGGTCGGAAGCTTGACTTTAGTAAGGGGGAAATCCAAATATAATTGCGTCATGTCCAGCTTTCCACAAATATTGGCGGCAAGCTGGATCGCCCTCTTGACCCCGGTCGCGTGCGGCCAGGAGTTTGAGGTCGCGTCGGTCAAACCTGCCGATAAACGGGATCGGGACACTATGGCAACCATCCCCGGCATGGCCGAGATGCTGGGTTTCGATGGAGGTCCCGGCACCAACGATCCCGGCCGGATCCACTATCACGGCGTCAGCCTGAAGATGCTGCTGGCGCGAGCGTACAAGATGAGGCCGGGCCAGATTTCAGGTCCGGGTTGGCTCGGGTCGGAGCGCTATACGATCGAAGCCACACTTCCGCCGGGGACGACTGCAAATCAATTGCGATTGATGCTGCAAAAACTGCTGACAGAGAGGTTCCAGATCAGTCTCCACCGGGAATCGAAGGACACGGCGGTGTATCGCCTGAAGGTCGCGAAGAATGGTCCCAAACTCAAGCCCGCGGAAGAATTGCCGCATTATGACAACGAGGAACAGCAACAGGAAGCGGTGCGCAAAAAAGTGCTGGAGAACATGGCCCGCATGAAAGCGAGGAGGGAAGAAAACACGCGCCTCGGAATCCCAACGCCGAGCCGGTCGTTCGGTCTGGCGCGGGCCACAACGGAACGATTCGCCGAAGTGCTCTCCACCCATCTGGACCGTTCGGTGAAGGACATGACGCAGCTAGAAGGCGAATACTCCTTCAACTTGGAATGGACGCCCGACAGCGGCATGCGCGACGCGGATTCCGGACTGTCCATCTTCATTGCCATTCAGGAGCAATTGGGGCTGAAGCTGGAGGCCGGAAATGAACCGATCGAGATGCTGGTAATCGATAAAGTGGAAAAAACGCCGGTCAGCAACTGAAGGGCAATCGGATAATCTCAAAAAATGAGTTGCCATCTACCTGTGAACGAAGGCCTCACCATAGTGGCAGATCGGGCAGATTGACGAGACGTTGAAACGGGCGCATACTTTCTTAAAAGGGGGCGTTTTTATGAGTCACCTGCGCGTCGTAACGCTGGCGCTGTTCGCGATCCTTCTGGCCTCCGGTCAATCGGTCAGGTCCACGCACTCGGGTCTTTTATATTTCTTCGAAGGCAACGTCTCCATCGGGGAAGAGCGGGTGGAGCAGCGCTTCGGCCGTTTTCCGGAGATCGGCGAAGGCCGCGTGCTGCGCACCGAACTCGGCCGCGCGGAGGTGCTTCTTACGCCGGGTGTCTTCCTGCGGGTCGATGAAAACAGCGCCATCCGAATGTTATCGAATAGTCTTACCGATACTCGGGTCGAGTTGCTGAGTGGGACCGCCATTCTCGAAGTGAGTCATGAAGCGGCGAATCCACCGGACACGCTGATCTATAAGAACTGGCAAGTCCACGTGCAGGACGACAGCATCGCGCGGATCGGTTCTGAGCCGGCGCAACTCCGGGTTTTGAGCGGAGCCGCCGCAGTGTCCGCAGAAGTCGGTTCCGATCCGGTGACCGTTCACCGCGGCGAGGTGCTGCCTTTCGCTTCGGTGCTGATCGCGGATCCGGCGACGACTCCGGCCGCCGACGCGTTTAACGTCTGGGCCATGAACCGGAGTTCGGTGGTTTCCGAAGACAACGCCATTGGAGCGGGCATTACCGACGATCCCGATCAGATCGATAGCTCCGGGGTCGCGGCCGGCAGCTTCAGCTATTTTCCGCCCACCGGCATCCCGTCCCTCGGTATCGACTATCCGTACGGCCTCAGTTTCTGGAGCCCTTATTCATCGTGGGCGAACCCCTATCTTTCCGTCTATCCTTTCGCTCCGCTCGGTTTTTACTATCCAAGGCTGCCGGTCCGGACCTTCCTTTATCCGCGGCCAACTACGTTTTCTCCGGTTCCCGGTGTGGGCGGACGGCCTCTCGGTCCTTTACTTCCGAGACCGTCTTACCTGCCTTCACCGCGTCCTGCCGTCGCCGCTCCACACGTGATCACGCCGCACGTCATTCACCGTTGACGGAACTATTTTGACGGCGCGTAGTAGCCGAGCCTCCAGTGCACTTTGAGGTTGGGAATCCCGGGCGGAGGCGTAATTTTCACTTCCACCTTCCGATACTTGCCGTCCTTATTTTGATTCTTCGAGCGGTACGCCAGAACATATTGATTTCGCAATTCGATGGCGATCCGCGCCGCTACGCTCGGCAGGTCGTTGGTATCGGACACTGTAAACGCGCGGCCTCCCGTTTGTTCGGCGAGTTGGGAAAGCAGGCGCGGCCCGTTGACTTCCTCTGTGCTCAAGCCGGAAAAAATGGAGGTCTGAAACACTCCCATGGCGTAGATCTGCACATCGGCTTCCCGCACCAGGGATTCGAGCTCCGTTCGGGAATACCGGCTGTTGTTGTCGCCGCCATCGGAAATAATCACCACCGCTTTGCGAGGATTCTTCGCTTTCTGCATCTCGTGAAGCGCCAACTGCGCGCCATCGAACATCGCCGTGAGCCCACCCGCCGTGACCAGCGCCAGCCGCTTCTGAATTTCTTCGAGTTGACTGGTGAATGGCACGGTCAACGACGCCCGATCGCCGAACTCGATGAGAAACGCCTCATCTTGTCCATTCATCGTTCGAAGGAATTGAATCGCCGCCCGCCGAGAAGTTCGCAGCTTGTCGGTCATGCTGCCGCTGGTGTCGAGCAGCAAACCGACCGATAACGGAGCATCCTCGCCCGATAAATTCGCGATGGTCTGTTCGGACCCGTCTTCATAAAGATGAAAGTCCCCTTTATGCAGGCCGAGCACGAAGCGGTTCGTGGAGTCGGTGACCGTAACGGGAATCAGAACCAGCGTGGTATCGAGCGTAAACCGCGCACCCGGCTGCTCCTGCTCGCCCGCGAAGGCGATCATCGACGCGCAAAGGAGGAAAACTCGCACCCAATGAAACCCGCTGCTGAAAGTCTACCAAGGTCCGCTGCCGGGCTGTAATCTTTATCTATGCGGACCTCTGCTTCGCTCCTTATCGTTCTGCTGGCCAGTTATCTTTCCGCGGCCGACGAACGCACCCTGTTCAACGGCAAAAACCTGGACGGCTGGGAAATCATCGGCGACGGGCAATGGACCGTGATGGCTGATGGAACCTTGCTCGGACAGCGCACCGGCGACTATCGAAAAATGTTCGCGCCCGGCGGCCCTTTGCCGACGCAGCCGCAGTTCAAAGGCTGGGTGGATACGCAATCGTGGCTCTACACCACCCGCAACGACTTCGGCGAGTTCGACTTGCATCTGGAATACTGGACCAAGACCACAGGGAACAGCGGCGTCTCCATTCGCGACGTGTCGCGGGCGAAGGCGGCCATTATGACTCCGCCGGATTATACGCACACGCCCTCCAAAATCGGCTACGAGATCCAGATCAATAACCGCTTTCCGGATCCCCATCCCTCCGGCAGCATTTACGGATTCGTGGATGCGCCCAAGGACGCGCAGCACGATGACGATTGGAACGCGATGGATATCTCCTCGCGAAACGACAAAATCACGGTGAAGCTGAACGGCCGCGTAGTGGCCGAACACCCGGGCGATCCGAAACGTTCGAAGGTCGGGCCCATCGGCTTGCAGTTACACGATCAGTTCGCCATCGTCATGTTCCGCAATGTACGGATTCGCGAGCTTTCTCGGTAATATACTGAGTTCCGGGGAGAAATTTGAATGCGACAGTTGTGCTTGTTGTTCGCAGTGGCGATCGTGACACTTGCGCCGGAGGGCTCCGCGCAACAAACCGGCCCGTATAAGGTGCTCAAAACGGCCAGGGTCGGCGGAGAAGGCGGATGGGACTACATCTATGCAGACGCCGTGGGACGCCGTTTGTATATCCCTCGAGGCGCGACGCGCGCAGTTCCGGCCACGGACTCCGCGGCAGAGGTGCCCGCGATCCAAGCCCGGTTGACGGTCTTCAATCTCGATACGCTCGAACCCGCCGGTGAGATTCCGGGCGTGGGAGGAAATGGAACCGCTGTCGATCCGAAGTCCGGCCACGGCTTCACCAGCGACCATCCGAAAGTTTCGATGTTCGACACCAAGACGCTGACCCTCATCAAGAGCATCGATGTAGGCGCCGCGCGGCCGGATGGCATCCTGTTCGACTCCTTCAACCAGAGGGTCTACGTTTTTAGCCACCCAACGAAAGACGCCACCGTCATCGATACGAAAGACGGCACGGTGCTCGGCACCATCGACCTCGGAGGCGTGCCGGAGCAGGGCGTGGCCGACGGAAAAGGCATGTTGTATGTCGTCATGCAGGATGCGGTTGGCAGCGTCACGGCGGTTGACGTCACGACGATGAAAGCGACCGCGCATTATTCGTTCGTGGATAAGGGCGGATGCAACGGGCTCGCGCTGGATGTGAAAAATAAGGTGCTCTTCGCGGCGTGCGGCCGATCCGGCAATCCTCCGGTGCAGCCTCCTCAGCCGATGATGGTGATTCTAAGCGCGACCGACGGCAAAATTTTAACCAGCCTGCCGCTCGCCGGCGGCTCCGACGGCGCGGCGTTTAATCCCGCGACCATGGAGGCGTTCAGCACTCAGGGCAATGGCACCATGACCATCGTTAAAGAGAAAAGCCCGACCAGTTTCGAGGTCGAGCAGAACCTGCAAACGATGAACGGTGCCCGTACCATCACGTTCGACAACAAGACAAGCCATCTGTTCACGATGTCGCAGGAGCGCGGGCCGGCGCCTCCTCCGCCGCCGGGAGGAGGCCGCGGGCCGCAAGGCACCCCGGTGCCCGGTTCGTTCACCATCCTCATGATCGGCAAGTAAGCTGTACAATCCGGTTGTGAAGCGCCGCAATTTTCTCCTGACCGCCGCCGCGCTGGCCGGCGCGCCCGCTCTGCCGCAATCGACACGGCAGCCTGCAAATGCTGTCCGCAGCGTCCAGCGCCTGTTCACCAGCGAGGTCGAAGACAAGCCCTGGTTCTACGACCGCGAGATGTGGCCGCACTACCTCGACATGCTCGCGGAAAACCGCTTCAACCGCTTCAACCTCAGCTTTGGCATCGGCTACGATTTCCTGCGCTCGGTCACCGACGCATATTTTCTCTTCGCTTATCCCTTCTTCCTCGCGGTGCCTGGCTACAACGTCCGCGCCTCGAACCTGGCGGACGCGGAGCGCGATCGTAATCTCGAGACGCTGCGCTTTATCAGCGAACAGACCGCCAGCCGGGGCCTCCAGTTCCAGTTGGGCCTCTGGATGCACGGCTACATTTGGGAGAACAGTCCGCATCCGAACTATACGATCGAAGGACTCAACCCGGAAAATCACGGCCCGTATTGCCGCGACGCGCTAACCACGCTGCTCCGCGCGTGTCCGGCCATTGGCGGCGTCACGTTTCGCGTCCACGGCGAAAGCGGAGTCTCAGAAGGCAGCTACGCGTTCTGGGGCACGGTGTTCGACGGCGTGAAAAAATGCGGCCGCAGGGTCGAGATGGACCTCCATGCCAAGGGCATCGATCAGAATATGATCGACCTCGCTCTGGCCACCGGCAATTCCGTCAAAGTTTCGCCGAAGTTCTGGGCGGAGCACATGGGCATGCCCTATCATCAGGCCGACATCCGCGAACCAGAAATACCCAAAGCCAACCACCGCGATAGCGGCCTGATGGCTCTGAGTACCGGCTCCCGCAGCTTTACCCGCTATGGCTACGCGGACCTGATGCGCGAAGACCGCCGCTTCGAAATCCTATGGCGCATCTGGCCCGGCACTCAGCGCTTACTCCTGTGGGCCGATCCGGTCTTCGCCGCTGGCTACGCGCGAGCCTTTGAGTTCTGTGGATCGAGCGGCGTCGAGATCATGGAGCCGCTCTCGTTCAAAGGCCGGCGTGGATCGGGCGTGGCATCGAATGGGACCGCCAGCCGCTGCGCCTACGCCGACGCTTCGTTGCGGCCGCGGTGGGATTGGGAAAAGTACCTCGACACCTACCGCGTCTGGGGCCGCAAACTCTATGATCCGGACGCCAAAGTCGAAGTCGAGCCTAGCCTCGCCGCCGCGAGCCGCATCCTGCCGATCGTCACCACGGCGCATCTGCCTTCGGCCGCAAACAACAATTACTGGCCGGAGATCTATACCAATCAATCGCTGGTGGAGCCCTCCAAAACCGAGTATGGCGACACGCCATCTCCTAAAACCTTCGGCAACACCAGCCCGCTCGATCCGCAGCTTTTCTCCCGCATCAACGACTTCGCCGACGAACTGCTCAAAGGCGAGCGCAGCGGGAAATATTCGCCCATCGAGGTCGCTCAATGGTTGGAGGACCTCGCCGCCGTCGCGCAACCGGTAAAGGCTCGTCGCGTGGACATCGATGTCGCGATTCAGTCCGGCTTGGGGAAATTTTTCGCGGCGAAATTCCGCGCCGGAGTCCTGTACGCGATTCATGAGCGCACAGGCGACCGCGAAGCTCTGGAGGAAGCCCTCAAATTCTACGGTGCCGCCCGCGCCGCGTGGAGCGAATTGGCCGAGAAGGCGAAGGGCGTCTACGTGGCGGATATCACCGTCGGCGAACTGCCCTGGCTGCACGGCCACTGGCTCGACCGCCTGCCTGCCATCGATGCCGATATCGAGCTATTGAAAAAAAGGCTACCCAGTTCCGGGCCCACTGGCGATCCGAAAGTGAAGGCCGCCATCGTCGAAGCCACTGGCCGTCCGCAGCGCCCTTCTGTCGAAATCGGCCATCGCGCGCCGGACCGCTTTCAGCGCAAACAGCCGCTGGCGCTCGAAATCACAGGCCCAGCACTCGTCTCGGCACGCCTCTTTTATCGCCACGTCAATCAGGCGGAGCGCTGGCAGTCGGCTGCGATGGAGCGCAAGGGATCTTCCTACATTGCGTCGATCCCAGGCGCATACACTGACTCGCCGTACCCTCTGCAATACTATTTCGAATTAAAGTCGGCCCCGGAGCGAGCGTGGCTGCACCCAGGCTTCCCGCAGAATCTAGCCGGCCAACCTTACTACGTCATCCGCTAGAGCCGCGACTAGCAGGAGCGGTCATCGCCAGGGAGGCGGGATCGTCCGTGAGACGATCGAGTGATGCGTCAATCGCGCAGATCCTTTCTCCAGCTCGCGATCGGTGGCATCGCGGCGGCCGCCGACACCGTCCCGTCTCCGGATCTCGCCCGAATGGACGGCGTGGCAACAGCCTTCATGACCGCCCATTCCGTTCCCGGATTATCAATCGCTGTGGCGCGAGGCGGCGAAGTGCTCTATGAGCGCGCCCTGGGATTCGCGGATCGCGAAAGGAGTGAGAGCCTAACTCCGGCCCACCGTTTCCGCATCGCCAGCGTCTCGAAACCCATTACTTCGGTGACCCTGTTTCGTCTCATGGAGCAGAATCGCCTCACCCTCGAAGATTTCGTGTTCGGCCCGCGCGGCATTCTGGGGAGCGATTTTCCGCGCACCCCGCGAGTGGAGGAGGTACGCATCAAACACCTGCTGACCCACACCGCCGGAGGATGGCAGAACGATCGCTCCGATCCCATGTTTCGCAATACATCGATGGACCATCGTCAGCTCATCGCCTGGGCGATCGAGAACCTGCCGCTCGAAAATCCTCCCGGCGCGCATTACGCATATTCCAATTTCGGCTTCTGCGTCCTGGGGCGGGTGATCGAAAAGCTGACCGGCGTAAGCTATGAACAACACGTGCGCGAAACCGTGCTGAAGCCCTGCGGCGTGATCGGCATGTACATCGCGGGCAACACGCTAGCGGAGCGTGCGCAAGGCGAGGTCGTTTACTACGGTGGAGGGCAGGAGGATCCCTACGGTATGAACGTGCGCCGCATGGATTCCCACGGCGGGTGGTTAGCCTCGGCGCGGGACCTCGCCATGTTCGCGAGCCATGTCGACGGGAAATCGCCCAGCCGCAACATTTTGAAGCTCGCCTCTATACAGGAGATGACCACAGCAAGTTCCGCAAACGCGGGTTATGCGAAAGGCTGGGCAGTGAACCGCGTCCCCAACTGGTGGCATACGGGTAGCCTGCCCGGCACTACCGCGATCATGGTGCGCACCGCCAGCGGATTCTGTTGGGCGGCCCTCGCCAATTCGCGCGAACCATCCGGAGACACCGGTGGTGCGATGGACCGCATGATTTGGGATCTGGTGCGCCAGGTGAAGACCTGGAGGGCCTAGGCGAGGCCGGCTGCTTTGATCGCCGCCCCCGCGCCGCGAAGATTGGCGAGCTTCATCTCGGAATACTTTCGCGATAGTAAAACTCCGTCGGAACCTGCCCGCAGGGCTGCGGCAACGGCGTCCCGCGTGCTTTCCGGGGTCGACTTGCTTTCCGCAGCGCCCGTCGGAATGTCGATATCGATCCCCGGCCAAAGCAGCGTTTGGGTCCCGTTAAGCGCCTCCCGCGCGCGGGTGGCTTCGCGATAGACGTAATCGGAGGATAGGCCGGTTTTCGGAATATCGGCGAGCGGCTTCTCGTTCTTGTAATCCAGCACGCGGTAATGAAAGTCCAGCAGTTCCTGCGCCGGCACGTCGCCGTACATATTCATCCCGACGCTGCGGATATAGCCGGCCATGCGTTCGCCTCCGCAATTGTGATACATCACCATCTTCAAAAAATCGGAATACTTATGTATTTCGGAGAGATCCTGTTCCGCGCGATAGATCGGGCTGAAGGAGTTGTTGTGCCAGATGTGCCATCCCACTCCAATGGCTGGTTTGATCGATTTCACTTTGCTGTAAATCGCGGCGTAGGTTTCGCGCAAGCTGTCCGTCCAAAGCATTTCCCACGCCAGTAATTCCGGATACCGGAGCAGCAGACGCCATAACGTCACGTAGTAACCGTCGACAGGCCGCTTTTTATTCTTGCCTGCGTCGACGAACTCGCCCAGTGCCTGAAATCCGGCCCGTGCGCGCACTGGATCCACGCCGCGCGATCTCGCCTTGGCTTCGCAGAACGAACAGAAGCAGGTGGTACGAGCCACGCCGCCTCCGTTTCCGCCGTGATTCGCGCCCAGCGCATTCGCGAACGCGCCCTGCCGTTCCGATCCCCACATGATCCCGTCAATCTCGTAGGAGCGCGCATAATCCTCGACCGTTCCGAGAAGCCAGTTCCGGTAGTTCGGATTGTTGAAGCACAAGGTCGTCGCGTTGCTGCCGTCGAATCGTTTTTCCTGTGCCTGCGCGATGTTGGGAACGTTCGCGCCCCACACATCCTCGAACCAGCAGATCGTTTTGATGCCGCGCTTTTTCGATTCCGGCAGAACTGCCTGGAGAACATCGTACTGACCCAAATCGGGAGCACGAAAATCCTGAATGACGGTGTCCTTGTAATATTGCGGATGCACCGTCGTATAGCTACCGCCTTTAAATGTGTCGGCGTCGTACCGCTGCGCGCCATGGTCGGGAAGCGGCTGCCCGGGTATCTGGCGTCCCGCGATTCCGCGCCCATAAGTGAAGGTCGCGACGAAAATCGTGTTGATGTACGCCGACTCCTGGAAGATATCCAGCACCTTGGCGACGCCCTCGTCAACGAAGGAAACCGCGCCGACTTGAATCCCGATCATCTTCGGAGAGGCGGGCGCGGCCTCGGCCGAAGCGAGCGTCCCGGCCGCGGCTGTCTGTAGAAAATCTCTGCGGTTCATCGTTAGCCATTATCGAATACAAGATGGCGCGTTCTGCAAGTAGCTTGGCGTATTTCGCTAGTGAACCAGACTCCGACTACCAATAAACTGATGTTGGAGATTGGAGTAACCAATGGACACAGCTCTACAACAAACTAAAGAAACTCTTCATCCGGCATCATTTTCTTCAAAAGCGTTCGCGGCCCGCAGCGCCACTTCCGGCTTGGCGCCCTTCACGATGCGGCGGCGAACGCCCCGGCCTCAGGACGTCCAGATTGAGATTCTCTACTGCGGCGTATGTCATTCGGATTTGCACTCGGTGCGCGACGAGTGGAACGCGGTCATGCCGACCGCCTATCCTTGCGTGCCCGGCCACGAAATCGTCGGCCGCGTCGTCAAGGTGGGACGCGACGTGAAGAAATTCAAGGAAGGTGACATCGCCGCTGTTGGCTGCATGGTCGATTCGTGCCGCAAGTGCGCAAACTGCCTCGCTGGCCAGGAGCAGTACTGCGAAGTCGGCTTCACTTTGACCTATAATTCCGAGGACAAGATTCTCGGAGGCGTTACGTACGGCGGGTATTCCGACAGCATCGTGGTCGACGAAGCCTACGTTCTCCGCGTTCCGAACGGACTCGATCCCGCGGGCGCCGCGCCGCTGCTCTGTGCCGGCATCACGACTTACTCGCCTCTACGCCACTGGAAGGTTCGTAAGGGACAGAAGGTTGGTATTGTGGGGCTCGGCGGATTGGGGCACATGGGGCTGAAGTTCGCGAAAGCCTTCGGCGCACACACTGTGCTCTTCACCACGTCGCCGAACAAGAGCGCGGATGCCATCCGCCTCGGCGCGGACGAGGTCGTCGTTTCTACCAAGAACGCCGAAATGCAGAAACACGCGGGAAGCTTCGATTTCATCCTGGATGCTGTTTCCGCGGAACACGATTTGAATGCATATCTTCAACTGCTGAAGCTCGACGGCGCCATGACGCTGGTGGGCGCACCCCCGAAGCCGGCGCCCGTTTCGTCGTTCAACTTGATCATGAAGCGCCGCAGCCTGGCCGGTTCGGCCATCGGCGGAATCCGCGAAACCCAGGAAATGCTGGACTTCTGCGGCGACAAAGGAATTACCGCCGATATCGAGCGCATCAAAATCCAGCAGATCAATGAAGCATTTGAACGCCTGCTTAAGAGCGATGTCAAATACCGCTTCGTCATCGATATGGCATCCCTTCAGTAAACTGGAGCTATGACGGATCGCTTCCGGATTCGGGCAACATTTCTCCGGCGGTTGGATGAATTGGGCCTGGCTCCAGCCTTGGTGCTGCGCCATGCCGGCCTTCCGGCGGGATTGTTCGAGCAAAGCAAGATTCAGTTGACCACTGAGGAAATGTTTGCTTTTTACAATGCCATTTATGAGATGAGCGGCGACCCCGGGATTGGCCTCAAACTCGGAAGCGAGGAACGAATCGAGCGCTACGACCCCGTCGCCATCGCGGCGCTCTACACGCGCACGTTTCGCGAAGCTCTCGACCGCATGGCGCGCTACAAACAACTGACGTGTCCGGAAGAGATCCGCATCGAAGAGCAAGCGGAGCTGTGTACTGTCCAATTCGTCTGGCTGCTGGCGGACCAGCCGGAACCCGCCGCACTGATCGATGTCTGTTTTGCCTGGACCGTCGCGATCGGCCGCCGCGGCACGGGGCGTGGGCTCCATCCAAAGAGTGTGGAATTCAAACGTCCCGAATCGAACCGGCAGCTTTATGAAGATCATTTCCAGTGTCCGGTAAAATTCGGAGCGCCGGCAAACATGCTTCTCTTCAGCCGGCAGGATATCGCGCAGCCTTTCCAGACGTACAATCCCGATCTGCTGGCGATGGTCGCGCCGCAACTGGACGCGGAACTGACCGAGCACCTCGCACAGAGGACCCTCAGAGAACGAGTGAAGGGAATTTTGAAAAGACTGTTGGCGGGCCAAAGACCGCGATTGCAGGACGTCGCGGCCGAATTACGCCTCAGCACGCGCACCCTGCAACGGCGGCTCACGGCGGAGCGCATCACGTTTCAAGTCCTGATGGAAGAAGCCCGGCGCGAACTCGCGCAGCACTATTTGCTGCATTCGTCGCTGGAGTTGAATGAAACGGCGTATCTGCTGGGGTATGAAGACTCCAACTCCTTCTTCCGCGCGTTCCAGCAATGGGAAGGCACATCGCCCGGCGAATGGCGGTCGGTGCACTCGCTGAATTAGCAGGCTGTTTCAGCGGTTTATCCACGAGAGTCTTCGCGTCCGCCCGCATGCTCACGCATGGCGGTTCAGATTGGATACGGAGGACCGCTCACTGGTGGATTTCTAGAGCGCGAATGGCAGGCAACCTCATCAGAGCGTTGTGGCGGAGTCCGGGTTACGCGCGCTTGCGATGAACGCTGCCGCGCTGACTGAGCTTGCTATCGCCAGCGCCGCGGCGATCCATGCGATCGTCCGAAAGCCGGCGATGAACGATTCTTCGATGGCCCGTCGTACTTCTGAATCGCGCGGCTGAGCTGCGGCGAGCTTAGGCCGTTCTTCGTCGATCTGCTGGCGGGCGCCGGCGGGCAGGCGCAACGCGTCCAACCGCTGGTCGAGGGTGCGGTTGAACACGCCCGTCAGAATCAGCCCCAGCGCGGCGACAGCCAATAGACCGGCGACCTGCGCAACGGCGTTATTGACTCCGGAGGCGACGCCGGCCCGCTCATTGGACACGGAGGTCATTACCGTCGTCGTGAGCGGAGCTACGCTGATCGCCATACCAAGTCCGAGTACGACGACCGCTGGAAAGAAGGTGCTCCAATAGGAACCGCCAATCCCAGGGCGGGCCAATAAGGCGAATCCGCAGGCGGCCACGAGAGGACCGATGGTGAGCGGAAGTTTCGCGCCGAACTTCTGTATGAGTCCGCCGGACCAGCGGGACAGCAGGAACATCAGCAGGATGAAAGGGAGCAAAGCGGCTCCCGCCTGTGTCGCCGAATATTTTTGCACCTGGATCAGGTTCAGAGGAAAGAAAAATAAAACTCCGTCGAGCGCGAAGTACAGGAACACCGTCAGCAGATTCGCCCCCAGGAAATTGCGGGAGCGGAACAGCGTGAGCGGAAGCATCGGCGCCGGCGATCGGGACTCGACGAAGAGAAACGCGGCCAGCATGAGCGCGCCGATCAGACCGATGGACGGCGCCGATTCGATGGTTGCGTAGACGATGCCCCCCAAGCCGATCGCGGTCAGCACAACGCCGGGCCAGTCGAGCGGCTGCGCCTTGTTCCTCGACCCGCATTCCGGTATGCGGCGAAGAATGAGCAGGACGACGATCGCGATTGGCACATTGATGAAAAAGGCCCAACGCCAGGAACCATGCTGCACCAGCCATCCGCCCAGTACCGGGCCGGCAGCCGTGGTGATGGATGTGAAACCGGACCAGGTGCCGATGGCACGGCCGCGTTTATCGGGGGAGAAGGAGACGCTGATCAGCGCCAGGCTCCCGGGGATCAAAAGGGCGCCTCCAATTCCCTGCAAAGCGCGCGCAGCGATCAGTTGCCCGATGTCGGGAGAAAATCCGCACCAAACAGAACCGCCGGTGAACAAAACGACCCCGAGAGCGACGACGCGGCGCGGTCCGTAGCGGTCTGAGAGCGATCCGCCGGTGAGCATCAGCGCGGAAAGACAGAGCGCGTAGCATTCGATGACCCATTGCACCGCGGACATCTTGGCCTGGAGCGCGGCCTGAATCGCGGGCAGCGCTACGTTCACGACGGTCCCGTCGATGAACGCCATGCTCGATCCGAGGATCGCCGCCGCCAGCACCCACGGCTGGGCATCGGCGAGGGTCGGAAGAGCCGTGCCGGTCAGGATGGCGGCTTCATCGCAAGGAGGTTTGAGCGCGTTTGCCATCGCTATGGAGAGTCTATCGTTTTGCCCGCCTCGCGGTGGAATTTGCGTGTTCAGATGGAGCACCTGTAAAAAGCAGGTGAAAATGGACAGGTCGGGGACCTGTCCTACTGGATGTCAAAGAACCGGCAAAACTTAGTATCGGGAGCGCTCCCTTTAGCTGCTAGTTTCTGTTCCCACAGCGGAGAAGCTCGCTTCGTAACCCGCAACGAGCTGGGGCCAG
>DATHOJ010000140.1:0-58366 GCA_035485055.1 Bryobacteraceae bacterium
GAACACCACGTCATGCAAAGTCTTGATCTGGACTGTGCCATCCACGCCATGACCCGCAAATTCGGCCATGGGAGCCTTGATCTCGACAGTCACTGGGATTGTCCCATTCGCGCTTGCCGCATCGACCCGGGTCACCTTCCCGGCCACCGTGATTGTGTTCCCCAAATCGATTACGGCGTTCTGGCCGATTTGCAACGCATTCAATAACTGAGCCGGCAGCTGAGACGAAGCGCTCAACTGCGCCGTCGTCGGCGTGGTCATTCTTCCAAGAGCGCGCACGCTGATCGGAAGGTTGCCGTACTTCACAGTGTCGATCCAAACGGAGTCCAGCTTGAAGTCCCCTTCCCGCCCGCTTTGCGCCTTCACCCAATTCACGTTCACGAGAAAGCACACCATCGCGAGCCCCGCCGCCAGCGCAGCGGAGACTCTCGGCGCCGGCTGATGGCTAGCGACGCCGGTGAGCCTTTGGATCCGGTGCATCAGCGGACCGCCCGCGCTCAGCAGAGCCAGCGAAGGTGAATCCAGCCGTGCCCTCTCGAGCTGCGTGAGCGCTCTCGCATAACCGACTGGATCGCCGCAAATTTCGACAACCATGTCGTCGCAGCAAAGTTCCCGCTCGTTGCGGATTTGCGAGGAGACCCACCAGATCGCCGGCTGATAAAAGAACAGAGTCTCGGCAATGGTCTGTAGGAGGTTGATCAGGTAGTCATGCCGCCGGATGTGCGCGAGTTCATGCGCCAACACGGACTCCAGTTGAGCTGGGCTTAAGTTCATGAGCGCCGCGGGCGGGAATAAGATCACAGGCTTCAGGAAGCCCACGACGCTCGGCGTATCGGCAAGCGCCGACGTGAGCACGCGCAGCGATTTCACAATTCCCATGCGACGCGCAAGGTGCGATGCGGTCTCGGCCAAGGCAAGACTAGCTGGTTCTCCGCTGCGCTTGAGTCTCGCCACATGCGTGGCGCTGCGAAGGAACCGGATCGCTAAGACCATAACGCCCGCGGACCAAACTGGAAGTGCCCAAGCCTCGATCGCGGCAAGGAGTCGAGGCAGGAATGTGGACGCAGCAAGCGCTGCCGGAACGGCTGTATCCACAATCGGCTCACCGACGGAAAGGATCGCCGCACCGGGCGCACGATACACCAGAAACGCAGTGACAAACGGCAGCGCGTTCATCACCGCGAACGCAGCGCAACTCACCGCGTAGCGTAACCGCGCGGGGCGCCGGCCGAGTATCGCGAGCGTAATCCACAATAGAAGCGCCACCGCCGCGCCCTGCCATACGAAATGGAGTAGCGCTGCGCTAATTGCCTGAGCGATTGCCTGAAAATGCGCCGTCATTTGGTTCCCCTTTCAATCTTGTCCAGAAGCTTTTCGATTTCCTCCAACTCCCGTTCCGTCGACTTGCGGCTGGCCAATGCCTGAAGTACCAGCGCCTTCACCGAACCGCCGAACGCGCGCTGTGTAAGATCTTGCAAAAGCTGCCGCTGCGTGTGCTCGCGCGGGTAGCGGGCGCGGTAAATCTGCGGCCGCTGCTCTTCGTCCCGATCCACCAGCCCTTTGCCGGTCATGATTTGGAGGAGCTTCAAAACCGTGGTGTACCCGGTCGGCTTGACCTCATTTAGCGCCTTTTGAATATCGCGCACGGAGTGAGGTCCGCTGTCCCACAACACGCGCAGAATTTCCAATTCCCCCGCGGTCGGATTGGGTTGCTTTGCTTTCACGAGTCGATTATGACGAAGGTCTTCGTCATTGTCAACGAAATTCTTCGTCAATTGATTTCGCCCTCGGGTAAGCCGATATTTAATCGGGTGAACAGTCAGCTCCATCGCGGTCTAAGTCGCCGGGAGAAATCCAGGAACGTCTTGACGAACGCCCAGTGAGCCGCGCGGCCTATCCACCCAAAGAGGGATCTATGCGCAACGGTACGCCGGATCCTCGGAAGCTCCCGAGCGAGTGACGCGGATCCAACAACATAACGCCAATATTTCGCCTTCCAAGCTGTTGGTCGCGGGTCCGATTCCCGTCTCCCGCTCCATTTAGAAACGTCGACAGCCCTTTCGAAGTGGGGCAGGTTCCAGACCTGCCCTTCGCAGCCTTAGTTCTTCAAATACCTCGCCAAAAACGCGTAAATCTCTTCCCGTGAATCCCGAGCCAGCTTCGTATCCAGCCGGTTGAACATGTGTCCTCCCGGCGCATTCTCATAAATCTTCGACTCGAACTTCTTCCCCTCCGCCTTCAGAGCCATGATCATCCTCTGCACCTCCAGCACATTCACGTCTTCATCGTTCGTGTTGCTGTGGATCAATAGCGGAGTCGCCAGTTTCCCCGCATACGTGATCGGCGACCTCTTCTCGTACTCCTTAATATCGTCGCGAACCGACTTCCCGATGTGATAAGCCGCCGAATACTGCGCCTGGTACGCCGGCGATTCATAGCCCATCCGCAACACCAGATCGCTAACCGGCACGCCCGCGTACGCCACAGCGTACTCATCGGGATGCAGCAGGATCTGCATCAGCGTGATCAACCCTCCGTGGCTCCATCCGATCGCGCCCACTTTTTTCGGATCGAGAAAACTATATTTCTCCAGCATCCAAGCTTTGCCTGCCAGCACATCGTCCACTTCCAGGCCGCCGTAATCGATCTGGTTCGAGAACCCCTGCCCGTATCCCGTGCTACCCCGATAGTCCGGCGCGATCACCGCGTAGCCCTGCTCCATCATTTCGCGGATCACATGCGCCAGTTCCACCGACGAAACATTGCCATGCAGTCCCTGATGCGCCAGCACCAGTAAAGGCTGCTTCTTGGACCGGTCCATCTTTTTCGGAATAAATGTGTAGGCGTGAATGATCAGCGGATTCCCCGCCCCCGGCCCCGTTCGATTCAAAATATGCGCCGGAGGCTTGCTGGTGTAAGCGACCTTATCGACATCGGCGATATCGTTCAACTTCTGCACCCACATAATATCGTCGAGCGCCTTCAAAACCGTGTCATTAGGATTGGCCTGCCCCGTAGGTCCAGCAGCAGGAGCAGTAGCCGCAGCAGCCGCCCCGCGACCCCCTCCGCCAGTAGCAACCGGTGGCGCCGGAGGCGCATTCTGAGCAACCAAGGAGAGAGCCAAACCGAAGAGAACCAAATTCCGCATCAAATTAGTCTAACCGATCAAGCCTCGGGGACTGACACCTTTTTCGCCCACATTTTGCAGACAGAGAGCGCCCCTTCGTGGCGAAAAAGGTTGTCTGTCCCCTCGGTGCCGAAGCGAAGGCACTGGAGAAATTCAAAAAGCCCCGAGCCGGGATTGAACCAGCGACATCCAGTTTACAAAACTGGCGCTCTACCAACTGAGCTATCGGGGCGTACAATCCCAGTCTACAATGTCGCTATCCGACCCGCGCAAGTTGGCCGCAACTTGCTCAAATCCCGCAAGCGCTAGCGGTGGCGCGCGCCTCCAGGCAATGCCGCGTCGACATTCGTGTCGACGTGTCCGTGGGAACTACCCGAGCTTCTTCTCCAACTCCGCCCACCTCTCATACAACTCATCCACCGCCAACTGCCTTTTCTCGAGCTCCGCCATTGCCGCCTCCAGCTCTTTCCCTCCCACCGAAGCCGCATGCTGCACCGCATCGTGCTGAGCCTCCAGCGCCACCTCCGCCTCCGTCACGCGATGCTCAATCGTCTCGTAATCCCGCGCTTCCAGGTACGAAAGCTTTTTCTTAACCGCGGCAGCCCTGGGCGCGCTGGCTTCAGTGGGGCCGGTTCCCGACCGGCCCTTCTTCTTCTCCACCTGCCACAAATTCCACTGCGAATAATCCGCGAACCGCTCCGCCCCGCCCTTCCCGTCGAGCCCCAACACCACCGTCGCCACCCGATCCAGTAAATACCGGTCGTGCGTTACCAGCACCATCGCCCCCTGAAACTCCAACAGGCTTTCTTCCAGAATCTCCAGCGTAGGGATATCCAGATCGTTAGTAGGCTCGTCAAGAAGCAGCAAATCCGCTGGCTCCAGCATCAACTTGGCGATCAACACGCGAGCCCTTTCGCCTCCGCTCAAACGGCGTACCGGCTGATTCAACTGCTCGCTGGTAAACAAAAACTTCGCAGCCCACGATGCCACGTGAATCACGCGCTCCCGATAAATCACCGAATCGCTATCCGGCGCCAGCGCCCTCCGTAGCGTCAAATTCTGATCGATTTCCCGGATCTGATCGAATGAAACAATCCGCAAATTATCGGCGCGCTGAATCTCCCCGCGCATAGGGGGCATCTCGCCCTTCAGCAGACGCAGCAGCGTAGTCTTCCCGCTCCCATTCGCTCCCACCAGCCCGGCGCGCATCCCGGCGGTAATCGTGAAACTGGTCCCATCGAATAAAACGGAATCCCCGAACCCGTGCGAGATGCCTTCCAGATGCACCAGTCTTTTTGTCTTGCGATCCGTCGCGGAAAAATCGATGTCCGTTAGCTCCACGCGCGTCCGGATTTTCAAATCTTTCAACTCGCCGATCATTTCCTGGGCCTTATCGATCCGCGCCTTCGATTTCGTAGCCCGCGCCTTCGGACCGCGCCGCAGCCACTCCATCTCCGTCTTTACGCGATTCTCCAGCGCGTCCTGATGCTTCGCCTGTGCGTGCAGAAACTCGCCCTTCTTTTCGAGGAACGCGCTGTAGTTCCCGCTCACATAGAAGGTCCCGTTCGGAAACGCGGGATTCAGCTCGACCATCGCCGTCGCGACGTTCTCCAGAAAATAGCGGTCGTGGCTAACCACCACGCAAGCAAACGATGCGTTGTTGAGCAGATCCTCGAGCCACGCGATCCCCGCCAGATCCAAATGATTCGTCGGCTCGTCGAGCATCACGATATCCGGCGATTGCACCAGAGCCTCCGCAATTGCTAGGCGCTTGCGCCATCCTCCGGATAACTTCGACGCCTGCTGATCGAAATCCTCAAACCCCGCGCGCCCCAGCGTCTCCGCTTCGCGCGCCAGTTTCTCTTCCTCCGGAACCTTGGCCTCCGCCATAGCGGCATGCACCACCTGCCGCACCGTGAGCCCTTCTGGAAATTGCGAATCCTGCGTAACGTAAGCGAGCCGCGTCGCTTTCTTCAACGCAACATTGCCTGTATCGGGCTCTCGACGCCCGGTGAGGATTTCGAGCAGAGTCGACTTCCCCGCCCCGTTCGGACCGATCAGCCCGAGCCTGTCCCCTTCGCCGATGTTGAGCGAGATATTTTCAAAAAGCGGAGCGATCCCGAACGTCTTCGAGATGCCCGAAACGTTAATTAACGATGCCATTTATGGTCAAATAAGGCGTCGCACAGCGAACATTATGGTCATGTAAGGCTCGTTATTGTACGGCTACGGTGGCTCCAGCCTGGCTTTGAGAGGAGGTCGGCCCGCTAATCGTGACCACGATCGGCAGCGCACTTCCGCTCACTCCGGTGGGCACCTGGATATTAAACTGAACGAGCCCAGTCACAGCACCGGGCGCGGCCCCCGCGAAAAGGATGGGCGCAGCTTTTCCACCGATCGTCGCGCTTACATACTGCTCAAATACCAGGGTTGCGAGGCCGGGCGTAACCTCACCATCAGTGCTGGCCGGGATGGTCTGACCCCCGCCCGTTCCGTAGACGGAAATGTAGGAGCCCTCACTAACTGGTGTGTTTGCAGTATTATAGCAGGGCGCTTGCGCGCAACTGCTGTTAGGATTCAGGACTGCCGCCTGCCCGCTGCCGGCAGAGTTATTCGTGAACAATCCGAGCGAAGCCGGCGCCACCGGCTGGGTGATGGGCGCAGATTGCGCCCCCTGATAACTGACAACGATGGCGGCCGCAGCGCTGCCAGCTATCTCATAAGGAACAGTCACATTGATTTGAGTGGACGAAACGTAAAGTAGAGTCCCAGGAAAATTATTAAATGTGACCTCAACTCCGCCAAGTGTAGGATTCGTCAGGGAGTTAACGGCAAATGACACGGGGACGCCTGGTCCCAATCCGGAGCCTTTGATAGTGATAATTTCACCCGGCGAAAGCTGGCTGCCGACGCCGCTCGCCGCATTGCTGATAATAAACGGCTGCGGGGTGGTACTCGCGGAAATGAACAGGGCCACGCTGACGATAGCCGTCGCCACATTGGGAGAAGTCAGCGTGAACGATCCGGTATAAGATCCCGGCTGCAAGCTTTGCGGAGTAACTGATATTAAAAGAGTTCCCGGAGTATTGCCGGAAGAGGGAGCGACTGAAAACCAGCTATCGCTGATCGACGCCACCGTGTAGGGAATCGAGCCGCTCGCTGGATTAGAAATCGAAATCGACTGGGCGGCTGGAACGGTCCCACCGGCCTGGTAACTGAATGAAATAGAAGAGGGAGTCGCCGTAATCGCCGCCGCTGGCGGACCTACCGTCAAGCTTACGGGGATGATGATCTGCGGAATAGACGAGTTCTGAAAGGTAATAACGGCCTCGGCGGTATAAACCCCTTGGGTTAAGCTATTTGCAGCTACACCCAAGGTCAGGGTCGCGGACGAAGATGTCGGGGTAGCCGTCATTGCCCCGGATTGCGGACTAACTTGCAACCAGTTCCCTCCGCTCTGCTCGATTACGGATGTCGTAAACGTCGAAGCTTGGGCAGGTGCGCCGTTTAAAGTCAGAGTGATAGGGGATGGAAGCGAGCCGCCTTGCAACTCCGTAAACGCCTGGGAGCCGGCCGGTGTTACCGACACAGAACTCGCGGAAGTAATGGTCAGGTTTACCGGTATCGTCGTCGAATTATTGAGCAATCCGGGTGAATTGATCTGGATCGAACCGGTGTAGTTTCCGACCGCCAGCACGGTTCCTGGCGTGATTTGCACGTCGATGCTCGCTGGGGTGGTTCCGGAGTTAGGAGAGAGCGAAAGCCAGCCGTTACTTGAACTTGCCGTCAGTGAAAAACTGAGCTGCGAGGTCGAATCGGAACTGGTAAGGCCGAGAGCAAACTGCACCGGCCGCCCTCCCTGCTGGAGCGTCAACGTCTGCAAGCCCGTCGGAATCGACACGTTCAGCAAGGCGCTGCTACTGACAAAAAGCGTCACGCCAACCAGCGTTGTCGTGGTCCCGTTGGTGCTCGTATTGGAAGTAAGTGTAATGTTTCCAGCGCAAGTTCCCGGGCCTAAACCCTGGGTCACGATACTGATTGTCAGGTTTGCTGGAGTCGTAGTGGATGACAAGGTAGCTTGCAACCAGCCCTGCGGACACTGATTCGCGCTGGTATTTCCGTCGTTAATACTAAATCCGATTGGGAGAGGAATCCCGCCGCTGGTAATCAGCGACGTCTGCGACGGCGGCGCGGTCTGATGCAGCTCGTAACCGAAGGTAAGCTGCGAAGGACTGGCAGCTAAAGGAGATGTAGTAGTTCCAGAACCGCTCACGGTGAGGGAAACGTTAATGACAGCCGCGGTTCCACCGCCATTCGGGGTCAGAGTGATAGTGCCCGTGTAGGAACCGGTGGCAAGGGAGGCTGAATTGATCTGAATTGCGATCTGATCTGGAGTCGTGCCGCTTGTGGAGGGCGGGAAATTTGACGTCTCAGCCGAAAGCCACCCGCCGGTCGACGCGGACGTGATGCTGAAGGTAAGGTTTGCGCCGGTGCTGCCGACAGAGACGTCTGGCACGTTAGTAGGGCTGCTCCCTTGCGCGGTCGTAAAAGAGAGGCTTGTAGAGCTCACCGTGAGACTTTGCGCCTGAGCCGTGTCAGAACGACCCACCGCGAGAAAGCACATCATGGCAGCGAAGGACGTAAGTCGAACAGGCGCTAAGCGTAACTTGGTCAGCATCTCTCCTATTGAAGCACTTTAGCGTCCAACGTCATAATGGTCCGTAGAGAACACATGGGATTCGGACTTTGGATTGACCCGGAGAACGGCCTGGCTTGGGCGCAAGGGACGCACGAATATCGGCCGATGGGCGCGGCGGTGATTTCATCGACGGACCAGTTCCGGCATCGCGATTTCCGGCAGGCTCGGAAGCGGCCGAGTTCCCTGCAAAACTCGTTTGCTGGATTTTTCGGGTCTCTTGAAGAGGTGAACGTCAAATTGCGGTCGGGTGCGAAGTGGAAGACCCGGGCTACGCCGGCGCATCTGTTGTAAGATTCCGGTATGCGGGCTCCGATACTTCTTTCACTCGGGCTCATCGCCGCCCGTGCATTTAGTCAATCTACCGCTCCCGCCGATCCTTTGGCGAGCCGCTCGCTCGATATCAGCGGAGTGCCTCTGGTCGATCCGCCGGTTCGGGATTATCAAAACTTTTTCAACGAGGTTAAGGATCTCGGAAAACGGCCGCTCTCAGCAGACGCGCGCAGGAGTCTTGCTCTCTCCAATGAGGAGCTTCGTTCCTTAGTCACCGTCACGGCGGACCTTGCGGATCAAGCTGTGGCTTTCAGGAAAATCTGGAGGCCGTGGAGATTCGAGTCTTTCATGGAACTTGTCGAATCGGATGCGGTGTCTCCAGCCTTGCAATCGAAGATGACCGAATTGAGGAACGAGTGGTCGCAAATCATTTTGGATCACGCGCGGCGGCTCAAGGCTGCGTTGGGAGAAGAGCGGTTTCATCGCGTGGAGGAGTTTATGCGCTCTGGGAAGTCGATGTTTGAGGTTCCTGGAGCGTAGACTCAAGCAGGAGCCGCTGGCGCTTGAGCGCCGGAAGCACAAGAAATATGGCCGCCGATAAACGCTGATGAACGCCGATTAAAACAAAGAATTACTTCACCTTCCATTCTGCGATTCCGGCTGACCATGTGGGTTGCATGGTTACTTCTACGCGCAGGGCCATCGTCGTGATGGGTTTGAAGGTTAGCTGATTGTATTTGTCCTTTTCTATTCCGTAGGGCGCGGTGTTTTCTACCGGCTTCCAGTTGTCGGCGTCGAGATAGAGGACTTTCCAAGTTGCCGGGATTCGCACTTCGCCGCGGCCGGTGTCGTCGAACCAGTAGACTTCGGATTGGGAGACGGTCACGGGCCTTTCGAACGCGTATTCGATCCACTCCGTGGTTCCTTTTTTGGGCCACCAGTCGAAGGATGTGGACTCGTCGCCATCGTTGACGGTCAGAGGACTTCGGCGGGAAGGAGACGACGATACTTTTGGCGTCAGGAAGGGCGCGGGTTTGGCGGCGGCTTCTGTTTCCGGTATCCAGACGATCATTTGGCCGCGTCCTCGATTGGCCCACGAGTAGTAGGGGATCGCGGTGAAGGGCTGCTGGTTTTTTAGCACGCTTCCCTGCGCGTCATAGGAGAGTGACAGAGCGCTGCCTTCGATCACCTCGACTCCTTTCAAAAGATCCGGCTTGTACTCGGCGGTGATTTTCGCGTCGCGGGGGATCACCAAATTGCGCACTTTTCCGTTCGGATTATCGGGGGCTTCTAGCGCGTAAAGAATCGGGCCGCGCTCCAGTGCGACGCGTCCACGATCTGCGGCGACTTGATCGTTGGCCACCACGCGGCGGACGGGCATGGGAAGGTTCAGTTGAATGGCGTCTCCGGGACGCCAAGTGCGATCGATGATCGCGTAACCTTTATCGAGCCTGATGGCGACGGGCCTGCCGTTCACTTTCAGAGTAAAGGGAGCGCTGGGGGCGTCCACGTATCGGTACAGATCGCTGGGTACGGGTTGATTGCGCGCCCAGCCGGGGATGCGGACCTTGATTCGGAACGGAGCGGGCTGGTCCGGCGTGACGATCATTTTGACTGCGCCATCCCAGGGATAATGCGTTTCCTGGGCGATCTTCACGGCGCGTCCGTTATCGAGTTTTATGTCGGCGGTGCTGGCGACGAACAGGTTCACGAAAATCTCCGTGGCGCGCTGTGCGTAGACGTAGCCGGGCATGGACGCGACGAAGCGGGTGATGTTCGAAGGACAGCACGCGGTTCCGAACCAGGGGCTGCGTTCATGCTGGCCGTTCGATTCCAGAGGGTTGGGATAGAAGAACGTCTTGCCGTCGAGCGAGACTCCGGAGATGAGACCGTTGTAGAGCGTGCGCTCCAACACATCGATGTATTTCGCATCGGCGTGCAGAAGGAAGAGGCGATGATTCCAGAAATCGTTGCCTACGGCGGCGCAGGTTTCGTTGTACGCGGTCATGTTCGGGAGCTCGTAATTCTTGCCGAACGCTTCGCCGGAAGAGGTGGCGCCGATGCCTCCTGTGATGTAGAGTTTTTTGCTCGCGACGTTGTCCCAGATGGCGTCGATGGCATGGACGTAGGCCTGATCGCCGGTTAGCGCGGCGACGTCCGCCATTCCGGAGTACATATAGGTTGCGCGGACGGCGTGTCCGACGGCTTCGGTCTGCTCAATGACGTGAATGTGGGATTGGTTGTATTCGCGGCCGGAACCTTTCATGCCATCGGGGCCGCGGGCGTCTAGCATGAACTTCGCGAGGTTCAGATATTGCTGGTTGCCAGTAACCAGATACATTTTCGCGAGTCCGATTTCGACCACTTGATGGCCGGGCCAGATGCTCATTTTTCCGGGGCCGAAGGTCTGGTCGAGAAGATCGGCCGAGCGTAGCGCGATGTCGAGCAGAGTGCGCTTTCCGGTGGCCTGATAGTGGGCCATCGCAGCCTCGTAGAGATGGCCGAGATTGTAGAGTTCATGGCTGAGCTCGCGGTCGAGCATCCAACGCTGCGGGCCGGCCCAGGGATGAGGATGCAAGGGATCGATGGTGCGGGCGGTGTAGAGATAGCCGTCCTTTTCCTGCGCGGCTCCGATGCGGGCGATGAGCTGGTCGAGGAACGCGTCGAGCTGCGGATCGGGTTGGGAGCGCAAGGCGTAGGACGCGCCTTCGATGACTTTGAAGACGTCGCTATCGTCGTAGGGGTTCTTGGGATAGGCCTTGTTCGCGAGAGGTTCGCCGCGGAGGACGGTGGCGGCGCGATCGAAATTATCGAAGTCGCCCGCCTTTTCGAGCTGGGTGAAGGCGGCGGGAATGGTGGCCTTGCGATTGAGTTCGATGCGGGGGGCCCAGAAATCGTCGTGAAAATGGACGGCGGTGAAGGGGACGGGCTTGACGGGATAGGTGGCGTTCTGTGCGAGCGCCATGGTCGCTGTCAGGAGAAGCAGACGCATATGGGAAGTTTGTCACAGGCAGGTGGGGGTCTGCGGAGGGCAGGTCGGGAACCTGCCCCACTTAGTTCTCGGATGGCTTCTCTATGTGGTCTACAACCAGGACTTCAACCATGGTTTTTTGCGGCTCCAGCTTGAGGCCCAGTTGGTCCTGGATTGCTACGAAGATGCTGATGTCGGATGGATCGGGGTTGTTATTGATCCTGAAGAATGGGGTGGCTTCCATTTTGAGGTCGTAGGTTCCGGTGAGGCCGGTTTTATCGAGCACGGGACGGCCGGTGTAGACCGGAAGTTGCTGCACGACGTCCGCCATGGTGCGTTTCGTCAGCGTCATGATCTGATTGCGGCCGTTCATGGTGTGGCGGCCGGAGGGTTGAGTGTCGGGAGCGCTCTCCTTGAACTTGGGCCCGTTCTTCCCGACAACAAGCGCGAACATTTGCTCCTCGCGCATTTCGTGGTGGAATCTGAGTTTGAACCGGTCGGCGAGGAGCGCTTGCAGCATCTGCCGGAAGTCATCTGTTGCCGGAGCGGCGTCGCCCTCGGCTTTCGCCTCAATGTCGAAGAACGTGTCGCCGAGGTTCGGGTCCGGTCCGGTCCAGGCGAGCTGATAGTTTTTCAGGTTGTAGGCGTACAGCACCAGCCCTCCTACGAATTGCGCCGACGCCCTGAAGAGAGGGCCGGAGGTGGTGATGTTTATGTTGCCGGCAGGTCCCGGATGAACTTTAATCGACGCTACTTCGAAGGTCTGGCCGAAAATATTCAGGGTCGACAACAACATTAAGCCTGCGGCTCCAGTCATGCCACACCTCCGCTGAAAGGGTGACGGCTTCCGTGCCCTAACTGTTGACTCCCGACGCGAGGAATCCTCCGTCGACGACGATGCATTGGCCGGTGATGAAGCTGGCGGCGTCGGAGGCGAGGAGGACGGCGGCGCCATTGAGCTCGCCGGTTTGACCGAAGCGCTTCATGGGCGTGCGCATCAGCAATTCCTTGCCACGGTCTGTGGAGTCGAGGAGGTTTTTGTTGAGGTCCGTGCGAAAGACTCCGGGGGCGATGGCGTTGACGTTGATTCCTTCGGACGACCATTCGACGGCTAGGCTGCGGGTCAAGGCGAGGAGCGCGGACTTCGATGCCGCGTAGGCCGCGACTTCGCGCAGACTGACGTAGGAGTTCAGCGAAACGATGTTGATGATGCGGCCGTGGCCGGAGGCTTTGAGAGGCTCGTAAAAGGCCTGGCAGGCGCGCAGAGCGCCGGTTACGTTGACGTTGAAGGTCTCGTCCCATTCCTGTTCGGGGAACGTGACGGTGGGTTTGCGGCCGATTTTCCCAGCGGCGTTGAGCAGGATGTCGGCGCGTCCGAAGTGCTTCATGACTGCGTCACGGAGTGCATCGACGGAGGCGCGGTTGAGCACGTCGACGGCGACGCTGAGGGACTTTTTGCCCTTGGCTTCAATCTCCGCGGCCACTTCCTGAACCAGGTTTTCACGGCGGCCTGTGGCGATTACGTCGGCTCCGGCGTCCGCCAATCCCAAGGCCAAAGTGCGGCCGATTCCCGACGTTCCGCCGATCACCACAGCGACGCGACCCGTCAAATCCAACGACTTGAGCATAACTTCCTACTGTATCCTGAAAGTTTAACGTTCATGAGCAACCCTATACTTCTTCCCAAATTTACGCTCGGCGTGGGCGACCGTTTCGCGCATGAAGCCGAGGCGCAATTGAAGGCCTGCATGATGGCGGGCGAGGCGGGCGTCGATGTGATTCCGGTGTGGAACAAGTCGAATCGCGAGCACATGATTATCGGGTCAGTGCCGGCGAGCGTCCGTCATGCGGCCGATGCAGCGGTGGGCAAGCTGGGATGGCGCAAGCCTTATTTCTGCGACGCGGACCACATCAATTTCGAGACAGTAGACGGGTTTCTCGACGCGTGCGATTTTTTTACTATCGACGTGGCGGATTGGATCGGGACGACCGTGGACGGGTCACTATTTGTGGCGGAGCATCCGGAATTGATCGGGGAGCTTTCGATTCCGGGAGTGGCCGGCAGGATTCGCACGACGAAGGAATTCGTCGAGCAGGTTGCCGGAAAATATCTGGCTGCGGTGACGGAGGCGGGTCGGATTTATCGCAAGATCGAGACGGCAAAGGGCCCGGGGACGTTCGTCACGGAAGTTTCGATGGATGAGACGGATTATCCGCAGACGCCGGTGGAGCTGCTGATCATTTTAGTGGCGATCGCGGATGAACAGATTCCGATTCAGACTATCGCGCCGAAGTTTACGGGGCGATTTAATAAGGGCGTCGATTACGTGGGCGATGTCGGGAAGTTTACGGATGAGTTTTCTGACGATATCGCCGCGATCGCGTATGCAGTGGCCAATTACGGTCTGCCCGAGACTCTAAAGCTGAGCGTGCATTCGGGCAGCGATAAATTTTCGATCTATGGGCCGATCAAGGAAACGCTGCGGAAATTCGACGCGGGTGTTCATGTGAAGACGGCGGGGACGAACTGGCTTGAGGAGCTGATCGGGTTGGCGGAGGGCGGCGGAGAAGGGCTCGTCATGGCGAAGGAGATTTACGCGGAGGCGTACGAGCATGAGGCGGAGTTATGCAAGCCGTATGCGGCGGTGATCGATATCGATCCGGCGAAGCTGCCTTTGCCTGTGGTCGTCAACGGATGGACGTCGGAGCAGTATGTGAACGCGCTGCGGCACGATCAATCGTGTCCCGAATTTAATCCTAGCTTGCGGCAGTTGTTACATGTCGGGTTCAAGATCGCGGCGAAGAAGGGGAATAGTTATTTGGATTTGCTGGATGAGTTTAAGGTCGAGATTGGGCGGAATGTGACGACGAATTTGTTTGAGCGGCATATAAAGCCGCTGTTTTTGTAGTTGAAGAGATCCGGCCATTCTGACGATGGATCGGCATGGCGTTGTCGCGGTCGAACTGGCCTGGCGTGATGATCCTCGGCATGATGGTTTGCGTTTTCGGATTCGGGTGGCTCCGGAAGCACATTCATCCCGCGATCAAGATCGTCTACCTGGTGCCTTCGGATGTGACGCCGCGTCCTAATTTCGAGGAGGGCTCCCGCCGCGCGCTGGTCGCCGCACAACTCTGGTACTTTAACGACCTGGGTAAGGGAGTTACGTTCGGCCTGGCGAATCCGCTGGTGGAGACAGTCCGGCTGGCGCATCCCGAGAAATGGTACCGTGCGCGGGCAGCGGCGAGAACCGATCGAGAGACGTTATGGCAGGTAACGCTCGATGAGGAAGCGTTCGCGATGACCGGAGGATCGTACGACCACGCAAGGTACACGTGGGTCTACTTTCTCGACGCGAATTTGCCGGAGATTCCGTCACAGGGAACGGACGGGGTGGCGCTGCTGCTGCGGTCAGATATCATCAATATGCTGGGGCGCCAGCCTTCCTGCTGGACGGTTGGAGGGATCGCGCATGAACTGGGACACGCCTACGGGCTGCAGCATCCGGCGGATTGCGATTCGCATCGGATCCCGGATGCGGATCCGGCGTGCGCATCGATGAGCTACCTGGGTGGGGATCGGTTTCCCCACAGCGCGTTTCTGGCGTCCGATCGCGAGATGCTACTGCGAAATCGCGCGTTCGTCCCCATGAAACCGGAGGCGGCACAAATTGAGTGCACTATGACAAAAACTCAGACGCCCCAGCAGTAATCTTCGACTGCCCGATCGATCTGCGGATCCTTTTCGCTGATGCGCATCAGTTCAAGGCGCAGTGCGTCCACCAGGGCGAACCAGCTTGCTTCTACCACGTTTTCTGAGACGCCGACCGTCGACCAGCTGCGACGGTGGTCGGACCATTCGACTAATACGCGCACTCTTGCGGCGGTACCTTTTTTGAAATCGAGGACGCGGACTTTATAGTCGGTTAGCTTCACGTCGGCGATTGAGGGATACAAGGTCGCTAAGCACTGGCGGAGGCACAGATCCAAGGCGTGAACCGGGCCATTGCCGGTCGCCGTGGCGGAATGGACTCCGTCGTGCGCTTTTAATGTTACCGTTGCCGTTGAGCCGGTGGAGCGAGTGGTCACCTCGTAGCTGACTACTTCAAAGAGCTGCAAACCGGGGCGCAGGGCTTCGCGTACCAGGAGCTCGAACGTGCCTTCGGCGGCTTCGAGCTCGTAGCCTTGAAACTCCATTTGCTTGATGCGGTCGAGCAGTTCGCGGCGCGCGGTGTCGTCGAGACGTTCTTCCAGACCGTGCTGCTTCAGCTTATAGAGGATGCTTCCCTTCCCCGAAAGATCGCTCAGCAGGACACGCTGCCGGTTCCCGATCACTTTGGGATTGATGTGTTCGTACGTCGCCGCGTCTTTCAAAACAGCCGCCACGTGGACGCCGCCTTTGTGGGCGAAGGCGCTGTTCCCTACGAAAGGCTGGTCGCTGCGCAGAGGCAGATTCGCGAGCTCCGCAATGAACCGCGCGGTCGATGTCAGTTGACTCAGGTTTTCGCGGCCGATGGTCGTGTGGCCCATCTTCAGTTCGAGATTTGCGATGATCGAGGTCAGGTTCGCGTTGCCGCAGCGCTCGCCGTAGCCGTTCATGCAGCCTTGGACGTGCGCGAATCCTTGCTCGATCGCCGCCAGCGAGTTGGCGACGGCCATGTCGGAATCGTTATGCGTGTGGATACCCAGCACCCCTTCAAAATTCTTGCGAACGTCAGCGCAGATTTGCGTCAGGCGGCTGGTTACAGTGCCTCCGTTGGTATCGCAGAGGACCAGAACATCGGCGCCGGCTTTTTTCGCGGCTTCTAAAGTACGCAGCGCGAAATCGCGGCTGGCCGTGTAGCCGTCGAAAAAATGCTCGGCGTCGTACACCACTTCTTTGCCGTGGTCCTTCAGATAACGCACGGTGTCGGCAATCAGTTTGAGATTTTCCTCTTCGGTAATGCCGAGCGCCCGGTGCACATGGAGATCCCAACTCTTGCCGAAAATCGAGACCACCGGTGTCCCTGATTCGATCAACGCGTTGACGCTCGCGTCCTCCTCGACGGGATTGCGCGCGAAACGCGTGGCTCCGAACGCGACCAGCCGCGCATGCTTCAGATTCAGCTCGCGGGCGCGCTGAAAGAACTCCTTGTCTTTCGGATTGGAGCCCGGCCAGCCGCCCTCAATATAATCGATGCCCAGATCGTCCAGCTTGTGGGCGATGAGGACCTTATCGTCGGCCGAGAAACTGACGTTCTCGCCTTGCGTGCCATCGCGTAGCGTCGTATCGAAGGTAAAAACTCGCATAAATTTAAGTCGCGGCCGGTACACCGACCTCTTTCTTCTTTTTCAAGAACGGCATCATCTTGCGCAGCTCGGCGCCCACTTGTTCTATGGGCTGATCTTCCTGCCCTTTGCGCATGCCGAGGAACTTCGCGCGTCCGGCTTTGTTTTCGCCCAGCCATTGTTTGGCGAATTCGCCGGATTGAATTTCGCTAAGAATCTTCTTCATTTCGGCGCGCGTCTGCTCATTCACGATTCTTGGGCCGCGCGTGTAGTCGCCATACTCCGCTGTATCGGAAACCGAATAACGCATGTAGCTGAGGCCGCCTTCATAAATAAGATCGACAATCAGCTTCAATTCATGTAGGCACTCAAAATAAGCAATTTCAGGCGCGTATCCTGCCTCGACCAGGGTTTCGAACCCGGCGCGAATCAACTCGGCGGCGCCGCCGCACAGTACGGCTTGCTCTCCAAAAAGATCACTTTCCGTCTCTTCCCGAAACGTCGTTTCAATCACGCCCGCTTTGAGGCAGCCGAGGCCGAGCGCATACGCCAAGGCCTGTTCGCGCGCCTTGCCGGACGCATTCTGGTGCACCGCGACCAGCGCGGGAACCCCCACGCCTTCGGTGAACAGCTCGCGGACTCGATGGCCCGGCGCTTTGGGCGCGATCATCGAAACATCGACACCGGCGGGAGCGGCGATGGCTCCGAAGTGAATGTTGAATCCGTGAGCGAACATCAGGGTCTTGCCAGGCGCGAGATTCGGCTCAATGTCCGATTTATAAAGGTCACCCTGGATGTGGTCCGGGACCAGGACCATCAGCACGTCGGCGGCTTTAGTCGCGTCGGCGGGCGACATCACAGTCAGGCCCGCCGCTTCCGCTTTTGCTTTGCTCTTGCTCGAAGCCGGCAGGCCGACGATGACGTCGAGGCCGGAATCGCGCAGGTTCAGCGCGTGCGCGTGGCCTTGGCTGCCATAGCCGATAATGGCGATTTTCTTGCCTTTCAGCAACGAAAGATCGCCGTCTTTCTCGTAGAACCGAGTCGCCTTCATTTCCATTTACTTAAGAACTCCATCTGTGGTTTCGATTTCTGCTTCCCTCACGACCGGCGGCGCGAGCTTCAGCTTTTTGGCTTCCAAAGCCACGGCCACCATGCCACTGCGCGTTACTTCGATCTCGCCATAACTGCGCATTACGTCCATAAACTCGTCCAATTTCTCGGAATCCCCCGTCGCTTCGAGCACGAAGCCTTCGACCGAGGAATCGACGGCGCGGGCGCCGAAAATCTCGGCCTCCTTCAGAATGGACGTGCGATTCTGCATAGTAGACCGCACGCGAACCAGCGCCAATTCCCGCCTCACCGCGGGAGACTCCGTTAAGTCGGATGCTTGCAGAACGTTAATCAGCTTGTTGATCTGTTTGATTAACTGCATCCTCTGCTTGTCGCCCGCTTCACCGGGTTCGATATCGACCACAATGCTCATGCGCGAAAGCTGCGGGTCCATGGTGCGGGCGACCGTCAGGCTCTCGATGTTGTATCCACGCGCGGTCAGCAAGCCGGTCACACGCATCAGCGCGCCGGGTTTGTTCTCCATCAGGATCGAAATTAATTGCAGCATTTATGCCTCCACCGGCTGCGGCGCGCCGAGCACCATTTCGTTGATTGCGCCTCCGGCCGGAACCATTGGATAAACGTTTTCAAACGGCGTAACGCGGACGTTCAACAAATACGGGCCCGGCTCCCGGACCGCAGCTTCGAGCGCTCCACGTAGCTCGCGAGGACTTTGCACCGTGCGTCCCTTAAATCCGTAGGCGCCGGCCAGTTTTTCCGGATCGGGGAATCCTTCGAGCTGCACCGACGACAAGCGATTGTTATAAAACAGCTCCTGCCACTGGCGAACCATCCCCAGGTAGCCGTTGTTCATGACGATAATCTTCACCGGCAGCGCGTGATTGGCAATGGTCGCGAGCTCTGGGATCGACATCTGAAATCCGCCGTCGCCCACGATCGCGAAGACCAGCTTGTCGGGACGCGCGAACTGCGCGCCGATGGCCGACGGCAGACCGAATCCCATGGAACCGAGCCCGCCCGAATTGATCCACAAGCGGGGATGATTGAAGCGGATGAACTGCGCGCCCCACATCTGATGCTGGCCGACGTCGCTCGAGACGATTGCTTCCCCGCCCGACAGGCGGTCGATTTCCGCCATCAGATGCTGCGGCTTGATTTCGTCCGCCGACGTTTCCGCATTGTAAGGATGCTCGCGCTGCCACTCTTTGATTTGCCCCCACCATCCGGCGCGCGAGGTAGCGTTCTTGCCGCGCAGTTCGCCGGCGGTCTCTTCAAGCGCGGCGATCAGTTTCTTGAGGACGCGCTTGACATCGCCTACAATCGGAATTTCGGGCGTGCGGATCTTGCCGATCTCGGCCGGATCGATGTCAACATGAATTACTTTGGCGTGCGGCGCGAATGCGGCCAGCCGTCCCGTGACGCGATCGTCGAAGCGCACGCCGAGAGCGATCAGAACATCAGTCTCAGTCATGCCCATGTTCGCGGCGTAACTGCCGTGCATGCCGGGCATGCTCACGAAATTCGAATGCGTGCCAGGCAAGCCTCCCAGGCCCATCAGCGTGCAGACCGCGGGAGCGTCGACCAGTTCGACCAGTGCGCGAAGCTCCTCACTGGCGTCGGCGGCGATGATGCCTCCACCCGCGTACACGAAAGGACGTTTCGCTTCCCAGATCATCTGCGCGGCGCGGCGGATCTGTCCGGCGTGGCCTTCGGTATACACTTTGTACCCGGGTAAGTGAATCGTCGAAACCGGAGCGTAATGCGCCTGGCCCTGAAACACATCCTTGGTGATGTCGACTAACACCGGCCCAGGGCGGCCGGTCGAGGCGATGTGAAATGCCTCATGCATGGCCTGCGGAAGGTCGGCGAGGTTCTTCACCAGGAAGTTGTGCTTGGTGGCCGACCGCGTGATGCCGAACGTGTCGGCTTCCTGAAATGCGTCGCTGCCGATCAGTTTGCTGGTCACTTGTCCCGTGAGCGCCACAATCGGAATCGAATCCATCATTGCGTCGACCAGACCGGTGACCAGGTTGGTAGCCCCAGGGCCCGAGGTCGCGCAACAGACGCCGACCTTTCCTGTGGCTCTCGCAAAGCCTTGCGCGGCGAACGCAGCGTTCTGCTCATGCCGGACGAGCACGTGCTTAATCGGCGAATCGTACATCGCGTCGTAAAGGGGAAGCGTGACGCCCCCGGGGTACCCGAAAATAATCTCTACTTTCTCGCGTTGCAGACATTCAAGAACGATCTTTGCGCCGCTGGTCAAGCTCGACATGTAAGCTCCTATAACAAAAAAGCCACTGCCCGGGGGTTTGTTCCCCCGCCAGTGGCCAAGATTCGTTTAATTCCGAAATCGGGCCGTTCAGGCGGGGCCGGCGATAAGGCCGACCCCAATAATAAGAACGATTCCCGATACTGGTAAGAATGCGGTGGAGACCGCGATGGTGGTGCGGAGAGCCTGGTTGGGGTCCGTTGGTGTCATCGTTATCTCTCGTAAGACAGAATACAGGAGAAGGTTGGCAAATGCAAGAACTCTTTTTCATAATAAATATTTATTAGGTTATGTTCTGGGCGAACTCGATGCAATATAATTCCCTTAGCATGGCCCTAAGTATCAAACAGGAACGGGAACAGGCGCACGCGCTGCTGGACTTGCTGTCGCCAGCTAAACTAAGTATCGTGCGGGCGCTGCTGAAGGTGATGGTCGACGATAACGAACTGACGGCGCAAGACCGCAAGGCCATTCAAGCCGGCTTGGATTCGATGGAGGAAAAGCCCGACTTGACCGTCGAGGATCTGCTGGCGGATTTAGGACTGACGATGGCCGATTTCGAGAAGATCGGGGAAGAAGCCGGCGAGGAGCGTCTGCCGCGCAGCGGACTGCTGCGGAATCCGCTCCACTAAGGCGTTTACCCTAAGCGGTCAGCATTTCCGTACGAGGGGCGTAATGAAAAGGGGCGCGGCTGGGCATCAAACAGAAATTGATATCCATGCTGTCGCTGTTGGAACGTAGGCGCACCAGCACCCAATCCTTCACGCCAGCGGAACGGGTGTGATAATTCCGCCCGTAGATCACGGTGGGTACTGTTAGGCCCAGGGGTCCCAGCTTTTCCTCGAAGATGGTCTTAACGTTGCCGACGATCATGTTCGCCACTTCGGCGACGGCGTCGAGGACATCTTCGTTCACCGAATTATACTCGGTCATCAGCAGCGCTCCGGCCAGCTTTTGCGCGAACTGCGGTGAGCAGGAGATGTGGCCGGCGCCGGTCCAGGATCCCGCCACGCCCACCAGAGCGACCACGCCGTGAAACGTCTCCGGCTCGATCACTTTTGTCATCACCGACGGCTCGATTTCGAGGGGCAGGTTCAGCATGGTCTCAAAAACCTCGCGAGAAGCCTTGAAAATAGCTTGCTCGACGTCCTGCTGGGTCACGGTTTCCATTTAGATAATTCCCGTCAGCTTTTCTTTGATCTGATCGGCGGTGAAAGGCTTCTTGACATAACCCGCGGCCCCCAGCTCCAGCGCCAGCATCACTTTTCCCTGGCTGCCTTCGGTGGTGACCATGATGATCGGCACGGTCTTATAGGCGGCGTCTGCTTTTAACCTGGTGAGCAGTTCGATGCCATCCATATTCGGCATGTTGATGTCAGAAAGAATCAGCCCGACCTTTTCGGTTTTCAGCCGTTCTAGCGCCTCATTGCCATCGCTTGCCTCGTGTACCTTGCCAAGCGGCACTTCGGCCTGCACCAGAACCCGATGCAGGATCTTCCGTATCGCCGCCGAATCATCCACAATCAATACATCCAGAGCCATCGTACGCACCTTTCGCGATCTATTTCATGACACTTATCGGACAGGATCGGCGGTCGTAAGAGCACTTCGTGTTCGCGATCGGGTCAGCGCGCGGCATAACTGGTCGCGCAACGCACCAATCGAAGCCAGTGCCGCGGGGTCGAAGCTCTTTGGATCATGGCGGTCGAAGTACAGGCATCCGGCAACCGCGCCGCCGGCCACCAAAGGCAACAATCCGAATACCGGCTCGCCGACCACCTGGCTGAAGCGGGTCCCATCGAAACGCCGGTCGCGGGGGCCTGACACGAATACGTCCGTGCGTTTCAGGACTGCAACGGCCACCGGTCCCGACGCTCCCGCCACGGGAAAATTAAAATTCTTGACCAGCTTGTCGATCGATTCGCCGAATCCGGTAATGCCTACCAGCCGATGCCCGGTTTCGTCCAGCAACGCGAACAGCACGTGGTCGAAAGGCCCTCCCCGATAGATCGCCTCCATCACCATCATCGTGATCGCGCCCAAGTCGTCAGCCGAGCCTCGATCCACCTGTGTGGTCACATCGCGGAGCAGTGTCGAGAACGTCTCGGTCTCCGTTTCCGGCTCGCCCCCGGCATCCATGGGTGGCTCTTCCTCGTCGATCTGCTCCAGCGCGGCTTCCGTCTGGCGCTTCAGGCGCAGGTGGTCCATCGGGACGTTCATTGCCTGAAATACTTCCTTGGTTTCCTCGAGAGCGCTCTCGACGATCGATTTGACGTCGTCATGCGAAAGACCCAGCACCGGCCCCAGACTATGCAGCAGAAGATTGACGCTGGCACGCGCCCCGCTCGCCTCCCTCCGGTAAACTGCCGTCGTCAGTTTGTGCGCGAAGTGAGTGATCGCCGCCAGCCGCTCCGCCTCGGTAGAAGGCGCCCGGCGCAGGCGAAGCACCCGGTCGTTCATGCAGTCCCGAACACTCTCCGGAATGCTCCACTGCATCGCGACTGCTCTGCCAGCCTGATCGTAATCGAACCCCAGTTCTTCAAGGCACGCCTGCGCGGCCGGGATCCGGTCGTCTTGCACTCGCAACAGCACCGACGCATAGCCGCGCGGATGATAGCAAGCGACCAGAACCTCTCCCAGATTGCGGAACATGCCGCAGAGATAAGCTTCCTCGCGCTTGGGATATCGGGCGCGGTCGGCGACTTCGCGTGCATGGTTCGCCGTGAGCAGAGAGAGCAGAATCAGCTCCTTCAACCCCGGCGAGTGCTTCCGAAAATGCTCCAGCAGGACCACGCCGGTGGCCATTTCGCGAACCGATTCCACGCCCAGCAGCGACACCGCATGCGAGATCGAACGGATGTGCCCTCCGCTACGGTTGTAGAGCGCGGAATTCGCGGTCCGCAGAATGCGCAGGGTCAGGCTGTAATCCTTGAGAATTACATTCGTAATGTGTTGAAGCGAAGCCTCTTCGTCGACCTTCAGCAGCACTTGTTCGATGGAACGGGATAAAGCCGGAAACTCCGCCAACCCCGCAATGTCTTCGAGGAATTCGGCGAGCTTGTCCGTCGGCTTCAGTTCTACTCCCACGGAAGCCTTATCGGCGGGTCCGCAGCCGTTAGCCTTCTATTTTGTAAGGATTGGTCTGGCTCAGGCCTCGAATGCCTTGGCCTGTAAGAAGCGGTCGAGGGCGGCCGCATCAATCGGGGGCTGAACCGCAATCGGCGTTGTCGAGCCGGTAAACCAGATTTTGGTAACAACGGCTCCTTGAGCCTCGAACGCCACGACGTTGGATAAATTGACCATTAGATTACTCAATCGCACATAGGTATGCACGTTTAAATCCTCCTTTGGCGTATTATAAACATCCGAGAATTTCAGAAGAATGACTATCGTTCCAGATGCTTCAGACGCGCGTCGATCACTTCTTCGACTCGCCTAAGTTCCGCGCGCCAGGTGTCTCGCATGAGACTCAGATTTCCTCTGACCTATTTCATGATCGAATCCCACCGCGCCCCAGCCTTCGCCGCTACCTTATCGATGTCTTCTTTTAATAAGAACCCCGACCCCGAAAGCGTCACAGCGGCCTCTTTCACCTTTTTCAGATATTCGTCCTTATCCTTATAACGCTCCTCGATCGACAAGCGCGGATCTCCCGACGCCTCCCGCTCTGCCTTGGTCTTCGCAAACGGGATAAACGACCCGACCATGTTGTAAATCACGTCCGGCGCGCCGATCTTCGGATCGCGTAAATTCCACCCGGTATAAGTCGCCAGTGGAACCAGTTGCTCCGGCAGCCGGATTCCCGCCGTCTCATTCCCATCCGAATTCACCTGCGGCACCAGCACCGGAAACGCAGCACCGACCTTTGGAGGATCGTACGCCACAATCCCTTTCGACCGGAAATCTGGCCCGAAATCGAGATGCCACGCTAAGTACGGCTCCTTCGGCAGAGCGATCCCCTGTACCTTCGGGAAATTCAACGCCCCCGGAGCCACCAACTCGTCCTTTCCAATTCGGGGAATCTTCGATTCCGGAGGCGCAGTCCCATTCGTCACCCACGAATTCAGATCGATCAACAAAGCCCGCATCGCAAACCGGTAATCCGTGGGATTCGCGCGATTCTGCGTCACCGTCTTCACCGCCTGCGCATTCGCCCCATGCTGTGCCCCGGCGATAAAATACACCCGAGTCTCCGGCGCAGGCGCAACATCCTTCTTCCCGTCCGGACTGATGTGGATTAACGACGCCGCGCGCCCCCAGTACTCATACGCGCCATTCGAATAGAAAATCTTCGGCACCACGCCGTCCTTGCGGGCCCGCGCCAAAATGGAATCCGTAATCCCCGCATCCGTCTCCGATTCATCGGTAAACGGAAAAATATCCGACGGATAAAAGAGATTCAATAGAGGATGCCCGTCGCGCGAAGGCTGCGCGAAGCGATGATCGAAACTCCCCCGCCCCGCTCCCGCTACGTGCGCCCAGACGCCATCGAACACGCGCTTCCCGTGTTCATCCGCGTTGAATCCGTAATAAAGAAAGGTCCGCAAAAACCGCCCGCTCTGCGAAACCCCGAATCCGATCGCGCGCTCCGCCTCGCCTTGCTGCTTCATGTACGACACATAATCGCGAATCGCCGCCGGGCCCAGTCCCACGACCGCGGGATCTTTCGCCGTATACACAACTTCGTAAATCCGGGCTGGCTCAAATCCCGCCGCATACTCGATGTGCGTCATGTCGGACGAAAACTTCCACTGATCCCGGCCAATCACAGTCCGCTTGCCGTTCACCCCGTCGCGCACCGTCAAAGTCGCCGACTCGGGATCCGCCACCGCATAAGGAATCATCGTCCGATCGCCCAGAGACTCTGAGGTTGACCTCTTATCCACCGTGATCTCCGAGCGCACCACCCCCGTAATCCCTTTAATCACCGGCGCATAAAGCTTCAGCAGCCCTTCGCGATTCGGAATATCGAATTCCCAACCGATCCAGACGAGAGTGAATCCCTGATCGAACAGCAGCGAATCGCCCGTTTCACCGCGTCCGCCGAGATCGAACATGTTCACCATGCCCTTCCCTCCGCGATTAGAAATTTCCACCAGCGCCGTTCCGTTGCCCTTGCTTTTCGGCCGCAGGACTTCCAGATCCGCGGAAAACTCCACCAGCCCCTTCTCATCTCGCGGAGCCAGCGCTAGATCCGTAATAATCTGATTCGCCGCCAGCTTTGGATCGACCGCAAAATAAACCTTTCCCGTGATCCGTTCGTACCCGGCGACCGTATAGTCCCCGCGCGTAGCAATATCAACCCGGGTAACCCCCGCGCCGGCAATAGCGGCAGAGAGTAAAACAAGAGAGAGCGGTCGATGCATTCCTAAATAGTAGCTAACGGTTAAACGGATATTCCTGGACCCAATGGAATCCACGGCTCACCAGCAGCAGCTTGCTTCGATCCAGCAGTTCGAGCTTCATGTGCAGATCCTGTCCGTCGATCAAGCCCGCGAGTGTCATCCGATCCGGAGCCGTCCTCTCGAACTTTATAGTCCACGCCGAATTGTTTTGCTTTAGAGTAACCACGCCGTTCTGCGTATCCACCTGCGCACCATATCCGGTGAAGGTATCGTCGACGCGTTGCAGCGACATCCCCGTCGGGCGGTCGAAAATCACTCGCCGGATGCTTGAAGCGTCCCTCGAAACCTTATCCACATTCCAGATCCCGTAAAGGGGCGATTTCGGCGCGCCTGCTCCATAGAGATGCCAACCCTGATACGAGCCGTACGACTTGGCCCCAATCAACCAGAGCGCGAACACAGCCTGCACTGCAAACGCGATCCGATTCGCCCGCGGCGATTGAAATAAATCGGCCCGTTTCGATGCCCCCACCGCATCTCTCGAAAGAAAGAACCGCCAAATCCGTCCCATCTCCGGCGCTAGCAGAATCAGAGACATCACGATCAAGTGGAATGCGAACAATTTCACCGGAACGTCGTAGGTCATGTTGAGGGTAAATATTTCAATGGAGTCGGCGAGTACCACCATGGCCCCCAGCATCGCCGTCCGGGGAAAGAACAATAGCACTCCGCCCAGCACCTCCGCCGATCCTGCGAACATTTCATAACCCGGCGCCGCGCCGATCGAATACCACAGAACGCCCATAGGCGAGAAATTTCCGAACGGTTCCACCAATCTGGTCAGTGACGGAAACGGCATCTGGAGCGGCACTAGCTTCGCCATCCCATAAATTAGCATCTGCGATCCGGCCGCGAACCGGAGAAAAACATAAAACCACTTCTGCGCCGTCCGATACTCCCCGCGCCTCCGGTCCGCGACAGACCAGATCGCAGCCGAAATCACCGCGATCGAAAACAGGCAGAACGCCAGCACCCAATCGAACGTCTTATCCCCGCTCCCGCTTCCCGAATAAACCAGCGGAGTGGCCACATGAAATACATGCACTGCGGTCCACTCCACCATCTTCACAACGGGCCCCTTCGTGCCGAGCTCGAGCGGAACCAACCCCGTGAGAATCTGATTGGTCGAGCAATACAAGGTGAAATAAACCAGGCAAAACCGGAACGCGATCCGCGAAATCAGAGGCCAGCGCTGAGGCTCCTGCACAATCTCAATATCATCCGCGTAAGCCTGAGGTTGAGGAGCCATGATTGAGAAAGTCTATGCCAATCGCCGCCCCCATTCAAGTCGTCTTTCTTAGTGGCGCGAGCTTCAGCTTGCAGCCGAGGCTCAAGCCTCGGTCTGTCGGTTTGTGTCCTCGCCGAACATCATCCCGAATGAATACCCACCACCTCCACCTGCTCCTCCAGCACCCGAGCCTCCGCCGCCAGCATCTCCTCCCACCGAGCCTCCACGTCTTTGTTCGGCGCAACCTGATGCGCGAGCTTCAGGAACACCCGATAATGCCCCCGCTCCGAAGCAAACAGACCTTTATATAAAGTTCTCAATTCAGCGTCGCTCGACGCGATCGCCAGCAGCCCGAAACGCTCGCAGGATCGCAACTCGATCAGCGCGGCAACCAGCAGCCGGTCGACGATTTCGCCCGCTCCCCCTTTGCGAACCAGCAGGCGCAGAGCATTCGCGTAAGGATTTTTGTGAACCCGGCTCAGCCGTCCGCCTCGTTTCATCAACAGCCGGGTCACCTGCGCAAGATGCGCCGCCTCGTCCCGCGCGATCGCCGCCATGGTCTCCACCCACCCCGGAGTCCAGTCGTCAGGCCAGCGCGTCATCAACTCCATCGCGTTGTTCGCGGCCTTCTTTTCGAGAAACGCGTGATCGATCAACAGTGTGATCGGATCGGCCAGCACCCGCTCGGCCCACTTGACCGGCGTTTGAGAATGCAAAGGCAGCGAAGCGATCGCTTCGCGAATATCCAGCGCCACAGCCCTAAGTATCAATCTTTCCCGGACAGGAAAGTGATCACGTGTTCCCAGGTCGATGGAGCCCCAACCGGCTCGCCGCTCAGCGCATTATTCAGGTGCTGAAGTCGAAAACTAATCACCAGCCACGCGAGCAGCGCGACGAACAGAATTTTCGCAGTCTTCAACCGTTTCTTAGTATCGGAAGGCGCTTGCCCCTTGGCAGCCTTCGCGCGCAGGAAAATTACCCCGAGACAAACCGCCAACCCCAGGATCGTGATGAGCTGCATCACCTTCCATCGGAGGTCGCGCGCCTCAAGAATAGACCAGTCGCCGCTCACTAGATCGCTGCTAACATCTATCCTCGGCTCCGAGCCGCGACTAGAAGGAGCGATCTCCTCTAAGCCAGAGCCAAATTCGCCTGCGCCTTCAAATCGAATCCGGCAAACTCTCCCCGCTCCAGTTTCGGAAACGCCGCTGCCGCAATCATCGCGGCGTTGTCCGTCGCAAGTCCAGGTGTTGGAAAATAAACCGGCCATGACAGCCTGCGTTTCTTCGCGGCAGCTTGCAAACCCGCATTGCACGCGACACCTCCGGAAATAATGATGCTCTGCGCATCCATCTCCTCGGCCGATTGCACCGCGCGGCGCAATAATTCATCGATCACCGTCCGTTGAAAAGATGCCAGAAGATCGAGCGTCGCGCGAGGCGTCACCGCCAGCCATTCCTCCGCGCTGACAGCTCCACTAGCGCGCCGCGCCGCAATCTCAGCCGTCATGTCGTGCGCCTCGACCCATCGCAAAACCGCCGTCTTAATACCGCTGAAGCTGAAATCAAGCGTGTTGCCCTTCATCTTGGCCAGCGTGAATTTCACCGCATCTGGATTGCCATAAGGCGCAAGTTTATCGATCACCGGTCCACCCGGATAGCCGAATCCCAGCAGCTTCGCGACTTTGTCATAAGCCTCGCCCGCCGCGTCGTCGCGCGTTTTCCCCAACAGCCGGTAGCGATGTTCGGCATTTACTTCATAAAGATGCGTATGCCCCCCGCTAACAATCAAAGCGAGCGCCGGCAGCGCCACGGCGTTCTGGCTGGCGACCGCGTAAATGTGTCCTTCAATATGATTTACTGCGATTAAAGGAATCCCGCGCGCCATCGCTAGAGCTTTTGCATAAGTGATTCCCACCAGCAGCGATCCGATCAATCCGGGCCCTTGCGTAACCGCGACTGCGTCCAGATGCGTGGTTCCGGATTGTTCCAAAGCCAGCCGCACGGCGGGAACGATCGCCCTAAGATGTTCACGCGACGCGAGTTCCGGCACCACTCCGCCGTACTTCGCGTGCGTTTCCATTTGCGAGGCAACCACGCTCGCGAGGATTTTCGTGCCATTCTCCACCACCGCCGCCGCAGTTTCGTCGCACGAAGATTCGATGCCGAGGATTAGTCTAGAAGAGTGCGTGTTGATGAATTCGATTATAGTCTGCCCGAAGAACTGATTGCCCAGGAACCGCTCCCCGACCGCGATGGCGCGCGAATGCTAGTCGTTGACCGCGCGAAGGGCACCTGGGAGGATCGCATGTTCCGCGACTTCCCCACGTATCTGCATGAGGACGATTGCCTTGTGCTCAACGATTCTCGCGTTTTTCCCTCCCGGCTCTATGGTCGCCGCGAACATGGGACGGGTCGGGTCGAAATTTTTCTTACGCGGCAAATTACTGTAAATACTTGGGAAGCGCTGGTTCGTCCTGGTAAAAAGATGCGCTCCGGCGAGCGAATTTTGATTTCAGATGATCTGTCGGCGGAGATTCTCGGGCGCGGAGAGTTTGGAGAACGCATCGTACGCCTAGATCCACAGGGCGATTTGTTCGAAGTGCTTGAGCGGGTGGGACATATTCCCCTTCCTCCCTACATCCGAAGACCCGATTCAGCTGAGGACCGTTCCCGCTATCAGACCGTTTTTGCGCAGCAGCGCGGATCGGTGGCCGCACCCACCGCCGGTCTGCATTTTACGCCGGAGATTCTCGCGCGATGCCCCTGCGAGATTGCGAGGGTGACCCTTCACGTCGGGCTCGGGACGTTCCAGCCTTTGCATGGCGATGTAGTTGAAAACATTACTCTCCATGAGGAATCGTTTGTCGTTCCCCCCGCGGCGCGGCAGGCAATCGATCGGGCAAAACGCGTGATCGCAGTCGGCACGACCAGCGTCAGGGCGATCGAAAGCGATTGGGCCTTGCCCACCACTCGGCTATTTCTCTATCCGGGGGCAAAATTCCAGCGGACAGGGGCGATGCTGACCAATTTCCATCTTCCGAAATCGAGTCTGCTTATCTTGATTTGCGCCTTTGCCGGCAAGGATTTAGCGCTGGCAGCTTACCGGCATGCAGTGGAACAAGCGTATAGATTTTTCTCCTATGGAGATTGCATGCTGATATTTTGATCGCCTACAGGACGTCTGCGAAACCGCGTTTCAGGTGGCGGAAGAATAGGCCGCCGATCACGAAGACGCCCACCGAGTATGCGGTTAATACCGCGAACTCCTGCCAGCGAGGCCACGCGGGGGAGAGCAGTCGGTCGCGGTACGCTCTTACGATCCAGCGCAGCGGATTCAGTTTTACCAGGGGCGCGAACCGGGAGGGGATTCGGTCCTCGCTGATCATAATCGGCGTGATCCAGAACCACAGCATCATCAACACGGTTACCACTTGCACGGTGTCCCGCAGGTAGACTTGCAGGCTCGATACGATCCAGCCGACCCCTACGCCGAGAAGCCCGACGAAGATCATGTAGATTGGCAGAAGAAACACTTTGGAGCTGATATGTTTCTCGATGATCAGCAGCGAGATAAGGGCTAAGGCCAGTCCAATCAGATGATGGATCAGCGACGAGAGGAACACGGAGACCGGCAGCACCTCAGAGGGAAAAACCGTTTTTGTGATCAGATTGGCATTCTCCACCATAGAACCGGCGGAGCGGGTTACGGTTTCCTGGAACAGCATCCAGGGGAGGAAGCCGCAGAACAGAAACATCAGGTAGCTGTCCTGCCCGGCCGGCGGTGGCTGCTTCATGCATACGACGAAAACGTAATACCAGACCAGAAGCTGCACGACCGGGTGAACGACGCCCCACAACCATCCGGCGACGGAGCCGACATAACGCTGCTCGAAATCGCGGCGGACCAGTTGCGCGACCAGGGCGCGGCCGGTTACCAGGTTTTTTACGAAGTGGCGGCCGGGAATTCTTTTCACAGTTATGAGTTTACATGGGTGGGCCAGCCGATTCTAAGCCGCGACGGCAGGAAGCGATCTCTTTGAAGCCTGTGAGTTTTGCAGTAAACTGAATCTTCTCGCTGTTAAGAGAAGAGAGGATCCACTATGCGCCGCATCTTCACCCTGCTCCCTTCCGCGATTCTTATCCTCGCCCCCATCACCTCGTCTTTAAGGGCGGACGAAGTCCTGTATCAGAAGCCGCCCAAAGAAGTCCTGGATATCCTGAACGCGCCTGCCACGCCGATGCTCAGTGTCAATCCGACGAAGACTTACGCCTCCTTGTCGCAGGCGGCGCGCTATCCTTCCATCGCCGAAGTCTCCGAGCCGATGCTGCGCCTGGCCGGCATGCGCATCGATCCGCGAACCAACGGCCTGCACCTGGCTCCGCACAGCCTTTCGGTCGAACTGGTGAAGCTCCCCGAAGGCACCAAGATTAAACTCGATCTGCCCCCGAACGCGCAGGCCGGTCCGCTCCGCTGGTCGCCCGATGGAAAACTGTTCGCCTTCTCGAACAACGTGGCCAATGGAATCGAGCTCTGGCTCGGCGATCCCGCCACCGGCAAGACCCATCGAATCGCGGGCGTGAAATTGAACGGCGTCAATGGCGACCCCATCGACTGGCTCCCCGACAATAAGACGATCATCGTTAAAATCGTCCCCCCAGGCCGGGGCCCCGCGCCCACCGAACCGCGCGTTCCGAAAGGTCCGCACGTGCAGGAGAGCGATGGCGGAGCCGGCGGCGTCGCCACCTATGAGGACCTCCTCCAGAATCCTCACGACGAAGATCTCTACGAATACTACGCCACCGCGCAGCTCGCCTCGATCGATACGTCTTCCGCGAAAGTGACCACGCTCGGCAAGCCCGGCATCTTCGAAGGCGTCAGCCTCTCCACCGACGGCAAGTACATGCTGATCACCCGCGAACATCGTCCCTTCAGCTACCTGCACCCGGCCGCCGAATTTCCGAAGGAGATCGAAATCTGGAACCAGACCGGCGCGATGATCCACAAAGTGGCAAGCGTCCCGACTCCAAAAGTCGCCTCGCGCGGAGGTGGCGTACAGCCCGGGCCGCGCCAGTTCCGCTGGATGCCGAATGAGCCTTCTTCCCTGATGTGGGTCGAAGCCCTGGACGGCGGCAATCCCCGCGAAAAAGTTCCTCACCGGGACCGCCTGCTTGCTCTAGCGGCCCCCTTCAACGGCGAGCCTTCCGAAATCACCAAGACCGAAGAGCGCTTCTCCGGAATCCAGTTCGGTAAGGATTTCGCGCTGGTCGAAGACAGCGCGCGCCTCACCAAAATCGTCCGCACCTATAAGATCGATCCCAAAAATCCCGGGTCCGAAGCCAAACTGATCTGGTCCCGCAATTCGCAGGATCGCTATAAAGATCCCGGCCGACCAGTCGCCGTCAACGGCGGAGGCGGTGGACGCGGAGGTGGCGGCGGCGGACGTGGAGGAGCCGGTGGAGGCAAGCTGGTGCAATCCGGCGAATCGATTCTCCTTCAGGGCGAAGGCGCATCCCCCACTGGCGACCATCCTTTCCTCGATCGTTTCGACGTCAACACGATGAAGGCCGATCGCATTTTCCAATCCTCGCCCGACGTTTACGAAGTAGTCGACGCCGTCCTCGATGACTCCGGCTCGAAATTCATCACCCGCCGCGAAAGTCCCACGGAGCCTCCGAATTACTATCTGCATAACGGCGCGAAAGTCACCGCCCTCACCGCGTTCAAGGACCCCTCTCCGCAGCTTCGCAAAATCACCAAACAGCGCGTGACCTATAAACGCGCCGACGGAGTCGATCTCTCCATGGAGCTCTATCTCCCCGCCGACTATAAAACCGGCACGCGCCTTCCGGCCGTGATGTGGGCCTATCCGTACGAATATAACGACGCCGACACCGCCGGCCAGATCCAGGGATCGACGCAGCGCTTCACCACCATCACCGGATACTCTGAGCTGTTCTTCCTGCTCCAGGGCTACGCCGTCATGGCCAACACCGCGATGCCCGTCGTCGGCACCATCGACGTGGTCAACAATACTTATGTAGAGCAGATCGTCGCCGACGCCAAAGCCGCTATCGATAAGGTCGCCTCCATGGGCGTGGTCGATCCCAACCGCGTAGGCGTGGGCGGCCACAGCTACGGAGCCTTCATGACCGCCAACCTCCTGGCCCACTGCAACCTGTTCCGCGCCGGAATCGCCGAAAGCGGAGCCTACAACCGCACGCTGACCCCCTTCGGATTCCAGAGCGAGCAGCGCACCATCTGGGAAGCCCGCGACACCTATCTCAATATGTCGCCGTTCCTGTTCGCCGATAAAATCAAGGACCCGATCCTGCTGATCCACGGCGAAGCCGACGACAATTCCGGTACGTTCCCCATCCAGAGCGACCGCATGTACCAGGCCCTGCGCGGCAACAAAGCGATTGTGCGCCTCGTCTTCCTGCCTGACGAAGCGCACGGCTACCGGGCCAAAGAAACCATCGAGCACGTCCTGTGGGAGAAGTTCCAGTGGTTCGACAAATACGTGAAGAACCCGACCATCCCCAAGGCAACTCCGAAGGTCGGCGCCGTCGAATAAAAGATGATTCGCTTCGCTCCGCTACTGCTCTTCCTCGCTGTCGCTCACGCGCAGGAAAAACCGGCAGACCCGCTCGATCCTCTTCGGCAGAAAGCTGAAAAGGCCGCAGTGGACTGGGAGGCGCTCGCCAAAGGACTCGAGTCGAGAATCGCGACCCTGCTGCCCTGCGATCCCAAGTCCCGCGCCGCGGTCGAGGAAGTCAGCCGCGCCTCCGATGCCCGTCTTTCCACTCTCTCGGCGTATATCAAGGCAGCCGCCGCCAAGGCCAAGTCGGATACCGATACCGCCAAGCGAATCCTCGCCGCCCAAGCCGCGATCACCGGCGGATGGAATACAGAGCGCGATGAGGCCCAGGAACAACAAGCCTCCATCGAAGCCCAGGTTGCCGATCTGAAGGAGAGCATGCGCAAGCGCGGTTCTCTCTCAGGCGCGGAGCAGGTGCTCACCGAAATCGCGACCATGGTCAAGGCGCGTGCCGCGCAAGCCGAGGAGCGCGGCGGCAGCAGGGAGGCGATCAACTCCCTGCTCGGCAATCTGGTAGTCGCCTATCAGGATCGCCAGACCGCGCTCGAAAACGAATCCACTCTTCTGGACGCGGAAATCGCCCGCTGGAATTCCTACTACATCGCGCGTGTCGCCCGCGCCGTCACGGAGTGCTCCATCATCAATCCGGGCGTGGCTCCCGCGAAGAAGCGCCCATGAGACGCGCCTGCCTGTTCGCCGCCGTCGCCCTGTTGTGCCTCGCGCAGCGCCCTCGCGACGATTACCGGGCCGCGTACAAGGAATGGCGTCAGACGGACCCTAATCTCGAACGTGAAGCCACCGCCGGTGGAGCGCCCGTCGCCCAGCGCGCCGATCGTATGGCCGCCGCCGCCGCCAAATTCGCGGCCGCTCGAAAGGCGTTTCTGGATGGCCTGGCGCAGGAGGAAGAGCAGCAGGCCGCCTGGCTCGAAAGCGCGGCTCTGAACCCTGCAACTCCCGAAGGGACAGCCGCCTCCGATCAGCGATTTATCGCCACTGAAACCACGCTCGTCACCCGCACCATGGATACCTTCGCCAACGATCCGGACCGAGGCATTCAGCAATTGCGGCAGGCGCTAGGCCGGGAACGCATGTTCCTTGAAGCGCTCACCCCTGCCATCGCTCAGCGGAAGAAAGCAGCGGAGGCGGTGAACGCGTCATCGGTCGCCATCGTCCAGTCCTGCGCCAAGGCCCTCGAACAATCCCATGCCGTCCTCGATAGTCTCAAAGACGCCGCTGCGGAAACGGATCGGGAGGCTGCCGCGTGGGCGGAATACTATCGGAAACTCGGCGAAGGAGCGCAAGGCGTAGCGACGCCGATCACCGAGGCGCTGCCCGGCGCCTCGCCCGCCGTGCTCAGCAATCCCGTTCCCGCGCCGCCCACCGTCACGCCTCTGCCGCTCGCCCGCTACGTCGGCGCCTGGACTTTTCCCACATCGAACGGAATGTATCACGGCACGCAGCCGGAGTCCTTCGACGTCCTGGTTAATGAGGAAAACGGCCAGGCCACCGGCACCGTCTTCGCGCGCTTCAAGCTCCCCTCGGGCGGCACCGGCGATCCCGTCCTGCGTTTCGATTTCTCCGGACCCTTCCAACCGTCGCAGCGCCAGGTCTTCAACCTGGTTACCTCCGAGGGCGCGAAAGGCACCATCGAGCTGATCCCCGGCCCCGCCTTCAATCTGCTCGAAGTGAACTTCCAAACCGAAGCCAAGCCCGGCAAAATCCGCCAAGCCGATGTCCTGCTAGTAAAAAAATAGCATGACCCCCAAAGATCATTTCCACTATGAAGTTGACCCCGGGAACAACCTGACGACCTTCAAGTTTCACGGCCGGCTAGTCGCGGAGAACCGCGACAAAGTCGAGGAATTGATCAGGACCACCCCTTTTACAGGACGCGTCGTGATCGACCTCAGCGATATAAGTTACCTCGATAGCGCCGGCCTGGGCACGCTCATTCGTCTGAAAATGTCCGCGCTCTCCCACAACGGCGTAAGCGTCGAATTCGCGCAAATGACCCCGCGCGTCATGCAGCTGCTGAAGATCACCAACCTAGCCCAATGGTTTTCGTCATAGACCATCGTCGCGTTCGATTTTCACCCCTCCCCCGCCAACACCCCCATCAACGCGAAAAAATAAACTGCCAACGCCGGCCTCTGCTCGAACGGATAATCCACGCCCGCATGCACAAACACCGCCATCAATCCAATCCCCCATAACGACCGAATCGCCCGCGGCGCAAGCATCGCCACCACCGCCGCCATCGCCACGAATAACGGCACTCCCCCCTCCACCACCCATTGCGCCCAATCGTCATGCGCCTGATTGACGAACGTCCCGTCGTCGTAAAGCGCATACTTCGGATACGCCGACGACCACGTCCCCAGCCCGAACCCCGCCACCGGCCTGTCCTTTACCATCTCGAGCGACGACCGGTTCAAATCCGCGCGCAGTGAATAAGGATTCGGCTCCTGCAACCTCTCCCAAATCGTCTGCCACCCCACCACCGCGACCAGCACGCAGGCCGACGCCGTGCCCAGCCCGATGACTCGCGCCAGAGATCGCCCGGACATCGCGCCGCGCAGATACGCGAACACCGGGAGCGCGACTAATAACCCCAGGCAGATCGCCGACCCCGCCCGCGATCCCCCCGCCACCACCGATGCAAACAGAGCAGCGGCAACCAACACCCACAGGACCGGCCTTTTGCGATCTCCAATCGCCGCGGCAATCGCGAGCCCCAGTGCGGGCTCCAGAAATGCCGCGAATTGATTCCGGTAAATGAACGGACCCAGGGATCCCCGCGTAAACGACCAGATCACCGCCGCAATCGCCACCACTAGCGAAAAGATCAACTGCGCCGTCAAAAATCTTTGCCGCACCGCCCGATCTCCTGTAAGCCGCAGAGCCAGACAAAACACTGCGCAGTTCGCCACCCAATGCAGTGACGATTCCAAAGTGCGCTGCGCATCCACCGTGATCCACGCTGCAACCTGAACCAATCCCCACACAGCTACGCCGGCCAGCAACACTCCTATTGGATGGAATCGAATCGCAAACCTCTGCCGGACAACCGCCGCCGCGGCTAGGGTAAATAGCGCCGTCTCGATCACCGTGAGCGCCCATCGGGATTCAACCCGCATCGAAAGAATACCCGCCCAGAGAATCGCCGCAAGAATCCAAATCACGGCACAGCCTCAATCCGAACGTGCCGCAACTCCACGCTTCCTTCCGCCCGCGACTCCCCTACCGGACGCTGATACAAAAATTCGAGATCGGTGAAGACATCGCTCCCCACGATAGTCCCTTCGCCCGCACTCCAATCCTCGCTCGGCAATAGAGGAATCGGATCGCCTGTATCGACCCTCCATGCCAGACCCGACGGCGATTTAATCCCCGCAGTGCGCGACTCCCACCGCAGCCTATAAACCCTCCCCTTCACCAGGCTCAACACTTGCCGCAGCAACAAACAGGACTCCGCCTCCTGCCCATTAAGCACGATCCGATTCAAATTCACATGCGCGACACCCGGCGACTCGCCAAGCCTCCAATCAAACCCATGATTCAGTGGCGCCACAGCAAAATCGCCATTAAAAATCCCCGAAGGCTGAGTCGGTCCCGTCAAAACCCAAATCTCCACAGCGGCCGGATCGCGAGCCGCAATCAATTGATCGCAAGCCCCCAACAAAATAGGCAAATCCCCCGAATCATGATAAGCAGCCAGCCTCCGAGCAACCTCCACGACTCCAGTTCCGGGTGGGGCGGCCAATTTTAGCGGCAGCCGCGTTTCAGGCGGCTTCCTCTCCAACAGAAAGACTAAATAGCTCCCCAAAACTTCATGCCGCTCCGGAATCCCCAGCCGAAGAATCTCCTCCGCATCGTTACTAACCCTCCAGCAAAGCTCATAAGCCGGAGTACGATCGCCATACGACACCGCCAGAGCCGCCCGCATCCACTTCCAAAATTCCCCTTTCCTACCCGCTCGAAAATAAAAATTGGCCAGCGTCCACCGCGGCTCAAACTGATGATCCACACGCGCCGCATCAAGCAGCCATTTCTCCGCCGCCGCCGAATCCCCCGCAACCTCCGCCGCCAACCCCAACCTTATGCGCGGAGCCGACGCGTAAGGATTCAACGCCGCAATCCTCTCCGTCAGCGCTCGTGAATCCCCGCCGTCATAGTCAATCTCTAGACCGCGCAGCGCCAGATATTCCGTATTCCGCGGAGCAATCTCCGTCGCTCGTTCAACCGACTCCGGAGTCCCTTTTCGAAAATAAAAATCCGCACGCGCCAGCACGATGGAAAACCACACCGCAACTCCAAGTGCGGCAAGCGCGGCAGTTCCGAAAATGCGGGAAATGTAATACATCTGGACTACGCGAATTGTTCTTGCCCGCGCCCGCGGACCCACCCTATACTGTTCACAGTGATTCTGAAAACCTTCTTTTTAGCGGTCTTAATTTCAGCCCTCGCACTCGCCTCTGCGCCCGCCATCGGTATCGTCACGGCCAGCGGTCATTTTACCCTGGACCGGTCGCAGGTCTGGGGCAACGCGACGGTTTTTGAAGGCTCCGTGATTGAAACCGGCTCGGCGTCATCGGAAATCGCCCTGCGCAGCGGCGCGAAATTGCAGCTCGCGAAAGATTCCCGCGCGCGCATCCTCTCAGACCGGGCGGTAATTGAAAAAGGCATCGGCCAGATTTCTGCTCCTGAATCGTTCGAAGTAAATGTTGCGAATCTCCGCATCCACTCGACCGGCCGTCTGCGAATCACCCTCAACGATGGAGTGCAGATCGCCTCGCTGTTCGGAAGCGCACGCGTCGCCAGCCCGTCGGGAATGTTGCTCGCGTCGATTCCCGCCGGACGCGCCATGAATTTTTCCCCGCAAGCCGCCAACGGCGTGGTGACCCGCACCGGCTGCCTGATGTACAAAGACAATCACTACATCATGCAGGACGAAAATACGCAGGAAGTGGTCGAACTGTCCGGCGGCCAGAACCTCAATTCGCAACTCGGCAATCGCGTCGAAATCACCGGCACCGCATCCACCGCGAAACCTGCCGTCAGCATCGCCACGCTGGTGGTGAGCATGATTACCGTCACCCCGAAATCCTCTGGAGGCTGTCTGAGCGTCGCGACCAACCTCGGCGCGCAAACCGACGTGGCGAACGCGCCTACGAGTCCCACTGAATCCACCACCGCGCCAGCGGCCAAGACAGGTGGCGGATTATCGACCGGCGCAAAAGTGGCGATTATCGTCGTCATCGCCGGCGGAGGAGCCGGAGCGGCAATTGCCCTTGCCGGCAAAAAAGGCTCGACGAGCCCTTAATTTAAGGTCAATTAACGCTTCGCAGAGCGCCTTAATGAGTCAGTTAAGGGCAAATAAGACCCGCTCAACGCACGCTTCCACGCTTTCCAGGTCCGTTCGGCACTCCACTTCGGGATTCAAAGGCGCTTCATAAGGGTCGTCCAAACCCGTGAACGAAGCGATCTCGCCACGCCGCGCCCTGCGGTACAAACCTTTCGGATCTCGCCCTTCGCACACTTCCAGGGGAGCATTGACGAAAACCTCAACAAACCGGACCCCTGCCATTTGCTCCCGCACCTCGTTGCGCGCGGCGCGATAGGGAGAAATCAGCGCAACCAAGACAATAATGTCGTTCCGCGCCAATAGTTTAGCGACATAACCGGCTCGCCGCACATTTTCATCCCGGTCTTCTCTCGAAAAACCCAACCCTCGCGACAGATTCTCACGAATGCAGTCGCCGTCGAGCACTTCGACTGGAACCCCTTGCAGCCGGGCCGAAACCGCCTGGGCAAGCGTCGATTTCCCGGAACCGCTCAGGCCGGTGAACCAGATAACTGCCCCGGGCATACTAACTTGCGACTTGCATTCGCAAGCCCGAACAGCGTGCCCTAAACTCCATAAGCCTTTCCTCGGATTTCGGGACCAGCAAAAATCGCCGCCGAATTTCGTCCTCCGCGTACCGGCATAACTCCAAGTCTAGACAATTTAAGCGGGTTAATTCCTGATAGATATCGTTTCCCCAGATGATTTTCAATTCCTCTAAATTCCGGGAAGGACGAGTGACATTTTGCGCCACATAATGAAGCCGGAGCCGGGGAAACGCGGGACCGAGAAAATGTTCCGCCGCCACCAGACTTTCGTCGAACATCGCAACCAGTCCGGGCAAAGCCATCTGGCGCAGAACTTCTTTTGCGCGAGACAGATCGGTATCGTCCAGAGGCCGCGTAAACGCACCGCCGGTGGCAATCAGCAGCGTTTGCGCGTTGCTGACGAAATGCGGAGACTCTTCGATCAGCCGCATCATGAATTCCCGGGGTCCCATGGATTGCGATAGCACCAGGATCGGATCTTCGCGGCCCAATTCCGGCGGCTCTTTTCTGAGGTACGAATACACCGACTGCAAACGATCCAGAGGATGACGCAGAAAACAGCAGTCGAACAGGACCGTCCGCCTGATCGACGGCAGAGGATATCGCAGATGATGGCTCGACAGAGCGGCTACGCTGGGATGCGTCCCGAGAAACGCCGCGATGTCCTGATCGTCTAGCGAGGAACTTGCGTGAGATCCATGAGCGGTCGCATAACGGCCGCGAAACTCACGCTCCAGGATTGCTTCAATGGTACTGCCGCCATTCTTAAACATGTGAAAATGCACCATCACATGCCGGGCTGGCGGAGCTGACACTCCGTAGTCCATTCTGCACCTATGATTCTGTTAATTCGAAATCGAAAGAAAAGTTGCGTCTCGCCTTATAATTGAGTCGTGTCCCCTTCCACAACCGCGTTCGTCGAGCAGAACAAAGATCGTCTTCGTCAAGAGTTGTTCGAATTTCTGCGCATCCCGAGCATCAGCACGCTGCCGGAAAATAAAGAAGACGTAAATCGCGCGGCCCAGTTTGTCGCGAACAGCCTGACCGATGCGGGACTCGAGAATGTCGAGATCATTTCGACCGCGAAACATCCTCTGGTCTATGCCGATTGGCTCCATGCTCCAGGCAAACCGACGGTGTTGTGTTATGGGCATTACGACGTGCAGCCGCCCGACCCCTTGGAACTTTGGAAATCGCCCCCTTTTGAGCCGGTGCTGCGCGACGGAAACATCTTCGCGCGTGGTTCTGCCGATGACAAAGGGCAGATGTATATGCACGTCAAGGCCGTGGAGGCGCTGCGCGCGGTGAAAGGAACCCTGCCCGTCAATTTGAAATTTCTGATCGAGGGGGAAGAAGAAATCGGCGGCGAATCGGTTACCAAGTATGTCGCGGAGAACGCCAAGAAACTGAAGGCGGACGTGGCGCTGGTTTCCGACACGGCGCTCTATGCCGAAGGGATTCCGACGTTGTGCATCGGCCTGCGGGGCTTGGTTTATACCGAGATCGAAGCGAAGGGTCCTTCGCGCGATCTGCATTCGGGCTTGTATGGAGGCGCCGCTCCGAATGCGGTTTTCGGATTGGTGGAGCTGCTCGCCAAATTGAAGGACTCGAACGGAGTGATTCAGATTCCGGGGATGTACGACGATGTCGAAGCTCCCGCACCCGCCGAGAAAAAGAGCTGGGAGACACTGCCATTTGACGAAGCCGAGTTCTTGAAGAAAGAAGTTGGAGCAAGCAGGCTCACCGGCGAGGCCAAATACACGGTTCTCGAACGCGTGTGGGCGCGGCCGACGCTCGAAGTCCACGGCATCGCCGGAGGATTTACCGCGGCGGGCGCGAAGACCGTGATCCCGGCGACGGCGACGGCCAAGGTCAGCATGCGGCTGGTGCCAAAGCAGAATGCGGAAAAAATCGTCGCGGCTTATAAGAAATTCGTCAAGGACAACGCGCCGGCCGGAATCGAGGTCGAAGTCCGCGTGCTGAGCGCGGGCGAGGCGATCATGGTGAACCCGGATCATCCGGCGATCGGTGTCGCGGCGAAAGCGTTCCAGGACGTGCTGGGGCGCGAAACAGTGTTCGTGCGCAGCGGCGGATCGATCCCGATCGTTGGCGATTTCGCCCGGCATCTTCACATCCCGACGATACTTATGGGGTTTGGTTTACCCGACGACGGGCTCCATTCGCCGAACGAAAAATATAAACTGTCGAACTACTACGCAGGAATCGTCACGATTGCCCATTTCTTTGAACAATACGGAAGCTAACGCGGCGCAGCCGGCTGTAAAAACGGCTCGAACCATGCAGGAAAGCGTGGTGCGCTCCGCGGGCATCGTCTCGCTCGCCGTGTTCATGAGCCGGATGACGGGATTACTGCGGGAAATGGTCATGGCGCGGATGTTCGGCGCGGGGCTGATTCAGGACGCGTTCAATCTCGGCTTCCGCATCCCGAACCTTACGCGCGACCTGTTCGCTGAAGGCGCATTATCGAGCGCGTTTGTTCCGACCTTCACCGACTATCTTTCGACCCGCACACACGAGGAATCGGCCCGTCTGGCGAACCTGGTGGCGACCGCGCTTCTGGTCGTCGTCGGCACCGTCTGCGCGTGCGGCATGATCTTCGCGCCTCTGCTGGTCTCGACGCTCGCTCCGGGCTATGCCGCAGTGCCTGGAAAATTCGAACTGGCCGTGACCATGACGCGGATCATGTTCCCTTTCCTGCTGATGGTTGCGCTGGCGGCGCAGGCGATGGGAATGCTGAACGCTTCGAACCGGTTTGGCGTGCCGGCGATGGCGTCTACATTCTTCAACATCGGCTCCGTGGGATTCGGCATCGCCATCGGCGTGTGGCTCGGGCCGCGATTGAACGGACCGCACATCCACATCTCGCGCATCGACGGCATGGCCATCGGAGTGGTGCTCGGAGGCGCTTTGCAACTCTGCTGGCAGTTGCCGAGCCTGTATAAACTGGGCTATCGATTCAACGCCGCCTTCGACTGGATGCATCCGGGTTTGCAGCGCATTATGCGCATGATGGCTCCCGCGATTCTGGGCAACGCCGCGGTACTGATCAACGTAGCGGTGAGCACGAATCTCGCGTCCGCGATCTCCGACCCGGTGCGCGGATACGACGGCCCGGTGAGCTGGCTGGGATACGCGTTCCGCTTCATGCAGCTCCCCTTGGGATTGTTTGGCGTCGCCATCGGATCGGCGACTCTGCCGTCCATCTCGCGCAGCGCGGCGGCGGGAAATATGGACGAATTCCGGCGGACCTTTTCGAAATCGCTGGGCATGGTGTTCCTATTGACGCTGCCTTCGTCGATCGGCTTAGTGGTGCTGGGGAGGTCGATTATCGGGTCGATTTACCAGGGCGGGAAATTCGAAGTTTACGATACGCAGCAGACGGCGACCGCGCTTTCCTGCTACGCGATCGGCTTGGTGGGCTACGCGGCGTTGAAGGTGCTGAATCCGGCGTTTTACGCGTTGAACGACGCGCGCACGCCCATGATCGTCAGCGTGATTTCGATCCTGATCAACTACGGCGTCGCGGTGACGTTCATCCGCTTCGCGGGGTTCGGACATGCGGGATTGGCGCTCGCGACGTCCGTGGTGGCTCTTTTCGGATTCGTGGTGCTGTTCTCGATTTTGCGCGCGCGAATCGGAGGAGTCTACGGGCGGGAACTGGCGGCGGGATTCGGGAAGGTTGCAGTAGCCTCGGCAGCGATGGGCGGAGTGGTGTTCTTCCTGTCGAGAGAGATGGAGCGCTGGCTGGGAGTATCGCAGATGGCCAGAAGAGCGGACTTGGCAGTGTCGATTCCCATGGGTGTGACGGTCTTTTATATCGCATGCCGCGCGATGGGCGTTACGGATTTGGATATGGCGTTCCAGGCGGTATTGGCGCCGGTGAAGAGGCGGTTGGGAAGAGGTCGGGTGTGATTTCTGGTTGTTGGAGGGCGGAAAAGGGGACAGACGCATTTTCGCTCGCCGGGCGATGGGGTTACGGATTTGGATTGGAAGACACGTCGACACGAATGTCGACGCGGCACGCCTGGAGGCGCGCGGCACTCTCTCGCGTCGGATTCTGTGTTTCGGCCCGGAGCGCTCGATTACTACGGACAGGCACATTTTTCGACGGGTATGAAGAGGCCCTTGGGGAGAGGTCGGGTCTGACTTCTGGCGACTAGGGTCCCACGGATGGGAGGCGATAACTTGACTACTGCGCCATCCGCCATGGCGACATGTTCGACCAGCTTTTGAGCGCTTTGGTTGCGAAATCGGGCGCTTCGCCGGCATGACACCCGGCGCATGCGTTCGGAACCTTCAGCGCGTCCGTGGTCGCGGGCGTGATGAATTTAAAGGTGTGGGCGCGGACGTTCACATCCGCTATCGTCTGCTCAATCTTCGGCATGTGGCAGCTTACGCACTCGTCGCCGGCGCTGCCAACTTTGTGATGCGTATGCGCCTCAATCGTGGGGTCGTGCGGGCCGTTGGGAGATTTCGGGCCGTGGCATTCCAGGCACAAGACATTCGAGGGCTTCACGAGGTCCGCATTGTTGTCGGTGCCGTGCACGTCGTGGCAGCTAAAGCAGGTCACACCGTGGGTGTACATCTGACTGGTCACAAAGTCGTTGCCCTGCATCCGGTTCTTGTGGGCAGTGCCATCCGCGAAATGTGTGAAAGACTGTTCACCAAGCTTATGGTCCTCCAACTTCCAGAAGTTTTGAAGATTTTTGCCGGCTTCAAAACCCACCGGCCAGTCGTAATACTTGCCCTCTATGGGATTGCTAAGAGGCTGGCCTTGCGAGTGGCACTGAATGCAAACGTTGTTTGCCTGGACAAAATCAAGACGAGCAGGATTAACGATGTTCAGCCGCGACGGCTTCGCCGCGTGCGCCGCGCCGGGGCCGTGGCACTTTTCGCAGCCTACGTTCCACTCGGTGACGGCCTTCGTCTGGATGTTGTAATTCACTGAGTGGCACCCGTCACATAGCGGGCCGGTGGGCCGCTGCGTGTTGTCGTTGGGATAAAAAGCGGTCCACCAATCGGAGCCAGGGGCGGCTTGGTAGGCTCGCCATACCTGATGAGTGACATCCCATTGAGCTCCGAGCGGATAGTAATCGTCGCCATTTTTCGTGAAATAACGCTGCTTCCATTTGCTGCCGTAAACGAACGCGATATCATCTCTGGTGAACTTCACTAGCGGATTGGGCTTGGACAGGTCCGGAAGGATCGCGTCCGGATGCAATTTGGGATCACGCACCACGTTCGCCATCAGAGTCTTGCTCCAGCGGGCGTACAGGGTCGGATGGCACGCTTTGCAGGCCGTCGATCCCGCGTACCCCTGCGAGGTCTGGGCGACGACCCCTGGCGGAACGAGAAACAACAGCGTAAAAATCATCCGCATGATTGCTTCAAGAATAGCCGCTTCACCTGAAGCATTCCTGAAACGGGCGGAAAAGGGGACAGACGCATTTTTCGCTCGCCGGGCGATGGGGTTGGGGATTTGGATTAGAAGACACGTCGACACGACTGTCGACGCGGCACGCCTCGAGGCGCGCGCCACTCTCTCGCATCGGATTCGGTGTTTCCAGGGGGAAAAGGGGGGGGAAAAGGGAAAAGGGGACAGACGCATTTTTCGAGGGGTGCGCCGGTGTGTGTTATCTCGCTTGCCGCGAATATGCTACGGATTTGGATTGGAAGCCACGTTGAGAAGCCTTCGGAAAATTAACGGGAGCGAGGCATCCGGGCGGTTACTGCGCTTTAGGCTCGGCTTTTTCTGCGTCTGGAACAACCCTCTTGGCCAGCAGCAGATTCGATGTGATCTTTTTGTATCCGTATCCTACATGCATCGGCAAGGGCTTCGTGCCTGGCTGTTTATAGGCGTTGCGCAGATCCGCCTGCTCCATATATTTGAAGCTTCCGTAGGGGCGCTCGTAATCGCCGTAAAGTTGGACCTTCCACAGATCGGCTCCGAACCAGCGATACGGAATTCCCGAGTCGTCCTGCAACACGGCGGCGCTGTTTTGGAGCACCAGGTTGCGGATCATCGAGAATTCGCGCCGATGGAGCATGTAAGAAGTCGATTTGAACATCGTCGTCGCACCTTTCAGACTCTGCAAAAAGGTCTGAAACGGCGTATTCTCCCTTAGCCGCTCATCCGACAGATTGACCGAGAAGTAATAAAGCTGATGCAGCGATTGATCGGCGTCCGTGCGAAATTCGACTTCCACGCCCTTGTTGCCATAGCGCGTCGACGCGTGATAATCCAGCGTGCGGTCGATGATTTTTCCATTCTCATCCAGGCGTACATAGCGAAAACCCAGCACGGTGTGATCCGTCCGCACCAGTAATTGAAGGATCGGCAGCAGCAGGCCGTCGGTCACCTGTCCTCGAAATTGCTGATCCATTTGCCGGGTGATAAAAAAGCTGCGGCCCAGCTCCGAAGCCATAGTCGTTCGCATCGCCGCCAGGTATTCCGGCAGGTCTTTCTGTCCGATCGAGTCTTCACTGGGCAGAGTCCCCGCCGGTTCGAGCGCCGCGAAGACGTACACCGGACTCTGCGGGAAATATTCCGTCGCCATCAGCGCATCGGGGCCGCTGAACGGATAGAACACGGGACCCGCGGTCATCGGCGCGCTCTTCAACTCCCTGGCCTGAAATTCGCGCAATCCTTGCAGCAATTCGCCGTCGGCTTTATGCCAGGCAGCGTCCACCAGGTCTCGATGCTGTTTCCAGACATCGTCGTTTTCGAGATTTAAGAATGGACTCCCTGGATGGCCCGGCATTCCTGCCAGGAATCGAGCGGTATCGTCGGCGGCCCGGGAGCGCGTGACAGGATCGCTTGCGCCGGCGGGTTTGGCCTCGGCCGACGCCGTCGAAACGCGTCCGCAACTCGCCAGCAGAACGGGCAATAACGAAAGTAGGTAATAACGGCGGTAAAAATGCAGCATGGTCTAATTCAGGTGATCGTCAACTATGTCATTGAAGAATAGCAAAATGCTTCGGCGTTACAATTAAAGAAAGTTAAGGGGCGGCCGAGGATCGCGGTCGCCCTCCCTGAACTATTCTCCAACCATAGCTACCAGTTGCTGGGTCACCGTGTCCATTGCTTCCGATTGAGCCGACATGGAAGAACTTGCGGTCGCGCTCTGTTGGGCGCTCGACGCTGCTTGTTGGGTAATGCGTTCGATCGCGGAGAGCGATCCCGCGATGTGCTCGATGCCGCGCGCCTGCTCGCCGCTCGAGATGCTCACTTCGTCTACCAGTCTTTTTACTTCGATGGTCGATTCGGTGATGCCTTTAATGGCCTGCGCCATGTGGTCGAGTTTCAACCTTCCCTCTCTGGTTGTGTCCATCGACTCGGCGATCAAGCCCGAAGTATCTTTCGCGGCTTGGGCGCATCGGCCCGCCAGATTGCGGACCTCGTCGGCTACCACCGCGAATCCCATACCCGCCTCGCCCGCTCGCGCCGCTTCCACGGCGGCGTTGAGCGCCAGAATATTGGTCTGAAACGCGATTTCATCGATGATTTTGATGATCTTCGCGATTTTTTCGCTGGCTGCTCCAATGTTGCGCATGCTCGACACCATTTCTCCCAATTGCCGGTTGGCCTCGGTGACCTGGGTATCGGTTTTCGCCATCAGGCGCGTGGCCTGCTGGGAATTGTTGGCGTTGCTTTGGGTCATCGAACTCAATTCCTGGCTGGACGCCGAGGTTTCTTCGAGGGACCCCGCCTGGCGCGATGCGCCATCGGCAAGCGCCTGGCTCGCCGTCGAGATCTGGCCCGAAGCGTCGGAAACGCCGCGCGCGCAACCCGCGATTTGGCTAGTGAGCTGGCGTAGCCGCGCCGTTATGCCGCGGGCCACGAACACCAGTCCGATTCCCACCGCTACGCACAGCGCCAGCAATCCGATCGTAATCCAGCGGCTGCCGGCTTCATTCGCTTCGGCATTCTTTGAAATCACGATCAGTTGCTCGGCCTGCTGAGTAACCAGACCGCGCGCCAGATCGCTCATCTTGGCCAGTCTCGGCAGAAGAGCCTCGTCAAAAGCCTTCAGCGCCTGGTCCATCTGCTGTTTTTGCAGCATAACCACGAAGCCTTCCTGGGTCTTCTTGAGAGCGTTCTGTTCGGTATCGAGCGCCGCCAACTGGGTGCGCGTTTCCTCGGAGGCCGGCATCGCGATAAAATCCGAGAGCTGTTGGCGTACGCGCCCTTCGACGTCGCCGTACTGTTTCAAAAAGGCCTGGGATTTATCTTTCTGTTGCAGCATCTCGCTCGATGCCACGCCTCGTTCAAGGGCGGTCATCTCGGCGGTCGCCGCCAGAATCTGCCCGGCCAGCATCTGTTTCCTGGCGGTCACGCGGACCGCGTCGTCGAGCGCCGCTCCCAACTCCAGATTGAATTTGAGGGAAGTCACCCCCAGGATCAAGACCAATGCGAGCATCGCGCCAAAACTCGTAACCAGCTTGACGCCGATCGTGGCTTTCCATTTCATAGATGTGAGTCTCCTTTTTCTCGCTTGTCTCTACATCTTGAAATCGAATTCGAGCGAAGCGATCGCTTTGGTCGGAGCGCCATCCGCCACAAACGGCGTGAACTTCCACTTCTTCACCGCCAGAATGACAGACTGGGTCAGCATCGCGTTGCCGGAAACGATCTTAACGTTCTCTACGTTCCCCTCGGCGTCGATGCTGACGTCCACCTGCACATGGCCCGCGATTTTCAACTGCTTCGCGATCGGCGGATAATCGGGTGGCGTCTTTTTGGTGGCGGCTTTCATCGCGTCGTCGCTGGCAACGCGGATTTCCGCGTTGGCAATTGCCCCGAAGCCAAGCAGCACAATCAGGATCGCGGCATAACGAAATTGTCGGTACATAGGTTCTCCTTGAAGGTTTGCGCCGAGGCGCTAGAAACCCATATCGGAGAGTATGGAGCGAGTCTTAATACGAGGATCGTTCGTAGGATTCTTCGGCAGGCACGCGCGCGCGCAGGCGCCTGCTGCCGGGCCATTCGAGTCGCATGTCCTTGCAGACTTCATCCAGCATTTCGACGCTGGAAACCTTCGATTCCTGGGCGAACGCGGTCAGCAGCAGATTATCGCAAATTGCGTTAATTAAGCGCGGAATTCCCTGCGAGCGGAGATGGATTTCGGCCATCATTTCTTCGGAAAAAATCTCCTGCTTCGGCATGCCGGCAATGGCGAGACGCGCTTCCATATATTCCATCGCGTCGCGGAGGGTGAAGGGCTGTAAATTGCAGCGCAACACGATTCTTTGCTTCAGTTGGCGAAGATTCGGGGCGTCTAGTTTGCGGTCCAGCTCTGGCTGGCCCGCGAGGATGATTTGCAGCAGTTTGCCGTTGCGATTTTCGAGATTTCCCAGCAGCCGAATCTCTTCAAGCACATCCCACTCGAGGTTGTGCGCTTCGTCTACGATCAGAACGACGGTGCGGCCTTCCTGCGCCTGTTCGACCAGTAACTGATTGAGGGCAAAGAGAACTTCGGTCTTGGAGGTGCGTGGACACGGCAAATCCAGATCGTAGGCGATCATTTCGAAAAACTGATCGGTGTTGATCCGGGAGTTGAAAATAAAGGCAAATTCCATGTATTGCGCTTCGAGATAATCGCGCAGACACTCGAGCATGGTGGTTTTGCCGGTGCCTACTTCGCCCGACAGTACGATGAATCCTTTGCGGGCCTGGACGCCATATACCAGATTCGCAAGAGCTTCTTCATGCTGTTCGCTACGGTAAAAGAAAGCCGGATCGGGGCTTAGACTAAAAGGGTTCTCCGAAAATCCAAAAAAAGCGTTGTACATGTTAGGCCAACCGCCAGTTCGCTGAAATTGGAGGGCTTAGTATGCAGTCGGCCCCCTCTTATTATACTCTTCGATACTACCACGCAAAACTGTAGGTACAAAAGAGGATTTTAAGTTCTATCTGTACTGTGCATTATTTTTCAAGGACTTCGAGGAGCACAACTCCAGGAAGCGTCGCAGGCCGATCACCCTGGAACACTATCTTTCGGGTTTTCGGAAACGGAAACCCGGTCTGAATGGCTCTCTGAAAATAAGGCGTTTGACGGAGGATTTTTCTATAGGACTCATCTTCCGTGTCAGGATACGCGGATTTTCCGAGTAATCCGCCCCCCCAACCGATTGAGAGGATGCAGGCGTCGGGGCGCGCGGCGGTCTCCGCGAGCTTTTTCTCCAGATCTCCAATAGTTGCATGGAGATGCGAGAGACCTGACAGTTCCGCGTAGCTTTTATGATGCACCAGCAGCTTTGCCGCGTAGCGATTGCATGCCTGGAACAGTTTTATGCGATCTACAGGCGCCTTATTTGACCATAATCCTTCGAATAAGGTGCCCGCGGATGCCATCTCAGCCCATAAAGGAGTCGAATCCGCTACTCGTGCGCCGCTGACGGAGCCCCTTTGCGACTTCCAACCTAGCTCATATTTGCCGCCGCCTTTGGCGATCAGAGTCGAGACGCGCAGGAGGTGGACTTTCATCCCGGCGTGGGTGACGGGCGCGGAATCTCCCGCGGAAAAACGCTTCATGCGGCTGGAACCGGATCCGCCGAGTACCGCTTCTTCGGCGCGCAACGCTGGATGGCGCGGGAGGCGGTCTTCGGAAAGAAGGCGCTCCGATAGATCGCGCATGGAGCCTTCGGTCCAACGATCGGCCACCGCACCGGTGCGCAGAGCTCCTTTAATCGCGGTGCCGGGAATATAAGGACCGGCGGGCGAGACGGCGAAGGTCGGGATCGATAAATTCTCGGGCTGCGCTTTTTCCCAGTAGGGAATTGCGTTGACGTTTTCGAAGGGAATGCGGCGGCCTGCGAAGTTTTGCGCGAATCCGCCCCAGGAGGCGAAGTCCAGACGTTCCGCCTTTTTCAATTGTGCGAGATAGCCGTCGAGGCGCGGACCTTTGGAGAGCAGCTTGAAGATGCGGCGCTGGTCGAGGACGTTGACGTGATCCTTCCACACCATGTAATCGATAGGCGAGAGCTTTTGGCCGTCGCCAATGAGAGTAGGGGTGAGACAGGTGATGCGATATCTCATGCAGGCCTCGCGAGGGGAACCAAGGGAATCGGGATCGCGAGAGCGAATCCGGAGCGGTACACGGGATGGGCGAAATTTTCCGGCGCTACGTCCGACACCGCGCCCACGGGAGCGGAGGCGCTGACGATCACGCTGCCCTCGGTCAACATGCGCGTGGGCTTTTTTTCGTCGCCGTGGCTTTCGATGCGGCCTCCGCGCGTGGTCAAGGAATAGGTGCCGTGCTGCCAGTCGACGGCATCGGACTCAGCGGGATGAAAAACGGACAACAGCCAATATCCATCGGCGTCATCCGAAGGATGCAGCAGGAGGCGAGGCAGTTCGCCCTCGACGATCTCCGGCATTTCAGAGCGTCCCCAGCCTTTGGATCTGCCGCCTCCGAATCCGCTATCGGCGAGCAGGCGGAAAGCTCCCTGGACAGGGGCGTTCCAACGCTCTTTCGCGGCGTCGTCGGCGAACGAAGCGATCAGCCACAGGCCGCCTCCGGGAGTGAATTCGAGGCAGGCGATGGAATGAGGCGCCACGCTTTCGCCGTTGCGATCTACCGCGGCGTTGGAGCGGACGCTGACTCGGAACGGTCCTTGCGCGCCGCCCGAAATCAGGCATTCACTGGCGCCGTCGATGGCCCAATTTTCTTCGGCGATCGCACGGCCGGAGACTAGTGTCTCCACGACTTTCAAGGGGACGAAGCGAGCGCCTTTGAATCGAACCTTTGCTGAGGCGGGAGGGGGCCAGAGGTTGCGGGGAGGCACCACGTAAAGAGTCTCACCGTAGAAGGGAAAGCAGGAGCTGAAAGTTACGGCCGGTTGGGCGGCGGCGCGGGCGGTTGCGTCCAGCCATGCGTCGAGCTCGCCTAAGCGCGCCATGGCGCTGGACACGGCGGAATAGAGAGAATCGCTGTGATAAATGCGATCGACGCGGTCGCGATCGCCGGAGTCGGGGCCGATGCGCCAAGGGCCGGTGGGGCGGAGCTTGATGAGCAGGGCGGACATGGTTCAGGCTCCGAGGCGGGACCAGGGGGTCCCGTTCAGACGACACATTTCGGAGGGCAGGTCGGGAACCTGCCCCACTAAAAGCTCACAGGCTGAAGCCTGTGCTACCTCTGGTGGCACGGACTTTAGTCTGTGTTCTGTAAAAGCGTTTCTCATGCTGACAGTTTTTCAGAGAACGCGGAGTCGTTGGCTAAAGACTGCAATGCTCCCAGGTCTGCGCCGGAGGCCAGTTCGGATTCTGAGGTTCCGGAGGAGTAGAAAGACCGGCCGCGCCACGTCAGCTTGAGATTCTTGAAGCTTACCCGTCCGCTGCCGCGCGATCCTCCGCCGCCCAGGGCGTCGTCTTCGAGCAGGCGCAAACCTTCTAAGACGCGAGCCGGCAGAGCTTTATCTTCTTCGCACAGGACGTCGACCACCAGGCGCACTTTGAATCTGGCTCCGGCAGGGACGCGCTCCAAGGTGCGCGGATTGGCCTGCGAGGTGATGCGGTCGATGGCGTTTTCACTTTTGACCTCGGTGATTTCGTCGTCGAGGTTTTCACGCATCTGGGCGGTGATGCTTTCCTGTTCGAGAGGAGCATCGTAAATAGTCAGGCGCGCGGGGGTGGCGGATCTCGCGTCGAGCGCTTCGCCTTCGACGCGGTCGAGCCGCAAAGGGCTGCGGCCGAACAGCAGACCGATTTCATCGTCGGGGCGGTCGCTTTGATGAATGCGAACTTCCTGCCCTTTGCGCTTCGAAAGGTAGACCAACTCCGCGGGCGACGTCAGGCCCAGCGCGTTCTCAAGCAGCGAGCGAATTTTTCCGCGCAGCGAGCTGCCGGGGATGTAAGGCAGGCCGAAGGCATCCTTCACGACGGGATTATCCGCGCCGCCGATTTCTAGCGAGCCTTTGCCCGCGCCGATGTGCAGGCCGGTCTCACAATGGAGGTCGCCCGAGAGAATCAATTTTCCGATCAACTGCAACTTCGTTTGAGCCGTATGGTTGGCCATGAGTGTCCTTACTCGTTGTAGGCGACGATCGCCTCGAACAGATCTTTGAAACGCTCATAACCGCGAGCGTCGTTTTTGCGCGTGACTTGAAGCAGCAGGCGCTCCAAGGCGTCCAGACTCCGGAGAGAATGGCGCGCGATGGTGTAGGCCAAGCGGGCGCGCAGCATCACGAACTGGTGCTGGCGCTCACTTTCCGGAGCGCGAACGGCGCGGCGGACCGCGTTATAGAGACGGCGCAACTGACTCTTGGTGCCGGAATCCATGTCGCGCATGCGCATGACGACGACGTGGGCCTGATTGTCCAGGTACAGGCTGTCGGAGATTAGTTTTTCGAGCTCGATATCGACAGGGCCGTCGAAGGGGCGTCCGCCGCCACCGAAGTTGGGACGGCCGCCTTCGCGGCGGTCTCCTCCACCTCTGGGGCCACCCTCCTGACGAGGGCCGCGGTCGGATCGGTCGCCGCCGGGGCGCGGGCCGCGATCGCCGCCGGGAGCCTGGGCAGGTCGGGAACCTGCCCCACTGCCCTTGGGCTTATCGTCCTTACCTCGGTCCGGACGGGGGCCGCGGTCGCCTTGGGGACGCTGCTGGGGCGCCGGGGCTGCGGCTTCGGCCGGTTTTGGAGTTTCCTCCGGCGTCGGAGCTTCGAGATTTTCCACTACGGGTTCGACTTCTTCTGGCATTGCTTTCCCTTCACTCGGCTGACAGCCTTGCCCATTCTAGCGCCACGCGGCCTGCCGGTCGCAACTTGACGGTAACCGCGCTGCGGCCGATCAGGTCGGCGATCAGGGCCGTTTGGGCTTTTTGAAAATCGCCTCGCTGCGGACCGCTGGTGCGGGCGGCGCCCAGGATTCTGCGAATGCGGCGATGATAGCGCCACGGACGCTCCCCTCCGGTGCGGCGGGCCTGACGCTTGGACATCTTCGATTGGGTCTCGCGATAGATGCCGCAGAGGTCCTTCAGATATTGCGGTGAGACGTTGAAATCCGCGACCATGCGAATGAGCGAATCCTTCAATTCCGCGGCTTCCGCGAACTGTTTCCATTCGAGCGTCCGGCCGAGGACCCAGATGCAATCTTTGTCGGCGGATTTGGCGGCTTCGAGGCGCTGTTTGGCTTCCTCAAACACGGCGCTGAGAGAGGCGTCCACCGATGGAGCGAGCGCAAGAGCCATGCTGATGGTCTTGCCTTCGGGCCCGTCGAAATTTTTCAGATTGGCGTCGGCGAAACGGTGGAACAGGCGCTCAATCTCGCGCGCGAGGGCGACGAGCGAATCCCAAGCGCCGTAGACTGCGAAATCGTCGCCGCCGGAAAAAATGACGGTTACTTTTCGCCAGAATTCGGGCATGGAGCAGAGCACTTCGAGCTCGCCCGCGAAAAACTGTTTGTAGAGCACGGAGAGCTGGATGTGCTCTTCGACGGACTCCGCGCGGCGGATGCGGATGCCGAAGTTATCGACGTCTCCGCACAACACTCCCCAGGTCTGGAGGCCGGAGGCGCGCGAGGCGATTTCGGCGGTGGAGGCGGGCTCCAAGCCATCGTCGCTGGGCGCGGCGTGGCGGGCGAAGGGCAAAGCGTCGGAGGCAGACCAGGCGAGGGTCCACACATGCTTCCCTTCCCCGATTTGAATGCGGCCGGGCGTTTCGGGCGACCACGCGGCGGATTCGGCATTGCGCAGTTTCATACCGAGCTGGGTGGCGAAATACTCTTCACCCGCTTCCAGGCTTTCGGCAACATCCGAGAATCCGGGCGCGCCGCGGCGGCGATCCATTTCCTCCGTGAGGCGGCGTCGGACGATGCTCCAGTCGCCTAGATTTTCGGTGACGCTCCAGATCAGTTTGAGGATGCCTCCGCTGAGCGCGGAGATTTCGGCGCCGGCGGCTTCGAGGAATTTTTCAGCGGCTTCGCGGGATTCTTCGGGAAGGAGGACGAGAAATTGTCCGCCTCCGCTCGAGCCCAGCAGAATTTTGGAGAGGCCGAGTTCAGCGAGGAGTGCGCGGGGCAGCACTTCGCTCAACAAGGCGATCCAGTGCGAACGGCCGGTAAAGACCTGATCGTGGTCGTTTTGTGTTGGTGCGTAAAGAAACTCGTCGATGCCGAGGAGCTTCCCCTGAAGAAATATCTGCAAGGACATTCTGGGGCGAAACCTTTACATTAGCACGGCCAGGATGTCGCGGCGATGTTTTCGTTAAGAAGCTGTGGTGGCGGTTTGCAGCCAGAAACGGAGGATCGCTTTGGCGTGGTTGCAGAGATCGTCAAAATCGGTATCCTTGCGGACATAGGCGTTTACGTGCAGATCGTAAGCTCTAGCGACGTCGGAGGCGTGATCGGAGCTGGAAAAGATAATCACCGGAATGCGCCGAAGGCTGGTATGCCGTTTGACGTATTCCAGAACCTCAAAGCCGTCCTTTCCAGGCATATGCAGATCGAGCAGCATTAAGTCCGGAGTTTTGCGCCCGGAAGACGAGTTTTTCTCCATGGCTACGATCGCCTGATCGCCATCGTAGACGGTTTCGAGAACGTGGGGAACTCCGCTTTCCTGCAAGGCGATCTGAATCAGGCGGGCAGTGCCGCGATCATCCTCCGCAAGCAAGACACGAGGAGGTCGAGCGGACTTATTATTTTTAAACATCTGCAATTCTGGGCACTTTCGTCGGGTGAGGATGATCGCGAAAACGGCTGCAAGGAGTGACGCCTACCGCTAAACAATAACACAATTACACACGTTTTCATGATCCGAAAGATACTAAACTCCAACAAATAGACTGCTTTATGCTAAGGAGTTTCCCGAAAGAAAGAATTTAGGGATAATCGCTAGTAAGGAGCCACGGCAATTTGCAGCCAGAAACGAAGAATCATGTCAATGGTATGGCAGAGTTCGCCAAAATCGGTGTTTTTTCGAACGAAGGCATTGACGGACAGGTCATATGCTTTCGTTACATGGGCGGCAAGGTCGGAATTGGAAAACATGATCACCGGCATGCGGCGCAATTGGGCGTGCTGCTTAAGATATTGCAGGACTTCAAAGCCATCTTTTCCGGGCATATATAGGTCCAGGAGCAGCAGGTCGGTGGGAGTTTGGACGGCGGCGATCGCCTGATGGCCGTCATGAACAATTTCGAGTTCATGAGGAATTTTGGTTCTTTTAAGGGCGATTTCGATGAGGCAGGCGATGGCGCGATCATCCTCCGCCAGCACAATGCGAGCCGGTTCAGTGCGCATGTAATTCGAAACCATTGGAAATTAATGGGAGCATTTTCGGGATACGACGATCGCGAACGCTTCAGGGACGTGCGTCCAAATTATGAATATAGCGTGACTGTCAGCGCTTACATAAGTTAGAAGACGATAGCTAACGGTTAGCGGTAACGTTAGATTGGAATTATGGCAAATTATTCCAGCCGATTTATCGAGACGAACGGGATTCGAATGCACTGCGTGGAGGAGGGGGCCGGGCCGCTGGTAGTGCTGCTGCACGGATTTCCGGAATCATGGCATTCGTGGAAGCATCAACTGGGAGCGCTGGCGGCGGAGGGGTTCCACGCGGTGGCGCCGGACTTGCGCGGCTATGGGCAAACGGAGCGGCCGGAGGCTCTGGAAGCGTTCGACATTTTTCAGCTTACGGGCGATGTGGTGGGATTGGTACACGCGTTCGGGGAAGAATCGGCGGTGATTGTCGGGCATGATTGGGGGGCGCTGATTACGGCATACGCGGCGTTGTTCCGGCCGGACATGTTTCGCGCGGTGGCGCTGCTGAGCGTGCCGTATTCGCCTCGGGGTCCGATGAATCACACGGAGTGGGAACAGAAGAGATATCCGGGCAAGGTTTTTTATCAGGCGGCGCTGCGGAGCGCGGGGTCGGATGCATTTCTGATGGCGGATGTGCGATCGAGCTTATTGAAAGGCCTGTATTCGTTGTCGGGCGAGGCGGAGGGGGAGGATCGCTGGAGTCCGGCGAGGGATCCGGCGGCTCCGCGGGGAATTTCGAGGGCGCCGAAAATGCCTTCGTGGCTGACGGAGGACGATCTGGATTTTCTCGTGGCGGAGTATACGCGCGCAGGGTTCACGGGAGGGCTGAATTATTATCGCAATATGGATCGGAACTGGGCTTTGACGCCGTTCCTCGACGGGGCCAAGATCTTGCAGCCGACGCTGTTCATCGCCGGGGATCGCGATCCGGTGATCGAGTTTCTACGAGGCGCCTATGACAGGCTCGCGATCAATGTTCCGAACCTCAGAAAGAATGTGTTGCTGCCAGGCGTCGGACACTGGACCCAGCAGGAGAGGCCTGAGGAAGTAAATCGTCTGCTCATCGAGTTTTTGCAGGCATTAAAATAGAATCGATGAGACGATTTGTCCCTGTTTTGATTACCTGCTCTATTATTACGGCCGCGGCGTTCGCCTGGCAGCAGACACCGGTCCTCCCCGCGCCGTACGCGACTCCGTCGTCTAGAAATAATCCTAAAGTGATCCAGCGCCCCGCGGGCGCGCAGTTGAGGCTCGCGGCGGGGTTCAGCGCAGAAGAATATCTCACCGGTTTTAAAGTCCCGCGCTTTATGCTGCTGGGCTTGCACGGAGAAATGCTGGTGGCCGATAGCGCCAAGGACGGCGAGGGCTGCGTGTGGATTTATCCCGATATCGCGAAAAGTAAAGACCGGCGGGTGCTGATCGGCAAGCTGGACCGGCCGTATGGGCTGGCGTTCTGGAAAGATTACGTTTACGTCGGCGAGACGACGTCGATTAAGCGATATAAATACGACGCCAAGGCGAAGACGGCAGGCGCGGGGGAGGAGATCGCGTCGCTGGCGGGATTCGATCGCGGGCATTGGACACGGTCGTTGCTGTTCGATCGCAAGGGCGAGAAATTGTACGTGGGCATCGGGTCGCAATCGAACGTAGACGCAGGGGAGAATCCGAATCGCGCGGCGATAAATCGGTACAACCCGGATGGAAGCGGGCATGATTTGTACGCGACGGGGACGCGCAATCCGATCGGGCTGCACTGGTATCCGGGTACCGATGTTCTGTGGGCCGCGGTGCAGGAGCGGGATGAACTGGGCGACGATCTGGTCCCGGATTATTTCACGCACATCCAACAAGGCGGGTTTTACGGATGGCCGTTCGCCTATGCGGGCTCGCATGAAGATCCTCGACGAAAGGGCGAGAATCCGGCTCTGGTGGCGAAGACGATCGCCGGCGACGTTTTGCTGCCGGCGCATGCCGCGGTGCTCGATTTCGCGTTCTATATGGGCAAGCAGTTCCCGAAACATTATCAGGGTGGGGCGTTTTTGGCGTTTCACGGCTCCTGGAACCGGTCGAAGCGGCTGGGCTATTCGGTGAACTTTATTCCTTTCACGAACGGGAAGCCGTCAGGGAAAATCGAGGAGGTTCTCACCGGCTGGATGCTTTCGCCCGATGAAAAAGAAGTCTGGGGTCGGCCCGTGGCGATCCTCGAAATGCCCGATGGCAGCCTGCTGGTATCGGAAGACGGCGGCAACAAAATTTGGCGAATCACCTACAAGGGATAGCCCTGCTCGCCCTGGCGGCGAATGCATGGACCGCCGATTTTTCGCATCGCGCGCACCTGGCTCTGAAGCTGGAGTGCACGACGTGCCACGCCTCGGTGACGAAAAGTTCCCGCGTCGAGGATAACAATCTTCCGAAGGCCGAAGCATGTATCGCCTGCCACAATCCGGCCCCCCCCGATTAAGCAGCCTCGCGTAACCGCGTTGGCGCATTTTCCGCACGACAAGCACGTGGGTGCGATCCCGTGCCTGACGTGCCACAAGGGAATCGACAAGTCGGAGGTTACCAGCAAAGCGAATTTTCCGCCGATGGCGCAATGCGTGACCTGTCACAACCAGGTGGATATTCCCGATAGCTGCTATTTCTGTCACGCGAAAACGATGAACTTAGAGCCCGCCGGCCACGGGGAGGGGTTCGTCGACACGCATAGCCGCGTCCGTCGCGATGTGGCGGCTAAGCAAAGCTGCCAGATGTGCCATGGGAGAAATTTTCATTGCGCGGGCTGTCATTAGGGCAGCAGCTCGAAGTGATAGAACGAACGAAACTCGCCGGTTTCAGTGCGGACCAACGCGAAGCCCAGCTTTTCAAGCACTCGAACCGAAGCGTCGTTGCCGACCTGCACGGCGGTCACGATCTTCGACAGGCCCAGTTCCTGGAACCCGAAATTCACCAACGCCCGGCCGGCCTCGGTGGCGAGCCCCCGTCCCCAGTACGCTCGCGCGAGATAGAAGGCCAGCGACCCTTCGCCTGGAACGGGACCCGACGGGCCGAAATGTTGGTAAACGCCGCAGCGGCCGATATAGCAGGAGTCCGGCTTATAAACTGTGGCCCACATCCGTAAACGATCGGACTCCGGTCGCTGCGATCCACCCGGAAACTTGCGCTCCGCTGCCTCGCGCGTTCGCGGGGCTCCGCCCACGTAGCGGCGCACTTCGGGATCCGCTTCCATCGCGCAATAGGCGTCCAGATCGGCCGGTTCGTGATCGCGAAACAGCAGCCTCTCCGATTC
>DATHOJ010000141.1:0-3837 GCA_035485055.1 Bryobacteraceae bacterium
CCTCACAACAGGAGCTCTTATGCCAGCGACAGGTGAACTCATCCGTTCCATGAATTACGTAGACGACATTACCGCCACGTTGCGTCGCCTTTGCCTCTACATTCCGAACATGAGTGCCGAAGAGCGGAAGCGGCTCGCGGAATATTTGCGCACGGCCGGCGGCGCGCTCAACGCCGCGCTCGCGGATCTTGAAAAGGCGGGCTAGTCAGTGGCGCAGGTCCGGACCATCGCTGTGATCGGCGCCGGGACCATGGGCCGCGGCATCGCCCACGCCGCCGCGCTCGGCGGCTACCGTACCATTCTCGAAGACCTGTTGCCCGGCGCGCTGCGCAAAGCCGAGAACGAAATCCGCACCAATCTCGACAAGGCAGTCCAGCTGGGGAAGGTGGCAGCGCCCGATGCGGATGCGGCTTTCCGCCGCGTGGAATACGCCGGATCGGTCGACGAGGCCGCTCGCGAAGCCGATCTTGTGATCGAAGCGGTTCCCGAGGAAATGGAATCGAAGATTGAAATCTTCACGCTGCTCGATAAGATCTGCCGTCCCAATACGATTCTCGCTTCGAACACTTCATCGCTCAGCATCACCGAAATCGCCAGCGTTACCTACCGCGCCAGGAAAATCGTGGGCATGCACTTTTTCAATCCGGTGCACAAGATGAAGCTGCTCGAAGTGGTGCGGGCTCTTGAAACCGACGACGACACGCTGTCGTCCGCAGTGGAAGTGGGCAAGCGCATGGGAAAAGAAGTTGTGGTAATCAAAGAGTCGCCCGGCTTCATCACCAGCCGCATCAACGCCATGATCGGCAACGAAGCGTTCCTGATGCTGCAGGAAGGGATTGCCTCCGCCGCAGACATCGACAAGGCGGTAAAGCTGGGGCTGAACCATCCCATGGGCCCGTTCGAGTTGGTCGACCTGGTGGGGCTCGACACGCGCCTGAACATACTGGAGTATCTGCACAAAACCCTGGGAGAAAAATATCGTCCCGCGCCATTGCTGGTGGAGTATGTGCAGGCGGGACGGTTGGGGCGGAAATGCGGGCGGGGAGTGTATGACTACCCGGTAGTAAAAAGTTAACATCGTCGACTTTTAGCCGTCGCCGGATCCACAGTCGTACTCGCCGAGCGAGGAAAATCCCTGATGCAATTTGAATATAAGATCGGCATTGATGAATACGTTGCAGCGCAAGTGCTTTACCGTAAACTGCACGAGCGGCGTAAACGACTTGATGCCGCAATCGCCTGGGTTCTGTGCGGCGTCGTCATGATCATCTTGCCTTACAACGAAAGACCCTTTACCTGGTCGTCCTCGCTGCTGGCCTTGATGGGCGTTTGGTGGATTTATGCAGGGATTATGAGTCTTTTTCCGATTCTGTATTTCAAACGTTCCTACCGACGCTCCGATCTGGCGGGCAGGACGTTCAAAACCAATGTGCGGCAGGACGACTTCGAGGTCTCCGGTGATTCATGCAGTTGGCGAGTGAAATGGGCGGGTGTCACGGTGAAAGGTGAGAACAAAGCGGTGTTTCTCCTCTACGGGCCCACGATGTTCATCTTCGGCAAGAAATACCTGACCGAGCAACAGCAAGGGGAACTGCGTGCCTTTGCCGGCCTGCCAGATCCCGGACGCTGAGGCTGGGGAGAGCCTCGATCAACGAAGCGCCGATCCGAAGTTCAGGCCGGCGAGTGCTTCCACTCTTTCTTTTTCCACTCCCTTGCTCGCCACAAGCACGTGGAAGCTTTCGCCCATGCCCGCAGGGGTTACCAGGTGCTTGAGTTGCAGCGCGACTTTGGCGCGCTCTTGCGGCAGACGGCAGCCTTCGAAGGCGTCGGCAAATTGGGTGACCTCGCCGATGCCCATCAGGAATTGGGATTGCGTGATCAGCATCTGGCTCTGCATGCCTTGCTGTTCGGCGGCGGTGGCCAGGGCGGTGAAGTTTACGTCGGCGGTGATGTCCTGCTCGCCGGGAGCTTCGTAGGGGTTGGCGCTCACGGAATGTTGACGTATAGCTTTAAGCGTACCGCGATGGCGTCCCGCAAGTTGCTCGGCGCGAGTGTAGCCGTAGTCGATGGCGACGAGGAATCCGCGAGTGATGGTGGCGGCGACGCGGTGCATGCGGCGTTGCGCGATGAGCGGGGCTTCCACGCGTTCGCCGGGTTCGGGATGGATGGAGTGCCGGTCGAGGAATTCCATTTCCTCGGCAGAGGATGGGGCCCAAGTTTCGAGGAAGCGGTCATCGCGGGTATCGATGCGGAGAGTGCCCTGTGAGCTGAGGATTTCGACGGGGAGGGCATCAAAGAATTCATTGGCGAATACAATAAGCGGAACCTCAGGGGCTGAAGCCCGCTCCTCTGTGCCGCTGTTCGGCAGGACTGAAGTCGTGCCCTTCCCCGCGGTTCTCGCGCCTAGGACTGCCCCTTCGGAGGCGAACGTAGCTCTTCCAGATTCGAAGTGATGAGCGAGCGTGGTCTCGATGCGCTGGCGCAGGGCGGCGGAGGTTTCAACCAGTATGTAATGCATCGCCCGAAAGAATTCGGGAAACTTTTTTTCTGACCAGTCGAGAACGTCTTGCGCGAAAAGGCCGCGGCCGGGGCCGAGTTCGACTATGGCGATTTTTTCTGGTGAGCCGAGGGCGCGCCACATTTCTTCGAACTGGCGTGCCATCAGACGTCCGAAGACGGCGTGCACGTCGCTGGCGGTGTAGAAGTCGCCGGACTTGCCGAACTGTTCGGCGTTGCGGGAGTAGTAGCCGTAGTCGGGATCGTAGAGGCAGAGTTCCATGTAGCGCGAGAAAGGGAGGGGACCGGACTCGCGGATTTCCTGCTCGATTTTTTGGCGCAGCGGGGTCAAGGGATGTTAGACCACGTCCTACTTCTGCCCGAGGCCAGGTGCGGCGGGAGGTGCGGCGACTAGTTTTTTCAGGTCGTCAGAAATACGCGAAACGGCTTGATCGAAGGAGGCATCGCGAGTCTTTTGCCGGCCAGCAGCATCCGCGTGCTCCGAAAAGGTCCACAGGGTGACGTGGGTTCTGGGATCAAGCAGTACGAGCTCGAGTTCGTTGTAGTTTCCCTGTACGTCGGCCAGGCGTATTTCGAGAACCAAATCCGCATCCGCCGGGTCGGGCACCAGTTCGTATCGGCCCCAGTCCTTCATCGCGGCATAGAACTGATTGTAGGCTCGTGCAGGGCTGCCGCTGAAATAGAGGTCTCCGGAGGGATTGCGCTGTTCTCCGGCATTGGAGATGAAGGCCTTTTTCGCGCTCGCGATTCGCGTGGGCACCGGCGCTGCTGATGGTTCTTGCGCTCCCAGGAACGACCCTGACAGTAACGTGATGACTGCGACCACGGCGGAACTAACTAGATGCTGCGTTCGCGACATGAGACCCTCCGATTCCACGTGATCGAGATAGCTGAGGCGACATCGTCCTTGCAGAGACGTCTCAATGAATATACCGCTGAGCTGACAGAACTGTTGGACCGAAGATCTGTCGCGCAGTGGCAGACGGCCAGGACGCCCAAAGTTCAACATTGCGTTACAAACCCCTTTGGCGGCGGTCGGTGCGGTCTTGCGGGGTGCGGATGAACATTTCCATGAAGTAGTCGTGCAGGGCGTCGTAGAGCTGGCGCTGGAAGCTCCATTCGAATTGGGAGTCGTCGAGGTCGCGGGGATGGAGATCGAAATAGTAGGTGTGCACGGGGACGGATTCGTCCTTGAATTGGATGATGATCTCGACGCCGTCTCCTTTGGCGCGAGCGGAAAAATTCAGGAGCGGATGCTCGTAGAGGCGGAGCTGGGTTAGGACGCGGTCGAGGCGCGGGTTTGCACTTTCGGGCACGCAA
>DATHOJ010000142.1:0-104451 GCA_035485055.1 Bryobacteraceae bacterium
AGCAGCGCGCCGACGCAGGATACGGTCACCATGTTGCAATACTCGGCCATGAAAAACGCGGCGAACTTCATGCTGCCGTATTCGGTGTGGAATCCGGCAACCAGTTCGTTCTCGGCCTCAGGAAGATCGCAGCGATGCCCAGGAAAACTACGCCGAACACGGGGAGCGTGAAGCGGTCGAAGGGGCGTGCGGGGTGCAATCCGTGATAGAGGCAGATGAGGCCGGAGATGGCGAAAACGAGCGTCGGCACGAATTGCGAACCGTACTCGGCGGGCCAGAGGGGCTGCCATCCTCCGAGGAATAAAAGCGCGCCGACGCAGGAAACCGTGACCATGTTGCAGTATTCGGCCATGAAAAACGCGGCGAACTTCATGCTGCCGTATTCGGTGTGGAATCCGGCGACCAGCTCATTTTCGGCTTCGGGAAGATCGAACGGCACGCGATTGGTTTCGGCGAAGGCGGCGATGATAAAGATCAGGAAGCTGATGATTTGGGGGAAGGGTCCTTGGAAGATAGCCCAGCGCGGGATGAAGCCGAAATAGAATCCACCCTGGCCGTCGACCAACTCGCGAAAGCTGAGCGAGTTGAGCATCAGCAGAGGCGCAGCGATCGCCATGGCCATCGGCAACTCGTAGCTGATCATTTGCGCGGAGCTTCGCAAACCGCCGATCAGGGAGTATTTATTGTTCGAGGCCCAGCCGGCGAGTGCGACTCCGTAGACGCCGATGCCGGAGAGACCGAGGACGAACAGAACGCCGATGTTGAGGTCGGTGAGCTGCATCGGAGTGGAGAAAGATCCGATTTTTAACTCGGTTCCGAAGGGGATGACGGCGATCGAGATCAGCGCGAACATCACTGCGATGAAGGGCGCAAGAAAATAGAAGAATTTGTTGACATGCGATGGGAGCATGTCCTCTTTCGTGAGGAGCTTGATGACGTCGGCGAGGGGCTGGAGGAGTCCATGAGGTCCAACGCGGCGGGGACCGACGCGGAGCTGGATGTGGGCTAGCACCTTGCGCTCCACCCATTGGATATAGGCGAGAGCGGTCAGCAGGACGAAGGCGACTAGAGCGGACTTAATTAAACTGACGATGAAAAAGTTCACGATTGGACGGCCCCTGGCTCGACGGGCTCATGACTCTTGGTGTTCGCCGCGTACAAAGTTCCTGGCGATTCCATCACTTCGTTTAGAATTTTTGAATATTTTGTGAGCGAGCCTGAGGTGAACAGGGTGTCGCCCGCGGATTGGATTACTCCTGGAAGTGCGGCGACTCGGCCGTTCAGAGGAGCGGTGGTTACGGCGCCTAAATCGAGAACGGCTTTAGAAACATCGTATCCGTGGACGTTCTTGCGGATCTCTTCGAATACTTTGTCGGGCAGCCAGATTCCCAGGTTGAGCTTCATTTCTTTCGCGATCAAGCCCATTATTTCGAGGTCGGTTTTGGTGCCCATCACTTTAAGGGCGTGCTTCAGCTTTTGCGCTTCACCACAGACGTTGGTCACGGTGCCGGTTTTTTCATAGGCCGAGGCGGCGGGCAGTACGAGGTCGGCTTGTTGGGCCGTCTCGGTCATGAAGAGGTCCTGGACCACGACAAAGGACTTGGGAGACATGGTCGCATTTTTCAGAGGATTTGCGCCGACGACCCAGAGGACGTCGAGGTCGGCGGCGAGCATCTGTTGAAGAGAGAGGCCCCCATTTTTGGGTACCACGCCCATGTCGAATGCGCCGCGCGAGTTCGAGTAATCGACCAGGCAGACATACTTGACAGGTACGCCCAGCGAATCGCCGAAGGCGATGAGTTTGCGAACAGCCTCGCCTTGAATCGCGTCTCCGAAAACGATCACCAGGCCTGCTTCGGTTTTCAGTCGGTCGCGCAGTTCTTCGACACCGGCCAGCTCGCCGCCTTTTTTCACGCGGATACTGGCGGTCGCTTGAGTATCTTCGCGGACCGGGCCGGTTGTAACCGCGTAAATATGGGCCGAATGATGACGGAAGTTCGCTCGGGCTTGATACGCGAGGAATGGATGCTGTTGTGAAAGGTCGGCACCAACGATGAGAATCGATTTTGCGCTGTAGAGATCTGCGGTCGTCGCGAGTGCGTCGTTTTTGCCGGAGAGAGCGTCGAACAAGGTCGCAAGATCGCCGGTGCGGTGATGATCGATATTTTCGGTCTTTAATCCCTGGCGAGCCATTTTGGCGAGGAAGTAATTTTCTTCGTTCGTCGTGTGATTCGAGCCGATGACTCCGAATGATTTAGCGGCGCTGAATTTCTTGGCCGCGATTTCAAGCGCGTGGGCCCAGGAGATGGGCTCCCACTGATCGCCGCTGCGAAGCATCGGAGTTTGCAGACGATCGGGATGCTCGACGAAATCGAAGGCGTAGCGGCCTTTCACGCAGAGAAACTCGCCGTTGACGCCCGAATGGTCGCGGTTGTTGCCACGGATAATTTTATCGTTGCGGACACCGAGCGTAGTGCGGCAGCCATCGGCACAATGGGTGCAGATGGTGCCGACGTGATTCATTTCCCAGGGCCTGGTCTGATAACGATAGGTCCCGCTGGTGAGCGCGCCGACGGGGCAAATGTCGATGCAGGCTCCGCACTCGTCGCATTCCAGATGATCTTCGCGGTTCGGAATGATTTCGGAGATGGCTCCGCGATTTGCAACGCCGAGGGCCTTGACGCCCATCCCTTCATCGCAGGCTCGCACACAGCGGTAGCATAGAATGCAGCGCGGGCCGTCGTAGAAAACCACGGGCGACCACTGCGCTTCGGGGACGTGAAGCTTCCGCTCCGTGAACCGGCTCTCGCCCGCGCCGTAGCGGAACACCATGTCCTGCAGTTCGCACTCGCCGCCTTTATCGCAAACCGGACAATCGAGCGGATGATTCGTGAGCAGAAATTCGAGGGTGCCTTTACGCGCGGCTTTCACCACCTCGGATTCGGTGTGAACCACCATGCCTTCGGCAACTGGAAGCGTGCAGCCGACCTGCAATTTCGGAGTTTTCTCGACCTCGACCAGGCACATGCGGCAGGCGGCTTGCAGGGTCAGTCCTTCGTAATAGCAGAACGAAGGAATTTCGATTCCGTTCTGCCGCGCCGCTTCGATCAGCAGTGTGCCTTTTTCAGCCGTGATCTCTCGGCCGTTCATCATCAATTTAACCATTTCGGGCATCGTTAAACCGCCACCAGTTCACGCGACAAACGCTTCTCGAAATCTTCCGCGAACTTCTCGACGATGGAAATGGTCGGCATCGCGGCGGCATCGCCGAGGGCGCAGAATGTACGGCCCAGCATATTTTTCGACAATTCGCCCAACAACGCGATATCTTCCTGCCGGCCGTGACCTGCGTTGAACCGTTCCAGAATTTTCTTGAGCCAGGTCGTGCCTTCGCGGCACGGAATGCACCAGCCGCAGCTTTCGTGCGCGTAAAATCGCATGATGCGCAGAGCGAACTTCACCATGTCGGTGGTCTCATCGAGCACCACCATCCCGCCCGAGCCGAGCATGCTGCCGATCTTCGCCAGGCTATCGTAATCCATCCCGATATCGCACTCGTCGGCCTTCAGGAGCGGGCAGGATGATCCGCCGGGCACCACGGCTTTGAGTTTCTTGCCGTTCGGAATACCGCCGGCAACCTCATTAATCGCCTTCATCATGTTGTAGCCAAGAGGCAGCTCGTACACGCCCGGTTTATTCACGTGACCGGAGATGCAAACCAGACGCGTGCCTCCCGCCTTGGGTAGCCCGAGATCGAGGAACGCTTTTCCGCCATCGCGAATGATGGCTGGAATCGCGCTGAAGGTCTCCACATTGTTCAGGAGGGTAGGGAGAGCCCAAGCGCCAGCGACCGCGGGAAACGGAGGCTTCATGCGGGGAATGCCGCGCTTGCCTTCGAGCGAATCGAGCAGAGCAGTCTCCTCGCCGCATTCATAAGCGCCCGCGCCCGAATGTGTGTGAAGATCGAAGTCCCAACCCGTGCCCGCGATATTTTTTCCGAGGTAGCCTTTCGCGTACGCTTCTTCGATCGCGCGATCCATCACGTCGATCAGGTAACGATATTCACCGCGAATATAAACGTAACCGACGTGCGCATCCACCACCAGGCTCGCGATCAGGATTCCCTCGATCATCTGGTGCGGATCGTATTCCATCAGCAGGCGATCCTTGCAGGTGCCGGGCTCGCTCTCATCCGCGTTGATGACGATCACGCGCGGCTTCGGCGAGGTGTGAGGAACGAAACTCCATTTCAATCCGGTGGGAAATCCCGCGCCGCCGCGGCCGCGCAACGACGAAAGTTTCACCTCATCGAGAATCTGCTCCCGCGTCATCCCCTTGGCTTTTTTGAACGCCACGAAGCCGTCGTTGGCGAGATAAGTATCCAGCGATTCTGAATTCTCGAGGCCGAAATTCTTGCTGACGACGCGCGTTTCCAGGGGACTCGGCTCGTTGTAGAGTTTCTTCGGCATTAGTGAGATTTCCTGAGGTCGTCGATCAATTTATCTAACTGCGCGGGCGTGACGAAGTGATGAAAATCATAATTGATTTCGACCGCGGGGGCCCAGGAACAGGCTCCCATGCACTCCACTTCCTCTAACGAAAACTGGCCGTCGGGCGTTACCTCGCGATGCCCGATTCCCAGTTTTTTCTTCGCGTGCTCATACAATTCCTCGCCGCCGACCAGCAGACAACTGATGTTGGTGCAGATCTGGACGTGATATTTCCCCCACTGCTTGCGGTGCAGCATGGAGTAGTAACCGACCACTTCATCCACCTGCAACGGCTCCACGCCACAACGCCGGGCGACCTCCTCGATCAGTTCCTGGGTGATCGCTCCAGTTTCATCCTGCGCGTAAATCAGCATGGGAACCACGGCGCTACGCGTTTTTCCAGGCGGATACACCTTCAGCATTTTGGCGAATCGTTCTTCGAGCTTCGGCGAGAATGTCAACGGTCCGTATCTCCCAACACAAAATCCATGCTGCCGAGCGAGGCGATCGAATCGGCAATCAATGTATCCTTTAACATCACTGGCAGAGCCATCAGATTGGCGAAGCTCGGCGTGCGCATGTAAACGCGATACGGCTTCGACGTGCCGTCGCTCACGATGTAGTAGCCGATCTCTCCGCGCGGCGATTCGATGCATTGGTACACCTCGCCGGCGGGAACGCGGAAGCCTTCAGTGACAATCTTGAAATGATAGATCAACGCTTCCATCTGCGTCTTCATTTTTTCGCGGTCGGGCAAAACCACGTGCGGCGCGTCGGCCTGATAAGGACCGGATGGCATCCCTTCAAGCGCCTGGGTGATGATCTTCGCGCTCTCCCTCATTTCCTGTAAACGGACACGATATCGCGAATAAACATCGTTTCCTGTTTGGGTGGCGACGTTGAAATTGAATTTCTCGTAGCTCGAATAGGGCTCGGTTTTGCGGCAATCGAGCGCCAGTCCGGCTCCGCGCAGCATGGGACCGGTCACACCCAGATCCAGCATATCTTCGAGCGAAATGTATCCGACGCCCTTGGTGCGAATGCCCCAGATCGGGTTCGAGTCGAGCAAATTTTCGTACTCGTCGACCTTCGACGGAAATCCGCGAATAAATTTCCCCACCGCCTTTTCCCAGCCGCGTGGAGCCTCCAGAGCTACTCCGCCGATGCGGATATAGCTGGTCATCATGCGCTGGCCGGAGAACATTTCGAGGATTCGCAGAATCTCCTCGCGCTCGCGGAAACAATAGAAAAAGATACTCATCGCGCCGATATCGAGCGCGTGTGTGCCGAGCCAGACCAGGTGGCTATTGAGCCGCGAAAGCTCCGTCATCATGACACGCAGCCACTGCGCGCGCTCCGGAATTTCGATTTGCAAAAGTTTTTCGACGGTCAGACAGTAGACTAGATTGTTCGCGAGGTTCGACAGATAATCGACGCGATCGGTCAGCGTCAGAGCCTTCGCGTAGGTCAGCGCTTCGCACTGCTTTTCGATGCCCGTATGCAGGAATCCGATGTCAGGCGCGGCCGAACGAATGGTCTCGCCTTCCAGTTCCAGCACGATGCGCAGCACGCCGTGCGTCGAAGGATGCTGCGGACCCATGTTCAGCGTCATCCGCCGAGGGGCCGATGGGCTGGACGGAAGCTCCTCCAGCGCCGGAATCGTCGAAAAATTATCCTCTAAGGACTTATTCATTGGGGTAGCTGTACTTATAGCCGTGGACCGGATAATCTTTGCGCAGCGGATGCCCGTCCCAATCGATTGGCATCAGAATGCGCACCATGTTCGGATGATTGCGGAACTTGATCCCGAACAGATCGAACACCTCGCGCTCATGCCAATCGGCCGAACGCCAGACGCTGTAAACGGAATCGATCTCAGGCTTCTCGCCGTGAACTTTGCACTTGATGCGGATGCGCGCATTCCTCTCGATGGAATGCAAGTGATAAACGACTTCAAATCGAGGCTCCATGGGATACCAGTCGACGGCGGTGAGTCCGCTGAGCCGGATAAATTTTTCCTGATCCTTGAAATAGCGGCACAAGTCGACGATCTGCGCGGGATCCGCGATGTGGGTGATCTCGCCGAACGCTTCCTTGGTTTCGAGAATAGCTGGATGACTCATTTTTGTAACCGTTTTCGCAGGTCCTCAGGAAGTTCGCCGGACCAGTCGAGCACGCCTTTTTTGTAGACGTAGAAGAAACCGACCAGCACCAGCGCTACAAATACCAGCATTTCGAAAAATCCGAACATCTTCAACTCCCGAAAGACCACGGCCCAGGGATAGAGAAAAACGGCTTCGATGTCGAACAGGATGAAAATCATCCCTACCATGTAGAACTTGACGCTGAATCGCTCCCGCGCCGAGCCAGTGGGCGCCATCCCCGATTCATACGGCGTGTCCTTTAGAGGGCTGCGGGCCCGCTTTCCGAGAGCAAAGGACGCGCCAATTAATCCTGCGGCGACCGCGATCGCGATGCCTACCTGCACCAGAACAGGGAAGTAGATTTGTGAAAGCGTGAGATTTTCTGTCATGGGCTAGGGGAAGAGCTGTAACTATTGAATATAATGATTGCGGAAACATGGTGTCAACGTGACGCTCGAAACAAAGACGATAGCGATTGTTCTGAATGGCGAGCCGCGCCGCGTTCCGGAGGGCTTGAACATCGCCGGATTGCTGAAATTTCTCGAAATCGATGGGGCTCGGGTGGCGGTCGAATTGAATCGCGAGATCGTCCGCAAGCCGGAGTGGGAGTCGACCCAGGTGCTCGACGGGGCGCAGCTTGAGGTTGTGTGGTTTGTGGGAGGTGGATCGGCTGGGGATTAAGTTCACAATTTCCGCAGCCGGTTACTAGTTTTTCAGCATGAACTTGACGCGATCCAGGAACTGGGGGTCCATCCAGTTAAAGGCATCCGGGGTCTTTTCCAGCACTTTTCCATCCCGACCGATGATGTACGTTTCCGGAATTTGAAACGTGCCATACCGGGTGCTGATGTCGGCATCGGGATCGCGCGCCGTGTCGAAGGCCACTTGCCTCTGGGTGATGAATTTCTTGTAAAGATTGGGGTTTTTGTCGATGCTGACGCCCAATACAACGACGCCCTGACTGGCGAATTCCCGCGCAAATTCGTTCATCGACGGCAGTTCCTCCAGGCATGGCGGGCACCAGCTCGCCCAGAAATTCAGCGCCAGGATCTTCCCGCCGAACTCGGAGCGGGTGACGGTGCGTCCATGCTCGGTTACCACGGAAAAGTCGGGCGCCGTGTCGCCGGCTTCGGTGATGTGGACCTGCAAGGTGCCGGCCACCACCCAAACCAAACTTACCGTAAGCAACAGGATCGAGACCATCAAAATCCGGTCTGTAGATACTTTCACGCTATTATTTTAAAGGATCTCAGAGCCTCTCTGCCGCATCTAATTGGATGGCAATGCTTCTTACCCGCAAGGCTGAATTTTCCGCGTCGCACGTCTGCGCCAATCCGGTATGGACCGAGGAGCGAAATCGCGCGGTGTATGGCGCCAACGCGAATCCCAACGGCCATGGTCACAATTACGTGCTGGAAGTGACCATCGAAGGCGATCCAGACCCGGTCACCGGCATGGTTTTCGACCTGCGCGAGCTGAAGGAAATTCTCAATGAGGAAGTGGTGGAACCAATGGACCACCGCTTTCTCAATAAGGAAGTTGCCCCGTTCGACCACGTGGTGCCCACCACGGAAAACGTCGCGGTCGAGATTTGGCAGAGGCTCGCCGGGCGCATCGGACGGGACGGCGTGAAGCTGCGCAATGTTCGCTTGTACGAGACGGGCGATTTATTCGTCGATTATGGAGGCGCATCGTGAAACTGACGCGCCGCTACCGGTTTTCCGCGTCGCACAGGCTGGATACGCCGGCGCTGACGGCGGAGGAGAATCGCAAGTTGTATGGGAAGTGCAACAATCCTTACGGCCACGGCCACGACTATGTGCTGGACGTTACCGTGGAGGGGTTGCCCGATGAATCGGGGCAGGTAGTGGGACGGGACGCACTCGACGCACTGGTCGGAGAGCGGATTCTGACGCGGTTCGATCATCATAATTTGAATACCGATATCGCCGAACTGGCAGGCATGGTGCCCACCACCGAGAGCCTGGCGGTGACCATCGAGAAGGTGCTGATGGCTGGCTGGCCTTTGCCGGCGAGGCTCGATCGCGTACGCATCTCGGAGACGGATCGAAATATGTTTGAACTGGAAGCGAAATGAAGAACAAAGCTGTGATTAAAGTCATGCCTCCGCAAGGGGTGTCCATCGCCTCGCGGATGAAAGACGTGCTCGAAATGCTGGGCGAAGATCCCTCACGGGAGGGATTGGTGCAAACGCCGGAACGCTACGAAAAGGCGATGCGCTACCTGACCAGCGGCTACACGACGAGCCTCGATGAGATCGTGAATAACGCCCTGTTCACGGTCAAGGTCGATTCCATGGTGATCGTGAAAGATATCGAGTTTTTCAGCATGTGCGAGCATCACATGCTGCCTTTCTTCGGCAAAATGCATGTGGCGTACTTGCCGAAAGACAAAGTCATCGGGCTGAGCAAAATTCCGCGGATCATCGATATGTACGCGCGGCGGCTCCAATTGCAGGAACGTCTGACTCAGCAGGTGGCGGAAGCAATGTCCGGCGTCATCAGCCCGCGCGGAGTGGGCGTGCTGTGCGAGGCGCGGCATTTCTGCATGATGATGCGGGGAGTGGAAAAGCAGCACTCGGGAACGGTGACCAGTACGATGCTGGGAAGTTTCCGGACAAATAAATCGACGCGCGATGAATTTTTGTCGCTGGTAAATCGGCCGGTTTAAGTTCCTGCGGAATAAAGGTGGCACAGGCTTTAGCCTGTGATCTACTGTGCCGGCTTCACCATCTGGTTCAAGTCTTTCCGCGAATAGTATCTCCCTCGCAGGATCACCGCCTCAATCTGCTGCGTGTTGTGAATATCCTCTAGCGGATTCGCCCGCAACAGCACCAGGTCCGCTGTTTTTTTCGCCTCTACCGTTCCCGTCTCGCCAAGCTTGTTGAAATACCGCGCCGGATTTCGCGTGGCCGATTGCAGAGCTTCCATCGGGGTGAGCCCCGATTCGACCAGCAGCGCCAATTCCTCGTGCAAGCCGAAACCAGGCAGCACCGGATTCCAACCGCTGGAATCGGTACCGGCGAGAAATTCGACGCCCGCTCTGCGCATCTCGCCGACCAGTTTCTTATAGCGCGCCAGAAGCGCGACGATGCGTATATGCAGCGCCTCGTAATCCTCAGGCGACAGATCGCGAAGGTAGAAGGTAACGCGAGGGTCCCAGGAATCGGTCCACTGTTTGGGCAGGAAGCGGCGCCGCGGATCGTGCGCGAACTCATCGTCGCGGGCGCGCGCGAATCCCGCCAGGACCACCAGGGTCGGCGTATGCCATGTCCCGTTTTCGACGAATTTCTTGAACAATCGCGCCGCTTTCTCCTCGCTATAGGTATCGAACAGGCCTTCCGGATCGGGCCAGGCGAGCGCGCGGAGCCGGGCTTCGCCGCTGATTCTGTTGCTGGTCATGGTGGCGATGCGGGCCGCTCGCAGCTCATCGGCCTTCGTCGAACAATCCAGTAGGACGTTGATCAGATGCTCCTCGCTCAGCTGGCCCGCGTCCGACGCTTCACCGGTCGAGACCGCCTCCGGCACGTGTCCGGCGAAAGGAATACCAAGGGCGCGAGCCTCCTCCGCAAGAGCGAAATATGCATCGCGAGGGATGCTGTTGTAGACCTTCAGAAAATCGACGCCGCTTTCAGCCAGAACGTGCACCGCATAGCGGGCTTGCGCCGGATCGGCGACGGCGAACGCTCCGGGCGGCGGAGGCCCGTTGTTCAGCATCATCGGCCCGTCCAGGAATCCCGGCGCGAAAATCCGGGGAACGCCCGCGCGCATCCCCCATTCGCGAATCGTGCGGATCGGTATACCGGTGTACATTTCCCGAACGCCTGTGATGCCATTTGAAAGGAGCAGAGGAAAGAAAACCTCTGGACCGTTGAGATGCACATGCATGTCCCACAGCCCCGGAATCAGAAATTTGCCGGTGCCGTCGACGATCTGCGCTCCTTTCGGAGCTTTTATTTTTTTCTTAATGGCGGTGATCTGCGCGTTGGCGATGCCCACGGACATCGCCGGGCGAGGCTCGGCTCCGGTGGCGTCGACAACCGTTACATTTTCGATGATGAGCGATTGCGCTGAGCAGAGGGCAGCTAAGAAAAACAGTTTCACTAGAGCAGTTTCTGAATTGCCGCCTCAATATCCTTCATCGGCGTCTCGCCGAGGAACGAACGCACGCGCTTGCCCGAACGGTCGTAAATAAACATCGCGGGCATTTCGCCGGACCACTTGGAATCCACTGAATCGTAGAATTTGTCGTCGTCGGCGACCTTCTTGAGATAAAACGGCGCGGCAACGGAGTCTTGCATCAGCACCTTGAACGCCGCCTGCTCCTGCTCCGGCGCGTCGGCGGATACGGTGACGAAATCCACCCCGCGGGTGCGCAGTCTATCGGCCAATTTGACTAGTTGCGGCATCTCCGCGCGGCACGGCACGCACCAGGTGGCCCAGAAATCGACCAGAACAATTTTGCCCTTATGCGTCGCGACCATTTTCGCGAACGACGTTTCGTTCACGGGAGTAAGTTTCGGCTGCGCCGCCAGAAACCCGGCGGCAAACGATATCGCAAGCACGATCCGCATTACTGTTTCTCCGGCTTTTCCGGCTTATCGGCTTTTAAATTTTGAATCACGATTTTTCGGTTGTCGAAAATGCTGATCTTCTTCGCGCCGCTGGTCATGTGATTGTTACGGGCTTCCACTTCGTAATCGTCGTCGACCTTGAGGCTGGAAAAATGATATTCCCCGTTCGCTTTGGTAATGTACGATCGCATTTGCAGCGTGCGAACATCCTTCAACTGCACAATGGCGCCCACCACCGGTTTGTCTTCGTTATCAACCACGGTACCCTGCACCGACCGCAGCGTCGATTCTTCTTTCTTGCTCTTTTTGTCGTCTTGCGCGGACGCGCCCAGGGAAAAAAGAATACAGATGGCAATGCCGGAAATCACGCGGATCATTTCTTTTTCTCCGGTTCCAGAGTGAACATCAGGTCGACGCGGTCAAGTCCCGTCACAGTTGCTTCCTTTTCTTCCGCATGAAATCCCTTCGCCGACGCCTTCACGACGTAAACCGCCGGCTCAGCAGGTACGTGGATCAAGAACTCGCCCCGAAAATTGGTATTCAGCTCAACCAGTTTTTTATGTTTCGGATCGTCGCGCCGCACCAAAGTCACGGTCGCCTCCGGCAGCGCGAACCCAGGATCGCGAAATACTGAGCCGGCAATCACCGTCTCCGGGCCATTGTCCTTCTTCTTATCGCCCGCCGCCAACGCGGCACAGCCGCCGGCCAGAATCGCGATGCAAAGAAGAGCTCTAATACTCTTCATCCTTTTCTTCTTCATCCTCGACCTCATCGTCATCGTCGTCGAAGTCGTCGTCATCGTCCAGATCGTCGTCGTCCTCGTCCTCTTCCTTCTCTGACGCCAGTTCCAGAGGAGACACGCCGCTCACCGCCAGGTTTGCCCCGCATTCCTCGCAGATGAGGGAATCGCCCTCGTCCAATTCCTCTTCATCGACGTCAATTACCGCGTCGCAAAGCGGGCAGTTGACCATCTCCGTTCCTCCTCACAAAGTAAGTGCACAGAGCAACCTCGGGCGTCTGCGCTATTCGCTTCAAATCTAATATCTACCACGATGGGGGGTCGAAAGATGTTACACGGGTTGGGGATTTTGTGCAGCCGCGGCCAGATCGGCCGGCGACAGCGTAACCAGGACTTTCTCCAGGTCCTCGCCGGATTCGATCATGCGCCGCAGATGCGTCGCGGCGATCTTCAAACACCAGGGATCGGTCAGCGGATGATGGATTTCCCGGCTAAGCGCCAGCAGATCGGGATGGCGCAGCGCCAGCACGCGTTCCTGCCGCTCTTCCCCTTCGGTCCAGATGACGAATTTCACGTCGACCGTATCGGCATGGCGGATGGAGATTCCCGTCTGCAACCAGCGAAATTCCACGTGCCAGACGCGGCCAAAGGGGTCGGGACCAGCTTCAAATCGGCGAGAATTATCGGGCATGAACTCTCAGATTACCAGATGATGCCGCGCCGCTACTTTCTCCGCCGGAGAAACGTCAAAGCCATTAGGCCTATGCCGAAGAAGGCGACGGTCGCGGGCTCCGGCGTGTCCGCCCCATCGTCGATCTTGCCCGCAAAGTCGAGCCCGAAGCTCGATCCCCCGACTTGTACGACGCTAAACGATAAAGTGTTGGTTCCATCCACCAAATAAGGCGATAAGTCCGCAAACGTGAAGACGCCTCCGGCCGACACCTCGGCTACGGTCTGGGCCCTCGGGCATATCGATACCGCGCCAATCAGTTCCTGTCCGTTCAGAACAACCGACGCACAATCGTCCGCGAGCACCACCAGGCTACCGGCCGTAATCGCTCCGATCAGCGTAAACTGCGTCGTGAACGTCACCACTGTGCCGTCGGGAGGGCTGAAATAACCTGGATCTCCTTCTTCCCCGGTCGATCCATCAGAGATCCAGTCGGACCCCGCGACCGCCGTCGCCCAACCCGGATTTGGATGCAGCGTCCCCGCCAAATCAACAGTCGGTTGACCCGAATTGTTGATCGTATTCGCAGCCTCGCTGTCGACGTAGATGATAGTCGCCTTCGCTGCGACGCTGATCAGTGCAAAACAAAGTATCGTTTTCATGTCCCGGCGCACAGGTAGTTCAATTCGGGACTGGTTGTTCTGCTTAGGATAAATCCGGTAATGAGAATGGCGGGGTAATGGCTCTGGAACAGGGTGGTATAGGCTTTAGCTCGTGTTTAACAATCGCAGAGCTAGCTCAACGCCGCCACGACACCCTCAAGCGCATTCGCCGGCACACTCCCCTGGCCGAGCGTCTGATTCCCTCCGCCTCTGCCTCCCGCCGCCGAAACCGCTTCTTTCACCCGATTCCCCGCGTGCATTCCGGAATCCGCCGATGCGGCCAATAGCACCGATGCGGGATCCTCGCAAATCGCTAGGAACACCGCTTTGCCGCCCGCGATGAACGCCTGCGCCCGCGCTCGCGCCGCGTCGTCGATCGGACCCTTCTGCGTCACCCTCCGGACTCCGTCTTCGCCCGCCGGCGTGGCCGAGTGCAGTTCCCCGCCCTCCCGCCTGGCCAATTCCGTCGACAGCCTCACGCAATTTTTCTCGAGCGTCTTCGTCTTTTCGATCTGCGCGGCGACCAACGCCGGAATCTCCTCAAACGGCGTCGACAGTGTGCGCGAAATCTCCGCCAGCAGCCGGAAATCCGCCCGCGCCGCACGCAACGCCCGCATCCCGCAAACGAACTCCACCCGCGTCGTCCCGCGAATCTTTTCGAGTTTCCGGATCTGCACCGCCCCGATCTCCGCCGTCGACCGCACGTGCGTGCCTCCGCATGCGCTGCGGTCCAGTCCGCCGATCGAGACAATTCGCAGAGTGCCCGTCCGCTCGGACACTTTGCGCAGTCCCAGATCGGCCGAGGCGTCTTCAAACGTGATCAAAACCGGCCGCGCCTCCGCCACAATTTCCGCACACCGCTCCTCCACCCGCTCAATCTGCTTGGTATCCACCCCCGCGCTCACGTCGATGGTCGACAACGTCGCGCCCATGTGAAAACTCACGGTCCCAATCTTGTACAACTCCTCGAACACCGCCGATAGCAGGTGCTGTCCCGTATGCTGCTGCATATGATCGAACCGCCGCGTCCAATCGACTTCGCCCGTCACATCGCCCAAAGTAACCGGCGCATCGACCACATGCACCACGCGATCGTCCTCATCGACCACGTCAACCACTGCCGCCCCGCCGAGCGTCCCCGCATCGAACGGCTGCCCACCCGAGGTCGGATAAAATGCCGTGCGATCCAGCCATACGCGCCGCCCATCGTCTGAAACAGCAACCACGCGCGCCTGAAATTCCCGCAAATAGCAATCGTTGTAATAGAGCCGTTCCGTCATTTCACACCGGCCTCAGCAAGCATGCGCGAGCCGCCGTTCCGTCCGCACCAACTCGCAGTTCTCCGGAGCGAATCCTCGACCGAAGCGTGGAATCTGGCAGATCGCCGTAACGCGTTGTCCCTCCCGCAGTGCGCGGAGCGCCTCCCCGCGTTCCACGCCGAACCGCAAGTTCACTCGCCTGCCGTCGTTTAACAGAAGCGTTAAATGAATAGCGTTCTTCTGTAGCGATTCCGCCATCCCTTCGAACTTACCGGCGATCGTCATCCACTTGCCCAGGTAAGGCGTCATCGCTCTAATGGAATCGAGCCCTGTAAGTTTGGCAGCCTCCAGCACGGCGTCCGGATCGTGCACGAACTCTCTCTTCTCCGGCTCCGCGGGAGCAGCGGAGTCGGACGATTCGATTTGTCCCACAGCGCCTAGAAATCGGGAAATCAAGCAGAGCCCAACAACCAGCAGCGCAGTTCGCACGTTCAACTGAGTCCCAGTAATAAACTGCCAGAGTTCCAGCACCACCACAAGAATGATAAGATCCGCGTTCCGCCAAAAAGAAGTCTTCGCACGTCTCATGCAAAAAGCGTATCAAGTCTCCACTAAGTCCGCCAACTGAGCCCCGACCGCAGGGAGCGATCTGTTTTGCACGAACCGCCCCTTCAGCGCGTCATCGATACAAGGACTTAGACCATGACTGGATCGGCCGCCGTCGCTAGCCTTCTTACACTTTGCGCAGCGTTCGGCCAGCCCTCCGGCAACCGGCCTGCCTTTGAGGTCGCGTCGATTAAGGCGTATCCGCCCGCTGCCCCATTCCCCAAGGACGGCAGCATCGGAATCAAGCTTTCTCCCGATGGCGTCGCGTGGCGATACGCGCGGCTCTTACACTGCATTGGCTGGGCCTATGACATTCCCGGACGCATCGTCGGCCCCGAATGGATTCAGGATCGATACGACATTACCGCGAAGGCCTCAGGTCCGGTTTCAAAAGATCAGCTCAAACTCATGGTCCAAACGTTGCTCGAAGATCGATTCAAGCTGAAGGTGCACCGCGAAATGCAGCAACTCCCGGTCGCGGTATTGACCGTCGCGAAGAACGGACCCAGGAATCTTCATCCACTCGCGCCCGCCGGCGCGTTCAAATACACGCCCTCCGAGGGCAAACTGATTTTTGAAGGGTCCATGCCCAACTTCGCCGCGATCCTGGGCAACAGCCCGCCTTACGGCATCCGGGAACAAGTGGTGGACCAGACCGGAATCGCCGGATGGTTCGATCTCGCACTCGACGTGAAGGATTTCGATGTCAACGATCCGGCCTTCGGCGGAAAGTACGACGAGATGCAAAGCGCGGCTTTCGCGTTTCTATCAGCGGCGCTGGAGAAAAAGTATGGACTGCGACTAGAACACCGAAAAGTTTCAATGGAATCGATCGTCGTCGACAGCGGCAACAAAACCCCAACAGAGAATTAAGGGAGCCCCCTACCTTAATGCTCGAACAGAGCCGCGACTAGCAGGAGCGGTCCGCACCGAGGATTTAACACAGCCTCGCAAAAGGACACTCCCCGGGAGCCCCTTAATTCCCCGCCTCCACCTTCTCCGCTCCATCGATCACTAAATAGTCCACCAGCGCATCCTGAGACTTCAACGACAATCCAAGCTGCTCCCGCATTGCATTAATGAGCAGCGACGGGTCCAGTGGATTGGGCTGATGTTCATCAATCGCCAGGTCCAGAGTGAAATCGTAGTCGCCGTCCATGCCCGTCTCATTCACGAATACACGACCCATCTGCCGCGCGAACGTATCCGTCAACTGCGACAGAGAGAATCGGGTGGCGACGACGTGATAAGACGCGATCTTATCGTCCGGGTCCTTCTTCGGCACGATCTTGATGGAGTGGACTTCGCCCTCCTGCGGAGGGAACAGCTTCGGCGCATTCTTGCCGACGGAGATTACGAAAACAGAGAGCTTCTTCTTCTCCCGATGCAACTTCAACTGAAACCGTTCGGCGAGCAGCGTCTGCACCATCAGCTTCTGTTGGGCGTCGGTCGCGTTACCTTCGGCCTTCGCAACAATGTCGTAACGCTCGGATTCAATCCACGACGGCCCTCCGGAGTGCTGCGACGGCTGAAGGTTGTACGCCCACTCCATCAGGAACTTGAGAGTAGTCGCGCTGGCTCGGAATCTTCCGCCGGGATAGGTGAACTGCACCATTCCCATATGCTCGCCTGGAGGCTCGGGCGTGCCTGGTTTGCAAGGCGTGACCGATGCGACTTCAAACGCGGGGGCTTTCGCGAGGTCCTGGCAATGGCAATGGCCGAAAGTAAGAACGAGGACCGTGGCAGCAATAATTGTTCTCATCATGTGTCGACTATAAATTGCCTTCGCCGCCGCAGCCGTCTAGAAATGCCAAGGTTCGTCAAGAACGGTTAAGCGTCTTGACAGATCTTAACGATGGCGCTCATAGACTGGGCTCTAGAATGAAGTGGTGGAGCGCCTGCTGGTGGTTGACGACGATCGCGAGCTCTGCCAGCTCGTCACGCGCTTCTTGACTCGCGAAGGATTCGAAATCACTTGGGCTTCGAGCGGTGAAGCGGGCGTAGAGCGAGCCCTCTCCGAAGTTTTCTCGCTGATCATGCTGGACGTAATGATGCCGGATGCGGACGGTTTCGACGTGCTGCGCCGCATCCGGCAGCACTCCCGGGTCCCAGTGTTGATGCTGACCGCGAAGGGCGATACGCACGACCGCATTCGTGGTCTCGAAATGGGCGCGGACGATTATCTGCCCAAGCCCTTCGATCCCGCCGAGCTGGTGGCGCGCATCCGCGCGATCCTGCGCCGGTCGGAGCCCAGGAGGCCGGCCTCAGCCGCGCTCGCCCTCGGCGATATAGAGGTCGATGGAGGCGCTCGCACAGTGCGGCGCGGCGGCGCGCCCGTCGATCTGACCACCGTGGAATTCGATCTTCTAGTCGCGCTGATGTGCGCCGCCGGCAGCACGGTTAGCCGCGAAGACCTGGTGAGCAATGTCCTGGGGCGCGACTTTTCTCCCTTCGACCGCAGCATCGACACGCACGTCTGCAATCTGCGCCGCAAGCTCGGCCCATTGGAAGACGGGGCGGAACGTATCAAGGGCGTCCGCGGAGCCGGCTATCTCTACGCCAAGCCGGTGCCCAGGTGAGAAAGCTATTTCTAATCATCTTTCTCTGGTTCTGGCTCACCCTGGTGGCCGTCGCACTGGTGCTTGTGTCTCTCATTGCGCATGCGGGACTCGGAGGAAGATCGCTGATCCGGTTAAGCATCCACGATCTGTTGCTTTTCTCCATTGCCGGCGCAATCTTCTGCTATTTCGTCAGCCGCTATCTCACCAAGCCGCTCAATAAGTTAGGTGAGGCGGCGGCGAGCATCGCCGAAGGGCGCCTGGACACCCGCGTCGATCCATCGCTCAGGAATCGCCGCGATGAGATTGCGGACCTCGCCCGCAACTTCGACCGGATGGCGGAGCGTATTGAAGTGTTGATTACCGGACAGCGCAGATTGCTCGGGGACGTGTCGCACGAGTTGCGCTCGCCTCTATCGCGGCTGATGGTGGCTCTGAGCCTGGTGAAACAGGGCCCGCCCGAAGAGGCAGCCGAGAACCTGGAACGGATCGGCATAGAAGCGCGGCGGCTGGACGTTCTGATCGGCCAGTTGCTCGCGCTCACCCGGATCGATAGCGGAGTGGATCGAGGCTCGCCCACGCCGTTCGATTTGACGAATCTGGTGCAGGAAGTCGCCAACGACGGCAATTTCGAAGCTCGCGCGCGAGGCCGCAGCGTAGTGATCGCGCAAGCCGTTCCCTGCACCGCCATCGGGTTCGAAGAGCTGTTGCGGAGCGCCGTCGAGAATGTCGTGCGGAACGCGATCCGTCACACCGCCGAGGGAACCGCGGTCGAGATTACCCTCCGCACCGCGGATTCGCGAGCGCTGCTTCTGGTGCGCGATCACGGCCCCGGTGTGCCGGAGAACATGCTGTCCGAAATCTTCCTGCCTTTCCGGCGCGTCGCGAATGACACTTCCGAAGGCGCCGGTCTAGGCCTCGCCATCGCCGATCGCGCCGTAAATGTCCATCGAGGAACCCTGCGCGCGTGGAATGCCCCGGCAGGCGGCTTGATGGTCGAACTCGACCTGCCGCTGAACTAGCGGTCCTGCATCCTCGTCCCCTTACTTCTCTAGTTGGCCGTCGACGCTATGCGGTAGCCGCGATCAAGTAATGTTCAAGCTGACCGATGCGAGGGCTTAGAGCTGAAATCGGCCATAATCTTACTTGATGTGGCGCGTTGCTGCTGGGTTGATTTTGTTCGGAATTTCGTTCGGCTACGTTGAAGCGTCCGTGGTGGTGTATCTGCGGACGGTCTACGATCCCGTCCGCCACCGGCTGCATCCCAATCGAGCGTCTGGCGAATTGTTTCCGCTGATTCGCGTCGACCAGCTTAAAAGCGAGGCGGCGGAACAGTCCTGGCTGCTGGGAGTGGAAGTCGCGCGCGAAGCGGCCACGATCGTGATGCTCGCGGCGGTGGCGTTGGTCGCTGGACGAGCGTTATGGCTGCCAGCGTTCGCGATTGTGTTCGGTACCTGGGATCTGTTCTTTTACCTGTTTCTGAAAGTTCTGCTTCATTGGCCGGCTTCGGTGATGACCTGGGACATCCTGTTTCTGATTCCCGTGCCGTGGGCGGCGCCGGTTCTGGCTCCGTCGCTTGTCTCGGTGACGATTATCGGCACGGGACTCCTCGCGTTGTCGCGGCCGGTACGGATGCGGCCGGCGCACTGGATCGCGATGACCCTGGGCGGGGTGTTGATTCTGATGTCGTTCATGTGGGACTACCGGAACCTGCTGGCGGGCGGACTTCCTCGGCCTTTTGCATGGGGAGTGTTTGGCGCAGGTGAAGCGGCGGGCGTGACGGCGTTCTTTCATGCCTTCCGAGCTCGGAGTCCCCGCCCTTACGAGTCTTGTGAAACGTCAGTTTAGACCGCTCCGCTATGCTGTCTAGATAGATGCCATTTTCGATTCAGGCGCGCCTTAGCGCGATGATGTTTCTCAATTACGTTATCTGGGGCGCCTGGTATGTCACTCTCAGCACCTACCTGACCAGCACTCTGCATTTCACCGGCATGCAGGCGGGAGCCGTGTTTGGCACTACAGCGCTGGCGTCGATGATCTCGCCTTTTTTTGTGGGCTTAGTCGCCGACCGCTTTTTTTCGACCGAGCGGGTTCTGGCGGCGCTGCATTTTATCGGAGCGATCCTGCTGTGGAGGGTCGCGAGCGCCCAAACTTTCGGGGCCGTGTACGGACTGCTGCTGGCGTATTGTCTGTGCTACTTCCCGACCATCGCTCTCACGAATTCGCTCACGCTGCAACATCTCACGGACCCGGGCCGAGATTTTCCGCTGATTCGAGTATTCGGAACGTTAGGCTGGATTGCGATTGGGGTTGCGGTGGGTTCGATGGCGATTGAGAAATCCGCCACGCCATTTCTGCTGGCCTCGGGAGCGTCGGTCGCGATGGGATTGTTCAGCCTGGTGCTGCCGCACACACCTCCGGGCGCGAAGGGAGAAGCCTTCAGCGTGCGAAGGGTATTGGGGTTCGACGCGCTGGTGATGATGAAGGACCGGTCGTTTCTGGTCTTCGCGATCGCGTCGGTGCTGGCGTGTGTGCCGCTGACATTTTACTTCTCGTTCACGAACGACTATTTGAACGATGTTCACGTAGCGAATGCCGCAGGCAAAATGACGCTGGGCCAAGTCTCGGAAGTGGGGATGATGTTGGTGATGCCTCTGGTTCTGCGACGCGTTACGGTGAAAGGGATCCTGACGGTGGGCCTGGCGGCGTGGGCGGTTCGTTATACGCTGCTGGCTTTCGGCAATGCGGGGCCGGGTGTGTGGATGTTTTATCTCGCGATTCTGCTGCATGGGGTGTGCTACGACTTTTTCTTCATGACCGGACAGCTTTACACCGATCAGCAGGCTCCGGTGCATTTGCGGAGTGCGGCGCAGGGTTTTATTACTTTCATGACTTATGGTGTCGGGATGTACGCAGGGTCTTTGATTTCGGGGAATGCGCTGGATTTTTTTACGACCGGTTCGGGTGCCTCGGTGGTTCACGACTGGCGGACTTTTTGGCTAACTTCTGCGGCGGGGGCGTTTGTCATTCTGCTGCTGGTTGGTACTCTGTTTCAGAGCCGGGCAAAGATCGAGGCTGGGATCGGACAGGCAGACGAGGACGTCGGCCGCGGGCCGGGGGGCCTGCCCCACATCGACGCTGTTTAACGGGATTTATGGCGGGATGAGCGACCCGGGACCACGTCTATTTGTAAGGCTGGATCTGCGGCGGGGACGTAAGTTACTGGGAGGCCCAACTCGCGGCGCACGATGTTGGCTCCCTGGGCGATGGCGCTGGCTTTATAGAAAGCGATCTCGCGGTTGCAGCCCTGGCGGCCAAAACCGCAATCGCTCGATACGATCAGGCGCTCCGCGGGGATATATTTCAGAGCCTTGCGGATCTCGCCCGCGACTTCCTCCGGCCGGTCTGCCTGCAACGCGCGGTGACTGACGGCGCCGATGCAGATTTTCTTTTTCAGGTCGTGTTTGAACAGCTCGAACAATTCCAGATCCCTCTGGTTGCGATCCTTCATTTCAAGCGTCCATACGTCGCCGCGGCATCGCTCCAGATAAATTTCGATGGAGTTCGCGTAGCTGGTGTCGTCCATCACCCGCTGCATATTAGGGTTTCCCCAACAGGTGTGAATCCACAGCTCCACATCGTCGAGGCCTTGGACCTCGCGGTTAAATGCGTCGACCATGAACTTCACTTCTTCATGATCTTTGCCGTAGGTGTTGGCCATGAAGTGGAACGTGGGCTCCTCAATCTGGATGCAGCGGCAGCCGGCATCGCGCAAGGCGATCAGCTCCTTATTCATAGCTTCGGCCATGTCCCAAATGACCTGGCGTTTGTCTTTGTACTTCGGCGTGTGAATATCGAGGAACAGCGCCATCACCTGGGAGCAGCAGGTTCCAAACTTGACCGGCTTCCTGGTCCTGGCCTGCGCCAGGCGCCACAGTTTCGGATAGTCCAGCGGGCGGTGCTCGATTTTATCGACCACGTGCGGCCAGCGCCAGCCGGTATAAATCTCATTCAGCAAAGTGCCTGGAGGATAGTGCAGCCACGGCGCGGTGGTCTCTTCGGGCTGCAGGTGGTCTCCTTCGAAACCGGCCCAGCGCTGGAGCGGATAATGATGCCACGCGCGGCCCGCCAGATCCTCGTCCACATGAAGATCGCCGTGGGTCAGAATGTCGAGGCCGGCGCGTTCTTGATCGCCGATCAGCACGGCCATGGCGTCCTGAAATTTCTCCCGGAAGCGAACGTCGAGCATGCAGGTGTCGAGAGGCTTTCCCCACATGCTCACGTCGAACCAGCGGGGACGTGGGAAAGAGCCCGTGGTGGTGCTGGGAAGAATCAGGTTGTCGGTAGCGGTGAACATGGCTGCTCCACATTGTACGCGGGGCAGGACGGATTGGGTGGACGGGGCGAAAACATGGGACAGACCGCTCAGTCCACGCGGCGTGGAGGTCCGGAGTGCTTGTGCGGCCAATGTGGCGCCTTGGGACAGAGTGGTCAGTCCCCATGTTTTCGCGCAGTGTGGATCGGGGGGAAACGCGGGAGATTAGTTGCCGGGCAGGGCGAATGCTACGTAGATGCCGCCTGCGGGGCCGTTGCGGCCTGCTTTGCCGCCGGTTGCGAAGATCACTACATATTGCTTGCCGCCCATTTGGTATGTGATGGGGGTCGCATTTCCACCGAAGGGAAGCGTGGTCTCCCATAGAAGCTTGCCGGTTTGTTTATCGAACGCGCGGAATTTACGGTCGAAGTTGGTGGCGGCGATGAAGACTAACCCTCCGGCCGTCACGATTGGGCCTCCGTAGTTCTCACTCCCCGTCGTTTTATCGGAGAGCTCCGGGTATTCTCCGAAAGGGATCTTCCACGCGTATTCGCCGGTATTGAGGTTGATCGCGTTCAATGTTCCCCAGGGCGGCGCGACCGCCGGATAGCCGTCCTGATCCTGGAACTTTTTGTATCCAGTGAAACGATATTTCTGATTGATCGGCGTTGCGGGCTCCAATTCCTTCGCTGCTCCGCTCAGGATGTAACTGGCGATGGCCGCGGAGGCTTCCGCGCTGAGATTGGGAAAGGACGGCATCCGGCCTGCGCCCTGTTTGACGATCGCCTGGATCTGCTGCGCGGTACGCTTCCCTTCGAGTTTGGTTAGAGAGGGAAATTGCGGAGGAGCGCCCTCGAGGCTGTCTCCATGGCAGCTTGCGCAGTTGCGTAGGTAAAGCTGACGGCCCGACGTTCCTTCGTGATCCTCGGCCAATGCGCCGGTCCACGGGACGTCATTCGCGTTGATGTACAGGAGTCCGGTTTCTGGATCGTAAGCCGAGCCGCCCCATTCGGCTCCGCCGTCGTATCCGGGGAAGACCACGGTATCTTTGCCGGCGCTGAAGGGTACAAACTGGCCTCCGCTGCGGAGGGTTCGAAACTTTTCCAGAACCCATTGATGGACGGCAGGAGTGCGGTTCGAGAGCAGATCTTCGGTGAGCGATTGCCGCGCATAGGGTGCTGGTTTGGTTGGGAGCAACTGCGTCTCGGAGGCGACTTCGCCGGGTACGGTGCTGGCTGGATATTTTTTATATTCGAGCGGAAATAAGGGTGTTCCGTCGGTTCGATCGAAGAGAAACACCCAGCCTTGTTTGGAGGTTTGGGCCACTGCGTCTACCGTTTTGCCGTTGCGCTGCACGGTTACCAGCGTGGGAGGCGAGGGAAAATCGCGATCCCAGATGTCGTGCTTCACGGCTTGAAAATGCCAGATGCGCTTGCCGGTGGACGCGTCGAGCGCGAGCAGGCAATTTGCGTAGAGATCGTCACCGAGCCGGTCCGCGCCGTAAAAGTCGCTGGCGGCGGAACCGGTGGGCACATAGACAATCCCGCGCTTCTGATCGACGGCCATGCCCGCCCAGTTGTTGGCCGCTCCGGTGTAGGTCCAGGCATCTTTCGGCCAGGTTTCGTAGCCGGGCTCGCCCGGATGCGGGATGGTGTGGAAGGTCCAGCGGAGGGCTCCGGTGCGGACGTCGTAGGCCCGGATATCGCCGGGCGGCGCGGGGAGCGCTTCGGGAGTTCGATCGCCGACGATCAACAGGTCCTTATAAATGATGCCGGGGCTGGTCTCCACAATCGATTGCTTTTCCGGATCGCGGCCGAGATTTTCGCGGAGGTCGATGCGGCCGTCTTTTCCGAAACTGGAGATTGGTTTTCCGGTGTGGGCGTCGAGCGCGTAGAGGAAGCTCTGAACGGCGGCGAAAATTCTCGCGTCGCTGCCGGAGGACCAGTAAACGACGGAACGGTTCGCGCCGCGGCCGGCGATGCCGGAATCGAATCGCCAGAGGAGCTTGCCGGTCGAGGCGTCGAGAGCGATCACCTTGTGTTTCGGCGTGAGGCCGAAGAGGACTCCGTCGACCATGATGGGCTGAGTTTGCGGGTCGCCGGAGCCGTCCGCGGTGTCGTAGGTCCAGGCGATTTGAAGCTTGGACACGTTGGAGCGGTCGATTTGTTTGAGGTCGGAATAGCGGGTCTGGTCGGGGCCGGCTCCATAGGCGGGCCAGTTGTGGGCGGGGGATTGGGCTCCGAGGGTGAGCAGGGCCGCTGCGGCTGTGATGGAAATTCGAAATGGCTTTTGCATCGGTTCGTGTGTCCCCTTTCTTGCGATCGGGGTCGCGGTCCCTCAGGCTATCTTACTCTCGGTAGGTGGCTGAAATCGCGGTTCGAAAAAAAGGGAACAAAATCCCCGCGGGGGGAGTATCGTTATGTGAGTATGGCGCAGACACCTCAGAAGCCGCTTCGGCTATGGCCAGGGGTGGTCATTGTCGTGCTTCAGTTACTGGTGCAGTTCGGGCTTCCGAAAGTCTGGCCCGACGGGTTGGTCTACTCGTTCCTCGGCGGAGGCGTGGCTGGCTTATTGGTCGCCTTGTGGTGGCTTTTCTTCAGCCGGGCGGCATGGGTGGAGCGCGTGGGCGCGATCCTGCTGATGGTTGCCGCGATCTTCGCGACGAAGCGCATCGTGGACCCGTCGATTGCGACCGGCATGATGGGTTTTATGCTTTATTTCATAGCGATCCCGGTGCTGGGGATTGCCTTCGTAATCTGGGCGGTGGTGACGCGGAATTTTTCCACTGGAGTCCGGCGCGCGACCATGGCGGCGACCATTCTGCTAGCGTGCGGAGTCTGGACGCTTGTTCGAACGAACGGCATGACCGGCGATGCGAAATCCGATCTGGCGTGGCGTTGGGCGCCGACTGCCGAAGACCGCCTGGTCCATGCGAGCGAGAAACCCGCGGCGATCCCGACGGCTTCGGTGGCACTCAAGAATCCCGATCCGATACCGGCTCCCGTAACGGCGAAACCGGTGCATACGGTAGCTCCGAAAGTCACGAAGACTGCGGCGGAGTGGCCGGGATTTCGCGGACCGCATCGGGACGATATTATTCCTGGCGTGCGAATCGAGACGGACTGGGCGCGAACGCCTCCGGTTCAAATCTGGAGGCGGCCGATCGGACCGGGGTGGTCGTCGTTCGCAGTGCAGGGCGACCTTATTTACACGCAGGAGCAGCGCGGGAATGATGAGATTGTTTCGTGCTACAGCCTGTCTACAGGCGAGCCGGTTTGGAAACACAGCGATGCGGCGCGGTTTTGGGAATCCAACGCAGGGCCGGGTCCGCGGGCGACTCCGACGCTTAGCGACGGGCGCGTGTACACGTTCGGCGCGACGGGAATCGTCAATGCGCTCGACGGGGCGAGCGGCGCAGTGGTGTGGTCGCGCAACGCGGGGACCGATACCGGGGTGAAGATTCCGGGTTGGGGATTCGCGAGTTCGCCTCTGGTGATCGATGGCCAAGTCATTGTCGCGGCGGAAGGAAGATTGATCGCATACGATGCCGCGACCGGCGAACCCCGCTGGAAGGGGCCGGAGGGCGGGTATGGATACAGCTCGCCGCATCTGCTGACGATCGACGGAGTCGCACAGATCGTGCAGTTGAGCTCACACGGCGCCCTGAGCGTCACGGCTGATGGAACCAAGCTTTGGGAGCATGCTTTGCCGCCAGCCGCAAGTATCGTACAGCCCGCTTTGACGGCTGACGGCGATTTGCTGATCGGCGAAGGCGAGGGACATCCCATGCATCGCCTCGCGGCGGCACAAGGACCGAGCGGATGGACCGTCCAAGAGCGCTGGAGCTCGATGGGGCTGAAGCCGTACTTCAGCGATTTCGTGGTTCATAAAGGCCACGCCTACGGATTCGATGGGGCGATCCTCTCTGCAATCGACGTGAACGATGGCAAGCGCGTCTGGAAGGGCGGGCGTTACGGGAGCGGCCAGCTTGTCCTGCTGCCGGATCAGGACGTGCTGCTGGTGTTATCGGAAGAAGGCGAGTTGGCGCTGGTCGCGGCTATGCCCGACCAGTTCAAGGAACTCGCAAAAGCCCCGGCGATCGAGGGCAAGACCTGGAACCATCCGGTGCTGGTCGGCGATACATTGCTGGTTCGCAACGGCCAGGAGATGGCGGCCTTCCGGCTGGCCCTTGCGGGCCGCTAACCCCGATCTCATCTACCGAGAGCCGCTGTGGCTTCGTCGAGAAGATCGGCTTCCCTGGTCAGGATCGCGCCGGCGCGCTGGATCTGTTCGTCCGCTTCCTGCCAGCGCTTTTGCTCGATTGCTTCACGAACACCGGGGATGGTTTTGACACCGTAGCCGGTATAAAATCCGGGAGCGTAAATCATGTGGCGGAACCAGGGACGGCCGGGCAGACCGCTCGCGTCCGTCAGGCGGCGTTCGCTCTCGATCAGCTTCGCGTTGACGCCCTGCACATTCGATGCGGATGCTTTCTGGCGCGCGGCGTCGTATCGTTGCGCGCTGCGCGTCAACGCGTCGATCCCGTTTTCGAGCGGCGCGAAGTTCAGATGCGGGGGCACGGGGTCTTTCGGCGGAGGCACGAACTGGATGCGCGGATCGGCCGTGGCTGTAAAGGCTCCCTCCTCGATCTCACGATTGCGCTCCGTAATTTCCTCGCGCTGATCGGCGTCGAGCTTCTTCAACTCGTCGATATAAGTACGGACCGTGTCGGCGAGATTGCCGAATTGAAAGGGAAGCAGCCCGGCGTCCGCGAGGCGGATCACCGCCGTGCCGACGGTTTGGGCAAGCAGCTTGCCATAGATGAAATCGGTGTCGGCGAAATGCGTGTACCAGTAGAAATCATCGTAGATGGAATGATAAACGCCGCCTCCACCCCCTTCGCCTCCGTAACCGACATCGAGAGACGCGACGCCCAGATGATCGATAAACACCGTGTAGTCGGAACCCGAGCCGAGCGCGCCGATGCGCAGATCGGGCCGCGAGCGCAGTTCCGCTCTGCGTTCGGGTGCACGAGCAATACCGGCAAGCTGATCGCGCTTCCACACCGTCATTTTCGTCTCGGGGTCCTGAATATCCTTCATGACTCCGTTCATGAAGTTTTCGAGCGTATGTGAGCCTTCGATGTTCAGAAACCCTCGGCCGTTCGTGTCGGAGTTTATATAAGCGACCGCGTGTTTTTGCAGATCGGCGGCATGTGCCTCGCCCCATTCCGTGGAACCGAGCAGGCCTGGTTCCTCGCCGTCCCAGAAACAATAGATGATTGTCCGCTTCGGTTTCCAGCCCTGTTTGAGTAATTCGGAAAAACCGCGCATTTCTTCCATTTCGGCAACCGCTCCGGAAATCGGATCCTCCGCGCCATTGACCCACGCATCGTGATGATTGCCGCGGACGACCCATTCATCCGGATATTCGGAACCGGGTATGCGAACAACAACATCGTAAAGGCGCTTGGTATCCCAGTTGAATCTCAAGCGCATGTGAACCTTAGCGGGACCCGGTCCGACGTGATAGGTGATGGGAAGCGCGCCGCGCCACGATTCCGGCGCCAGGGGCCCTTTCAACGCGGCGAGCAGCGGTTGTGCATCGCCGTACGACATCGGCAGCACGGGAATTTTCGTAAGCGTTTTCGCTTCGCTAATTGGGAGACGCTTGGCATCCGGAGTAGCGCCGACGCCCGGCGTCAGAGGATCTCCAGGATATAAAGGCATGTCCATCACGCTGCCGCGCTGAGCGCCGTCGCGAGGCCGATCGGGACCGTTGGGAAAAACATCATTAGTGAAGTAGCCGTCGTCGCGAGGATCGGAATATACGATGCAGGCCAGGGCACCATGCTCTGCGGCGACCTTTGGCTTGATGCCTCTCCACGACGCGCCGTACCGCGCGATGACGATCGCTCCATGGACGGAAATTCCCATGCGCGCGAGTTGTTCGTAATCTGCCGGGATTCCGTAGTTCACATAAACCAGAGGAGCCGTGGCTTCGCCGTCGCTCGAATAGGCGTGGTAAACGGGCAGTTGCTCCGATTGCTGATTGGAGGTGGGATCGACCGCGATGGGCGGCTCCTGAAGCTTTGCCGTAAAGGAGGTAGGCTCCGTCATTTCGACCAGACGCTCTTTGGGCGTCGGAAACAAGACGTCAAACGTCTCGATCTTGGCGTCTAGCCCCCAACTCTTCAGCTTGGCCGCGATCCACTCGGCGTTATCTTTATCGTACGGAGATCCCACGTGATGCGGCCGCGCGGAAAGCCTCTGCATGCTGTCGCGTAAATTTTGCGGATTCGGGATGGCGCGGAATTTTTCTTCCCACGGCGACGAATCTCCGCCGAACAGAGACGCGATACACAGAAAGGGCAGGCATTGACGCATGGACTCAAGTGTACGCTTGAACCGCTATTTATGCTGCTCAAACCACCCGATGATGTACGCCACTTTCGTCATGTGATGGCTCGGCCGCACCGTAATGCCATGAGGCTCCTCCGGAACCCGCACCAACACACTCTCGACACTCAACAATTGCAGAGCCTGATAATACTGCTCCGAATCCGAGATCGGCGTCCGGTAATCAGCCTCTCCCGTCATCACCAAAGTCGGAGTCTTGACATTCTTAACCACCGACAACAGCGAACGCTTTTCATAGTTCTCGACGTTATCCCACGGCAATCCCGGGAACCACACCTTCGACGTCCAGTTGCCGATATCGGAAGTCAGCACGAAGCTGTACCAGTTAATCACCGGATAAACCGGCACCGCCGCCCGATACCGCGTCGTGTGGCCGATCGTCCAGCAAGTCAACACTCCTCCGCCACTGCCTCCGGTGACGTAAAGATGATTCGTATCGATGTACCCCTTCGCAATCACCGCATTGACGCCCGAATCCAGGTCGTAAAAATCGTCTCCCGGATATGCATGATGGATGAGATTGCCGAACTCCGCGCCATAACTCGTGCTCCCTCGCGGATTGGTATAAAACACCACGTAATCCTTCGCCGCCATCAGTTGTTTTTCTATATCGAAACGATCGCCGTAATCCGCGAACGGCCCTCCGTGGATTTCGAGAATCAGAGGATATTTGCGCGAAGGATCGAACCCCGGCGGCTTGATAATCCATCCTTGCAGAGGACGTTTATCCTTCGACGATTCGAATCGAATCTCCTCCACCTTGCCCAATTCCCTTCCCGCAAAAAGACCTTCGTTGACCGCGGTGATCACTTTGAGCGAAGGACTCCCTAGATTCGCAACCGCGATGTCTCCCGGCAGGTCCGGCCGCGATGACGTGGTCGCGAAGTTGCCATTCTTCGCGATACTCAACGAGCCTCCGCCGCCATAGGAGCTCAGCCCACTGCCGATATTGACCGCCTGCTTCTTCACCACTCCATCGAGCGTGCTCGAATAAATTCCGGTATCGCCTTGATCGTCTGAGAGAAAATAAATACTGCGCCCGTCCGGAGCCCAGCGCGGCTGCTGGACGTCACGATCCCACGTCACCGTGACCATGCGCGACTCGGTTCCGTCGCGCTTCATCACATAAAGTTTCGTAACCTGATAACCCTGGAGCTTTTCGTCATAACCCGTATAAGCGATCCAATTTCCATCCGGCGAAATCTGCGGCTGCCCGTCCGGCCCAACACGATTCGTAAGCGCCTTGACCGCGCCATCGCTGACCCGAAACTCATAAACCTCCGTATTGCGAGGCTCCAGTTCGTAGTTGTCATGACGGTTCGCCGACATGACCAGATATCGCCCGTCGGCCGACCATACCGGTTCGCTCGCCTGAAACGCAGCGCCTCCATGCTGATAGTTGCCATGCGAAATCTGCCGCGCCGCGCCTCCCTCCTTCGCCACAACGAACACCTGCGTGTAGCCCGGTTTCAGATAGCCTGCGCCGTTAAACCGGTACACCAGTTTGTCGATGATCTTCGGCGGATCGGCCCACTTCGCCCCCTCCGGCGCAGCGGGAACGTCGGCAATCTTTCGGACTGGTTGAGGAACGTGGGCCACAAACGAAATCCACTTCCCGTCCGGCGACCAGTTCGGACTCGCCGGAGCCGAATTCATCCGCGTCACTTGCGCCATCTGACCCGAATCGAGCCACAGACGCCAGATCTGCGGGGATCCATCGCGATCCGTGATGAACACCAGTTCCTTCCCGTCCGCGGACCAGCGTGCGTCAGCATCCGAAAACTTGCCGGTTGTGAGTGGACGATCTCCACTACCGTCGAAATTGATAATCCACAGGTTGGAATAGCGGCGGTCCGTCATGATGTCCGCGAAATGCTTCTGGTAGACAATGCGGCTTCCGTCAGGCGAAATCTGCGGCTGGGTAACCGTTTGGATCTGGAAAATATCGGTGAGCGCAAAACGTTCGGCCGAAGCTACGCCAGTCCACAATAGGAATCCCACGATAACCGTGAACGTATTCATGGGTAAGCATTATATCGTCTGTGCCATCCGCTAACGCGAAATAGAGGCCCGTCCACCCTCTTCTGGACCCCGTCCGTCACTATTTTCTCGTCTTCACGACGAAAACCGGTTATACGGTTAAGGATGGAACGGGTGATGAAGACGCTAATCGTAGACGACGAGCCCGTTGCCCGCCAGGTCCTCCGCGAGGAGCTGAACCTGATGTCCGCCATCGAGATCGTCGGCGAAGCGGACGGCGGAAAAGAGGCGCTGCGCAAGATCGTCGACCTCCAGCCCGACTTGGTGTTTCTCGATCTCCAGATGCCCCAGATCGACGGCTTTGAGGTGGTCCGGCGCCTCAGCGGAACCCGCCTGCCGGTCATCGTGATCGTGACCGCGTTTCATGAGCACGCCATCCAGGCCTTTGACGCCGGAGCGATCGATTACCTGCTGAAACCAGTCCGTGGTGAGCGGTTAGGAAAAGCTGTCGAACGCGCTAGGACCCTGCTTGGGAAACCTCGCGAGATCGCCCGAAACCTGGCGAGAATCGCCTCGGTGAAGGACACTCCGGAGACGGCTCCCACCGGCCCTCGCAAGATCGTAGGGCGCATCGGCCGCGATTATTTTTTACTCGATCTGGATGAAATCCTCGCTCTGCAAGCGGAGGGCGAATTGGTCTGGATCGTCACCGCGCAACGCCGTTTCCTGGCATCGCAAACGCTTCGGTCCGTCGAATCAACACTGGCTGCTTCACACTTCCAGCGCGTGCACCGCAACGCCATCGTGAACACCAATCACGTCCGTCAAATGACCGCGATCACCAGCCATCGCTGGATCCTGACCCTCAGCAATCAACAGGAATTCGTGGTCAGCAAGCGTCAGGCGCACAATATCCGGCGCCTGTTGCAGCGCTAACCCGAGAGTCCGCTCATAGGGTGGAATTTCCCGCTCACCACAAAGTGTGATCCGTTCGTTATTAATATTTAGGGCCGATTCCGGTTTCAGGTCATACTGCCCGTATGAAAATTGTCCTCGCGCTGGCCGCTCTATTTCTGCTCACCGGCTCACTCGTTTTCCCGCAATCCATCAGCAGCGGATCGGGAACGGTTCGCGGATCTGTGCTGGACCCCACTGGAGCCGTCGTCAAAGGTGCAACGGTCCAAATACAGAATCCCGTTTCGCAATACAGCAGCACCACGCAAACCGACGCCCAGGGAAATTTCGAATTCGATAACGTCCCCTTCAACAACTACCACGTGACGGCCAACGCTCAAGGATTTCAGACGATCCGCGAGGACGTCAACGTCCGGTCTTCCGTACCCATGGAGCTGAAGATCACCGTGAAACTCGGCACGGCCAGTGAGAGCGTAACTGTTTCCGAAGCCGGCGACCTGATCGAGACCGACCCCACCACTCATACCGACGTTGACCGCGCCCTGTTCGACAAGCTCCCACTCGAAAGCGCCTCGTCCACTCTGAGCTCGCTCATCACCCTCGCATCACCCGGAGTCTCCGCCGATTCGAACGGCCTCTTTCACGGCCTCGGCGACCATGCCTCTAATTCCTTTTCCATCGACGGCCAGCCTATCACGGACCAGCAGAGCAAGGTCTTCTCCAATCAGCTCCCGGTCGAAGCCGTGCAGTCGATGGAGGTGATCGAAGGCGCGCCGCCCGCTGAATATGGCGGGAAAACCAGTCTCGTTATCGTCGCCACCACGCGCTCCGGCCTCGGCGTAACCCAGCCTCACGGCGATATCACCGCGTCTTACGGAAGCTTCGGATCCTCCAATGGCGCGGTCAACCTCGCCTACGGCGGCCAGAAATTCGGCAACTTCATTTCCCTCAGCGGACTCGATACCAGCCGCTTCCTCGACGGCCCGGAATGGAACGTGATGCACGATCACGGCAACGAGCAGAACATTTTCGATCGCGTCGATTTCAAGCTCTCGCCCGCCGACACCGTCAACTTAAATTTTCAATTCACCCGCTCCTGGTTCCAGACGCCGAACTCCTACGACGCGCAGAACGCCACCGCCTGGAACGGACTCGTCGTCGATAACGGAGGCCTCGGTCCCAACGGCTTGCCCGTAGGCTCCCAGGATCAGGTCTCCAAGATTCGAACATTCAACATCGCGCCCACCTGGACCCGCCTCATCAATGCTCACACCATCTTCACCTTCGGAGCCTATGTTCGACAGGATCAATACAATTACTATCCCAGCGCCGATCCTTTCGCCGACTTCACCCCGGATCTGCAATCGCAAAGCATCGCGCAGAGCCGCAGGTTGACCAACGCCGGCGGCCGCGCCAGTCTCTCTTATGTAAAGGGGATCCACAACATCAAGCTCGGAATCAACTACGAACACACCTTCCTGCGCGAGAGCGATTCCATCGGCCTGGTCGATCCCACCGCCAACGCCGTTTGTCTTAACTCCGATGGAAGCCCGTTCACCGGAGCTTCTCTGACCGATCCGAATAATTGCACCGGCGCTCTCTCGCAGAACCCGAACTTCATTCCTCTGCTCGCCTGCTACGACCTGACCCGCACCGCAAAACTGCCGGCCTCCGATGGCTGCCCCAATTCCACCAGCGGGTCATATTTGTTTAACGGTCGAGCCGATATCAAGGAATTGGCGCTGTATCTTCAGGACACCATCTCGATTAAGAATTGGACCTTCAACCTCGGCATCCGCGGCGATCTCTACAACGGCATCACCGTAGCCCGGCAAGCTGAGCCTCGCGTCGGCATCGCCTACAACATCAAGCCGACCAACACCGTGCTCCGCGTCTCCTACGCCCGCACCATGGAAACTCCATTCAATGAAAACCTGGTTCTCGCCAGCCTCGGATGCAACGATTCAGTGATCGTCGCGCTCCAAACCGCGGTCCCGGGAGGTTCCTGCGTCACCACCGCACCACTGAGCCCCGGCCATCGCAACGAATTTCACGCCGGCTTGTCGCAAGCCTTCGGCCGTTTCCTGGTGATCGACGGCGAATATATCTGGAAATATACCCACAAAGCCTTCGATTTCAGCGTCCTCGGCGCAACCCCGATCACTTATCCCATCGAATGGGAAAGCTCAAAAATCCCCGGCTACGCGATCCGCGCCAGCATGCCGAACTTCCACGGATTTACGGCATTCGTCGTCCTGTCGAGCGTCGCAGCCCGCTTCTACGGTCCGCAGATCAGCGGTATCGGAGCCGACCCCTACGCCGGAAGCTCGGTCTTCCGCATCGATCACGACGAGTTATTCAATCAAACCACCCACCTGCAATATCAGCCCTGGAAGAAAGGGCCCCTCGGTGGCGTATGGTTCAGCTTCAACTGGCGTTACGATAGCGGACTAGTCGCCGGCCCGGTTCCCTGCGCCGGAGGCAATTGCAACAACGGTCCCAATGGAACGGACTCCCTCGTCGACGCCTCTGGTCTGACTCCGGACCAGCAATTCCAGGCGGGACTTTTCTGCGGCGGTACCTACGCCACGCCCACCACGCCGATCAGCCCGAACAGCACTTGCCCAGCCTCTCTATATGGTTCGAAGTTCATCAACATTCCAGCCGCGGGTACGGAGAATGACGATCACAACCCGCCGCGCATTGCTCCGCGCAATCTGTTCGACTTAGGCGTCGGCCACGACAACATATTTCACGGAGACAAATACAAGGTGAGTCTCCGCTTAACCATCATCAATCTCACCGACAAGGAAGCTCTCTACAACTTCCTCTCCACCTTCAGCGGAACCCACTACGTAACTCCGCGAGCCATCACCGGCACCATCGGCTTCCACTTCTAGAGCAAGTGGAGAGGATAAACTTCATTCCGTGCGAGCCACGACGCTGCTTCTCGCCGGCCTCTCCTGCCTATCGAGAGTCTCGGCGCAAGATCCCTTCGAGATCCACATCTATGAATACGAGCCTCTCTCCTGGCGCGAATACAGCCTCGAAGCCCATCTGAACTTCATCGCGCAGGGCTCCACGTTGAGCAACGGCACCCTCCTGCCCACTGCTCATCAGACGCACCTGACGCTGGAGCCGACCATCGGCCTCTCCGAAAACTTCGCCCTCGGCTTCATGTTCCTCAACGCCTGGGAGCCAGGAAATTCCCCTCAATTCGCCGGCTGGCGAGTCCTGCCGCATTTCTATGCTCCGGAAACCTGGCATCTCCCCTTCCGTCTGGGATTCGTTTCCGAATTTTCTTTCCAGAACACCCGCTACGAGGAAAACTCGCGCAGAGTGGAACTGCGCCCGATCCTCGACCGCGAATTCTCCCGCTGGCAGATCGTCTTCAATCCGGTCTTCGAACGCGCCCTTCACGGCCCCGGAACCCGCCGCGGCTGGAACGCCGAACCGGCCATGCTGATCCGCCTGAAGCGCCCCATCTTTTCGCCCTCTATCGAATATTACGGAGAAGTCGAAAGCATCAATGTGCCCCCACGCGCGCAACCGGAAGTCCACCAGCTATTCCTAGGCGGCGACTGGCATGCGGGCCCGATCTTCAGCGTAAATCTAGGAGCCGGCTTCGACCTCGGCCCTCGCGGCCCCGGCCTGGTCCTAAAAAGCCGCCTAGAATGGGACTGGCACGATGCCTCGACGAAGAACGCTCCTTAGACTCACGGCCCTCCTGGCAATCGTTTCGAGCTATGGATATCAGCAGCCCGAGGACGAAAAGGAATCCTACATCGTCTACGCAACCGTGCTGCGAATATGGGAACCCCAGGTCGCAACCTGGGCCATCGTCCGCCAGACGCGCAACATTAAGTTGTGTCTGCTGCCCGCAAATCCAAATCAGGAATCGCTCTACCGCGATGTTTTCGACAATGATCGCGAAAAGAACCGAGCCAAACTTGCCCTCGAGAGAAAATTCGACCTTCCGGACTATGCGCTGGTGGAACCGGAAGCCTGGGGCAGAAGTTCCCAATCCCGATCATTCGCCGTTTTTTCCGCCGTCGGCTTTAACGCCTCGCGAACCTACGCCGCCGTTTGTCTCTGGGCAGGGGCAACGCGACCGCGACTGGCACACTGTGCATGGGCCGCCTGATTCTCACCGGAAGCGATACTCCTCCGGCAGCTCAATCCCAAACCGCTCGCACAACAACCGCACATCGTGAAAATCGTTCTCGTCCGCCTGATACCCCGTGTGAAACTTCACCAGCCACTTAGCCGCGATGCACCGCACCGGATACCGATCGATAATTCCCCGCCCCGTCAAATGCTCCCGAACATAGGGCACGCCGTAAACATTGCGCCCCGCCTCATCCAAAGTGTAGGAATGAACATCGATCCGCGACCCCCGCTCGTCCGCGAGAACAAAATTGCACTCCCACGAATCCTCGCGAACCTGCTCCGAAAATCCCCGCTCGGCGAGCACCTCCCGTAACTTCGCCACCTGCTCATGCGGCACCGCAATATCTAAGTCGTCATGCGCCCGCGTCTCGACACCCAGCAACGCGTCGACCGCCCATCCTCCATCGACGGTTATCTCCAGCCCCTGCTGCTCCAGGAACCCCACCAGTTCCGCCGCCGTCCGTGCATCCATCGCGATCATATACAATACCCGAAATGAAAATAGCGATCATCCTCGCTCTCGCCGCCGCGCTATCCTTCGCAGCCGACCCGTTTGTAGGCACCTGGAAAGCGGCCCAGCCGGACAAATGGAAAATCAGTCCCGGCGGAAAAGCCGAGGAACGAAAATCGCTCCTAGTCACCACCGAGCTGATCTCGAAAAACAAATACCGCGAAACGACGACCACCCTCAATGGAAGCCCGGTCGACGACCATCCTCCCTTCACCTATGTGCGCGACGGCAAGGAGCGCAGGAGCATCAACAACACCACCGTGAAATATGAGCTCATGGAAGAACGCCACGGCCGCGCCACGATCAAGGGAGAAAAAGGAACCGTAGTGGACGATCTCATCGTCTCACCCGATGGAAAGACCGCCACTGTGACTCGCAAAGGAACCGGCCCCACCACCGGCCGCCAAATCGACGAACAATTCTTCTACGAAAGGATCAAGTAGGGCAGGTCCCCGACCTGCCCCCTCCGCCTCACTGCACCGCGATCGCCACAAAGTTGCTGATCGTAGTCCCGATCGTCAAATACACCGGCACCGCGCTCCCCTTCGGAGTCTCCGGTGGCACCGTCACATTCACCTGGTACAATCCCACTGACCCCGGCGTCAGCCCGCAATACGACGGCACGGAGCTCACGTTCGGAGCGCCCGGCAGCACGCTCGTCTCAAAGATCATCACGCAATTCGAAATCGTAGCCGACCCCGGCACCGCCACTCCCTCCGTTGCCGGAGGCGAAGTCTGCCCGAACCCCAGCCCATAAAAAACCAGCGTATCTCCCGCAGTCGCCGGACGGCTCGGAAGCCCCGTCGTCGTCGGAACCGGGAACGTCACACCATCTGGAAACGTAGCGATCGCATATTCCGTCCCCACCGGATTCTCCGTCACGATATTATCCGTCGACGTCACTGCGCCCGCCGTAATCGACGCGCCCGACGAATTCAGCGCAAACTCCAGCAATCTCGGAGCGGTCGCCGCCACCTGCACGCTGATCGTGTTCCCCGTTTGCACCGTTCCGTTATCGTTTCGATCCACGCGAATCGTCGCCTGCCCCGTCGGCGTCCCGTAAGGAACCTGGAACGTAATCTGCCCACCCTGATTCTCCACATGCGACGCGGCCACATAATAGGTAGGCGCAGCATTCCCGTTCACATACACCGTCGCCCCGCCCAACGATGTTCCCAAAGGCAGCGATGTCGCGCTCACCGGATTCCCCAGCGTGAATTGCTCTCCTCGAACCGCCACTAACTCGCCCGGAGCAATGGTCGCGCCAAGCTGGTAAATCGCGTTATCCACCACGCCTTCGAAATAGCTCACCGGACCGCTCGACGCCACCACATCCATCTCCACCGGCACCACGAACGGACCGTTCTTCGCATTCGTCGCGATCGTGATCTGCGCCGTGTACGCGCCCGGACTCAGCCCGCTGGGATTCCCCGTCGCCACCACGCAAGCGCCCACGCCCGCCACCAGGCAAGGCCCTCCCACCGAAGTCGTCAACCACGCCGACCCCGTCGACGCTGTCGTAGAAATGGTCGCCCCGGTAATCGAAACCCCGCTCACCCCGGCGTTCCCCAACTGAATCCACTTGCTCACCGCGGCCTCTGTCGGCGAAACGGAAAATTGAATGGACGGCTGCACCAGCACGCCGATCGGCTGCGCCGTTACGTTCACTGTCACCGGAACAGTCTTCACATCGGGCGAAAATGTCGAGTTCGATACCGTAATGTGCCCCGTATAAGAAGTCTCCGGCGTAGTCGATGCCGGAGCCGTCGCCGTCACTTGATATGATCCCGTCGTCTGGAAACTTCCTCCACCCTCCGACAGCACCGCCAGCGTGAGTCCTCCTGAAGGATTCGTCGCGAACGCATTCAGATTGCTCGTCGCCATAAACGTCGTCGAAGTCGCCCCTCCCGGCGGCAGGTAAAGATTAAGCGAGTTCGGCACGCCTCCGCCCATCAGCACCATCACCACAATCGTCTGCGGCGAATCGATCGCTCCCGTAGCCGTCACCGTGACGATTCCCGTCGCGCTCCCCTGCGCCAGCGTCGACGTGTTTAACGCAATTTGCACATTCGCGCCCACAATCGACGCGGCAATCCAAGGAACGTTCGCGCTCGCCGAAAGCGCGAGCGTCCCATCGCCAATATTGCTGGTTGTAACATTTTGAGTGGTTCCGTTCGTACCCACGGTTATGTTTAAAGGACCGATCGTGGATGTGGAAAGACGCAGTTGCGGTGTGGCATAAAGAGCCACAGCGCTCAAGAGAACAGCAGTCAGATGTCTCATAAATATAAGAGTGGAAGCTTTCGCCGTTTAGCTACAGCACGTAAATTTCCAATACAAATCGCGAAAAATGGGGACTGACCACTCTGTCCCAAGGCGCCACAACGCCCGCGAAAGCAATCCATTCCCGACGCCGCGTGGACAGAGGGGTCTGTCCCCATTTTTCGCCCCACCCACACAATCCGCCCTGCACCACTCTGTCCCAAGGCGCCACAACTCCCGCGAAAGCAATCCATTCCCGACGCCGCGTGGACAGAGCGGTCTGTCCCCATTTTTCGCCCCACCCACACAATCCGCCCTGCACCACTCTTTCCCAAGGCGCCACAACTCCCGCGAAAACAATCCAACCTCGACGCCGCGTGGACAGAGCGGTCTGTCCCAATTTTTCGCCCCACCCACACAATCCCCAACACCGCGCGAAAACCGGGACTGACCACGCTGTCCCAAGGCGCCACAAATCCCGCGAAAGCACTCCAACCTCGACGTCGCGTGGACAGAGCGGTCTGTCCCCATTTTTCGCCCCACCCACACAATCCCCAACACCGCGCCAAAACCGGGACTGACCACTCTGTCCCAAGGCACCACAAATCCCGCGAAAGCACTCCAACCTCGACGCCGCGTGGACAGAGGGGTCTGTCCTGATTTTCGCCCCGTCCACAGCCCTCAAGGCTGCGGCGAAGTAATCTCAAACTCCGCCTTAATAAACTGCCAATCCGGCAGCTCATAAAGCCGCAGCTTGGTCGAAACCGTCGCCGTCACGTCCTGAATCTCTTCCGGACCCAGCGAAGGAACCTTTGTTTCAAACTCCGCAATCGGAGGATCCTCCGGCTTCGCAGTGCTGGTCGTCAACCGCACCTTCACACCCAAATCGCCGATATCCGCCTCGGAGTGATTCACCACCACAAACTTAATCTTCAACTTCCCCCCGCTAGCCTCCGCCAACCGGAATCCGCTCAGCTCGACATATTTCGCCAGCGGATGCTTCTTGAGAGGAATCGCCGAAGTAGGCTCCATCGGCCCGGTTTTCTTAGCCTGTTTCGTATCGGTAGCCGGAGGCGAGGAACACGCCGCCAGCATAATCAACAAAGAGAACACGATCGTCCGCACGGTATTTAGTGTAATACGCCCAACCCACCCATTTCGTCAGCATGTAGCGCACGCACTCGTGCGTGCCGCGTTGACACTCGTGTCTACGCCCCGAGCGCTTCCGCAGAATCCAAACCGCGAACAATCCCATCCAATAACGCGATAATAATTTCACTGCATGTTCTCCAACATCCGGGAACAAATCGACACCGTCTTCAAACGCGACCCCGCCGCCCGCAGCGTGCTCGAAATTGTGCTCTGCTATCCCGGATTCCACGCCGTCCTCCTTCACCGCATGGCCCACGGCATTTATAAACAAGGGTGGTTCACCCTCGCTCGCGTGATCTCGCAATTTTCGCGCACCCTGACCGGCATCGAAATTCACCCCGGAGCCACCATAGGCCGCCGCTTCTTCATCGACCACGGCATGGGCATCGTCATCGGCGAAACCAGTGAAATCGGCGACGACGTCCTCATGTATCAGAACGTCACCCTCGGCGGCACCGGCAAGGAAGCGGGCAAGCGCCATCCCACCATCGGCAACGACGTCGTCATAGGCACCGGCGCAAAAATCCTGGGCAACATCCGCATAGGCGATCACGTAAAAGTCGGAGCCGGCAGCGTAGTCGTACGCTCCGTTCCCGATCATTCAACCGTAGTAGGCGTCCCCGGCCGCGTAGTCGGCGACGCCAATGCCGACCTCGACACCCTCGAGCACGGCACCCTCCCCGATCCCGAAGGCCAGGCCATCGACGATCTGAAGAAACGCGTAGCCGAGCTCGAATCCATGGTGCGAGCGCTAGCCGATGATAAAGTTATTTCTACTAAGCATTAGCCTGACCAGCTATTGGATCGAGCCCTGCCCCAATCCGGGCGATCCGCAGCTCGCAAGGTGGGCGCTGGCCGCCTGGGAAAAAGCCTCCAACGGCCGCCTCCATTTCACCGAGACCAAGGACCGCGCCGCCGCGCAAATCCAAATTGTATGGGCCACGCCCACCTCCGGCCTCTACGGAAATACCGACGGCAAAATCGTAAATATCCGCATCCCCTCCGAAGGAATCAAAGACCCGCTCCTCCGCGATACAGTGGTGTATCTAACCTGCCTCCACGAAACCGGCCACGCCCTAGGATTACCCCACACCGCCAACTTCGACGACATCATGTACAACTTCCAATACGGCGGCGATATCGAGGAATATTTTGGCAGATACCGCAGAAAACTAACGAGCAGAGAAGACATCAAAAAACACGACGGCCTGTCCCCCTCCGACCGCACAAAAATCGCCGCGACGCGTTAAGTTAAGTTTTTATCAGCGTTCATCAGCGGCCAATTCTGCGTTGTTTTTAGCTCGTCTAAGCCCCCTGGCAGCCTCTTAACAACCAAATTATGATCATTTAAGGCCTCGCATCGCGCGCCGCAACAGCTTTATCCAGCCGATCCTTGGTCAAATCGTCCTCCGGATTCCCGTCCAAAATCCGCCGGTACTCCGAAATGGCCTCATCGAGCTTCCCCGCCTTCACCAACGCATTCCCCAGATTAAAACGAGCGTTTGAATAATCCCCCCGCAGCGATAGAGCAGCCCGAAATTCCTCCGTTGCTTCCCGGGTTCGCCCCAGCGAAGCCAGCGCCGCGCCCAGAAAATTATGCGCCTCCGGACTCTTCGGATCGCTCTTCACCGCAGCCTGCAAAACAGGCAGGGCCCCACCCGGATTCAGTCGCGAAAGCAGAACCGTTCCTAAATGCAGAAGTGCTGGAAAATCATGGGGATACTTCTCCAAACGATGCATCAGCGCCGCCTGCTCAAACTCCAGCCGGTGATCGCCCGGCCCTGCCGGAAGCACCTCCAGCCACAAATGTCCCATTTCATCCGTAGCTTGATTTCCGGCTAGAACTTTCTTAGGAGGCGAGTTCGGATTTCGCACGTTTCCCACCGAATTATCATAGTGGTAACGCATTGAAATCACAGTGTCTTTCGGCAGCAACAACGCTTCCCGGTATTGATAAACGGACTGCCAGTTCGGGTCCCAATTCGCGATCCGGACAATCGTCTTTCGCTCGCCCGAAGGCAGAGTCGCGTAAGCCTCCAACAAATGCCCCAAATAATGCGCGTGCGGATAAACCGCCAGCACCGTCGCATCGCGCGGGAGCTTGAAATCGTCGCTGACCATGAAGTCTCGAACCCCAGGCGGAATACTCAATGCTCCATCATGCTCCAACTGAATGAGAATCGGAAACTTCTGCGGTTTTTGATCGGTGAAATAGAGACCCACCACCGGCCGGATCGTCTCGGACTTTCCGTTCGGATGCATGTGAATGTTCAATACGAGATTATTTCCTGGATCTAACTGCCAGGAAAAGGCTTCTTCTTTGGGAATCATCCCCGGCTTCCAAAATAAAAAATGTCCGTCGTCAGGATCGAACGCCGTCCGTTCAATCACCGGGTCCATCCCCGGACCCTCCTTCGCGGAGCGCGCACGATCGACATACAGATTCGCGTGATGAACCAGCTTCTTTGCCCCCGGTCTAATTTCCAGTGCTCGAACATAGCGCGTAGTCTTCACGCTCGGGGTAAGAATAAAATTCCAGTAAACATCCGGCCCGGAGGCTGGAACTGTATAAGAATCAGCCGCTTCGACGATGAGATCGGGAGGCCCAAGCTGCCAACCGTCCGTAAATTTCGGAGGGGTTACCGAGCCGGTGCCTTCCGTCGCTCCAGAGGCAACCCATGAAGAAATCGTCTCGATCTCCTCATTAGAAAGGATTTGTTCATCGGAAAAATCGCCATGCTCAGGAAGCCAAGGAGGCATATAGCGTCGCCGCGTGACGTCCGCAATCTGCTTCGCCCTCTTCTTCACATCTCCATAGGTAAGTAATGAGAACGGAGCCGCTTCTCCCGGTCGATGGCACGGTGAGCAATGCTGAAAAACGATCGGCGCTATATCGTGATTAAAGTCGGTAAGCGAGCATCCCGTCGCCTTAACCTCCGGCCTCAAGACGATCCGGCCCGCAACGACCGCGGAAATCCCAGCTTCCAGATTTTCAATTGCGCCGTGATATTTCAATTTTCCCGTGGCGTCGAAAACCGCGCCTTCCGGAGTCATCGTCGCGTGAGCGCGTCTCTGCAACTGATGATCGGGGTCGCGCAAAGGAGTGCCGGGGAACCCGAACTCCGCCATATGGTTCTCGATAGCTCTTTTGTTTTCATCTGGATTGGGATAAACCAGATAAAGCGCGACGTTCCGCCCCTGGAACTCCTGGGCAATGCGCTTCAACTCCGGCGCAGTGCTATTCGCAGCAGGGCAATCGGTGCGCAGGAAAACGAAAACTTCGACGTTCGCCCCAAAAGCGAGCGACCCGAACCACAACAGGGTCGCGATACTCCTCATAAGGTTCAGTTTACGCTAACTCTTCCCGCGAATTCCGCAGTTTCAATTGGAGGAAGAAAAATGATGGTTATACTTTGGATCGGGCTGCCCATAGTGCACGCTGCGCGGCGAAGCATCGTCAGGCGTGGATATGACTTACCTGAAAGCGGTTCTCACCGTGATCGCCATGTTGCTGGCAGTGCTGGCAATGCGGCCCGCCCAAGTCCGCGCGGATAACGAGCCGGCCACGTTTTTCGTCGAACCCGGCACCAGCCCGATTCGTAATCTGAACGGAGGAGTGCCGGGCGATGGAAAGATCGTGATCAACATGTCGACTGGCGACGTCTGGGGATTTCCAACGCACGCGGCCGGAGCGCCTTACCCCATCGATTCGCTGAACGAAAGATCGCCGGTGTCGAAGCCCATTTACCTGGGCCGATTCGACTTTGCGGCAATGAAGCGCCAAGGATCGGCATATCGCTGATCGTGCAGCAGTTCTTCATCGGTCAAACTCCGCAAAAACGCCACTAAATCGGCCCTGTTTTGCGGAGTCATCTGAAATCCGCGCATGATCGGATCGTGCCCGGGCTTCCCTCCCGACGCATAATGATCGATGGCCAATTCAAGTGTCGCGATGCTGCCGTCGTGCATGTAAGGGGCGGTGACGCCAACGTTGCGGAGCGTTGGAGTTTTGAATTTGCCCCCGGCACCTAAACCGTTATTGTGATACGTGGAATCGCTGAAATTGGGCCCGTTATGACACCGAAAACACGAAGGCCCTCCATCGAGGAAAAAGAGAATTTCACCGCGCTTAGCAGATTCGGAAATCGCAGTCTCATCGCCATCGCGATGAAAACGGTCGTACGGCGAGTGGAAAGAAGTTACGGTGCGTTCAAACGCCGCAATCGCGCGGGTGACGTTGGCGATGGTATACGGATTCTTTTCGTTGGGAAACGCTTGGCGGAACAGCGGTTTATAGGTTTCATCGGCGCCGACGATAGCCAGAAATTCGGGCTCGTTTAAACCCAGTTCCACGGGGTTGACGGAGCGCATGGGCTTCAACGCCTGCTGCTCCAACGAACGGACCGCCGGGTCGTTCCAGTTGAACGCGGTGGAATACGTCAGATTGACCAGGCTCATCGCGCTTCTGGGATGCTGCTGTTCGGTGGCTCCCACCGCGCGGGCGCGGCCGTCGGTGAAGGCCAGTTCCTGGCGATGGCAGGTGGCGCAGGACGTAGTGCCGTTCACCGACATGCGCTTATCGTAAAAAAGGTAGCGGCCTAGCTGGACTTGCGCCGGCGTGGATTGGTGGACGCTAGGTGCCGGCGCTACAAGTGGCGACGCGGCACGCACGAGTGCGTGCGCTACGGGGCTATCAGAAGGTTGGGTAAAACTGAGTCTTACTACGTTCGAGAGTTTGCCATCGGCGATCAGGTAGAGGTCTTTTTCGCCTTGGCCGATTCGTTTGATAGTGACTTGATCGCGGCTGCTACCGGGAATAGCGCCGAAGGATTCTACCGGCACGGAAATGCCATCAACCATTGCGACCAGTGAATGAGCGTAGCGGAAGCCGGTGCCTTCGATGCGAATGGTGTGTTCGAAAACGTGTCCATAGACTGGGCCGCGGCCGTCGGCGGAGAGCGTCCACAAGCCTGGGGCAGCATCGGCGATGATGATTTGGCTCGACGATTTTGAACCATCGGTGCGGACGATAGTCACTTCCGCGGGGCCGGGCGCGGAGCTTTCCGGGACGATGAGATTGGTGCTGGACCAGCCGCCTCCGGTCCACAGAAGCCGGGCCGGCCGGGAGACGCCCCGCGAATCAGTCACCTTCAGCGAAATATTCGACAACTTGAAGCTGTTTCCCTGGGCCTGGCGTTCGGCGAGAATCCGTCCATAGGCGCTGGCGTTTGCTCCTCTCGCGATGACCAGGCCACCAGCGGGTTGATTCACGGTGAAGACGCCGTGGGCATCGGCGGACCAGAGATGGGAGAGCACGGCCATGCCGATGCCTGCGCCTGAATAAGGGCGGCCGCAGGTCCATCCGTCATCGAGCTTCGACCAGTCGTAGGCGGTGTAATTGTCGATCAATTTTCCGGGCTCCATTGCGGAGATCGTCCAGTTGATGTGCTGTTGATCGAAACGCGTTAAAACATTTTCGATAAGTTCTGATGCGGCAGCAGGGTCGGAGGGAAAGTTCTCGCATTCCGGGCCGGAAGAGGCCAGATTAGGATCCAGGCCGTTGGCAATTAATGGCGTGGATTGGTCCAGGCCGGCTTGGAGATCTTGGAAGATCGGGTTGAATTGGTAGATTACGTTAGCGCCGGCGCCGGGAGTGGACGCGTGTGCTACATCATTCACGATGATTGGCTGAGTTGCGCCTGCGGACCGGAACCGGGCTGCGACCGCGTTATCGGGGACCGCGAAGAAGACGTTTGGATTCTCCCTGAAATCGGCGGCTAGAGCAGGCGAAGGGGATTCCAGGATTGCCAGGAGCTCCAGTTGGTTGGCGTTTTTCGCGACGTCTTTTACGAAGGCCCGGTACCGCGGGTTCAATTGATATTGCGCGGCGTCGATCGGGATACGCACGGCGTTCATGTTCATGCGCTGGCGGATAGTGATCAGAGTGGTGCGGGAAAATGCGCCGAAGCCGGATGCCCGGTCCAATGTTATGGGCGGGAGTGTGGTGCCTCGAACCAGGTACTGGCGGCCTTTTGCGTCAAGGATGAGATTTCCTTTTACGTGATACGGGCCGGATGGGGCTGGAGTGATGCTGGGTATGGCGAATGGCAGGCTCAGGAGCAGGAACCAGAGGGTCATTCGGCGGCCTGGGCGTATTATATCCCGATAAGCGCAAAAAGCCGCCTGAAAAAGGCGGCTGCCGCCAAATTGGCCGCCCCACCAGAAAGGCAGATTTCACGTGGCTGTGTTCGTGCAAGGATAAAGAAAACTTGCTTGGAAGTGGAGTGAATGCTTGCGATGGCTGTTGCGGGAATTCACAGGTGGGAAGAAACCGGATGGGGATTGTATGCGTCACCCCAACAAGGTTAAAATCAGGGGAGGTGGTTCCAGCTATGCGTCAGGTTTTTGTCTACATTACTCTCGGGACGGTACTTTCGGCACAGAATCCGCCGGCCCCGACACAGCCTCCGCAGAGCTCCAGTTCGTCTAAGGAGACGATCGCGAAGCCGAAGACCGACAAGCAGAAGAAAAAGGACGAGGCCAAGCTCAAAAAGGAACTGGAAACACCTTATAAGAGGTGGCTGAACGAAGAGGTCGGCTACATTATTACGGACGAGGAGCGGAAGGTTTTCAAGACGCTGCAAACCGACGATGAGCGGCAAACGTTCATCGAGAATTTCTGGCTGCGGCGCGATCCGACTCCGGACACCGAAGAAAACGAATACCGCGAGGAGCATTACCGCCGGATTGCCTACGCGAACGACCGGTATGCGTCAGGCATCCCGGGATGGAAGACGGATCGAGGCCGGATTTATATCGAATACGGGCCGCCGGACGAAATCGATTCGCATCCTTCGGGCGGCACGTATGAGCGTCCTTATGAAGAGGGCGGCGGCAGCACCTCGACCTATCCGTTCGAGCAGTGGCGGTATCGCTACATCGAAGGGATCGGCACCAACATCATTCTGGAATTTGTGGATACCACGATGTCGGGTGAATATCACCTGACCATGGATCCTTCGGAAAAAGACGCGCTCCTGTATGTCCCCGGCGCCGGCTTGACGATGGCGGAGCAGATGGGGCTGTCCGATAAGACGGCTCGCTTCACGCGTACGGATGGTACGCACCTGGGCACCGGCAGCATGCCTTTGCCCGAAAGCATGAACGAGTTTTCGCGCATCGAGCAGTATGCCAAGATTTTCCGGCCGCCGGCTATCAAATATAAGGATCTGGAAGCGGTGGTTAGCTCCAGCATCAAGTACAACCTGCTGCCGATGAAGGTGCTGGTGGATTATATTCCCCTGACCGCTTCTTCGGTGCTGACGCAGATCACGATTCAGTTCGACACAAAAGATATGCAGTTCAAGGACAAAGACAATTTGTCCACTGCGACGATCAACATTTACGGGCGCATTTCGACGCTGGCGCGGCGTCCTCTGGCTCCGTTCGAAGATGTCGTCTCGGTTCCCGAGCCTACGGAAATGCTGCAAAAGATGCTGGAGGCGAATCCGCATCAGATTTATCAGAAAACGATTCCGCTTCAGCCCGGTCTATACCGGCTGAATATCGCCGCCAAGGACCTGGTTGGCGGCAATACCGGCACGTACGAACTAAAGCTGGACGTGCCGCGCATGGATGACGATGTGTTGTCGGCGAGCTCGATTATTCTGGCCGATACCATTGAAAAGCTGCCGACGAAAAATATTGGTAACGTGCCGTTTGCGATCGGCGGATCGAAGGTTCGTCCCCGGATCGGCTTGACGGACTCGACGGTTCCGGCCTTCAGCCGGAGGGAGAAGCTGGGGATTTACATGCAGCTTTATAATTTCGAGTCGGACGAAACCACGCACAAGCCAGACGGGCAGATCGATTACGAGATTGTGAAGGTGGGTACGAATCCGCTGCAAAAGGTGTTCGAGTACAGCGAGGAAGTGAAGGATCTGCAAGGCGGGTCGGCCCAGAAGGTGATCGAGTACCGGCTGCCGCTTTCGGACCTGGAGCCGGGAGAGTACAAGCTGACGATTAAGGCGACGGACAAGATACGGGCTGGCAGTCAGCCGGTGACAAAGTCGGCTTCGTTTACGGTAAACTAACGATCAGCGGATACGGCCGCAGGCAAGAGGTGTTTTGCCAAGCATGACATCAGCCCGAACGAATCATTGGACGCGCACCATTCTCGCTGGCGTGTTTTGTCTGGCGCCAGCCGCGCGGGCAGGCGGGCCGATTCCACTGGCGGGCAGCATCGCCGGCGAAGTGAAAAGCGTGGCGGGCGTGGTCGAAATGGGCGCCAAGGTTCTGCTCTACGACCGGCACGAACAACTGGTGCGGCAGGCGCTGACCAACGAACAAGGGTACTTCGGATTTGCGGGGCTGGCTCCCGACGTTTACTCGATTCGCGTGACGCTGGCGAGTTTTGTGCCGGCATTGCGGCGGAACATCAGTGTCGCGGCGGGGACCGAGGATCTGCTGCAAATCAATCTTTCGGGTATTTTCAGCACCGTCGATATTTTATCGTCGGCGTCGCGGGGGACGCTGATGGGCGACGATTGGAAATGGGTACTGCGAGCCTCGCCCTCCACCCGTCCGATCCTCCGATTTTTGCCGGATTATTCAAGCAGCCGATCGTTGGCAAGCGATTCGTCGTCGAGCAGCAGTTCGGGGGCGTTTGGGTCGATGTTCTCGGAAACCGAGGGAATGCTGAAGGTTTCGGCGGGCGATAGCGAAGGCCTGGGATCCAGCCAGCAGGACTTGGGTACGGCGTTCGCCCTGGCGACTTCGATCTACGGAAAATCGCGGCTTCAATTGAGCGGAAACCTGGGCTACGCGACCAATAGCGTGATGCCCGCGGCGGGGTTCAGCACCACCTATTCGCGCAATAGCGACAACGGCGGAGGGAATCCGGAAATCACGGTCGGGATGCGCCAGATGTACCTGCCGGACGGCCGAGGCGACGCGGGTCCGGCGTTGCGCACCATGACGGTGGGTCTGTTCGATCATTTGGATTTGGGCGACCGGCTGCACTTCGAATATGGGTTCAACTACGAGTCGGTTTCGTTTTTAAATCATTTGAATTATCTGAGTCCGTTCGGGCGGACGACACTCGATTTAGGGGCGCGTAGCTGGGTGCGAATGGCCTTCAGCTCCGGGACGCAGCCGGGGCAATTGCTGACGAAAAACATGGAGTCGGCCGACGCGCTGAGTCAGGATCTGGCGGCGCTGGCGATGGGTCCTCGGGTATCGTTGAGCAACGCGCGCACAGAAGTCGAGCGGCGGGAATCTTTCGAGGCGAGCTACCGGCATGTATCGGGCAGCCGGACATATGCGGCGGGGTTCTATCGCGAATCGGTTTCGAATGCGGCGTTCATGCTGAGCGGACCCTCGGATTTTCTTCCCGCGAGCGACCTGCTGACGGCGCTAGGGTCGTCGAGCCAGGTGTTCAATGCGGGCAGTTATCAGAGGATGGGTTATTCGGCTTCAGTGACGCAGTCGCTGGGCGAACATTTCGATGTGACCATGGCGGCGGGACGCGCGGGCGCTCTGCTGGCGGGGTTGAACAGCGAGGCCGACGCGAACGCGCTGCGCGGCGAGATTAAGACGGTGCAGAGGAGCTGGCTGTCGGCTCGCGTTTCGAAGACTCTGCCGGTGACGGGAACGCGAATCAGCTCCAGTTACGGATACACGGATTTTCGCGCGCTGATGCCGTCGCATTTATCGCTGACGGATCAATCGAATCAGGATTCCGGGTGGAATATCGACATCCGCCAACCGCTGCCGTCTCTGCCGTGGTTGTTCGGGTCGTTCGGACGATTCGAGGCGTCGGCCGAGTTGCGGAACCTGCTTGCCGAGGGGTATCTGCCGGTGGTCGTGAACGATCAGCGCGCGGTATTGACCAATTCGCCTCGGGCAGTGCGGGGCGGGTTGTCGTTTATTTTCTAAGTTTAATTTCTTTCCTTTGTGACCTTTGCAGCTTTCAAGGAATCGAGCTGCGGATTCTTTCGCATACACTTCTATCAGAAAGGGTCCTCACCGGGGCTCTTTTGACAGCTATTTCTCGGCCGAGAAATGTCGCATTACGGTGGTCCTGAGCCCTCTGGAAGCGGAGGGACCTTGGGGTCGATCTCAAAATATTCGGTCTGACAAGCCGGATTTCAGAGGGTTGTTCTCGCAAGAAGCAACTCAAATCACTGGCGGCCGGCGGATCGAAAGGTCAGCCGGCCGCGCGCGACTTTTCGTACAGCCGTGGTGTATGTAAACGTACTGGGGCAGGTTCCCGACCCGCCCTATTGGGTTCGTTCTGTATTTTCGAATGTGCGCTCTTTGGCTCCTGCATAGTCATGCAATGTAGTGTGCCCAGTCCGAGCACCAAATCCCGGCTGTAGATCCCGATGATCTTCCTGGCTGGGAAGAGGCGGGCCAGGGTGTTTAGCGCGATGCGGTCGTTGGGGTCGCCGAAGACGGGCGCGAGCACGATCGCGTTGGCGATGTAGAAATTCGCATAGCTGGCGGGGAGGCGCTGGCCGGCGAAATAAATAGGTTCCGGCATGGGCAGCGTCACGATGCGTAGATCCTTGCGGGCGCGAAGGCGGGCCAGATTTTCTTTTAATGGCTCATGATTCGGGTCCGATTTGTCGGGCTCGGAGGCGATAACGATGGTGTCGGAGGCCGTGAAACGGGCGAGGTCATCGACGTGGCCGTGGGTGTCGTCGCCGGCAATTCCCTGCCCCAGCCAAATCACTTCGGTGATGCCGAGGTGAGTTTTTATCAGGCGTTCGATGTCGCGTTTCGAAAGATTCGGATTGCGGGCCTGCACATCGCAGAGCAGACATTCCTCGGTAGTGAGGAGCTTGCCTGCGCCGTTCACATCGATGCTGCCGCCTTCTAAGACGGCGTCGATGGATGTGGATTCGAGGCCGAGTTGTCGGGCGATGAACTTCGGAATTTGCGAGTCATGCTGGTAGTTATCGTATTTGGCCCAGCCATTGAATCGCCAGTGAGTGATGGCGACTTCGGATTTATTTTTCACGAACAGAGGGCAGTAGTCGCGGGTCCAACTCCGGTTGGTGGGGTGATGGAAGAAGTCGACGGCAGCGAGGTCGGCGTGGCAGGATTCTAGAATTTTTCTGACGGCTTGTTCGGATTTTTCGTCTTCGACCAGAATGCGGACGCGCTCTACGCGTGCCAGGTGGCGCACGATTTCGCCGTAGAGCCAGGGGATGGGCGCGAATTTTCCGGGCCAGTCGGATTTCTCATGGGGCCAGGCGAGCCACGTGGCTTCGTGAGGCTCCCATTCGGCGGGCATGCGGAATTTCATTTTCCGAGCCAGCGGTTCATGATGGGGCCGTAGGCGTCGATGCGTCGGTCCCGGAGGAAGGGCCAGTTGCGGCGGACCTCGTCGGAGCGGCGCGGGTCGCATTCGACGACGAGGATTTCTTCCTGATCGGAGGAGGCTTCGTCGAGGATCTGGCCGAAGGGGTCGGCGACGAAGGACGAGCCCCAGAATTCCAGGCCGTGATCCGGAGGGCCTTCATAGCCGACACGATTGACGGCGGCGACATAAATCCCGTTGGCGATCGCGTGGGAGCGCTGGATGGTTCGCCACGCGTCGAGCTGGGCGGCTCCGTATTGCTCTTTCTCGCTGGGGTGCCAGCCGATGGCGGTGGGGTAGAACAGAACGTTGGCGCCGCCGAGCGCGGAGATGCGGGCGCCTTCCGGATACCACTGGTCCCAGCAAACCAGGACGCCGAGGCGGCCGAAGGGAGTGTCAAAATTCGAGAAGCCGAGATCGCCTGGAGTGAAATAATACTTTTCGAAATACAAGGGATCGTCGGGGATGTGCATCTTGCGATATAGGCCTTGAATTTTGCCGTGGGTGCCGAGGATCGCAGCGGTGTTGTGATAGAGGCCCTGCGCGCGCTTTTCGAACAGAGAGGCGATGATGACGATCTTTAGTTCGCGCGCAAGCTTGCCGAGGAATTCGGTGGAAGGGCCGGGGATTTCTTCCGCTAATGCGAATAAATCGGGATTTTCTTCGCGGCAAAAATATTGTGAGCGGAACAGTTCCTGAAGACAAACGATCTGGGCGCCGCGCGACGCTGCTTCGCGAATCTTCCATTCGACCTTGGCGAGATTCTCGTTCGGATCGACGGCGCAGCTCATCTGGACCAAGCCTATGTTGAATTTTTCGTCGGGCATGAAATTCTATTGTCGGCCCTACCAAAAGTGCGTCGCAACTATTTTGGGGGAACTGGGCGTTCCGGATATTACTTTTACATGTAAAACGAGTTGCAGATTCTTGTCTTTCCAATTGGGAGGAGCGCCTCGGAGCGCTTCGGCCATCAGATCGGCATTCGTAACGACGTCGGCGGCCGCATCGGTTCCATACTGAGTGATGCCGGCGAGTTCGACCAGCATGGCGTGCGTGTCCGGATGAAAAACCCGCGACACGATCGCGTAGTCTTCCGTGGTGTGGCGATCCGGGGGCAGGTTCGGCAGAGTAAATTGAGTGGGACGGCCAAAGTCGGTGATGCCCACGGGATTGCGCGACGCGTCGATAAAAAATCGAAGCTGGCTGCTGATTTCTTTCCAGCGCGTATAGGAATAGCCGACCAGGATGGCGGGCGAAGTTCGCAAATCGTGGAATGACACGTCGCTGCCGACCCGCAGACGATACGGCCTCTCCATTCTGGTGAGCATGGAGCTGAGCCGGGAGGTGGCGATCAAGTCGCCTCCGCCGACGAATTGGTCGGTCAGCGAAACGAAATCCTCGGATCGAACCGGCTGTTTGGAATTGGCGTCGCGGTCCAGGCCGAATACCGGCACATAGGCCACACACAGCGAAACCGGCGAAGGGCTGTTCAGCACCGGGGCCCAGAATTGATCGATTGCAGCGGCCGGCCGGGCGCGAATCCAAATAGCGACCGCGATCGCGGCCGATATAGCGAGGGTTGCGGCGACAGCCAGCAAACGGGAATTGAGCCGAGCGGCAGGTTTGGGCGCGAGGGTCTCGATAGCGGGCGCGACGGCTGCCTCCGGAACCGGGGCGGGCACCCGAGAGATTTCCCAGCGAAATTCGGGCACATAGGTGCCACCGGGAAGTTCGATACGTACAGGATTGTGCGCTCCCTGTTCGGCATAATAGAGACCAAGTCGCTTGCGAACGTCGCCCGCCTTGACCCGAACCGTGGCATCGTCGCTGGGTTCGTAGCTGGTGGAACGGCCGAAGACCTCAATACCGATGGTTCGCTCTTTGAGGAGGTCAGTGTGTCCGTTCAGAGTATTCTCGACGGCGTAGCGCAGGAAGTCCTGGCTCCGTTTGCTGGCGCGGAATTCATGGCTGCTCAGCACGCGGGCGAGTTCTTCCCGAATCGCCTCCTCTGGAACGTGCGCCGACCGATGGCCCTCTGAACCGTTGGTTGGAGGCACCCTGGGAACTTCGCCCTGGGCCACGGAAGCACCTCCTCTAGTAATCTGGTATTCGATTTTAACATGCCGCCGTTGGGGATCTCGAACACACTGAAAACACGCATGTTCGATTCGGGTAACGAACCCGGCTCGTAACACCGCCGCAACCGTTCGGAACTGGACAGAGAGCCGCGCGCACGTCAGCATTCCAGGGTGAGGATCCTCTGCATCGGCGCACATCCCGACGATTGCGAAATCGGATTTGGGGGGACGGCGGCTAAGGCTGCCGCGTTGGGGCATTCGGTCAAATTCCTGTCATTGACCAACGGCGCTGCCGGGCACCACATTTTATCCCTGGAGGAAACTGCCGTTCGACGGAAGGGGGAAACGGCGGAGGCGGCTAAGCGGCTGGGGCTGGCGGAGTCGGAGGTGCTGGACAATCCCGACGGCGAATTTTCCCCGACGCTCGCCGCCCGTCAGGAGGTGGTGCGGCAAATCCGGCGATGGAGCGCGGACGTGGTGCTGACGCATCGCCCGTGGGACTACCATCCGGATCACCGGTACACCAGCCAAGTGGTTCAGGATTCGGCGTACCTGGTGATGGTCCCACACGTCTGCGCGGATACTCCGGCGCTGGCCACGAATCCAATCTTTCTTTATTTTCAAGACGAATTTCGATTGCCGGCACCGTTTACGCCGGAAATTGCAGTGGATATCGACGACACATGGAACCGCAAGCTCGATGCTTTGAGCGAGCATTCTTCGCAGGTTTACGAATGGCTTCCGTGGGTGAGCGGACGGGAGGTTCCGAAGGAGCCGGCGGCGCGGCGGGCGTGGCTCGACCAACAATGGACGCGTCCGATCGATAGCTGCCTGCGTGCTTCACTCGCCCGGCGTTATGGAACGGAGCACGCCGCGAACATCGGACATGCCGAGGCGTTCCAGGTTAGCGAATACGGGCGCAGGCCGACGCGAGAGGAGATGGAAGAAATCTTCCCCCGCTAGCATGTCGAAAATGCTCGAAGAAATCCGTCAGCAGCCGGACGCGCTCGCAAGGACACTGGAGACGGGTTGGCGAACGGTCAACAGTCTGCGCCGCCACCTGCAAACGCATCGGCCGCGGCTGATCGTGATGGTGGCGCGAGGCACTTCGGATAATGCGGCACAATTCGGACGCTACTTAATCGAAATCACGACCGGCATTCCCGTATCGCTGGCGGCGCCTTCGGTGTTGACGCTCTACGAAAGTCCGCTCCATTTCGAGGACGTGCTGGTGGTAGGAATTTCGCAATCCGGCGAATCGACCGACACCAACGCCGTTCTCGAAGATGCGCGGAAACGCGGCGCGACCACCGTCGGCATCACCAACGATGCGCATAGCGCGATGGCCGGCCTGGTGGAGTTTCCGCTGTTGATCGAGGCCGGAATAGAGGAGAGCGTCGCGGCTACGAAGACTTACACCTGCCAGCTTCTCGCATTGTATTTATTGGCGTCCGCGCTGGAAGGCGAGGTTCGGCTCGACGATCTACGGCGCATTCCGGAGTGGGTGGAGCGCGCGTTCGAGCTGGAGGAGCATATTGAGGAACTGGCGGCGCGCTATTTATTCATGTCCCGAGCGGTCACCGTCGGGCGAGGGCTGAACTACGCGAACGCGTTGGAGTTCGGGCTCAAGCTGATGGAGACGTGCTACGTGGTGACGGAGCGTTTCTCGTCGGCGGACCTGATGCACGGGCCGATCGCGCTAGTGGAGCGATCCTTTCCGGTCTTTGTGTTCGCTCCGGGCGGAGTTACGTGGCCGTCGATTTCGCTGGTGCTCGACCGGCTCCAGGAGTTGAAGGCGGAGACGCTGATTATTACGGATCTAAGAAATTCCGAGGTTCGCACGCGGGCGGCGCGATTCCTGCTGCTTCCGATCGAGCCTGGAGCGGAGCGCGGGCCGAAGGATTTGTACACGCCCATCCCTTACATCGTCCCGACCCAGCTCTTCGCTGCGAATCTGGCAGCGATCAAGGGAATCAATCCGGACTGCCCGAGAACCCTGACGAAAATCACGCGAACAATCTGATGACGCTAACCTACCTCGACTGGTGCTGGATCGCGTTGTATTTCGCGATCAATGGCGGAATCGGCCTGTATTATCGAGCGCGCGCGGGAAAGAGTGTTGACGAATTCTTCCTCTCCGGACGCAACGTTCCGTGGTGGCTGGCGGGCACTTCCATGGTGGCGACCACGTTCGCCGCGGACACGCCGCTGGCGGTGACGGGGATGGTGGCGCGCGGAGGCATCGCTGGAAACTGGCTGTGGTGGAGCTTCGTTGCGAGCGGCATGCTTACGGTATTTTTCTACGCGAGACTCTGGCGCCGGTGCGGTGTGATGACCGACATCGAATTCACCGAGATTCGCTATTCCGGCCGTCCCGCGGCGTTCCTGCGCGGATTTCGGGCGCTCTACCTGGGAATTCCGATCAACTGCATCATCCTGGGCTGGGTGAATCTGGCCATGGTCAAAATACTTAGCCTCGCGCTGGGGATCACGCGAATCGAGGCATTGCTGATCGTTCTGGGACTGATCGCCGTGACCTCCTTTATTTCCACGCTGTCCGGATTGTGGGGCGTACTGGTCGCGGACCTGTTTCAGTTCGTCATCAAAATGACCATGGTGATCGTACTGGCTGTGGTGGCGATTCACGCGGTGGGCGGGATGGGCGAGATGAAGTTGAAGCTCGCGCAAATCGACCGTCAGCGCGGCTCGCAAGGCTCCGTGCTGAGCTTTGTTCCCGACCTGCACTCCGCGTGGATGCCGATGATCACGTTTTTCGTTTATATATCGCTCAACTGGTGGGCGACCTGGTATCCGGGCGCAGAACCCGGCGGGGGCGGCTACGTTGCGCAACGGATGTTCAGCGCGAAAGACGAGAAGCATTCGCTACTGGCGACGCTGTGGTTCAACATCGCGCATTTTGCCATCCGCCCGTGGCCGTGGATTCTGGTGGCGCTGGCGTCGCTGATTCTCTTCCCTGGCCTGGAAGATCCAGAGACCGGCTACGTACGGGTGATGATCGCGTATCTGCCGGCATCGCTCCGCGGCGTGATGCTGGCGGCGTTCGCGGCCGCCTATATGTCGACCATCGCGACGCAGCTTAATTGGGGCGCGAGCTACATCGTCAACGATTTTTATCGCCGGTTCCTGAAGCCCGATGCCGGAGACCGGCATTATGTACGCGTCTCACAGTGGACCACGGTGTTGTTGACGATCGTCTCCGCGGTGGTTACATTTTACATGACCTCCATCGCGGGAGCGTGGAAGATGCTGATCGTCACTGGCGCGGGCACGGGACTGGTTCTGCTGCTGCGCTGGTATTGGTGGCGGATCAACGCCTGGAGCGAAATTTCCGCGATGGCCGCGGCATTTATCACGTCGCTCGCGCTACAAATCGTGGGGGGCCTGGATAGCGATAAACCGGCAGATTTCGCGTGGATCATGATCATCACGGTTTCCGTAACCACGGTGGTCTGGCTGGCGGTTACTTTCCTCACCAAGCCGGAATCGGAGGCGACGCTAGTCAGTTTTTACCGGCGCTCCCGTCCAGGCGCTGCGGGATGGGGACCGATCGCCAGACTCGCGCCGGAGGTACGAGATTCGCGGATGGGAATCTACAACGCGATGGACTGGATCGCCGGCTGCGTGCTGATCTATGGAGTTTTGTTCGGGACCGGCAAGTTGCTCCTCGGTGAATGGATCGAGGGCGCGTGTTTGCTTGCTGCCGGTCTTGGGGCAGGAGCTGTCATCTATTGGGATCTGTCGCGACGCGGATGGAGCTCGATTGTCGATTAGGATGCAAATGACGAAATATGCTTTGTTTTTGGCAGTTCTAGCGCGGTTGGCCGCGTTCGGCGAAGTGATGCCGCTTCCGGCGACGATGGTATCCACGCCGGGAAAGCTGACCATCGATTCCAGTTTCACGGCGTTTGCGAAGGGATATTCCGACGCGCGGCTTCAATCCGCCATAAGCCGCTTCGTGGCGCGGGTATCGCGCCAGACAGGAATTCCGATGCACGGCGCGGGGAAGGCGGTTGTATCGATCGAGTGCCGGGAGGGCGGCAGCGAATATCCGAAACTAGGCGAGGACGAATCGTATGTTCTCGACGTTTCTGCGGTGGGGGCAAGGCTGAATGCAGCGACAGTGACCGGCGCGCTCCGCGGGCTGGAGACGCTGGCGCAGTTGATCGGAACTAGCTCGGAGATAGGGAGCGTACACATCGAAGATAAGCCCAGGTTTCCCTGGCGAGGCCTGATGCTGGACGTTTCCCGTCACTTCATGCCCATCGAGGTAGTGGAGCGAAACCTCGATGCGATGGCTGCCGTTAAGTTGAATGTATTCCACTGGCATCTTTCAGACGACCAGGGATTCCGAGTGGAGAGCAAGCGATTTCCGAAGCTTCATCAAATGGGTTCGGACGGACTCTTCTACACCCAGGCGCAGATTCGGCAGGTAGTGGACTACGCGCGCGACCGCGGCATTCGCGTGGTCCCGGAGTTCGATATCCCGGGGCACACGACGAGCTGGTTCGTGGGATATCCGGAGCTCGCCAGTGCCGCAGGGCCGTATTCGATCGAGCGGAAATGGGGAATTTTTCAACCGACGATGGATCCGACGCGGGAGGAAACGTACGCGTTCCTGGACGAGTTCATCGGGGAGATGGCGGACCTGTTCCCGGATTCCTATTTCCACATTGGCGGAGATGAGGTGGAAGAGACGCAGTGGAAACACTCGTCCGCGATTCAGGCTTTCGAAAAGGATCATCAACTTGCGGACAGCCGCGCTCTGCACGCTTATTTCAATCTGCGCCTGGAACAGCTACTGAAAAAGCACGGGAAAACGATGATCGGATGGGACGAGGTCCTTGATCCAAGCCTGGGGCGCGACACGATAATTCAATCCTGGCGCGGGCAGGCTTCGCTGGCTGAGGCAGCTCGCAAAGGCTATCGGGGGATTCTCTCGTTCGGATATTACCTTGATCATTTGAAGCCGGCGGCGGCGCATTACAAAGTGGACCCGCTGGCCGACGCTCCTGATCTTCTAACTAAGGCTGAGTCCTCTCGAATCCTCGGCGGCGAAGCGTGTATGTGGTCGGAATACGTCAGCGAGCAGACCGTGGATTCACGAATCTGGCCACGAGCCGCGGCGGTCGCGGAACGGCTGTGGTCGCGCAGGGAGGTCACTGACGTCGATGCCATGTACCTGCGACTGGAGTCGGTAAGCCGGGCGCTCGATTGGATCGGCGTCGAACATCGGTCGACTTATGGACGCTTGCTCGGGCGGATCGCGGGACGGCAATCCGACGCGCTGCGCGTGTTGGCGGACGCATCCGAAGCTTTGGGTATCGAAGGACGCCGCGACGCCCGCCACTACACGAGCGAAGTTCCTCTGAACCGGTTCGTTGACGCGGTACACCCGGAGAGTGAAAGCGTCCGGCATCTGGAACAGGCGGCTCGAACAATCAGCTCGCCCGGGGCGTTGGCTGAGTTAGAAATGACCCTGACAGCCTGGTCAAAGAACGAGTTGCGCCTGGAGCCGCCCTCGGAGCTAGCCTCGCTCTCGCGTAACTTGTCGGTGCTGGGATCGATCGGACTGCGAGCTTTGGAATATTTGAAGGCGGGTAAGACTGCGCCGGAGGGCTGGGTCGCTCAACAGATGCAGGTGCTCAAGGAAATTGAGCGTCCCAACGCTGAAGTTGTCCTGGCAGGCGTCAGGCCGGTTCGTTTGCTAGTTGAGGGAGTGTCCGCGAAGGAATCCAACAAATGACTGAAAAGGCTGATGTTCGATGGGTAACGAACCTATGCGTAACGCATGACACAACCGTTTTGAACTGGACAACGGGATCGGCCGGGGCCAGGATTAGCGAAAGCAGAAACCTACATGACCGTTATTAAAAGGAGCAGAAGGGGTGTATATGAGAAGTAATAAATCGCATTCACTTATTTCCAGCAGCGCCACTTGGGCGGTGATGGCACTGACAGCTTTATTCCTTTCGGCACCTCAGTCCAGGGGACAACAGGTCACGGCGGCGATCATCGGGGCGGTAACCGATCCGTCAGGTGCTGCTCTGCCGTCCGCGACTGTCATCGCTCGCGACGTCGACCGGGGAACGACCTGGAAGACGCAAACCAACGCAGACGGGGCTTATAACTTCCCCCATCTGCCGATCGGTAAATACGACGTCCGGGTAGAAGCGTCGGGGTTCCAAACCGCCGTCCACGCGGCCTTTAGTCTTGAATTGAACCAGACGGCGCGCGTCGACTTCTCGATGACACTCGGCCAAATATCGCAACAAGTGGAAGTTTCCGAAGCAGCCCCCGTGCTCCAGTCACAAACTACCGAAGTGGGTTCGGTGATGGAGGCGTCGGCAATCGCGAACCTTCCACTTGAAACCCGCAACTACAATCAGTTGGCGTTGCTGGTGCCGGGATCGGTAACTATCAGTCCGGCGTCCTTTAATACCGGCTTGAAGACGTTCAATGCGGCCCGTCCTAACCTAAACGGGAATCGCGAGCAGGCGAACTACTATTTGTTAGATGGCATGGAGAACACTGAGTTTGTCGATAACAACGTCGCCTATTCGCCGAGTGTCGATGCGATTCAACAGTTCAACGTCATCACTAATAATCCCGACGCGGAGTTCGGCCAGTTTCTCGGCGGCGTTATCAATGTGAGCTTAAAGTCCGGCACTAATCAGTTTCATGGCAACGCCTTTGAGTACCTCCGTAATGACTTTTTCAATGCCAATGAGTGGTCGAACAACTTCAACGGTTTGCCGACGCCGAGGCAGCGATGGAATGAATACGGGGCTACCATTGGCGGGCCAATTAAGAGGAATAAGCTCTTCTTTTTTGCCGACTATCAGGGCTCGCGCTTCGATCTTCCGGCGACTCCAAGTCCTAAGACGACGTTCACCGCGGCCGATCTCACGGGGAATCTCACCGATCTCGGCGTGACCCTCTACTATCCTGGAGCGGTGGACGCCAATGGCAATCGCATTCCGATGCCGTCCAACCTGGCTTTGGCAAACATTTGTTCCGGCAGCGAGAAGATGGGCGTCAATCCTTGTATCAACGGCATCAGCGCGACCGCGATCAAAATAGCCAATGCTTTACCGAAGCCCAACCTTCCGGGTCAGGCCGGCGGCACGATCAATAACTTGAACAACACGGTGCAGAACTATACGCACGGGAACCAGGGCGATATGAAAGTGGACTGGAATCCGACGGATAAAGACCACGTATATGCACGTTACTCTCAGCAGCATATCGAAAATCCGATCGTCAACAGCGAAGCGTTTCAGTATAGCGGCAGCGGAAGCAACATCTTTCCACTTCAACAGGCGGTGCTCGACTACACGCGCACGATCAGTTCAAGCATGCTGAATGACATGCGCATCGGCATGAATTACTACCCCGCCGATGCAAACGCGCAGGCTCTCACCACCATGGCGGGCGCGAACCTGATTCCTGGACAGCCCACTCCATTTCTGCCCGGCTTATCTTTCGCCAGTTCGAAAATCGGCGGTCAGTTAAATGGACCGTTCGCCTTCGGCACTAACGATAGCCCGGAGATTTTCCATCAGACTTCTATCCAATACGACGACACTGTAACTTGGACAAAAGGCGCCCATACCATGCGAATGGGCTTCCAGTTCAATAGGTATCGCAATAACTATGTGCCGGCCACCAGCAGCGACGGAGCCGCGGGACAGATCGGTTTTAACGGTACCTATACGGGAAACTCCGAAGCCGACTTCTTCCTCGGCCTTCCTTCCTATATGGGTTACGGTCTCGGCTTTTCGGGAACCGTCGGCCAGCGTAACGACGCCATCGGCGCGTTCTTTCAGGATGACTGGCGCATCTCTCGCAAATTGACAATGAACGTCGGGCTGCGCTACCAGGTTTTCACTCCGATCTATGAAGTACATAACCGCATGACTAACTTCGGAGAATACTCCGGCCAGATCGAACTAGCCGGCCAGGATGGGAACAGCAGGGCTCTTTATAACCAGTACAACGGGATCGCCAACTTTCTGCCACGCCTTGGTCTGGCCTATAGCCTCGACGACAAAACAGTAATTCGAGCCGCTTTCTCACGGTCGAGCTTCCAAGAAGGCACGGGCGAGTACAATCGGCTGGCGACGAACGCTCCCTGGAATGTTGACCTGGTGGGACAATGGGGATCGACCAACGCGTATGGGGCGATTCCGAGCAATCAGGTCACTCTCGATCAGGGATTTGGCGCGCTCGGCGCTACCAGCGGATGCACTGTCGCCAACGTGCTTTCCGCTCCCGCGGCCTGCTTCTCGGGTGTTCGTCTGCATGCGACCGATCCGAACTACCGGCCGGCTGTCTCCAATCAATGGAACTTCACCATTCAACGTCAGCTAGCGAAGGCATTCACTCTTCAAGCCGGCTATGTCGGCCAACATACCGACCACATGGCCGCGATTTACGATATGGGCCAGAACATTCTTCTGCCGAACCCTCCATCTGGTGGACCCTATAGCGCGCCTGGACCCTATCTATCGGGTAATCCGACTCTTAAGAATGACGGCACGGGTCAGCAGAGGCTCAACACTTCGACGGCGATCGAGAATTACGACTCGCTTCAGCTTGTAGCTCGTGAACAGCTTTGGAACGGGCTGGTGTTCCAGTTGAACTATTCCTGGTCGAAGTGTCTCACCAACAACCAGGGCTATTATGGCCGCTACGGTAACGCGGCTGCCTCGCAGACCACGGCAGACGTGTCATTCCAATCTTATGTTTATAACATCAACCTGGATTACGGCTACTGCGACGCGGATATCACCAACAACTTCACCGGCTATGTGAACTATGACCTGCCGTTCGGTCACAATCGCGCCTTTGGCAAGAACGCAAACCCGGTGATCAACGCGATTTTTGGAGGCTGGCACTACGACGCGATTGCCACGGTGCACGGAGGCTTCCCAATTTCGATGATCCAATTCGGCAACGATCCGACTGGAGCCTACTTCCAGCCTCGCCCGGACTGCAACAGCCCATCGATAGCGACTCCGTATAAGAATTTCGTGGGTGGCGGCTACGTTTGGTTCGATCCGACCACCATGTCGATCCCTCTGCCGGGACAACTTGGCACATGTCCTATTTCAAGCGAACGAGGTCCTGGAATTAAACAGATCGACATGAGCCTCTCAAAGAAGTTCGCCATTACCGAGCATCAAGCGCTGGAATTCCGCTTCGATGCAATCAATGCGTTTAACACACCGATCTTCGCTGTGAACGGATATGCGACGGATGTTTTCCCCGGAGGCGGAATCGATAAGTCGAGATACGGCGTCGATCCTAGCTATACGGCCGGCATACCGACTGGGGTTGTCAACACGTCCGTCGGCTCGCGAAACTTACAGTTCGCATTGAAGTATCAGTTCTGAGGTTGAGATCGTTACTTCGGCGGAATTGGTTGCGGATATGCGCCTGCCGGGGTCGCGGGATTTACCTTGCGCTCCATTTGTTCGGTCCAGGCCTTTTGGACCGCCTCGGGAAAGGTCTTGAGCATTTCGGCTATCTTGGCTTGAATCTGCGCCACGATTTGCGGGTGTTCCTGAGCTACGTCGTAGCTCTCGTCGGGGTCATTCGCTAGGTTGTAAAGCTCCGGTTTCGGTAAAGGATAACTGCGGCGGCCGACTGCCGGAGCGGGCATATAAGCTCCTGTGTTGTGGCGCGCGATGTGCAGTTTCCAGTTCGTCATGCGGGCGCATTGCAGATCCCAGTTATCGAAGTAAAGCAGAGGATCGCGGTCGATGGACGGTTTGTCACCGTGCAACATCGGCCAGATATCGATGCCGTCGAGCGGCTTCGAAGGAAGCGCGCTGCCGCAGATTTTGGCGATTGTGGGAACGACGTCCATCATCGACGCAAGACCGTTGACGACGCGGCCCGGAGGAATGTGGCCGGTCCAGCGGGCGATGAACGGCTCCCGGATTCCACCTTCATAGGTAGTGTTCTTGCGCCCGCGGAGTTTGCCGGGACTCCCCTGATACCAGGGTCCGTTATCGCTCGAGAACATGATCAAAGTGTTGCTATCCAACCCATGCTCGCGCAGCGAGCGTAACACTTCGCCGACGCTCCAATCGATTTCCTCTACTACGTCGCCATAGAGTCCTTCTGGTGATTTACCACGGAATCGCGCAGAGGCGGCTAGCGGAATGTGCGGAAACGTATGCGGCATGTAAAGAAAGAACGGCGAGCTTCTTGATGCCGCGATAAACTTCGTTGCCTGCTCGGTGTAGCGCGCGGTGAGCGATTCGAGCTCGGCGGGATCTTCGATTACCTCGGTGTTGTGCATCAGCACGCGCGGGTTCATATCGTTGCTGTAGGGGATACCGAAATATTCATCGAAGCCGCGGCTGGTTGGTAAGTAGGCGTCGGGACGGCCGAGATGCCACTTACCGACGCACATCGTCTTATAGCCACGCGCCTTGAGCATATTGGCGAGAGTCGTTTCGTCGAGATTGAGACCGGCTGGATCAGGCGGCATCAGAACCCGCGGGACACCCACACGCGTCGGATAGCGGCCGGTGAGGAGCGCGGCTCGCGACGGGGAACAGACTGGATCGGCCGAACAAAAGTTGGTGAAGCGAACCCCTTCGGCGGCCAGGCGGTCGAGATTCGGCGTGCGGAGTTTGGAGCCGTAGCAGGCGAGATCGCCGAAGCCCAGGTCATCGCAGAGGATGAACACTATGTTCGGCGGCACGGCGGGGGCGGCCAGCAGGGGGGTTGCGGCTGCGGCAATAAAATCGCGGCGGGTCACGGCATTATTATGGCACCGTTATAATTGCGTAATGCGAACCAGTCTCATGCTTGGGTTGTTGGTCCTGATGCCGGTGGCGGCGATCGCGCAACGCGGAGGCAGGGGGCGCGACAGCAATGCCACACCGATTGTGCTGAAACCCGCGCGGGTGTTCGATGGCGAGGCGATGCACGAAGGCTGGGTGGTGGTGGTGAAGGGGGAACGGATCCAACAGGCCGGCCCTGAGGGCAGCGTCGATTCCACGGGAGCTACCACGGTCGACCTGCCGGGTACGACTTTGATGCCGGGGATGGTCGAGGGACACTCCCATATTCTGCTGCACGCGTACAACGAGACTCCCTGGAACGATCAAGTTGCGCATGAGGGCCTGGCGTTGCGTGCCGCAAGGGCAGTGAATCATCTGCACGCTACCTTGATGGCCGGCTTCACGACCGTACGTGATCTGGGTACGGAAGGCGCTGGGTATGCTGACGTCGAACTCAAGCAGGCGGTGAATCAGGGCATCGTACCCGGACCCCGGGTGTTGGCGTCGACGCGGGCGATTGTGGCCACCGGCAGTTACGCGCCTAAGGGGTTCGCGCCCGAATGGCACGTCCCGCAGGGCGCCGAAGAAGCGGACGGCGTCGACTCGCTGATCCGCGTGGTGCGCGATCAGATCGGCCACGGCGCGGATTGGATCAAGTTGTATGGCGACTATCGGTGGGGGCCCCATCCGGGGTCGAGTCCTACGTTTTCGCTGGAAGAGATGAAGCTCGCGGTGGAGACGGCGAGGAGCGCGGGAGTGCCAGTGGCCGTTCATACCAGCACAGCGGAAGGAATGAGACGCGCGATTCTGGCCGGCGCCGAAACCATCGAGCATGGCAACGACGGCACCGCTGAGACTTGGAAATTGATGGTGGAGCATCATGTCGCACTCTGCCCGACGCTCGCGGCAGGCGATGCGACAACCCAGTATTCGGGATGGAAAAAAGGTCAGCCCGAACCCCAGGGCTTGGTGAAGAAGAGAGCCAGTTTCAAGGCTGCGATCGATGCTGGAGTCACCATTCTGAGCGGGAGCGACGTAGGAGTGTTTCCACATGGTGACAATGCACGCGAGCTGGAGTTGATGGTCGACTACGGCATGCCGACGGTAGAGGCGTTGAAAGCCGCGACATCGATCGCCGGACGCGTGCTACACATGGATATCGGACAAGTTAAGCAGGGCATGCTGGCGGATTTGATCGCTGTGGATGGAAATCCGGTCAGTGACATTTCGGCGATCCGCAGAGTTAAATTGGTGATGAAAGGCGGGGTGGTCCAGAAATAGCTACGGTTTATTTCTTACCCAGTCTTCCGCCATCTGGATGTGCTTAATCGCTTTGCCTTGCGGCACAAAATAGCTATAAGTAACGTGAATTGTCCCGTCTTTCGCTTGAATTACGGAAGGATAGTGATACTGATTCGTTACTTTGTTCTCAGGGCTGCCTTCGAGATGCCGACGCCATTTCCAGGTAATTCCTTCGTCATCGGAGATCGCGGCGACAAGTGAATAGCGGCCTTGTTCCAGATCGTTGTAGACCATTAGCCAGTCGCCATTGAATAGTCTTATCACTTCGAGGCTGGTGCCCGGGTTCAGGATGTCCGTGTCGACCGCAGCGGTCCAGCTCACACCGTCATCCTTCGAGTAGCTTATGTGTGCTCGCTTCGGTGGTGGACCGTTATCGCGAAGATAGGCCACCAGGGTGCCATCTTTCTTGCGAACTACCGAGGGCTGAATACAGCCATAGCCAACGATGGGTTGGCTGGCCATCCAGCTATATCCTCCGTCATCGCTGATCGCCATGATGCCGAAGGAAAATCCGTCTGAATACATGGGAACCAGGATTCGACCCGAAGGCAGTTGAAGCGGATGAGTGCGCGTGAACCAACCCATGCGGGAGAAGTACATATCGTCGGCGTGTTCGATGACCTTTGCAGCATACTCGCCGGCGCGGCCTTCTTTAGCTTTATCTTTCTCGAATACTTCACGGGTTTTCGCAGCGATATCTTTGGGGATCAGAATAATATTGTCCTGATGTTCCCACTTCGGAGGACCGGAGGTTTGGCTATAGTCCGTAGAGATACGATATTTCATCAGCGCAGTTTCCCACTGATGAGCGATAATTACCGGCCAAAAAAAGAGCAGGCGCTGGCGGGAATCGATGAACATCGTCGGATTTGTGTCGGGAAATCCGGGAGTGTCCGCCATAGTAAAGCGCTCACTCCATTTGCCTGTCCGCTTATTCCAGCGGGCTCCTTCGATCTTGACATCGTCGGCGGTGCGTTCCCCGGAGCCGTGAAACCAGCAGACAAGTAAGTCGCCGTTCGGTAGCTCGACAACTGATGATGAGTGGTTATGCCAGGATTCCGGAGGAAAGATCAATTCGCCTTTGTAAAGTTGAGCTGATGCTGCCGAGGCCAGAAGGAATGTCAGTAAGAAGAATTTACGCATAAGCATGAGCGAAATATTGCTTGACGACAGACACTGATGTTAACATCTTAATAACAATGGCAACTGAACACATTCTTTCTCTTCTGATAGCGGAGCGGGACAAACTTAGCAAAGCTATCGAAGCACTGGGTGGAACCACACCCAAACCTGTCGCTACGTCTGTTACGGCGCATGTTACCGCCGCACCCGCTTCCGCGCCCACAAAGAAAAGGAAGCGCAAGGCTTTGACGGCAGCGCAGAAACAGGCTCATTCCGACAGGATGAAGGCGTTCTGGGCCGCCCGGCGGAAGAAGTCGGCGAAAGCTTAGCTACTTCTGGGCCCAATAGACAGGGTGTCCGACATAGGTCTCGTTTTCTAAGTTCGCTAAGATAGCTCGGCGAACCTCCAGGATGTCGACCTCACCCTGCTTCTGATAGAGGACTTTCCCGCCTGGCGAGATGACCATCGTGAAAGGCACTCCGGCCTCCCAATGCGAGTCGAACGCGGCCTGCAAGCCATAAGTGTCTTCGGTCGCGAATTGCAGGTTGCGGCTTGAAGCGTGTTGGGCCTGAAGTGTTTTCATGACTCCAGCTTTTTCGTCTGGCAAGTTCGTGGAGACTGTCACCAAGTCGAAATCCCGCCGGCGGAACATGCGGAAGGTATTCTCCAGGTCCGGCAACTCGGTCAGGCAGGGTCCGCACCAGGTAGCCCAGAAGTTGATAAGCAAAACCTTACCGGTCGGATTCGTTCGAAGTTTTTTGAGGTCTTCCGCAGTCACCATACTTACGCTCACTGGTTCGGCCTCTATTTTTTTCAACTCGTCCAGTTGACTATCGATCTTCGATTTCCATTTGGTCGAGCAGCCGAATGCCGGCGTATGAGCGACGGTGACAGGCTTGCCGGCTAACAACGCCTCCAGTGCATTTCTGGCATCCTGGGACTTCACGAGCGAGGCGCGCTGGCTATCGTCGACCCGGCCTTCATAGCGAAGCTTCCGGTCTTTATCAAAAATAAAAATATGCGGGGTCGCCTTGGGCCCGTAAGCTCGCGAGACGGCCTGTGTATCGCCGTCGTATAGATACGGGAAGTTGAAGTGGCGATACTCTGCCCGGATCTTCATCTCATCAAGGGAATCGCTCACGTCTGTGTAGCCTAACTCCGACAGCCGGATCGCCTGCGGATCATTGGGTTCGATCGCGACGAAGGCTACGCTCTTCGCTTGAAAATCGTCGACCAGTTTCTTGATGCGCGTTTCATAGAGCTGTGCCGTGGGGCAGTGGTTGCAGGTGAAGACGACTGCGAGTAATTGGCTATTCTTATAGTCGCTCAACTGATGGGTCTTGCCGTCAACTCCAGGCAGGGAGAAATCGGGCGCCGCGGAACCGATCGCCAGGGTGGGGTGCTCGTCCTCGGCGGCACGGATCGTCAAAGAAAGAAAAATGAGCGTCGCCGCGAGGGCCAGGTTCCGATGTGCCATGGTACTTCTCCTTACTTCTATTTTACGGAGAAGTTTACCACGTAGGTTTTTTCAGTCGAGCTTGCGGAGTCCTTTACGACCGCCTTGAGCGTGTAAGAACCGGCCGGAAGCGCGAGTCCTACAGTCAGCGAGCCGTTGTTTGACGTCACCTGCCTATTGGTGTTCGACCAGGAGGTTTTCCCGTCGGATGAAACGGCAGAGATGCTGACAAGATATTGCCTCGCGGAGAACTCAAACGGGATCGTCACCAGAATACTCCGGTCAGGGAGGATCACTACCGCCGCCTGAGAGCCGGATCCGGAGAGAAACACGCTGTTCTCCTGCTGGCCGAATGTTGCTTCCTCGTTCTTAAGCAACTCGTCCCGGAGCAACGTTGCCTCGGTCAACTGGCGGCGAGTGCCGACCACATCAGGAAAATCTTCGTTGTACTTCTGAAGCAGTAGCTTTAACTGAGCTGCTGCGGTTTGAACGCCCCGCTCCGCCTGCGCCAGCTTCGCGTCCTGCAGTACTTGCTGCCACTGGAGGAGTTTTTGCTCAGGGACGGATTCCGTCTGCTTTTCAGCCGCCCGCAACTGCTCTGCCAGAGCTCGAAGCTGTTGTTGGACCTGCTCCGTATGGGTAGATGCGAGCCGGCGCTCGGCCTCCCGGAGCTTCTCGGCTCGTTCCACCTGCTCTCTCTTGATCGGCGGGGCCGGGACCTCTTTTTCCGCAGGATCCGTCGTCAGCCGATAATCGCCCGTCTTATCCTTGTCGACAAACTCAAGGACGACATTGTTGCCGATTCCCTCAATGAAGCGGTATCGCCACTGCTCGAACGGATACGTGACGGTCTGCGCACCGCCTTCTTCGGGCGGCCGGGTATAACTGCCTCCTGACGGATGCGAGTCGATCTCGTCCGGCGGACCGTATTCAATGTAGATCCGGCCTCGATCCGTCTTCCAGCCCGGCAGGCCGGAATGAGTCGTGAATCGATCATTCACGTAGGCAATACGGCGATAATGCTCTTCCCGGTACTCGTTCTTCGGAGTCCCCGGCGTGGGATCGCGGCGCTCCCAAAAGTGTTCGATGAAATGCTTGCGCTCATCGTCGCTCTGGAGTTTCTTGAACTCTATCCGCTCCCGATCCGTGATGATGTAGACAACTTCTTCCTGGAGCCACCGGTCATACGCCGATTCGGCGACGGGCGCAGCCGGTGACGTCTGCGCTTGCGCGATCCTTACGAACGGTAGAGAAACCGTGGGAGCCTGCCACGCCGCTAACCCCACCGCTCCGGTGACGATCAAAATCCCTACCGGCAAAATCGGCGCGAAAGAGTTACGGGGAGCCTCCGGCTGCGAGAGCACGCGTTGAATTCGTTTCACCAGGTTCCCTCCTGTCGCCGCCAGAGCGCCCTGGCGCACCGTCCAACCGTTGCCGGCCAGCGCCGCCAGCGCTGTTGCGTACTCATGCGCATTCCCGCTCGTCAGCACCACCAGGTCGTCGCAGCAATGCTCCCGCTCTTTGCGAATCGCGCTGGAAACCCACCACGCGGCGGGATGATAGAACAGCAGTCCCTCCACCAGCGTCTGCATCAGATTCACCAGATAATCGGCGCGGCGAATATGCGCGAGCTCATGCAACAGGATCGCTTCCACCTGGCCCGCAGGCAGCCCGGCGAGCAATCCCACGGGCATCAGGATGACCGGACGCAGGTGTCCGATTACTACGGGGACTTCCGCGAAACAAGACTCGAGCAGAGTAACGGACCTTGACATTCGCAACCGCGCTCGGAGTCCGTCAAGCGTTTCGATCCACGCCTCTGGCGCAGTGCAGACGCCGATCCGGCGCAACCGCCCCGCTGCCGTCCAGGAAACCAGATACCGCAATTGAAAAAGGAGGACGCCCGCCAGCCACACTGGCGCGAGCCATGGCAGCAGTTCCGATGCGTCCCACGGAGCGCGCGCGTTTACGACTGGCCGTTCGCTTGCGGAGGGACTGACGAGTTGGGGTAGCATCCGCACCGCGGGGCGGTTGATTTCGTTTGGCATGAACCGGTAGAGCGTCGCTGCAAAACCGGCCAGCAGCGCGAGCATCGCCAGGCACGCCGCCGCGTACCGGACCCGCGCGGATCGCGCGATACCGAAGGAGATTGCCAAAGCCAGCGCGATGGCCGCGCCTTCCCACAGCGAGTGGACCAGCGTCCATCCCAAAGCCTTGGCCAATTCACTCCGCACGATCGATTCGAGCAGCATCATCGCGTTCTCCTTTCGTACTCGTCGAGGAGGGCGCGTAGCTCGGCCAGTTCCTGTTTCGAAGCTTTGCGGGAAGAGAGCGCGCCGATCATCAGGCTCTTGGCGGAACCGTTGAACGCGCGTTGCAGCATGTCGCCGGCGAGTTGCCTCTGCGTCCATTCGCGAGGCCGCGCCGCTTCATAGACGTGCGCCCGTTGAAGCTCATTCCTCAGGACCAAGCCCTTTTCGGCCATGACTTGAAGTTGCTTCAGAACCGTGGTGTACTGCGTAGGCCTGCGGCTGGCGATCGTTTCATGGACGTCGCGGACCGTTGCGGGTCCGCGGCTCCAGAGTACGGTCAGGATTTCAAGTTCGGCGTCGGTGGGTCTGGGCGGCTGCTCCGTGGACATACGATGATCGTACTACGATGTCCATCGTATGTCAACCGGATTCTCAAAAGCGTTTACTGATAGGTCGCGTTGATCCCGTACAGTATTTCGCTGAGGAAATAGCCGGGGCTGGTGAGGCCCGAGGCAGTGAAGCTAGCGGGATTCGATACATTTCCTACCGAGAGGCTTCCCGTTCCAGCGGGTAACGCGAGCGCTATATAGTTCGGTACCGTGAATGAGTCCGCGCTCGCCGGAACGTAACAGAAGAACGAGCCGGTGGCACTACCGGTGCTCGAGCTCGAGGTTCCGGCGATGTAAACATACGTGGACGAAGATCCACCGGTCCAGGTAATCGGAATACCGTTGGCCCGGTTGACTGTCGCGTCGGAGGTCTGGTTGGTCCACTGAAGGGTCGGGCCGAGCGTAACGGTCGCCGTGAACGATCCGACGTCCTTGCCGCCGGCTCCGCTCGCCGTGAAGGTCCCTCCGTTTGCCGGAATAAAGGAATTAGCCAAGGTCATTTCGTAAGTTCCGACGATCGGCTGGTTGGTCAAAGGATTGAGGAACTCGGTCAGCGCCTGTGAACCGGCCGGACCGCTAATTGTGATCGTGCCCGCATCCAGGCCCGTGCTGGTCGTATTGGACGTTCCAGTGGCGTTCGAAGGACCGGCCACATAGCAGTTCCCGAGCGAAAGAACGGAACCGGTACCGCTCACAGTGGTGGTGCCCGAAGTCTTGGTGAAGTCGGCAGTGCCGATGGTCTGCAGGCCTCCCGCCGGCGGATTCGTGCTGATCACCGGAGTCGTGCTTTGAATAATTGTGACGCCCGCGGAGGTGTAGGTACCCGACGTGCTACCACCGCCCTGAAGCGTGGTTCCGTTATAGCCGAGCGCCGCGTCGGAACAAACGCCGCCCGTGGGCTCAATCGGCAACTGGATCGTGTTGGTCACGACCGTGTTATTGCTGATGCCCGCTACGGTAACCCCGCACCCGGTCGCAGCGTTTGCCGGCACTGTGAAGTTAATCTGATTCAAGCCAGGGTATCCCGAACTGCCCTGGTAGCTCGGGGTAACCTGGACGCCGCCGATATAAAGCGTGAGCGGCGTGCTGACGGCGTGAGGCGTGGAGGTGAAAACGGTGTCGCTATCGGCCGTGTCGGCGCCGGCTCCGGAGCCCCAAAGAACCAGGGGCTCTCCTGGCTTCGCGGAATTTGTATAAGTGATCAGCGCGCCGGTCACCGCGTCCGTCGCCACGCCGAGCCCGCTTCCCGTCCCGTAATAAGTATCCAGGCCCAGGGCAGTGGTCACCACGGTAAGGGTCGCCGCGTTGCTGGTCGCTCCGCCGTAACTTACCGTGATGGTCCCCGTGCCCACAGGCGTCGCGGATGGCAGAACCGCCGCGATCTGCGTCGCGCCGGCGTAGTACATGCCCGGATGGCCCGTGAAGCTGCCGACCGTCACTGTGATCTGAGCGCCATTCAGCGTCGATGGAATTCCCGGCGCTGCACTGGACTGGAGGGCTGAGATGCTGCTCACCGGTACGCTCGCCAAGTTGGTGCCCCGAATGATGAAAAGGGTCCCCGGAGAAATTCCGTAGTTCGGCAAGCCCGGCACAAGTAAGCTGTAATTATTCTGGATCCCCGTGATCGTCGGCGTGTTCGGCGCGGCCGATTCGTAGGTGGTGTATTGGAAGACAAGGGACCCGCCGGTAACGCTCGTCACCAGGAGCTTGCCGAAGTTTCCGCCAGTGGTCCCGTACAGGACGATGGAATTAGCGGCGAGGCCGCTGATAGGACTCGACGAGCCCAGGCTGGCTTCGCTCGATATAAGTGACTGGGTGATTATACCGTATGTCGTCGCGCCGGAGATGGCGGCGTTACTGTACGCTTTTGCGCTCCCCTGCGGAGTCAGCGTGGTCCCGTTCCATGAAAAATCCCCCCCCGAACTGACCGTCGCGGCAGTGTCCATGTTCACATTGGTGTTGGCGGCCACCGTCAGGGTCCCGCTAATATCAGCAAAGGCCGCGATCGGAAAAAACGCGGCGAGAGCGGCTACTACACAACGGTTTCGTACCTTAGACATGTTTTCCTCCTGAGATCCCAAAAAACTGCACATAGTCTATCGCAAGATTTGTGATTCTTTCGGCTCATTCGTTTCCCCGCGAAGCCGCCGTGTAAAGGCCATACGACGGTCCACCGCCGAAGTGGAGATCGCTCGTAGTCCAACCGCGTTTCCTAATTACACCAAGCTACCACAAGGCGCTCGAGACACTTTGCGTCCGCAGCGGACGGGTAAGATCCGCCGGCCGACTTGTTCGAGGTCAATCCTTCTTACCGCTCGCGAACCCCTTCAGCAAGCCGCCCGCCGCCTTGCCGACATTGTGTTCCATGTTCTTCACCTCCTCCTTCACCACGGCTTTGATGTCGGGTTTGAAAACCGGCTCCGCACACGTCCCTCCCACCGTGAACGGGATCGGCGTGTTTCCGACCACTGCCAAGAGGCCGGAGGTATGCACCGTCGCGCTCATCTTGAAGGCGAGATCCTTGGCGGGACTAACGGTACCGGCGCCGCTGATCTCGCCGATTGCCGGGACCACCAGCTTCATATCGTTTGCGCTCGTGCCCTCGGGCGCCCATCGAACATTGGCGCTTAGGACCTGAATCTCTGTATCGGGGCCTTCCTTGATGCCGGCGAGTTTTTCGATTGACGCCATCTTTTTAGGAAGGTCGAACCCGACAATCCGCGTATTGTCCAGAGACAATGAGCCAGTGGTGACCGGATGATCCGCAGGGCCGTCCATCGACAATTCCGCACTTGCCGTCCCGCCCTTTAGGGACGTGCCGGAGGGCAGTGTAATCGCCATGGCTGGGAGCAGCGCTTCTAATTCCTGCACCGCCATATTGGGGCCGGAAAGCTTCAAACTCAGCACCACGGATTCGCCCTGTTCCGCGTAAGCTCCCGTGAGATGGGCAACGGCCGTTCCGATGTGAAGATCTCCCTGCTGGATGGTTCCGGAGTGCTTCCGGAGATCGTGTTGCACGGAAAAATCCGCTTCCACGGGGCGTGTGGAAGGAATTCCGTTCGCCGCGAGCTTTAAGTTGTCAACTCTAAATTTCCCCTGTATACGCATGGTGACGCCGTCCGATTCGCCGCTGCCGTCGAACGAGGCCAAACCCGAAACCGTGGGTGCGAAGTCGTTCATGCCGGAGTGCTCGAGATCGAGCTTCGTAGCCGTGAGGCTCACACTGACCGGAGTCATTGCCGAATCCGCGGGATTGATCGGTCCCGCCTTGCCGTCCAACTTGAGCGCGCCGCCGCCGTGCACTTGCCCCGAAAGAGAAAACGGAAACGAGGAGGTACTGGAGAAATCGCGCATCTCCATATTCACCTGCTCCAGCACCAGGGGTTTCCAGTGGCCGACCGTTCTGCTCAGACTCAAGCGGCAGTTAGTGATCTTGACGGCCTTCACAGAGAGCTCAAGCGGCGCGCGGCCCGGAGAAGGAATCGCGCTCGACCCAACTTTGGATTTACCGCCCAGGCCCGAGAAATTCCAATCACCCGAGCTTGCTTGCACCAGCGCAATCTCCGGTTGATCGATCCGCAGATTCGTGACGATCAACTTACGCGAGAAAAGGAACGGCCAGATTTCTACGCCGACATGTAAGGACTTGGCGCGCAGGAAAGCAGGCTTCCCGAAAGCAGGGTCTTCCGCTACCGACAAATCGTCGGCGGTGACCTCGCCGGACAGGATTCTGAACTGCAAATTGCCTAAAGTCACCTCTCTGCCCAAGGCATTGCTCAGATCCGACTGGAGCGTCGGCCGGAACTGATCCACGTTGATCAGAAACGGCAAGCTGATTACCCCCAGAATCACGATTCCGAGGGGGATTGCAACCCATTTCAACGTGCGACCCATCAGGTCCCCTTTCCGTTACTTTGGATCCTTCGCAAGTGGGACTTGGTGCGTTTTATCCAAAACCCATATCAGTTCCCAACGATCGTCTCTGCCGCCGATCATTGCCCCAATTTACCGGGCCCAGCCTATTCCAAAGATCTTACGGAGGACCGTCCTCCTGCATGTACGTATACTATCTTTCCGTCTGCCCCCGCAACGGCAAAGATTCGCCCGGCCGTGCGGCCATCCGGGCTCTTCATGATCAGCCACCCACCATCGCCCTTCCGCAACTCCATGGACCGGCAGTACAGCTTGCCGTCTCGCTCGATAATTTGGGTGGTGGCGTCTCCATTTCGATAGGTGCCTTTATATTTCGAAAACTCGCTGGACGCGATGGCGCTTTCGTGGGCGTCGCCGTTCTCGCGTTCCGGCTCGCCCAGCATTTTCATGATTTTCGCTCGCGTCCCCGGCAAGCTCTCTCCGGTTCGATTGCCCAGCACGATCACAGCCGCCGATTTATCCGGCAGCATCGCGATGAACGAACCATATCCTGCGCGCGATCCTCCATGGCTCCATACGCGCACCCCTCCGATCTCCTCCAGGTCCAAACCGTATCCATACTTCGAATGGGAGCCAGGGATGTCGGCATGCGGCGTCGTAAGTGCGTTCACAACCTTCAGCGAAAGTACCTGTTTCCCGTCGATTTTGCCTTCGCCCATCATCGCGGTCACGAAACGCGCAAGATCCGTGAGGTCTGAAAAAACAGAACCCGCCGGCCAGTTCGCGGCATTATCCGGAGCCGGTCGCAGCACCATCAGCTTTCCACCCGCGATATCATGCCCTTGCGATAGCGCCCGGGTCATCGCCATCGTCGGACGCAGAGTGGTCGAAGCCATCCCCATTGGACCGAAAACGCGCCCCTCCATCACCAGCGCGTACGGTTTCCCTTCGATCGATTCCGCAACATACCCTGCGAGCCAGAAGCCCGGATTAGCGTAGGAATAGATCGCGCCCGGCTTGGTGAAGAGCCAGTCCGCCTTCCAAGCTTTGATCTCATCGCCCAGCGCCGCATCGTCGTGCCGTCCGTTCATCACCGCCGCATCCTTGAGGCCAGAGGTGTGGCTCAATATCTGATTGATGGTAAGCGCACCGATTGCCGGATCTAGCCCGGCCACGTGCTTGCCGACCGCGTCCTCAAAGTCGAGTTTCCCCTCGGCCTGAAGCGATGCAAGGGCCGACGCGGTAAGCATTTTCGTCGTCGAACCCAGCCGGAACAGCATTTCCGGCGTCACCGCCGCGCCAGTTTCGATGTTCGATGTTCCGAACCCGTGCGCATAAATCAATCGGCCATTGCTCACCACGCCGATCGCCGCACCCGGAGTTCTCGTCGCGGCGAGTTCCTCATTGGCCGAAGCCTCCAACGCCGGAACGTCGAGTTTTGCATTTTGCCCCGCCGCCCGGACGGACGCCAATAAAAGATACGCCGTTGCCATGGAAGCCGTGAACCCAGGTCGCGTCATAGCATCCTAGATTACCTGATGCATCGCTAGTTTGCTTTTTGGGAACTGCGACCCACGTGAGAGCCATGAAAATCGCCTCTGTCGGGTGGGGCGGCCAATTTTGGCGGCCGCCGCCGGTTAGATAGCCCGCCCCACTTGGCTCGACCCAGACTCAATGGTTTGCAGTGTATTTTTGAACGGAGCTGTCAATTCGTCGAAATCAATGGGTCTGCCCGGCGCCCGCGCCAATCGAATCAAGACGGGCAACCATTTCGGATGGAAGGCGGAGCGCCGCCGCGCTCAGATTCTCTCGAAGATGTTCGACGGACGATGTTCCGGGGATCAGCAGAATATTCGGCGAGCGGTGAAGCAGCCAAGCGAGCGCCACCTGCATTGGCGTAGCGTGCAGAGCCTCAGAAACCTCGTTCAGCACCGCGGACTGCAAAGGATTGAAACCTCCCAGCGGGAAAAACGGCACATAAGCTATGCCGTGGCGCGCCAGGTCGTCGATAAAGCCGTCGTCTTGCCGCAGGGCCACATTGTACAGGTTCTGGATGCAAACGATTTCTGTAATCGCCTGAGCCTCCGCCAACTGAGCGGGACTTACGTTGCTCAAACCCAGATGACGAATCAGTCCCTCCCGCTTGAGCTCCGCAAGCACGGTCAGCGGCTCTCCGATTGACTCCTCCGATGGCGCCGCCAGGCCCCCCACCCGAAGGTTGACCACATCCAAGACATCGAGACCGAGATTTCGCAAATTGTCATGGACCCCGTCGACCAGCTCCTGACGCGAAAGCGCATGAACCCAGGATTTGTCCGCTGGCCGTCGCGCGCCTAGCTTGGTGACGATCGTCAGTCCCTCCGGATAGGGATGGAGCGCTTGTTTAATGATCTGATTCGTCACATGCGGACCATAAAAATCGCTGGTATCGATGTGGTTGACCCCCGCCGCGACAGCCTCCCGCAGAACAGCGATGGCAGCATCGCGGTCGCGAGGCGGTCCCCACACCTGTGGACCGGCGAGTTGCATAGCGCCGTAGCCCATTCGCTTCAAATTGATTCGAGTGCCGGGCAGGTTGAAAGTGCCGCCAAGGTTCGTCTGTTCAGTCATTCCGTGTCTCCTTTATTCTTACTGTGTGGTTAGATGGAGAAAGCTTCCATAAGGAGTTCGCATTTGCCTCAGCGCTCAGAAGCCGTGTTGGAACCGCGTAAATCGCCGGTCCAGGCCCGTTCGGCCGCCAGCGTCGACGCGATTCTCGAAGCCACCATTCAGGTTTTGCTCCAGGTGGGAAAGGAGCGGCTCACCACCACCAGGGTAGCTCGCAGAGCCGGCGTGTCGGTAGGAACCCTGTATCAGTATTTCCCCAACAAAAGCGCGCTGCTCAAAGCCGCCTTGAAACGTCACCTGGATGAGGTGACGGAAGCCGTCGAACTCGTCTGTCACCGGCAGAAAGGGCAACCCCTGGAACAGATGGCGACCGCCCTGATGACCACGTTCCTCGAAGCCAAGATGAGAGACCCGAAGACAAGCGTCGCACTCTACGCGGTAGGCTCCGACGTGGATGGCGCGAAGATTGCGCAGGAAATGGGAATCAAGTCCAACCAAGCGGTCGTCGCCATGTTGAAGACCGCGCCGGAGCGGCTCTCCACCGATCCTCAACTGGTCGCGTCGATGCTCCAGGGCGTCATGTTCGGAGTCAGCCGCAGACTGCTCGAATCCTCCGCTCCTGAAAAGCAATTCGATATCCTGCGCGATGAAATGATCGTACTCGCGCGCGCGTATCTGAACGCTTGTTCAAGGCGCGGCTAGCGAGGGCGGCGCTTGTTTCGCGTCAGGTAGACTAGCCTTCATGCGATTCCTGTTCTGGCTGCTGCCCTCGCTCCTTTCCGCGCAGAGCTACGATGTTGTTCTCCAGAGCGGACGGGTGATGGACCCCGAATCCGGCCTCGATGCCGTGCGCAGTGTCGGTATCAACGGAAATAAAATCGCCGCAGTCTCCCCCGGTCCGCTGCGCGGCAAAATCGAAGTCGATGCCACGAACCTGGTGATCGCGCCCGGCTTCATTGACCTGCATCAGCACTCCCAAGATCCTGTGGCCTACGGCTTCAAGGCCATGGACGGCGTCACCACGGCGCTGGAACTGGAGGTGGGCGTTTCGCCGGTAAGCCAATGGTATGCGGTTCGCGAAGGCAAGTCAGTCATTAATTTCGGGGCCAGCTCCGGCCACATTCCAGCGCGAATGTCGATCATGCACGACACCGGAGCCCTGCTCCCACGCGACGCCGCGATGAATCACCCCGCAACCACCGAAGAACAGAAGGCTATCGCCGGAGCCGTGCAAAAGGGTCTAGACGAGGGCGGCCTGGGGCTCGGCATGGGTATCGTCTACACGCCCACCGCATCGCCCGACGAGATTCTAAATCTGTTTTATCTCGCCGCGAAATTCAAGCGCCCGGTCTTCGTTCATATGCGCGCGACCGGCAACGTGATTTCAGCAATGCAGGAAGTGATCGCCGATGCCGCCGCGTCCGGCGCGCCTCTGCACATCGTCCACATCAACAGCTCCGCAACGCAGAAAACCCCGGACGCTCTCCGCATCATCGAAGGCGTGCGTTCCCGCGGCTTGGACGTAACTACCGAGGCATATCCCTACACCGCCGGCATGACCGAGATCGCCTCGGCCCGGTACAGCGGCTTGGAGAACCAGCCCGCGGAATATTTCGCCACCATGCTGTGGCCCCCCACCGGCGAACGCCTCACCCGCGAATCGTTCGAACGCTACCGCAAGCAAGGCGGCTTCGTCGCCCAATTTACCAATACTGAAGATATGGTGCGGCTCGCTGTCTCTCATCCTCTGGTGATGATCGCCAGCGACGGAATCTCGGAGCATCCCCGCTCCGCCGGCACCTACGCTCGCATCCTTGGGAAATATGTGCGCGAGGAAAAAGCCCTCACGCTGATGGACGCTATCCGCAAATCCTCGCTGCTGCCAGCCCAGAGACTGGAGACGATGTCGCCGCAGATGCGTCAAAAAGGCCGCGTCAAAATCGGCGCCGACGCGGACTTGTCGGTCTTCGATCCCGCCTCCGTCATCGACAAAGCCACGTTTGAAAAGCCGGCGCAATACTCCGAAGGCTTCCGCTACGTTCTCGTAAGCGGAACCTTTGTAGTTCGCGACGGCAAGCTACAACAAGGCGCCCACCCAGGCCGCGGGATCCACGCGAATTAGTTACTTCTTGGGCGCAGAACCCACGCGTTCGATTGTAACCCTGATCAGCTTCGCGGGGTCCACCGGCCGCTCTCCCCGAACCTTGCCGCGGCTGATCTTGTCCGCGACATCCAGCCCGGAAACCACCTCTCCGAAAATCGTATACTTGCCCGACCATTGCGACATGCTGTCGGTCGTAATAAAAAACTGGCACCCGCCCGAATCCGCTTCTCCGGTGTTGGCCACCGCCAATCTCCCCGCCCTGTCGAATCGCAGCCCGGGCAAAAATTCGTCAGGAATCCTGATCCCGCAATTGTGCGACCCCGTTCCCGTAGGATCGCCTGTCTGGATCATAATCCCCGGCAGCACGCGATGAAAGATCAGATTCTCATACAGCGGTCGCTTCACCATCGCGCCGGTTTTCGCGTCCTTCCACGCCTTCGTCCCCTGCGCGAGCGCAACAAAATTGCTGACCGCAATCGGAATTTCTTTTTCAAACAATCGCGCGGTGATCACGCCGCTGGATGTTTGAAACGTCGCGTACAACCCCGGTTTTAACGGAGGATTCTGCGCCGCCACCACGACGCCAAGAGCGATCAGTCCGATAAACCGCTTCAAGCCGATCCTAATTGACCAAAGCCTGATACACCATCGTTCGCGTCTGCCGCCAGATGAATCCGTTCGCCGCTTGCGGTGATTGCACCATCATCACGGCCACCAGCTTCTCTTTCGGATCCACCCAGAACAGCGTGCCCGTGATCCCGCCCCACGAAAAATCCCCTACGGACCCCGGCTCCGGATTGCGCCCCGCATCCACTCGAACCGCGAACCCCAGCCCGAAGCTCGTACCCATCTCCGGCGTCGGACCGAACGGCCCCAGCGCCATCGCCACCGGAGTGTGCCGCTCCACGTTCGCCGGAAGCTGATCGGACGTCATCAGCGCGATCGTCTTCGGCCCCAGAATCCGCACGCCCTCCAATTCCCCTCCGTTGAGCAGCATCTGCGAAAATCTCGCGTAGTCGTTCGCCGTCGAGAATACTCCACCACCACCCGAAAACAGGTCGGGCTTCACGGCCGGATCCGCGAACGGCAACGTGGACTTTGAATCCGGCTTGGCCAGCCGCGAAATCGCCGCCGGCTTCACCCAAAATCCCGTATCGTTCATCTTTAGCGGACCCGTCACCCGCTCCTGAATAAACGCGTCCAGATCCATCCCACTGACCACCTCGATCACCCGACCCAGCACGTCGGTCGAGACGCTGTACTCCCACGCCTCTCCCGGCTGGTGCAGCAGTGGCATGCCCGCGACCGTCTTCACCATCTCCGCCAGCGACTTCGCGTTGAAAATGTTCGCCTGCCGGTACATCTGATCCACCGGCGAATTTCCGAACAACCCGTACGTCAGCCCGGATGTGTGCCGCATCAGGTCCTGCACCGTCATCGGCCGCTTCGGCGAAACTTTCTCCGCCCCGACTTTTACATCCCGGAACTCCGGCAGATACTGCGCCACCGGCGCCCCCAAATCAAGCTTGTTCTCTTCCACCAGGATCATCGCCGCCACCGTCGTAATCGGCTTGGACATCGACGCCACGCGGAATATCGAGTCCTTCTTCATCGGCGTCTGCGCCGCGCGTTCCTGATAACCGATCGCGTCGAAACTCACCATCTTCCCGTTGCGCACGATCACCAGCACCGCGCCCGGTATCGTTTTTTTCTCCACATCGTCCCGATACGCCTGCCTGGTTGTTTCCAGGCGTTTGGATGAAAACCCAACCTCCTCCGGGCTCTTGGCCATCGGCAGAGACTGTGCGAATACGGTCGCCGCGTAGAAAGCGCCGGCCAACAACATGGGAATTCTGGAATGTCGCATTGATTTAGTTTGCCGATACCTTCTAATGTCCGTGGACGTGTCGTCCGAATTTCGCGTCGTCGATTGGAACGTTCGTCTGTATTTCATTCAACTGAATCGCATCCCGGCCGTCCAGCCACGCGAAGGTCATATGAAACGGCAGCTTGATTCCGCCCGCGTCCCGGTAATCGGAGTAGTCGATCTGCGTCGGAACCCGCCCGATCTGCGTCTTGCCGTAGCGCACCAGCCGCACCAGCAGCCCGGTTTTCTGGTCGAAATACATGGTCGCCAGCATCCCGCGCGGGCCAGTGCCTTGGACTACATTAACCGGGAGATCCTGCCCCAACCCCACGCTCTTGTCGCCCGCCGTCTGGCTGGACGGTCCGGAAAGATCGCTGATGGTCGTCGGTAGACTCACCCGCAGATTGGTCAAAACTTTTTTGATTTGTCCCGGAAACCCCAGCTCCGCATCCAGCATGGCTCCGTCCAGTTCCACGCCCGTCAACTGGTAATCGGTCAACACGGCCAGCGGAGTCATCATCCAGCCCGCTTTGCCGTTGTATGACCTCACTTCATCCCCACGGCCCGTCTCGGCCGCAAACTGGATGAGCGTCGTCCGCTGATCCGGATATTTCGCAAAAATGTGGACCTGCCCGCCGCCTCCGAAGCCTCCGAAACCCACGCTGGTGCCCGTCCCGACGTAGCTCTTCAGCGCCGCCAGTTTTTGCTCGCCGCCCAGCGCCTCCAGATACTTGTTGATAATCACATCGGCCGAAGGCTGCCCCGGCATCTGCGTGAGCGTGTCGTCCATCTCCTGCAATCCCGGGCCATACACCACTTCCATCGCCGGCGTCGTCGATGGACGATCCCGTCCATGATGACAACTCCAGCAGGTCACCACCTGCCGCCCCTGGAAATTGTCCTTATTGATGGCCGCAACCATCGTCACCATCCTGCGCGCGATAATCTTCGGCCCATTGTCGGCCGCCCAGTTTACCTTGTCCGTCCCCGCGCCAATGTGGCACTCTGAACAGTCATACCCCACCGATGCGGACATCAGCCCCATGGTGTCCATGAAGTCGTCCACCGGAATACCCTTCAGCACCTGGACGTTCTTGAACACCTGATCCGCAGTCTGCGGCTTTTCCTGCGAGCCCGAAAACCCCGCCACAGCCGCGACACCCAAAACCACGCGCAACCCAAGCCTCATTCAGTTCCCTTCTCCCCTGTCTCCGAGCCGCGACCACAGGGAGCGATCTCCGCCGCCTGGTTCTAGGCGGGGCAGGCGGTTCCGCCTGCCAGTCCAACATTCCCTCGCAGAACCGCCATGCGTAAGCATGCGGACAATGCCGTCGCTGTAATCGGACCCGCCCGTAAATCCTACGGCTTCGGCTTTTCAGCCTTCTCCTCTTTCTCCGCATCCGCCTTCCGCGCCCCGCCCAGAATGTCGGACATCGCGTAATTGCCCTCATGGCAGGCGTATTCGTAGATCGGACTCTTGGTCGCCACAAAGGGATATTCAATCGTCCACGCCTTGGAAAAAGTCGACGGATCGTCCAGCGTCACTCGATACAGAATCGTGTTCTGATCGATGCGCTTAAACCGCTCGATCACGTGCAGATTCTCAGACGATCCACGAAATCGCGTCTTGTCGTTGAAGTTCGTCGTATCCACCACCAGCGTGTCGCCTTCCCAATGGCCAATCGAATCGCCGAACCATTGCCGTACGCTCGCGGGAGCGTGCGTCCCGTTCATGCGGATGATGCGCGCGTCATGCACCATCTCTACTAGAATCACGATGTTCTCCGGAGTCTGCACGATCTGGTAATTATTGTTGTAAAGCACCGGCAGCATCGGAGGCCCCGATGAGGACCCGAACGACGTCAGGCATCGCTCGCCCAACGGACGGTCCTTCACGCTATCGAATTTGCCGAAAGCCCGAATCATGGCCGCATTGCGCGCCCTCGCTTCTGCCGTGATCGGAGGCACTTTACCATCCGGAGGATCGATAATCAGCGACGTCCGCTTCACGCCGTCCACGCGCGCCAATTCCGTCCCGTGATCGACGAACAGCGCGTTATACCCGCCCGTTCCCCCGGACCCTAAGGAGTCCGCGATGGGATTGTCGGCCTTCCCGTCGTACTTCGCCTCATCGTCCTTGTTCTTTTTCTCCCACGCCGCCGCCTCAGCGTCGCTCAAGGTCGCTTTCCCGTTCACCGCAGCCGGCCGCTCCAGGGGAGTGAGTGTCGCATTCGTCCAGACGCCCTGCAAATCGGGCTTGCCGTCCGGAGTCCGGGGAGCGGTCCAGTTTTTCGCCTTGTCCTGCCCCGGCAGAGGAGCGACACACGTTATAGCAAGTGTGCCCGCCAGTATCATCAATCGATAACGCATACCATCACCTTTCAAAACCACCAGCTATTTCTTGTTAAGGTCCACTTCCGCTTTGCGTGCGCCGCCTAAAATATCGGTCATGGAGTAGTTGCCTTCGTGGCAGGCGTATTCGTACACCGGGCCCTTGGTCGTGACGAACGGATACTCCATGGTCCACGCCTTGGCGAACGTCGATGGGTCGTCGATCGTCACCCGGTAAAGAATCGTTTTCGCGTCCGGCCTCGAGAACCGCTCCACCACGTGGAGGTTCTCCGACGAACCCCGGAACCGCGTCCTGTCCGTGAAGTTCGTTGTATCCACCACCAGTGTGTCGCCTTCCCAGTGGCCGATGGAATCGCCGAACCACTGCCGCACACTCGCCGGAGCGTGTTTGCCATTAATGCGAACGATCCGCGCGTCGTGGATCATCTCCACCAGGATCATCACCGCGTCCGGCGTCTGCACGATCTGATAGGTATTGTTGTAGAGCGTCGGCATCATCGGCGGACCCGAAGAGGAGCCGAAGGCCACCAGGCAGCGTTCCGACAAAGGGCGGTCTTTCACGCTGTTGAAGCTGCCGCCGCCATAGCCATTTGAGTCCCGCGCGTTCCGCTGCCGTGACGCCTGTGTCAGGGCTGGCACCCGGCCATCGGGCGGATCGATAATTAACGACGTACGCTTGACGCCGTCTATCCGAGCCAGCTCCGACCCCGGATCTATGAATAGAAAATTGTAGCCGCCCGTGCCGGACGAGCCAGCGGCGGCAAGCAGGGGCCCCTCCGATTGTCCGTCCTGAGCCGCCAGCGCATCGTGATTCGCCTTCTCATAGGCAGCCGCTTCAGCGTCCGTCAGCGTCACTTTTCCTGCCAGGTTAGCCGGCCGCTCCATCGGAGTGATGGTGGCGTTCGTCCATACCCCTTGGAGATCCGGCTTGCCGTCCGGAGTGCGGGGAACCGTCCAGTTCTTCGAGCTGGGTTTCGCCGCAGGCGCCTGCGCCGCGGCGAATGCCGCTAGCGTCAACGCCAGAGCGGCTACTGAGCGGAAAGATTTAGTCTTCATGGAAACCTCACAACTCAGGGAAGCTTCGCCGGTACGATCTATTTCTTGTCGGTCGTCGTCTTATCGGCGGTCGCGTCGTACGGAGCGCCCGTACCCTGCGAACCCAGAAACAGCTTCTGACCGTTCGGCAGCGTGATGTCGCGGCCGTTCGCGCGCATGGAGCCGTCTTTCGATTGGAAGCCTTCCACCACCACCGGCGTTCCCGTAGCAATGGTCGCCTTGGTGAAACCGCGGCGCAATAGAACGTTGGGGCTGCCCGCCTCCACCATCCAGGAAGTTACGGTTCCATCGGCGTTCTTGATATCCACATGAATCCAACTGTGGGGATTGATCAGTTCCACCTTCGTAACCACGCCCTCCAGATGGACCGGCTTCTTGGCGTCAAATTCCGCCGCAAAGGCGTGATGGGCCCACGCCGGCACCGCACACAGCATCGCACCAGCACTCACGATCGCGGCAATCGTCTTAATGTTCATTCGCTCTCCTTCTTGTTTACCGGTCGGTCGGTCTAATGGCAATCATAACTCTTAAATTAGCCCCTTTGGGTTGGCCTGCGCTTACTTCGGCTTCTTCGCGAAGTCGCCGTACAGCAGGTCTTCTACAAACTCCACGCACTTGAATTCCATCAGGCGCGCGCCTTTCTCCACATGACGATAGAGAGGCATCCGGATCTTCCATGGCTTTGAAAACACCTTGGGATCTTCGATGGTGGCCTCGTAGGACAGCACCTCGGGTCCAATCATGGTGTACCGTTCCACCACATGCAAAGCATCGCTATGGAAGTCCCCCGCCCTGTCGAGCCACGTGCGCTCGTCAAATCCCGTCACGTCGATCACCAGCGTCTCGCCTTCCCACTTGCCGAAGGATTGCCCCATCCAGGAATCGGCCGGAGCGGGACCCGGATCTTTTAGGAATACGTTTCGAACCGCGCCATCGTATTGATAGGCGAAGAACAAAGCTTTCGCGCTCTGGAAAATCTGGAACGGATACGGCATATAGTTCGCTCGCGGTACGCCGGGCAGATAGCACCGGATCTCCGGATCGAGCTTCAACCGGTTTTCGAAGTTCTTCTTCTTGGTTTCAAGCGCGGCCGGCAGATACGGAATTTCCCCGCCCTCCACCACGCCGATTCCACCCGGATCGGCGCTCAGCGTTCCGTCCGCGATCACCAGGCCGGGACGCGCGGCATGATCCGTCAGGTCCCAATCGGCGGTATTCATCGCCTGCCATATGCCATTAAGATTCGGATGTCCGTCCGGCCCCTTGGGGGCGTGATAAACCTGCTGCGCCAACCCCGGCGTACTCGCGACAAGGAGTATCGCCAACATGCTTCCTAACGTAGTCCGCATCAAATCCTTTTCTCCACGTGGTCTGAAAAACATTATCACAAACCGCGGAAAAAGTCGAATCCGACCGAACGGCCGGTAGGCTCATGTTTCGATCGCGCGAATTCTCGCGAAAAATGGGGACTGCCCACTCTGTCCCAAGGCGCGCACTCGCTCGCACAATCACTCGATAATCGATCGCCGCGTGGACAGAGCGGACTGTCTCCATTTTTCGCCCCGTCCGCAGCGCTCTGCGATGGCATTCCCCCACCTCGCCTGATAACATAAAACTCGCGCCATGATGCAGATTCAGATTCCGTACGATCCCGCAACCAACCCCCTCAACAACAACGAATGGTCCTTTCCGCTGCTTGAGATCATTCACATCGTTGGTTTCGCAATCGCCATCGGAACCATTTTTATAGTGGACCTGCGCCTCATCGGCATCGGCATGAAACGCCAGCTTTCCTCGCAGTTGGCCAAGGATCTGGGACCCTGGACGCTTGGCGGACTCTTCGCCGTCCTCATGTCGGGACCGCTGATTTTCTCCTCCGATCCCAACATGTACCTCAACAATTCCAGTTTCAGGTTCAAGATCGGCGCGCTCCTGATCGCCATCCTTTATCAGTACACACTCCATCGCAAAGTGGCCTTATCGGACCCCAAACCGGCGTTGGGCGCCTTGGTCGGAATTGTCTCTGTGGCGTTGTGGGTTTCGGTGGTAGCGGGCGGTCTGTTCATCGCCTTCGCTTGAGCGGAAACATTCATGTCCATCCTCGAAATCTTCCGTTGGATTCAAGACACCGCTCCCATGACCGCTCTTCGGGAATCGGCCTTGGTCTATCCTGTCGTCATGACCGGCCATCTCACCGGGATGGCCTTGTTCGGCGGCATGATCGCCATTACCGATATGCGTCTGCTCGGCTGGGCAATGCGCGATACCTCCGTCTCCGACGTCATCGATCAATTGCGCATTTGGAAACAGATCGGTTTCGTGATGGTGGTCGGGTGCGGCGCGATGCTCCTGGGGTCGAAGGCGGAGATGTATTATTACAACCCCTTTTATTGGACCAAGATGGCGTTATTGTGCCTGGTCGGAGTGCACGCGCTGGCATTTCGCAGCATCTACGGAAATCCCGCTGCGCTCGATAGCGCCCCAAGAATTCCCGGCAAAGCAAAACTAGCCGCCTGTCTCTCCCTGCTGATCTGGATCGGGTTGGTCACCGCCGGCCGTTCCATCGCTTATTACGACGTTCCCGAAGATTTAATGCCCGTTTACGGCTCCAACAGCCCCACCACCCACCACGCATCGCCGAATCTCCACCGCTAGCATCACGGTAACGGCAAGTGTAAGATTTCCGAGTGCTACATGCGCCACGCTGATCGTCAGAATTTGCATGTTCATCAACCGCATCAGAAACGCTGTAAGTCCTAGAAACACTTGGATTCCCGTGATCGTCATCAGCCAAACCGCCAGTGGCCGCAACGTTGCGTGCTTCGGAAACTGGGTGGATACGAAGGCCCCGACAATCACGATAAACAGCGCAACTATCAATGCTCCCAACAGATGCGGCAAAATGCCGACCGCGCTATGGCGAAAACCCGCCCCGAATCCAACTTGCACCAAAACTAGAAATGCCGCCATCGCGCTCAGGGTCCGGAGGGAGGGGCGACCGTAATCTTGGACTTGTTCCGGGCAAGTGATTGATGGAGATACACTTATCCAGGCAAACAAGACAGCGGCCAGACATGCGTGCAGAGTGCCGGTTACTGGCCCGGATGCTCCGAACCAGCCTATTGCGGCTTCCACGGCGGCCAGGGCCAGAACGCTCCATCGGCGCAAACTTGCAATCAAGAGGATATCCGCTATTCCAGCCACCAGATGGATGTTTTTGTAGTGACCGTTGGAACTGGTTACGGCGGCTCCGCTCATTACGACCAGGAGGGTGCAGAGAGCGACGAACCGATAGCGTTTCACAGGCCTTAACTGACCATAAAGTGCGCGGAAATGCTCCTCAGCGAGTCCTTAAACGACCATAAAATCACCTTGCAACCCGCTTGCGCGGCATTTCTTGGACTTCTACTACAGAGTTCAAGGCGATTTCCAGGAAGTCGTCCAGGATTTGTTCGGAGGTGAGTTTGCCGTCTTTACGGTACCAACGGGACACCCAATTGATCATTCCGAATAAACTGAACGTCGCCACGGTGGGGGACACGGTGCGCAGTTTCCCATCGGCCGATAACTGCTCCAGAGTCTCGCGGAGCAAATCGAAGTAGGCCCGCTTGCGAGCCTTGATCGTCCGCCTGTGCGCGGGCGTAAGCGCGTACATCTCATCAAGGAGAATCGACACTGCACCGCCGAACTCGATCACTCTCTTCGAATGGCGCGAGATGATCGTGCGCAGGCGCTCCATGGGGTCCGCGATCAGTTTGGCTGGTGCGATAGCGTCCTGGTCCACCATATCCATTCCGTAGCTCATGATCTGGAACAGCAGATCTTCCTTGCCCCGGATGTAATGATAGAGACCGGCTTTGGTGAGGCCGACGGCGTCCGCGATGTCGTTCATCGACGTCGCTTCATAGCCTTTTTCGCACATGACCTCAGCGGCCACGCGATAAATGTGGTCAGCGCGATTTTCCCGCCGCCAGATCGGCGGTACTTTTTTCCCTTTGACGCGCTGCTGCAGAGTTCACCCTCAATGCCGGACAACATAGATTAAGACACGCTAAACACGAATGTCAACTTCAGAACGTGAATCGCGCCCCTAATTGCACGGCTCGCGGTCCCGCGGAGCCGAAGGTCTGACCCACACGCTGCGTCGCCTGGCCGAAGCTACAGCTAATGGCGTTCGGAGAGCCCGGCGCTACCGAACCCTGCTGACAGACGTTGCCCGCCACCCCTTGGTCCAGATTCGAGGAGTAGCCGGTGAGGTTCGCAATATTAAACGCATTGAACATCTCCGCCAGGATGCTGAACTTATAATTCTCCTTGACCGTGAAGACCTTGGTGAGCCGGAAATCCTGGCTGATGACGGGCGAGCCGAGGCTGTAATTCTGCGGCAGTATCAAAGACGAGGCGATCGGCTGACCTTCGGCATTCAAGGTTCCGACGACCTTCGAATTATAAGATGCGACAGCAGCGGCCAAAGCGGCTTTTCCGCATCCCGCCGCGAGACAACCGTAAGCGATTCCCGGCAGAGGCTCACTGGTGCCGGATGCATCTGTGCCCGGGAGAATAAGGTTGGACACGTTGGGGGTGCTCGGGGTCACGCTGATTAAGGTGGTGTTCATGCTCAGCGTGAATCCCCAGGGCATGTTCCAGGTGCCGGCGACGGTGAGGTTGTGGTGAGGAAGATTCTGGCCATAACCGGCCATCCAGTGCTCGTAATCCCAAACCGTTTCCCCCAAGCCTTTTTGAAACGCGTAGGAAACAACAAATTGATAGTGATTGGTCATGCGCTTCTGGAGCTTCATCAAGAGGCCGTCATAGACTGAGCGTCCTTCGTCGTTCCAGAAGGTAATGCTTCCACTCGAACACTCGTCGGCGGGATTGAAATCCGGACTCGTCTTGCACAGGGGGATTACTGGATTTGGCGTGGTGCTTCCCAGGAACCGGTTGAACAAATTGTTATCGGTTTCACCGAGGGGCGTGTTCGCGCCTTGACGACGGGCCCAATCGGCGGTCAATACCATGCTGTGACCGAGTTCCCTCTGCACGCCGATGGAGGTCTGATAGCTGCGCGGCAAGGGGAAATTTTGCGGATAGATTTCGACGCCCTGCTTGGCGTAATTAATATTGGGATACTGGAACGGCCCGCTTCTCTGCGGATTCGGCGGGGAAAGAACCGCCGCGACCGCCGGCAGTTCAGTGTTCACGAGATTGACGAACTGGCCCACCGTCATGGTGGTAAGAGCCCCAAGCGGCAGCGGAGCTCCTTCCGGCAGGATCGAACACGGAAGTCCGGGGATGGGGCACGTTGCGGTGCTTCCTCCGATGACCAGGACGCCCGATCCTCCGAACGGTCCGGGAACATTGTTGGTGAAGGCGCTGGCAGCCAGCGTGTTTCGCGAGGAGCCAGGGGGATCGATGGAGGCTGTTTCGCGTAGCTTGTAATATCCCGGCGTGCTGTCCCAGTAAATGCCCGCCCCGCCGCGAATGACGGTCTTACTGTCTTTGAATGGGCTCCAGGCAAAGCCAATAGCCGGCTGAAACTCCCTGGTGTTGTTCTGCGTTGGACCGAGGTTGTTGGTACCCAGAATCGGCGCCAGGTATGCAGGCCTTGGCACATCCGAATTATAAAAACCGGTCTGCGCGTTCCATGCCAGACCATAATTCAAGGTGAAATTCGGGCGAATTTTCCAAATATCCTGGATATACAACCGATACTGGTTGAAGTTCCTGTTCTCGTTGTGATCGTAGGCTCCGGGAGTAGAGATGTTGCCGACTCCAATGCCGCTGAAGATACTGCTGCCGATGTTCAGCACTGGCAGTTTGAGAACATCCGCATCGGATTTAAGGACGTTGGGAGTGGACGGCCACAAGACGGGCTGTAACAGAGGATACGCCGCTCCGAAGGTTCCGATCAGGTCCGTGGGGGAGAATGCTCCCACGCACATCGGTGTACAGAAACCCCATAAACCGGCGGAATTGGTGGGATTGAGATCCCCTCCGAACTTCAAACGATGGGAGCCTTTCTGCCAGCTCAAGCCTTCGATCAGCTCAAAACGGCGCGTGTTCCGTCCTTGCGGAGCGTTGAAATTGGGGCCGATCGCCGGCTGATTGCCGCCGACGAATGTGAAGATGTTGGGCAGAGTGCCGGCCACGCAGGGCGCCGAGCAATCGGACGGCGTCGCCTGGAGATTGTGATTGCCCCAGTAGCTGTATTGGAAGCGGACATCGTTGACGAGTGTGGGCGTCAGCGCGCTGGTGACGCCGAGGATCGATTGATCGGCCCAGTTGGTGTTGTGAGGCCAGTTGGACGGGTCGCCGAATTCGAGCGATTGTCCAAAGCCATCGTTTCCGTCGTGCGAATAGCGGACAAACAAGCTGTGCTTGGCAGTCAGGCGGTAATCGACGCGAGCGCTGATCTGCTTGCTGGTATAGGGACTGCCATAGGTATTTTCCAATAGCGCGAAAGCGGGGTCAGTGGTACTGATGTTCAGGGCTTGCACCTGGTTGAGGAATTCATAATTGAAAAAGAAAAATAGTTTGTCCTTCTTGATGGGGCCGCTTAGCGACGCGCCGGGGTTGCGGCGGACAAAGAACGGATTGGGGTCCGAAGCAACGCGCTGAAGGTTGGGATATGCGGCCATATTGTGGTCGCGATAGAAAAAGTAGCCGCTGCCATGCCAGGCATTGCTGCCGGAGCGGGTGACGACGTTGATGCCTCCGCCCGCTGAAATCGGGGTTGCCAGATCGAAATTCACCTCGGAAAGCTGGAACTCCTGCACCGTCTCCTGCGAGAAGTTCATCGAGGACATGCCTCCGGCGACGTCGATGTTATCGGAGACGTTGCCGCCATCGATGGTGACGGCGCTGTGATTCAGCGAGCCTAGAACGCTGACCTGAAACAGGACGTTAAACTGCGCGACAGTTCCGGGAACAATCACGACGCCAGGCTCAAGCTGCGCCAGTTGGAGATAGCTGCGTCCGTTGAGAGGCAGGTCCGCGATGCTGGCGCGCTCAATGACGCCCTCGACGTTGTGGGTGTCGTAGTTCACTGAGGCGGTCGCGGCTTCGACCGTGACAACCTCCTTGGTGCCTCCGAGCGCCATGGGCATGTTGACCTGCGTGTTGCTGCCGACTTCAACGGTGGCCTGGCGGACCGAGGTCTTGAAGCCGTTCGCCTCCACGCGCACTTCGTAATCGCCCGCGGCCAGCGCAGGCGCGCTGTAGAGACCATCGGTGTTGGTGACCGCGGTACGCGAGATCCCGGTGGCTTTGTTGGTGATGATGACGTTGGCGTTGGGAATGACGGCTCCGGATTCATCGTTGACGAGGCCGGTGATTGTTCCAGTGGGAGCCTGTGCGGTCAGCGCGAGGCTGGTCGCCAGAAGAGCGGCGCGAAGTACAGACGTCGGACATTTGCACATGGTCCGAACCTCCTGAAGCTAACGTTGCTATTTAAGTAACGAGACGCATCGAGCTTTTTCCGAACGACCGACCGGTAGAAAAAACCTACCGTTCCGTCGAGTTTATTATTATTCCAAATCGGTGTCAATAGAATTTCCTATTCGCTGCGAACCGTCGGCGTTGACCGCTCCCGGTGGTCGCGGCTCTGTTTCGCGGGGGAACCCGACGTCGACACGAATGTCGACGCGGCACGCCTGGAGGCGCGCGCCACCAACATCCGATGGTGTGAGATAAGCTTAAACGCTATGCCTTACGCGACCAATGATGGGACTCGGATTTATTGGGAGGAGTCCGGGGATGGGGAGCCGCTGCTGCTGATCATGGGATTGGGTTATTCGCATGAAATGTGGCATCGGACGCGGCCGGTGGTTTCGGCTCATTACCGGACGATTCTGTTCGACAACCGGGGCGTCGGGAAAAGCGAGGTGCCGCAGGGCGCCTACTCGATCGCGCAAATGGCGGCGGATGCGGCGGCGGTGCTGGATGCGGCGGGGGTCGAGAAGGCGCGTGTTTTCGGCGTTTCGATGGGCGGGATGATCGCGCAGGAATTCGCTCTGAACTATCCGGGGAGAGTGGAGCGGCTGGTGCTGGGATGCACTGCCTGCGGAGGGCAGAAGGCGGTTCACGCCGAGCAAAACGTCATTGATGTATTGATGGCGCGCGCGCGGATGACGCCGGACGAAGGCGCGGAAGCGATGGTGCCGTTCATCTACGACGCGTCGACGCCGCGCGGGCGGATCGACGAAGATCTGGCGATCCGGCGGCGCACTTATCCGGAAATGGCGGGTTATCTGGGCCAGTTGCAGGCGATTCTCGCATGGGGCTGCTTCGAAAGGCTGGGCGGACTGAAGGCTCCGACACTGATCATCCACGGCGAAACCGACCGGCTGGTTCCACCGGAGAACGCCGGGATTCTAGGTCAGGCAATCAGCGGGTCGCGCGTGGCGATGCTTCCCCATGCGAGCCATCTTTTCACGACCGACCAGCCGGAGGCTGCTCACCGCGAGGTTCTTACTTTTCTTTCAGGCGCTTGACCAGATACTGAAAGCGCTTTTCACTGATGACCGCGATGCGGTGCCCGTGTTCGCCTTCATGGTCCAAATCGAGGAGCTTCTGCCCTTTCTTTTCGGCCTTCCAGTTCGCGGACTGCTCGCCCACGACTAAGATGTCCGTGGTGCTGCTGACCTTCGCCTGGGAAATTCCGCCGGCGCGCTTGACCAGAAGATTGGCGGCGTTTCGAAGCATGCCCAAGCGTCCGGTGAAGACGACGCGCTTGCCTTGCAGGGATCGGACGACGGCGCGCCTGGGGTCCGCCTGTGGACGCTCCAGCGCTTTGAGCATCTCCGCCGCGTTGGCGAAGCGCCTTCGCCGCACGCCGATGGAGCGCTGAATGATCGCCTTGATCCACGCGCTACAAGCCATGGTCTTCACGTGCGCCGGAGTGAGCCTGGATTTTCCGGGCCCATGAAGAAGCAGAGCGAACAGCTTGCCGAGGTGGTAAACATCGTCGGCCGGAAGCCACGCGCCGGTCTTCCCTTCCTTGATCGCGGTGGGAGCGAACCATGGCGCGAAGGAGTTTGCCTTGGCCTCCTGCCGGCCGAGGCGCTGCGCGGCGATGCCGAAATCGCCCAGCTTGAGCTCGCGTCCGGCGGTTACGAACACATTGCGGGGGGTGATATCGCGGTGCACCAAACCGGCGCCGTGGAGGAGTCGAAGAGGTCCCAGCAGGCGGACGATTTCGCGGCGAGCTTTCGTTTCGGTCCAGGGGGCGGGATTCTGCTGAAAGAAATTGATGAGATCGCCGCCCTCGACGAATTCGGAAACTAGACAATAAAGAGGCCTGGACTGGTTGCCCTGCGGCATCCAGGCGAAAGACTCATGTACCTGAACGATGCCCGGCGTATCGCGGAGCAGCTCGCCGAAATAAGCTTCGCGATGCCAGGCTCCGACTTCGAGGGTCACTTTCAACACACAAGTTCCGGGAAAGGGCTTGCGGCCAGCGACGTCGAGGATTCGATAGACGGCTCCAAATCCGCCGGTGCCGAGGATTTCGCCGACGCGATAATGGCGGCCGGAGAAGGCGCTGGTTACGACAGACCCGAATTTCAAACGCAGGGCGGGGTTTTTCGGCGCGGCGGCGTGTCCGGCGGCAACAGTCAGCGAGCGGGTGAGTATCGCTTGCTGCGTGGACATGTTCACAGTTTATCGGAAGGTTGCCGCGGTATTATAAGGTCAATTTATGTTTCGAACGAGTTTCAGCGCATTGGCGATCGTTGTTGTGGGCGCGGTCGCGCCTGCTTTGATTGGACAAGGCACGATCGGGCAAGGCCGGGAGGTCACCGCGGCTGATCGGGCGTCGGGGCAGGCGTGGTGGGCGCAGGTCAAAACGCTCGCCGACGACGGAATGCAGGGGCGCCTTACTGGCTCCGACGGATATTTACGAGCGGCTCGATATGTGGTGTCGCAATTCGATTCGATGGGGCTTCGGCCGGCGGGTGTGAACGGATATTATCAGCCGGTGAAGTTCGACGTGACGCGAGTGATCGCCGACAAATCCGCAGTCACGCTGCTGATCGACGACCGCAAGGAACCGCTGGTGCTGGGGCGCGACGCGGTCCTCGGGTCCCGCGGGACGCAGCCTAAATCTATTACCGCGCCGCTGGTGTTTATCGGGTACGGGCTGCATCTACCGGAAGCGAAGTATGACGATTTCGATTCGCCGGAAATGCCGTTTTCATCGTTAAAGGGGAAGATCGTCGTGTTTATCAACGGAGGTCCTGGCGATTTGCCGGGACCTTTGAAATCGTTTGCGCGCACCTCACCGCTGGCGAAGGCTCTTGCCGATGCGGGCGCGCTGGGTTCCATTACGATTCCGACGCCGAAGTCGATGGATTTTCCATGGGAGCGCGTGGCGAGCAATGCGTCGCAGCCGGGGATGAGGCTCGCGGCCGATCCGAAGGACGCGGCAGTCGCGGCTCGTCATCCAGCGCTGGCCGATGTGCATCGGACGATGTTTTCGGCGACCTTCAATCCCGCGCAGGCGGAGAAGCTCTTCGCCGGCTCCGGTCACACGTTCGCGGAGCTGCTCGCTTTGGCGGATGCGCAGAAACCTCTGCCGCGGTTCGATTTGAAGAAGAGCCTCACGGCATCCGTCACTACGGAGAATACCGCCGTCGAGTCCCCGAATATCGTGGCGAAACTGGAAGGGTCGGACGCGGCGCTGAAGAAGGAATATGTTTTGCTTTCCGCGCACTTGGATCATCTGGGAGAGGGATTCAACGGAGCGATGGACGACGCTTCCGGAGTCGCGTCGGTGCTCGAGATTGCGAAGAGTTTCAGCCAAAACCGGGAGCGGCCGAAACGGTCCATGCTGTTTGTTATTTTTACCGGCGAGGAAAAAGGACTGCTGGGATCGCGCTACTTCGCCGGGCGCCCGACGGTGCCGGAGGCGGAGATTGTCGCGGATCTGAACCTCGACATGTTCATGCCGCTTTTCCCGCTAAAGAAGTTGCACGTGCAGGGGCTGGACGAATCGACGCTCGCGGCGGAAGCTCGCGCGGTGGGAGCGGAGCACGGGATCGAGATCGCGGTGGACCCGGAGCCGGATCGCAATTCCTTCACCCGGACCGATCAATACAGCTTCGTGCAGGCCGGTGTTCCCGCGCTGGCCATGAAGTTCGGCTGGACCAAGGATTCGCCGGAATACAAGGCGTGGCGGCAATGGCTCGCGCAGCGCTACCACTCGGCGGAAGACAATCTTTCGCAGCCGATCGATACTGCGGCGGCCGCGCAGTTCGACTTATTTCTGGGCGATCTTGCCAAGCGCGTCGCGAACAATCCGAATCGTCCTCATTATGTCGAATCGAGCTTCTTTCACCGCTTCGAAAAGTGAAAAAAATGCCGGAATCCCGGCAACCTGCCTGGTCTCGGGTACCCGACGGGTTTCAGAGCTATCGGTGCATCAATAACTTACGTCTTATTTCGCCAAACCTGCTCCTTTTGGAGGCTACCTGCATCAGTTACCCAAGCGACCAAATGGCGAAACATTTTTCTTTCATGCAAAATTCTTTTTTGTTGCCGGCCCTCATCGTACTCGCAGCATCCTTATTGAATAGCGGTTGTTCCGTCACTGCATCCGCTCCTTCCGGATTCCCTCCGGCCAACGTTGAAGTGGTCACCGTGGAACAAAAGGATCTACCGATCCATCGCGACTGGATCGGGACCCTCGATGGATACGTCAACGCGCCGATTAAAGCGCAAGTGAACGGATATTTGTTGCGGCAGAATTACATTGAAGGTTCACAGGTCGTGAAAGGTCAATTACTCTTTGAGATTGATCCGCGTCCGTTCCAGGCCGCAGTCGATCAGGCGGAAGGACAACTGGCGCAAGCGAATGGACAACTCGCAACGGCGAGGGCGCAGTTGATTCAGGCTCGCGCGAACCTCACCAGCGCGGAAGCCAGCCAGCACCGCACGCAGCTTGACGTTGAAAAATACACTCCGCTGGTGAAAGCGGCGGCGGTGACCCAGCAGGACATGGACAACGCCACGCAGAATAATCTCTCCGCCATCGCGCAGGTTAAGGCGGGGGAGGCTGCGATCGAAACCTCCAAGGCGCAAATCGCCGCCGCCGAAGCGGGCGTGCAGGCAGCGAAAGCAAACGTCGAGACGGCGAAATATAATCTTGGATTCACGCGGCTCATATCGCCGATCGACGGGATCGCGGGGCTCGCCACTTCGCAAGTCGGGACCTTGGTGGGGCCGGCAAGCGCCGCGGTTACCACCGTTTCGACGCTCGATCCGATTCGCGCCATCTTTACCGTCAGCGAGCAGGAATATCTGAGTTTCCGCCGCCAATCCGGCGTCGAAGTATCGAAGCTGCCTCTGGACCTGATTCTTTCCGACGGCACGACGTACGAGCGCAAGGGGCGATTCTTCTTCGCCGACCGGCAGGTGGATCAGAGCACCGGCTCCATTCAGTTGACCGCGCTGTTTCCAAATCCCGGGAACGTTCTGCGGCCTGGACAGTATGCCAAGGTTCGCGCCACGATCGGCACCAAACAAGGCGCGCTCCTGATTCCGCAGCGGTCGGTCACGGAGCTGCAAGGCAATTATCAAGTCGCGGTCGTGAACGCGCAGAACAAGGTCGCGATCGTGAACGTCAAGCCCGGTGAGCGGCTGGGCACGCAGTGGGTGATCGACGAAGGGCTCAAACCTGGAGACCGCGTGGTCGCCGAAGGGGTCCAGAAAGTCGGCCCCGGAGCCACCGTCGTTCCGCAACCCTCCACCAACTAACATGTCGAAATTCTTTATAAACCGGCCCATCGTGGCCATGGTGATCTCGCTGTTGCTGGTCATCATGGGCGCAGTTACCATCGCTTCCCTGCCGATCGCGCAGTTTCCCGCCATCGCGCCGCCCGAGGTTCAGATTCAAGCGAGCTACGTCGGCGCCGACGCGCAAACCGTCGAGCAATCCGTCGCCACGCCGATCGAGCAGCAGATGAGCGGCGTCGACAACATGAATTACATGTATTCGCTCAACGCCGCGAACGGTCAGATGACCATGATCGTCGATTTCGACGTGAAGACCGATCCGAACACCGATCTGATCCTCACCCAGATCCGCGAAACGCAGGCCCAGTCGCAGCTTCCTTCCGACGTGGTCAACTTCGGCGTCACGGTGCAGAAATCTTTGACCGCGCCCATGATGGTGCTCGCGCTGTATTCGCCGCACGGGACTTTCGATGCGCAGTTCCTGGCCAATTATTCGTTCATCAATCTGAACGACCAGCTTACGCGCGTTCCCGGAGTGGGCAGCGTGCAGGTATTCGGCGCCGGTCAATATGCGATGCGGATGTGGGTGAAGCCGGATCAGTTGGCGAAACTTGGAATTACCATCCCCGATGTGGTTTCCGCGATTCAGTCGCAGAACACCGTGAATCCGGCTGGACAAATTGGAGCGGCGCCAATACCCAAGGGCCAGGAGTTCACCTACTCGGTCCGCGCGCAGGGCCGTCTCACTTCGCCCGAAGAGTTCGAGCAGATCGTGGTGCGTGAGAATCCGAACGGCGGAGTGGTCCGCGTGAAAGACGTCGCGCGCGTCGAACTCGGGTCGCAGGATTACACCGTGTTCGGCCGCTTGAACGGCCAGCCCAGTGCCATCGTCGCGATTTATCAATTGCCGGGCAGCAACGCAGTCGACGCCGCGAGTGGCGTTACGAAACTGATGCAGGGTATGAAGAAGCGCTTCCCGGAGGACATCGATTATGTGGTAGCGCTCGACACGACGAAATCCGTCAGCCAGGGCATCAAGGAAATTGTCAAGACGCTGCTGATCGCGATTCTGCTGGTCACGATCGTCGTGTACATCTTCCTGCAAGGCTGGCGCGCGACCCTGATTCCCCTGCTCGCCGTGCCGGTTTCCTTGATCGGGACCTTTGTATTCTTCCCCGCGTTTGGATTCTCCATCAACACGCTCTCCTTGTTCGGACTCGTACTCGCCATTGGACTGGTGGTCGATGACGCCATCGTCGTCGTCGAAGCGGTGGAGAGGCACATCGAGGAGGGTCTGTCGCCGAAAGATGCCGCACTCAAGGCGATGGAGGAGATTACCGCGCCCGTAATTGGCATCGCGCTGGTGCTCTCCGCGGTCTTCGTTCCTACGGCGTTCATCCCCGGAATCACCGGACGCCTCTATCAGCAGTTCGCCGTTACCATCGCGATCTCCGTGATTCTGTCGGCGTTCAACGCGCTTACCTTGAGCCCCGCGCTATCCGCCCTGCTGCTGAAACCCAAGCATGCGCGCACCGACAAAGGCCTGTTGCGGCGCTTCTTCGACGCCTTCAATCGCGTCTTCGGGCGCGCTACCAATGGCTATGTGCACTGGTCCGGAGCCCTGATTCACAAGAGCGCGATCGCGTTTATCATGCTCGCGGTCTTTGCCGTAGGAGGCTGGTTCCTCAGCGGCAAAGTGCCGACCAGCTTCCTGCCGGATGAGGATCAGGGCTACATGTTCCTGCATCTTCAGCTTCCGAACGCCGCGTCTCTGGAGCGCACCGATCAGGCGGCAAGAAAGGTCGAACAGATCCTCGGCAAGATGCCCGGCGTGCAATACACCACCACCGTCGCGGGCTTCAGTCTGTTGAGTTTCGTCCGCACCAGCTACAACGGACTTTTCTTCGTCACCTTAAAAGATTGGGACGACCGCAAGACCAAAGCGGAGCGCTACCAGGAGATCATCCAAACGGTGAACCGCGAACTCAGCAAGATGCCCGACGGTTTTGCCATCAGCTTCTCGCCGCCCGCGATTCCGGGCGTCGGCACTTCCGGCGGATTTACATTTGTCCTCGAAGACCGCGCGGGCAAAGACGTGCAATTCCTGGCGACCAATCTGAATAAGTTCATGGCCGCGGCGGGCAAGCGTCCGGAGATCGCCGGAGTGCTCACCACGTTTCTTCCGGCGGTTCCTCAGCAGTATCTGGATGTCGATCGCGACAAGGTGTTGAAGCAAGGCGTGCCTTTGAGCGACGTCTACAGAACCATTCAGGCCTATATGGGCGGAGTGTTCATCAATTACTTCAATCGCTTCGGTCGCCAGTGGCAGGTTTACGTCGAGGCGGAGGGCGATTATCGCAAAAACATGGACAATCTGGGCCAGTTCTATGTGCGCAACAGCCTGGGCAACATGGTTCCTCTCTCTTCGTTAACGAAATTCGAATCCCGCGCCGGTCCCGAGTTCACTATGCGCTACAACCTGTACCGGTCGGCGCAGATTATCGGCAACGCCGCGCCTGGATACAGTTCGGCGCAGGCGATGAAGGCGCTCGAAGATGTGTTCGACCAGACCATGCCGCGCGAAATGGGCTACGACTATCTGGGCATGTCGTTCCAGGAAAAGAAAGCGCAGCAGGGCGTATCCGCGTCCGTCATCTTCGGATTTTCGCTGCTGTTCGTCTTCCTGATTCTCGCCGCGCTCTATGAAAGCTGGTCGCTCCCGTTCAGCGTCCTTCTCTCCACGCCGATCGCGATCTTTGGGGCGTTCGGGGTCCTGTGGCTGCGCCGCGTTGTCCTCGGATGGTTCTGGCCGCCGTACATGGTGCAGATCGAAAACGACGTCTATTCGCAAATCGGCCTCGTCATGCTAATCGGGCTCGCGGCGAAGAACGCGATTCTGATCGTCGAGTTCGCCCGCGAGGAACTCAAGAAGGGACGGCCTCTGGTAGATTCGGCGCTCGAAGGCGCGCGCCTGCGGCTGCGCCCGATTTTGATGACTTCGTTCGCGTTCATCCTCGGTTGCGTGCCCCTGTGGATGGCAACCGGCGCGGGCGCGGTGGGGCGCCAAATTATGGGAACCACCGTGATCGGAGGAATGATGGCGGCCAGCGCGATCGGCATTTTCTTCGTGCCGGCCATTTTCTACGTCGTCGAAAAACTCTCCGGAGCCGACAAGCACGCTACGGGACTTCTGCCGCAGCCCGCGCAGGGAGACTGATCGATCATGAGATTCTCATTCACGGTTCTATTGGCGGCTTTCCTCACCGGCTGCACCGTCGGACCCAACTACGAACGTCCGAACGTGCCCGCGCCACCCTCGTTCCGCGCGCCGGAGCCGTTGCCTCCCGATCAGGCGGCATCGCTCGCCGACCTGAAATGGTTTGAGGTTTTCAAAGATCCGGAATTGCAGGGCTTGGTCCGCACCGGTCTCACGCAGAACTACGATCTCCGCGACGCCGTGGCGCGGGTGGAACAGGCACGGGCCAATCTGGGCATCACGCGCTCCGATCAGTTTCCGCAGGCGAACGCGACCGGTGCTGTGAACTTCACGCGTCTCTCTCGTGACGGCTCCTTGCCCTTGCCTGCCTCTTTCGTGCCGAGCCAGAATCGGACCTGGGGCGAAGCGTCGCTGAACATGTTGTCGTTTGAGCTGGACCTGTGGGGGCGGCTGCGACGCGCGACCGAAGCGGCTCGCGCGAACCTGCTTGCAGCGGACGAGAATCGCAAGGCCGTCGTGACCACGCTGGTCAGCGACCTCGCGACCGCGTATTTCAATTTGCGCGAGTTGGACTACGAGCTGGATATTTCGACGCGCACTCTCGGCACGCGCCAGGAATCTTTGGATTTGACGCAGCAGAGGCGGACCGGCGGAGTCGCTACGCAACTCGACTTGCGGCAGGCCGAGCAATTGGTCGAAACGGCGGCCGAGACGATTCCGTCGTTGCAGCAACAGATCGAGCAAACGGAGAATCAGATCTCGCTCCTGCTTGGTCAAAACCCCGGTCCCGTGACGCGCGGAAAGAGTTTGACCGAGCAGGAATTTCCCCCGGACGTTCCCTCGGGTCTTCCGTCCGCGCTACTGGAGCGCCGTCCCGATATTCGCGCCGCGGAGCAGACTCTCATCGCCGCCAACGCGCAAATCGGAGTGGCAAAGGCGGCGTACTTCCCGCAGATCAGCTTGACCGCGGCGCTCGGCGGACAGAGCACGCAGTTATCGAGCCTGTTCGCCGGACCGAAATCGATCTACAATTTCGTTCCCCAAATATCGCAGCCCATTTTCACCGCCGGAAAACTGAAATCCGGTGTGAGGCTCGCGGAGGCGGAACGGGACAGCGCGTTGGTGCAGTACGAAAAAGCGATTTCGACGGCATTTTCGGAAGTGTCGAACGCGCTGATCGCGCACCAGCGCGTGCGGGAGAGCAGGGTGCATCAACAAGCCCTGGTCGTGGCGCTCGAAGACCGCGTGCGGCTGTCCTATATGCGTTATCGCGGCGGAGTGGACACCCAGCTAAACGCCCTGGATGCGGATCGCGATTTATTCTCGGCCCAATTGACGCTGGCGCAGTTGAAGCGCAACGAAATTCTCAGCGTCGTCCAGCTTTACAAAGCTCTAGGCGGAGGTTGGCAGAACTAGGACGCGGCTCCATTGAATCTGCCCGAACGCTCTCACAGAGCCGCGACCTCCGGGAGCGGTCAGATCCCGGGTCCCCACGGTACGCTTGTCCAGCTACTTTTGCCAAAGAATCTCGCCAGCCTCAAGCGGCACCGATGCGCTGGGATGATACGGGACTAATCGAGGAGTGAAATCGCTGGCCGGACGATTCCCCTCCACGGTGGCGCGGTATATCGATTCGTTGCGTTCCATTACCTTCCGCACGGGCCCCTCGCTGCCTTCCGCGAACAGCTCGACCTGAACCATACCCGGATCTAATCCCCCCAGGTGGACCGCAACCTCGATGTGCATCGCCCCGTTTTTCGATTCCGCTTTGAGGGCGCCGAAGGAAATGCCACTCCAGTTGCGAGCCAGATTCTGCTCCCACAGAAGGATTTCCCGGGCTAGTTTACCTCCCTGCGCGATACGCGCGGCATAGGCGCTTGCAGCCGGAACATAATGTTCTTCGGTGTATTGCCGAACGGCGCGATTCGCGGAGTACTGGGGCGTGAGGCGCGCCATGCTCTCGCGGATGCGCGCGACCCATCTCTCGGGAATCCCTGCCGCATTCCGCTGATAAAATTCCGGGATGATGTGCTGCTCCAGAAGAGTGTAAACGGCTTCGGCCTCGGCGGCGTCCCAAGCCGGATCGTCGCCATGCTCCCGTCCGTCGCCGATCGCCCAGCCGACTTCGGGAGCATAGGCCTCCGCCCACCATCCGTCCAGCTCGGAGAGATTCAATCCGCCGTTCACCAACACCTTCATCCCGCTGGTGCCGCTTGCTTCCCATGGCCGGCGCGGCGTGTTGATCCATACATCGACTCCGCCCACCATGCGCTCCGTGAGCAGCATATCGTAGTCGCTCAGAAATACGACCGAAGAGTGCAGGCCGGAGTGACGGATAAATTCATTCCATTGGCGAATCAGCTCCTGCCCGGCGCCATCGGCCGGATGCGCTTTGCCCGCCAAGACCAGTTGCACGCGGCGCTCCCGGTTGGTCAATATGCGTTTTAACCTATCGGGATCGTGAAGCAGCAGATTCGGCCGTTTATAGGTGGCGAAGCGCCGCGCAAATCCCAGGGTGAGTGCATCAGGGTCCAGGATTCTGGCGGCTTCTTCGATCTCCTCGCTCGACCCGCCGGAGACTCCCACCTGCTGCGAATAGCGAGGCCGCATGTAATCGATCATCGATTTGCGCGCAACGGTCCGCATGTTCCAGATCGGCATGTCGGAGGTGGCGCGCAGCCGCGCTTCCACTCCTTCGAGATCCCCGTGCCAGCAGCCGGCTCCGCACACTTCCGTCCACATTTGAAACGCCGCATCGGAGTCCCACGTGGGCATGTGCACTCCGTTGGTCACGTAACCAACGGGAACTTCCGCGGCGGGCCAGCGCGGAAACAAAGGTTCGAAAAGTGACCGGCTGACGGCGCCGTGCAGCCGGCTGACTCCGTTCACCGCGCCGCTTCCGCGGATGGCGAGATACGCCATATTGAACGGCTCCCCCGCATCGTACGGATTCCGCCGGCCCAAGGACATGAACTCGTCGAAGCCGATTCCGAGCCGCTCCCCGCAATAGCGTTCGAAATGGGTCCGCATCAGATCTACCGGGAATCGGTCGAAACCGGCCTCGACGGCGGTGTGGGTGGTAAACAGATTCCCCGCCCGCGTCGCGGTCAGCGCCACATGGAAGTCGCTCCCGGTGTCGTCCTTGAAACTCGCAGCGCGCTCCAATACGGCAAAGGCCGCGTGGCCTTCGTTCAGATGACATACCTCCGGTTGAATGGAAAGGGCCCTCAGCAGCCGCCAGCCACCGATTCCGAGCACGTGCTCCTGCCTCAAACGGAGCTCTGGCCCTCCACCGTAGAGTTCACTGGTAATGCCCCGGTACTCCGGGATATTCACAGGATCGTTGGTATCGAGAAGAAGAAGCCGGGCGCGCCCGACGTGCACTTCCCAAGCCCGGACCCGGATATCGGTGCCGGGGAAAGGGATCGCCAGGCGAAGCCAGTCTCCGTTTGCATCGCGAACCGGGCTGACCGGCAACTGTCCCGGATCGTTGAACGGGTACAGAGCGTGCTGCACGCCGTTCTTGTCGATCTCCTGCCGAAAATAACCTTGGGAGTACAGTAAACCCACGGCGACCACGGGAACTCCCAGGTCGTTCGCCGCTTTGAGCTGATCGCCGGCGACGTTCCCCAATCCACCCGAATAGATCGGCAGCGCTTCTCCCAACATATACTCCATGCTGAAGTAAGCGGCGCACTTGAGGGATGAGTTGCTGTACTTTGTCTGAAACCAGTGCGTCGAATCGTTGTCCGCCGCCCTCGCTTGCATGATTTCGTCCAGAGTTGCGCGAAAGGCAGGCTCGGAAGTGATTCGTTTCAGATTTTCACCGGAGACGGTTTGTAGCACGGCCCACGGATTCTGGGTTCGTTCCCATAACTCCGGATTCAGTTTCCGCCACAGCTTGTCGGCGTCGCGGCTCAGAGTCCACCTTACGTCCAACGCAAGTTCCGTCAATACATCCTGGGCGGACCTTTCCGAGGGCTGGTTTGCGCTCATTCAGCAGCACTCACCGCGACCGACAACAATGGGGTGCCCGCTGCTCGGAGTTCTTCCTCTGCGCGGAACCAATCTTCGTCGGGAGATCCCTCCGGGCAGCCGCGTTCCTGCCAGAGCTGATAGGCCAAGTCCTCAATTTCCTTGTGGTTCATGGACCTTTAGATTCTTTTGATGGCCTGGAGGTTGCTAATCGATGATCAGTTCTCCGGGTCAATATTTTCCCTGTCTTCAGCAGTTTGCCGTTTTCATCCACGGCGATCTTTCGAAACCTCGTTTATCTTGAAACCAGAAAGGAGTCCAGGCGCTCTTCCAACGGAGAGCGGGATCGACCAGTAGGGGAAATGCTAGCAACCTCCTCGATACGGGTCTGTGTGCGTTGGATTGCCGCCAGTCAATGTCTGGCCCCAGCTCGTTGC
>DATHOJ010000143.1:0-7906 GCA_035485055.1 Bryobacteraceae bacterium
CCGGGGATCGCGATCCGGAGTCCAGTCGAGCTTGGTCACCAACTCGGCTGGCCGTATATTTGGCGCCGGGTCGTTATGGCAATCCAGACAGAAAGCCATGTTGAGGGGTTTCTCCTGATGCACTTCGATCTCCTGATCGATGCGCCCGTGGCATAGCACGCAGCTTACACCGGCGCTGATGTGCACCTCGTGATTAAAATAGACGTAGTCGGGAAGCCTGTGAATGTGTACCCAAGGGATCGCCTGCCCGTCCTTGAAGCTGTCGCGCACCAGCTCCAGCCGGGGACTGGTGTCCTTCACCTTGGTATGGCAGTTCATGCAGGTCTGGGTGGAGGGCACGGCGGCGAAGGCCGCTTTGTATACGGTGGAGTGGCAATAATAGCAATCGAGCCCCAGTTGGCCTGCGTGCAGCTTGTGGCTATAAGGAACGGGCTGAACCGGCTGATACCCCGTATCTATTACTGTGGGGTAAGACAGGTAGGTGTAGGCACAAATGCCCCCCAGAGCGCCCAACCCGAGCAGCGCGCCAGCAACCTTTAGAATGATGTCAGACGACTTGGGAAAGATAGCTGCCATCTCGTGTGTTGGTCTCCAGGGCCGTGATCGAGCCCTCAATAATTTCTATCATAACAGGAGCACCTCCGCAACCGGAGCAAAATTTCTTGTCTAACAATAAAACCTCCAGCGCGGTAAGACTCTTCGGCGACCTAAAGGTCCGCCCCAAGCTGATGGTGCTCCATAATCTATTCTTCTTAGTGTTAACGTGCGCCGTTTACTTCTCAATAATTCCGCTATTTGAGAAACAGGTCGCCGACGCCCAAGCCAGGGAATTGACCATTCTGCACCAAACGCCCACCTCAGGGCAAGACCTGAATGCTCCTAAGGAATCTTATGAGGAAGCTGTTGCTCGTGCGCGGCTCATATTGTTTCTCGTTTTGGGAAGCATCTATGTGCTCGCCGTGCTCGTCTTGGAATCGGCCATCATGCCTCTTTATGTATACCGGCCCTTGCAGCGCATGCTAGACGCCGACGCCGCCACGCAAAAAGGTGACCGCGATCGGGAGATGATTCCTCCCACAGAAATCCTGGGCGACGAAATCGGCCAGATCATGCGCTCCCGCAACGAAACCGTCGCCGCACTACGCCGGCAGGAGGATGAACTCGCCGCAGCGCTCCGTCGTATCGAAGAACAAGATCGTCTGGTCAGCCTTGGCCTGCTCTCAGCCAGCGTCGCCCATGAACTAAATACGCCCCTCGCGGTTCTCAACGGATCGATCGAGAAATTGATCGAAACCACCAAGGATCAACCGACGCTCGACCGCCTGGCGCGCATGCAGCGCGTCGCGCAAAGGCTGCAAAAGATCAGCGAAAGTCTGGTCGACTTCTCACGGGTCCGCCATCAACACATGGGACCCCTCGTCATCCGCCCTCTGATCGAGGAAGCCTGGGGCTTGGTGGCGATCGACGACAAATCCGCTACCGTCGAGTTCACAATTCACCTGGCGCCGGACGAAGCCGTGGTCGGCAATCCCGACCGCCTGGTCCAGGTCTTCGTCAATCTTCTGCGCAATGCGTTGAACGCCGTGGAACCAGGTTCGGGAAAAATCGAAGTTCGTTCCCGCTGCGGCCCGCGCGGAGTTACGATCGCCGTTGAAGATAACGGCCGGGGCATCCCTCCCGATGTGCTGCCGGAGATCTTCGACGCCTTCGTGAGCACCCGCCTTGATGCTCGTGGAACCGGCCTCGGATTGACCGTTGCGGAAGGCATCGTCAGGCAGCACGGCGGCACAATCTCGGCTAGCAATCGCACCGAAGGCGGCGCGCGCCTGGAAGTCACTCTGCCCGCCGCGCGCGATTAAATCGAGATTGCCTTGCGGACCAGCCTTCGCAGGCCCTCTTCGCCCGCTGTGCCTTTGTGGGTTCCCGCAATCTTCCCGTCTTGATCGATCAAAACGTAAAAAGGCACCTTCGTAGCCGCGAACATCGCCGCCAGGTTCGTATCGTCCATCAGGACGATCTTGCAGGCTCGCGGAAACTTCTCCAGATATTGCTCAACTTTCTTGCGGGGCTCCCGATAGTCGACGCCCAGAACAATCAGCCCCTGCGGCGCGTATTCCTCGGTAATCGCATCGACCGCCGGCTGGTCGCTCTTGCAATAATGGCACCACGTCGCCCAAAACTGGATGAGAACGGCCTTGCCCTTCACCGAATCGTTGTTGAACTTCTCGCCGTCGAGCGATTTCGCGTGAAACTTAGGCGCCGGCTCGCGAGTATCGATCGCGAACAGCTTCGCAGCCGCAAGCACGGTCAACGCCGCGCGGCGGGTGATCGACGAATCCATCCTTGGATCTTGACATTTTTTTCACCTTGCCGCATACTTCCGTCGATAGACGATGGGAACCGACAAATCCTCTGAACTGCTACCCGGCACCCTGGACCTGCTCATCCTGAAAACGCTGATCCGCGGCAGGATGCACGGCTACGGCATCGCGCAGCACCTGAAAACGATTTCCGACGATGTTCTGCAAGTCGGCGAAAGCTCGCTCTATCCCGCCCTCCAGCGATTGCTGCTCAACGGATACGTGCAAGCCGAATGGGGAACGTCGGAAAATAACCGCCGCGCCCGTTACTACACGCTAACCGCTGACGGCCGCAAGCAGCTCTCGGCGGAGCGCAAGGAGTTCGATCGCATGGTCCTAGCGATCCAAAAAGTGCTGGCCTAGCAGGATGCCGAAAAAGTCATTCGCAAGGCATTAATTTGCGATGTGGGGCGGGGCCATGCCCTGCCAAAATAAGCGCTCGGATAAACTTTTTCAGCACCCTGCTAGAGATCCACACTCTATTCCATCGACCGCGTAGCATCCAGCAGAAACGCGATCACGAAGTGGATCTGCTCCCCATTTAAGTGCCGCCCGAACTTCACATCACGATCGGCATGAATCACGATCCACGCCGTCGATCCTCCTCGGCCACGCTTCACCGCGTACTCCACGCTCCGAATCGCGCTCAAGGGCATCGCACGGCGCTTCCCGATTCCTCCCACCCCTTCAAATACGCTGAGCTGCTGGTCGCGAATCAAGATGCAAATCCGTCCGAAACTCTGCATAATCGCGGCTCCCATCATGAACGGCGAGAGCACCAGCAGAAACCAGTTGTCCGAAGTCAGGCCGAACCAGATCATCAACGCGCTCACCACCCAGGTCGCGAGCGCCCACCAGGATCGTGTGGCGATTTCGATGAAGGCGTGAGAATCGCGCAGGGAAATCGACACGCCCTCCGGCGGCGCCGAGGATCCGAGATCGGCCACCAGCGCCGCCCCGCGGCTGCCCGAGTCCAACTCGCCATCCCAGATGAGCTCCGGAGAATGCACTTCTCCGATTAAAACAGAGATCAGAGCAGATCGTCGCGTTTCCGTTTTTCGAGCTGCTTCACCAGATCGCCCACCTGCTGCGCCCGCCCGCGGTCGGCGATCAGCAGCGCGTCCGGAGTATCCACCACAATCAGATCCTGAACCCCCAGCAGCGCAATCAGCTTGGACTTCCCGCCGTCCACGTAATTCCCGCCGCTATCGACCAGCAGCGCGTCGCCGCGAACCGCATTGCCCTGCCCGTCACGATTCTGCAATTCATAAACCGCGTTCCAGCTCCCGACATCGTTCCATCCAATGTCGCCTGCCGGAATCCCGACCACGTTCTGCGCCTTCTCGAGCACTGCGTAGTCGATGGAAATATTTTCGAGACGCGGAAACACCTCCGCCATTTTCGCGCCAAACTGCCGGCTCGAAAACGCCGGAAGACCCGCAATCAGCGTCGCCGTCTTCGGAAGAAACTGACGCAGCGCATCGAGCAGCACGGAAGTTTTCCAGAAAAACATCCCCGCGTTCCAATAGAAATTCCCGGCTTTAAGAAACGCGGCCGCAGTCGCCGCATCCGGCTTTTCCCGAAAACTAGCGACCGGTCCCGGGACGTTTCCCATCTCGATATAGCCGTAACCGGTCTCGGCCCAACGCGGCTCGATTCCAAGCACGACGATCTTTCCGCCCCGCGCGGCTTGGAACGCAGGCTTGACCAGCTTGACGTAGTCTCGCGGCTTGCCGATCACGTGATCCGCCGGGAAAACTCCCATCACGGCATCCGCATCGATCGATTGCAGAATATGCGCCGCAACCCCGATCGCTGGAGCCGTATTGCGCTGCACAGGCTCCGCCAATATCTGCTCTTTCGGGACCTCGGGAAGCTGCTTGACGATCTCCGCCCGCAGATAGTCGTTGGTCAGGATCCAGATCCGCTCCGGAGGCAGAACAGGCCGCAGCCGATCGACAGTTTGCTGAATCAAAGACCGGTCGCCAAAGAATTTGAGGACCTGTTTCGCTTGCGTCCGGCGGCTCCGGGGCCAAAACCGCGTCCCGCGCCCACCAGCAAGAATCAGCCCATATAAGTGAGACATTTTTCGATATCGCTCACAGCCTGAAGGTGCCAAGCTATGTGGGTGGCACAGACTTTAGTCTGTGTTTCTGAACTTACTGAACCGGATACCCTCGCACCAGCTTCAAAGTCCGATCCCACCGCGTCTTCCTGAAAAAATTCTTCGCCAGATCGATGAAGTGGTTGGAATTGTAATCCACCCAATCTTCCGTCGGCGCGTCGTACGACCAGAAAATCACCAGCGGCTTGCCGATGATATTCTCGCGCGGCACAAATCCCCAGTAGCGGCTGTCAAGCGAATTATCGCGATTGTCTCCCATCGCGAAATAGCTCTCTTCCGGCACCACGACTTCGCCATTGACGACATTGTCGGTCAGCATCTTCCGCGCCCGGTCATAAACCGGCCCGTAGGGCTCGGCGGGAAAATTATCCCGATAAGGTTCAATGCGCGGAAAAATGTGCTGAACGTACGGCTCTACCAGCTTGTGTCCATTCAGCCACAATTCTTTGTCGACCACCTTAATGCGATCGCCCGGCAGACCCATGCAGCGCTTCACATAGTTCTGGCTGATATCCATCGGGTACCGGAACACGATAATGTCGCCGCGTTTCGGCTCCGTGTAAGGCAGCAGATGCTTGCTGAAGGCGTCGGACGGCGCGTAGGAAAGTTTGTCCACCAGCAGATGGTCGCCCACCATCACGGTCTTATCCATGGACGGCGTGGGCACGATAAACGCCTGCACCAGGGTCGTAGTGCCGAACAGCAGGATCAGAATATTGAGCGCCCACTCGGTGATGAAATCACGCGTGGAATTAGCGAAGTTTTTCATTGAATGGGGTATCCGTGGATCAACATGAAGGTGCGCTTCCAGCGCGTTTTCGGAAAGAAATTTTTGACCAGGTCGAAAATGTGCGTGACGCTGATGCCGGAATCCTGCAACTGATCCGTCGGCGCATCGTAGGACCAGTACACAATCAGAGGCTTGCCGATAATATTTTCACGCGGCACAAATCCCCAATAACGGCTGTCGAGAGACGAATCGCGGTTATCGCCCATCGCGAAATAATAATTCGGAGGCACCACCACTTCGCCGTTCACCACGTGGTGCGTCAGCATGTCGATCGCGCCGGATTCTACACTCACATTCGGCTCGCCCGGAAAATTGTCGCGATAGGAATCGAAATAATCGGTCTTATGAACCTTGTACGGCTCGTCGAGTTTCACGCCGTTCAGATAAACCTGTTTGTTGACGATGCGGATGCGGTCTCCGGGCACGCCCATGCAGCGCTTCACGAACGTCTGCTTGATGTCGACGGGAAAGCGAAACACAATGATATCGCCGCGTTTCACCGGACGGTAAGGAAGCAAATACTTACTCAGCGGACCCGCCGGCGCATAGGCCAGTTTGTCGACCAGCAGGTGATCGCCGATCAGCAGCGTATCTTCCATGGAGCCTGTGGGAATCACGAACGCCTGCACCAGCACGGTGGTCAGAAATAGCAGCAGCAGAATGGTGATGGTCCACTCCGCGATCGCCCCGCGAGGCTCTTCCTGCTGCAATTCAGCGGGCGCACTTAGGGTCGAAACGTCGCCGGCTTCGGGAACAGGTTCAGGATAGGGTGCAATCGGAGCGGCGGAGTCCGTCGTATTTTCAAGGCTCACTACGACTTAGTTTATCAGGAATAGCCCGCTTACTTTTGCTTTGGGCGGCCCATTTGGAGAGCCTGGGGATTTTCGCCGGGTTCGCAGAAGGGTCCCGGTTTTCGGATTTGCTGATATTCGGAATCCGATAATCCGATGCGCTTGCGCAGAGTTTGTTGCGCATCCGTTAGAGACGACGAGTTGAAGCGCCCGCACTTCACCCAATCCCAAACGTCGCCCGTAGTTCGTTCGACGGCAAAGTGGCCGATCGCCGCATGACGGCCCGAGGGACTATCCCATTCGGCATGGATGAAATAGAAATCCTGAAATTCGGCGTCGAACAGCGCCTGGTAGAGAACGAATCCTCGCAGTTTGGTCCAGCCGTCCGGTTTTAGCAATGCGCGGACCAGGTCCGAGGCTTCCTTCACCGTAATCGGCCGGTGCGTGGCGCTTTGGCCGGATGCGCACAGGAGCGAGGCTATAAGGATGGCGGCTAGGCGCGGTTTCAGCACTGCGTTATTTTCTCATCATCAATTGATCCCGTAGAGTTTGCGTGCGTTTTCTCTAAGGACCATACGGGCTAGTTCCAAGGCTCGATCGCGCGAAATTTCTTCGTCGCGGAGCATCCCGGTCAGCGCGATTCCGACGGCTTCGCGGCCGGTTTTAGCCGCTATATAACCGGCTTCTTCCCAGCCGATTTCCTTGGAGAACGGATAAGCGTCGGTGGCGAAGAGGACTTTTTCCGGCTCGTATTCCAGAAATTTCCGAATGTTGGCAGACACTTCCCGGGGATAGCTGGTGAAGGTCTGTTCGGAAAAATCGGTGTAAACATTGGGATTTTCGAGCATCGCCGTGATCTCACCGATGAAAGGCCAGCCGCCGTGGAGCAGCACGAAATTGGTTTTGCGCATGGAAGGATCGTGAAGTAAAGGCTCCAGCAGCAAGGGGTTGTCGCCCGCGATATCGAAGTAGCCTCCGGCGCTGGCGCTGGTGTGGATATGCACAGCCATGCCCAGGCGTCCGCACTCGGCGGCCAGGAACCTGAAGATGTAGTCTTGCAGAGCCTTGTAATCGCCTCGGCCGTTGTAGGCTTTTTCCGCGTCGGACTTCGATGGGTTGCCGATATCGAAACCCCGCAGATACGCCATTTCGAATTTCTCTGCCAGGGCCCCGGCCTGCTTGTGACGCTCCAATGTAGGGCGCACGACTTTCCCCAGATAATCGTCCAGAGTGGCGGGTTTACCGGCGACGCCCGATTCGGAATAGTAGCGCTTTAGGAGCTTTTCCTCCAACGGAAAAAACTCCTTCTTGTCGGGGTCCTTCATCATTGGCGTATTGTCGAGAGGGTACATGAAAGCGTCAACGTAGCCGGCGAAACGGAAGCGCGGCGCGCTGACGGGAGGCGACATGGCTACGCGATTGGCGATCATCACGTCGATGCCGAGCGCATCGAGCACCGCAGCGGGATTCGATTTATCGACGCTCGACATCTTTTGACGGGCCTCGGCGACGATCGGGGAATCGAGCCTGGTACGGATCGGCTCGGGGTAGGGCTCCAGGTGCTCGACGGGGAGTGCGTCGAAATCGGTGTCAGGTGGGGAGCCTGGGCGCACGGGATGGGCGTGATTATCGATCGCTTTTATTTTGGCGATTTCTGAGGCTAGTTGGGGGTCGACTCTTGGTTCCGGTGCGTTCGTACAGGCGTTGAGAAAGAGAGCTCCAAAAACCAAAAATAATAATGGCCGCTGATGAACGCGGATGAACGCGGATCGGAGACTCACTTTATTATGTCGATGGGGATCGAGACATCGATGGTTTTGGGAGTCAGGCACATGCGGTC
>DATHOJ010000144.1:0-18890 GCA_035485055.1 Bryobacteraceae bacterium
GTAGCGTTCCACGGTGGCCGCGCCGATGCGTTCGCGGCGGCCCAGGCGGCTGCGGTGGATGCCGTCCAGGTGCTGGCGGAAGATCATCGCCTGGAAGGCCTCGCTCGAACGCTGGCACGGCTGAATCCCCGGAAACCGCTCTCGGAAGTAGCGTCCGCAGCCGTGACATTGAAATTTCGAGGCCTCCAGCTCAACGATGCAGTGCCGGAGGCCCCAGTTCTCATGCCGCACGAGCCGCCCCTAGCGGCCCTTGTTGCGCAGCCGGCTGTGGCCGCAGTGCGGACACGATATTGGCCCGGTGTATCGGGCGGAGATGTGGATCGCCCACCGCGGACCTGGATATCGGTACTCTCGTAATCGGGCAGTCCTAAAACGAGCTCTGATCTGATCAAAACAATTCCTCCAAGAATGTTTTATCAATCAGAATTCATGGCCTGCCCCCCGTTTCTGATGAAGAGCCCAAATAGACGGCTCCGGGTTGCCCGTGTACGGTTGTGGCAAACCACAAAAATACCCGATCGCGATTCCTCCAGCCCTCTCTGATAACTGGAAAACCCGACATACCCGACATTCAGCACCGAAGCCTTTGAGCCCACTCAGCAAAACGATGTCGGGTCGGGCAAATTTCCCGACAAAAATCCGATATTTGACCCGACAAAACCCGACAGACAGGCACGATTACGGGGAGGAACCGCGTTCACCGCGGATACCTACACACGTATCGGCATCCAGGGCCAGCATCTTGCCGGCGGCCGTGGCCAGAAATAAAAAAGCTTCCCCGCCGGCGATCTCGTAGCGATTCTCAAGCTTGTCGATCCGTCTGGTAACCGTCCTCATGGCATCAATCGCTAACGCCGATCATCGTGCTCACTTCTGATTTCCTTGAAGCGCCGCCTGTTCGAGCGTGGCCAAGCGGACCTCGATTTCTTCGACAGAACGCTGGCGATTCTGCTTCGAAATGGGACTCTGCCGGAAATATGGATTCCACCGAGCGAGGTACGCGATCAGCGCGAACTGCTTCGGCAACGCATTTTTCTGGTGAGGCTGCGGACGAGAGTGAAAAATCGGATCCACGGCACGTTATCACGACTTATCAGGGCAGAGAGCCGTCCGGGGTGCGCCCGGTTGCCGCAAAACTGTAACTGTCAGTGCTGATGCGGCTTTCAGGCACTGAGATCTCGCCTGCGAATTCTTCCCGAAAAGGCTTTTACATTCGAAGATGTTTCGCTAACTGTCGAGGAGAGCATCATCCACAATAGGCGGCATCGGACCACTTCCGCTCGTCGATATCCTCTAGCCGGCCGCAAGCCTCGTTGACCTCCGTATACGGGACGCGCCCTGGAGAATCGTCCACCATCATCATAGTGTGGCCGCGGCCGAGGTGCCCCCCGCTTCGCTTTGTGATGGGCGTGCGGTAATCCACGCGAATAATACGCACGCCGGCAATTGATCGAGTAGCCCGAGGAAGGTTTCAATCAGCGCCGTCGGCCGTGGCGAGGGGCTTGTGGAATTCTCCCTAAACTCATCCTTAACTTTCTCTAGAGGCGCCGCCGCACGATCCCAGCCGCAATTCCCAATCCGCCGATCAGCATCATCGCCCACGACGAAGGCTCCGGCGCGACCCCGGACTGGGTGAGCAACACCCCCGACGACGAAGTATAGGACACGCCGTTAATCGAGGAAATGTTCAGCGTCGCGGTGTGGCTGAAGTCGCACGAATCTCCATCGCCGCAGGAAACCTCCAGCCACGCATTCAGGCTGTCGGTGCTCATCCCGGCGGGAACTGCGAAAATCCCCGTAAATGTCTCCGTGGTCGTGTTGGCGCCCGTGACTGATGTGCTCACCCAGCCCGAAGTCGGCAACGTCGTCGTTGGATTCGGGTCCCCGCAATTGCCGTCAATACAATTCTCGGTGAATGTGAAAATCTGACCCGCGTTAACCGGACTATGGGGACCGGCACCGCTCGCATTGCCCAGGCAAGACGTGGTCGCGCCAAAGCAGAATAGAAAATCCAGGCCGTCGAGAGAGGAGCCAGCCGAACCGTCGAATGCCCAGGTGATGGTAATGTTCTGGGTTTGCCCGGTCGTATTCGTGAAGTTCAGCATGTCCTGCATCTCCGCTAGACTTTCTGCCAGGCCGCACGCATTCGCCGGAAACCCTGTCCCGCTGCAGAATCCTCCGGCCGAAGCCCCCAGAATGCCGGTCGCAAGATTCGCCGAGGCGGACGAAGCGTCATTGGCCGTCGACCCATTTTGTGGGTCGAAGCTGGTAAACACCGTCGAAACATTGGCGGACGCAAGCCCCAGGATATTCGTCGAAGGTGTCGACGTAAACGTCCAGGTCTGGTTGGCTCCTCCTCCGTGAGTGGCTAGGCCGGCCACGGAATCGTAACCGTTCGTGATGCCTCCGGCCGCGGCGTCTGCGTAGACCGACACGTAGGAAATGGTGGTCGCCTTTCCATGGACGGATAGCAAAGCCATGCCGATGAAAGAGCAAGTGAGAAAGCGCATGTAAAAGAATCTCCTTGCCGGAAAGTGTGCGCTGGGCCCCCCGTACACACAAGTCTCATGCGGCACGTAACGTCACATCCTTTTGTTTTCCTGCTGATAGAATGGTGGCCCTGAGCTTATGGCAGTCACTGGCGGATCTGCGAAGGACGCCTCTTCGTCGGAATCGATTAACGAACGGGCGATCCGTGAGCATGTCGAAAGCGTCATCGCCTCGCCGATTCTCGCCTCCTCGCCTCGCCGCGCCCAACTCCTCCGCTACCTGTGCACCCGGGCCATAGGTGGCCACAGCGACCAAGTCAATGAATACGCCATCGGACTTGACGTATTCGAGAAGCCCTCTTCCTTCGACCCTCGCATCGACTCCATCGTCCGCACGGAAATGGGCCGCCTTCGGCAAAAACTGAAAGAGTACTACGTGGCGGCGCCACCCTCCGCGATCCGCATCGAGTTGCCGCTGCGCAGCTATGTGCCGGTCTTCACGCCCGTCTCCAGCGAAGTGCCTCCCGTCCAGCTTCCGCCGCCGGTCAAAAACGACGCCACCCGAAAGGGGGCGTTTCTGCTATTGCTCCTCGTTGTAGCAGGCCTGGCGATCTGGGCCATCCGCGCCAGGAGTGGGCGACCTTCGGATTCCGCCGTCGTGGTTCTTCCTTTCCTCAATCTCACCGGCGAGCCCTCCAAGGAATATCTCGGCGACAGCCTCACCGACGAATTGACCGAAGTGCTCGCCGAATCCCGCGATCTGCGCGTCGTCGCCCGCACCTCCGCGTTTCAATTCAAAGGAAAAAACCAGGACATCCGCGAGATCGGGCGTGCCCTCAATGCCGGAGCAATCCTCGAAGGAAGCATCTCCAATCGCGAGAGCCAATTTCGCATCGTCGTCCAGCTCATTCGCACCGCGGACGGTTATCATCTTTGGTCCCATACCTACGATGTGCCCCTCGCCGACCTGTCGCGCGTTGAAACCGAGATCGCCACGTCCACCGCACACGCGCTTCTGCCCAATCGAATGGTGGAGGCGAAGCCGGTACACTCGCCCGACCCCGCAGCGCATGACCTCTATATGCGCGCCATCTATCAACTTCAGTTGCACACCGCGGATTCTCTGCGCGAAAGCATCCGCTTGTCACAGGAAGCCGTGCGCATCGACCCTCAATATGCGCGCGCCCATTTTGCCATCGCCCGCGCTGCCAACACCCTGAGCGCCATCAACGAAATCCCCGGGGAGGAAGCAGTCGCACTGGGGCGCCCCGCCGCCGAGCGTGCCCTCGCCATAGATCCGCAATTGAGTGACGCGCACGCCTACTTGGCGCTCATCACCTATGTGCGCGACTGGAACTGGCCGGAAGCGGAAAAAGAATTCGCGCTCGCGTTGCACGGCGAGGGCTCGCACAACCAGGCCCATTCCTGGTACGGATGGGCACTCATAACGCGCCAGCGTTTCGACGAAGCGCGCAGCCATCTCCGAACCGCCGAAGAACTGGACCCGCAATCCCCCAACTCCCGCCAGAACCTGATAACGGATCTGATTTTGGAACGCAATTTCCCCGCTGCCCGCCGGGAGGTCGCGGACATCTTCAAGCTCTACCCGAAGTCTCTGGTCGCCATCCGCGATGTGGGCTGGATCGCGATCCTCGAACACGATTGCGTCGCCGCCCGTTCGTCCGCCGAGACCGCTGCCCAATGGTATCCCAACCAAGGCGACAAAACCGGCAGCCCGGTTATGAAGGTCGTCTGCGGACAGCCCGAAGCAGCGCGCCTCCAGCTCGAAAAAATGGCGCGAGATGGGGAGAAGGAATTCGTGTCCCCGTACGGAATGGCGCAAGGCTACAGTTCGCTTCACGACACAGATCACGCCATGCAGTACCTCGAAAAATCCGCTGATGCGAGGGAATCGCTCATCCTGTACCTGGCCATCGACACGCTCTTCGACCCCATCCGACAGGATCCCCGCTTCCAATCCCTCGAAAAAAAGCTTAGCCTGAGGTGAGAGTTGCCACCAAGCACCTCTCTACCCCCAGCCTTTACCGAGCCGTGACCGAAGAGAGGGTTATGCCTAAGAGCTCCAGTTTAGAACTACTGCGATTTCTGGTAGACAAGTCGGTGCGACGCTGGCACTAAGAAGCAGGGTAGGGATGGTGCCAACTCACGTGCAGCCTGTGTTCGATTCCGGCGAAATGGGAAGGACAGACGCGGTGAGGGGCCCGAGCTAGCGTCGGCTTTGGCCGATAATGCTTGACATCGGGCAGTTGATAGGTTTGGGCGTTACTCGTCAGTGAGGATAGCTTCCGATTACACGCTTCCGGCACCTTCGGATCAAGTAAACTGGGCTGCATCTCGTAAATGCCGCTGTCTATCGGCGACGAACTCGGCCCCTATCAGAACCTCGCTCCTCTCGGCGTGGGAGGCATGGGAGAGGTGTATCGACCCTATGATTCGCGCCTCCACCGCGACGTTACCATCAAAGTATCGTTCGAACGATTCTCGGATCGCTTCGAGCGCGAAGCCCGCGCTGTTGCGGCGCTGAACCATCCCAATATCTGTACGCTCGATATCGGCCCCGACTATCTGGTGATGGAGATGATCGAAGGTTCGCCATTCGCGATGTGTCGATCCCGCACTAGCCGCTGCACGACTTGATGAACGGAATACGCGCTGACTACCCCCTCTACTCTTTCTCGCTTCAAGAACGAATAACTGCCGAGCGCTCCGATCACCTATGCCCATTCGTCGCGATCCGCGAAAGCGGCTGCCGGCTCATCCGGCTTGACATGCGACAGTTGTCGCGATAAGCTGTGACAGATGTCGCTTGCAGTTCCTCTGGCCTGAAACAATGCCCAAAGTAACCAATGAACCCCTGACACGCCGGGAACGGGAAATCATGAACGCGGTTTTTGCGCTGGGTAACCGCGCATCGGCGGAAGAAATCCGCTCGCGCCTGACGAGTCCGCCGAGCGATTCGTCCGTTCGCGTCATGCTCGGCCGGCTCGAAAAGAAAGGCTGCCTGAAACATCAACAGGAGGGACTCCGCTATATCTATTCCGCCACCATCTCGCCGGTTGTCGCCAAACGCACCGCCCTGAAACAGTACTTGCAGACGTTCTTCGGCGGGTCGCTTGGGCAAATGATGATGGCTTTGGTTGGCGAAGCATCCTGGACGGACGAAGAACTCGAAGCATTGAAACTTGAAATCGAACGTGTTCGCAACGAAAGGAAGAAGAAGTCATGATTACTGTGGCCAGCAATGTGTTCGGCGAAGCAATGCTTGCGGCGGGCGGTTCTATGGCCGCGTCGATCGTCGCCAAGGCCACCATTGCGATGGCCTTCTGTCTCATGGGAGCATGGCTGGCACGCAGGAGCCGCGCGGCATTGCGCCATGTCCTGCTCTCCGCCGCGTTCAGCGTACTGCTGGTCTTGCCAATCGTATCGACGGTCGCCCCGTCCGTCCGGATCGCAGTATCTGGCGCGGTCGGGGAGAAGATCGCGCCTGCCACGCGTGCCGCGTCGATTCTGCCAGTGAACGCAAACGCCGGCGCAGCGCCGGTAGTTCCAATAGCGTCAGGGCTTTCCGTTTCTTCTCTTTTGCTGCTCGGATGGATCGCCGGTACGGCGCTTTTTCTCGTGCCGGTGGCCGCAGGTTTGTGGAAAGTCCATTCTTTGCGCCGATCTGCTGTACCGTGGCCGCATGGGCCGTCGGTCGTCGAAAGCTTGGCGCGTGCAGCCGGTGTTCGCAGGCGCGTCGAAGTACTCCTGCACGGAGCCGCTCCCGGGCCGATGACCTGCGGCATCCTGCATCCAGTCATCGTGCTGTCTCAGGACGCGGAGACCTGGGGCGACGAGGATGTCAATCGCGCGATCGTACATGAGCTCGAACACGTGCGGCGCGGCGACTGGGTCAGCCACTGTGTCGCGCGGGCAGTTTGTGCCGTGTACTGGTTCCATCCTTTGGTCTGGATCGCATGGCGCCGGCTCGCGCTCGAAGCCGAACGCTCCTGCGACGATGCCGTACTCGGGCGATCGGAGGCTCCGGCGTATGCGGATCAACTGGTGGGTCTCGCACAGCGACTGTCGATGGCTCCAGAATCGCCGATGGTGGCGATGGCTAGCCGCGCCGATCTGGCGGCGCGGGTAGGCGCGGTGCTCGATACCCGGCAGAGGCGCGGCCGCGCGGGAAGGTTTTCGGTGGGGTCGCCTGTGCTGCCGCCCTGTTGTTCGTCATCACGATGTCGCCGCTCAGGGTCATCGCTGCTCCCCAAGCCGTCGTTTCGTCCGTGCGGTTTTCGGTCAACAACTTCCTGGTGATTGAGGATGTCACCGTTTCCGATAAGGAAGGCAGGGACGTCGAGGGACTGCGGCCTGGCGATTTTACGATAACCGAGGACGGTGTGCCGCAGACCATCAGCCTTTTCGAGTTCCAGAAAGTTGCCGCCGGTTCCGAAGGAGCGCGGAGCTATTACATCCTGGGGTATTACACTACGAACAGTAGTTTCGACGGCACATTAAGGCGCGTTACCATCTCAGGTAGCGAAGACAGAATGGCCAAACTGGGGTACCGCGCTAGTTATACCCCGAGGCCGCCGGCTCGCGCTGTTATCGCTAGCGCTGATCAGAGCGTCGAATCCGGGCTTACGCCGCCAAGGCTGATTCGCAAGCAAGAACCCGAATACTCGGAAGAAGCGCGCAAGGCGAAGTGGCAGGGCACCGTCCTTCTTAGCATCGAAGTCGACGCGGTGGGCCAGGTGGCGGACACCCGGATAATCCGCGGTCTAGGGATGAGGCTCGACCAGAAAGCCATCGAAGCTGTTAGGCAGTGGAGGTTTCGGCCTGGCATGAAGAACGGGGTGCCGGTTAGCGTCAATGTGCAAGTGGAAGTGAACTTCCGGCTTCTGTGAAGCGAAGCCTCGATGCTCGTGCGGTAGCCGCCGTCCCGGCACCTGAAACCGTGTCCCGAATCATGCCGTTAATGGTGCGCACCAGGCTTGTTTCAGAAGGCCAATACAATTACTGACGGAAGCCGTCTGTCCGTTCCCTAGTTGGGAAGACTCTCTCTCCGCGTGGCCGACGACCAGAGCGCGGACGATACTTCCTCGAACGGCGCCTTCTAAGGCGCTAATGGGAGATAACGCTTCACAAAATCCCCGCGATCCGATCTGCAGACAGCAATTACGGAGGATTGCCAACCGCTCACCGACCACATGCCAGGAACCCGGCGCTTGGTGTTATGCTTCCTCTGAAATGAGGACGTGCACAACGAGGCGGCGAGGATGTTTTCTAAACTAATGGCGCCTTTCAACTCCGACGGTCAAAACCTCCTGCCATCGACGGTTCTTTTCGTACTCGGCCTCGTTGATTTATTGCGAGGCGTCCTTCACACCTTTTTTGTGCACTGGGCCGTAAGAACCTTCGCGAAGTTGGACTTGTCCGTAGCGTGTCAGGATCAGCTCACCCTGTTAGGCGCTTTCGGAATTTCGAATCTTCTGACCGGAGCGATCTTCATTCTGGTCAGCATCGAAGCCGCGCAGCTCTCGGAATATTTTCTGCTGATTATCCCATGCTCCTACGTGGTGGGGGCTATCGGGATGAGAACCTCCGGGGTGAAGCCACAGTCCGCATTTTACGGGAGGTATTTCATGATGGCCTACCTTGGCGTGTGCTTGGTGACGTTTGTCTTGTCGCGACTTCATCCATAGCACCAAATGCAGTGCCGCCGACTCCCCTGACGTGCTGTACTTAATCTCCAACGCCGGAATAACGGGTCGGTTAGGTTCGGCGGAGGCATGGCCGCAAGAATTCTGCAATGACGGGGTGGACGATAGAGCAACCCATCCGACTCCCGGATCGTCGGCAAACCGTGCCGGCATACTTCAGGACGATCGAGGATTGGCTGGCGCAACGGATCCGAGTCTTTGAGGCGCAGCCGAGTCGGCCCGCGTTCTCTTATCATTTTGGCGGGGCAGTGGCCGCGCACGGTCATGCGCCCAAAATGCCCGCTTCGAAGACGAAGAGAACTGTTAGGCGAGAGAAAGTTCGCAATCGCGAGGGTGATTTGAGTCTTAAGTCCAAATGTTGTTAAGTTGTATGCGACGTTTTGGTTCGGAAAAAAGTTTCGGTTGGTCGCGTAGCCGCCAACCCGGAAAAGTTGGGTAGTGTCCTAGGAATGTCTTAGGACACTACCAGAATTTGCCGGGCCCTCGTGAGATGCCGATAATTTGTACTATTTGGCGGCCTTTGCCCAGGGTTCAAATCAAACCGTCGCCAAGGCTGCCGGATCGATGTTTCAGGCGAGCTATGTGCCACGCTTGGCTTGTGCCTGGCCGCCAGTTGCGGTCTTCCTCCGAGTGGCGTCGGCCAAGCATCTCGCTGCGATTCATTGTCCGTGCTGCACTAGGATCGGTTGCGGCACGTACCCTCGTACATGGTCCCACGGGCTCGAATAGTTCTTCTTGACATGTGAGTCGCCCAACGGATATTCTCAAAAAGTGAGGCGCAGTAGTTTTGAGTCGTCTCACGGTTTCGGTTACCGCCAAGGTGTAATTCCTTCCGAGCCTGAAGCAATCTCCAAGATTTGAATTGTGAATGGGAAGCGCGAGGCGTGCTCCGCCTTCGCATGAGAAACGCATCACGACATGATCCTGAAATTGCAAATTGGAAACCGACCGCTGGTCATACAGAAAAGGAAAAATACATTGAAACCCAAGAACCCCATCAACGCGATCCTCGATGCGCTCGCCTCACAGCAGCAGCGGGGCGAGACCTCGCTGATCGCCAGAATCGAACCCAACCTTATACAGGATGCGATGAACGCTCTCCGGAGCTACAGAAAGCTATTCGCTCCAGTCACTCCCGGTCTGACTGATACAGCTCCGATTTACGCAGCTTACGAACAGATGCGACAGGCCGACGTGACCAAACACACTATTTTGCTGCTTGTCGAATGCGAGACAACGCAGGAGTTCCGTGACGCTATCGGACGGATGCCGATTCGAAAGTCTTCTGAGTGGCGCTCCTTTTCAACGACAGAATCTGCCGGTCCGTATTAGCCGTCCTCGCCGCGCCGGGGAGTTCTGACGTCTTGCAGATTTCTGCAAAGCGAAAGAAAGCCTGCAGATCGCTCGCTAAGCTATTGCTTCGATAAGGACGACAATCGATGTGCCACCAGCGCGCCCTGTGTTACCAAAACTGTTTGGATCGTCGGCGAACTGGACAAGGTGAGAGTGGGCCGTTCCCTGGGGACTGTCTATGAATTGCGCATCATCGATCCTGGGGTGCCCCTGGGCTGGCGTGCCAGATATATGATATTGGGATTGGAGACTTCAAATGGGCGGCGTACAAATCGAGCAGAAGAGTTATGAGATGCCCCCGCGAGAGGGAATCAGCATCGCACATTTTCTCACCGTCGCCGACATCGAGCGATCGGCTCGCTACTACGAAAAGGTCTTCGGCGCTCGCGTTCTGAGCTTAGGTGACGGCAACGCGCCTGCATACCTTCAGCTTGCGAATATCTGGATGATTCTGAATGTTGGAGGCGGGCCGACCCCGGATAAACCGACGGTAACGCTCAGCGTCCCCGACCCGAATCACATCAACAGCTTTATGAATTTCCGGGTTGCGGATATTCAAGCGTGCTATGAATTATGGAAAAGCCGTGGAGCGAACTTCATCACGGAGCCGATCCCTAAATACGGCGAGACGCGCTGCTACATCCGCGATCCAGACGGATATATTATCGAGGTCGGACAGAGCACCGACCTCACCTACGGCTGACGCTGGGCCTGGAAAAAGCGCACTCATACTCCCCGAGCGAGTCGTCGTCCACTCATACAGAGCTCAGATTGACCCGCGGGCGTCTCCGCAATTGGCGGTTCTGGGGAGCAGTCGATAATGCGTTCGCCGTGCGGTATTAGACGATTTCATACTTCGTCGTCTAACAACAGAGAGGCGACGGACGGCAGAACGTGTAACGCTGGGCATCGGCGTGTAATCGTCAGAGGAACGTCACGCGAGTCGCTTCCCGCTTGCCTTGGGCGAAACCGGCACGGGCGGCGGGGATGCGGGTCGCCAAGTCCATCTGGTTCGTGCCCATCGCGGCTCGGGAATCGGCGTCCGGTGTGATCACCTCGACGCGGCTGCCCTGCTTGCGCAGAGCGTCGACCTCGCTTTCCAGGTCCGCGCCCGGGAATCTCCGAATACCCTCGAACTGGCCTGCCGGTAGCGGCCCGGTCCGTCCGCCAAAGGGCGAGATCACCACGACGTTCGCATAGCCGCTGGCGAGGTCGGCGTTTTCCCCGGAGCGCACGCCACCGTTGATATAGTGCTTGCCGTTGATGTTGTGTGTGGGAACCACGCCAGGCAGCGCGGTGCCAGCGGTCACTGCGTCGACCAGGTCAACGCCGGAATCGCGGTCGAACGCAACGAGTTCGCCGGTATGCGCGTTGAGTGCCGCCACGACCATCGGTTTGTCCGGCCATTCAGGACGAGGCAACCTGCCGGCGACCGTCGCGCGCCAACGTTCCGCCGCCGCCGGTCCGAGGGTGGCGTCGCTCTCCAAGGCGAACGCGCCCATCGCACGTCGCAGATCGGCTGCCGAGGTGGCGGCAGCGCCGATGGCCCTCATCCGGTCGAACACCGTGGGCATCGGCTGGCCCTGTGGAGCCGGCCGGTGCTGTCCGGCGGGTGGAACCGACTGAGACAGAATCGAAGCCAAGAGTTCGGCTGGCTGTATGCCGCTGCGCACCTGCGCTGCCGCGTTGGCCCCGGACGACGTGCCGATGACCAGATCGGCGGCCTCAGTCATATCGATGCCGGCTTCGGCCAGTCCTGCGATGACACCGATGGTCCATGCATGTCCGGCGGACCCACCACCACCGAGAACCAGAGCAACGTTTTTATCCATCTGCCCACTATTGCAGCCCGTGGACACTCCTGTCCATCGAGATAGTAAGACTCGAAGAGGCGTTTGCAATTCCTGGCAGCCATCCTCGCGGGCGCCGCCGGGCGCAGCGTGGGTCCGCGCGACTCGCCTTACGGAAAAGCAGCTGATCCGCTTCGAGGTCTATTTGGGCACTGACCTCTCGCCCGTCGGCCGAGCCGCCATTTCGCCCGACGGCACGCGCATCGCATTCGTCGCCAGCAATGCCAGCGTAAAGCAATATCTGCTCACCCGGCGCTTAGATCAACCGAAGTCCTCCGTCCTCGATCAGAGCAACAGCCCACCCCTTCTTTTCGCCCGACAGTAAACTGATCGGCTATCGGTGGGGATCACGTGCCTTGCCGCCTGTTATTCGTCGTCACGATGTCGCCGCATAATAGGACCTAGCCGTGAGTCTAGGGTCTGCCCGATTGGAGGGCAGACCCCGACTTCCGGGATCTAACCGGCCGCGCTCTCTCACGATCCCGTCCTTTCACGCGATTAATCGTCACTGTCCGACCTCGAAGAACACGTTTGCGGGCGATGTTTGGCCGGATTTTGACACCGTGATCGTATACTCACCAGGGGCGAGCTGTGGCACGATGAAATTGATTTGGTACAGGCCGGGTGCAACTAGATCCGCGGCGAGGATTTGAGCGCTCGCGGTTCCGATCGTTACGCTAACGCCAGTGATTGGAATCGGAGATGTAAAGGTAGTTCCCGAGCTGGAGGGTCCCAGGCCCGCCGCGTACAGCAAGATGATGTAGCCCGGCTTGGCCTTGTAGGTTCCAGGCGCCACAGCGGGATCGCCGACCAGTGAGTAATTCAGAAGCAGAGCCGCCGCATAGTCCTTCGAATTTACCTGGTAAAAATAGATGCTCGGCTGGATTTGGGCGACAGGCGCGGTCAAAACGTTGCTGCCCAGACCAAGGCGGAACACCTGAACGGTCATGGAGCCGCTGACATTCGAAGGCGCTTGCGCATTCACCTGGGTGGGGCTGATGAAATACACCGGTACCGGCGCGCCGTTCACCCAGACCTCAACTCCGTTCAAGTTCGTCGGCAGAGTCGCCGGATCCGTGAAATCCGCAGCGCCCCAGATCCGCGTCGTATCCGCGAGGTTTGAGCCTTTGACATAGAACCAGCCGCCGGGCACAACCGGAGCGCCATCGACAAGGTTATCGCTGACTGTGGTGATCGTCAGACCGGTTACCGGCGGCGCCGTGCCCAACGACAGTACCAGGGCATCCTGAGGAGAGGCTCCGCCGCCGCTGCTCCCTTGCAGCGCGTTCACGACCGGAAAATCCGTGGACGTTCCTTCGCCGGCAATATGTATGTTCCCAAGCTTGTCCACCGCAATGCCGCGGCCGGACTCGCTGCCGGTTCCGCCGAGAAAGGTCGAAAACAGCTTCGTCGACCCGGTGGCGTCGATCTCCGTGATGAACATGTCGAAGGCGAAGCGCGTCGACTGAATCGCGTTGGTCAAAGGAAAGTCGCTCGAGTTGGTGCGCCCGGTAACGTACGCGTTGCCCGATTGGTCGACGGCGATCGCATACGCGTCGTCCGTGCTGGTGCCGCCGAGATAGGTCGAGTAGATCAAGCTCGAGCCGGAAGGATTGAACTTGGTTACGAACGCGTCGTCGACAGCATGGCTTCCGAGTTTGTTGTAAATCGGATTCGCCAACGGAAAATCGTCGGATGTCACGATGCCTGTGACATAGGCGCTGCCGGACGAGTCCACGGCTATCGCCGTCGCATAATCCGTGGCCGAGCCGCCTAAGTAAGTCGAGTAGACCAAGGCGGAACCCGCAGGGTTGAGTTTCGTCACGAATGCATCCACAGTATTGGCCGTGTTCAAAGCTTGGAAAGGCGATTGAACGGGGAAATTGGAGGACGCGGTGTAGCCCGCCACGTAGGCGTTTCCAGCAGAATCCACCGCGATCGCGTTCCCCTCGTCCACGTTGTTTCCGCCCAAATAGGTGGAGTAAACCCATGCGGTGCCCGCCGGGTTGATTTTCGCGACGAAAGCGTCCTGCTGGGCGCCTTTGACGGCCTGGTATGGATTCTTGGTAGGAAAATCCGTGGAGAAGGTTGTGCCCGTAACGTAGGCGCTTCCGGCAGAATCGACCGCCACAGCCGAAGCGGTCTCCAAAGCGCTGCCGCCGAGGTAGGTGGAATAAATCAGCGCGGAACCCGTCGCGTTCAACTTGGCCAGAAACGCGTCACCGGAGCCCCCCTGCGTCGACTGAATTGGATTCTTCAGAGGGAAATCGATGGAGCCGGTGTTTCCCGTGATGTAGGCGTTTCCCTGGACGTCTACCGCGATGCCATGGCCTTCATCCGGACCGCCTCCGCCGAGGTAGGTCGAATAGAGCTTGGCCGTACCGCTGGGATTGATCTTCGTGACAAAAACGTCTTCCGCGCCTTTCAGAGCACTTTGTAAGCCACCCGAAGCGGGAAAGTTGGTCGACCCGGCGCCTCCGACGACATAGGTGTTTCCGATGGAATCAACCGCTACTGCGTAAGCGTAGTCAAGGCCGCTCCCTCCTTCATAGGTTGAGTAAATCAATGGCGGATCGATCACGAGTTCCTTGCTACGGTCATAACCGCCAAGGCGGAAGCTGCCTTCTTTCTCGCGCAAGATCCAGGCGGCGGCCACAGGTACGCGCTTGCCTGCGACCTCCTGGTAAACCACGGGTTTCTTATGCCGGTATATGTTTTTTCCCACCTGGATGACAAGATCACCGTGCCTGTCGATTCGCAGCCGATCCGCGGGCTCAAAGGTCATGCGGATCAAGCCAGGATCGGCACCAGGAGAGACGATCCAGTCGTATTCCAAGTGCCCGTCCTTGCCGTAGTAGATAAGATCGATTCCCCGGTATGCGCCCGAATACCGAACCCTTGCGAAATTAGGAATGGCGGTGTGCCATTTCCGCGGATCGCTGCCCACGAAATAGTTGCTTGTGGATGCTTGTGGAGCCTCTCCCGTGATGCGACAGGATGGATCCACACCCTTTAGCCTAGTTCGCAATGGAGAGCCTTGCCACCCATACAGCAGCGCCTCGCCGCACGCCAGGTACAGCGCATAGGTGTTACTACGGGCAAGATAGCGAACGTCCGTCGCCGCTTGCCCCCTATTGGCTTCGAAGCTCAAGGCGACTTCGGCAGATTTGACCGAAGGGGCCGCCATAACCATGCCGGCGATCATAAACAAGATGGGCGTCATGTGCACTGTCCTATAGAAGTGAGTAGCAGTCCGGGGCGTTACAAACGATCGGAAACATCAACACAATCAATATTAAAAATCCGGCATAATCTTCGCGCGATACGGTCTGGCCCCATCCAGAAACGGCGCCACATGCGGTTCAGCGACATCGTTGACGCAGACACGGCTCATGAAAGCCTTCCATGAAGTGACTTCGGCTGATCCGTTGACATACTACGCCGTTTTTATTGCGCTGATGGCTCACTGCTGCCTAGACAGCTACCGGCCAGCGCGGCGGGCCGCACTCTTTTTCCACAGCCACCTCGCGGGCGACGACAGTGGATATCTCAAAACACTTTGCTTCCCTGCTGTGCTGGTGGCAGTTAATATTCATTAAAAGGACTTAAAATGAATGAGTTAGTTTCGATTGAGAGGATCGCCCAGTGGGAGAAATTGAAGGCGTTGGTGCTCGAGAGCTGACGATTATGTGACCAAGCCGTTCCTACTTCGCGAATTGCCGGCGCGGGTGCGATCGGTCTTCCTGCGGAGGCATGTCGACGAGTCGCCGCAGTCCCGCTTTCTGCGAGCCAGCGAACTGGAGGTATCGCCAAAGGAATTTGAGCTCCTGGCCGTGCTCATGCACCATCCTGGAGTTCCCTTCACCCATTCTCGGCTGCTGCGTGGGGTCTGGGGAGCCGAATATGGCGGTGAACTTGAATATCTCCGCGCCTATGTGAAGTTCTTGCGCAAGAAAATCGAGGCTGATCCCGCTGCCGCTTATATTCTGACTGAGCCGTGGGTTGGCTATCGGTTTCGCGATCCTGCGGACAGCGACTCCGTATCCGCGCGGGTTCCGGAGAATGTCGAGTAGGCTTCGATCGGAACTGCCTTAATCGTGATTCCTCCGAAACCCATGCGCAGAAAAATGTGGGGTGACGAGTGCGTGCTGGGCGTGGCGTAACGCTCTCCAAGACGATATCGCCTGAGTTCAGTCGTCCCCTCAAAATCAGAGATGACGATGCCGAATTTGGTAGCTGCATCGATCGAGTAGGAGCCGCTGTCCCTCAGCATTAGCTGGATGTCACCGCGGCTGCACTCGACGTTGATGTCCGAGGTCAAGCCAATCGTCAACACCGAGCCCTTGGCGTGCTGGATGATCAGCTTCGAATCGCGTGGCACATGAATCTCGTACTCAAGAATCACGGCGTCTGTGTTCCTGCGCCGTGCGTGTTTTGTTGAAATCGTCAATTCCGTGGCGGACTTGCGCTCTGTAACCACACGGACGCTATCCAGATGCTTCGTAGCTTCCTCCGGGTGCTTGCGTTTGTATTCGTAAGGCATCGACTTAACGACCGTAAGTTCCACTTCAGGCTGGTCCCACCCCTCCACATACACGTCGCCACGAGACTCATCGATGCGAATAGTGCCGCCTGGAGCGAAATTCATCTGCTCCGTATGCGGCGGCTCAATCCGCTGCTGAGTTCCCTGTTGGGCGGGCAAGAGCGGCGCGATAGCGGCCAGACTCAGTGCGAAGAGGATCGACACCGGATTGGGGGGCATAGGTTGCATTCCTTGCTTACGAAACAATTCATCAACGCGGGTTCAGTTGACTTCTCGCCTGACGGACCAGACTCAGATAACGTCGCGACAGTTCCTGAATCCACTGCACATCTCGGCGTTGGATCGCGTCTTCGTGAATCAGGTCTCTGCCGACGCCAAGCGCTGACGCACCGGCGAGAATGAAATCGGCGGCAGTGTGCTGGTTGACACCTCCCGGCAATCAGAGGTACGTCGGGAAAGGGAGACTTCAGGGCCCTGATGTAGCTGGGACCGCCGAGTTGCGCGCATGGAAAGATCTTTATGAATTCGGCGCCAGGCTTGGCGCACTCCATGACGTCCGTCGGCGTCAACGCGCCTGGGAAGACCACGACGCTCTCATGGACGGCGAACTCCACGATTTTTCGATCGAACCCCGGGCTGGTCAGGAAACGCGCACCGGCATCCAAGCAGCGCCGAGCCCATCCAAGATCGAGGACCGTGCCCGCATCAACCATCACTCCGGGACTGTGGAGAGCCAGATACTGGATCACATCGAGCGCGCCCGGCACGGTGACCGCAACTACGATAGGGATTCCGGCGCCTGATACTGACTCGGCCGCAAACAGGGCCTCTTCGGCGCTACGCAGGAGCGCGGCCTGAATGATACGGATCTCGCGGATCCTGGCGCTGACGTCGGCTCTTATCACGGCAGGCTCCTCGTCCCAACCGCTTCGCGAAGCTGCTCGAGTGCCGTCAGATAAGCGGCGAGCGCTTGCCGATAGGCCAATTGAATCGCGCGATAACTGCGCTCCGCGTCCAGGAAGTCGAGCAGCGGAGTGGCGCCGCGGCGGTAGGCGTACTCGCTGATATCGCGGCTTTTCTGCGCGATGTCGAGATAGGTGACACGAAAATATTGCGTTACGCGATCGCTCTGCACCAGCGCCTCATACGCGTCCTTCACGTCGGTCAACGCCTGGCCGCGGGCCGCCGCCTGCTGCTCCCTGGCTTGGGTGATGACAACATGCGTCCGGGCGATCTCACCCTGGTTGCGGTTGAAGATCGGGAGTGGGACGCTCACGGAGAAAGTCAGAGCGCTGATGGAATTGACGTGCGAGTAGTTGCTCGAACCAGTGACATCTTGTTTTCCGTTCGCTTTTGCTAATTCGTACTGGCTCTTCGCCGCAGTCACTCCCTGCACCGCCGCTCGCAGATCTGGCCGGTTCAGCAAGGCCTTCGCCTGCAAGTCCTCGAGTTTCACCGTCAGAGGCTGGTAGTCGAACGCGCCTGCGACGTCGTAGTCGGCCGGCACGGATTCGTAACCTACCTGCTGGCGAAGATCCGACAGCGCCTGGGCTCTCGCGAGATCGGCCTGATCGACGTCCTGCTGGAACTGGAGCAATTGGATCTTGATCTTCAAGTAGTCATTCTGGCTTATGCCGCCAACTTTGTACTGTGCTTCCGAGACATTTACCGTTTCCTGAAAGCTCTTGAGGTCCTGCCGCGCGAGATCCAAGGTCGACTCCGCAAGCAGGACATTGATGAATAGTTGGGCCACCTGAAACGTAAGGGTACGTTCGTTATCGACTACCTGCGAGCGCGTGACCGAAGTCGCGTCCCTGGCGGCCTGGAGGCGGTGTTGACGTTTCTTGCCTCGTTCAAACAAGTAGCTGATTCCCAAGTCGGCTTCGGTCGAGTCGTGCAGGTAATCACCGATGCTGACTCCCGGATTGTACAACGGCAGATATTCCCAATCCGCAAACACCGTGGGGTTTGGACGCAGATTCGCGGTGATCTCCTGAGCCAAATTTTGTTCGACGCTGGTGCGCGCAGCCAGCAAGTTGTGGTTCTTATGGATCGCGATTTCAATGGCTTGATCGAGCGTGATCCTGACGGTTCCCGGTGGCGACTGGCCGAACCCCAGGCCGACGGACAGCAGGCAAGTGGACAGACTTGCCACTAACATGGAGACATTCTGCGTGTTCAAAGTTTCACCCTAGCTTTCAATGGACGACTCCAGTTTCGGGAGTGTGTCGTGATCCTTGGCCATCCAAACATAAAACGTGGGCAGCAAAATGATGCTCAGGACCAGATCGGAAATCAGGCCCCCGACGATGACGATCGCAAAAGGCCGCTGCGAATCGGATCCGATCTCGTGCGAGAGCGCCGCGGGCAGAAGTCCGAGAGTTGCAACCAGCATCGTCATCATGATTGGACGAAGTCGCAGCACAGCCCCTTCCACCGCTGCGTCGACGATCGAATGGCCTCGTGCCCGGAGTTGGTTAATATACTCGAGCATGATGACGCCGGTTTGAACTGAGACGCCGAAGAGCGCCAGCATGCCGACGCCTGACGAAACGCTGAAGTGGGTGCCCGTGACCAGAAGGGCCAACAAGCCGCCGACTCTTGCCATCCCGACGTTTAATAGAATCAGCAACGCCCATTTGTAAGAGCGAAACATGGTGTAAAGGATGGTAAAAATGACGAGAATCGTCAAAGGGACGATGATCGCCAGGCGCGCTTCGGCACGCTTTTCACTCTCGTATTCACCCGACCAACCGATGCCGTAGCCCGGCGGCATCTTCACCTTTTCACCGATGCGGCGGATGGCCTCTTCAACAGTCGTCCCGAGATCCCGGCCTCGGACATTGAAGGTCACTGCCACGTAGCGGCGATTCTGCTCGCGGTAGATGTCGTATGCGCCGTCCTTGACCTCTACGTTCGTCAACTGCGC